>NZ_OANU01000064.1:0-98409 GCF_900089835.1 Vibrio thalassae | reverse complement strand
AGGTTATCGTTCATAGTGACAGAGGCAGCCAGTACTGCTCAAAAGATTATCGTGACATTATAACTGCTTATAATCTAAAGCAAAGTATGAGTAGGAAGGGAAATTGCTGAGAGCTATTCCCGCTAATACTGAAAGATCTAGCGAGTCTGTCTTGACATAGGAGCGTCAATGCTTACGTTGAGAGCTTCTTCCATTCAATGAAAGTTGAAGCGATCCAGTACGAGCCGATCATGACGCGAGACGAGATGCGCCAAACGCTCTTTGAATACATAGAGGTTGATTATAATCGGACAAGAAGGCACAGTGCTCTTGGGTATCTAAGCCCAGTTAACTTTGAAAATCAAAATGTCGCTTAATGAAGTGTCCAGTCTGGCTGGAGCAGATCAATACTTTATCTTTCAGATTCATAGTGTTGCTCCTCATTATGCTGCGAGACTAACACTCATAACGCACAGTTCCTAGAAAAATAAACCTTTAAAATACAGTACATTACCACACCTATAAATCGCCAATTTAAGGCCCCTAGAAACGCTCCTAAGCTTATTAAAACTTTCTCATCGGATGCTCTGTACTCGAAAAAAGTTTAGTGACTCTTATCAGCGATTAGGAGTTCTTTATGATCGTTCCGTACACATGAGTTCACGAAATACTTCAATTGCTTTAACTGAACGCTCGTTCCAAATCATTTTGAACGAACGCTCAAGATAAAATTAATAGCGGAGAAAATCATATATCATTGTTTTTAAAATTTTTTAAACTGTTGCTTTCTCCCATCGGTATCTGATTATGGACAGAGACGAGACAATGGCATACTCACCTTACAACAACTATGCGAGGTGGATAAATGCAAAACATGTTAAGTAAAACTAGAAAATCTGATATTTGGGTCGGATCCGAATGGGGAACTCTGAAAGAGGTAATCATTGGACGCGCCGACCAACTCGCCTACCCGGTTATCGGCAAGACCTTAGCCAGTCGCATGGGCATCTTTAATAAAGAAGATCGAGACAAAATTATGGTTAATAGCGGTCAGTCCTTTGCTGACGCCGATCCAGTTCGCTTTAAGAAAATTAATCAAGAAGTCGAAGATTGGGTCAAACTGCTTGAGGCTAGAGGTATTAAAGTACATCGTCCAAGATTACTAACCGAACAAGAACTACTTTACAAAGAATCCGGTATAGGTTCATTGTTTGTGAAAGATCCACTCTCAGTAGTTGGTAACATTGTCATCGAAGGTGCTAATCGCTTCCCAATGCGCCATAAAGATGTGTTTACATATCGCCACATTCTTAATGAACGTGTCGCAGGGACTGATGCTAAATGGGTCAATATACCAATGCCAGAAACAGATGTGGGGTGTTCGGAGGGCGGGCAAGGTCCATTTTTAACCGGTGGTGACATATTCGTTATGGGCAATAATAACGTGTTGCTGGGCTACAACGGTATTGACTCCAACATCAAAGGGTTACAATGGGCGGCAGATCTCCTGCATTCACAAGGTTGGACCGTTCACTTTGTCGAATATAGCCCAGAGGTCATGCACCTTGACTGTTGCTTGTCCTTACCTCGAGAAGGCTTAGCACTAGTCTGTCTAGATGCCTTCCCCCACGGCTTGCCAGATCTGATTAAAGACTGGGATATTGTCAATTGCACATTGGAAGAAGCTCGAATTGACGCCTGCAATGGTCTTCCGTTAGGAGAAGGGGTTTATGCCATGTCGACAGAGTTCAAACATATTGGTGACAAACTTGAAGCCAAAGGAATCGAAGTCCTCTATACCGATATGACCGAGACCAATCACGCCACTGGCGGAGGGATGCGTTGCAGTCATGCCGCATTGGTACGTGAAGACTAACCCTTTAACACGCATGAACAAGCACCTAGGGTTAGCCCGCTTTAGGGCTAACCCGAAGTTGACTAACGCTTTTCATACAAGGGGACATTCTCGCCCACAATGTATTTCTGTCTCAGAACACTCGAAACCTTATCCAGTCCCATGATGATGGCGACAAGAGCGAGCGTAATAAACGTCACCACATCCCAGTTCCACAAGCGCATGTTTTCCGCATAAACCAGGCCGATACCACCCGCGCCGACAAAACCTAGTACCGCAGCAGAGCGAGTATTCGACTCTAATTGATACAAGGTCAATGCAAGGAAGGTCGGAAACGACTGAGTAAAGATAGCAAAACGATGTTTCTGTAAATTGTTTGCCCCCAATGCGGTTAGGCCACGTGATGGCTTTTTATCTGCCGCTTCGTGACTCTCGGCATACAGTTTGCCGAATAGTCCCAAATCTTGAACAAACACCGCCATTACCCCCGCAAGTGGCCCTAAGCCCACTGCACGAACAAAGATCATGCCCCAAATCGCCATATCAATTCCGCGCAAAACATCAAACACACGACGCATAAAAGTTGCGATAATACGAAACGGTCCGGACATCACGTTGCGAGCGGCCATAAAAGATAAAGGCAATGCCACAAGGGATGCCGTTAACGTGCCGCCGAAAACAATCGCCAGAGTAATCGCTATCTGCTTAAAGTAATAGGCAAACGGCCAATCCCAGAAATCTCGCCATACAAACATATGTAGGAAATAACTCATGATTTTGCTATTGCCCATTTCAAACTGCTTTGAAGACACACCAAAGAAAGCAAAGAATAGGAAGTAATACACCACAACGCTGCTCGCGAGCACTGCAACGACGGTCAGATAGCGTTTTTGCTGCGAGAAAATCGCTTTATTTTCTTGCTTGATTTGCTCTAAGGTTAGCTCTGTCATTTTACATCTCCACTAATGACTTTTTTGCGCAGCACGCCCGACGCCATATCTATTAGTGCGACGACAATGATGATCAGCAACAGCGTAATACTGACCTGATCATGTCGACCCAAGCTGATGTTAGTCATCAGTTCTTGACCAATACCACCCGCTCCTACTAGACCTAGAATGGTCGACGAGCGAAAGTTAATTTCAAATCGTAAGAACATATACGACAGCACTGTCGGCTTAATTTGCGGCCAGAATGCAAAACGAAGTCTCTGCACTGGTGTTGAGCCACACGCTGTTAAACCTCGCACAGGTTTATCTGAAATAGTTTCGATGGATTCATAAAACAGCTTGGTCAGACTGCCAATGGTATGCAGCGTTAACGCCACGAAACCAGGAAAGGTTCCGACACCATAAGCCATCACAAACATCACCGCCCACGCCAGCTCAGGCATAGTGCGCAAGAAAGCAACAAAGGATCGTACAGCCACTCTAACAGGTGCAGGCGCATAACCATTACTAGCGGCTAAGAATGCCAGGATGATCGCAATGACTGATGACACTAAAGTCGCGGCAATCGCAACATTAATGGTTTCCCACAACAGAGGGATTTGAATAGGTAAACGATAGCCCCAGTAAATAAGCGAGCCCGGCACCGCACGACCACTCTCATCACGACTGGCGAATAAGACATCCCATGACAACTGAGGAAGTGTGTCGAAGATATAATCAAAAAGTGCAGGCGCGTTATGTAAAATGGTTGAAAGGCTAAACTCTGCATAGTGCCCAGAAAGCAAATAAAGCAGCATAAACATCGATGACCACATAAATGCATCCATCTTCTGCTTACGACGAACCTGTTGGTAATATTGTTCAAACTGCATGAAATTGACCGTAGAAGTAAGAAGCTGGCAGCAACCTGCCAGCGTTTAATTTAAGGGGGATTAACGCTGAGCGAATTTGGTCGCTTTAACTAAGTCGATAATTGACTGGTATTCAGCAACACTGGTGTCTTCTAGATGAAGTGACCCACCCGCCGCTTTGCTAAAGCAAGCGTTGTCTTCACGGTCCAGCTTCTTCACAGCAGCAACAAGCTTATCTTTGAAAGCAAGGTCTAGGCGATTACTAACAATCGTTGGGCCATTAGCAATAAGAGGCGATTCCCAAATGATGCGGATTTTTTTCATGAGGTCAGCATCGTGATCCATATAACGGAGCAACGCTCCAGCGCTATAGCCTTTATCAGCATCGCCCACCATCGAAGACCAAGTCACGGCTGCATCAAATTGACCGTTAAGAACGCCAACGATGTCTTGCTCATGTCCACCGGAAAAATTGACTGATTTGAAGAAGCCATCAAATTGGTTATCCATGTTTCCGCCCAATGCGTTTTCAAGCTGGTTATTTGGAATAAGAAAGCCTGAGGTCGAGTTTGGATCAGCGAAAGAAAACACTTTACCCTTTAAGTCTTCAATGGATTGGTATGGGCTATCTTCTTTCACCAAAATAACGGAATGATAACCGCGAGAGTTGTCGGTGTTATCCACCGTGATACCAACCAAGTCCACCGCGTTCGGATCATTAAGGTACACTTCTGCATACGACTTAGGTGACATATTGATAACCAGATCAATCTTTTCACCTAACAAGCCTTGAATCACCGCATTGTAATCACTTGAGTTGCGGATATTGGTTTTCACACCCAGCTCGGCATTGAGAAAATCAGCGACACATTGATTATCACCAATTTGGTCAGCTGCATTTTGGCCACCTAAAATGCCTAGATTAATTTCACTTGGTGCAGCTGCATTCGCGTTAAAAGTCATAGCAGAAGCCACAGCGATACCAATAGATAGAAGCTTTTTCATCACTTGTCCTTAAAAATTATTGTGTCCAGTTTTCCGATTGGATCAGTTGATTTGGTCGATCTCATCGCCATAAAGGCGATGTAAAACATCGTCATTGAGGCCAGAAGGGTGTCCGTCATAAATGACCTTGCCTTTAGCAAGACCAATTACTCGGGAGCAATACTCCTGAACCAGTTCAATTGAGTGAAGATTTACCATTACCGCCACGCCATCTCGGCTGACTTTTTGCAGCGCTTCCATAATGCGAACGGTATTTTTGGGGTCCAACGAAGCCACAGGCTCATCGGCAAGTAGGATCTTTGGTTTTTGCATCATCGCACGACAAATCGCCACACGTTGTTGCTGTCCACCAGAGAGGTTTTCTGCGCGTTGCAGTGCATACGGCAACATGTTGAGCCATTTGAGCAGTTGGATAGCGTGGGCTTTATCTTGGTCGCTAAAGATTTTGAGCAAAGATTTGAGCGTTGAGGTATGACTCAAACGTCCAAGCAGTACATTAGAAATCACGTCCAAACGAGGCACCAGACAAAAGTCTTGGAAAATCATGCCGCAGTGGGTACGCCATTCGCGAAGTTCTTTTCGCGACATCGACAATACGTTGTCTGTTGATAGGTCTTTATGCACATTAAGGATTTCACCACTGGTCGCGGGGATGGTGCCATTGAGCGTATGCAACAATGTGGACTTCCCTGCCCCAGAGCGACCTACCACAGCAACAAACTCACCGGCGTGAAGTTCAAAACTGATTCCATCGAGAACCACTTTTCCTTGCTGATACGACTTAGTCAGAGTACGAGTTTCAAGAACTTTTCTACCCAGCTGTGGCGATGCTACTACTTCCGCATCCGAGACAACTGTCAGTTCAGGCATGGTCATAGCCATAAGTTTTATTCCAATCAATAGTAGTTATTGATTGAATATTAGAGCGTGGGTTTTTGACGAATTCAGGATAGTTTTGTGACTAATTTATGAACAAGCAAAGTGCAACATTACATAAAAATACGTCAATAAATTCTTGCTAATCAATATATTAGATGCATAAAACCTAGCAGCTATTAGAGCGCGTTAATGACAACTTAAGTTACTAATTTTACCCACAGGAGAATCATTTGACATCAACACAACCCATCCTTGGGCAAAAAGGCACTCTATTTTTTCTCGTTATTATTAGTGCATTTCCACCATTGACGATTGACCTTTATCTGCCAGCTTTGCCTACTATGGTCGATATATTTAGCACCACAGAATCAATGGTCAACCTCACGTTAAGTAGCTATTTCATTACCTACGCGATTGGTCTTTTATTCTGGGAGCCGCTGAGTGAAAAATTTGGCCGCAAACCAATTTTATTGATAGGCATTGGAGCTTACATGCTTGCCAGTATCGCCTGTGCGTTGGCTGGAAGCATTGAGCACCTTATTGGCTCAAGAGTGCTACAAGCGTTTGCTGGCAGTGCCATTACTGTCGTCTCTACCGCCATCGTCAAAGATATGTTCGAAGGACGTGAGCGCGAGAAAATTATGGCCACTATCATGTCGCTTGTGATTATTGCGCCAATGGTTGCTCCCGTACTCGGTGCGTTTCTTCTCAAAGTCGCTTCATGGAGAATGATGTTCGTGACCTTGGCAGTATTTGGCGCGTTTGCCTCCATCTTAGCCCTGTGTTACCGCGAAACACTGCAAAGTCAGTATACCGGCTCTTTGGCTCGCTCTTGGACTCGACTTGGCGTGGTAATGACGAATCCAAGATTCGTGATGCTGCTGTGTATTTTCTCTATTGCACCCATGGCGCTTATGGCCTTCTTAGCGGCAGGTTCGTACATTTACATCAACGGTTTTGGCCTAACTGAGCAAGAGTTCAGTTATTACTTTGCTTTCAATGCCATGTGCGCCTCTTTAGGCCCTGCTATTTACATGAAGTTATCTCGTCATATTTCAGTGCAAAAAGTGATTACTTTGTGCTTTTGCATTTTAGCAATGATAGGGGTGTTAACGCTCACCATTGGTTCAACCGCACCTTGGGTCTTCGCATTGATAGCCGCTCCAGCGACGCTAATGGTGATTATGATGCGAGTGCCTGGTACCAACTTGATGCTTGATCAGCAAGACAAAGACACCGGCTCTGCTGTGGCATTGATTCAATTTTTTGCCATGATTTGTGGCTCTGCTGGCATGTTGCTGGTTTCCATGCGTCCCGACGCACTCATCGCCAATTTAGGTATGATTCAGCTCTCAATCGGCATTGTGGGTGGTCTATTATGGTTTGTGGTTCGCAATCGAGCATTTGTCACAGACAAACTGGTGAAAAGTCACTAGTAATCATCCGAATCAGAAAGGGGCAAACGCCCCTTTTTTGTGACTTCTCATTGCAACAAAATCCAGACCCTTTAAGCTAAAACGCACAGCCTCAGACAAATTCGGAAACTACTAGATAATGAAATTATTGATTTTTCTTGGCTCTGTAAGAGAAAGTACCCCACCTCGCCCGGCACGACTGGGCGCAAGAGTCAGTGACGCGTGTCAGTCTCTGCTAATGCGCTTTTATCCCGAGGTTGATGTGGAAATCATCGACCCTCTTACTTTGAGTTTCGATGCGGTTTTTAAACCTGAATTTGCTTACAGCCGAAGTAAAGTGCCAGAAGACCTAAAGCAACTGGCAGCGAAGATTGAGCAAGCTGATGGCTATGTGATGGTTTCACCCGAGTACAATCACTCTATGAGTCCAGCACTTGCACACTTGCTTAACCATTTTGGCAGCTCGCTATTTTCTTATAAACCCAGTGCGATTGTGACCTACTCTGCAGGACAATGGGGCGGTGCTAGAGCAGCCATTTCAATGCGAACGTTTCTCTCTGAACTAGGCTGTTTACCCGTCTCTGCCATGATTCATATTCCCAATGCTGCTAGCGTATTCAATGAAAAAGGTGAGGTGCTAAACGAAGCATCTCAACAAGAGTGGGATAGCTATATGAATCGAACGCTAGCTCAGCTTATTTGGTGGGCGGAAGGTGCCAAAGTTCAGCGCAGCGCCAGCGATCCAGCCGAACTTATTCAGGCATTTCAACGCGATCCTTCACAGAGGAACGCGCCAAAATAGTCAGCACTTGAGGCTATTTTTTGTACTTATGCAAAATCGCCTTGGGTATATGGCAATAATCATTGGGGTGAAGCGTGAGCCGATCTTGATGTTCATCATCACTCTTGACGTAATTACTAAGCGGCAACACCTCGACCACGATTTTATATGCATCAGAGCGCTTATCAATATGGTTTCTCACTCGCTGAAGATGCTCTGGGTTTACACTGTAAACTCCAGTGCGGTACTTCTCTCCCACATCAATCCCTTGTTTGTTTAAACTATAGGGGTCGATGATTTCAAAAAAGAAATCCATAAGCTGCTCAATTGACACTTGGCTCGCATCAAATTGAGTTCGCACGCACTCAGCGTATCCATCGTAATCACACTGCGTAGTATCTTCACTGCCATTGGCTCTGCCCGCCTCAGTATGTATGACTCCGGGCAAATGCCGCATAAACTCTTGAACACCCCAAAGGCAGCCACCAGCGAAAACTATCTCTTGCATCGTAAACTCAATCATCCGCATTCCGAATCGTTGGTTACTCTAGCAGATTTCTACCGCTATCAGCTCCAACTTGTTGTTAAAGCAATGCAGACCCACCACTCTTCAACCCAGATATTTTTAATATCGGGCCAACCTGAGATAGTCATGAAAACATCCTGCAACTGATTATTGAATAAAGCTATATTGGCATCAAATTACTGGTTAGATATCTGAGTTTTTACCGAGAATTCGATTGTTCATACTGTAACCACTCACCCTGATGACAAGCGCGAGAATACTTTATGTTATTCGAGTCAATTAAGATAACAACCGTAGCAAGCTTTTATTAAGACGTCGTTCCTATCACCAAATTGGTTATGTTCAAAAAAGGTCTGACATGTGTTAACAAATAGTGAATTCCTTTGTAATAAATGATTTTTATTGATATAAATATCAACAAATGATTTACGGAATAGATAATTAACATAAGCCGTTGTGATCATCGTAATTAATTACTTTTGGGACGTAAAGCTTACAACCATATGATGTCTGTAAAGTAGTACTTATTCATTCAATCGGTGAGGAGCTGTTTCATAGTGGACTCAGTATCTTTGTCAGCTGTTATAGCTATCATCGTCATGGAGTTGCGGCGTCTGTACAAAAATGCGCCTAACCAAAAGAAGATAATAATCCTAGCTCTGAAAGACCACAGCTATAGAGAGCAGATACGGAGCGTAATTAATGCCTTGACGCTGTGGTCATTGAATTAGGATGCGTTTGACATCAGGGGGATGAAACTATCGTCATCGAAACATTTAACAAATGAATAATTGCAGAGATGAAAGACAAATTAACAATCTCCATTTCAACCGTCAGCGGTTCAAAGCATTGGCAACTAAGCAAATGGATTTGCAGAAGTTTAAAAGGGTTGATCAGCATTAACATCGTCGCCGTTCTGGGAGGTGGCGCACTTATCCACCTTTTGGTCCAAGCTTTAGAACAAGAACAGACGAGACAAAAACACGCAGTCACTGAATCAAGATCGCTTGCTGGACAAGTCGAGGCCTTGCGAGAGCTAAACAATACTCTCGAAGATAATTTATACATCAAAGAATCGGAAATTCAGCAGCTGATTGAAGTCGTTGATAATGCTCAAGATAAGCAGAGAGCATTGTTAATCGAATCCAAAAGCAAGGAAGACCAGTTAGCTGACTTAAACAGCTTAAAGCGGGAATTGGAAAACGATCTAGCCCAAAGAGAAGAACACATTGCGTTGGTTTCTGATCGCCTGTCTGATTTGGAATTGGTTTTAGGAGTTTCTCAACCAAACGAGGGACAGGCGCTGGAGTCTCGCTTGGACACCGCAGCCATCTACTATAATGTCAGAAAGGAATTATTTACTCAGATTCCTAGTGGTTCACCAGTTGGGGAACGTCGAATATCGTCACAATTTGGTGAGCGGGTCCATCCTGTGACAAAAAAGCTCAAGATGCATCGAGGATTGGACTTCGCAGTAAACGTTGGAACATCGATTTATGCGACAGCAGATGGAGTAGTTGAAGCAACAAAGAAGAGCAATAAAGGTTTGGGAAACTTTCTGAGGGTTCAGCATTCATTCGGTTTTTCAAGCTCCTATTCACATCTAAATAGTTTCAATGTGAAGGTAGGTCAGTTTGTTCAAAAGGGCGATTTGATCGCCATTTCAGGAAACACTGGCCTCTCGTCGGGACCACACCTTCATTATGAGGTTCGTTTTCTTGGTCGAGCACTTGACCCGAAGCCATTCGTCGAATGGAATATGAATAAATTTGAACATATCTTAACAGAGGTACGTGTAATAAAATGGGAATCTTTAATAACAGTAGTCGAACAAAGAGTCGCGCAAAGGCTGCAACACTCATCGCCAGAGGGTGTAATGTTAACGGACAACTCAAAATAGAAGGTAACATTCAGATTGACGGCAGCGTTGAAGGAACTATCACGGTTGAAGGTACATTAACGGTAGCAAAATCTGGGTATATGAGCGGTAACATTACTGCCGAAACTTTGGTGGTAAACGGCACTGTTGAGGGCGATTGCTATGTTGATCAAATTCAAATCCTCTCAATGGGCAGAGTTCGAGGCAAAATTTATAGTAACAACCTCACCATTGAACAAGGTGGGCAATTCTTTGGAGAAACGATAGAATTGCCAAATAGGGCTAATGACGAGACTTTGCTAGCTGAGCCTCCCTTTGACGAAAACGCAATTGAAAAGCTTGATGACCAAAGTAACTCGGGCGATGTAAAGAAAACAGCTTAGTGATTAACATAATAAAGATCAGGTCAATGGTTTTTGCAGAGTGTTTTGCTCAGTAACGAAAATAAAGCGCAGCTCTCGGTTGAGAACAGCGCTACGAAGATAACTTATTTGACCCTAAGCCGTTTCAGCTTGTTTCACAGGAGCCGGATTGCGAATCAAGAAATCAAATGCGCCCAAACTTGCTTTTGCGCCTTCACCCATTGCAATGATGATCTGCTTGTATGGAACGGTTGTCACGTCACCTGCTGCAAACACACCTTTCATGCTTGTCGCGCCGTGAGCATCTACTTGAATTTCTCCACGAGGTGATAACTCCACTTTTGTGCCTTTCAACCATTCGCTGTTAGGGACGAGGCCGATTTGTACAAAGATACCAGCGAGTTCAATACGTTTAATTTCATCCGTGTTACGATCTTTATATTCAAGACCTGTAACACATGTACCATCACCCAAAACTTCTGTCGTTTGTGCCATTGTGATGATATCGATATTCGCCATGCTGTTTGCTTTGTCGATAAGTACTTGGTCAGCGCGAAGTGTATCAGCAAACTCTAGAACCGTTACGTGTTCCACAATACCCGCAAGGTCGATGGCCGCTTCAATACCAGAGTTACCACCACCGATAACCGCGGTACGTTTGCCTTTAAATAGTGGGCCATCACAGTGAGGGCAGTAAGCCACACCTTTGTTACGATATTCTTGCTCACCTGGTACGTTCATTTCACGCCAGCGTGCACCAGTACTAGTAATCACGGAACGAGCCTTCAATACTGCGCCACTTTCTAACAAGACATGTGTGTAACGATCTTCGGTATCTTGAGCGTCAATGATCGTTGCCGCACGCTGCTCAGTAATCACTTCAACACCGTACTCTTTGACATGCTCTTCAAGGCTTGCCACCAATTTCGGGCCAGTGGTTGCTTTTACTGAGATAAAGTTTTCGATTGCCATCGTATCCATTACCTGACCACCAAAGCGATCAGCAACAACACCAGTACGAATACCTTTACGAGCTGCATAAATTGCCGCAGAAGAACCCGCAGGACCACCACCTACGACAAGAACGTCAAATGGTGCGGTATCATTAAGTTGGCTAGCTTTTTTCTCAGCAGCACCTGTATCGACTTTATTTAGGATTTCATTGAGTGACATGCGACCTTGACCAAACAGCTCACCATTAATGAAAACACTTGGTACTGCCATAATATCACGCTGCTTCACTTCGTCTTGGAACGCTGCACCGTCTATCATCGTCACGTTAATCAATGGGTTGATCGCTGCCATCATGTTGAACGCTTGCACGACTTCTGGACAGTTTTGGCATGATAATGAGATGAAAATCTCAACATCAAGTGGCGCGTTTAGCGCTGCGATTTGCTCAATCGTTTCTGCTTCTAGTTTGATTGGGTGACCACCTGTATGCAACAAAGCAAGCACAAGTGAGGTAAATTCATGGCCCATTGGCAAACCTGCAAAACCAATTGCTGTGCCTTTCTCTGGGTTAACTACGCGCATCACTGGCTTACGTGTGCTTGCAGAATCATCTCGAACTAGGTCGATCTTGCTGCTTAATGATGCGATATCATTAGCAAGAGACTCGATTTTGCTCGCAGTATCACTATCGTCAAGGCTGAGAACTAATTGAACTTGGGTTTTTACGTTTTCTAAATACGCTTTTAACTGCTGCTTCATTGCTTGATCTAACATACTGATACCTATTCTATAAGACTGCTTAACATCAGAAGGAATTAAAAAAGGGAGAAATAAAAAGGGGACCCTTTTGATGCTTGATTATTAACATGATGGTTTAAGGATGTACGCCCCCACTGTTAACGGCTAATGGTAGAAGCCATTAAAGTGACTGCGGGGCGTGCAACACGGACTCGATATTCCGCTTAAGCTAGTGTTTATTTGGGCTTAAACGTTAGCTTAGATTTTGCCTACTAGGTCTAGAGATGGTGCTAGTGTTTCTTCACCTTCTTTCCATTTAGCTGGGCAAACTTCACCTGGGTGAGCGGCAACGTATTGTGCTGCTTTCACTTTACGCATTAGGTCTTCTGCGTTACGACCAATACCTTCTGCTGTTATTTCCATTGCTTGGATAACACCTTCTGGATCAACTAGGAACGTCGCGCGGTCTGCAAGACCTTGACCTTCACGCATTACACCGAAATTGTTAGTGATTGTGCCTGTTTGGTCACCAACCATGTAGTAGTTGATTTTGCCAATTGTGTCTGAGCTGTCATGCCACGCTTTGTGTGTGAAGTGTGTGTCTGTTGATACTGAGTAAACTTCTACACCGCGCTCTTGTAGCTCTGCATAGTGGTCAGCTAAATCACCGAGCTCTGTTGGGCAAACGAAAGTAAAGTCTGCTGGGTAGAAGAAGAATACTGCCCACTTACCTTTCACATCTTGCTCTGTGATGTCTACGAATTCGCCTTGTTTGAATGCAGTTGCTGAAAATGGCTTGATAGTTGTGTTGATCATAGTGGTTACTCTCTCAAAGTGTTCGTGTTGTTTGTTTTAGCACTGTCCTGCGCCGATGTGTGTATATTGCAATGAGAGCGTATTTTTTAAAATTCGTCCTTTCCTATCTATTTGATAGGGATTTCCTATCAAAGTATGCCGCAGGGTAAAAATAATAAGCCAACTCTATCGAGCTGGCTTATTAAAGCATCACAAACAGCACTAGCCATAGGCTACACTTGGGAACCAAAGTACCAGTTGTGGCCAAACGACTAAACAGATTAGGGCGATTAGCTGGATAGCGATAAAGGGCACCACTCCACGATAAATATCTTTAAGTGCCACCTCGTTTGGACAAACGCCTTTCAAGTAAAAGAGTGCGAAACCAACTGGCGGGGTCAAGAAGCTTGTTTGCAACGCCAAAGCCACTAACATCACAAACCATACTAAGCTAGGGTTATCCACCACACCGTGTCCATCTAACTCAATCCCTAAGCTGGCGATGACAGGCGCCAATAGTGGCAGTGCAATCAAAGTGATCTCAATCCAATCAAGGAAAAACCCTAACAAAAACACGATGAATAAAATAAACGCAATGATGCCATATGGACCAAATGGTAAACCGCTTAAAAACGACTCAATTAACTCATCACCGCCGAGCTCACGCAACACTAGAGCAAAACAGGACGCACCCAAGAAAATCATGAAAATGTACGCCGTTGTACCATACGACGCCAATAACACTTCTTTGAGTACCTTTAGATTGAGCTTCTTGTTGTACGCTGCTAACAGCGTTGCCCCCAAGCCACCAACACCAGAGGCTTCTGTTGGTGTTGCAATACCCGCAAAAATAGAGCCGAGCACGCAAAAAATCAGCATGACGGTAGGGGTAATATCTTTAAATACTTGAAGAATCAAACGCCAATCGACAGGCTCGATATCTTCCGGCAGCGGCGCTTTATGAGGATTCATTTTTCCTACCACCAGTATGTATAAGATATACAAACTGCCAAGAAGCAGTCCCGGCATAATGGCTCCCATGAAGAGATCACCGACGGACAAACCGAGCTGATCTGCCATGATCACTAACATGATTGAAGGGGGTAGTAATATTCCCAAGGTGCCTGCAGAGGCAACCGTGCCCAACGCCAACGGCAAGTGATAACCCTGACGCATCATGCTAGGCAACGACATCACCGTCAGCAGTACCACAGAGGCCCCTATAATGCCGGTGGAAGCTGCCAGTATGATACCAATAGCCATGACTGTAATAGCTAATCCACCGTGCACTTTACCGAACAGGGCTTGCATCGAAGTCATCAGCTTTTCCGCGATACCCGATTTATCGAGCATATTTCCCATAAATATAAACATGGGCAAGGCGACCAAGATCCAGTTGTCCATGACCTTATAGATACGGTTGACCACTAACCCTAAACTGGTGTAATCAAGCCCTGTAAAAGTGTCCAAATATAAATCGGCAAAATATCCAACGGCCGCAAAAATTACACCTATCCCACCAAGCACATAAGCCACAGGTATGCCGGTAAACAGCAGCAGGATAAACGAGCCAAACATGGCGATGACCATCCATTCATTTGCTTCCATAATTCGCTCCTTTCGAGGATTCTCCAGTAAATATGGTCTCTAGACTGCGAAGAATTCGTGCCACCATCGACAGGAGCAATAAGCTAAAGCTCAATGGAATCACACTTTTGATCAACCAGCGATAAGGCAGACCGGATGGGGAGGCCGAGCTTTCATTAACCCGCCAAGATTCATAAGCGAAATCGTAAGCGTGTAGAATAACGATCAGCACAAATGGTATAGCCAAAAAGAGTAAGCCGAATAAGTCGACCCAAGCTTTAGTGCGCTCAGAAAATTTGTGGTAAAACAAATCCACTCGAACATGAAGATTGGAAATCTGCGCATAGGCAACGCCAAACATAACGGCTGTCGCGTACAGGTGCCATTGCAATTCTTCTAGGGCAATTTGACCATTGGAAAACACTTTGCGAAGAATCACCTGAGTGATGATCACCGCCACCAAAACAAGGTTGGCCCAAGCAAGCGCTTTGCTTATTAAGGTAATAAAACGTTCAATATGAGAGTACATAGGGATGGTTGGGGTAGAACATAACTCTTTGTTCATGGGTTGCTCCTTACAACATAAGCCGACCATAGTGCGTCGACCAATAGACCCAGTGAGATAAACATCACTGGGCATGGTCGCCCATCACGAACGATTACTGACCTTGTGTTTCACGCGGTAAAAAGCCATTTGCCGACCATAAAGCGTAGCCTTCTCGGAAAGTGCTTAAGTCACTCCATACCTTTTCAAAGAACGGGTCTGCCGCCTTTTTCTCTTCAACCACTTCAAGCCATGTGTTTTCGAATAGACCCAGCATTTCTTCATTCCAATAACGGATCTCTACACCGTTTTCTTTGGCTTTTTCCATCGCGGCAAATTGCAGTGCTTCCCCCTCAGCAATCGAGTAGGTCATGGTCGCCATACAGGTGGTTTCCACCGCAGACTGCTGAGTGTCACTCATGCTGTTCCATGTATCTTTATTAATGAGAAGCTCAAACACCGTTGATTGTTGGTGCCAGCCCGGGAAATAGTTGTATTTGGCGACTTTGTGGAACCCTAAGCGCTGATCAATAGCTGGCTGAGAGAACTCTGATGCATCAATCGCCCCTTTCTCTAACGCTCCAAAGATTTCTCCCCCTGGCAGCTGTACCGTACCGACACCGAGCTTCTCCATTACTGATGCGCCAAGACCAAAGAAGCGCATGTTTAAACCTTTAAGATCTTCAGGTTTTTCAATAGGTTTACGAAACCATCCCGATGTTTCTGGCGAGATGATCGCACACGGCATGACTTTCACGTTATAACCACCTTGATCGTACATCTCTTGATACAGCTTTAATCCGTTGCCGAAGTATAACCAAGCCATATATTCCCCAGCTTCTGGACCAAACGGGACCGCTGAAAAGAGTGCCGACGCGGGTAACTTCCCCTGCCAGTAACCAGCTGTTGAATAACCTGAGTTCACTTTACCTGTAGAAACCGCATCCAAAATCTCTGCTGGGTTAACTAACTTACCCGGCTCGTAAATCTTCATTTTGATAGTGCCACCAGAGGTTTTAGTAATGTGGTCGGCATACCATTGAATGGGCGTCCCCAAAGCCGGTAAGTGGCTACCAAACGCAATCGGTGTTTTTAGCAAGACTTTTTTGTCTGCTGCCTGAGCACCCACGGAAAGCGCAGTTGCAGACAACGTCAATGAGGTAGCGATGGCAACATTCTTAAGATTCATAACAGAGTTCCTTGTTAGTCTGAGTTCCTTGTTAATAGTGAGAAATGTGAACATCGCATTGCGAAAGTTGTTAATACGATGTTACATTTAGAGCTCAGTCTAGTGGTGATATTTATTACTCTCTATTGGCGAAATTGCGCAAATTTAGTCGGTAGTTAATGCAGTTTCCCAAATAAAGTTTCAGTAAAACTACGTACACAAATGGAAGGCTAAATGAGACTTGTCGGTAACCGAAGGCTCACGTTCAACATCATTCTCCTCTCGATAATGCCATTGATAATCGTGGTAGGAATTGTTGCTAGTATCATGTTCTCTCAGGCAAAACAGTTAGTGGAAGAACAGGTAGCCCTGACGAGAAGCAATGTTCTTGCCGTTAAAAAGCAAGAACTCAAACAGTACGTAGAAATGGCACTCAAAAGCATCGAACCTTACTATCGTAATCCATCATTGACCGAAGAGTTGGCGAAGCAAATTGTTGCTGAAAAGTTGAGCAGCCTCACATATGGCAACGATGGTTACTTCTTTGCTTACACTTGGGATGGCGATGCGTTGGTACTGCCTTATCAACCAAATCGAATCGGCAAGAACTGGTGGAATGTCGAGGATGTACAGGGTAAGAAGCTACTTCAAGAATTAATAAGAGTAGGCAAGAGCGGCGGCGGGTTTGTTGACTATTTATGGCACAAACCATCAAAGAAAGAGCCGTTGCCCAAACTGAGTTATGCGGTGTCTCTCGACAAATGGCAATGGATGATAGGCACAGGGGTATATCTTGATGATATCGAAACACAAGTGACTCACATGCAAAATGGTTTTGACCAAAGTGTCGGGAAAACCAGCACAGCCCTATTTGGTTTGGTTTTTATTGCCGTTTCGGTGATTGCCATGCTCGGAGCCTCCCTGAACCTTAATGTACGCCGCTTAGCGAATCAGCAACTCAGTGTCTTAAATCAGCAAATTATCGATTCTCAGGAAAACGAACGAAGCCGAGTATCACGAGAGCTGCATGATGGCGTCAACCAACTGTTGGTCGCGGCTAAATACCGTCTAGAAAATGTCACCAAAGAAAACGATAACGTTGAAAAAGAGGCCGAATTAAGCGCAAGCAAAAATGCGATGGAACAAGCGATCGTCGAGCTAAGACGGATTTCTCGTGATCTTCGCCCCCCACAGCTAGACGACTTAGGATTGGTGGCCGGCATCGAAGCCTACATCAACGAACTGCGCCAGCGAACCCAGCTAGAGTTAGTGTTTGAACATGATATTGAGGGAGAGGATTTGTTACCAGAGGTCGAAACAACCCTGTATCGAGTCGTCCAAGAGGCGTTGCACAACGTTGAAAAGCACGCCAAAGCACAAGGTGTCGATGTCATCATGCAAAGGGAAGGCCGTTTATTGATATTAACTGTCAGTGACGATGGGATTGGTATTCCGGCCAAAAAGCTTAAATCAAACAAGCGAGCACAACCAATATTTGAACATATGGGACTACAAAACATGAAAGAACGGATTCAAGCAATCGGTGGCTCATTTACTGTCACCAGTGAGCAAGGGCAAGGTACAGAAGTACGAGCGACCCTAAATATGGAGGTAATATGATTAAACTGGTATTGGCTGATGATCATCGATTAATGCAAGATGGCCTAAGGTCACGCCTAGAGCGTGAAGACAACTTCGATATTCTTGCGTGTGTCGGCACCGGACATGAAGCGTTGGAGAGCACCATGGCACTCAAGCCAAATGTGTTATTGCTTGATATCAATATGCCTGGTCTTAATGGTATAGAAGTGCTTGAAAAACTAGAAAAAAAACAATCAAGTACCGCTGTGATTATGCTCTCCATGCATGACAGCAGAGACTATGTTATTCGCTCAGTGAAAGCGGGAGCAAAGGGTTATGTCCTTAAAGACGTAGGCTCGGAAGAACTCGTTATGGCCATAAATCAAGTCGCCAATGGCCGATCATACCTTTGCCCACAAGCATCAGATCGATTACTTGAGCAGATTAATGACAAACCTAAGCCCAAAGATGACACCTTAACCAACCGAGAATCCGATGTTCTAAAAGCCATCGTCAACGGGCAAGGTAATAAAGATATCGCGCAGACACTGCACATTAGCGTACGTACAGTGGAAACCCACAGATTACGCATTAAGAAAAAACTTGGCGCAACGTCGACCGCGGCATTAGTCAAACTAGCACTGCAAAAAGGATTGGTTAACGAATGAGCTATGATTTGCTTTCAAGTCGACAGCCTATCTTAGATAAAATAGTGTTCTTCTGTGCCGTTATTCGTTGCGGGTCTTTCAAAGAAGCTTGTTTGCAACAAGGGATTTCTACAGCAGCAGGGAGCCGCTGGGTTAAAGAACTAGAGGAAGCGATGTCGGTTGAACTGGTTAAGCGAAGTACGCGTCAAATAGCCGCCACTCAAGCAGGCCAGATGCTCTTTGAACGCTTTTCTCCGCTCTTACCAGAACTGCGCAGTTTATGTGAAGAAGTACAAAACTTTGCAGAGGAACAGCGCGGTGAAATAAAACTTTCATCCACACCGCTGTTCGCTCGGCAATATCTGACCAAAATAGTCGCGGAATATATTGAGATGCATCCTCAAGTGAACTTTAAGATTTTTATCGAGGCAGGGAGTTTTGACCCGTTAAATATCGACTTTACGTTTCGCGCCAGTGCCAGTTACCAAGGAGAACATGAGGAAGATTCACTGTTGATACGTCGAAAGTTACTGCGTGAACCTCTGTATTTGTGCGCCTCACCGCATTACCTAATCACCCATGGGATCCCAAAAACTCCTGATGAACTGAGCCAACATCGCTGCCTATATGCACAAACCTTAGTGGGTGAAAACAAGTGGTGCTTTCAACGAAATGGGACCACTGAAATGGTCACCATAAAAGATACTCTTGAGTGTGATAACAGTGAAATGTTGCTCGACCTTGCGCTAGAGAACGCTGGAATCGCTTACCTGCCCCATTCTCTTGTCAGCGATAAGATTGCAAAGGGAGAGCTGCAACACATCATGCAAGATTATCAATGTGCCAGTTTTGATATTGACCTGTTTTTCCGGCCACGCTCACCAATGCCAGAGCGTTGTGCCGGTTTCAAACAGTACCTCTACAAACGCGTCAAAGAACTCCATTGTTCCTAAATTGGAATACACAATCTCTTTATTTGCAGTTAACAACAATGAGCTCTCGATCTAATCTGAAGCCATCGTTTGAGTCAAACAGTCAATAAGGAAGGTTGATGTGGTCGAGCAATTAACTCCCGAACAAGCTGCAACTTGGGTTCATGATGGAGACGCGGTGCTCCTTGGCGGATTTATCGGCAGTGTCGTCCCGGAAGCGATCGAACGCGCCATTGGTGAACGATTTGCTCACTGCCAACACCCTAAAGATTTGACCTTGGTCTTTGCCGCCGGACAAGGCGATGGCAAAGATCGAGCCGTGAATCACTTGGCTCAGCAAGGTCTGGTTAAGCGAGCCATAGGTGGACACTGGGGGCTAGTTCCTAAACTACAAAGGCTTGCCGTCGATAATCTCATCGAGGCTTACAACCTTCCACAAGGTGTCATTTCACATCTATTAAGAGATACCGCAGCCGGAAAACCAGGAACCTTGAGCAAAGTTGGGCTCGGCACATTTGTCGATCCAAGAGTAGAAGGTGGAAAGGTCAACTCAGCCACTCAAAAAGACTGGGTGCAAGTCGTTGAATTACTCGGCGAAGAATATCTTTTTTACCAAAAGCTTCCTCTCGATGTCGCAATCCTGCGAGGCACTACGGCTGATGAAAACGGCAACATCACTATGGAAGATGAATGCCTAATCGTTGAAAGCTTGGCAGCGGCACAGGCCGCTAAGAACGGTGGTGGCAAGGTCATTGTGCAAGTAAAACAGGTGGTTGAATCAGGTAAACTTGATCCTCATGCCGTTAAAATTCCTGGAATCTTTGTAGATGCCATTGTCGTTTGCCACGATCTAAGTGAACACATGCAAACCTTCGCGACGATTATGAATTCAGAGTTCGTAGGCCGTAATACACCAGAAAAGTGCGCGTCATCACCCTCTCCTCAACACGATAATCTGCTTGATGCAAAAACCATCATTGCGCGACGAGCGGCGTTAGAGCTGGAGGCTGATTCCATCCTTAATTTGGGTATTGGAGCACCAGAATATATCGCAAAAGTGGCCACGCAAGCTGGCATACTCGACCAATTTACTCTTACCGTGGAACCCGGAGCTGTGGGAGGAATGCCGCAAAGTGGGCTAGATTTTGGTGCCTCAAAGTATCCCCAAGCCATCATCTCACAAGATCAGATGTTTGATTTCTATGATGGTGGTGGTGTCGACCAAGCATTTTTAGGCTTAGCCCAATGCGATCAACATGGCGATATCAATGTCTCTCGATTTGGTAACAAAATCGCCGGATGCGGTGGTTTTATTAATATCACTCAGAATGCAAAGAACGTCTATTTCTGCGGCACCTTTACCGCTCAAGGGCTGCAACTTTCCGTCGATGACCAAAGGTTAACTATTGTTAAAGAAGGACGACAAAGAAAGTTCATCAACCAAGTAGAACAGATTACCTTTAGCGCCAAACAAGCTATGTTAAGCCACAAGCCAGCAATGTACATCACTGAAAGAGCCGTATTTCGCTTAATAGAGGGAGGACTGGAACTAATAGAAATCGCTCCAGGCATCGAGTTAGAACGAGATATACTTCGATATATGGACTTCGACCCTGTTGTTAGTCCATCCCTCACTACGATGGATTCAGCCATATTTAAGCCTGACTTCCAGGTCAAAATAACCAAGCTAGGCGATGCAGGCCAGTGAAAGTTAGCGTGCTCGCCCCTTTCACTGGTTATTCACCAGAGCTAGTTATTTAGCTCTTTCCCTCTTTCAATAGCCGCAGTTAATGCCATTCTAGCCTCTTCTTCGGATATTGGTGTGGTGCGCTTTGTTACGTCCATCAATAGGAATGATGTCTTGTTATCTTTGTTGTCTTGTACGCCTTTTTCCACAACCGTTAAGTTAGGATACGTTGATTCAAGTACACAAGCCCCTATGGCGGCAATACCCAAAGGAAGCTGACGTTCAGCAACTTGCTTTGCCGCCGCTGCCGTCCCTTCAGGAACAGCAAGTTCTTTGGCACCTACTTGACGTTTCCAAGTCTTAATTTGTTTTAAGGCCGCAGGGTGAGAGGCAATTAACGTAACTGGCTGTTTGGTTTTCACGTCGTCACTATTCATCAAAACACACATTTCTATTGGTGTTGTGATAAAGCCTTTTACATCAACGACTTTATAGTTCTGGAATGCTTCGACCGTCGCCTGTACCAATCGTCCATCAATGGTTGAGTTCTCTACAGTACTAAAAGCCAACCCTCCATGTTCAAAGGCCATTTTAAGCGTGTTACTAGGGGTGCCTGAAAAATCCACAGGCGCTACCAAATTCGGTTGTTTAGAGAAGAGTTGGGTAATAGCACAGGGTGAGATCGCGAAGGTTTTTAAACAAAATTACGATCGATTTGACGATCATATTTAGCTGTGATCATATACTCCCTTTTTAGGGAGAGTATTATGCACATTGACCACTTCAAAGTACATTTTCAAGCGGTCACCATGAATGAAGATGCGTGCTAGATACACAAAGATCACGGTGCAGAGAATCTATCATGCTTACGTCATATGAGTTTGAACATGCTCCGAGAAGAGCCAACCAAGCTAAGCATTGTTGGTAAGCAAAAGCGCTGCATGATAAATACATCGATGCTAGAGGCTGTATTAAGGGCTGGTTTTAGTCAGGTGATGAAAAACTAGACAATCATGCGGTCACCCTGGCCATCTACCTTAGCAGTTATTTTACTAAATAATTGCCTATCCGCTGTGATGCCTGTAGTGTTTTGCGGCTATTCAACTCAATACTGACAGCCTCGAGCAATGTTCATTCAGTTCCAATAAAAACAGGTCCCAATATCGAGATGCAATATTGGAACCTGTTACACGGACTCATATTTCTTTTATGGCTAAAACAAGTTTGCCGCTAGAGCTAACTTAGATTTTGCCTACTAGGTCTAAAGACGGCGCTAGTGTTTCTTCACCTTCTTTCCATTTAGCTGGGCAAACTTCACCTGGGTGAGCGGCAACGTATTGTGCTGCTTTTACTTTACGCATTAGGTCTTCTGCGTTACGGCCAATACCTTCTGCTGTGATTTCCATTGCTTGGATAACACCTTCTGGGTCAACTAGGAAAGTCGCGCGGTCTGCAAGACCTTGACCTTCACGCATTACACCGAAATTGTTAGTGATTGTGCCTGTTTGGTCACCAACCATGTAGTAGTTGATTTTGCCAATTGTGTCTGAGCTGTCATGCCACGCTTTGTGTGTGAAGTGTGTGTCTGTTGATACTGAGTAAACTTCTACACCGCGCTCTTGTAGCTCTGCATAGTGGTCAGCTAAATCACCGAGCTCTGTTGGGCAAACGAAAGTAAAGTCTGCTGGGTAGAAGAAGAATACTGCCCACTTACCTTTCACATCTTGCTCTGTGATGTCTACGAATTCGCCTTGTTTGAATGCAGTTGCTGAAAATGGCTTAATAGTCGTGTTGATCATAGCTTTACTCTCTCAATGTAGTCGTATTAATTAGTGTGGCGCTGTTCTGCGCTGATGGGACTATATTGCTATACGGCCACAATTTTGAAAATTCGTCCTTCCCTATCTATTCGATTGGTAAAATCTATCAAACAGCTTTGATGGTCAACGCCGCTTAAAACAATATGGGTATCAGGGATAGAACGTAGGGTCTGTACACAACACCCAACGTCATCCGTCCACCTCTCAATCCAAATAGAGAAAGCGAGGGTCAGTAACTTTGAGTATTTCCATTATTGTTGTTCGTCAGTTTTCTTTGCAAACCTCTACGAGAGATGGCTTCAATTTTTGTTGACATCAGAAGTGTTATAGCTAATATTTCGACAATTACAGAAATATATGTCATGTGATTTGTGAGCACTGATTAAAGGTAACAATAAGGCTCGGTTTGACCAGTTAATCAAGGCGGCTCCGATCTTTGGTAAGTTACTCAGCGCCGTCGCAAGTGATGCTCACTTTTTGCGTAAGGCCATTGAACCTGTCGCGGCCGACGATGCCTTTTTTCACGAATTACTCAATATGCATCAAGCTATCCACGAGTCTGGTAAGGCACTGAGAACACCACTGTTAATTATGCGTACCGATTTTATGGACGATGCTCGACTTGGGCCTCAACTTATCGAATTTAACGGTATCGCTGCGGGTATGGGTCCATTTGGACAACGAGCCCATGAGCTTCATCGATACCTGCAAACTCAGCAGGACCAGACCTTTGCGAAATGGAGCCAGACGTCTTCACTTGAGTTAATTCCTAACCCTGCGATTGCGAGACTGGCTCAAGGCATCGTTTTCGCTGCAAACACCATCAAAAAACACAGTAACGAACCAGGACCAACGAAATTTTTGATGGTTGTCCAAGAAAATGAAGACAATATCTTTGACCAGCATTTACTGGAGAAACAACTGCATCTCTTAGGCATTGAAACGTACCGACGTACTTTCAAACAACTTCACCGAGCACTTTCCACTGGAGACAACGACCGATTAGTGTTGGAAGGCGTCGGTGGCATCGATACGGTGTATTTAAGAGCGGGCTATCAATACTGTGATTACCTTGCGGAGGATATTGATCAACAAAAATGCTGCGACACTTTAATGAAAACGCGCATCTTTATTGAGCAACATCGTGTCGCAGTCAACGCGACGGTGAGTCAACAATTAGCCACCAGCAAGCGAGTTCAAACCCTATTGACCTCAATGACAGCCGAACAATTACTCACTTTTGGATTGACCGAGCAAGAAGCAAAGATGATTCAACCATTGCTCGGAGATATGCGACCTATCGACGCAAAAAGCTATGATTTCATTCAAGCTGACGACGTTAGCAATTGGGTATTAAAAAACCAAGGAGAAGGGGGTGGGCACTGTATTTTTGATAAGGAAATTCCATATAAGTTAAAGACTCTCACACCCGAGCAATACCCTACTTGGGCGTTAATGCGAAGAATCCATCCCACACCACGAGCCATACCCGCGCTGGTTGTCCGGGATGGTGAACCACATGTTGTTCATGACCTGATTAACGAAATCGGCCTATTTACCGTACATATGTCAGGATCCCCCGCCACTGCTGACAATGGCTACGCTGGTTACTTGGTTCGTAGTAAAGCTGCAACGACCACCGAAGGCGGAGTGCACAGTGGACTTGGTGTCCTTGATTCACTCGCCTATAACGACTAGTGAGCGCGTTTAAAGTTACACACGCCAGAGGTGTCCTGTTCTACCTGACACTCTTTGACTAGTTTCTGTTTCAACTCGATACGAGCGCGGCGCAGTCACGCTTTGGTCGCCGCTAACGTTAGACCGTATTTTTGGGCGTAGTCAAGTTGAGGTAAACCATTCAAATCGCACATTTCGATAATGTGTCGGTCGTCATCCGATAGTTTGGGCAAAATACGCGGCAAACAGGTTTGCAATTGAGTCATAACAGGCAATGAAGTATCAGAGGTGTAATGGTCGCCAATATCCTCCAATTCAATTTTTTTCGTAGCCTACCAATGAAATGATTTTTGGTGACCTTAAACAGCCATGCTTTACCATCGGTTAGAGAGCAAAACTTCTGGCTGTTACTCATCACCTTAAGAAACACCTCTTGCCCGAGCTCTCTCGCGAGCTGCGTAAAACGTTCCGCAGTAACCGCACAATTGTTACACCCTGAGCCATATACTTGAATTATTTTCATCATCATCTCCAATCAATAAAATCAGTAATACGCATTAAACAGCCACCCCAAAACGGAGATAGCAAGCAGTAGATATCCTGCAAGCAACCCTAGAAAGCGATATTGCATCACTTGCTTCAACATCATAAATTCCGGCAAGCTCACGGCTACCGCCCCATACAAAAAGCCAACGTCGTTCCTAAAGGCATTCCTTTTTGAATCAAGGAAGCCATTATTGGCACCACACCTGAAGCGTTGGTGTAGATCGGAATAGCCGTGAGTGTCGCTAATGGAACTGTCCACCATTGACCATTTGATAAGTGTTGTTCAAACCATTGCGCGGGAACAAAACCATGAATAAACGCCCCAATACCAACACCGATAATCACCCATTTCCAAATACGCTTAACAATCGTCCTTGTTTCGTTCATTGCAAAGGTATGTCGCTGTCGATGATTCAAGGTCGAGGGCGCGACAACTGTGTTCTGTTTGTGATTGTGCTGGTCGTCAAGATAAGCACTGGCAAGAAACGGTTGTAGCCAGCGGTAAGCCTTGAAGAAATCGACGATCATGCCAGCCAAAATACCTAATAACATCCCAATCGCGACGTACATCACCGTAAATTTGAGCCCTAAAATGCTCCCGAGCATAATCACCACGACTTCATTAATAAGGGGAGAGGTAATTAAGAAAGCAATCGTAATCCCAATGGGAATCCGTGCAGAAACAAACTCCATGAACAAAGGAATAGAACTGCAAGAGCAAAACGGCGTTATCGCTCCAAACAAAGAACCTAAAACGTAACCCATACCGCGGTTCTTGCCGCTCAAGTAGTCTCGAACTTTCTCAACACTCAAACTCGCCCTTAGATACGAAATAACGTAAATAACAACCATCAATAGAACGAGAATCTTGCTGGCATCTTCAATAAAGAAATGAACGCCTGTCCCTACAGGAGTGTCAGGTTTGAACCCCATGATCGAGTAGCTCAACCAATCGGCAAAATAAGTGAATGCATCCAACATTGATGTGCCCTTGAAATGTGTTTCTATTTACAACACGTTTGGGCGTACAAAAAGGATGCATTTTTTATGAATGCGTATCTTTTTGATTTTGATGAAATAGAATTGATATTGCTACGGTCTGCTCTCATCAACGTATCACCAATTTGCTGTTTACTAAAACGTGAATCACATTCGGGGAAGATTATGTGGATCAAAAAGAATCATCGCTGGGCTCTGTCTGAAAACGAAGCAACGCCAGAGTCTGTCTACAAAGAGCGTCGAGACATACTAAAGAAGCTCGGTATTGCTGTCGTCGGCATGCCTATCGCGGCTAATGCCCAAGCGGGCATACTGGATATCTTTTCTTCCGATGAGAAACCCGTCACTGATAGTCGAATTGATCTCAAAGCCACTAAACCACAACAATACCAAGCCGACCTTTCGTTAACGCCAGAAAGTAAGGTTCTGAAGTACAATAACTTCTATGAGTTTGGTACTGATAAATCCGACCCTGCGAAGAACTCGTCGGAGTTTGTGGCAGACCCATGGACTGTGCAAATCGACGGGCTGGTCAACAACCCAATGAAACTCGACTATGACGACATATTTAGTAAATTCACGTTAGAAGAGCGCATCTATCGCCTTCGCTGCGTCGAAGCATGGTCTATGAACATTCCTTGGATTGGTTTCCCACTTGCGGACATCATTAAAATGGCCGACCCAAAAAGCAGTGCCAAATATGTTGCTTTTGAAACCCTCTACGATCCTAAGCAATTCTCGGCTCAAGGTTCATTTAGTAGCATTGAATACCCTTATGTCGAAGGACTTCGCCTTGATGAAGCCATGAACCCTCTAACTCTGATTTCGGTTGGTTTATACGGCAAAACACTCGCCCCACAAAATGGCGCTCCACTTCGACTGGTTGTGCCATGGAAATATGGATTTAAGAGCATCAAATCGATTGTTCGTATTCGTCTCACCGACCAAGAGCCACCAACAACGTGGAATCGTCTGGCTCCTAATGAGTATGGCTTTTACGCCAATGTGAACCCTAATGTCGACCACCCACGTTGGAGTCAAGCCAGTGAACGTTTCATCGGAGAAGGTAGTGTCCTCAGTACACGCAGGCAGCCAACCCTCATGTTCAACGGTTATGAAGAAGAAGTGGCGCATCTATACAAAAATATGGATCTGAGGAAGTTCTATTGAGAAAGCTAACGCCAAAAGCGATCATCGCGCTAAAAGTCGTCATCCACGCAATATCATTGGCATTTTTAGCGCTGCTTGTCATTGCTATTAACACCGATAACTTAGGTGGCGACCCGGTACAAGGCATCATCCACTACACCGGTATTAGCGCGTTGAATACCTTGTTTCTCACCTTGCTGGTTTCTCCTTTTGCAAAATGGACGAAACAAGGTTTGCTTGTTCGTGTACGACGACTTTTGGGGCTGTACAGCTTCTTTTGGGCGGTGCTTCATTTGGTTGCCTTCGCGACACTCGATTTAGGGTTGGATTGGCGCTTATTAGCCTCTGAGATCGTTAAACGTCCATATCTCACCGTCGGCGCGGCAGTATGGGTGATTTTGTTGCTTCTGGCGGTCACCTCCACTCAATCAATACAACGTAAAATGGGCGCAAGATGGCAGAAGCTGCATAACTGGGTCTACTTGGCTGCCATCTTGGCACCGATTCATTTTTATTGGTCGGTAAAATCCGAAGTGGCGGAGCCCACTATCTACATTGTGATCGCCATTGGTTTACTTCTCGCTCGTTGGAAGACGTTGAAACAGCGAGTATGTCGAAAAATACTATCCAGTTGAACGATTTACTATTCTTAGACTAAGCTGTGTAAGCAACCAAAGTATTAATCTAAGAGGCACGCAATGGTAGATTCAAACCAATCCCCACAAGCTAGTTTCCTTTCAAAAGGATGGAAGTATTTCGTCACCGTCGGCATCGTTGTCTCCCTAGCAGGTATCGGTGCGATGGCGTTACCGGTCTTTGCAGGTGTTACCATCTCAACCATCATCGGTGCTGTACTGTTATTTAGTGGTCTTGTACAGGCGTATCACACCTTTTCTATGAGCGCATGGGGACAAAAACTGTGGTATGTCCTAAGTGCAGTGCTCTACATTATCGGTGGTTTATTCATCCTGTTTAAACCACTTGCTGGGCTGGTCACCATCACCATGCTGATGGTGTTGGTGATGATATTAAACGGACTGACACGAATCTTCTTTGGACTTGCCAATCGCAGCCTTCCAAGTAGCGGTCTCATCATTTTCAGCGGACTTCTGTCCGTCATCATCGGTGGCTATTTCTTTACCTTACTTGAAGACCCCGCGTTCTCCACTTCATTACTAGGTACTTTCATTGGCATTTCTCTGCTAATTGAAGGGATCAGTTTCGTGTTTTTGGGTATGAAGTTAAAACAGCTAAGCAACGAAAACTGAAAAAGCGATAGCGAGTTGAATCGCTTTTACACCATCTAGGTTAAGCTGGTGGAGTTACTTATGACATTGTAGTATTGAGTGAATACACATGACACGGGATACCAGCTCAGATGGATGATAACCTATTAAGAAGGCTAGACTTTAACACACTGAAGCTGCTGAAAGTCCTTGGTGAAGAACGCAACACCAAACGCGCTGCCTAACGCTACGCTCAAAATCATCAATTGGGGGCAAGATACTGAGCACGATCTTAAGCTTGCACGCCTTCATATTGGCATCAATTACTTACCTATGGATATATCCAAACAGGTGATACAGAAAAAACTGACTTATTGCTATTTCAAACTAATTTGTCGAAACGGCCATCCAGTCCTTGAAACACAAAGAACCACACAAGATATTGGACAATACCCTCTCGCATTGCTTCAGCTTCCTGACTTCAATAAGAAAGAAAACTTAATCGAAACCAAACTGCGAGAAGTCGGAATTACGCCGAAAGTCGGGCTTAGAGCCGACCAACTCAGTATCTGCCTACATGTCGTTGCTCAAACCGACTCGATATTGCCTTGTGTCGATATTTTTGATGCTGATTTACCGCAAGGGACTCAGTTCTTCTCAGCTCATAAAGAACACCAATTAGGTAGTGATATTGGTGCCTTAATTCCAAGCAAACTCTCCAATGCGCCATTGGTGAAATGGTTATATCGCGAAGTTCGCACCGTATTTGAACAGCAGGAAAAGACTGAGCAAGAGCCTTAATACCACAAACCCCACTGCGAACTAGTTTCCGTAACTAGCTCATTGACAGTGGGGAAAAAAGTATCAACGTGGCTGTACGCTTAGTTAATTACCATAGTTAAACGTCGCTTTAGGAACCATCAAACTTTCCAGCTCGGTTCCCTTGTAGATAATACTTTGCGCAGTATTCCCTGCTAGACCCGCTTGAGGCAGGTAATAGCGGACCACAAAGTAATAGTCTTCCCCATCAACTACTGGCATCCAATAAGTCCCATTTTCTGGGTTGTCGCTTGAGAAAGTAATAGTGACATTCCCTTCACCGTCTGGCGTAGTATTGCCACCAGCCCATACTTGACGATCTGACCCACCTATCGTCGCAGGGTCCAGCGGTAAGCGCGTCTCATCAGAATAACGCGTCACCGACCAAAACTTACCCACCGCTTGGTCATGAGGCATAGTCAACACAAAATCTTCTGAACCATTCAACTGCTTACCTTCAGGCGTCATTGGAATTAGCTCATAATAAGCGTGCTCAGCCGGGAAGCCTAAGTGACCTAAATGAGTCAACAGCGAACGACGTCGCTCATCAGCAAGGTCATCTGCATGTCCTGGGTGCTCAAAACCGGATAAATTATTCACCACCAAGCCAGATGTCCCTAACTCGTGGACATAATTGCGAACCTCATTAAGTCTTTGTTTATCAAAGCTGTCATCGGAAATAATGGTTTGCATATGAGTGTGCGTTTGTGCCCAACTATCTGAAATCTCATCGGCAAACTTAATGACAGCATGAATATGACATCCCATGTGTGGTCTGCCCACCCTGGGAACTCAAAAGTATTCACTCCATTTTGCTCCATAAACGCGACCATATTTTCCATATGATGGTAGACACGTTGACCCGTAAGTTCTGCATCCGTAGGAGTGCTATCTGCGGCGCTGACCAGAGAGCCGAAAGACAAAGATGCCACTAATAAAGAGAGTGTTGTTTTTTTCATCGTCGTACCTATAAAACCGTTTGTGATTGCCTTAGCAATTCATTGGATTGTCGTCTTGATGGGTGGTAACAAAGCCAGAGTTAGAATTGGTTGTTGTATTCCACTCTAAAGTCCGTGCCTTGTAGCACTTCGCCAAAGTTCCAGAATGCTCGCAGGTTACTTCGGTTGTTCAACTGATAGCTCGCCGCAATTTCATGCTGCCAGCCATAAAAGTTGCTGAAAGACTCCACTCCACCAAGTTGAGTGGTGTACATCGGGTTGTAGTTCAGCCAGATATCATCGGTAATTTCGATTTTTGAGTAGAAACCCACTAGAGCAAAACTCGAGGGGATGGTGTAACCGATGGAACCGTCATAATCCGGGCTCGGTTGAATCAAAGACGAATGAACATCCGCCATATTAATGCCAATTCCCGCTAGTGGATAAAACTGTACGGCGCCCATTTTTGGTAACGCTTGAATCAAGGAATAGGAAGCTGAGCCTACTTTGTTATCAAAGTCCCAGCTAAGATCAACTTGAGAGCCCAGTCCACTATTGATGTCGACGTTAAAATGTCGATATCGTAGAGAGTCGAACCTATCATCCCCCTTTAACCCCAAGCTGTCTGCAGCAAACCCTTTGGCTTCTAGTACATGCATCGCCATGGTTGAGTCATTATTGGTATCGTAAGCCTGACCAAACTTAAAGTTGATACCTTTATTGGTCACGCCCATACCCGCTTGCGAATACACGGCTAGTGGGTCAGACATATCCTGATATTCGTCTGCCGTTACTGAAACTGACGTTAAAGAAACCAATGCTGTTAAGATCGTCCAACTCAGCGGACTTTTTGCTGTTTGTAAATTCATAATTACTCTGATTTATTTCAAAAGCCCTCCTTAGCAAAAACAAATTATTGGACTTAATTACTTATTAAATTCAGGCAATTAATTCCAAGCAAACTCAGGAAAACCATAGCTTCACCTGACAGAATGAATAATAAAACAGAATTAACTGGCGTCTGAAATGCCCCATTAAACTTAAAATATTACCTAAAGTAATATCTCGGGTTTAACCGTAGAATGGATAGGTAGATGCGGCGAATAATGTGCAGCGACACCAATGATGTCGCGCCTATTCGAGCATCTACAGATAATCAGGTAGGAAGAAAGTGGGTTACTGCATATTTTCAAAGTAAGCTAAAAATTCTCGAGTATCCTTTTGAAACAGCGGCAGCGCCATCGCGATTTGCTCGTCACTCCAGTTCCACCATGCCAGAGCCTCTAGGCGGGGCCCGAAGCTGTCATCATCAAAACGGGGACGAAGGACTCGCGCCGGATTACCGACCACAATTGAGTAAGCTGGGACATCTTTTGTCACTACGCTCCCCGCTCCAATAATCGAGCCGTTGCCTACGATCACTCCGGGCAAAATGATCGCGCCATGGCCAATCCAAACATCATGACCTATCACTACCTTGTCTTCTTCACGCCAACTGAACACTTCGTCATCCAATACCGATGGGTTATCTCCCAAGCCGTATTTACCAGGGCGATAAGTGAAGTGGTGCAGAGTTGGCCTCCACCATGGATGATTGCTTGGATTGATGCGAACGGCGGCGGCGATAGACGTGAACTTTCCCTCCTCGGTAAACATCAAATTGCAATCATTTTGGATATAGCTGTAATCACCAACGGTGACGTTATTTAACACGCATCGCTGCGCAATCTCAGTCCAACGACCTAATTCGGTGCGATGTAATTGGCTGCACGGCGATACGCTCGGCTCAGCAGAGAGAGTTGGTGACAGCGGCTGGTTCATAGTGGGATCTCCTGTCCGTCATGAAGAAGCTGAAAGCTGTCAGAAAAACACTGTGGATGTCGTTTGGCCCAAAGCAAAACGTTGTGACCTAAATGAATCAGGCCAATACGCTCAGGTTGACATTGCTCAGCGATGTTCTGCACTTGGGAGATATCGTTATGGTTATTGCTAACTTTTGTGTGTTCGCACTCGATAGGGGGAAAGCTGCAATCAGTGACAATCCAGTCCACTGTGCGCTGTTTAAGCCACTGCGTCGTCGCTTCTGGCAGCCCATTGGTATCGGTCAAGTAAGCAATGCAATGGCCATTCAGCTCAAAGGCATAGCCCACACAAGGTCTAGAGTGGTTGAGGGGGAGTGGCGTTACTGTGATGTCTTGCCATATAAAGGATTGAAACGGCAGTGAACGCTGCGAAAAATCCAACACGCCGGGGTATTTGTACAAATCATCACACCCTTGCTCGTCCTCAGGTGCATGTACTGGAATGAGCGTCCCCTTCCCCCAGCGAAGATCAAACAAGCTGTGCACATGGTCCATATGAAAATGTGTTAACAGAATCTTATCGATCGAACCAGGTGGGAAACGATCCAGAAGATCGGGAGCATTGGCATCTAACAGCAGCTTACGACCATTGTGTTCAACATAAGCTGAGCTTTTCTCACGTCGCAGAGTTCTATCCAGCCTTGCTTCAGCACATATTTCGCAGTCACAGCCCCAAACAGGCACCATAGCACTGTTCCCCGTGCCCAACATGACAAGCTTCATCACGATTTCCCTTCAAGTTGAAAACGAATGTGGCGGAACTGCTTTGCGCTCGATTGCACGTCACCGCTATTATCAATTGGGTAAAAACCCTCTTGTTTCGATAAGGTGAATTCGGTGGCGCGTTGTAACCTTAGTTCAATCTCTTCGCGAGATTCGCGTCCTCGGTTTTGCAATCGAGCCCGCAATACGTCCAACTCTACATTGACCACAACAGGAACCAGATCTGACCCAAAGCACTGTTGCGCTTGAGCCAATTCCGCACGCGAGCCATTCAGCAAAACCGAAAAGCCTTTATCTAGCCACGCTTTCACCTCTAACCCCACACCGTAGCACAGCCCATGGGCCTGCCAGCTCATGGCAAATAGCCCTTTTTGCTGTCTTGATAAATACTCTTGCTCACTAACGGCAACATGGTTTTCACCACCAGCACCAAAAGGACGCGTGATATAGCGATGAGCAACAATAATATCTTCAGGATGATCGGCGCGAATGGCATCAATTAGGGTATCTTTGCCCGCACCTGAAGGGCCTATCACGTAGTAAAGCTTGCCTTTGCGCTTGGTTGAGGCGTCGGCGTAGCCCACCATAGATGAAAAAGAAGCATCCGAAGATGCTTCTAATAGTGTGTTATTCGTCATCGGCTAAAACACCTTTTTACCTTGTCGCCAAACGCGAGCGACCAAAGGATGCCCATCCACTTGTTTTGCTAATACAAGGTCGGCACGCTTCCCTTCTGCAATAACACCGCGATCATCTAGGCTCAGTGCTTGTGCTGGGTTCTTGGTAACCAGTTGAACAGCTTGCGGCAGCGTTAACGTGTTGCGCTCATCCCACGATAACTTGTAGATACCTTCTAGGAGGCTCATTGGGTAATAGTCTGACGATAAAATGTCTAATACACCGTGAGAGGCCAGTTCGTGCGCAGCGACATTGCCTGAATGAGACCCTCCGCGAACCACATTGGGTGCGCCCATCAACACTTTCAGTCCAAGCTCATGAGAGCGTTTCGCCGCTTCCACTGTCGTAGGGAACTCTGCAATGACCATTCCTAAGTCTTTTGACTCTTGAACGTGCGCCTTTGTCGCATCATCGTGGCTCGCCATTGGGATGTTATGTTCTCGGCACTGACGACAAATTTCATTGCGGTTTCGTGTCGACCAGCGCTCAGAGAGCTCTACTTGCTTGTTCTCAAACGCCGCCATCTCACTGTCCGTTAAGTTGTGCTTGCCTTGATAGTAAGTTCGATACTTTTCTACATCCACAAACTGGCGCTGACCCGGTGCATGGTCCATCAACGACACCAACTGGACTTCCGGTAAATCGACATATTTCTCAAACATTCCGACTGTGCTTTCATGTGGTACTTCGCAGCGAAGGTGCAGTAGGTGCTCAGCACGAGTCAAGTTACGTTTTTGGCTATCCACGACCGTATTGATGAACAGATCCAAGTTAGTTTGACGTTTCTCATCTCGAAAATCACCCAGCGCCACGGCATCTAGTACCGTGGTAATGCCTGAGCCAATCAATTGAGTATCATGCGCACTCATCGCAGAGAAAGGCGGCCAATCCACTTTTGGTCTCGGAGTAAAGTACTGCTCTAGGTTGTCGGTATGCAGTTCAATAAAGCCAGGCATGAGAAAGTCACCTTCTCCGTCATAGGCACCTGCCACCTGACTTTGTGAATCTGACATACTAACGATTTTGCCGTCACGGAGCTCTAATGAGCCTTTTACTACTTCGTTCTCAAGAACCAAATTTACATTGGTGATAATCATGCTGCTTTCTCCCGTTATGCGCATGCTGAGATGGAGGTTGCCTGAGCACTGCCCTGCTCGGCCTGTCGAGTGGCTTCGTTTTGTTTCTTCACGTCATACAAACGGTCAGCCACCTGATCTCGAGTCGCTTCATCGTGGAAAATTCCCACAATGGCGGCGCCGCGATCTTTCGCTTCTTGAATCAGATTCACCACCACTGCACTGTTGGTGGCATCTAACGACGCCGTAGGCTCATCCAACAGCAAAATGGGATAGTCGACGATAAAGCCTCGGGCGATATTCACCCGTTGCTGCTCACCACCAGAAAACGTGGCAGGCGCTAGATTCCAAAGATGCTCTGGTACATTAAGACGAGTCAGCAGTGTTTTCGCTTTTTGCTCGGCTTGATGACGACAGCCACCCATTTCTAACATCGGTTGCATCACCACTTCCAAAGCGCTAATACGAGGAATGACACGCAAAAATTGGCTGACCCAACCGATGGTATGCTTGCGAACATTGATGATTTCGCGCGGCTGCGCCTTAGCAATATTGACCCAGCGCCCTTGATGCTCGACTTCGATGTTGCCTGTATCCACAAGGTAATTGGCGTAAAGTGCCCGTAGCAAAGTGGATTTCCCTGAACCGGAGCGGCCATTAAGCACCACACACTCGCCGCTTGAGACGCTAAAATTAGCGTTGCTCAGCACATCCAAAGTAATGCCATTTTGGTTATGCAGAACAAAGGTTTTGCTTACATCGGAAACGATGATTTTTGTTTCAGTTGTCATGATAGTAATTCCTTTATTCAGCCATCAGTTCTGCAACACGGACGAAACCAGTAATTGGGTGTAAGGGTGCTGCGGATCATCAAGTACTTGGTCCGTCAGCCCAGTTTCTACCACTTCACTGCGACGCATCACCATCAGTCGATGAGCCAGTAAACGCGCCACCGCTAGATCATGAGTGACAATAACCACAGCCAGTTCCAGTTCTGTGACAAGGCGGCGCAATAGGTCGAGGAGTTTTGCTTGCACCGAGACATCCAATCCGCCTGTCGGCTCATCCATAAAAATCAGTTTCGGGTGAGTCACTAGGTTGCGAGCAATCTGCAAGCGCTGCTGCATACCACCAGAGAACGTGGTTGGCATGTCATCAATTCGGTCTTGAGGAATTTCTACATCAGTGAGCCACTTGGTTGATGCCGTTCGAATATCACCATAATGACGCTCGCCTACGGCCATTAAACGCTCACCAATATTACCGCCCGCAGAAACACGGCCGCGCAATCCATCCATCGGATGCTGATGCACAACGCCCCACTCAGTGCGCAGTAATTGACGACGTTGACTTTCTGCCATCAAATAGAGGTTTTCGAGTTGAGTTACCTGATCTTCCCCGCGACCTCGGATGTAAAGCACCTCACCGCTGTCTGGCGTTTGGCGACCCGACAGTGATTTTAGTAAGGTACTTTTACCTGAACCCGACTCGCCAACGATGCCTAGCACTTCGCCGGGGTATAAATCAAACGAGACATTGGTAAAGCCTTTTCCTGGTGCGTAAAGCTTGGTGAGGTTACGAACCGACAATAGTGGCTGCTCACTTACATCAGAGGTATTAGTGTCAAATGTTGGCTGTTTCACCGCTAACGTGCTCATACGTGACTCTCCGTTTCCTTTGCATGGAGGGTGTGTTTTTCTACTTGCTGAGAGCAGTAATCAGTGTCCGAACAAACGAACATATGATTGCCTTTGTCATCCATCACCACTTCATCTAGGAAGGTGTCTGTTGCACCACAAATGGCACACGGCTCATCCCATTGTTGGATTTCAAACGGATGATCTTCAAAATCTAAACTCTTCACTTTTGTGAATGGTGGAATGGCATAGATTCGTTTTTCACGTCCTGCACCAAACAGCTGAAGCGCCGCCATTTTGTCCATTTTCGGGTTGTCAAACTTAGGGATCGGAGAAGGGTCCATGATATAGCGATCGTTGACGCAAACCGGATACGCGTAAGAGGTAGCAATATGACCAAATCGTGCGATGTCTTCGTACAGTTTGACGTGCATGATTCCGTACTCTTCCAGCGCGTGCATTTTTCGCGTTTCCGTCTCTCGCGGTTCAATAAAGCGCAACGGCTCTGGAATCGGAACTTGGTACACCAAGATCTGGTCTTTATCGAGAGTGATTTCCGGAATGCGGTGACGCGTTTGAATGATTGAAGCGTCTACCGTTTTCTCGGTGGTTTTTGCGCTTACTACTGACTTGAAAAACTCTCGAATGGAAACCGCATTCGTCGTATCGTCGGCACCTTGGTCAATCACTTTCAGCGTGTCGGCTTGGCCAATGATCGCTGCGGTAATCTGAACACCGCCGGTTCCCCAACCGTACGGCATCGGCATTTCACGACCACCAAATGGCACTTGATAACCCGGAATCGCCACCGCTTTGAGCAGAGCGCGACGAATCATACGTTTGGTTTGTTCATCAAGGTAACCGTAGTTGTAGCCGGTCACACCTTGCCCATGAGTGTTAGTTTGTACTTGGCTCATTACTGGCTCTCCTGTTGGTTCTGTTCACCCTGAGACTGAATGAATTCATCATGCTCTTTGTGCATCTTACGAAGCAGTTCTAACTCTGCTTGGAAATCCACGTAGTGAGGCAGTTTCAGGTGAGAAACGAAGCCTGCCGCTTCCACATTATCTGAATGCGATAACACGAATTCTTCGTCTTGAGCGGGCCCATCAATGGCTTCATCGTAATCTGCCGCTTGCAGTGAGCGATCCACCAGCGCCATTGACATCGCTTTGCGCTCGGTGGAGCCAAACGTCAAACCATAACCGCGAGTCAGTTTGGCTTTTTCTGTTTTGCTACCAACAAAACCATTCACCATTTGGCACTCGGTTAACTCAACTTCACCGATATCAATAGCAAAGCCCAGCTCCTCTGGCACCAAACTTAAATCGCAGAAACCGATACGAATTTCGCCTGCAAATGGGTGATTTCGTCCATAGCCGCGTTGCGTCGAATAGCCGAGTGCCAGCAAGAATCCTTCATCGCCACGAACCAAGTTCTGTAATCGCGCACTGCGATCACACGGATAGTTCACCGGATGCATAGTGATATCTTCTGGGGTTTGTTGGTTATCTTCTTCGGTCGTCATCAAGTCGAGATTTTCAAGAATGCTCATCACTTGAGGGCACACTTCCATCGCTTGAACATCTGAGGTGTCGACTCGCGGTGCTTCACCTTCAGCAATCAAACTAAAGTCCAGTAGACGATGGGTATAGTCATATGTCGGCCCCAATACTTGTCCACCAGGCAGATCTTTATAGGTGGCGGAGATGCGGCGCTCAATACGCATGTCACTGGTGTTTACAGCCTGTGAAACCGAAAGGCGCGGCAACGTGGTGCGATAAGCACGCAGTAAGAAGATCGCTTCGACTAAATCGCCGTTCGCTTGCTTTACAGCCAGTGCTGCTAATTCACGGTCATAAATGCCACCTTCCGTCATCACGCGATCAACGCTACCAGAGAGCTGCTCGCTGATTTGAGCCACCGTCAATTCAGCCAATTCAGGATTACCGCGACGCTTTTTAGCCTGTAGCTGATGCGCATTGTTAATGGCTTTTTCGCCACCTTTTACTGCTACATACATGAGTTCACCTCAACAAGTGTGGTACGTGGTAAGCAGGCAATGCTCTCATCGTTTACCAAGATCAAATCAATACCAAGCGGAAAAGCGAAATGCTCTTGGCGTCCTTGTAAGAAGTGCTGAAATGCCTTAGAGGCCACACCAATATTCAACACCGATTGTGATTCGATTCCCGGTCCAGTTAGCGTTAGCGTGATGCCACCTTTAGATAGATTCGCCACAGAGCCATTGGCTAAGCTGCCTAGCTCAACAATGACCGTCGTAGACTGATCTGGGTACTCTTCACAGCCAAGGCTAAATGTTGCGTTATTCCAATCAAAATCAGCCAAATCTTGCTCAGCAATCACAGCAAAGCTGGCACTGTTTTGTTGCTCGGTGACGGGGCTGCCACAGTGAAAGCGGATATTTTCACGAATGGCGGCGTCTTTTAGGTGAGACTCTGACAGCCATATCGGCGTGGCATTGTCGCTTAGGCTCAACAAGGTTTGTGTTGCTGCTTTATGCATCGAGCCAAAGCCTTTGCTCAAATCTAGAGTGACGGCCTCACCTGGTTCAGACATCGCCTTAAGCAGTAATCTAAAGCACTGCTGGCTGTCATGGACTGCATCTTCAAATGCAGTAGTAATTGTGGTCATTATCTCTGCCTTACTTGGTTAATTCGTTAAACCAACTTTGTTCATGTTCCTTGAATCAATCTTCACCGCGTACCATGGTGAAAAAGTCCACCTTACTGGTCGCCACTTCTTTTGCTCTGAGTTGCTGCTGCTCTTTTTTCATCGCCGCTAAGGGTTCAATGACCATGCGCATCAACTGTTCATGGTGTGATTGGGTCTGTAGCAGGCCATCAATGACGGCAGCCAGCTCTGCTTGCGCTTTATTGCGACCGCGCAAGTAGCTATACCCCATCTCCCCACTGTCCAATTTGACGACAGCTCGAGTGATCGTGGCATCGCCCATATTGAACTCACGACCGCTCCCCCCCATTCGAGCGCGAACCTGTGCCAACCCGATCTCTGTTTGACGTACCATCTGATAACTCGCTTCAATCTTGGTTGAGTGCCACAGTTGCTCTAACTCGCTCTGCTGACTTTGCGCCAATGTTGACATCCAGCTTGCTCTTTCGCTCACAGCAATCATTTAATGCTCCATTACTATTTCAGTTGCGTCGGAACGGCTATTGGAGGTCGAAAACTCGGCCACCACGTCGGTCCCCTTGATAACGTTTTTGGTTTTGACTCTTAGAATTGGTGTGCTTGGTGTAATTTGCAGCAGTCGGCATTCTTCACCCGTTGGTGTTTTTGCGCCTACACGGGTTTCTTTGCGCTCAAGCTCTATATCAAGCCCACGTTTAATGAATTCGTGTAATGAACCACTTTGGTAATTCTTCAAAATGCTCCACCACTCTATATTGGCTAGGTAGTGATCAATGATGGTGCGAGGACACTCCTCGGTTTTTCGCAGTGTGCGGATATGGATAATCTTGCTGCCTTCTGAGACGCCAAGATTTGCGGCTATGTCCATAGGAGCGACAAACACTCGATGTTGAATCACTTCGCAGCGTGGCCTTGCCCCTTGTTCAATCAGATTCTTAGTAAAGTGCGCGCCCGAATGCACGTGATACTCACTGGGCTGCCTTATCACCATATTGCCTTTACCTTGATGGCGTTGAACCATGCCAGTACTCACCAATTCATCGATCGCACGACGCAAGGTATGTCGGTTGACATCAAAGCGCTGAGCAAGTTGCCCTTCTGAAGGCAGATAGTCCCCCGGCGCATATCGCTCGCGAACTTCCTGCTCCAGTTCGATGGCAATGTCTAAGTAAACGGGCATGGTGGCTCCTGTACCTGATGATTTGTCTAGATAAGTTCTCAGTTGCAGCAAAGGGAAATGTAGGTATTGGGCTCACTTTCCCTGTCTAGCTTTTCTGAGAACATCCAGTCGGTAGAAGTACTTTGCGGGTGGAATATGACGCTTACGTGTCGGTTTGGTTGCAAAATCGCAACAGATTTACGGTATGGAAGAGTTGTCTAGACAAGCTTGAAGCGTTGATTTTATTTAATTTCCAGCGGAACTTTTGCCTATGTTCCGCTGACATATATAAACCCCAAATTCATATTAATTTGACCTGATAGGTTGGTTCATTGTTGCGCGAATTGATTAGTGCATCTTGAAACAACTTGGGTATACTCTGCATCAACTTTTTAAACCAAGAAGAAATCATGAAGAACTATCTGACTACATTCTTAAAAGGAATGGCGATGGGTGCGGCAGACGTCGTGCCTGGCGTTTCAGGCGGAACTATCGCCTTTATCACTGGTATTTACGACACACTGTTGGAGAGCATTCGCCGTGTTAACCCAAGTCTGCTTGGTATATGGAAACGTAAAGGCTTCAAAGCGGCATTCAACTATATTAACGGCTTTTTCTTGATTGCTTTGTTTGGTGGCATTCTGACCTCCATTCTGTCACTGGCAAAATTCATCTCGTGGGCATTAGAAACCCATCCAGTTCCTGTGTGGTCTTTCTTCTTCGGCCTGATCATGGTGTCTGTTTATCACATGATGAGACAAGTGGAACACAAAACACTGTCTCGTTTTGTCTTTCTTCTCCTCGGAGCGGTGTTTGCTTACAGCATCACAGTGCTAAAACCGCTACAAATGGATCCAACCTCTATCAATATCTTTTTTGCCGGTTGTATCGCCATTTGTGCAATGATTCTTCCGGGTATTTCGGGTAGCTTTATCCTGCTGCTTCTTGGTATGTACACACCAGTTCTGGGAGCGGTAAAGGGCCTACAACTCGATGTTATGGCCCTATTTGCTACAGGCTGTCTGATTGGTCTGCTGTCGTTCTCGCATGTATTATCGTGGCTGCTTAAGCGTTACCGCGATTTTGCTCTGGTGTTCCTGACAGGCCTGATGCTAGGTACGCTACCTAAGCTTTGGCCATGGAAAGAGACCATCTCTTGGCGCATTAACTCTAAAGGTGAGCAAGTACCGCTAATTCAGGAGAACCTGTCGCCGTTCAACTTTGAGTCAGTAACGGGTCAACCATCACAACTGGCGATTGCAGTCGTATTGATGCTGGCAGCAATTGGCCTGGTTCTGGCACTTGAAAAGGTGGCGAAAAATGGTGAATAACTGCATCACCCGCTAGTCTGAAAAGAGGGCGACTGATATCAGTCGCCCTCTTTTTTGGTTCTAAACGCAGACCACTCCAACAATAACTGGTGTTAGAACACAAAGTTCACCATCACGGTATATAAGTTGGCTGAAGGTTCGCTTGGAGCATCAAGAAAAGCCCCGCGATAATAAGTGCCATTTTCATTCTGCTGAGACTGCAGCCTGTTCCACTCGGCGTTCAGTGACACGTTGTAGATCAGATCATAGCGAAGTCCTACCGTATAAGTATCATTGGTCATGTCATAGTCGCCGTTAAATGATTGCCCGTAACTCACATAAGGCACGAATGACTGAAGTCGATAATCGGCTTGCAGATACCACGCCGCGTTCTCGTCGTTTTTCTGCCCCTCTATGGTCACTTTGACCGGCTGGAAATCATACTCAAACCCAAGAGAATAGAGTTCAAAATGCACTTTCGGCGTGTCATCAATAACTAAACCAAGTTGATCAAATCGAGCAATTTCCTGATATTTTGAGCGGAAGTAAACCAGATTCAGTTTGTACTGATCGCCTTCAAGTGTTCCATTGACCCCATAGGTATAATCAGATTTGAACTTGAGTGATAGTTGAGAAGTGTAACGAATAAACTCTCCGTCGGTCCCCATCCCATAGAATGGCACCAGTGAAATTAGCGTTGAGTCATTTAATGACGAATTCCATTTCAGACTCACACCATCATATGAAGTAATGCCTAACAGCGAGTTATAATAGTCTTGTTGCAATCTGGCAGTGGTATAGGCATGGCCCACATAGAAATATTCAGAGGCAAGACCATAAGGAAGGCGTTGACGCCCAACGGTAGCCTGCCAGTCCGAAAAAGAATACCCTAAATACGCCCACTCAAGATGGGGCTCACTCCAATGCTTTTGAGGTCGTTTCACTACCTGAGCAGAAGCATGTAATCCACCCTGATAGTAATCTGCCTGGATCCCAAACACCGTATCGCAATCCCAACAGTTTTCATTGGCAATTTCTCGATTCACCAATAGAGGGGTACTGTTATCCGAGCGCGCCCATGATGTTGAGCCAAAACCGCTCACAGAAAAGTTGTCGGTAATATCAATCGCAGCCAAAGCAGGTAACGTCATGAAGGCAGCACATAACACAACAAGTTGTTTTCTCATTATTATTGCTCCTTACCAACAACATAAAGGACGTTAGCCTCAGCCGGGATCTCGGAGAGAGGGGCATAGCCAATACGGTTAGACTTTTCTGCAAGCCAGATCACCAGACTGCTGACACTGGCGCTGTCCATTTCTTTAGGGGGACGGGCCTTACCAGAAAAAGACAAACTGGCCCAGTAGGCATTCATTTGTGCGACATCTTTTCCTAATAATGATTGGTAAAATTCAGAGCGCTCTGAGGAGCTTTCAGGCCAGTCTGACAATTCTATCCGCTTACCTTGCAACGATTTGGTTTTACCTCGATAAAGCATTCGAGCTTTACTCCGACTCAACTCATCAAAATTACCATCTAAGGTAAATATGGCGTATTCATTAGCAGCAAATGCTCTACTTTCGAATGAAAAGGTTAACACCAAACCTAAGGCTATTACGGCACTGCCACGAAAGACCCCTATTCGTATGCCTATATTGTTCAGCAAATTTTGACTCATTTTATTACACTCAGGCGAAATCCTTTCCTAAACTATCAATAGATTAGTTCAACAAAGATGATGTTCAAGATTATTATCAAGGAATAGTGATATGAATTTGCTAAATAAGATGTCTATAAAAAGCAGGATCATACTACTCGCTATTTTGCCCTTAACCGTTATCTTAATTTTTTCTGTTTGGGAAGCATTTAGAACACAACAAAGCTTACAACAAATATCTGTTTTATCGAAAGAAGTTATCGCAATTAGTGATATTTCCAGATACAGCACATCACTCCATAAAGCTCGATTGGAAAAGCTGGAAAACACATTTAATGGCAATAAAAATGTCATATTTATTCAGCTCAATGAATGCTTAGATAAAATAGCCAACACCATAAAAGATATTTATTCTGATAATGCACTTTCAGCTGTAAATACACCCCTTGATGAGCTAAGAGATGCTCAAAATGAATTGCAACTTGTTACCCAAATGGATGAGTTAGAAGAGTGGAGTTCATGGACCAACGACCTTATTAATCAACTTATCGCACAGTTAGAAAGTACCAAAGTCGATACTGGAACCATAAAGCTAGAATCCCATTTAAACGCGCTGTTTACTCTAGAGTGGATTCGCCTGTGGGCTACCGAAGAAAACTGGTTAATTCATATTGCTATTGTTGAAGGACATGCAAAGGCACATAACAACTCTCACGCACCTCATGATCAGTTGGCAACGCTATTTGAGCGTCAACAATATCTGATAGAACGATTCCTCAATATTAGCGCGGATGCTTCACAAGTCAGCTTACTTCTAAAAACCTTTTCTGATGACTCTTTTGTCGAAAGCATCGTTTTTCGAGATCGCGTTTTAGATGAAAGCCAAACAGCGCTTTCGAAACAAGACATTACATTAGGTATCGCTGCCCTCGACAAGCGACTTGAACTCATCCAACAAGCAACCGACCAAATTAATGCACAGTTAACAGAAGAAATGGCTCACAACATTAAGGATTTGGAGCAGCGACTTTGGTTAACCATCGGGCTTACGGTTGCCATTATGGCGGCGCTGTTTATCCTGAGTATCAATATTACTCGTCGAATCATCTTTTTCCTAAACAACACGTTGGAGACATTCGAAAGACTAGAAACACAAGATGAAGCCGATATTTTGGCTTCTACTGAAGGACAAGATGAATTCAGCCACTTTGGCAAGAAAATGAATAAGCTGATTCACGAGCGCAGAGAAAATGAGCATCGAATACTGGCGGCCAAAGAGGAAGCAGAGAGAGCGAATCTGGCGAAAAGCGCTTTCCTCGCCAATATGTCTCATGAGATCAGAACCCCTTTGAACGGCATTATTGGCATGTCTGGCATTCTGTCGGAATCCAACCTCGATCCCATTCAGCGTGACTACCTCAACACCATAGATACCTCATCCCAAACGTTGCTGATATTGATCAACGACATATTGGATATTTCCAAGATCGAGTCAGGCAACCTATTGATTTCTTTACATAGCTCAAACTTAAGGGAGATCGCTTACGATACGATAGCGATCGTGATGTCCAAGGCTAAGGAAAAAGATCTCCAACTTCAAATACAGTTCTCACTTCATATGCCGCATATGCTGATCATCGACGATCACCGTTTACGCCAGATCTTAATGAACTTGATGTCTAATGCCGTGAAGTTTACTAATCACGGTCACGTAACCATGGAGATCAACGTCAGTGAGATTGATGAACAGCGCTGCACTATTTGCTTTGCCATTATCGACACAGGTATTGGTATCGAAAAAGACAAACAAGACACGATTTTTGAACCCTTTACCCAAGAAGACAGCTCAGTCACACGACAATATGGCGGTACCGGTTTGGGACTGGCTATTTCGTCCCAGCTCGTTGAACTGATGGGAGGCCGCATTGAAATAGATTCACAAAAAAATAAAGGTAGTCGCTTTTTTTTCAGCATTGAATCCAGCATCAATCAAGCTAAAGCGCCACATATAAGGGAGTTAGAAGCTGTCTCTTTTATCATCATCAGCAATGAGCAAGATTATGTGCCTCAACTGAGTCAAGAGCTGCACTACTTTGGACTCACAAATCACGCTACCTACAATAGCTATCGCGACGTTACAGCTAATCAACATGCCACCATTCTCTATTGTACCAATGAAAAACAAGATATAAGAACAGCGTTAACTGCGATATCCCATCGTTATCCAGACAGTCCTATTGTTCTTGTTCAATCGGGAAACTCGGTTTCTTCTCAGTATTCACAGCTCATTGCTGGTTTAGTTACCTTCCCTCTATTAGGATCTCGACTGATTGATACCTTGAAACACGCTCAAAACCTGTATAACGGTCCTATATCCATGACCTCTGAACATCATGTACGCCGCTATCCAGATCCTATTCACGCTGATATTACCCGTTCCAGTTCTTTACGTAGTTCAATAAATCATCCCGATACCCAATCCATCCTCCTTGTTGAGGACAACTTAGTGAATCAAAAAGTCGCGAGCTTACTACTGAAAAAGTCAGGTTATGAGGTAGATATTGCAAGCAATGGCCAAGAAGCATTACATCTTCTATGTGATGAATCTAATCAGTATCACGTCGTATTGATGGATTGTATGATGCCAGTAAAAGATGGTTTCACTGCGTCACAAGAATTCCGACTTTACGAACAGCAATACAATAAAGTGCGAACACCTATTATCGCACTCACTGCCGGTGTGCTTGATGACGACATTCGGCGTTGTACTGAGAGTGGCATGGATGATTACGTGTCAAAACCATTTAACAAAACCGTCTTACTTGAAAAAATAAAAACTATTAGAGAACGAACTGACCAATTATCGACAAAAAGTGGCTTTTTATAACGGCTTTTTTTCAATAGAATCAGCGCATCATTATTAATCAAACAAGACATTATGAATAAGAGTTTCGTTACCAATTTTATCGCCTTGGCGCTGCTTGCTGTGGGTTATCAATTCGACAATACTTTAGTGCTTTATGCTGGCCTGTTTGCTTTTTCCGGTGCAGTCACTAACTGGCTTGCCATTCATATGTTGTTTGAAAAAGTTCCTGGACTGTACGGATCTGGTGTTATCCCTGCGCGTTTCGAAGAGTTCAAACTGGCCATAAAAAACTTAATGATGGAGCAGTTCTTCACCAACGAGAACATCGACCGCTTCCTCAGTAAGGAAATGAGCTCAGGCATCCCACTTGACTTAGAGCCAATATTAGAAAAAGTGGACTTTAACCCTGCTTTTGATTCGCTCGTTGAAGTCATCGCAAACTCTCAATTTGGCGGCATGCTGGCAATGCTCGGAGGTGCTGAGGCGCTAGAGCCGATGAAGCAACCTTTTGTTGAGAAGATGCAACGGTCGGTGATTGAAATTAGCCAAAGTGATTCAGTAAAACAAGCGTTGGTAGAGCAGTTAGAGTCACCGAAGATGCTTAACGAAGTTAAAGGTAATGTCGAAGCAATCATCGATCAACGACTCAGTGAATTAACACCAAAGTTAGTCAAAGAAATTATTCACAAGATGATTAAAGAGCACTTAGGCTGGCTCGTTGTTTGGGGAGGCGTATTCGGTGGTGCAATCGGTATTATTTCTTCACTATTTGTCTAACACTTTCAGTGTTTAGAAATCGTTTTTATTAAGCCAGCGATATATACGCTGGCTTTTTTGTATCGTTGACAATATAAATGACCAACAATAGTTAAGAGGAGGTGTTAATAAGATTCATAACTATTACCTTTGTCACGTCACCTTGATGATGAAAATATTACTATATGAATCAATAACTTTGGCAAATGGACCTACTAGCAATGAAGAACCTCTCGTTTAAACTTAAACTCTATTCAATCGTCATAGCAATTATTTTCACCACCATTGGCACTAGCTATTTTGCTGCGAATAGCTTCGTAGAAACCTATATTGAACGTAGCGGTTCTTCTGCAATACAAGATAAACTTACTCTTCTCAACCAAAGTGTCACTGATAAACTCAACTAAAGTTTCCAGCAAGCCCAATCTCTCAAAGTCAGTTTTATCGATGTGAAAGATATGGTCGATAACACCGAATTCGACAACATCACTAAAATGTCATCTGGTTTAGTATTCGATAAATCTGGCATTGTAGAAGACAAAACAATAATCGCGACTTTCGAAGACACCTTAGCTAAAACAGATGGACAGGTGGTCGCTCATGACGTCACTTCAGAAGGTGACAAGCTTTTGTTGAATATTGTCGTCCCAGATATGCTTAGAAAAGAATTAACCATCTTTGAGCTCAATCTAGGTTTTATTACTCAGCCACTCGCTGAAACCAGTGGCCACGGCGACTATCTGACGCTAAAAGATGGTGCTGGCAATATCCTATTTTCTAATACCGCGCCTGGTCAACATATCGAATTCAAATCAACCATTCCAGTGCTTGATGAGACCTGGACCCTTACCGCGTACCTAGATAGCGCGCTAACAGAAGCAAATGCTGCAACCATCAGTACTCAAATAACACAAGCTCTGTTGGTCGCTGCCGTCATCATTGTTCCATTAAGCATGATCATTATCGCGTTGTTATTGAAGCCGATTACATTACTACAAAGCGTGGTCAGAAATCTAGCAACCGGTAAAGGTGACCTGACACAAAGACTTGCCGTAGATTCTAATGATGAATTCGGAAAAATATCGCAAGATATCAATACCTTTGTCGCACAATTGCAAACCTTAATCGGAAACGTTATCCAGTCCTGTAATGAGACCAGTCGCTCTATCTTACATCTCGAGCAACAAGCAAAGGAAAATCAGCTGTTATTCCAATCACACCAGAATGAAATGGATCAGATAGTCACCTCGATTCATGAAATGAGCGCCTCTTCCGACACGGTAGCAAGCGATGCACAACAAGCATCTCATAACACCGACACGGCCAATAAAGCGAGCGCCAACTCAAAGCTCATTGTTGAAGAAGCCATATCAAGTCTTCAAGCATTGGTCACTGAGGTTGAAAATACGTCGCATGCAGTCATTGCAATGAGTGCCGATACTCAGAAAATTGGCGATACACTGGCAGTCATTGGCGATATTGCAGAGCAAACCAATCTCTTAGCACTTAACGCAGCGATAGAAGCCGCACGAGCAGGAGAGCAAGGCCGTGGATTTGCTGTTGTGGCAGATGAAGTAAGAGCTCTGGCTTCTCGCACTCGTCAAAGTACAGAGAAATCAATGATATGCTTTCTAAGCTGCACTCAGGTAATGAGGCCGTTGTTGCCAACATGGAGTCAACTAAGCATCGCTGTAAGCTCTATGAGGAGCAAACCAGCGGTGTGACAAATTCTCTCGATTCTATGATGACTTTTACCGATGAAATTAATGAGCTTGTTGCCCAAATCGCCTCATCTGCCAGAGAACAAAGTACTGTTTCAGAAGAGATCAACAAGAATATGGTCACCATTCAAGATATGGTGCGTACATTGGTCCACAATGGTGAACTTGCGACCCAAAACGCCAATGATCTAAAAGGACGAAATCAAGAGCTGCTTACCACAGTGGAGCAGTTCAAGGTATAACACGCATTCGATATGGTCAATTGTATCAACTTATCAAGCTCACTTCGGCGAGCTTTTTTATCGCCTAACATTGCCGCGAGAGAGGAAAGAAAAAAGCCAATCGCAAAAACAAGGCGATTGGCTATATAACATGTGAACAAGAGGTGTTCACTAACAACGTCAGTTGGCTAGGTGACCCTTAAATCAGAGGGTCAAATCATTCTAGATTCATCACTGAGATAAATTCAAGAGACAATTGCTATTTATATCAGCTATTTATATACTATTGGATTTACATCACAGCAACTTATCGCCAATCCAAATTTATTTACTACTTTATGGTTAGTGTGCCGATGTTTCAGGCTCTGTCTGACGTCAGTTAATTCTTACTTTTTGAGCCAATTCGTATCTCGAATCGTCGAGTAATCAATGTCATACTAGATGTTCCAATGTTGCTGCCTACATCAAGCATGAAAGAGAAAATCAACTTTGTAACGCTTCCCAAGGGTCATTCATGCCAAATTGTCGACTGCCGAGCCGATTCACAAAACGTCCTCTTGGAGCCTCACCGACACAACTATTTTGAAATCATCTGGTGTCTAGATGATGCAGGCTCTCAACGTATCGACTTTGTCGATTATGGCAGTAAACCGGGGCGTGTTTTCACCATAGCACCTGGTCAGGTCCATGAGCAAACTCGCTAGGCAACAATGTCAAAATGCTGATCTTCTCGACAGACTTTTTTGAGCAGAGATATCGCCATCAATTGATGTTTGATGCACTCTTTTCTGTTCATCAAAATCAGCACCCGTACCTAGACACCGATGGGCGTGGTGCCACACAACTGAACTCCCTATTCGATCTCATGCTCGAAGAATATCAATACAACAACACCGATTGGGATCTTGTTGAGTCTTTGCTTACTAGTTTTCTGCGTTACCTGATCAGATTTACAGCCTGTAAGAGTGAGGCCATAACTGTACGTGATAAACGAATCTCGCAAGTCATTGCGCTTATCGAAGCGCATTATCATAGTGAACGACATGTTGCGTTTTATATCAATAAGCTTTCTATCACCAGCAAACGCCTCAATGAGTTGAGCAAAATGCACTTAGGTAAAACCGTCACAAAGTTACTTCATGATCGAATCTTATTAGAAGCAAACCGTGAACTTGTGTTTTCAACAAAAACTGTCAAAGCCATCGCCTTACAATTAGGCTTTGAAGACCCTGCCTATTTTGGCCGGTTGTACCGCACGAACATGGGGGAGTCCCCAGCAGAGTTTCGCAAAAGAACGTTCAAATAGTGCCACATTAAGGGCAGATATTCCCTTTTTAATCCTAAATTAGGTAAGGATAATACCATTATCTTTATTCATCATTTTTAGGCATTTCGTGTAACCAATGAGTATAAACCTCAAGTCTGACCCTATTCAAAAGTCGTTCATTCAATATCTATTGCCAGCACTCTCCGGGATGGTCATAAAGTCCACCTTTATTATGGGTAATGCTTGGTTCGTTGGTAAAGGTGTCGGTGCGGAAGGTCTGGGAGCCATCTCGTTGACCATCCCTGCTTTCTCACTATTTACCGCCATCGCAATGATGATTGGCATTGGTGGTGCCGCGTTAATGTCGATTGAATATGGAAAGGTAACCTCGGCGTTGGACAAACCCTGTTTAATCAGTCGATACTGGCTACCGCTGTCATTACGACCATAACCGTCTCACTCTCCCTACTTTGGTTAGATGAGATCATTGCGTTGATGGGCGCAAATGGCTATATGGCACAGCTGGCTCATGACTATTTAGCTGTCATGCTAAAATTCTTCGTCCTATATACTCTTGCTTGGGTTATGTCCTGCTTTGTTCGCAACGATACCAATCCTAAACTCGCGATGTATGCCATGTCTGCGGGGGCGGTTACCAACCTCGTTTTAGACTATTTCTTTGTACTTGAATTTGGTTGGGGAATGAAAGGTGCCGCTTACGCGACTGCTATTTCTCAAGCTGTCATTGCACTGATTCTTCTTACTCATTTTTGGCAAGCGAAAGGACAACTGAGGCTCACTTGGCAAGGTTTTGGGTTCGATAAAGTAAGCTAGATACTAAAAATAGGTACTACAACATTCTTTATTGAAATTACGTCGGCACTGACGATTCTTTTGTTCAACTACGTGCTTCTGAGCCAATTTGGAGAGAGCTATATCATTGCCTATGGTTTGACAGCCAACGTTGGTGTGTTTGCTCTGTTTGTCATCGTCGGGATTAATCAGGCATGCCAACCAATCATTAGCTTTAATCATGGTGCGAACCTGCCTGAACGCGTCAGATCGACTCTAAAGCTTGGACTTGTTACTTCTATTGGTAGTGGCTTACTGTTTCTTACTGTCATTGGGTTACTCTCGGAAACCGTCGCTCCTCTCTACCTTGGAGAGAATAACGAATTAGTGGAACTGTCGGCGACAGCGCTGCTGTTTTTCTTTTATGCAACACCATTGATGGGGCTTAATCTTGTGGTTGCGAACTTATTTCAGGCCATTGCTAAACCTAATCAAGCGACACTCATCTCTCTTGCGAGAGGGTTTGTGTTTGTAGCACTTGGTATCATACTGCTACCCAACCTCTTCCCAAAAAATGGGATTTGGGCCAGTATTCTTTTCGCAGAAGGCATGTCGGCAATCATTAGTTTGTTTTTGTTGTCGATGTTTCTTCGCCGACAAAAGCTGGCCGTTGCCAGCGTTTAACTGACCGACATCGGTACATTGTTCAAAGGCGCTCTATATTGAGCGCCTTTGACGTTCTAGCCGTTATCGAAAACAAACGTTAGCCCAACGCGCTAACCCTGCCGTTACCGAGCCAAAGTAGTTACCAGACACCACTGGAATATTGGGTAGCACTTCTTGTACTGCATTACGCAACACTGAAGAGCGTGCCGACCCACCGGTCATATAAATGACGTCAGGCAAGGTGGCAGATTGCTCTATGGCTTCTTTGACTAGCGCCTGAATCTTTCTCGTCGGGTTATCTATCGCTTGTGCCATTTGATCATGGCTAATATCAATGCCAACTTGCTCAGAAAACAGGTCAATCATTGCTCGGTATTCTGCTGATGATTCTAGAGCGATTTTTGCTTTCTCAGCTTCGCGAATCACGGCATAGCCTAGTGTATCTTTGTGCAAGGTAACCAATCTCGATACTTTGTCCTGTTCCACGGCTTCTTTAGCAAGAAGCTGTAACTCTTTTAAATTGTCATGAGCGTAGAACTTACGTTGAGCTTGGACATCATTAATCGCGATCGGGTTCCAAAATTGCGTCACAGGAATATCAAGCCCTGAGTGGCGTTTTGTCCCCATTCCGAATGCGTGCATAAAGCGGCGAAATGCAATATAAATATCCAAATCGTTGCCACCCACCAGCTGACCCGTATGAGCAATAAGCGACGATTCTCTATCGGCTTTACCTACCCAACTTGGGCCCATTTGAATGAACGAACAGTCTGTCGTACCTCCGCCGATATCTACCACCAAGACATTTTTGTCTTCGGTTAGTGATGACTCATATTCAAGCCCTGCGGCAACCGGTTCGAATTGAAACTCGACATCTTTAAACCCAGCTCGCGTTGCCGCTCGAGATAAAATGCCTTCCGCCTGTCGGTTTGACGCATCACCGCCACGGCCCAGGAAATTGACTGGCCTGCCAATCACGGTTTGAGTGATACTTTGCCCCAAATGCGTTTCTGCCTGACGTTTTACATTGCTCATCATGGCACACACCAAGTCTTCAAAAAACGACAGCTGCATATCTCGAAGCCCCATAGCACCTAAGAAAGACTTCGGTGACTTAATGTAATACACGTCTTTAGGATCTTCGAGGTATAAATCCAACGCCGCCTCGCCAAACGATACATCCGTTGGAACCACCTCAATCCCTTCTTCTCGATTGAGTTTTACCGCACGACGAAGCACTGCCTCTCCCACCTCATTGGAGGGTCGGATATCCAAACAGCGGAACAAGTATTCGGAAACCGTCTCTGCCGTTGGTGCACAAAGTGTTGAGGAGATATAGCAGTTATCACCCACGAGCGGGATCTGCTCGATTGCATTGTTCACAAGATGAGCGACAGAACAGTTGGCCGTTCCGTAGTCAAAACCAATAGCCATTGATTACCTCAACATAAAAAAGGGCGGCAAAGAATAGCAGCCTGACAATGAAGTTCAAGGGGCGCAACCTTAAACCCTATACCAGTAGACAGGTCAAAAAGAATTTTACGCTACACTTTAGACAGGTCAAAAAGAATTTTACGCTACACTTTAGACATCGTTTTTACAGTGTAAAGCACAGTTAAGGTTATGTGATGCACGAACCGCCCTTCACTCTCGAGCGTTTTAAACCCAAATATGCCAAAGATGTGGTGAAGCTTTGGCGCCGGGCATTTGCGCAAGCATTGGGAATAGAGCCTATTCATTCAGAGGAGGCGCAACAATACTTCTTAACGAATATTTTGCCTCACAGTCATGATATTTGGGTGGTCCTTACCATAGAATCTCAACGTCCCATCGCGTTTATGGCAATCGATCGGAAAGAAATTAACCAACTATACGTCGCTCCTGAGTTTCAAAGAAAAGGCATCGGTCGGTTATTGGTCGAAGAAGCGCAATCTCGCAGTTTAGGAGAGTTGTCCTTGAGAACATTCCAGATCAACCAAAGTGCGTGCAACTTCTATCGCCGACTTGGTTTTAGCGAACACGCTGGTAATAGTGACAATGCAGAAGGACTTGAAGATCTGGTGTTTCGCTGGGTACAAGACTGTGAATAAGCTCCGGCTTACTGCTTACTTCATGCCTTGAACAACATTATTGTGTGTCTCTTGATTAGCTGCTCGATAGAAACAGGGCGGCCCCTACTACCCACGTATTCGTGACGATGAACGCATTAATCCAATGCCGTAGCAGCGATTGGTTTATAACCTCACCAAGTGAGTAACGGTCATCTCCCCAGCACCATCACGTATTAGCATCAAGTGCTGCAATTGACCTTAAGGGTGCTGTCGCGATCGGCGATAGCGACAACGATGTACCCGTATTGCAATGTGTACGGCTTGGCATTGCGGTAAATAATGCGACGGAAAAATTGAAAAACTGTGCGGATGTGGTGACGAAAGCTTCAAATGATCAACGTGCTATTGTTGAAGTGTTCAAGGTGATTTGTTAGCTCTAGATAGAGCGTGTTCTTCTTAACTACCATTTGCTCTCTCAATCGAAGATGGCGATGCTCTGGCGACTGACTGCCACCAATTGACCTCGATTGTTCCATATGTTGGCCTGTGCATGTGCATACCCCTGAGCAGCTTGGCGAGTATGAGATTGGTAAGCAAACCAATCTTCTGGTTCGACCGATTGATGAGGATGGATAAATTCTAAGTTCCACATCATGCTGCTCGCTGGTGCAGGTGTTGACATCATTTGCAGCACGCCTGGCGGCCATGCATCAACCAAGCAGATAAGGTGAGCATCGGAAATCTGTTTAGGCGCTTGCTTGAATCGCATCCACCCCCACGTATGTGAATCTTTACTTCCAGAAAATGGCAGATGACCTCGAGCCAAAGCAAGGTCGATGTGCGAAGTGTAATTGGGCGCGCCTTGAGCTACATCTGGAAATCTAGGTAACTCATCCGGCAACGGCATGATGTGGTTATCATTATTATTAACACTGATATTCGAATCACGATCTGCCCCAAAACAGCCTTGTTGAAAGACAGCAACCTGACCATTTTGAATCAATCGAGCGCTCATCTGAGATACACTTTTACCCTCACGCAACACTTCTACTTCAAACGTGAACGGGACATCGACAAGCAAGGGTCCAACAAAGTTAGTGTTCAGTGAACGCAATACGCGCTCACCATTCACCGAAGACTGCATGACGGTATACAACAAGGAAGCAGATAAACCGCCAAATACCGTTCTACCTTGACCCCATGAGGATGGAATAGCCATATGCTCACCAGTTTGAGCGCATTGCTTAGCTTTTTCTAATAATCCATCAAAATGCATGCCGACCACCTCATGTTAACAGCTTGTTAGTTAAAACATAACTGGTCGGATTAGATAAATCAACACAAGCCTTATTTTTCTATAACCAATGTCATATTTGTTATGAAAACAAACACGATTTGTTAATTATAATAACTGTTGACGAATATAGAATAACTATTCTACCCCATAGGTTGTATGATGTCCCAACAACAAATTGCAGAGAATCTGGAACGTGCTTTTGCGCAGAAAGGGTTTGCTGAACCAAGCGTCGCGGAGCTGAAAGCACTGTCTGGTGTCAGTATGCGGACGCTGTATAAATATTTTTCCATCAAAGGAGAGCATGGTCGTAGGCGCGCTGAATTATCGTCACCAGCGTTATCTATTGTTACTCGAAAGCTGCCATGATGAGCCAGGCTTAACGGCGACTTTATCGGCTTTTGACACGCTTAGTCACTGGATGAAGCAACACGCACCAAAAGGATGTCTTTCTGCCAATGCGCTAGCGGCTTTTCCCGACAACACAGAAATCCACTTTGCTGTAGAAACCTACAAACACAAGGTAATACAACATTTGGCTCAGATTAGCGGTCGTGAAGACCTAAGTCAGGCGCTGTATGTCCTTCATGAGGGTATTACCGCGGCTTACCCTTTCCTTGGGGAAGCCGCGGTTAGTGCAGCCAAAGACTCCGTCAGCGCTCTATTTACCACTACAACATCACACAACTAAAAGGAAACCCCATATGAGTTCAACTATGACTGGCGTCCAACTCATCGGCCACGGTGACCTAGAGCAACTTGTTATCAAATCAGACATCGCCGTTCCTAAACCAGCCGCTAATGAAGTGCTGATTAAAGTGAGCGCCGCAGGTATAAACAATACCGATATCAGCACTCGTATTGGCTGGTATTCTAAGGGTGATAACGATAGTGACGATGCAGGATGGTCCGGCAATGCACTTGTATTGCCAAGAATTCAAGGTGCTGATGTTTGCGGCTACATTGTCGCTGTGGGTGATCATATTGATGATGCTCGAATCGGTGAACGCGTTCTCATTGATCCTTGCCTTCGCTACGCCAACGGCGAAGACCTTAATCATTTCTGGTACTTCGGATCTGAATGTGACGGCGGTTTCGCAGAATACACCGTCGTGGATTCTCGTCAGGCTTACAGTGTAAATTCAAGCTATAGCGATATCGAACTGGCCTCTTTTCCATGCTCCTACTCAACCGCAGAAAACATGTTAACCCGAGCATCCGTTACTGCGAGTGATACTGTGTTAGTTACAGGCGCATCTGGTGGTGTAGGATCTGCAGCCGTGCAATTGGCTAAAGCTCGTGGTGCAAAGGTGATAGCAGTCACCAGCAAATCGAAGGCATCAGCCTTACTGGATATTGGCGCCGATACAACGGTATCACGCGGGGAAAGCTTGGTGGATGTATTGGGCAAAAACAGCGTTAGTGTTGTCGTCGATCTCGTAGCGGGCCCTCAGGGGCCAGAGTTACTTGAAGTGATGCAACCAAAAGGCCGCTATGCCGTCTCTGGCGCTATAGGGGGTGCAATGGCCGAACTCGACGTACGAACACTCTATCTAAAAGATCTGTCGTTTTTTGGCTGTACTGGGCTAGAAAATGAGGTGTTTCCAAACCTAATTCGCCGAATCGAGCATTCAAAAATACGACCTCTGGTCGCGAAAGTGTTTACATTGTCAGATATCAAACAGGCACAACAGGAATTTGTTGAGAAAAGTCATATCGGCAAAATTGTGTTGCAAATGACACAAGGGTAAACCTCAGAATAACCTTATCTCAAGTCAAGCTCCCTTTACCTTAACAAAGGGAGCCACATGTCTTATTGACGATATGTTCTATACCGGTTATTTCTTGCGAGGAGGCAGCATGTCGATCATCGAACCTTCAACCAACTCCGCCGTAAAAGCAAAGGTTTCAGCTAATGTCGGATGAGCATGCACTGTGTGCGCGATGTCTTTAGCTCGGCCACCTAGCTCTAACATTGCACACGCTTCATGAATAAGTTCTCCAGCATTTTCACCACAAATCCCAGCGCCTAGAAGCGTACCAGTATCAGAACAGAAAATCGCTTTGGTGACACCGTTCGTCGCCCCTGCACTCTGGGCTCGTCCACTTACCAACCAAGGTACTTTGCCGGTTTGGAACGCCAAACCTTGCTGCTTCGCTTCTTTCTCTGTCAAACCGACCCAAGCGATCTCTGGGCTAGTGTAGGCTACCGATGGTATTGCAACAGGATGGAAGGCTGAATCCATACCGGCAATAACCTCGGAGGCCACCTTACCTTCATGTGTTGCCTTGTGAGCCAACATAAGCCCTTTAACGATATCACCGATAGCAAAAACATTAGGCACGCTAGTCTGCATCCTTTCGTTCACAGGAATCAGCCCCTGTTTATCAAGCTCAATATTGAGTATATCCAGTCCTAAGTTAGCGGTATTTGGCCTACGTCCAACAGCAACTAAAACAGCATCAAAACGCTCGCTTTCAGGTGCGTTCTTACCGTCAAAAAATACTGTGATAGCGTCAGAGTCAGCTTCCATGGCAGTCACCAGCGTCTTCGTCAGTATTTGATAGCGCTTTTTAACGGACTTAACTAAAGGTTGGACGATGTCTTTGTCTGCTGCGGGGATCACTTGGTCTTGCGCTTCAACGATTGTGATCTGCGATCCTAATGCAGAATACACCTGAGCCATTTCTAAACCAATAATCCCACCGCCAATTACCAGCAGTTTGTTAGGGATCGAACGCAGGGCGAGCGCATCAGTCGAGTCCCAAATCCTCGGGTCATTTGGAGCGATGGGAAGTGATATTGAATGTGAACCAGTTGCGATGATGGCGTGTTTGAACAAGATTTGTGTGTCGGATTCACCGACGACTGATAGTGTATTGTGTGAAGTGAACTGACCAGCTCCTTGAACCCGTGTGATCTTGCGAGCTTTTGCGAGGTTAGCAATTCCTTTGGTCAGCTCTGATATCGTGTTTTCTTTGTGAGCTCGTAACCTGTCCATATCGATGCTTGGAGTGCCAAATGCGATACCCATTTTCTCTCCATGCTTAGCATGTTCGATCAATGCAGCCGCATGTAATAAGGTTTTAGATGGTATGCACCCTACGTTAACACACACTCCGCCCAGCGTATCTTGCTTCTCAACAAGACACACTGACAGTCCAAGGTCTGCTGCACGAAAGGCAGCGGTATAACCACCGGGTCCACCACCGAGTACTACTATATCTACGTTGATAGCATCCACCATCCCACTTCTCCTCAATAATCAGAAACGTCATTACTGCAACACGGTAAACTGAGCCCAGTATAGATCGTCTAAATGTCTGAGCAGTGTTAATTTTTGCCGTTAGGTGACATGTGTTTAAAACTTCTCTTTAACTGTCACAAATAGTGTTTAGTATGAGCGCTCGCCCACAAAACTAGGACAAATCACTACTGTTATGAGATTAAAAGCACTGTTATCTTTCATCATGCTCATTATGACGGGCTGCTCGTCATATCAAATGAATCAGCTTGGGCTTCGCTCATCATCAGTTAACACCTACCCTAATTACATGGACACCATCGAGTTGTGCGAAGTTGCAAATGGCTATCGAAAAACCAATCAAACGCGAATAGCCGTCAGTAGCGAGCAATGGAAACGACGTTTATCAACCGAACGCTGCGATGAACTGCTTCGAGAGCTGTACTTCAGCCGATTTATTCGCAGTATTACTGTTTCTAAATCTGATGAAGCGGTGAAACCCGTCCCAACACCATTGCCAGCCAAACCTCAATAATTTTGCATCATACAGATTGCCTTTTTATCTCGATGCAATAGCCACATACCAAAGGCTGCTAGTGCCATGACCACAGCAGCCACGGTAAAACCAAACTCTGTCATATCGTAGTAAGTCAAATAAGCGATAAGCACATAACTCATGCTTTGAACAAGAGTCGAGAATAACTTCATTCCCCCATCTACTCTGCCTCGAACGGCATTATCAATGACTTCATGTAACTTGTTTACTCTGGCGATTCGGTTGGTCGCGTTAAATAAGCCGATAAACAGTGCAACAATGACGATACTAAGTGCGGACGTTGAGATCGCTAAGATAATCAACAGCAATGCCAAAACAATAACACTAGCCATCATCAGGTGTTCATGCGGAATCCGTGACAGTAAATAAGTAATCATTACCCCGCATAGTATTGCACCTAACCCATAATTGATTTGCCACCAAGCAAACCAATAACCCTCAATATTTTGCTCGGAAAAATAGATAGGCACTAACTTAGATAAATAAGTCATCATCGGGTAGCTCAAGCAAGAGAGAGCGACAAACGAGAAAAACATCGGTGAGCGCGAAAATATGGCTTTGGATTCGCTTAATTGCGACACAAAAGACACACGCTTATTTTCTCGTTGTTTTGGTGTGTAATGAATGCTGGCATAGCAAACCATCGAGCTAACAGAAAGTAGTGTGGCCAAAAGGGCGAAGTACTCAATTCGCCACAACTCCAGTAACAGCACGCCTAAGCCACCCGCAGTCAATGTCGTCATCTGCAAGACTATCTCTTGTTGCCCCGAGATTTTCGCATAAGCTGATTTTTTGTAGATCTCTTGGGTAAATGCACCATTTGTTCCCCACGCGAGATCGCTGGTCAGCCAAAAGACCAACTGAGCAATCGCAAGAGACCAGAGAGCATTAGGTTCAATATACCAAGCACACACAACCATCAACGCAGCCAGCGCCTGTAACAGTTGGGCCAGCGCTAAGATCTGTTTTCGTGAATAACGGTCAATGGCCGTTGCAAACAAAGGGGTTGCGACAAACGATGATGCTGTGCAGCACAACGTCAGTATGGCTAAAAATGTACTATTATTGCCTTGCGACAGAATGCTCCATGGGAGTGCCATCAACATCATCCCCGAAGCAATACCATCGAACAGAAGCGCTAAAAGGTGTTGTATTGAAGTCCTTTTCATCATTATTCCTTTATCTTTGTGACTGGCTTCAATGCTAAAACCTCAACATTACTTGAGGTCAAGCTATACTTAATTGCAAAAGGAGAACGAAATGGAATTAACCGTTGGTCAGGTAGCAAAGCGAGCGGAAGTCGCTGTATCCGCTCTGCATTTTTACGAACAAAAAGGAATGATCACGAGTTGGCGTAATCAAGGAAATCAACGTCGATACGATCGTTCAGTATTAAGACGCCTCGCTGTCATTAAAACTGGTCAGCAACTAGGTTTAAGTTTGGAGGAGATCAAACAGGCATTATCGGTACTGCCCATTGATAGAGCCCCCTCTCAAGAGGAGTGGGAATCCATGGGACAGAACTGGAAACAAATATTAAATGAAAAAATACGGTTAATGACCAAACTCAGAGATGAGCTTGGAGATTGCATAGGCTGTGGTTGCTTGTCGCTAAATCGTTGTCGACTAAGAAATCCTGAAGACATATTGGCTCAACAAGGAAATGGTGCTTTGCTTTGGAAGCAAAACACCTAGCTATTCGTTTTGGCGAGTAACGCCTCGACTTTCTTTTATACCGTTAAGTCTTCTTCTTTCAGTTTTGGGGCAAAGTGGATCATGTGCTTGTTAAAACTAAATGATGCGGGACCGTGAGTATTTTTTGTCGTGATCTTCTCTTCGTCAAAAACGACCGTCACACGAGTGTGAGTTTGAACCAAAGACGCTACGGTATTAAGTTCTAGCTTTGCAAACAGCTCCAACTCCAGCCTCTCTTTCTCAGTGTTTAGTGCATCCAATGCTTCGGTGTTGGAACTGTTCAATACTTCAAGTTCTTTGTTCTGCTCTTCAGTCCGGGCTGACTTAGGTATCTTTTTCAGCTCAATTTCTCGACGGATGGCTTTCATTTTGCTTTCTTGAAGTGCCTTATAACGTTGCTGAAGCGTATTTAAACCATCTTGATAGGTTTGATATTGCGCAAAGGCTTTAATGTAAGTGGCGGTATCACCTTCGACACCAAGTTGGTTACAGACAACCTTTCCTCCGACAACCGCTTCGCCGCCACTCAATATCCCTTGTTTCTTGCCAGAGCCGGTCACCAGTAAATCACCGCCACATACAATATCGTTATTTAAGCTATGTACCTTAAAATGAATATCTCCTTGCGAACTAACTTTAGCAAACTGAGCATAGTTCGCGACAACATCACCACCAGATTCAATAACACACGATTTAGGCTCCCCATCGTCAACATTGTGACCGATAATGCCTTTACTAACGATGATATCCCCTTTCGACTTTAATGTCGCAGACTCAACGAAGCCACCCACAGTAATGCTACCTGTGGCTATCACTTCCATATTGGGCTCAATATTTCCAGAAATCACCACGCAGCCTTTAAATTTGATATGGCCTGTTGATATATCCACTTGACTTAAGCAGAGTGCTTCATCAATTTCAACGCCCGAAGATTTAATGATGGGCATTCCTGACATTGTCGATAATAGTGTATTGGGGTTATCAGGTGAAAACTTGGTTCCCGTTCCGGGTTTAAGTGGATGGTCTTTGACGGGTTTAGGTGGGATGACAGCGCCCGTTACTGTGAAGCCGTTTTCTCCTTTTAGTGCTGGTATCCGTTTCATTACTTGCTCGTTTTCACCAACGGTGACAATATCGCCTAAATCACGCATGTCTACCTTATCGCTCTCGCCCGAGGCTTGGGGCATCAACACTCGTTTTTTAGGGTCGGTAACCAGTGGAATAAACTGAGCATCTTTACCTTCTTTAGGACGCCTCCCAATTGCCACCGGCTGAACATAGCTTTCTCCGGCTTGGAGTTGACGGCTAAGCAGCAACACTTTCTTTAATGCTTTCTTATTAAGACCTTTAATCACTCTTGACTGGGTAAGTGACTTGATAATGTCGTGAGGCTGCAGTGGACTGCCACCGTAGGCGCCAGTGACTTTAATACTGGCAATCATATCTCGCTCAGTAAGTATTACTTCCGATGTGGCATCCTTAATCGCAGCGATAGTTATACCGGAGAACGCTTCTCCTTTTGCACTTGCAGCACACTTTATGAATTGAGCCACTGCGGAATCGTCAACAAAGAAAGATTGAGCATTGAGCTCGACCAACATCTTGTTCAACAACGCCTTTTCTAGGGCGAGCCCTTTACTAAACTCACTCGGTAGTTGGGCGATAACTTCATTGCCGTTTGACGATAATTTAAGAACACTTTTCCACATGATGGCTAGACACTTCCTTATGCTCAGTACACAAGTTCGGATTGAACAATGTGATCATGCTTGAACAATTCTAATTATCTTAATGTAGTCTCAGTTGTGAGACTATGTGCAATATCGAAAACTCCGCTTGGCGTCACGGTAATTGGGTAGGTTGTTTGAATCTGGTTGAACAACGCCTTAGTAGCTCACCATTAGATAGTTAACTTGCGCTTTGATTTGAATTTACAGTGTAAACGCGGAATGTTCCGATTTACACTGTAAAGGATGATTGCCTTGTTTACAGTGTAAATTCACCAATGATCGACATCTAAGCCAATTTACACTGTAAACGCTCCATGAGTAAACTCAGTTCCCCTCGGAATTGAGCTTCTGCTTGTTTACGTCCAACCAGACTAAACTGTTCAACGACTTGCTCCCAGGTCCATTCTTGTAATACAACGGCCGTCACTATTGGACTGTCAATATCAATCGAAAATTTAGCTAGCGACGTGATGAACTCGAACAAATCGCTACGGCTAGAAACTAAGGAGTTGCCACCTCGTATGTATAGGGTTACAAGCTTTGACGGGATGGCTCCGCTCTCCTTTGCAATAGACGTCGAAAATAACATCCATGCTAACATTGGATGAATATCTTGATTGACGGTTCGCAGTTGAGAGATAAGATTTCGACTGAACTGTTGTTTTGCTAATGCCAGCCATTCTTGGCTATTGTCTGATGTTGATACCGCTAACGTAAGACTATACGTGCCACTTGCCTTATCCTTAGTACTACCCAATTTAAGTGGCGCAAACTCACTATTTTGCCAAAAGCCAAACAGTTCTTCTGTCACACCAAAGCTGGTGGCAAGATAATCCAATTGAGCACTGAGTTGGTGTTTTAGACGGCGTAACATTTCAGACCCGATACCGGTTGATTGCAATAGTGGATGAACCGCAATTCGCATCACTCGTCCACAACGTTGCGTTGCAGGTTCTGAGAGCGCTAAATGATTGGCCAACTCTACGGCAGCCAAGTTACCAGGCGGACGAGCTTGACCTAATTGTACTCGTTCTACGACTTCCGATGACAACTCCCCTTCCCTATTAACGAGAACACTACCAACGATCTGACCATCGTAATTCATGGTATAGAGCGACATTGTTTTCGACGTTAGCAACAGCATAAGATCGTTGGGCGAAGTTTGGTAATGGGCGTTAACGAGTAACGCGAACGCTTCAGATAACACCGGCTCATTGATGCCGTCCTCCTGCGTAACGACACGAGAAAAAGACCAACGGGACGATTCGAACGGCTCTAACGCGATCTGATGGGCAATCGGCGTCAGCTCTGCTTGCAACAGAAACGCTCCAGCGCACCATGTTTCCAAAGCATCGTTTTGCGCCCACCGAATAGGTTGCTGCATATGATGCAGTTTCATTCCTTTGCGCTCTGCTTGAAGCCAAGGTAAGAATTTAAGACTAAATCCTCTTCCACATCCTTCGTAACCATGTACTGTCGAACTGATAACAAGCCGATGGTAATGGGCGACAATGGTTTTCAATAAAGGGACAGGTATCGCAGCAGCTTCATCGACAAACAATAAATCACAGTTAGGCATAGCGCTTATCAGCTCATCTGGCGAAATGAATTCGATACATGACAGAGAATCCTGATCGACCTGACTGAAATCAAACACAGGTTGAACCGCAGCTTTACTTGGCGCGGTAATCAAAATGCGACAACAACGTGAGCGAGCGATTCTTGCCGCGGCCAGTCCCAACGCACTGCTCTTACCGCGTCCTCTATCAGCGGTAATCACCAAAGGCCGTTTTCTACGCCCAGTGAGCACACGTTCAATGGCGTCAATAGCGGAATTTTGCTCTGCATAAATGTCGTTATTTTCCAGATAATCGGGATGGGGTTGCCAATAGCTTTGATCGTTAACGAGCTGATGACTTGCCTGATTAAGCTTAGGCAACAAAGAAAGGTGTCGTTCTAACCATGGATGAAATTTTGTGTCATTGCAAAGCAGCAAAAGTACTCCACCGCCAACCAAGGCGCCAAGCGCAGCATTAAAACTATTGGCATCAAAATCCTGAGTTAGCGTTACGACTAGTAGATTAACTTCTCTTCCTAACAAACATTTTCCTTGCTTGCTTGGAATGGTTTCTAAAAAGCCGTAGGGTTCTCCTCCCAACTGAAACGCAGAACCGATAGGAAAGCGAGCTGCGAATTGCTCGATAAGTTCATTTTGCCAAGCTAAGGAGCCATCAAGAACAACCGCGCCGCGTTGAAAGCGAGCTATTGCTATTGCATGTTGATGTTCGAGAAGATGAAGTTGTGAGGAAAGTATCGCCGTCATGGTTATTATTACTTGGTGGACTTACCACAATATTAACACAAAAAAATACCTCGCCATGGCGAGGTATTTTGAAGACGATTTAGTTAATCTTAGTTTTTATGAACTCAAGAATTTCATCCATGGTTTGGTCATCGACTTTCTTAAGATTCAGCGCTAAATTTGGCCCCTTGCGAGTGTAACTTGCACGTCCTTTAACGAGATCAATTTTTGCGACTTTAGCTCGCTTTGGCGGCGCGAGCTCGTGCATCCAATTTTCTAGTGTTTCTGACACCTCTTTCGTGATACGAGCAACACCTTGCGCACGACTCTTCTGCCACACATAACCCTCATTGTGATGACAACGTTCAATCAGTTGACTCTGTTTATCACTGTCGAGTTCGCTAAATTGCTTGTGCAAGCGAACAATCGTCGGACGCCCCAGATCACTGACGTTAGGGTATGCCTGAAGTAATTCCAATGGTAAGTCCGCGGCTTTCAATGCACCGCTTACCAATGCCTCACTACACTGGAACATTTTCGCAAGCGCTTTTTGGTCTTCTGCTTCGCCACTGTCGAGCTTAGCCAGCATCTCTTTACCTTTTTCATATAAAGACAGCGGTTTATGAGCATTAGCGACATCAGAGAGGAATTTAGCGTGGTCACCGTTAATATTCTCAGCAACGTAAATCAAGAACTCTTTTTGAGCCAAAATACATGACATACGACGGCGGCTACCATCCAGTACTTCAATGGAGCCATCTTTTTGGCGGCGACCAACGGCAGGATATTGCTGTCCTTTGTCACGCAACGTTGCCAATACGTCTGATAGGGCGTGCTCGTTCAAGAACGACTGTTCACGTGCATTTTCTTCAAATACAAATGTCTTCGACTCCACCTCGTTTGGCGGAATGCGAACAAGTTCAAATGAAACCAGTTCTTCGCCTGCTACTGATAGCTCAATATACTGGGCTTGCTCTTTGGCTGCAGTTTGCGCTTCTTGAGGCGTGGTGGCACGTCTCTTATTAGCCTTTCCGAAAAGTTTAGCGTTAAGTTCAGAAGTTTTAATAGCCATATAACGTTACCCTTGATTTAATGATGACCAGTTGCTGTGAAGCACTCTTTCTAACTCTAGTGCACTTTTGTGTACTGCGTCTTGTGCTGTGGCTAGTGTTTTCTTACCGCCTTCAAAATCTGAAATCGTTAAATCAAACACTGTGCTATACGTATCTGCACAGGTTTCGAATGCCCTACTTCGAGGAATGGTTGCCATCATTACTTGATCGCCAAGTAGATAATTCATCTCAGTTAAAACCGACACTTGCTTCTTGTTGTCATCTTCGAACATCGTCGGCATTAAGCGAACGAACTCCAATCCTTTCCAATCCTCAGGGAACATCTCATACACTGTTGGCAAATGCTGGAAGAAATTGACCGTTGAAGCCCAGTCCAAACGTTTTGCTGCACACGGGATAAGCAGTGCATTTGAGGCATACATAGCGTTCCAAACCAGCGGATCAACGTGAGGACCAGTATCTATCATGATGACATCAAAATCGTCTGCGATTTTGTCGATCAACTTCTCTTTTAACAACTTAACGATATCGAGAGACTGGTTTTGAGAAAGATTTTGCCATGCTTCGGCATTAAACATTGCATCTTCAGGGAAAGCTGAAATTGTTTTTAAGTTCGGGTACTGCGTTGACAGTAAAACATTACGGCGCAAAAACTCGATATCGATATCCGTACCTTCAGGCACATTCTCTAGCATGACATCTACCGCAGAATAGATATTTTCATGTTCAGAGATACTGATTTGTGGGTTCAAGAACAAACGAAGTGAGCCTTGTGGATCCAAGTCGATTAAACAAATGCGATAACGCTTGTCCAAATTTAATGCCAGGCAAGCCGCTAAATGCACAGCGCTCATCGATTTGCCCGTACCACCCTTTTGGTTTTGAACGTTGATAATCCACGGCTTGTTATTAGCACTTTGCTTACGTTGATGAAATTTAGGTACCGCAGCTGCATCCATCAACATATGTGCTTCTTGCAACGAAATAGAATAATGGTTCGCGTTATTTTTAGTAAATTGATGACCATTTGCTTCCATCTTACTGATGGCATCATCTAGTTTACGACGAGTCAACCCAGAACGAGTTTCCATCATTGCTTTCGACATTGCTGGAAAATGATCGTCACTTCGCTCTTCTAAGACGATTTCGATGCGATCTGCTTGTACTTGCTGAGTCTGTTCTGCAAGTTGGTAGAGATTATCTATTGTTTGTTCTCTTTTCATACCTAAGTTCCAACCAAGTAACCTAATGAATTAATGTACAGCTATATCGTACATTCACATCAAAAAGCTGTCCACTCACTTAGGTATTATTTTTACAATAAATTGACTACATCAAAGCCAAATCGTGATTTCGTCTACAAAGCTGATGAAAAATGCAGCAATCTTTGTTAGAGGAATTGCAGGTAAACTAAACCATATTAAAAGTGTTACCATGTCACTTATTTACAGTGTAAATGGAAATTTAGTCGGAACGATTATAAATTCTGGATAACTTACGGACAGTGTCATTTCTATCCAATACGTGACGGTTATTTTTCTTAAATCGACAGTCATGAGTGATTTATTGTAAACAGAGTTTTAATAACCACGCTCTTGCTTGATACGAGTCTTGATCATCGTTCCGAATAGTAAGAAGCATGATCAAGGCAAATATTACCCTATTGGATCGCCGATTTACTCAATTCGGTCGATCTATTAACCGGGAAGAATGATCAAGTGGTTTTGCGCTTCGGAAGCATGTAAAATGTCGACCAAACTACGGTCAATGCCCGATAGAGAAAGGGATAGTAGTCATTTTCAGCTATTCTGTCTCAAAATCAAAATGCATCAATCATTTCAATACAACAACTTGATCATGTTTCCACATTGAGGTCTACATGCCTCGGAGTGCTCTGAAAGGCAGGAAGATTAATTACGCTTTAAACTTTGATTAACAAATGAGTGATAAATAACCGAACAATGCTTTATTACGGCCATTTTATGCATTCCTTGATCATGTTTTCGATATAAATTGATGTTTTTAAAAGTATTTAGATAAACCTATTCACAGCTTGTCTACTTTTTCTGTGGATAAGTTGTGATGCCTACATGATCATCTATCCAAACATCTATTGATCATGTTTTCGCTTTGCTGATGATCATGTCTCCTGAGATTTATGATCATGTTTTCACAATATAATGATCATCGTTTCAGAAATGCCATGATCATGCGTCCGATGAGCGACGAAAACTTTACTTTTAAAAACAAAAGGTTAGATTGATCAAAAACGCCAGATCATAAGATCACTTAATCATATTAGATCAGCATTAACAGTAAAGATCAGTTTATTAAGAGCAATAAAATAGATCTTTATTTATTCATCATTATTCTTTATTCTATGGAACAATATCGAAATTACGGATAGTGTGATATAGATCCAATCATGAGTAGCGACGAAAAATTATTGATCCGATCTCCTAGAGATCACAAAGACGGCCATCTATTTGAAGTAACAGAAACCGCTGTCGATTGGATCGAGCAGTATCAGCATTTCAAAGGGGTCACCAAAAGTATTTTAGAACTGCTGAACCTCATTTCCTTACGTGGATTCAGTTCTAAAGACGGGTATGTGTCAACGACAGAGCTAATTGATGCAACTGATGGCAAGCTTACTCGAGCGGCCATTCAGCAGCGGTTGAGAGCGGCAGTCAATATCGGTTTGTTTAGCCAGCATGGTGTTAAGTTTGAAGAAGGTCTTGCTGGCAAGACGATGCTTCATCGATTTATTAACCCCAACAAGTTGGTGTCTGTACTTGGTGCAACGAGCTTAGTGACTGAGTCGGTTAAACAATCAGAAAAACAGAAAAAATCAAAAGCACTCGCACAAACGCAAGTTAATAAGCGCTTGCTGAACGAGCACGGTCTCTATACGCCACCAGCAATGCGCGATGAAGCTGACCAGTTTGTGGTATCTCCAACGAATTGGGCAGGCATTATCGACCAAGCACTTGCCCCTCCTCGAACGCGGAAAAGTTATCAAAAGTCGATGGTTTCTATTTCGGGAACCAAAGCGGTGATTGAGACTCGGTCGTCCAAGAATATTATGACGGTTGATGATCTTATGACGCTGTTTGCGTTGTTTACTCTGACGGTGCAATACCATGATCATCATCATGAAGAATATCATCTTGATGCCAAGCATGTGCCAAATAAAACGCCGTTATACATCACCGATATTCTGTCACTTCGTGGCAAGAAAGATAGCGGGCCCGCACGTGACTCGATCCGCGATAGTATTGACCGCATTGAGTTTACAGATTTTCAGTTGCATGAGCTTACGGGTCGTTGGCTCAGTGAAAACATGCCTGAAGGCTTTAAAAGTGATCGTTTTCGATTTTTAGCAAGAACCATCACCGCTTCTGAAGAAGCGCCTCGTGAAGGAGCTGATGGTGAGATCAAGATCAAACCCAATCTATACATCTTAGTTTGGGAGCCATCATTTTATGAGGAGCTGCTGACAAGAGATTATTTTTTCTTGTTCCCACCAGAAATTCTGAAGCAGCATACTTTGGTGTTCCAACTGTATTCTTATTTTAGAAGTCGAATGGCACGCCGTCATACTGACACATTGTTGCTGTCAGAATTGAATCAAAAGTTAGCGCGTAACATCGAATGGCGACGTTTTTCGATGGATCTTTTGCGAGAGCTACGAAAGCTTGCTGAAGGATCAATGAGCAATGATCGTTTCGATGTTAACCTTTGGGGTTATCATCTCTCGCTGCAATGTATGGATCCTAACGCGAAACTGCCAGATTTCCAGGTTGATATTCGCTGTGATGTGGAAGAGGTGTTACGTTATTCAAGAGCTAGAACGACGAATGCTGGTAAGCGAAACATGGCGCCAACGTTACCGAACCCATTGCGAAATGAGTTGGTCACTCGTAAACAGTTAGACGAACTGTCAACCATCATTGATGGTGAATTTGAGCCAATCCAACGCAAAGCACCGTCCCCAAGAGGTAACTTAGGCCGTCGAGTGAAACAGCGTAAACACTTGGTGGAGATCAATGCTGATGAAATCACCATTATTCTATCTAAATATACCTCTTCAGAAGCGCTAGAACGCAGTGTAACAGCTCTATCTGCCATGACAGGTCATTCGGTAGCATCAATTAAACAAGAGTGCTCAGAGCTCATGGAGAAGCTTGATTGGCTGCGAGTGGATGATCAGGTCATTCCTTACGAGGTATTGAGCCGAGTTGTTGAACTTTATAACTCGAGACAAGAAAACAAACACTTGTCGATAGAACGACTTATCTCTGCTCTCGCGGTCCGTAAAAAAGTATGCAAACAGGTACATGAAGGGCATATTGATGAAACGGTGTTCCGAGTGCTCGATGAGGTGGCGATTTAGTTCAGATTAACTCTTTGTTACAACCTGAATGAAGTTGTTAGGAATTACACATAATGCTGACAATGTGCTGACAATGTGGCGGGTGGGGTTGGCTAATATTTATCCCGAATAGACAACCTTTTGTCCTTTCTAATGAAATAAGTAGATTGGCTCATATTGTTACATTCATTCTGATATATTTTTGGCGAGTTCAATTTGGACTCGCTTTTTTTTGTCTAAAATTTGGCTCAAGGTATTAACAGTTACCGGTCTGAAATCTATATTGATTAAGGGATTGGAGTGAGAAAAAGGAGATCTCGATCAAGCTGATTTTTTGAGGTGGAATCTCCTAAATGTAATCCTTGAACACATGGATTTCAAAGTTTAAAAACCGCTTTCTAAAACTTCTGTTTAGATCTATTGCCCCTATCACATTCTGAATCAGTTTTTCTTAACAACAAATTTGTCGTTTGCTACAGATTAGGTGTTCAGACATGGTTCATCAGGAGGTAACAATGTCCATTAATTCAATCGACCATGACGAAATGACATCCATCACAACTAAATGGGATCACTCTGAAGAAGTTCAGGAAAACATCCGTCCAGCGAAGCAGGGCAAATCCGCAGAAGCTAGACGCCGCATCGAAGCGTTAAGGGAAATCAGAGAAAGTGGTCTAACTCTAGAAGAAGCACGAGAGCTTGGCTTGATTCATTAGTTTTGGATAACCAGATAGGGTGGCGTTGGCCACCCTTTGTATTTTAACTGTTGTCAAAATACATCCTTTCATTTGAGTTTAATACTTCATCAATGCTATATTCAGCACCCTTGCCAACATCAACTGACTAAATACCATGTCTCATAATTTGTCTCTTCTCCCACCTTCTGAAAAGAATAAAGTTGAACTTGATAAACAAGCTTCCTTTGTTGTGTGGCAAATGAAAGAGGCCAAAGCGGGACCGGAAGCTATACGAGAGCAACTCGAAAAGATAGCAGACGAGGCTGAACAAGCATGGTTTGAGCAGTGTGTCGACAAATACAAGAGAATGATGGGAGTGATGTAAGTGCCATTCATGGTGTTGACAATTGAATTGTATTGACGATTTGATAAAATCCTCCGCGTTAAAATGAATTAGAGAGAACATCCCGATGGGAAGAAGTTTTGAAGTGCGCAAAGCCTCTATGGCCAAGACTCAGGGCGCAAAAATTAAAGTTTATTCCAAGTATGGTAAAGAGATCTACGTAGCAGCGAAAAACGGCGGCGCAGATCCAGAGATGAACTTGTCGCTTAAGCACCTGATTGCTAAAGCAAAAAAAGATCAAGTTCCTGCTCACGTTATTGAAAAAGCACTAGACAAAGCTAACGGTGGTGGTGGTGAAGACTACCAGCCAGCGCGTTACGAAGGTTTTGGTCCGGGTGGCGTTAGCGTTATCGTTGACTGTTTGACCGATAACGGCAACCGTACTTTCCAAGATGTTCGCCAATGCTTCGTTAAGACGGGTGCTAAAATTGGTAGCCCTGGTACTGTTGCTCACATGTTCGATCACCAAGCGGTATTCCAATTCAAAGGTGACGACGAAGAAGCTGTACTTGAAGCTCTAATGATGGCTGATGTAGACGTAACAGATATTGAGCTAGAAGAGGGCGTAATCACAGTATTTGCCCCACATACTGAGTTCTTCAAAGCGAAAACAGCCTTGAACGCTGAATACCCAGGTCTAACGGTTGATGTGGAAGAAATTACGTTTGTACCACAAACTCATACTGCCATTGCTGGCGAAGATGCTGAGAAATTCCAAAAATTCCTCGACATGCTAGATGACTGTGATGATGTTCAGCAGGTTTATCACAACGCAGAGCAATAATACGCTTGTGTTATGAAAAAAAGAGTCGACAAGGTCGGCTCTTTTTTTATTTCTACTTTCAGAGTTCCTTATCAGTATCGAGTCTGGAGGCAGTGTCTCAGAAGCATGATCAAGGTGATTGTCCATGATCATGCTTCCTCTGTTTTGATCTTTTTTGGGGCGCACAGCCAAGCGGAAAAGTTTCTTACTTGCGGCAAGACGGTTAGATTTAGTACTAGCGCACATGGCCAGGCAATAAGAAAACTCTGCAACCAGATAGGAGGCCAAGCGCTGTTAAAGCCCATTTTGTATCCTGATATAATGCCCGACATCATGATACCCATAGTAAGAGAGGAAAGTAGGGCGGAAACCCAAAATTGTTTTTTACTCATTGTTATTCTCCTGTTGATTTTTGTTATCAGAAGTATAAACCTATTCATAAATAGATAATATTGGGTGAAATAGAATTGTGGATTCCATATTTGGGTATATAGATGACGCTTACTTGTTTTGTAAGGTAGTTGAGCACGGTTCCGTATTAAAAACGGCCAATCTTCTTGGTGTTCCGCAGTCGACGGTATCTAGACGTATCTCATCTCTCGAAGAACGTTTAGGTCTTCGTTTGCTAGAAAAGAAGGGAAGGGAGTTAACAGCTACTGAAGTTGGCAGACTCGTTTTCGAGCAACTAAGCAGTGGGATAGAGCAGGTAGAAATAGGCTTAGCCAACATCACGGAACAAATGGAGCAAGTCGCGGGCACCGTGCGCTTGTCGGTACCGCACAGTTTCTACCATTCTTTTGTTGCTCCTGTTGTGGAAAGCTACTTAAAGCGGTATCCAAACGTCCATATTGATCTTGGTTTGAACCATGACCAGATAAAACCTCAGACTAATCGCGAGTTGCTTATCACATTTGATATTAGTGATATGGAGGATCTAATCGCCCGTCCTTTGTTTACCGCTCGTCATGGTTTTTTTGCCAGTAGTGAATATTTGGCGACTCGTCCAAAAATCACTGACATCTCACAACTTCCCCAGTTAGATTGGCTAGCGATAGATAATAATCAAACTTTGGCTATTTATCGCAACGAACGCCTTGAGGAGAGCATTCATGTTAAACCTAGATTGGTTGTGAATGATATCCAAGCTCTGTTAGATGCTGTAGAAAGAGGACTCGGTGTTGCCTCGCTCCCATTGCGACATGTGCAAACCAACTCAAATTTGATTCATCTGCTGCCTGAACACTATCGTAGTGACCGACAAGCGTTTTTGGTGTACAAAGATAGGAAATATCAACCGAAAGCTGTTAAATCGCTCATAGACGCTATTTTATCTAGCGCAAATAAGATGGATGCTGCGGTAAACCCCACCAGCAAGAAAAGGAGTACAAATGAAAGTTAGTTTTATTGGATTGGGTGTAATGGGATACCCAATGGCTGCTCATTTGGTAAAAGAAGGGTTTGAGGTGTGCGTTTTTAACCGTACAACAGAAAAAGCCAAACTCTGGGCGGATGAAAATGATGGTCACTATAGTGAAACTGTGGCTGAATGTGTGAAAGATGCTGATGTTGTGGCTGTATGTGTGGGCAATGACGATGACGTAAGGGAGATGACAACTTCTGTTTCAGGGGCGATTGCCAGCATGAAACCTGGTGCTATTCTTGTCGATCATACAACAACCTCTGCGTTATTAGCGGAAGAGCTGGGAGCGGCTTGCGATAAGGTTGGTCTTCGATTTATGGATGCGCCTGTCTCTGGCGGCCAAGCTGGAGCAGAGAATGGGGTTCTGACTATTATGTGTGGTGGAGAACAAGAGACGTTCACGGCGTTACAACCCGTTTTTAATGCTTATGGTAAATCATCGGTATTGATGGGCACTATTGGTCAAGGTCAACGAGCAAAAATGGTCAATCAGGTTTGTATCGCAGGAGTGCTCACTGGACTGTCTGAAGGACTGTTACTGGCCCAAAAAAGTGGTCTAGATATACCATCGTTGGTGGACTGCTTAAAAAATGGCGCCGCTGGGTCTTGGCAGATGGAAAATCGAGCGAAGACGATGGCTGAAAGCAAATACGATTTCGGCTTTGCTATTGATTGGATGATTAAAGATCTAGGTTTTTGTTTGGATGAGGCTTCACGTCAGGGGATTCGACTACCATTAACAGAACAGACAATTGATCGCTATCAGGCGCTTGCAACACAAGGTGAGAACCGCTCTGATACCTCCGTGCTTTTCAAAGCGGTACGTCAAGACGCCAAATCATAATGTTTACACTGTAAATACAAGTTTTGTGGTGTTGCGTTACTCCAGCCGACACCGCTCACAGCGTTTCTTACCCGTTAACCACCCTGAAATGTGGTAGCGATTCTTAGCGAACTTCAGGTAAGCCCAGTCACAAAGAGTTTTCATAATCGGCCAACGAGTGAATGCATATAGGTAGGGTTTCCCAACGAGACTCCAAGCTCGGTGAGTAACGTCTAAACCCAGTAGCAAGTTCCCATCGGCATCATAAGCGTGCAGGCGGTCCGATGCTGCTTTAGGGTCGATTTCAGGGTATGCCGCAAACTCGGGAGAGAAAATGTCGACCAGTTTGATGTACTTCTCTGTGTCATGAGACTGTAGCGATCGCATTTCTCTCACACACAGCGGACAAGTGGCGTCATAAAATAATGTGAGTCGAACCGACATAGTGTTTCCTTGGGATGCTATCAGTGTTTGTCTTGATCTACTCTTAATACCTGTTTCCAGTTCATATCGATCTGTTGGAATGTCATTTCACATTTTTCTTTTTGCTCTTCTCGGTAGCCTTCTTCTATTTCATCTAGAAGCGTTGTGTAACGTTCAGGGTCACTCCCATATACAAGACATAACGTACTGAAGTAGCGTTGAAGATCAAAACTGTGCTCACCAATATACTCGGCAAAGTCGTAGTAATCAGGTCTGTCTTCAGATTCGAATGAAAACATATCTGCTGCACTGATGGTGGCGTCAGCGCCATTTTCTACATAATTGATCATAAGTACTGCCGCAAAGTTATCAACGGCATCTTCCTCTTTACCCAAAATAGGTATCTTCTGGTCGGCAATGTAAGCATGTCCTGCTTCATGCAGTAATGTGTGGAGTAAGGTATCTAACGCGCCTTCTTTGGCTGGCTTACCAAATTTTTCTTGATAGTCATTGTTTAAGAAGTAGTTAAGAGAGTCGATGTAAAACTCATAGGGAATGTGGACAGTATGAGATTGTGGGTCATAAAGCGGGCCATCATCTCCGCCGTATTGAATCGTTAGATCGCGCTCAAAAGGGAAGTAAGCTTTGGAAAGTTGCACCACGAGATCGTTTATTTTGCTCTGTTCTATGGCGAGTTGGGCTTGCCTTTCTACGGTTGAATCTGCGTCATCATAACTAATCTTGACGTTACCCGATGCGGTATATGAGGCCAATAGAGCGACTGAAAACACAGCCTTTTTTAGTATCGATTTCATGCCATTTTCCACCCATTCAGTGCTTCAATTAGTCGCAATGGCCTGTCTGTGGTACACTGCGCGATTAATTTAGTGTAGTGCTTCTTTTTAAAACCATAAACTCAATGTAACCAATTGGTTAATAACATCTTTATTAATCGTCTTCGGTCGCATATTTTGCCGACTCTTCCCGGCATTCTAAGAAGTGATAGATAGTCTTAACAAGGTCGTTTGGTGTCTGCTTACCATGAGTCGCCATCTATTCTATTTCTACTACACTTTACAATTTAGTCGAACCTCATTAAGGAAGATGAGCGATAAAGCAAAAAAAGAGGTTATATGAACAACACCATCTCTGTTGGCACGTTAGAATCTTTTTTGATCGCTATCAGCGTTCTTTTTCTGGGACACATCATTAATAGTAAGCTCCCTGTTCTAAAAAAATACAACATCCCTGAACCCATCGTTGGTGGATTAATCGTTGCCCTTATCATTACGGTTTTACACTTTAACAACGTTAATCTTGAGTTCTCGTTGCCCTTGCAGAAAACATTTATGTTGATGTTTTTTAGCACCGTAGGATTGGCAGCTAACTACACCCAACTAATGAAAGGTGGCGCTAAAGTCTTTGTCTTTTTAGCGGTCGCATCGGTATATATTATTATCCAGAATAGTGTCGGAGTTGGATTAGCCACCATGCTCGGCTTAGAGCCGTTAATGGGGTTAATTGCGGGCTCTATTACCTTGTCGGGCGGACACGGTACTGGGGCTGCTTGGGCTCAAACCTTTACTGAGACTTACGGCATCAGCAACACACTAGAAATTGCGATGGCTTCTGCAACCTTTGGTCTAATTATCGGCGGTATTATTGGTAGTCCGGTTGCACAACGACTCATTGATAAGAATAACTTTGAGTCAGAGTATGGCCGAGGCAATGATACTCATGAGCGCTTCCCTGAATTGGTAACTTATAACGAGTACGAAAGAGATCGCGTGACTGCTAAAAAGGTTATTGAAGTTCTGTTTATCTTACTCATCTGTGTGACTGGAGCGAAGTATTTACATGCGTGGGTTAATACATTTGAAATATCTTGGTTAATGATTCCTGACTTCGTTTATGCGTTATTTATCGGTGTTTTCATTACCAACATCTGCGAAGTGACCAAAAGTTATAAAGTGGATGCAGAAACGGTCGATATTCTCGGTACGGTGTCATTATCGCTTTTCTTAGCAATGGCATTGATGAGCCTTCAGCTCTGGAACATCTTTGATCTGGCGATTCCTTTCTTAATCATACTCGCCGTGCAGTCTGTTATTTTGGGGCTGTTTGCTTATTACATTACGTTTAGAGTAATGGGCAAAAACTACGATGGAGCCGTCATAGCCGGTGGGCACTGTGGGTTTGGTTTAGGGGCTACGCCGACTGCAGTTATGAATATGGGGTCCATCGTTAATCGATTCGGACCATCTCCTCAAGCCTTTATGGTCGTGCCTATTGTTGGGGCATTTTTCATCGACATTGTGAACCTAATCATCCTACAAGGATTTATCACAGTAATCGGCTAAGATTAAGCTTAAAACTCTTCCCGAAAAGTCTCGTATTTGCGAGACTTTTTTCGTTTTTGAGACAAACTAAAAATACTTCCCCAAAAAGTTTCATTTCGTCAATTTATCTGATATCTAAATGTAAAATAAAAGTAAAATTTCGAGCTTGGGCTAATATGTCCATTCGCGCAAGCAAGGCTGGCTAGAACTGATAAAAGATATTGCTTCCTGGCGTCGGGAGCAATTCAAGGAGTAAATCATGAGTGCGTTGTCTCTATTTGGGTTAGCAAAAGTGTCTGGTACGTTAGTAATAGATGCTCAAGGAAAACTCACCATTCTTCCGGAGGGAAGTGAACCTAGACCGGGAGACGTTGTCATCAATGTTTTGAACGATACAGAAGTGGGCGAGGATTTAGACCTTGTATTGATTCAAGAAGAGGGTAAAAGCCAAGAGATTGATGTTTCTGATATAGATGCCGAAGAAATCATCGCTGCCATTGAGGCGGGTGAAGACCCGACCCAGAACCAAGAACAAGCTACCGCTGCGGGTAATTCGAATGGTTCAAGCCCAACGGCGACAGGCGCTATCGAGCGTGATGGCTCGCAAACGCTAGCTAAAACACAGTTTGATACTTCTGCCCTTGAGGCGCAAGGACTAACCGCGACGCAATCTAATACTCTTCTTCAGGTACTCGTTAACTCAGCTCCGCAAATTCTTAGTGAAGCCTTAGCTGGAAACGTTGTGGAAGCAGGTCATAACTCTGACGGTAGCGATTTTGATGGTACTGCTGAGCTGACCGGCCAGCTTTCAGCCACCGACCTTGAATTTGACGATGGAACTTTGACTTGGAGTGTGACTTTTACTCCGGAAAATCTTTCTGACTACGGCGAGTTTGAGCTCTCCGACAATGGAGAATGGACTTTCCGTTTAAATAACGATTCCGATGCCACACAAGCTTTAAACGTCAATGATACTGTGACACTCTCCTTTACCGTCCAAGTCACCGACCCCCTAAATTCCTCTACGTCACAGCCATTGGTAATCATTATTAGTGGCACTAACGATAAACCTGTTATCAGTGCAAATAGCGAAATCAGTGGTGACGTTGTCGAAGCTGGACACAATGATGACGGTTCAGAGAACATAGGAACGGCATCGGTGAGCGGACAGTTGAATGCCACAGATGTAGACTCTCCAATCGAAAGTTTGGTTTGGTCGGAAGACGGCGATATGTCTTCTGCATATGGAGATTTTTCGATTACAGAAGCTGGCCTTTGGACATTTGAACTTGATAACACTGCAGATGAAGTTCAAGCCTTACGAGAAGGGCAATCAACTTCTCTTGAATTCAAAGTCAAAGTCACTGACGACCAAGGCGTCGATGTCTTTCAAACGATTGTTGTCAATATCCAAGGTACGAATGACAAGCCAGTAATTGACTCCGAATTGATAACGGAAGGCGAAGTCAGAGAGTCTGGGCATTTTGACAATGGTACTGAGGATGCCGGAGCACCAAGTACAGGCGGTCAACTTTCAGCGACGGATGTGGATTCTTCTAACTTAACGTGGAGCTCAGTAGGGGATGTTAGCAACCCGTACGGTACATTCAATATCACTAGTGATGGCTTGTGGAGTTTTGTAATTGATAACGAAGCTGATGCAGTTGAATCGTTAGCTGAAGGTGACGAAGTTCCTCTGAGTTTTACCGTTCAAGTTGAAGACGAACAGGGCGCAGTGGTTACTCAAATTATCTCGGTGACTGTTAAAGGGACGAATGATGTACCAGTCATAGACGATGTTGACAGTAAAGGTCGAGTTCGTGAAGCAGGTGATGATGACAATGGTAAAGCTGTCACAACAGGTTTTATTGATGCGTCGGATGTCGATAATGGAGCGGAGCTGAGTTTCACACTCAAAGAGCCAGCAGACACCACTTACGGCACATTCAGTGTTGATGAAGAAACCGGTGACTGGCGCTACGAGCTGAAGGATGATCTGCCTGCGACCGATGCGTTGGCAGAAGGTGAGAAGAAACGTCTTGAATACACGGTAGTCGTGGAAGATGAACATGGTGCCAGTGTTGAGCAGACGATTCGAATTGTTGTTAAAGGCAGCAATGATGCACCAGTAATTGACGAAGACGAAAGCGACCTTACGGGTGCAGTTACTGAGTCTGGTGGCATCAATGTAGGGTCACCTGAAGCAACGGGGACCATAGTTGCTAATGATGTAGATACTGGGCACGACCTTACTTTCTCAGTTACTGATGGTACCTCACAGTACGGTCAGTTCGTTATCACTGACCCAAAAACGGGGGAGTGGAAATTTGTTTTAGATAACGAATCAGACGCCGTTCAGAAGCTGGCTCAAGGTGAGACATTGCCAATTACCTTTGACGTCATCGTTGAAGATGAGTGGGGAGCAACTGACACTGAAGTGGTAACAATTACTATCAACGGTACCAATGATAGACCTGACTCCGAAGACTTCTCAATTACACTCTCCGGAGATGATGCGATTCCAGTTATTTTTGATACTGGAGAAGGTTCTATTGAGGGTGATGGAACCGACCATATCTCCGACTATGAAGATGATCGTAGTACCACGGATGGAAAGTCACTGTCAGTTGTAATCACTGAGCTGCCTTTAGGCGGTACACTTCTCTACACTGAAAACGGTGAAACTCGAGCGATTGTTGAAGCTGACCTCCATGTCGAAGGAGGGGCTAACGGCACATCGTTTAATCCAGATAATATTTCCTATCTACCTGATGAAAGTGCTCAAGGCTTTGTTTTAGGTGTTAAAGATTCGCAAGGGTTGGACAGCGAAGCCAGTTCGCAAACCGATTTCTTAAACTGGGGCTCTCCTGGTGATAACCCTGGAGAGCGCATTTTAACTTTGGGTGATGACTCGATCAGGATTACCTCAATCGGTGGGGATCTCACTCAGTACCGAGGAGACGCTAACCACGTTGGATTTGGTCTTGGTGTCGGTGGTGGACAAGGCATCAATGAGGGAGAGACTATTTCGATTGATTTCTCCGAGAGACCAGCCACTTCAGTGACATTAGGGCTAGATGGTCTAGGTGGCTATTTTGATGAAAATATCAACAATGCCAACGAGTCATCAGTACTAGTTACCGTTACCTTAAGCGATGGTTCAACGAGAGTTCTAGATCCGATTCAAAAGACGACGTCTGGTAATAGCGATCTTGATTTAGACATTACGATATCAATCGATGATCTTTCTGACGTGGAAGGGTTACAAATATATGGTGTCACGGTTGGAACTGAAGGTAATGGAAACTGGGAACTAAGATACCTAGAGACGAGTTTAGAAGACTCCTTTGATTATAAAGCACTTGATTCTGATGGCGCATATAGTGATGAATCAACAGTGACTATCGATGATCAACGTACCAACCTAGCACCCGATGCGATTGATGATCCAGAGTCTTATAGCCTTGTTCAAGGTGATATGGGAGCGGGCGATCAAGGTTGGGATATGGTTGACAGCATTCAGGCGAAATATGATGGCCAAACTGTTAACTACAATATCGACGGTACTGACCGTATTGGTATTCCTGACGGCACTACCAACGGTGGCCCTGAATCTCAAATTCAATATAACCGAAATGAAGAAGAGTCTGAGCAGCTCATTATTACGCTCAAAGAGCCAGCTGTAGATGGGGCTTTTTCTGTAACCAACTTGTTCGCTAATGAGGGCGGGGCAGGTAGTCATGAACAAGGTAAGTGGAGCGCTTATTTAGGCGATACTCTGGTTGCCAGTGATTATTTCCATAATGAGTCAGGTAATAAAGGCACGTTTGATATTGAAACGGGCGGTTTTGCCTACGACAAATTGGTATTTGAGTCTGTTGATTTTACAGGTGGCCCTGCACGTGGCACTGACTCTTATGATTATTTCCTTCAGGGCATTGAAGTGGTCGGTGCGGGCGCTTATGTCTTTGACCATGATGAACCTGTCGTCATTCCGCTTTCAGAGCTTTTATCTAACGACGATGCTGTGGATGGTGATGATATTCGTATCACTTACGTGTTCGGTGAGACACAAGGTGATGCGCGTATTGAAGGTGGTAATGTCATTTTCGATTTGCCTGAAGGCTTTGCGGGTCGCACTGAGTTCCAGTACCAAATTACCGACGATAAAGGTGGCTTTGACACTGCAACAGTGAATGTTCTGGTCAACCCTGGACCGATTTCAGTCAGCGGGTTTGAGATAGGTACGGCTAGTGTTGAAGAAGGGGAGAGCTTCTCCTATAACGTGACTCTGGACGGTTCTACCAATGTGAAGACTTTCTTTGACATTGAGTTTGGTGCTAATGGCGATGAGGCTTCAGCTAATGATGTTGACCCATCGACTATGACTTTCGGCAATGGGGTCACTTATAACGAGGTGACCGGAGAACTTGAAGTTCCAGCTAATGTTTCTAACTTTACGATTACGTTACCGACAATCGACGATAATCGTTATGATGGTGATGAAGGCTTTACTCTGGTAGTCGATGGTCAATCTGCCGCTGGAGATATTCTAGATAACGATCCAATTACCCTTTCACTGACTGGTGGTGGGGAAGTGAGCGAAGACGCAGGAAGTGTTCCGTTCACTCTGTCTTTAAGTAATCCTTCTGATATTGCTCTTACGGTAGCGCTCGATCGAATCGATGTAGATACCGAAGATGATGATTTCTCTACCACGACGGCGAGCTATAACGATGGAAGTACTGATGTTCGACTGCCGATCATTAATGGCGAGATCACCATTCCTGCTGGGGTTACCAACGTTAATATCCAAGTAGGTATCCCAGATAACGATGTCTATGAGCAGGATGAAAACTTTACGTTAAAAGTAACAGAGCCAGCGGGTGTTACCGTCAACGGTAACGTTGGCGTATCAGCTGATGCCACTATCTCTGACGATGGTCAGATAGATGGGCAACCTGGTGGTGACAATGATAATGATGCTCCAATTCTAGATTTGGATACGAGTGAAAGCGGCACTGGCTATGACGCGACTTTCACGGAAGGGGACGCTCCGATTAAAGTCGTTGATAGTGATATGGACATTACTGATGACATTGATGTTATCACCAGTGCAGAAATTAAACTCACTAATCCTCAAGCGAATGACTCTTTTGTTGTTAATAGTACATTACCAAATGGCTTAAGCTACATTTCTAGCACTGTTGCAGGGGCTCTAATCTTAACCATAAGTGGTGAAGGGACGGCGGAAGATTACGAAGCAGCACTCCAACTTCTCGAATTTAGTAATGACAGCGAAGACCCCAATACCGATCCTCGCTCAATAACCATTCAAGTATTTGATGATCAAGGTGTGGGATCGAACACTGCAACATCAACAATAGCGGTTGTACCAGTCAACGAGCTACCTGAGTCGGAAGACTTTAGCTTTAGCGTGTCGGGTAACGATCCTGTTTCCGTCATTTTTGATACCGGAACGGGCTCTATTGAAGGCGATGGAACTGATCATATCTCCGACATCGAAGATGATATGAATGGTCAGCAAGTGCAAGTCAAAATTACGGAGCTTCCGATTGGCGGTACTCTCTATCATGATGGCGAGGAAATCACTCAAACAAATGTCGCCAACGGTGATACGTTTGATCCAACTAAGATAACCTATGAGCCTGATTCAGATGCTCAAGGCTTTATCCTTGGTACCAAAGTAGTGCCAACATCAAGTGATATGGAAAGCACTCAAGATGAGTTTTACAACTGGGGTACTGAAGTCGATGGTAAGAATCGAGTATTAGAGCTCTCTAACAGTGACGGCAGCACAGACAATATCACCATTAACAGTAACAAAGGCAATCTCACTCAGTATCGAGGTGATGTCCAAGATAATCATGTTGGTCATGGCTTAGGTATTGGTGGCGGCCAAGGTATTAATGAAGGTGAGCTGTTATCTATCAACTTTGCGGATCGTCCAGCCACACACGTCACCCTTGGCTTAGATGGCATGGGAGGCTATTTCTATAGTGGCTTAGGTGGCCAAAACGAATCGGCTGTTACGATTAAGGTCACACTCAGTAATGGCGATACCGTCAATTACACACCTGATGTACAAAAAGATACGTCAGGAAATGACGTTTTATTCCATGAGCTGAGCTTCTCAATTGATTATTTAGGCGATGTCGAAGAAGGAGCCTTAATTGCGGGAGTAAGCGTTGGTACTGATGGCCGAGGTAACTGGGAGTTACGCTATCTAGAAACTGCCCTGAACGACAGTTTTAAATACAAAGCAGTTGACTCCGATGAAGGTGAAAGTCCTGAATCTATTGTTACCATCGTTGATGAGCGTGAAAACAATATGCCACCAACGCTCGATCTTGACTTGAGTGCTGATGGTACAAGCTTCGATACGAATTACCAAGAAGGTGATAGTGCTATTGAGGTTGTCGATAGTGACATCACCATTTTTGACGAGAAAAATGTCATTCATGAGGCCGAAATTGTCTTTACCAATCCAAAAGCGGGTGACAATTTTGGGATTGATGGTGCGACTAACCCGCTGCTTAGTGGGATTAGTTATACAACAGAAGTACTCGATTCTGGTGCAATTAAAATCACTTTAAGCGGAGAAGCAACACCTGCCGATTATGAGGCTGCTATTCAGCTAATTGAATTCTCCAACTCCTCACAATCTCCGGATGATGAGGACAGAGTCATTGAAATCACGACATTTGATGATGCAATGCAACCATCAAATACAGCAGTTTCTACCATTAACTTTACTGCAATCGCTGATCTAGTTGTTGCCGCCGCGATTGGTGATGAAGACAACAAGATTGCGTTGGATATACAACTGCCTGCGAACAGTGATGCAACAGAAGTTGTGATTAGTGGTATTCCTGAAGGAGCAACCTTATTCTCAGGTACTGATGAGATAGTCGTGACCAACAATGCGGCAAATATTATGCCATCACAATTAGCTAATTTATCCATTAAGCCACCACAAGATAGCGATGTCGATTTCACTTTGTCGGTGTCCGGTCGTGATGCAAATGATAATGTGGTAGAGCAGCATGATTTAGCGGTTACAGTCCGACCAGTAACAGATAGCCCAACATTAATTGTGTCCGGCGAGGACATTGTTTCTGCAATCAATTTTGAAAATGTTAATCTGGGTAATAGCAGCTGGAAAGGCAATATTAGTGGAGCGCAACTCAGTGTCGATACTCCTGATGGCTTAAATAGTGGTGATTGGGGCGTTATTACAAATAGAGGCGAAGTCGGTAAAGAAGGCGTTTATCTGGGGAATGGTGAGCAAAACCAGATCTTTGAAATAGAAGGGCGTAGAGGCCAACAAGACTCTTTATTTACTAGCTTTGCAGGGACTCCAGGCCAATTCTACGAGTTAAACTTCGATGCTGCGGCTAGACGTAGCGATTCACCGATGGATATTAAGCTTGAAAAAGAGACCTCACCGGGTGTTTGGGTTGAAGTGGAAACCTTGCGTTCCTATGGCAGTGGAGAAGATCATAACCTAGTGGTAAAAGACTGGTCTGAAGATGAACAGCTCTTCTTCCAAACTCTGGATAGCTTTAATTATCGAGTCGTCTTTGAGTCACCTGAGCAGAATAGCTATGGGGCATTACTTGATAATATAGTGCTTTCGACACGAAGCAATGTAGGCTATGAGGATACCTTCATTGATATTAGTGATATCTCTGCCAGTCTAAATGATACCGATGGTTCAGAAGTACTGACTTTACTGATTCAAGGGCTACCACAAGGTGCATTTGTCAGCAACGGCACTCAAACTTCGATCATAGGACCTTCTGGAGAAATCGATATATCTGATTGGAGTGACCTGAATGATCTGCAGATTAAAGTGGCTGATGTTGGAACCTATCCTATTACAATCAAAGCGATTGCCTCTGAATTGGATGGTACCTACTCTCCGGTAGATGAGGTTGTCTCGGAATCGATTAACCTTATCGTCTTAGATAACCCAGAGCCGTCGGCACCAAATACACCTCCTGAAGTCATAGATTTTGAGTTTTTTGCGCCGGATGACACTATTCCACTCAACTTTGCAGACTTTGCTACGGATAGTGAAGATGATGCTAGTAATACAAAAGCAACTCTTGTAGAAATCACTGAGGAGCCAGAGTATGGTCAGCTTTATTTCCTGAGCAATTCTGGTGAGCGCTTCGACTTAGACGTTGGCGATGTGGTGGAAGATAGTGTCGATATATTTTACGACCTAGAAGTTGGTTTTGATGTTTCCGCGCTGGGCTATAATCCTCAAGGAGATGAGCCGTTTGGTAATGACATTGTTGTTACCGGAGGCACATACGATGGTGACAAACCTCATCTTGGCGTAGAAATGGAAGAGATAGCTTTTGATAGCGCAGGCGCAGCTAAGCAATCTGGTTTCTACACCAAGCGTGATGATGAGCGAGGTCAGGGGAAAGAAACGGAAGCCAAACAAAGTGAATTTATGTCCATTAAATTTACGGCAGGCATGATGACAAGAGCTCTTGTCGGCGTAGGAAGCTTAACTGGACAATTTAGTGCTGCGGCTAACGGTAATGGTGCGGCTCAAGTCTTTGTTTACCTATATGCTGGTGGTGTTTTATTAGATGATAATCCAATCGTGATGGATAACGGCATTATCGCCGACCATCAAGCAATTATTGAGGTAGCATCGGATATACCATTTGATGAAATGCGCATTATGCCATTTAACGCAGAGGGCAAAGAGGCTGGTTTTGTGCTTCAGAGTGTGAAGGTGACAGGTGGCGAGGTAGCGGATCAATTTGATTATAGAGCTATCGATTCAGATGGACTTCCAAGCCTAGAAACGGCAACCGTTAACGTCAATATCATGCCAAATGGTAATGTGGACGAGTCTGAAGAAGTCGATTATGCAGTGCAAGGAGGCAGTGGCGTCACAGTTATCCATGGTACGGATGGTGACGATGTTCTATCCGGTGGACTTGGTAATGATGTATTAACTGGTGGACTTGGAGATGATACCTTCAAATGGAGTGAAGGTGACTTAGACGGCAGTCATGATGTGATTACTGATTTCTCTCAAGTTGAAGGAAATCGAGATGTAATCGACTTGTCAGAGGTATTTGAAGGCAGCAACACGTCATTAGAAGATCTGTTAAAGAATGTTGCCGGCGGCGGAGACAAGATTACACTCACGGAAAACGATGACAACACCAGCACCTTAGTTAATATCACCAAGGGTGAGAAAAATGTGACTATCGAACTTGAGGGTGTCACAGGTATATACAATTGGGACGCGGTCAAATTAAACCAGATTATTGTTCTCGATAGCTAATTTGAGCGAATAACCATAGAGAGACCGCAGTTTGAAGTGATAGCTGCGGTCTTTTTTTGATGTCATTGGATAGTAAACTTTTTATGAAATGTGCCTTTTCAAGCGATTTTTAAACTACGAAAAATTTAAACAACTTCTTGCAAACTACTGGACAGAAATTGTCTACGTCCGTTCGTTTTTTACATGCCTTATTTAACCGTTATCCTCACGAAAGTGAGGATCTCCCACAGCATGTGGATGACTGAAAATATTCGACTAAATCACTTAAGTGACCTGATCTTCGCGACGCGCTGAATGAGCTCCCTTTCTGCTTAAACTCATAATCCTAGATATTAACCATTTAAGATGAGTTCTACATCTTTGGGGATTAACAATAAACGTTATTATCCGCCGATAGCTAGTTAACTTGCAGCGCGAACTTTACCTTGTCTCAAATCACTCAACACCTGCACCTTAGGACCATCTGCAATGATTGCTCCTTTCTCCATAACAATCACCCTATCCACCACATCCAGCATCGATGTTTTGTGAGTGATTAAAAGAAGAGTCTCAGATTCCTTGAGCTGTTTTAGCTGGGTCTTAATATGCAGCTCAGAGCGGTTATCCATTGAACTTGTCGGTTCGTCCATAATCAATATCGGTGGACGTGCTAAAAACGCTCGTGCAATAGCAACGGCTTGACGTTGACCGCCAGATAACAGCAAACCGCCCTCGCCAACCTGACGCTCAAGACCCGCAGGATCTTGCTGAGTAAATACAGTCACCCCTGCACGGTTTGCAGCATCCATTACATCACGGTCGTCGACCAATGGTCGTCCTAGTGTGATGTTGTCGCGAATAGAGCCATAGAATAAGGCACAATCTTGCGGCACACAGCCTATATTGCGTCGTACGTCGACGTGATGCAATTGAGCGATGTCTGTGTCATCAATTCGCACATGACCCTCTGTTGGCTGATAGAGGCCCATTATGAGACGCTCTAGCGTGGTTTTACCTGAGCCAATACGTCCAATAATCGCCACTTTTTCACCAGGTTCAATGGTTAGGCTTAGATCTCGAATGGATGCCATTGGAGACTCTGGGTAGTGGAAGGTTACGCGATCCAATTCGATTTTGCCGTGGATAATTGGGCGATGAATATAGCGTTTTCCTTCTTCTTGTTCGTCGGGCATTGCCATCACTTGTTCAATGATGGTCATGGACGATTTCGCTTGATTGTAACGTGTAGAAAGCAGTGAAAGCTGAACCAAAGGGCCAATAGCTCGACTACTTAGCATAGTCGCGGCAATCAGGCCGCCCATGGTGAGTTCACCTTCGGCTATAAGGTAAACCCCAAGAATAATCATACCGATGTTGGCTGATTGCTGAACAAATCCTGCGGTGTTTTGGATTCCATCAGTAATGCGTTTGCTTTTGATATTCCAGTTCGCCATGTGTGCGACGGCTTCTTCCCAACGATACTGATACTGGCTTTGGGCACCGAAGATTTTTACCGTTTCCAGACCAGCCAAACTTTCAATCAGGTTGGCGTATTTTTGAGAAGCAAGGCGTGAGCCTTCTTCAATCGTTTTACGCAGCGGGCCTTGTATCAACATCGAGTAGATGATCAATATCAACACACCGATGATTGGGATAATGACTAAATTGCCCGCCATGAGCCAAATAAGTACCAAAAATAGCAAGGCAAACGGCAAATCGATTAATGAAGCAATCGTTGCAGAGGTAAAGAATTCGCGAATCGATTCAAACTCTTGTAAGTGACGAGCAAAGGCCCCCACAGATGGGGGACGCGATTCCATTCTGATGCCCATGACTTTGCTAAAGAGCTTTGATGAGATCAAAATATCCGACTTTTTCCCAGCCACATCAATGAAGTAGCTACGCATAAGCTTAAGTACTAAATCGAATCCGAAGACAATAAATATCCCTGCCGCCAGTACCCATAGTGTTTCAAATGCAAGGTTAGGTACTACTTTGTCATAAACAAGACGAGTGAACAGTGGTGCGGCTACAGCAAATATATTGATCAGTAGCGAGGCAATGAGCACATCACGGTAGATGCTTTTCGATTCCCATAGAGTGCCCCAGAACCAGTGACCGTCACGAGTTTTTAGAACTTCCGGGGAGCGCTCGTCATATCGGAACTGCTTCTTAACCAAGAAGTAGCGGCCTGTGAATTGTTCTCTTAAATCCTCGAGCGGAACGGAAATGGGGACCATGCCGGACTCGAGTGTGATCACTTCCGCTTCATTGGCATCGGAGTCAATGCTGTTTAGTACACAAGCATCGCCACCTTTTAAAAGCAGTATGACAGGGAATACTATGCTTGGGATTTTTTCTATATCAGAGCGGTTCTCTTTCGCGACCAATCCAGCGCGCTCGGCTGAGCGAGGAAGTAAGAACGGTGTGAGCTTACCTTCCGACAGGGGTAAGCCATTCACCAATGCTTCTGGAGAATTAGCTAAGCCGTAGTATCGGCTGATATAGATAAGCGAGTTTAGTAACGGATCCTTCATGGATTCTGCACCTATTATTTGTCCACGATAAAGCCTTGGAATACATCCACAAAGTGCTCAGACAAGAAGTCGAGCTGAGTTTGTGTTTCCACTCGTGAGGCAATAGCTTTAATACCCAAATTGTGCGCCGTTCTCGAAATCGATGTTAGCGTAAATTTTTGTTTCTCATCGTCAAGCTGGTGGGTATAGAGATAATCCAGTTTCACATAATCCGGTCTGAACTCGTTGAGATATTCCAGTGACTGGAAGTTCCGACCATAGTTATCAACACCGAACTTGGCACCTTCATTGCGAATAGCGTTACAGAAAAGTGCGGTATGGTGCGGATTATTGATAAAGCAGCTTTCTGGGATCTCAAAGTGTAGTTTATCGTTAATATCACGATGTTTGGCGAGCACTTGGCTAATCCAGCGAATAAAGCTTGGTTGAGCGATACTAGTTGGAGTGATGTTAATCGCCATTGAATCGGACATTTCTTCTCGTTCGAGCTTGTTAATCACCGACATAATAACGTGTTCATCAAAGATATGGCTGGCATCAAGCTGCTCTAAAGCGAGTAGGTATTGATTGGCTGTATAGCGTTCGCCATTCATTTCGATTGCGGAGAATACCTCGCGGTGATATGTCTCGCCGCCACTGCTGTTTGCTGCTTGGAATCTAAAGGTGACTGCATCGTTGCTGATTGCTTCTTCCACCAGTAAACGCCATTGCTGTTTACCCATGATGACGCCAGTATGCTCACTAGAGATATAACCATAATCGATTTCCGGATTGGATTTCGCTTTGGTCAATGCGTTATCAAGCACGGAGAGCATTTGCGTTGAGTTCTTACGCTCTTCGTTAAAGACAACGCCTAGCGATGCGTTGGCTTTGCTCAGACCTGTAGGATCTGCGTTTAGATCTTGAATACAAGTAATGATGCTATTTGCCGCGAACTTCAATTCGCTTTCATCAATATTAGGGAATACAAAACCAAACTCATCGGTTGATATACGGGAAATGACAGTGTTTGGAATATTGATCGTCATTGATAACAGGTCAGACAGCTCTCTTACTAATCCATCGCCAGCCTCGTAGCCATCAGCTTTGTAGGTTTGTTTAATGAATTCAGCGTGTAAGATAGCCACACCGCCTAGCGAAGATTCTGAAAGCCACTGATTTAGCTGACCCATAAAGAAGGCGCGGTTACCAAGTTGAGAGACTGGATCCATATAAGCGCGTTCACGGAGCTTCTGTGCTTCTTTCGCTTGTTGTTTAAATGATTCTTCAACATGAGCAGACATGCTATTAATGCCATCAACGACCGCGATTAAGTCTCTAGTATTTGGGCGAAGTAGAGGTTCACCAAATTGCTTATTCGCTACCTGCTCCATTTTGGTTACGATAGCTCTAAGTGGTGTGAGAGCTCGTCTCAGGATAAGGGCTATAGATAACAAACCTAAGGTAAAGATAACAACGAATGCGCCAGCAAGACGCTCAAACGCTTGCCAAAGCTGAGCGTAAGCTTCGCCGGGGTGACTGATGATTTCGACTTCCGCCAATTGTAGCCAACCGCTAGTAACCACGCGAGAATCATGAATGGGCGTAAAGAGGTTCAGGTTGGTAAACCAATCAGGTACTCCGTTGGGTTTGATTGGATAACTGCGAACAATCTTTTCATCGGTCTCTAGGAAAACGAGTTTTACCGTGGAATAAGTACTGCCATCAAATAGCGCATTAATCACAGATTCAACCGCAACCTTGTCTTGTGTCTTCAAGTAAGGTGCTAAGGCTAAGCCCACGGTGTTAATCGTGTTGTTCACCTCTGAGCGTTGTTGCTGCTCTAGGAAGTTTTTAGTCGTGTTGAACTCGATGATAAACACCGACGTCAATAGCATAATAAATACTGCTATCATGCCGACCACTAGCTGTCTGTATAGTGTCATAATTGTTTACTCGTCGTAATTTACCTTAGGTTTCCTTAACGTCAATGAACGCTCTCGGCTTCGCAAATCATTCCATAATTTCAGTCTCGACGACTTTCCGGCTAATTTGCCTTGGGTGGTTTTCATGGTCCACAAGTTGCGACCATTAAAGCTGTAGATCGGTAGTAAATCGCCTCGCTTAGAAGCGGGTTTAATCTCACCAATCAGGTTATCCAAAATCAGCGGTTGTGAACGCGGTGTCTCGTAGTAAGCGAGTACCATGTGAAATTGGTTCAATTCGATGGCTTTGACGTACACAAGCCTCAGTTTTTTGTCTGGAATACCGAGTTCAAGTAGTGAGAAGTACTTAGCAATAGTAAAGTCTTCACAATCACCTGCATTACTGCCCAAAAATTCTAGTGGTGTGGCCCAGTAGTCTTTCTTACCCCATAAATGTATGTCGTCGACAAAGTTGAGTTGATTGAAAAACTGATTCACTCCAGCAAGTTGCTCTTTCTCCGATTTACCCTGTAAATCTTCGATAACAGTGCGCCAAGTTTCGACACGTTTACCGGCTCGAGGCCCATACGTTTTTGCTACGGTGCTTATCCAACGCTGCTCTTGCTTGGTATAGGCGTCACTGTGCCCAGCCAAAGAAATAGCTGTGATTACCCCGCATACCAACAGTGCGGTTTTGAACTTAGTTTGCAGACCTCCCGTCCGCTCGATTCGTAACACTACAATCCTTTATTCTTTCAGCGCGTTATTTTGCGCACTCAATATTGGTTTGAGTAGATAATCAAGAACCGTTCTCTTACCCGTAATAATGTCGACAGAAGCCGTCATGCCTGGAATTATCGGAAGTTGTTCATCATGCCCGAAATTGGTTTTGTCGGTTCTTACTCTTACGATATAGAAACTGTTACCTTCTTCGTCTTGAGTCGTGTCGGCACTGATATGCTCCACAGTGCCATCTAATCCACCGTACTTGGTGAAGTCATAGGCACTGAACTTGACGATGGCATGAAGGCCGGGTCTCAAGAAAGCAATGTCTTGTGGCGCAATTTTTGCCTCCACCAACAAACTGTCCTCGGTTGGTACAATCTCCACGATATCCATTCCAGGTTGAATAACGCCACCTACAGTATTGACGTTTAAGGTTTTTACCGTGCCGTTAACGGGAGAGACTACAACGGTGCGGTTCACACGATCTTCTAAGCCAATTGCTGATTCGGTCATAGAAGAAAGTTTATCTTGGGCTTGATTGAGCTTTTCTTGTTGTTCTGAACGGAATTTTTGTGCAATATCAATGCGACCTAACATGGACTCTTGAATAGCGGATTTTAAAGCAGGGACCTTCAGTTCTGTGGAGGTTAACTCACGTCGAGTGTCATTAACCTGACGCTGAAGTTTTAACAATTCGACTTTGGGAACAACACCCTCGTCGGCAAGGGGCTTAGTGATATTCAACTCATCACGTGCAAGATTATAGCCTTCTCTGAGGTTGTTAACTCGTGCTTGGATTTCTATCAGGTCCTGCTGTTTTTGACGAACTTGTTGGTCAATAACGGAAAGTTCATTGCTTAGCTCATCAAGGTCTTGGCGATATTCAGCTCGTTGCCTAGCGACCAGTGCTTTATTTTCTTCTTCAAATGACGGCTGAAAGGTGAGTTTGTTGAAGTCCAAAGTCACTGATTTTTGCCAATCTTCATCTTTGACGTTCTCATTGATATTAACGCTGTCTAATGATGCGGATAGTTGTAAAACGTTAGCGGTTAAGTTGAGAACTTGTTGTTCGCGTTCTCGGTAATCTGAGCGGAAACGTGTGTCATCAATAAGCAACAGTTGTTGGCCTTTTTTCACGTTGTCGCCTTCTTTGACCAAAATCTCTTTGACCAAGCCACCTTCAAGGTTCTGAATTACCTGAACTTGTGACGAAGGAATCACCTTACCTTGTCCGACAGTTACTTTATCTATCTCAGCCCAGGATGCCCAGACCGCTGCACAGATAAAAAAGAGCACCATGACCCACAACATGATCCGAGCACTGGTAGGGGTATTGAGGAGTAAGGCTGCTGTTTTATCGTCGATGTAGTCGAGTTCAGCGTCAGAAACCTTTTTGTATTCTTTTTTATCCATGTTTAACTCGAAACCCAAATGGCTAGGACTTATCTAATAATCTGATTTTATTACCATCGTTAATGAAATGTAACCTTTTCAATAACAAAGAGTCGATCTACTCTGCACATTTCACAATAAACGAATATCTCAAGAATGGTATCTGGTCATTAATTTTTAATACTATTCAGAAGTTTAGCAGTAGACTCATGAATATAACGTAATGAATAATCGAAAATTTGTCTATTTGGCTGCCGATAACAGAGGGCATAGATACAAACTAGGGGATTGGATTCAAAAATCGATAATAACATCCCGCTAGCGGGTTGTTTTCTCGTAGTTTAGAGCGCAGAATTTAAGAAAAACGTGAGGAGTGGTTATGGGAATTGAAGATATCCGCCGAGAGTATTCTCAAGGGGGATTACGTCGAAAGGACTTGAATAGCGATCCGATAGTTCAATTTAATCTTTGGTTGCAACAAGCGGTCGACGCCAAATTGACCGATCCTACGGCGATGACAGTGGCAACGGTTGACGAACGCGGAATGCCGTTTCAACGTATCGTACTGCTGAAAAACTTAGATAACGAAGGTTTTGTTTTTTACACCAATTTAGGCAGCCGCAAAGCGCAACACATTGAACATAATAGTAAGGTGAGTTTGCACTTTCCTTGGCATCCTTTGGAACGACAAGTGCATATTACTGGTGTTGCGGAAAAACTTACGGCGATGGAAAACATGAAGTATTTCACCTCTCGCCCTAAAGAAAGCCAATTAGCCGCCATTGCGAGTAGGCAGAGTAGCCGCATCTCAACTCGTGGAGTACTTGAAGGTAAGTTCCTTGAGCTAAAGCAGAAATTCGCTAAAGGCGAAATCCCGGTACCGTCATTTTGGGGGGGGTACCGTATTCGTCCTGAATCTATTGAATTCTGGCAAGGTGGTGAACACCGACTGCATGATCGTTTCTTGTTTAGTAAAGATGGTCAAGGTCAATGGGATGCAGAACGACTCGCTCCGTAACCATTAGCGCAAATATTGTTTCTAAGCTGCGGTTTTCGCAGCTTTTTTTATGCCTCAATCATCGATATCGCACAAATTACAACCACCGTAACTTATCGCTTCATGATCATGGTTCCGGAAGCTTGATCAAGTAAAGATCCTTTTTCGCAGTTCTAAGCGGGATACAAAATCATCACTCCGTGCCCGTTATCAGAAGCTTGGTGGTGATTACTTTTTCCAATTGCTATTGAAATGGGTATACTCGGCGGATCGAATCTCATTTTACAAGATGGCCGGAAACATGGTGACACGAAACAATGACATCCTTGATCATGCTTCCCCAAAACCAGCCGAAATCGTTCGGTTGCCGTCACATATGGACTCCCATGAACACCAATACACCCAAGTGGTGATTGGATTAAAGGGGAAATCGGAGTTTGAAGTCGGTGGTTTGGGTAATCTTGTTGGCCCGGGGCAAGGGTGCGTCGTTACCTCAGGCCTTGATCATGCTTTCGGTGGGGTGATTGATCAGCCTGATATTCTGGTGTTGAATATGCCTCTCCCTAACAATGACGATCCGATACTTCTTCATAGAATCAACGAGTTATCTCAATCCCAAACGTATTTTCAGTTGGATATCCAAATTCAAAAGCTGATACAACTGTTAGTGGCGGAAATGAAAAGCAGCCCTGATGATTTGCTGTTAAGTCGCGCATGTAATGACACGGTCGTAGCATTATTGCAGCGCCATATCTCGGATCTTAAAACATCACTTCGCGACTCACGATTCGATCTTGAACAGATCGATCGTTACATTGAACAGCACCTGTGTCATAAGATCTCTGTGGCTCAATTAGCTGGAAGCGTATTTTTAGGCGAAAGCCAATTTCATATGCTGTTTAAAGAGCAAATTGGTATTACTCCTCATCAATATGTATTGAACAAACGTGTCGATGCGGCAAAACGCTTAATTGAGCAAGGCAACTTAAACCTTGGTCAAGTCGCTGAGTTAACGGGCTTTTCAGGACAAAGCACTTTTACGCATGCCTTTTCACGCCTACAAGGTGTTTCCCCTTCACAATATAGAAAGCGCTTTTCTTGATCATTGCGATTCGCTATCAATACAAATCATCATGGCGTCGGGCCGCCAATACTCAAACTCACAATCCATTAATACCCCATATTGGTTAAAGTTCACTCGGCAGATTTTGACAACGGGTTGTCCCTCCACCAAGTTAAGGGCTCGTGCCACATGACTTGGAGCGGACGTAGGGATGACGTCAAAGTGTGAACGTTGGGTCTTAAATTGGTATTTCTCTTGGTAGCACTTAGTGAGCGATAGTGTCAGGTTCTGTTCCAATATTTTGGGGAATAGGGCGGCGATCAGACAGTTCTCTACAAACAGCACGACCCGACCATCGATATACCTTAAGCGTTCCACAATATGGATGGGTGTAATGGTATCTACGGCCAATGCCTTGGCGTACATTCCGCTCGCCATTTCACTTCTTACACTGACTAGCTTAGTTTCCGCAATACGATGCTGCTCGCGGATCATCTGATGAAAGTGACTGCGCGACAATGGGTTATAGCGAATACGTTCTGGAGAGACAAACCAACCTCGACGTTCCTCTCGATAAATCAATCCTTCAGTTTCTAGTGAAGTCAGCGCATCTTTAATGGTAATACGCGTAGTAGAAAACAGCTCGCTAAGGTCTCGCTCGGATGGCAGTTTCTGGCCTGCAATCATGATATTACTTTGGATTTGTTCTCGAATGGTCGTCTTTATTTTACTGAGCTGTGTGGTTTGGATTGGCATTGAGTGATCTAGTCCATGATTCATCGGCATCAACAAGATACGACAGGCGAGTAACAGTTTCATGACAGCAGAAACTGACTTATCAGTCACTGGTTTTCATAAAGTTGACGCATAACTGCCATCTAACCTCAATAAAAACGTCAAATACAGGCACATAAATTGTCACATTCCCCACATAGCATAAAAAGTGAACTTACTGACCTAGTCCAGAGGGATAGAGACAATGAAAACTTTGCTTAACCGTGCAAGTATCACCGCAAAACTCAGTGCTGTGACACTTATTGCCACTGCGATTTCTTCCACTGCTTTTTCTAACGATAGCGTCACTGCTCTTACAGAAGCGGCGAAGCAGGAAGGTGCGGTTTACAGTGTGGGGATGCCTGATAGTTGGGCAAACTGGAAAGATACTTGGAACGACCTTAAGTCTGATTATGGACTTAAGCACCAAGATACGGATATGAGCTCGGCACAGGAAATTGCTAAGTTTGAAGCGGAAAAGAAAAATGCAACTGCCGATATTGGCGATGTCGGTTTTGCGTTTGCTCGAGTGGCGGTTCAAAAGGGCGTAACGCAAGCGTATAAGCCTACCACATGGGACGAGATTCCTGATTGGGCTAAAGATAAAGACGGCCACTGGGCACTGGCATACACAGGGACTATCGCGTTTATCTCAAACAACAACTTGGTCAAAGATGCCCCAAAAACCTGGCAAGACCTTCTTGAGGGCGACTACAAAGTGACGGTCGGCGATGTGGGTGTGGCAGCGCAGGCTAATAATGCCGTATTGGCGGCAGCTTTCGCTAACGGTGGCGATGAGTCTAACCTTGGCCCAGCGATTGATTTTTTCTCTAAGCTTGCCAAGCAAGGGCGTCTATCATTCACTGACCCTAGTATTGCCAACCTTGAGAAAGGTGAAGTAGAAGTGGCAATCCTTTGGGATTTCAATGCGCTTAGTTATCGTGACCAAATTGACCGCTCACGCTTTAGCGTCAATATTCCGCAAGATGGCTCAGTGATCTCCGGTTACACCACGATCATCAACAAGTATGCGAAAAACCCTAACGCTGCAAAATTAGCTCGTGAATACATCTTCAGTGACCGAGGACAGATCAACCTAGCTGAAGGTTACGCACGTCCAATTCGTTCCAACGTCAAGTTACCTGAATCGGTACAAGCTAAACTGATTGCCAACGACCAATACGGTAACGTTCATCCAGTCACAGACTTTAAAGCTTGGGAAAAGTCAGCGCGTCGTCTGCCTCGCCAGTGGCAAGAAAACGTACTGATTCACCAACAGTAATTTGAGACTTTTATACAGAGGTAAGTATGAGCAATAAGGTTATCCTTGTTGTCCTCGATGGTCTCAATTATCAAGTAGCCCGTGATTGCATGGGCTACTTGAATGGCTTAATCGAGCAACAAAAAGCGACGTTGTACCCCATTCAATGCGAACTCCCTTCCATGTCTAGACCACTCTATGAGTGCATTTTGACCGGAGTTCCTCCCGTCATAAGTGGCATCGTAAATAATGAAATCGTTCGTTTGTCGAATCAAGAATCGGTATTCAGCTTGGCGAAATCTCAGGGCAAAGTAACCGCGGCCGCAGCGTATCATTGGGTTAGCGAACTCTATAACCGTGCGCCCTATAATGCAGTGCGCGATAGATTCACTGATGATGAATCGTTGAACATTCAATATGGTCGTTTCTATCATTGGGATCATTATCCTGACGAAGCTCTGTTCCTTGATGCCGAATCCGTGAGGCAGAAATATCACCCCGACTTTTTACTGATACATCCTATGAACATCGACAATACTGGGCATAAGCATGGTCTCGATTCTAGGCAGTATCGAAACAGTGCGAGAGCCGCCGATATTTTTCTATCTAACTACCTTACGACGTGGGTAGAGGCGGGCTATCAAGTGATGATCACCAGTGATCACGGTATGAATAATGACTTGTCGCATGGCGGTATTTTGCCTGAAGAGCGCGAAGTGCCACTGTTTGTTATTGGTGATCAGTTTACCCATGCCGCAACGGATGTGAATCAAACGGAGCTTTGTGGCATCTGTTGTCAGTTGCTTGGACTAGAACATCGCAAGCCTTACTCACCGGAATTGATTGCATTATGAGTGGCGCAGCATTAACACCTGCTTGTTCAGATGAGCAGCGAATAAGCAGAAAACAATCACTGTGGAACAAGTTCAAACCGCTACTCTGGCTTGCGCCATTTGTGCTGTTTTTCTACCTGTTTCAGCTTGCTCCCATGGTTTGGGTCTTCTTCAATAGTTTTCAATATGATGGCGTGTTTTCGTTTGAGAACTATGCAGAGGTCATCGATTCGAGTTTTATGATGCAGGCCTTTAGCAACAGTATTTGGCTATCGATTTGGTCGAGTGTCATAGGGTTGGCTATCGCTGCTCTGTTGGTATCATCACTGCGCCGAGTGGACAGCAAGCTTCGTGATGGCGTGATTGCTTTTACTAATATGAGCAGCAACTTCGCTGGTGTGCCGTTGGCATTTGCGTTCATTATTATTTTAGGGGTTAACGGTGCCGTCACGCTGCTGCTGAAGCAATATGGGTTGATTGAAGGTTTCAACCTGTATGGCAGGTGGGGACTACTGGCTATCTATATCTATTTCCAGGTCCCACTTGGTGTGTTGCTGCTTTATCCTGCTTTTGATGCGCTGCAAGATGATTGGCAGTCGGCATCTGCGTTGCTCGGTGCCAAAACGCATCAATATTGGACTCAAATAGCCCTTCCGGTGTTATCACCAGCTCTACTTGGCACCTTCATTATTCTCGTCGCCAATGCCATGGGCGCGTATGCGAGCGTCTACGCACTAACAACCGGTAACTACAATGTGATTACGGTACGAATTGCGAGTTTGGTGTCTGGCGATTTGTTCTTAGAACCGAACCTTGCTGCAGCAATCTCGGTGATTCTCATGGCCATTCTTGCCTTTATCACCATCATCAACCCCCTGTGTCAGGATAGTTGTCGCCCTTAATCCTCAATAAAAGTAAAACAGGGAGCGGTAAGTTTAATTAAGTGAAGCGTTATTCAGAAGAGCATAAGAAAGCAACTATTCGCAGGTTTGTTGAAAGTGGTTTATCCTTGCGGGAGTTTGCAGATAATGAAGGTATGCATATCTCTACTCTGCACGATTGGAAGAATAAGTATTTAGAA
>NZ_OANU01000012.1 GCF_900089835.1 Vibrio thalassae | reverse complement strand
GATAATTGCCACTACTATTACACCCACAACTAATGCTAAAACCATGTTTAACAGAGCGTTGCTGTTGCTAGTCGTCAGATCGGGTTCGATATGGCCGTTAGATCGGGTTCGATAATTGCCACTACTATTACACCCACAACTAATGCTAAACCATGTTTAACAGAGCGTTGCTATTGCTAGTCGTTAGATTGGGTTCGATATGGCCGTTAGATCGGGTTCGATAATTACCACTGCTATTACACCCACAACTAATGCTAAAAACCATGTTTAACAGAGCGTTGCTGTTGCTAGTCGTCAGATCGGGTTCGTTTAGAACCTGGCTAACATATGAGATCATGTGTAAATGACTAGATTTAAGTAGCACTCATTGCTTGTTATTTTTTTTGTTGTCAGCTGCTCATTTTTTATCCCAATCCCCCCAGCTACATAGGTTTTAGCCAAAAAAACATAAAATCGATATAGGCAACTTTCTGACGTTTGAAAACGTACATGACAAAATGTTGGCATAGATTAGGGTAGGGAGCTAGAACTGTTACTAGCGAGTTCGCGTCGTAATAAGCTGCGTCTTTTATGATATCGATAATCAGTGTTTTTAGGCCCGTAATGAGCATTTTAAACTGAGAGCTGCAGCTGTAGCGGCTGGCTATGTCCTCCAAAAGCTTCCGCTAAAATCTCGCAACGCTTTTCCGTATAGCTTGGTGTTTGGCTAGGTGTGTGAAAGTGCTTCCAGTAGATCGTTTTCAGATTATCGGTTACATCTGGTAGCATCAACACTGTGTTTAAGAGGTAGTCTTCTGCCTCTTCATCCGTCTCAAAGCTTGTTTCAATATCGTACCGTCTATATGGATTTGTGTTCCAGCTATGGATAAATTCCATTGGCGACTCATATATTGCATTTGTAGCCTTCTCGAACAATGTCGGTTCGTCATACTCTTGCTCTCCACGATACTGCATGAATGGTTTAGAATCGATAGTACGCGCCCGTTCTTGCTCTGAGACGTACTTGCTAACAGCAGCCTTACCAGCTTTATTAGTAAACACACTTTGCGCGCGGTTGGCATCTGACGATCCTTTAAATCCAAAATCTTTAATGAGCGCCACGCGTTCAGCATACACTTTGCAGTCAGGTATATCTTTGCTGTTTTCCCTGTTTGCCTCGCTAATGCCGAGCAGGTGAACATCTGCCCAAGCTTTTCTTCCGTTCGGCTTTCGTATGCTTAACAGATCAATGCACTCCTGTCGGCTAAGTCTTGCTTCAACTTGCTTCCCATCAACTCTTATGGTTCTTAAGCAGGGTATACCAAGCGTTATGCGCGGATGACCGAGTAGCCTTAAAGCTTGCTGTGCGAAATTAACGATTCCCCATTGCGTTTTGTGAATAGGCAGAATAACTCGGCATTCATCGCATAGTTCAACAATTTCAGCTTGATAGGTATTGAGTACATCGAGCGCCCGAATTTCGTTGCCCGGTGCGTCAGGTATAACAACGCTCACTTTGTTGCGGTGACTTTTAGGCAGCAGGTTTATAAGCTCTCGATACTGGTCTAGGCACCACTTCGTGTCCACCGTTTTTCCTTTTTTACCCAAGGTTATTAGGCCGTTGTCGATAAAGGCGTGTTTTCCGGCTTTGATGTGAGCGACAAGCTGAGTCAGCTTAGCTAACGAACTAGCGGACTCCAGGTTGATAGCAGCTAGAGAAATCCCGACAGCGGAACCTGAACGAACAGCTGCATCAAATTCATTTTGATGTACACAACCTGATCGAAAGATAATCATAAATTTAATCTCCTAGCTATTGAGTGATGCTAAAGCCGCTTTAGGTGATTCTGCTTTGATGATGGTTTTTAATCGGCTCTTGAGTACGCCAATCCCACGGTGGCCACGAGAAGCATAGACATACTGAGCCTTATCCAACAGAGCTTTAAAGCTCGGTTCTTTTGACCATTGATCGAAAACCGCTAAGTAGTCATTCACGCAGATTACAAAGATATGTCTATTTTCAAGGTTGATGCTATTTAGCAGTTCTTCTGCTTTTGGACGCTGCTTTTGGATAAAGCGATCCCAGTCTTGGCTGAAGCGTTTCGGAAGTCGTTGCTCGTAAGGCGAGAGTACTGCATTGCTATTTATCAGGCCGTATTCAGCACTTAGAATCGCTAACTCGAACCGCTCTAGGATATCGGATGGCAGCATTGAGAATAATGCGCCTTTGTATAAGGAAATCGCTTGGCTAGGTTCGTCGTTCTTTCTGGCGCAGCAGTTGAGGATTAATAATGGTTTCATGCATCTCTCTTGATGTTGAGTTCTGATCGAGACTTCATATTAAGAGAGATAGCGGGAATGCAAGTAGCTAAGTGGCCTTAGATGTCGTTAGCTTAGTGAGGCTTACATAGGTGTAGTCATTATCTGTTCGTAGAATTTCACAGTCGTAGCCACCGTGGGTGTGAATCGCTTGAATCACCGCCTCTACTTCGCCCGATGATACAAAGAATTCTAGCGGCCTGATCTGGTTACTATTGTCATCAAAGCCAGTTTCAATTTCGCTGGGAGCCATATATATAATGCCACTTTCATATGTGTTGCCTGCCGAGTTCGTCAGTTGGGAGGGGAAATCGTGCTTTTCATATAAGTCGGTCAGAAGAATATATAAGTCATCAGCTTGCGTGAACCGAGATTTGTGCTCTTCATTGATTATTTGAATGGCCGTAAAACGCTCCTCAAGATTGCCTCCTTTCTTTCTAGCAATCGTCATGAGCGCCTTGATATCACTTTTTACAGCTTTGTACTTTGGTGACTTCAGCTTAGGTTTAAGCCACTTGATCAGAATTTCATTGCGAGTATGAATGGGTACAAAACGACGGTTGTTGGCGATGTGAAAGTAGAGATGTAATAAGCCATGGTAAATTAAGTCTGTAAGCTGCTGATGGTATTTTAGTTTGCTCATGAGGTGCTCGATGGTCCCAATTATGGAAGTAACCCTTTTAGTTACTAAATGACTAAAAGGGTTGCGGTATTGTAGGCACTTAGCCAATTATTTTGAAGTCACCAAGCGTAAAACAGTGCTGTAGCTATCGCTAACTATGGTGATACCGCTCTTAGTATGAAGACGTGCATAAAAATTAGCTGGATAGTCCGTCATCGTTGCATTCCAAGTGTTGATAAGCTGTCCCGTTCGCATGTCGAATTGTTTGAATACGTGATTTTCATTTCCTGGTCCTTTGTAGGCCGAATAGTAGACAACCGAGTGTTTGTCCAATCCTATTTGAAATGATCCACCATACATGCGGCCTAGCGCAAACGTTCCTATTCTATTGGTTAAATAATAGTAATCGTTGCTGACGCGATTGGAATCAAGATTCACTGACGAAATAAATACATCATCTGTTATCCAATCAACATTAATTTCTTCCAAAACTGTTGTGTGGCCTGTACCAGAAGCATTATGAAATTCCAAGATATGCGATTTCAGCTCTGCTTCACTTGCCGTGTTATATTTAGTTTCTATGCCGTTCTTATCGTATACGTAATATGCACCATCGCTTTCGTAGTGTGAGAACTCGCCTGATCGCGCTCGCACGTTGCGGTAGGAGAGCCAATTAGCATTAGCAAGTCGATTTGCAATTTCGCTGTCGCTGCCACGGTATATGACATTTCGCTGAGTAGTAATGACTTTAGCATCTGCATAGTCTAACTCCGAAGCATCAGGGTTAGCTCGCTGCAAATTTTTGTCTAGGTAGATAGTCGTGTCGTTGCTGTCAATTAGCGCTACAAATTCACGGTCTAAGTACCAGTCCGTGATTTCCATATCGCCAAATTGCTCTGACTGAGCCTTTATATCACCTGTTGAGCCGTCAAGGATAATGAACTTATTGCTAAAGCAGTTAGTGACAATAAGTGATTTATCGCTGGCCTCACGTACATAGCATGGATGGAAACCTTGTTCAGACAGATCGCTCGTGTAGGTAACAACTGAGAAATCTTTTTGTTCCCAAGCTAAATCGAGAGTAGATATGTCATAGCTGCCATTGTGTAGCTGATCTGGCGTTGTCGTGATGATTGACCCATTTTCAATCGTAAGAACTAAATCGTCCAGTTCGGCGTTACTGTAGGAATACTGTTGAAGGTGTTCCACCAGTTTTTTTGCATTTTCCTTAATGGCTACTTTTCCTTGTTTCGTATCTTTCAGATTATCGTACAGCAGGGTGTTGATTGAACGGTTGAGAACGTGTGTGTTCTTGTAATCATTAGCAATAAAATCCGCATCGATTTCATCTGGATTAATTCCTAGATCCGCTGCTAAGTCGTTCAACGTTAAGTTTTGTATAGCGGCCAATGTTGACAGGGGAGTGATGTGTCGAACCCCAGATTTGGCAATCATTTCTTTCGATTCCGATACTGTTCCGTTAATGTCTGAGTCGGTTGTAACGTTAGCTATTGCTCGTACAATAATGTCATAGTTTGTGTGCTTCTGATCAATGTCAATGGTGCCATCAGCCGCTGTTTTTCCTATGTATTCGTCATCGTCAGCAACCATGTCTCCATCAGCGTCAGCATAGACAAGTGCGCCCCCAAGGTAGCCGTCTAAAGCTCGATATTTTGACCGTTGGGATGTTGTGTTTGTCGTATCATCATTACCCACGGTATCGACACTGTCACCACCACATGCAGACAGAAGTGATGCGATTGCGGAGGTAAGTAGTAGTTTCTTCATTAAATTTACTCTCTTTGCTAATGTGAAGAAAGCGGTCACGATTAAAGAATCGCCACCGCCACGTTAATAGGGATTAGGCGTTTGTAGCTTCTGATTTGTTAGTCTTAAAGAGTGGGCATGTGTATGCGGTGTCATCAAATTCGATTAGACGATAACCCTCCTGAATCGCATGAGCCGCTATGCGATTAAACTCTTTTGATAAGCCTAGTTCGGTTTGGTAAACGTCAATAATGACTCGCATGTTGTCACTGTCGGCAGCGTAGGTCTGAACGAAAAAACCATTGGCTTTTTGTGTTACAAGCTGGTTTTGGCTGTCAGCCAGTATTTGTAGCTGAATCATATCGTCAGCGGTTAAATGGGAAGAAGACAGAGCCATAACTTGATACGTAGCGTAACCCTTGTTATTCATCATTTGTATTTGTTCCTTTGGAAAGTGGTATCTCTACCCTATTGCCAAAGTGTCAATTGCAAGTCTCTGATTAATAGTTTTTTGTCATCGTTAATGCCGATGATGAAATATCTAATGTCATTAACGTCAAACCTGCTCGAAACAGTCAGTTTTTAATGCCCTATTTGTGGTAAAAAAGGAATGACTGCTGGCAATAGTTGTATAAAACGACTGAAAATTCGGGCTGTGTCACTCAAATAGACAGTGTGAATCGAGACGTTGAATGAGCAAATCTGGTGCTTAGAATACATCGAAGGCTGATTAGGGAATGCCAAAGATAACTTATTGAAAAATAAAGAAAGGTCACTCATACGAATGATTCGTATGAGTGACCTCAAGCCAATGCTAAGCGGCTTGCTTCTGCTTTTCGTTTGCTAATTCTAGCTCTAGATCGTGTATGGTTTGCTTGAGCCCTGTTAAGGCCAATTCATGCTTAAATGGCTTAGCCAGTTCCTGAGCAACCAACGTTAACTGCTTATTCGCGTATGCGATACGTTTAGTCGCTACTATTGCAACATCCTTTAACGTGTCTAGATGCTCAGTCAGTCGGTTATAGACCCGACGACCCGAAGCATTTTCAATTTGGCTAGTGGTGCATACGTCGTGGTCGGCCGCACCACGAACAACAATGTTCCAACCGCTGCGTTTGCCTTTGATAGCTATCACTTTGAAACTGCCATAGTCGCAAAGTGGCTGTTCATCCCCTGTTCGGCTATAGTAGCTCTGTTTTTGCAGCGTCTTAATTGCCGATTCAAGCGGTTTAATATCAAGTGCAATGCTCGTATTACCTATTTTGAGGTTTAGCGGTGTTAATCCGGTTGCGTTTTTTGCGTCAGCTTCATAAGAGGACATAGCAAGAGTGCAGCTATCAACAATATGTGTATAGTATGCTTGGTCGTCCTGCAGCCTAAAGACTTTGCGCTTATGGCTACGCGCTAGCAGATTTAAGCGTTTTAACTCTTGCTGAGCTTTCACTAGATCCATGAGGCGAGTGTCACCAGAGACCAGCGCGGAAAGTGTTGCGAAGTCGATTTTTTCATCCTCGGATTCGTATTCTCTCGTATCGAGTGTACCGTTATTGAACTGAGCGATAAATTTAGCTTTTCTGTCGAGTAAAGATGTGAACCAGCTATCTAAGGTTTTCTCGGTGCAGTAGGTGAAGATTTCCACTTCCTTGATAAACCCTTGAAAATACGCTTTATTGGATTGACGCAGTATTCGGCCGTTACGTTGTTCTAGGTCGCCAGGTCGCAAGGGTAAGTCAATATTATGATTGGCGACAAGACGTTCATTTAGATTCCAACCAGTGCCAAGTTTACTGGTAGAACCTAATAAACAGTCGTAGCGTCCAGCGTTAAAGTCGGCTTTGAGTTTTGCTTTTTGAATGTCCGTCTTGAAATCATGGACTACGGCTACTCGAAGCCCATTTTCACTTAGAATGCGCTCTGCTTCATCATAGACAGAGAAGCTATTTGCAAGTAAGCTTTCCATGCCACCGGCCTTTTCAATGTTGTCAACGTATGCGATTGCATCAAGGTCGCCCGATTCTGCCAGCTTCATTTTTTCTCTAAACTCTTTCATTGCACCTGCTTTATGTCGTGCAGGACAACTACGGTCACAGAATACAAGTTGCGTTCCGTTGAAGTGCTTAACTTGATTGTGAATGTTGATTATGTTTTCACAAGCGGCATTTACAACAGAGTGAGTATTGTATTCATGCGGTCTAATGTGGCGAATGTCTAAGGATGTTTTTCTAGCTCGGTCGATGATAGCCAACATGTTATTGTCTTTGTTGTCGATATGCTTAGCATCAAAGACAATACGCTCGAATTCTTCATCTTGCGCATCTGAAATTGGCAAAATGATGTTGGTCACTTTCCCATTTTTAAGCGGTGGTATGGCTGGTCGACCATCCGGCAGCGTTGGTAAACGGTTTGTAAGTTGCTCACTTGATAACACCTCAGCAAAGGTTCTGTAAATCGCTAGTAATTCGCTTAGGTTCTGGAATTGCTTAATAGTCGTTGTTGATTTCAACGTCCTGCCTGTTGCTGCTAGTGAGTATTCAGTAATGGGGTTGGAGAACTGACGCAAAAAAGCATCTGTTCTGTGTAATCCGGTGTTAGCGATTTCTGGTGCAAATATCTTAAGCCAAGTCACAGTCTCAGTTATGGAGTTGCTTAGTGAACTGCCAGTACCGCCGAGGACACGACCGCCCGACTTCTGCAAATCACGGACTTTAACAAAAAAATCGAATGCCTTTTTAGAGCCTGTAGGGTTACCCATTCCTCGCACATTGCTATAAGTGGTGCTGAACGGGACATTCTTAAAAATCTGTTGTTCATCGCACATTAATGTGGTGATGCCTAGATCTGACCAATCTATAGATGACAAACGAGGTTTATTAATCACTTCCTCTAGTTCGGCCTCTTTCTTTTCGATGCGCTTTTCAATGCGTTTTACATTCAGGTTTTTGTTCTCGCATTCTTCAAGTGACTTTCTCAGATCGTCAATTTCTCCCTGTATTAGTTCGGTTAGGGTATCAATTGGGGCTGACAATGCACCAAATGTCGACTCTGGCAACACGAGTAGATCAAAATCATTGGTGCAGACGGTATTAAGCAGTTCTTCACGTTTCGATGGTGATAATCCAGCCTCAAGCGCAATCACATCACTTGCCGGAAACGTTGAGGACATAGTATTGGCAAACTGTGATACCAACGCATTAGGCATGACAATAGCTATACGCTCAGCCGCGCCATGGATGCGTTTTAGCGTATTGGCTACACCTTGGAAGATCAGCGTTTTACCAGAGCCTACCGCGCAGTCGAATAGCACGTTAGAGTTAAGCAAGCCGCGCATGATTGCACTTTTTTGATAATCATATGGCGACATAGAACAGCCCTCAAGCGTCAGCTTCGCGCTTAGGTTTGAGTAGTCGGGCACAACGAAGCTATTAAATTTGTCGTTGTACGTGCGCAATAGTTGCTCTCTGCGGTGTGCATCATTCCATATCCAATCGTCAAACTCTGCTCTGATTTCGTCTAACTTCGCGTTCGCTTCGGCTGTCGCTTCTTGATCGATCAGCTTAGCTCCTGTTGAGTCGGTGTATGTGATGGTAATCGGTGTGCCGTTCAATCCAGACTCGAGCAAGAGATCAAAAGTGCGCGCATTGGTCCCCCATGTTGTTGATGCTGCTCCCCAATACCCATGACCACCAGCTTTTACATGCCAACGGTCAGCTTGATACGTCACTGTAAAGTCTGAATTCTCACCCATTAGTCGGTTAGCAAAATCAACATAAAACTTTTCATCAATCCATAATGCGCCCATAACAGCGGTGATTTCCTCTGCTCCTAAGTCTTCTGGAATAACACGTTCTAGCGCAGTTAGGTTACGGTGATAAGTGGTGGCACAGGCACTAAGCGCATCTTGATATTTCTGTCTTACATTGCCGGAGAGGTAGCTTGCTGCATCGGTCAGTTTGCCAGAAAGTGGTTCGATAAAAGCTAGGCTATTGGATTCGCAATACTCTTTCGCTTCGTCCTTGCTCACATTCATTAGCTCAGCAATTCGATTGTAAGACAGGCTAGCGGATTCGTTCAGACAGATCGCCAGTGCTTCTTCGTAGCTCGATGCAGACTCTACGGTTACAAATGGCGTATACACACGTTTAGATAGAATTTGAGCTTTATTAAAGCTTTCCTTGATGCCCTCTTTCTTGTTCTCAGCGATAAAGTCAACTTCTAGCGCTTTGACTCGTAGATACATAGAACACGGGCGTAATAGACTCTTATTGCTAGTGCGCGATAGGCCACCAAACGCTTTTACATATCCGTCGTGCAATAGGTTTAGCTCTTCTCTTAGCTTTGCCAGTTGTAAGCGGCTTTGATTGCTTTGTTCTGCTTCTAACAACGCTTTAAGCGCATCTTTAACCGTGATGTAAGCTAATGTACGCTTTTCTTGGCCTCGGTTAGCAAAGGTTAATTCTTTGAATACCGCTTTTGTATGACCGTTCTCGTCGGTGCTGTCGTCGATTCGCTGATACACAGTCTCGTTTTGAGAAAATAGCTCAAACTTAGAAACGGGTTCTTGTGGTTCAACCTCAACCACATCAGAGGCAATGTTGAGAGAGCGATTAGGTGAGTGGTAAATAGGGCTAGTCGATAGAGAGTCTAGAGCTTCGCTAAGCTGCAGTTCTAAGTCACCAGTTGCGCTTACTTCACAACTGTTAAAACTCATGACCGCAGGTGCCGACACTGTACCTAAAATGCAGTCTGGATTGTTGATGTAATGGCGGTTGATGTGCGCGCCTGATGTGTGATCACCAGTATATAACCAATCAGGGTTCACCGTTGGAGTAGCCGTTTTTTGAAAAATCAACACATCGACAGGGAGCGTAACCCCCTCAGATTGAAACGCATTGCTCGGTAGTCGCACACTTGCCACTAGGTTAGCCATTTTCGCAATTTGGCGTCTCGTCGCTTCGTCTTTCTTGTCCATTACCCAAGTAGAGACAACAAAGCAAAGCAAACCGCCCTCACGAAGCTCTGATAAGCCTCGCAGTACAAAGTAGTTATGAATACTTTGATTGCCAAAACGTTGATCATGCGCTTTGATTGCGCCAAATGGAGGGTTAGAAATGACCAGATCGAAGTCACCAGAAGCGGGTATCTTGGCATGTTCCAAACGTTGGTTGATGTAAATCTTAGCCTTTGGGTTGAGGTGTCGAGCGATTGAGCCCACAGTTGGATCAAGCTCTACACCAACAAAACGGCCTGAGAAAGACGGATCGGCAAGGTGGATGAATTGACCACTTCCACAGCTTGGTTCTAAAACTCGGCCCTCAGTCAGACCAAGGCGGCACACTGTACGCCACATAGCGCGTACGATGAAATCAGGAGTAAAGTAGCTGTGAAGTACGCCTTTACGAGCCGTCGCGTAATCTTTTTCCGTTTCAAAGCTATCCTTTAGCTCTGTGTAACGTTCATGCTTCTTTTCAAAAGCTTTGGCCGCTTTACCATAGCCAAAGAAGCCTTTCAGTACGGCTAAGTCGTCAGTGCTCGGGGTTGCACCTGTATTGTCTAACTCAGTCGTTAGACGGATTGCCGCGATAATGCGGTCTACGTAGTTTGCTGCCAGTTCGACAGTCGCTTGCTTGGCAAGACTAGCCGTTTTAGCGATTGGGTTGAGAAAACCAAAAATACTGGTGCTGTTCATCGTTACGCCTCCTAATGTTGATTCACGGTTAGGTTAAAAGCGTTTTCGAGAATGCAAGGGATAAAGAAACGCACCCACTCAGGAGCATAGAGTTAGGGTGCGTTTGGAGTTGAAATAAAGATTAATCGGTGTGAGTGAGTCTGTCTTTCACTTGTTCTTCTTCGTCTTTTAAAGCTTCACCTTTGGGACACAAACAAAATCGAAATTCCAGCGCTTCGTGGTCAGCGCTTTGATAAACGCCCTCACAGCCAGTTTTCAGCATTGTCACCTCCGTTTCTATGGTGAATTAAGCGTAGGCTTTGTCCGACGTAATACGCGCCAATCCTTTAACTACGCGGTAGATACACCAGATAAGGTTTGCAATCAGGATCAGGTAGCCGATAATAAAGGCAGCCGTGATGATGCCAACAATGGTTAGACCAAGACCAACCCAAAATGTGGTTGTGATGTTGTTGTAGTGACTGTGGAATTTGGTGCCTTGAGCATCCGATTTTTTAATCATCGCCCACACCGCACCGATGATCCAAAAGATACCAGTGAATAAGCCGACTAGCATACAACCGTAAGCAATCATCGCGTTGGTTTTTGCCTGCTTATCTTTTTCAGATAGCTGTTCAGCAACAGCCCCGTTCTCTACAGTTTCTACCATCTCATTTTCCATTGTTGCTTCGTTATTCTCAGACATTAGTCTCTCCTATGTTCGTCTGATAAAAAATAGGTTGTCGTAGCCTTGTCGCAGCTACCTTCCCCTTTGGTTAAATTTTGAGTGTGGAAATTGAATTTGATATTGCAAATCCTGATATGAGCAACGTCAAACCACCACCTAATTTCGCTAGTACATTAACCTCAAGCCCTACAAGAGCAAAACCCATAACACAGCCTATGAGGGCAATTATTAACTGTACTAGCGCTTTTAATTTAGATGTTGCCATTGGATGTGATACTTCCCCCTATAGCTTAATTTCAGCCCACTTCTTGCCGCGCTTAATATCAGATACGTGGCACTGGTGAACATTGAATTGTTTGGCGATTGCCGCCTGTGTTAACTCTGTTGTCGCAAGAAGCGTTTTGATTGCTCTAACATCATTTTCAGTTAATTTGTTAGCGGCACGTTTATTGCCAATTCCTTGATGCGATTGTCTAACTAAATCCTCGCCACGCAGACCAGATTCATAGCGATTAACTAGAGTGGAAATAGGGATTCTGTAGCGATTACTTAACTCAGTCCAACCAACTTTTTCACCTTTGAAGTCAATCATCTATTTCACCCTTGAGGTCAATCATCTATTTCCAGCTTCCACTCAAATCAGATAATGCAAGTCCAAATCTAGTGAGTGTGTAAGAAGCTTCTTAATGTTTCTGACATCGTTTGAACTGTCAGGAAAATATCGGCATCAAAATTAATCTGCTCTGCGTTGTCGGCATCTTTCGGTGCAGGTTCGGTCGTGACCTTGTATTTAATTTTCGTTAACGCCAACGGGTTAACTTCGTTCACTTCAAAGCTAATATCACGGTTTGTTAGGCCGATAGCCGATACTCTATGACCTGCTATGTGCTCGTTAACCTCGTCACTGGTTCTTTGCTTAAAGCGGATCTCGCTCTCGTCAGCAAGGTTTGTCAGAGTGCAGTTACCGTCAAACTCAAATAGGGAATGCTCTGTACCGCCTAGGGCGCAATTGACCATTTGATTGACCGCATCATCGGGCTTAAAAGGTGAAGTTGGCAAAGAGCCTAGGACTTTACGTAAAGCCGAAATCACCTCTTCTGCCTTATTTTTACCTGATTCCACTCCAATTAGGCGCGTTCCATCCGCTTTTAAGTTGTTGAACAAGGCAACTTTTACCGATGATTTGCGAGTGAATGCTAAGGCTGCTAGCTCTTTGGTTGCGGTCAGTTTGATAAGGTCTTTCTCATCTTTGTTGAGTTTTTTGCCAATCTTAAACTGTGTGGCCGTAATGCGTTCTTGAGTCAGCTTTTTGATTTCTTGAGCGGGGATAACTTTGGATTCGGTTTGAAATTCCAAGATTTGAAAGTGACCATTATCCATGTTGTAGCAATGCATATCAGTGGGGCCAACAGGAATAAAACCAGAACGAGAGAGATCGGTAGGTTCGCAAGGTTTGAACGCACCATCTGTTGCCAACAGTTCGTCAAGCTTTTCGCTGCTTGGCAATGTCGCGTCCTCGCCTAAGCGATAGAAAGTCATCTTTGTCATCATGTTCGCACCTCAGAGTATTGGTATCTAACTCTATAAAGGCGCGCTTTACGAGAAAGGACTGGGTTAGCTGCCCTTATTGCGGTCTTTTTCTTGTAACGGTATTCCTTCTATCCATTTATCATATGTTCTATTCTCCCAAACGTTAGTTAGTGTGAACCATCGTAGAAGCAGAAAATATAACGCAAGCAATCAGTCGTCTTTTGTTCCCACTCGCTTAGACAGAGCTTCAAAGTCATAGAGTGATGCATCACCGTAGCTTTCGGTGACTACACCTGAGTCAGAGACGTCAACAAAATCGACGGTTTCTATACCTGATGGTCGAGCATACTGAATGCTGACACTTTGGTTTGGATACAGAGCCGCTAACTGGCTTTTCAGCTCAACAATCGACTTACAAGGCGTGTCATTTCCATAATCGCGTATCAAAAACATAACGCTATTCTCCATTAGTAAAAGGCCAAGAGTGCCACTTCCAAACGCAGTGGCGGCTAGAAAGCCTGATAGGAGGACGGTGCTGACGGTCGACTAGACCATCACTGCCACCAGCAATGCGAGAAACACCACTAATCCCACCAGTACAATTAAGTCGTCTTTGTTCGATAGCTTAGAAGTGTCCTCAATGGCTCCTATGGTGTTGGACGCTCTAATCGCTAGAGTAAGGCGTTTTGGTCAAAATCAAGGAAAAAGACGGCCGATGAAAGGCCGCCAAATATGAGGCTATTGTATTTGCGTGAGCAGACTCGGTTTACCAAAGGCTTTTAGGTTGCCGTTGGACGATGAAAATATGCTTCGCCAGAAGTTCTCTAATTCGTTGACCGATTTTTGGGATGAATAGCGTTTTGCTCCTTCGATGTAACCAGCTCCAATGACATAGATATCCGATTGATCAAAATTACCTTGAAATCCAGATTCTTCGATAGTCGTTAGGGCTTTGTCGGCATCAGTTACATAAACACTTCCGTTGCGATAGAAGCTTAAGGTCTCACTGTTTTCGAGCATGTCAGAAACAACAAGTACCACTTTTTTTTGTGCATTGGATGGTGCCACTAGATCATTCGATAGATTTAGGAGGGTACCAACAAGCTCGGTGCGTGGGTAGCTGTCTTGCTCACTTGGAAAAGCAGAGGCTAAACGTCCGTGAATCGGTTTGATGGCTGATTTTTGGTTGACCAGACAGTTCTCTAGGTTACGAAGCTTATTTCGGTTCATAGCATTTCGGTCTTTTTTAGACAAACTCGGCTCGAACGCGCCAGAGAACACAATGTCCGTATAATCACCTTCTGCTAGGGCTGAGAACGTAACGATAGTGATTTTGTCGCCCGAACGATTAAAGCGATTCATCTGTTTATGCACTGACTCTTTCAACGAGGTATTGAGGTTGACGGTCTTATCGATAATGACGAACAACTCTCTTTCTACTTGTGTTGGCTTGAGTTCACTGACGTTAGCCATGTCATAGCAAGATGGAATGTCATTTCTGTTACTGGCGTTGGTAACGGCTGCAGATACAGCCATTGCCAAAAGCAGAACCCATCGTTTCTTCATATATCAGCCCTCTATTCCTAGCTCTTTCATGAGTCGCGCTCGTTGCTCCTCTTCTGTTTCTATCCGAGCTTCTTGATCCTGAGCGACGTTAGCGCAGTGTTCAGCTAGTAGTTGCTCACGCATTTCTTCGTCCGTTAAGGTACTGGCCTGACGCTTCGCTTTTTTAATTTGATCAGCTTGAATAGTGCGAGACATTTCTTGAAGTGAACGCTCTAACTCTTGGTCTTTTTCCCACTGCAAGAAGTCATGGAAGCTGCGCTGTTCGGCTGTTGCTATCAATGCGGTAACCTCTGTCGATTGAGTGATATCTGGTAGCTTTTTAGCCATGCGCGTCTGCAAGCGTGTTAGTGATTTCTGAGCATAGTCAGCAACCTTGGAGGCTTGTACTTCATAGTGGGCTATGAATTCTTCTCGAGTCGCGAACTTGTGGGTATAGTCGTAGGCTTCACGGCTGAGTTTGCCTGCAAACCCGAAATTCATGGATACCCAAGTCGCAAACGCCTGTAATAAAGCGAACAGAATCGCCATGATGCCAAAGGTCGCCCAACTGCCTGCTTCGGTAGCGTTACACGCCTCATTAGTGCCATTGTCGATTGCAGCGCGGTTGTAATCGGGATCGATAGCCAGTGTTCCTGCATCACCATCGAGGGTACTAAAATCAAATGAACTTTCTGATTGAGTCATTTGAGTTTTACATATGGTATCCATCGTCATTGCCGATTCCATGGCTTTCACGCGAATGTAAGTCAGCGTTGTCGCGATCACAATGACAACCACAATGGTCGCAATTGACCAGTGGTATTTTTTCGTTGTAGAACCTAATTTTAAACGATTAAGTCGCTGAATATATGGTTTTTGTGTCATGTCTGATGGATTATCGATGCGACCTACGCGATCACCGACTTGAGCCGTGAGTTGCGGCTCAGGATCGCGGTCTGCTTTCCACAACAAACGCACGCTTTCAATCAATCGGTTACGGTGAATTTCTGCCCCCATAGAGTGCGTTACTAATGCGAGTGCAATCGCAAAACCAAAAGCTAGAATGTAGGACATCACTTGTCGAGTATCTTCACTGGCTGACAGATCAATAAAGCCGCTCATGGTGTAACTGAATCCGAAAGCCTCAAGGAATAGCACGAACATTAAACCAATAATCATCGGGCCGGTGAGTGGCTTACGGCCATCTTCACCGACTATATCCAAATAACGTTTACAGTCATCATAGTGTTGGCCAGAGCGGTAGTTCTGGTTGTAGTGTGGCTTGTAATCCTGGCAGATTTGACGTTCAGAATGAAACCAACCATTGGTGGATGTACTGTTTTTCGCCATACGATTGATTTTTCCAAAGATGGACGTTCGGTGTCGGAGACCGAGGAAAAATAAGCTTATTTGATCGCGATTTTTTTGAAGCAGCAGAATGACACAGACAGTCGCAATGACGACAATCAGTGCTCGTTGCCAGTGCGCTAGCAGCATCGAAAACATATCCATAAACGTTGTCCTTGATTAAAGTGAGAGCTGTAAAGTTAGATTCTTCTGATAAAGTTGGCCTTGACTCTTGTAGTACACTGCCATGTATTTCGTTTTATTCTCCCCCGTAGTCCGAAAAATCAAGTCGGCACACACCAACGGAGCTTCCGGATCTTTCGGGAATATTCGGTAGAGCAGTGCATTGTCACCCGGCGCGGTCTGCACATACATGTCATAGCTGTAATCGGCCGTGTTTTTATTGGGTTGGTAGTCCGTTATGAAAGACAAGGTTGGATCTTCAGACGCAATAAAATCCTTTTCTACTTGAACAGGGCGCAGCACGACAACAGTTTCACCTTTTTGCGGCATCGTGTTCCAGGAGGTTGAGAACAGAGCCGGAAATGAATTACCGACCTTTCCTTTTTTTCCATTAGAGTCTGATTGAGTCGGTCTCTCTATCATCGGGCATGATTCAATATCAAGGTTGGACGCTACTGCGGTAGGCATTAAGTTGAACCAACTGTCGGCATGATACGGTCCAAGGTAAGTAGCGATTGAGTGAGCAGCATCGTCTTGCTTGAACAATTTACCTTTCAATTTGAGCGGGTTCTTGTCCTTATAAGTGACTTTTTTCCGTTTCGTTTTAGTCTGAGTTTTGGCAACTTTGGTTGGATCAGTAAGGTTTTTCCATTTTTCGTTAACCACCAGCTGAGCCTGCTTGAATTGAATGATGGCGAACAGCTGCTCCTTGTCCATGTTACGAGACTCTGAATTATTGAAGATATCGACAATCTCAATACGACGATTTTGGCCTTGTCCTTCTTTGGTGTAATTCGGAGCAATTGGAACGGATTCACCCATACCGTATGACCAAGAACTCACTTTGCCGCGAGAAGCGGTATAAATCAGATCAGACACATACCGAGCCCGTTTTGCTGACAGTGATTTGTTTGACGATTCTTTGCCTACCGCATCGGTATGGCCGAGAACGAGTACATTGTGATTGGTATCTAGTGTGCGCAGATAGTCTTCAATAAAGTGCTGCAGTTTGGCCACGTTCTGAGGGCTCATCTCACTTTGCCCCGAAGCGAAGAATTCACCTTCTTTTGGCGTAATTGTAATAGAGTGGGCCATCATCGGATAAGCATCACTCGCTGCGCCTGTCCCACCAACAATATCGTGATTGAGTATGTAACCGACCTTTTCTGCCGCCTCAGTGAGCGTCTGAAGGCGATAGTCGTAGTAATGGTTGCTACCACACTCATCTACTATTCGCTGCCCATACACGAGCTCACACCCGTTCACATCGTGTGTGGCGATATAACTGCCAGAGCTACTACAGCCAGCTAATATAAGTGTTGCGAATGAAAATAAACTTCGTGCCTTCATAGACGGTTCCTATTGCTTACACGCGTTGGTGACGAATGAGTTGTCATTGCCCCACCACGATTTTATATAAAGGTTTCGTTCGCACTCCCAAAGAAGTGGAGGGTGCTGCTTATTCCAAGCGTCGAAAAGCTGGCGTTCTGAATTAGATAGGCGAACTCCATACTGATCCGCTATATATAGCTGAGCACGAGCAACAACACCTCTAGCGCGCTGTGGCGGCATGACTTTTCTTGCTTTAAAATCCACTTGGAGCTCGCATTGGCCATACGTTGCGCCTTGAATGCCTTTCCATTGACTGAAACGGTAGTTGCTTCTGTCACTGTTTACTTCACCAATAGACGGAAACAAGTTGTGTGGATCCGCTTCCATTACTTTGAACGACGCGTCGGTTTTGACACAGTTCTTTCGTCCACCGTTTTGCCAACACTGTCGTTGATGACCCATGGCCCACGCTGATTTCACGTGTTCATGTTCAATACGGTTAGCGCGCTTTTCTTGTTTGCGCACTTGGTAACCACATGATTGCAAATCTGGTTTGCCTTTCTTTCCTATCCACTGAATGTCGCACCCGCAGTAAATCGTGGGTACTGGATGTTGTTGGTACCAATTCGTCAATTTGCTCTTGCTCGAGGAGAAAGACGCCTGACTCCAAACTGTCGTCGACACGGTGGTACAAATTGCGAGAGTTAATAAGCGTTTCATTGTTAGCGGTTTCCTTCTGCCTTGTAGCAAGTTACCAGAACGGGTTCCTTTTTGTCGGTGGCGAATATGAAAATCCAATCTGAATTCGGTACTGACCAATACTCACTGGCCCCGTATAAGCGACGTTTGTGCTTAACGACGTGATCGGGAAGATTTGCTCGAATAAGAGAGCTGTTCAGTAATCGGTTGAGACTCTTAAGTGGATTGGTCGGCCGGTCCTTTGACAGCGCTTTAAATCGATCTAATACATTTGAAGAGATGCGAATAGAGCCCAATGCACAGGTCGCTGGGAGATGTGTATTAAAATACAGTCCTGACATCGACAGTTGATTGGATGACATCGTGCTTTCTTTAAACCATGCAGGGGCTTGATTTCTCACTAAGATCTTTGACGTATCGATGACCATTCGTAATGAGCCTCCCAGTCGATTGATTTGTTCCTTGCCGCTACGGTTCTGAATCCCTTTCTTGCATTGTCCTGTGCTGACGGTGATATTTGTACGAGGTAGCTCTGCATAATCGAAAAGATCGCAATGCAAAAGTATATGTTGAAGTGTGATGAGTTCCGCACGCGCTTTGTTGTGCTCATCTCCTCGTGATTCAAGTGAGACCTTTGCGTAGCGGATAAATGATGTGTGGCCAGGCTGTGTTAGGCGATAGCCCACCAAGATGTTTTGGTCTGCAGTATCGGTGGTTGCAAACATGTCAATTGATCGAGTCATAGTCCTTCTCTTAATCATATGAATTCACGTTTACATTAACAGGGCCCAAGCGAATGCAAGGTTAAGCTAAAAAGATCACTCTGCGACGCCATACTCCGACCACGATGCCTTTCTGGAGTCTGAAAAGACACAAGTGACCGCATCAGGCGTGGTGATTATTGGATACCTGAAATTGCAGAAGATAGCTGAGACGATGACGGGCAAATTCGAGTTGTTGCCGACAAGATTTGGTAAAAACAAAAATACGTCCGAGTTCTTACACTTGATACCGGCATTGGCTGGGTTTTCGACACGGCACACGGTTTCTGGTTCATGTGGTGTCATTGATGTCATGCTTTGAGAAGCTTGGGTATCATTCAGTGGTGTTAGCGCGTAAAACAAACAACAGACAGCCGCTAGGATTAGTTTCTTCATTTGCGAACTCATAAACTCGATAGTACTTGTCGTTTCAGTTTTTTAAGAGCGTCTAGTCTAGTGCTCTTGACTCGACGACTCGTAATACCCACCTCTTCAGCGATCTGCTTGGTGGTGCCTTTTTCATGCTTCAAACCAAACAGCCGAGACATCACTTCTGCTTCTAGCGGTTTCAAATTATCAAATGCTTCGTCAACGGTTTTGTTAATTCTGTGGGAATCGATAGACGACTCGACGCTTTCGTTGTCATACGAGCCCTTTGGCTCGTTATCTAAAAAACTAAAGTTATCTTTCACCCACTCCAACGAATCTTGATTTGAATCGTTACGATGCTGGATAAGATACGTTTCTATTTCATGTAACGATTTGTTGGTTATACCGAGCTCTTTTTGAGCCTGTTTTTTTAATTCCGGTGTGACCGTCCGTAAACACACACGTTGTTTAGCCAGCCATGAGTGGTAATGGACCGCTTTGTAGTAAATTCGTGTCGACACGGTGACGTGGAAAGTGTTGGACACACAATGCCTTTCGAGATATTTAGTTATCCAGTAGACCGCGTACGTAGAGAAACGATTACCGGCGCTTGGATTGAATGATTTCACTGCCTCAACTAAACCTAAGTTCGATTCACTGAGCAGCTCTTCATACTCCAGTTGCGGGTAACGTCTGCTGTACATGTTGGCATACTTTATCGCAATGCGGATGTTCGCATTGATAAGCTTGTGTTGAGCGTCTTTCTTCCCGACGACGAGCGCTGGATACAGCGCCTCTTCGTCCTCTCTACTGAGTACGGAGAGTTTTGCTACTTCATTTCGGTATATATCAATCCCTTGCATCACAATCTATGCCATTCGTTGCTATTATGTAACGTTAATAGCAAACTCTGCGTAGTGATGCCAGCGTTTACTGCCCTTTTTGCGGTAACTCTCGGACGACTTACGTGGCTCTGGCAATTCGCTCGCGTAATTCTCTGTAAATCACTTCAGCATTACCCACTTCCGCGCCAGCCGCATCATGAAGAATTGGGAAACGAAGCTTAACCAGTTTATTCCGGTTGATGTACGCAAATGCTTGACCCTTTGGCAGAGTCATGATCGTTTCATCTGAAATGATAGGTTGGTGAGCCTCAACTTTGATAGATGCCTGCGTTCTGGTACCGAAGAAGCCCTCACCCGCTGTGTTTGCATCGTCATCTTCGTTGAATCCGGACTTAGGTGTGATTGCACCACCATCGGAGGTGGCGCCCATCGTGTCAATCGCCATAACATCCGCGGTTCGCACCATTTCAGTGAGATACTCAGCTGTGTATTTGTTCGCAACGCGCATCATGAAGACGTTGTTAAAGTTTCCAAGTACGACATCGGCTTTGGCTTTGTCTCCTAATTTAGCTTCGATATCGGCTCGCGTTTGAGTGTAGGCCATTATGCGAACCCCAGCCGAGCCAGATCTATTTAGCAGGGAAATTACTTCATCAGAAGAGATAAGTGCCTGAAATTCGTCGCAGTGTAGGTTAATCGGAATGATGTCCTTGGTTGATGCGCCTGGCATACCTTTATTGATGCCGTAGTTATTAATTTCACCAGCCTTGGCTACCAAGTCAGCAAAGAACGTGTTGCCTACGGCCTCAGCTGTTACTTCGTCTTGCATGGCACTGAGGCCACAATAGAAAATACCGCGTCGTTGGATTATCTTATCCCAACTAAACGTAGTGCGTTTATCTGCAATGTCGTCAAAGTCTGGGCTAATGATATCGGCCAATTGGCCGGACGTTAATTTGGTTAGAAGTGGAATGAGTGAAGCCGTCAGTTTACTTGTATATTGTTGATCTGACTTCATCGTAGAGCGCAGTCCTTCAAAGTATTGGTTAATGAGCTTGGGATTTCGTTCGTAGAAGTCCGTCGTTATTTTATCGGTGATGACGGTGGAGTAATCACGGCCTTTCATCGCACCCATTTTCAGCTTATCTTCAACAAGCTCTCCTTTTGCGTTCTGCTTAAATTTCGGTTTGTTGAGGGCTTCGTATTCCTCAATGTAGTTGGGATTATGTTTACGCATGAGGTGCTTACCGAATCGATTAAACAGGCCCTCCAGATCTTCAATGTTGGCTTTCATCGATTTGAACGTCGGTTGCTCGCCCATATCGAGCAATGCGGCAGAAATATATACCATAAAGTTGAAAGCGAAGTCTTTAAACACCTGACCGTCTCCGCTGCCTGACATTTGGTTCGAGATTCGACCTGCGACTGCTGTCAAACGGCTAAAGTCGGAAATGGAATTATACTTTGAACTTAATTCTGGTTCGCCCAGAAGAAAAACGTAGAAATTATCTTCTTTACCAAGGCGTTTGGCTTCTGCCCACATGATGCCAAGCAGCTCTAAATCCATTTTTGGATCAAATACACCTGCCACGCCATCGCCACGAGCAATATCTTGACAAATCTGAGAACGTAAGAAGACCGTTTTTCCCACACGACTTTGGCCAAACATGATGCCATGTCCTGCCCGGTCATCTAGCGGCATGTAGACATCTTGCTCTCGTTCATAACCGGTCGCGTGGTAGAGAGCGTTTCCCCCAACTGGAGGGAGCGGTTTGTAAATGTTTCGAATCGCAAATGGCAGAAAACCAAATCTAAATTCCTGCTTACTGGATTGCTTAGCCAGTAATGCTTCTGCTCTTTCCTTCAATCCCTTGTGTTTACCTTTGCGCAGCGATACTTTTACCTCATTTTTTCGCAGCCGTTCTACGAACGCTGGCTGCCTATAGAACGGCTTGAGGTTTTCTTTCTTTGCATCCCAGACGCGCTGAGCGTCAGAATCCTCATACGCAAACCCTCGACCAATCCATTGAAGCTTATCTGTCCACGGCAATTGGTCGGTATTTAAGTGGAACGCGTCAATCACATTGAGCGACATCTGGTACTTCTTCATTTTAATTAGGCTCTTGAGACGATATGAAGCCAATAAAATCAAAATGGCGATAAAGACAAGTATCCAACTCGTCGTTAATCCAATGTAAGGGCCTGCTAATCCTATGAACGGGATCATAATGCCACAATAAGCGATAGTGCGAATTTCAAATGATGGCCTCAACAGGCCATCTAGTTCCTTTTCGGTGCTCATTGAATTGCCCCTTGGTTGGTCACGATGATTGGATAAACCGATACCCCGACGTTTTGCAAAAACAATCCCGCATCAACAGGCTGCATCTCTATGTCTGGTGCGTATTTCTTAATTGCTTGGAAATCGGTAAGAGAATTTACTTGAGTGACGACAACGGCTGCATTATGTCGACGGATTGCTCCTATATTCATTCGAAACCATTGGAGTGAATAGTCATCCGCGCCAATGACCGCGATTGGGCGAGTGACGTGCTTTGCCTGTTCTGGTGAGAGCTTGATAACGCGACTCGGTAAACGAGTAGGTTTAAGAGCGGTGGTAACTGGAAAGATGCTACGAAGAGCGGAACGCTCCAGTTCCTCTTTGGTGACAACTCCTTTTTTGAATCTTTCTAGCTGAGCCAGTTCTGCCATTTGGCGTTTTCTTTTCTCTGCCTCTTCAAGTTGGTCCACTCTTACGACTTCACCAACTGGCTGCGAGTTTTCTTCGTTGCTTGCCAATACCACTAAATCGGGCTTGCCGTTTTTGTAGCCGTTCAGCACTGTCATTGTGCTAGAACGAAGGACACGATTTAGCGACTTAGCCTCTTCCAGTACTACGGCCTTTAATTCTGCATCCGTTAGCTCTGGTTTTTTAGGTGGTAGTGAATCGTGCGAACTTGGCTTTGCGGTTTCATGCCCTATCGAATGAGAGTATGTGACAACCGTATCCCTACGAACAATATCTGAATAAGCATTGGTCGCTATCGTTAACAACAAGATAGTGGTTAGTTGCGTGGTTCTTTTCATAAGGCCCTATTCATTTTTCTGAGCAAGTCTCTGATACTTGCCGCTCTCAATCATTGCTAGCTTCTCTCTGAACTCTTTCTTGTACTTGTCAGCTAGTCCGTTCTTGTTTGCAGGATTGTGGTATCGGCCAGCAGCGTCTATCCAGTTGCCATACTTTTTGTAGTGTTCCATTAAGATTTCAGCTGCGATAATGCCGTTACGGTGCACATTGCCCAAATCTTCAATTGAACGCGCTCTGTGGCCATTCCACTTCCAATTAACTTGAAACGGACCAACATCAAATGAGTGGTAACCTTGAGAAATTAACGAGCGAGCTTTCGAAAGCATTTCTGCCTCAGTAGCGTAGAAAAATGCTTTCCTTTTATGGTTGATGGTGTACGGCCATGGACTGACTGTACCATCAACCATTTTGGTATTCGTTTCTTGCACAGACAATGCATAGAGTACCAATGGGGGTACTCCAGTTTGTTGTGATAACCAGATGAAATACTTCGGTGCGCTGACGCTAGCTGACCACGCGAAGGTAACTGAACCAATCCAAAGTACCACGCTTGATATAAGAAACTTTATTACTTTCATAACACACAATCTTTACTGGCTATGGAAACGCTTGGTTTCGGTATCCATGGTGACGAGATAATACGGAACGGTGCCGCCATTTCTGTGCTTCTCAACCATGTGATTATTCAATGACGCGTTTACGCTAATGGCTTTTTGTTGCTTCTTGTTTTCTGTTACACCGATATCACTGAGAAACTGTTCGGCCTGCGGGCCCGTTGCGTTTGTCATGTGAATATCGAGTTTCGAATCCGACGGTGACGTGGCAATGGCAAGTGTCGAGAAAATCTTACATTTGCTATCACAGGTCTTGTAATCGATGAAGAGACTTCGAAGCGTAGTACGGCCTTCCGTTAGTCGAGCGGCAATACCTGTTTTTGGTTTCGGTATGTTTGGATTTACCGATGGGACGCTCTGGTAGATAGCTCGAATGGCTGCATCTTGAAACGCTAACTCTCTATCTCGACGAGCTAACTCTATTTCGTTCATCTTCCGAGCGTAGTGCATACGCTCTTCCTCAGTGGTTGCGTAGTTACCCAATACAATTGGTGGATCCAAATCGGGTGTCCACGTACCACGCGGTGTGTACTCGATGATGTACTTGTACTTAGCCCAATCGCCATGCGAGAGATTCCAGTTCTTAGCCAAGCGTTTATCTTTTTCAGACAAAGTGATTTCCAATCCATCAACAGTAAAGGATTGATCACTATTTCCTGTTTCAGCATTAATGGTCTGAGTGGTGATCACTTTTAACGATTGATGGGTGTAAGCCAGCGCTGAGTTTGGCAGCGCCAGTAATAGAAGATAGGCTACTTTACGTTTCATTATCGTCACTTCCGATTACTTAGCTGGCATGAGGTAGACATTTCCGATTTGGTCTTTCAGTGTCACGCCTTCGTCGTTGATGTCGACGACAGAATACTGCCCCAACCTGTCTCCTTTTATAATCGGCATTGCGCCTGACAAACCATCGGTGAGCTGCGCTACGTACTGGCTACCAAAGCGGCTGATTTTCTCAAGTGCTAACGTTCCAATAGTGGTGATTTGTTTCGTTGTCGGTGTTGTGGTTTGAGTAGAGGCTTGAGCCGCTTTTGGTGCTTTTTTCTGATTGGTTTTCGGTGCTGACGTTTGAGTGCTTGACTTGAGTGCCTTGAGTTTAGTCACTTCACGCTCAATCTTATCGAGTAGCTCTTTCCCTTCTCTTTCTTGTTCGAGTTCAATCTGTATAAGTCGATTCGACAGATTCTTGCGCTCTGAATCACCGAAGGTTTTATTCTTTGTCACAACTTCTTTCAATTCTAGGATTTCTTCCGAGCGCTTCCTTGAGGTTTCTGCAAATCTATCGACTTCAGCGTTGAATGACTCGATTGCGCTATTGATGCGTTCTTGGAGTAATTGATTCTGTGTTTTCATAGTATCAATGGTCTGTGGTAGATTTAACTGCGCCAGCTGCTCTTTAACGTCTCGCATTTCTAAGCTCAAACGATTGAGGTTTTCTTGAGATATAGTTTCAACTGATGTTGCTCTGTTACTTCCTGATGCAAAGTTCACCAAGTCTGGAAACTCGCCGCCATTTGAGTTGTATAAATACCAACCGCCGCTAGAAAATGCCGCTATAACAAATGTAAGGCTGGTGACCTTCAACAGACCCGTAGACCCAGATTTTTTCTTTTTTGCTACTTCCTCACTAGCTTGCTCAACATCTTCTAATTTGGACGTTTGCACTTCCTCGTTTTCAGCACTCGACGATGTGGTATCTATAGGATTGGATTGCTCCACTGTTGATGCGCCACTTGATTCGTCCTTGCTTGCTTCTTCCATCACCGTTGATTGCTCTGTTGATGTTGCCGATTCAATTTCCTTTTTCCCCGATACCGCAGCGTCGATTGGCGTTACTTTTTCAACGTCAGCTGCGCCTTGGTCGTGTCGCTTTATTTTTTTCTGGTTGTTCATGCCGCCACCTTAAGATGCTTGCTTGACAATTCGGATGGTGCGTGATTTTTCGTTGATGTTGATGTCATAGCCATGGCCAACGATCACCTCTACAATTTGCTTCACGGTGCTTCGAGTAAAACTGCGATTCACAAGTGGTAATTTTTTTGCGTATAAACGTAACGTGGTGTAGTCGCTGTCTCTTGTGCTTTCGAGTTGGTAACCTGATAGCGCCAGTGCGTAGTTGAGTGCTTGGCCAACGTATTTTACTGAAGTGGGAAATTCCAAGCTTGTGACTTGAAGTAGTGGGTATTTCTGCTCGAAGTTTGAGTCAATAACAACCTGAGTGTAACCACCTTGGTCATACACTAGTTTTGCATCAACCGACTCCGTATTTGTTGCACTAGCGAGCGCAGGCGCAAGAGCGAGCGAGAGATAAATGAGTTTCATGTTATTTTGTGCTCCCTTTCCTATTTAACCTCTTTCTTCTCCTTTAACGATGCAAATGAAAAAAAACACCACTCTCAGTTACCGCAATTAGTGCAGCGCCAAAACAACGGACAAATCCCCTCTGCCAGCAGGCCCACATATAGCTTATTTTATATATATTCTTATATAGTGATTTGGCACCCTTTTTAGACCTCCAAAAGTGACAGAAAAAAGTGGTGCAAAACCGTAAAAAGGGTGACATAAACCGCAAAGCGGGTGATGCAAAAACCACATATCAGGTGACACTAACCGATAATCGGGTGACAACAAACCGAATGCTGGGTGACACTAACCGACTATCGGGTGACACAAAACCGCAAAGCGGGTGACGCAAAACCGACTATCGGGTGATGTAAATCAGTTTCGAGTGAGGCCAACAATGTTTATAAATTGGCTTTTTCCAATCCTTAAGGAAGAAAAAAGCCCGACTACTTAGTGAAGATAGTCGAGCTCGTATGCAGGAATTTTGAAAGTGCTCTAGCAGTATGTTTCTTTTAATCGATTTAAAACGTCGTTAGGCAAGATGTTATTCTTCCATGATGAAATAGGCGGTGCAGTGCCTGCTCTTTCTTCAAGAAGTAGGACTTCTTGGCTTAGCGAAATCTTTTCATTGAGATTGAAAGCGACCGGCACACGCGCTGTTCCTTGCGCTAGGTCAACTCGCGTAATTGACGTAGCCTTCCATCCGTTAATTTTTCCCAGAGTGTATCTAAAGGAGCGTTTTGCTTCGCGCCAAAGCTCGTTGTACTGAGCTCGTTCGATGACATTGTACTTGTCTGCCAAATAGAGATAGTACATGTAATTATCAAGCTCTTTTGTTAACCAGAGGAAACTATAAGCAAGGCGATTATTGAATGAAACTCGGCACTCGTTGTTGTAGCCATCGGCTGGAAATTCTATTCGCGTTCCGGTGCTCGTGAGTCGATTGGCAATCAATTCTCGGATCTCTTCTTGCTTGGCTTTGTAGGCATCTCCTAGCTCGTCAATGCTGATTTCGATGTCCACCAAAAGCTGGTCAGCGAACGGGTCGTCGTTTCGGATTGCGGTATAAAGTGGTGCAAGTTTGGTGTCAAACCAGTCCACTCCAATGATAAATCTTCCCTGCTTTGCTGCGTTGTTATCTTTTACTGAGAAAAGAAGTTTCGGCGCAACCTTTGTGTAAAACTGCACGATGCAGACGGTTTGAGCTGGTTTGTTTTCGATCATTTCTCCAGTAATAGACATTGAAGATTGATGTTCAAACGGTGTCTTTGAAGCTTCTTGTACCTTTCTATTAGTCATGATGTTTTTCTTCCCATATTCTCTGTTACGGCAGCTACAATATCGTCAAGAATCTCTCTATTGATGTCGCGTATTTCCATTTTTGCGTGTAAAGCAAAACTGACAATAGCGCTTGATATTGGATAGTTAGGGCTGGTTCTCTTTACGATGGCCGGTATGTCGTCTTTGGCTTTGTAGCTTCGAAATTTATCCACGGCACTGGTATTCCTTGACAGCTTGACTTCTGATTGAATGAAACTGTTCTGCTCTCGAACAACTCGAACAGGTGCATCCATGATCTCTCTTAACTTTGCTGCGTTGCGACGAGATATGTTAAGCTCACTCTTGAGCAAATCGCGTTGCGAGTAGCGAATGTTGAGTGCCTCGATATGTGCAAGTAGTTCGTGCTTCTCTATTAATTTTTTGATGAGCTCTTGCCCTTTTTTTGTTTCAGAGGCGCGTCTCAGAGTTTGAATACTAGCGATTTCGGTAACCGATTCATTAACCAATGTTGCGGCTTCAATTAGACCTGTCGCCAGTTTGCTATGCGTTACTTTGTACGCTAATTCTTCAGAGATATTGAACCAAGATTGAAATAGCGTTACTTGCTCTTTAGCGTCTTTCTGTAGTATTTCATTGATCACTACCATGTCTGAATGAACAGCATCTTCAATGGCCAGATTGAGCAAGATGCCGTAGCTAAATGTCCACGATCTGGTACTCATTTGTTGCCCTCCAATTCGTTTTTACATAACCTAATAAACGCTCTTGTTTCGCTTAGATCTTCAAATACGATTCCGTCACTACGTGTATGTATTGCCGTGAGTATTGCTTCAATATCAAGTGAGCTAGACGGTATTGACGCGAGAAAAGCGAGAGAATCTTTGAGTTCATCCAAGTGATTCTCCATGCCCCGAGTGTATGCACTCCACGTTTTTACTGGTCGTGGATTATGCAGATAGTGATTACTCAATCGAATCAGTTTTCTGTATGCCACTTTGTTTCTAATTGAGAGTGTCATGCTACGTCTATGCCTCCATGTCTGGCCGCTAGAGCGCTTGATACGAATGAATAAAGTATGTCTTTAGGCGTTGGCATAAGACTCACCTCATTGTTTATTTGACCCAGTTCTGTGTTGCTGTCCGCTTTCGATAACGCGACTCCTACGATGGCCGACAACAGGTTTAAATAATCATTAGATGGTATGGAGCGAGAATCTAAATCGATGTGTTTTTCGGCAGCGAATTTCTCAATTTCTTCACTAGATTGTGGGCTAACGACATTCTTATACAGGGTAAACGAGTGAATGCTGAGTTTGTCAAGCACTTCAATGTGCACGCTTAATTTAGAGAGAAAATCTGCACAGGTTTTACTACTTTCAGTAGTTGGTAGCGTCAATTTCCCGGCTCGGTATTCTTCCTCCGACAGTTGCTTCTGGCACCAGAGTAATTTCTGCAGAAGATCTGAGTATGCGCAGCCGCGCTGTCCTATTTCGTGAGCGATGAAGTTGCCGCACTCGTACTTGTTCAGTTCTATCGCTAAACCTCTCACCGCTCTGTAGTTTGATATCGGCTCTAACAATCTAGGTGTATTTGCCCACCTCTTTAGTATTCGAATGTAGTATGAGCAGTTTCTAGCGTAGCTATCGTTTAGAGAGTGTTCTACTTTCTTTGTGCTATCAGATCTAAGCGCATTCATATAGTCGAGAGCTGTGCTGTGTGTATTCATTTCCAAGCCAACCTTTTTTTCATTTTTCGACGTTCAATACTTTAAAACGAGCGGATACTAGGTAGTGCTAGACAGTTGTTGTGCAATGAGTTCGCTAGGAACGCCTTGCTCTCTCAATTGCGTCACTGCAGATTCGATGAGTGCAATGTTGTGTTGCTTTTGTAACTCCGCCTCTGCTCTTTCTGAGTCGGTGTCACTTATCGCTTCAAGCATCACTTTTCTCAGCTTTGAGTAGTGTGGCTCAGGCATAGTTTTGATAATGCGTTTTAGATTTGTTTTGCTGCCTAGCAGACTGATGAGCTGACTTTGTTTTTCAGTTAGTTCTGTTCCCAAAATGTTACCCCCAGGTGTTTTCATTATTCATGAGTATTTCGATGACTAGTATATTTTCGTTCCTAAAATTCGGACGGAAAAAAAATCACCCGCAAAGCGGTTTGGAGATTAACGATGGTGCTAAATCTGCGACAGAAATTTCAGTACCAGTTGTCTCCCAAACTAAAACTAGCGTTTCTGAAGGGCGCCACATTTTTCTCAGTGCCGACACTATATTGGAGCGTGAGCGTTGCGCACAATTAGTGAGTACCATCAAAGAGGTGGTAGGTCTCTCTGACGAGTACTGGATGAAATACTATCTTCCGCCAATCAGGTCATTTGCCGAGTTGTGTCAGGACGTTGGTGCTTCAGAGCGCTATCATCATGCAGAAGCATTTGGGTTGATTGAGCATTCTTTAGAAGTTGCCCTTTATTCACTCAAAGTATCCCAAGGACGGTATTATTTCCCGGATGGTAATTCGGAGACGATTCAGTGGTTAAAACGACCGTTTATGTATGCGGTGTTTCTAGCTGGTTTGTTACATGATGCAGGTAAGATACTGACGGATGTTCGTTGGTATATTAAAGACAGTGATGATAAGTGGATTTTCTGGAGTCCACTGATACATGCTACACCATCGGAAGATGAACAGGTAGAGTTCAAAACCGAACGCAACAGAAACCGTCTTAATCTAAACGTATATAAGAAAAACTCGCATGAGTTATTCTCTACGACTTTTCTACAAGCGGTCGTGCCATCAGAGGGTCTGGAGTGGTTGCTTGATATGAACGAACGTTATTGCGCGGAACTCTATATACACCTTATTCATACGATTGCTTCCGATTATGCAAATGGCGATGCAATTGGTCGATGCGTCAGTCACGGAGATTCATACTCTACGGCTCAAGCGCGTAAAGCTTATATGTTGAATGGAGGCGGTAAATACGTCGACCTAGATGATCCAAATGTACCAATCTATGAAGTGTATAAGTACGAGTTTGCAGCTCTGTTGGCCGATCCTGAGTCGTACGGACTGAATTGCAATCAAGCGGCCATGGGTAAATTCAGTCATCTCGAACGATTTGGTCGCCTTGTCTTTGTTTCAGCGAAATCGGTCTTGCCGATCATCAACAAACGCATAAAAGCACGCAATATATCTATTCCTAATAATCAAAGCATCTACACGATGCTGGCTGATAACGATGTGACAATGACAGCACCATCCGGAGATACGCTCTGGTGGATCGAGTTTTTCTCAACTAACAACAATAACAAATCTCGTGAAATGAGCTATCTCGTCTTTGATATGCGCGCGTTTCCGTCGATAGAAATACCAGATCTTAAAACACTAGATGTTCAGTTCAGTATTTCGCCAAAAAGCTTGGAAGAAGATCGGGATGAGTTTACAGAAGAAAACTACCCTGAATTGTATGATGCGTTCTATGAGAATACTGATGAAACGGAAGATGAATCGTCTTCCGACAGTGTAGCTGCAAAAGATGATGATACGAGTCGAACATCTACTAAGAGTCGCGCTGAAACTCATTCATCTTCGGCACAAGATGAAGTTGTAGAGGAAGATGATTCGGCCGAGAAGACGCAAGAACCAGTCTTAGTTACTCCAAGTTTACCGCCCTTGGGTAATGGCAAGGTTCAAAAAGAGGTAAAGGCGAGTGTTGACAAGTCAGCAGACATTTCATCATCTACAGAAGCTAACAAATCATCTAAACAGCGAAAGGCAGTCCGCGTGCCTGGTGCAACGCAAAGTCCTTCTTCACAAGCAGGTTCGGTAGATAAAAAGAGTGTTGACAAGTCAGCAGACATTCCATCATCTACAGAGGCTAACAAATCATCTAAACAGCGAAAGGGAGTCCGCGTGCCTGGTGCAACGCAAAGTCCTTCTTCACAAGCAGGTTCGGTAGACAAAAAGGTTGGTATGAGCCCAACATCTAGCAAGAAGCCTAGAAATAGAAAGTCAGTCAAGGAGACGAACAGAAACTCCAATGTTCAGAGAGGTGAGGGTTCTTTGCTGGATAAAGCGATTAATGTCGGTTTGGGTGGACTCGATGACTCCACCCAAAAGCGTACAGCCAACAAGAAACCACCAGCGAAGCCAAACAAAACTCCGAGTCTTGAATCTGACTCAATAAGTGAATCTTCAGCGACACGCAAAAAAAACACAAATGTGTCAAGTGAAGCTAATCCTCCTCCAGTGATGGGAGTAGATGCTAGCCACTATATTGATATGCCGACAGATGACACTACGGTAGTAGAAACAGACCCGTTTTCGGGGCCCATACGCTTCTCTCATGCACCAACGGATATCAATTTCACAGATGAAGAACTGATGACGCGTTGCAGTAGGAAGTATCTCGTTGGCCGACCTCATTGGCTAGGTTTTTTACCAACCCAAGTGTTGGAGAGTGAGGAATGTCTCGACAACTCGCGTAAATTGGTTGTGCGCTACGTACCATATATTGAGTCATTACTTAACTCTGGAGCAATAGACTGCAATAAACCTTCTTCACCACTTCATATGACGCGGTTTGGTCTATTTGTAGTGACGGACAAATTCTTCGCGTTATTTGAAGATGGCATTTCAGATGAGATGAGAATGGTGTTCGAAAAAAGTGACTACACACTCGCGACAAACAACAATACTGTTGTGTCAATGGTGAATTCTTCAACGAGTGAGGTGCTTAAAGGGTTCCTTCTCGCCGTCAATTCACCACAACTCAATGGGAGCCCTATTTCATTCAATACAGATTTATCGTTGGTAGGCGGTGGAGAGTAAGTTAGTGGGAGCTGTGGGTGAACAACAAAGACAGGTAAGACATGAACGCAATAAGAGTGGTGATGCTAAAGCTTTTTAGACTAACCTTCACAATTTAGTTCCCCATAAACATAACTCATTAGGCTTTGTCGCTTGCACGAATTACCCCTTGAGTAAGAAACTTTACCGGATACGCCCACTTGGGCGTATCGAGTAATGTCACTAATTAACCATGTTTACTAGAAGAACCACTCAAGTTATTCGCACTACTGCCTTTAGTCCCGCCGCCTATTAAATACTTATTTAGCAAAGGGTTTATTACTATGTCAACGCCAGTTTAAAATTGACCCACTTATCGACGTTATCGCCGAAGTAAAACTGACCCACCCAAGTAATTAATTTTTACTTTCAGATAGATTTTCTAGAACTGTTGGTATGGTTCCAGCCGCCTTCTTTCCTCGTAATCGGTAGCTTTCTCCACTGATTTGTACGATGTGCGAGTGATGAAGAAGCCTATCCAGTAATGCCGCCGT
>NZ_OANU01000138.1 GCF_900089835.1 Vibrio thalassae | reverse complement strand
TGTCAGCGCCGATGTAAAAATGACCCACTAACGCCGATTTAAAATTGACCCACCTGAGGCAAACTATCCGTTCGTAAAATGGACAAAGCGGCGGATTATGATCAATCAGGAGCAACTAGTGGAAATACACGTTTTACATCAGCAAGGGCAAAGCATCCGCTGCATCGCGCGAGATTTAGGTATCTCTAGAAATACCGTTCGCACTTATCTTCGAGACAGAAGTAAAGAGCCTGTGTATCGAGAACGGCAATCTCGACCCACCAAATTACAGCCTTACCACGACTACTTGCGCACTCGCATTGAAGCCGCAAAGCCTTATTGGATACCCGCAACTGTCTTATTGCGTGAGCTAAAATCTCTCGGTTACGAAGGTGGTATAACGATGCTCAAAGAGCACGTCAAACAGTACAAACCTAGTACGCCAGTCGACCCTGTGGTTCGATTCGAAACATTGCCTGGTGAGCAGATGCAAGTCGATTTCACGACCATCACTCATTACGGCGTACGTGTTAAAGCCTTCGTGGCCACTCTTGGCTATAGCCGAGCGACGTTCGTTCGCTTTAGTGAACGAGAGCGCCAAGAAGACTGGATACAAGGTCTTGAAGAAGCGTTTGAATACTTCGGCGGCGTCCCTAAAGAAGTTCTGTTCGATAATGCGAAAGCCATCATGATAGAGCGTGATGCATACGGTGAGGGTGAGCACCGCTGGAACCCCTCGCTGCTCACCGCCGCCAAAAAATACAACTTTAAGCCAAGAGCTTGCCGCCCTTATCGCGCAAAAACCAAAGGGAAAGTGGAGCGATTTAACTCTTACTTGAAAAGTAGCTTCGTCACTCCGCTTGCTGCGACACTTAAACAACACGGTCTGAAAATCACAGCCGATGTCCTTAACGGTCATATCGGCGCGTGGTTAGAAACCGTCGCTCACCAGAGAATGCACGGCACAACAGGCAAAAAGCCTCAAGTTCTTTTAGAGAAAGAACGTTTTACACTTCAACCTCTCCCGTTGCCGACACGCCCGATAGCGCCGCTAACAATGGGGGATAATGTCATGCCCGTTGAGAGCTTCCAACATCCTCTATCAATATATGACGCGTTGTTGGAGGTGCGAGTATGAACCTTCAAATGAATCGCATCGAAGCTGCCTGCGCAACGCTGAAGTTGCAAGCAATGGCTCAGGAGTGGCCGAGGTTGGCAGAAGTCGCTAGCACTCGTGAGTTGAGCCTAGCCGATTACTTAGAATCACTTCTAAACGCTGAGCTTGAAGCGAGAGCTGAACGCACAAGAGCAACGCTGACTAAGTTCGCCAGCTTCCCTATGGAGAAAACGTTCGATGACTATGACTTCAAGTTCGCAACAGGTGCCCCACGGAAACAGCTCAAGGAGCTAACAGGGTTGGCGTTCGTCGAGCGAAAAGAAAACGTAGTACTACTTGGCCCAAGTGGTGTTGGTAAGAGCCATCTTGCTGTTAGCCTTGGTCAAATAGCTGTACAAAAAGGCTTAAAGACACGGTTCATCACAGCAGCTGACTTAATGCTCCAACTGTCTACGGCGAAAGCTCAGGGCAAACTTGAAAGCTACTTGAGGCGAAGCGTTCTTGCACCAAAGCTCCTTATCGTCGATGAAATCGGGTATCTACCGTTCGGCAGAGAAGAAGCGAACTTGTTCTTCAACGTCATCGCTAAACGATACGAGCAAGGTAGCATTATCGTAACCAGTAACTTGCCGTTCTCTCAATGGTCAAATGCGTTCGCTGACGATACAACACTAACGGCGGCATTACTGGATAGGCTTCTTCATCACTCGCACATCGTACAAATCAGTGGAGAAAGCTACCGATTACGAGGAAAGAAGGCGGCTGGAACCATACCAACAGTTCTAGAAAATCTATCTGAAAGTAAAAATTAATTACTTGGGTGGGTCAGTTTTACTTCGGCGATAACGTCGATAAGTGGGTCAATTTTAAACTGGCGTTGACA
>NZ_OANU01000063.1 GCF_900089835.1 Vibrio thalassae | reverse complement strand
GACCCCAGTTCAACGCCATAATGGAGAGGATAGTACCATCTTAGCTAAGCGCAAAGAGCTTTATAAACAAGCGAGAGCAGCCAACCCACAGCGGTGGTCAAACGAATCTAGAAACTGGGATGAAGTTGGTGAAGTTAAGCTAAATCCTGAAAGGCAGAAAGAAGCTGCTTAAAAAATTAAAGGCGACAACTACCTTGAAAAACGCCGGAACAAAGCCGTTTGGGATCTTTCGATAGCTTATCAAAACCTTGATGATCCAAAAGTAGAGCAAGACATTGCTTTGATTCGACGTTCTATTGAACTGTTGAATAATCACTGTGGCGAACGTCAGAATGTGTCAGCGATGCAAAATGCGATTCAAACCATGGAGGCGGCAGGTACTTTACTGGCGACAGTGAATACGTTAGCCAATTGCTATGCTTCTACCGATGCACAAAATACTCAAGCCAAACAGTTAATTGGGCGTATTGCTCAGCTAAATTCCGAACTAGAACAAGCGTTCACCCCGTACGAAAATACTTTGGCGTTGGCAGACGTGTCGTTTATTGAACAAGTTCTTGACCATGAGGATCCGTCTGTCTCAGGGCAAGGCTTTCAAATTGAGCTATTGCAACGCAAAGCGGAGACTCAACTGAGCATTGAGGAAGAGCAACTGCTTTGTGCGGTGCAAGTGGATGGGCGTGATGCCTGGGGTAGGTTATACGACAATATAACGGGTTCTCTTTCCATTGAAATCAAAACGGACTCCGGCTCGGAGACCGTCGGTTTTTCCAAGGCGGCCAGCCTTTTGTATGGCGGTGAATTTGCAAAACAGCAAGCCGCGTGGGAGGGCATTCAATCTGCGATGAAGGCCAATGAAACGTCGTTTGCCGCCATTGTGAATGCGTTAGCAGGATGGCGACACAATGAAGGTAAGAAACGCTCTAAAGCGAAGCAAGAGCACTTCCTAGATCCTAGCTTGCGAGAGAATCGTATCCAGCGAGAAACACTGGATGCGATGATGTCCGCCGCTCATGAGCACAAAGCCGTAGGTCAAAAAGCGGGCAAGCTGATGGCTCGTGTACATGGACTTGAGGCGATGACACCATGGAATCATCTGGCTGCCATGCCCCCGTTAAACAGTGGAGAAGCGCAGGTCTATTCCTTTGAGGAAGGCATTGCTGTGATCAAAGCCGCGTTTGAACAGGTTGACGCATCCATGGCGGAGTTTGTTCAAACTATGGTGGATAATGGTTGGATTGACGCAGAGCCATCTAACAACCGTCGCTTAGGGGCATATTGTACTAAGCTGGCAGCAACGCGCACACCATTGGTGTTTATGACTTGGGGCGGAAGCCGTTCAGATTTGCTCACATTGGCTCATGAACTCGGACACGCCTTCCATAATTGGGTAATGCGTGACTTGCCGTTGTGTCGCACTCACTATCCGATGACTTTGGCTGAAACAGCCTCAATTTTTGCAGAGAATATCGTTCGGGACTACATGCTCGAGCAGGCCCAAACTGCACAAGAGAAGCTCGAAATGCTGTGGGAAGAATTATCTTCTGCCTATGCTCTGACGATCAACATTCCAGTGCGCTATGAGTTTGAAAAGGCTTTCTATGAGGCCAGAGAGAACAATGAATTAGATGCCAAACAGTTGTGTGATCTAATGTCGAAGACCTGGCGTGATTGGTATGGTGACTCTATGTCAGGCACTGACCCATACTTCTGGGCGAGTAAGCTGCACTTCAGTATTTCTGAGCTGAGTTTTTATAACTATCCGTATTTATTCGGTTATCTGTTTAGTCAAGGTGTCTACGCTCAGCGCGCGACCAAAGGAGACGCATTCTTTCCGGACTATGTTGCTCTGCTAAGAGATACAGGTTCGTATTTGGCGGAAGAGGTGGTCTTGAAACACATGGGCAAAGATCTGACACAATCCTCGTTTTGGAATGAGGGAATGGCTAAGTTGGCAGTCAAAGTAGATGAATTTGAAACGCTACTCGATGGCCTGAAATCATAAATCGAACGAGCAACGCATGGAGTGACGCAATGGTTATGTTACTGCATGCGTAGTGCTCTTCGTCGATTTTTCGGTAAAATAAGGGTTTTGCCTTAAAGTTACGAGACTTACTTCGATAAACGCGATCATATCCGTATAAATTTATTGAATGTTTCATTACCATACCGCTGTTAGATAGGGAGCAGCGCATGACGAAATCGCTTTTTCGCCAGTCATTTCTGAAAGATACATTGGAAACCGAAACTGAGTTCACTGCAAAATCGCTGAGCACTCCAGATGGAGTGAAAATGGAACTGAGTTATCGTGGGGTGTTAGAAGTTACCCCAAAACATCTAGATAAAGACAGTAAACACATCATCATTTCATGTGGAATCCATGGTGACGAAACGGCACCCATGGAACTGGTCAGTAAAATGGTGGAAGACATTGAGTCTGGCTTTTTGAAGCTGAATGCTCGTTGCTTATTTATCATTGCCCACCCAGAAGCGACGAACCGCTTTACTCGTTTTATTGATGAGAACTTAAACCGACTGTTTGGCAACAAGCCACATTCTGTGAATAGGGAAGTAGCGATTGCAAAACACCTACGCGCATTGGTCGATAAGTTTTATCAAGGCACTGACGAATACTGCCGCTGGCATTTGGACTTACATTGCGCGATTCGTGAATCCAAACACTATTCTTTTGTTGTGAGTCCTCGTTCAAGGCATGCAGTAAGAAGTAAAGCGCTGTTTGACTATGTAGCCAGTGCGCATATGGATGCGGTACTGCTATCGAATGCGCCATCGAGTACCTTTAGCTGGTTCTCTGCGGAGAATTACGGTGCACAAGCGTTAACGATGGAGCTTGGTCGCGTCGCCCGAATTGGTGAAAACGACTTAGAAAAACTGTTGGCATTTGATCTGGCAACTCGTGACTTACTTTCACAAGAAACACCAGAGCACTTAGCCAAACAGCCGATTATCTATCGTGTTTCTCGCACTGTTATCCGTCATCATGACGATTTTGACTTCTTGTTTGACGATGATGTTGAGAACTTTACCGAGTTTAAACATGGTGAAGTCTTCGGTCATGATGGTGATAAACCGTTAATGGCAAAGAACGATCATGAGGCTATTGTTTTCCCGAATCGAAAAGTAGTTGTAGGACAACGAGCCGCCTTAATGGTGGTAAAAGTGGCAACCCGCTATGAGGATGACCAACTGGTCTACGATTGATCGAAAAACAGTGGCGTTCTGCATCGCCGCTGTTATGCTTCTCAAATGGAATTCAATCAGTTACTGAATCAAAACCAAAGACGCTGGCGCTATTTAATTATTGCGATGACCGGCGTCTTAGTTGTTTCTGCGCTACTTCACCTCTCGGTTGGAGAGCTTCTTATCAACCCTTTTTCACCCCAGACCTCGCTTGAGTCACGTCTTCTTTATGATTTGCGTTTACCAAGATTGCTTGCCGCAGCAGCAATCGGTGCCGCGTTGGCACTCTCTGGAGCCTCACTGCAGGTCTTGTTAGGTAATGTCCTTGCCGAACCTGGCGTTCTTGGAATTTCAGGCGGTGCCAGTTTAGGGATGGTGATCATTTTGTTCGCGTTTCCTGCAGCAGCAACGCCACTCGGCTTTATGCTTGCTGGGGTAGTGGGGGCGCTTGGTTTCACCATCATTTTGGTGAGTATGGCAAAAACCATGAGACTGACAACAACGCGGCTGTTGTTAGTGGGTGTTGCGCTTGGGATTCTATCGAGTGCCGTCGTAACGTGGGCGTTCTATTTCAGTGACGATTTAAGCATTCGTCAGTTAATGTACTGGCTGATGGGAAGCGTTGGTGGAGTGAGTTGGTACCAGCACGTGCTTACGATACTCATGATGCCAATCAGTGTATGGCTATGCCTACAAGGTAGGGTTCTTGATAAGTTGATGGTAGGGGAAGTGCACGCCAAACAATTAGGCGTGGACGTCAACCGAGTACGCTGGCAACTTATCCTTTGTGTATCGCTTTTGGTCGGAGGTTCAGTTGCTTTAGGGGGGGTGATTAGCTTTGTTGGCTTGGTTGTTCCGCATCTTCTGCGTTTAGCTTTTGGTACTGAAAACCGCTATTTGTTGCCATTGTCTGCGGTAACTGGGGCAACCTTGTTGGTGATCTCTGACATACTTGCAAGGGTGGTGTTAGATTCTGCTGAGCTACCCGTTGGAGTGATGACGACGACAATAGGCGCGCCAATCTTTATTTGGATGTTGGTGAAGAGTCATGATTCAAGTTCATAATTTAGCGATTGGTACTCGATTACTACCATTGACGATCACTATCCCCAAAGGGCAACTCACACACGTCATCGGTCCTAACGGGAGCGGTAAAAGCACATTGCTTGCTGCATTAGCTGGGGTGATTGATTATCAAGGTGATATTGTTATTGAAGGGACATCGCTGTCGACATTGTCTCTTCCTGATATTGCCTTAACTCGCGCCTATCTCAGTCAATCCGCTCGCCCGGCGTTCAATATGCCTGTTTATCAGTTTCTTTCGTTATCCATTCCTGCCAGCTGTAAAGATGATAGTGTAGAGGTAAATAGCGCCATTTTATCCATTGTTGAACTGTTGAATCTGGATACGATGTTGAGTCGTACAGTCCATCATTTATCTGGTGGGGAGTGGCAGCGAGTGCGGTTAGCGGCATGTTGCATACAAGTATGGAAACCCATCAACCCACTAGCACAGTACTTGATTTTGGATGAGCCAGCGGCGCCACTGGATATTGGCCAGGAAAAGTACCTTCATCGACTTATCGAGCTTGTCACCAGTCAGGGTACAACCGTTATTGTGGCAAATCACGACCTAAACGTGACGTTAACTAGGGCTGACAATGTCGTGTTACTAAACAATGGTGTACTTGAAGCAGTGGGGAGTAGTCAAGATGTCTTGACGGTTGAGAACATCAACTCGGTTTACAAGACGACGGTTCAAAAACTTGATCATAACGGGCGAGCCTATCTTATTTTTGAAGATTGATGGTGTGGTGAATGCGATGTGACGGTGAATAGCGTCATCGCTCTGTGCGCTTTCTCATTATATACATAGACGCTCAATCATCCCTTTTTGTTTTGATAGAAGGGAACAGTAAAGCATAACTGAATGATTCGACGGAAAATAAAAATGGCTATCGCAGTGATAGCCATTGTCAAAGCAATTTTGCAGGATTTATACCAACGGAGTTAGGTCTGCTGGACGGTAGTAAACCGATTTAAGTACTTTGCCCTTACGGATAGTCTTCGCTTCAGAAACAAAATCTTCCGCGCATTTTGCGATGATGTATTCACCTTTTTGAACGGCCATTAGAGTAATGCCCTGTTTGGCGTAGTGAGCTTCAGTTTCTGCATACTCTTGCTCAGTGCGGCACACTTTGCTCATATTACTAGAATGGATTTCATCCCAGCATGTAATGAAGTCGATGTCGCGGTTAGCGGCAACATGCAGTAACAGTTCAATAAGGTAGCTAATAGCCACGTTGTCCGCAACTTTGCTATCGCCAAGGTGAACCAAGCGACCCATTAACACATAAACCGAATCGATGATCGCATCCGCTTGTTCCACTTTACTATCGGCTTCCGCCAATTCAGTCATTTCTTCGATAGCTAGCGAGCTATGCAAAGTATCCGCTGCATCATCAAGAGAGTGAGGGTCATTTACTGGCAAATCAAATGTGGTACGGAATTCAGTGATATCACGGTAAAGGTGATCGAAAATCTCTTGAGTAAGTTTGGTTAATTTCATCGATTTATGTCTTTTGGTATAGGTAGCACGATCCTACCAAACACCATAACTTTTCGCTAGCGATGTGAAATATGCGTAGAGTAGATATAAGTGTGATTGAATTACCACTATTGCTGATTTTTATGTACGCTTTGTTCACTAACTAACCATGACTGGATTGATTAAGGTCATGATTGTCATTAGAATTATTTTGAGGCCTAAAACAAGCGTAGATGATAACTATGTTAGGCAACATGGTCATCGATTGACACCTATTTCGACTAATCCACAGTTTCTATCTGGAGTGGGGTGGTCTACCGGTTTCAGAAAGTACACGTACTTTTTGGAAAACGTCGTTTCGGAATTAGGGTCCCGAGTCGTCGTACTTAAAGGCCACCGTTTAAGGTGGCCTTTTAACATTCGGCTATTTTATAGCGTCAGACAACCGCCTTCACAGAATGCTTCACTGCTTTCCAAAAATATCATCGTTTGGTTGGTAATTCCGCATAGAAGCTATTGAAGTTTCCCCATAAATCAAGCAACTGGTAGACATCTCTTCGTTGAAGAGGTCACCTTGAGATACATCGTAAGGCTTTAGCGCCTCCGAGCGTTTAGCGAACTGGCGTTCGAAGGCAAGTTTGAGCTGTTCAAGTAGCGACTGGCGCTCTTGTTTCAATCGGTTTTCTGACGCCATTAGCGCTTTCACCATCGCTTGTAGCTCGGCACTGAGGGATCCCCTCATAACTCCCCCAAAGCACAACCATGTTTGAATAGATTTTGAGCAAGCATAGTTGCAGCTGCGAGCAAGTCTTCCCTCGTTATTGCGTAACCAGAATGCCGCAGAACTTCCATGCCTAATCGCACTGTTGAGAGTACATTTCGATTTTTGACAGTGTTAGCTTGAAAGTGTTTATCCCAACCTTGTTTCTGAGCATGAACTCCAGCAAGCCATAATGTCAGCTGAAGCATTAGGGCGATTAGTAGCATGATATCAAAGCGCTCTGGACTGTTAGTTCGGCTATGGCGGAGGCCTAATCCGCACGCAGGGCTTTTCAAGTCTCGGAATGTTTCTTCAATCTGCATACGCTTCGAGTAGATCCTAACAAGTTGCTTGGGTGTTCGAGTAGATCCTAACAAGTTGCTTGGGTGTTCGAGTTCCAACGGGTAAGTTAGTCGCTAGAACCCACGGTTCTTTTGCCGAAACAGAATAAATTTTAGGTGACGAATGATGACAGTTAGTTCGTGTCGAACGCTGATTTTTGCGGCCTTTAGGGCGAGATTTATACGGTACAATTTGGCATGAGATTGGATTGCTTTTAGTCAACCGCTTATAGCCTAAAGTCTTTGAACGACTTGAGGCCATGCAGTGTAATCTACTGACAGAGAGCCAGTTTTCCGCACCGAGGTTAGCATGTTGCACTTTGCCTCTTACTCGACTTAACCAGTACCACCCTAGCTTCTCAATGGATTTGAACCATGGCACTTTGAATCCAGCATCAATAACAATGAGCGGTGTCGTGTCACTCGGTAGAATGCTTGCAAGGTCGTTTAAAAATTGGTCATGAGCCGCCTTTGAACATTGCTCTGAAAGCGGAAACGCTTTCTCGTAAAGAGTAACAGAACGCCCCTATAGTGCGATTGAAGCTCGCATGCCAACGGTATACAGCGAGTCGCTCTTTGTGCAAGTGACGATTACCTAACAATCGGTCGATTCGTTTGATGTTATGTTTTGTTCTAGCTTTCGTTGGTAGGTTACGACCAAGCTCGGTAAGAGTAAGCGTTTTACACTCAAGTAATGCGTGGCAAGCTAGCGTTAAACTGTTCAGTCTTTTTAAGTGTAATTCAGGGCAGAATTGGTAGAGAGAGTCGTGTAAAATATCGAGTTCGCACATCTTGTTGTCTGATTATTGATTTTTTGCAGAACCATATGATCATACGACAAGATGTGCATCCAGCTTAACTTTATGATTTTTATCCAAATCATTAGGGGATTCCTCAGGGTTTTGTGTCTTCTGCATATCTAATTTTATTAAAGTATTGAAAAATATTGAATAAGTATAATTTCTTAACGTGCGTTATCAATTTTTACACAGAGTGATTTTGTAAAATTGACAGTGTGAAAATTTCGTTGTGAAATTGTTTTTAAAAAGAAGCTATTCTAATGATCAAGCAATAACGAGACAAACCAACAAGGTGTTAAGGGTATTTGCTTAAGCTGTTATTAATTGCCTCTGAAGGAATAGACTATGAATATGCAGACATTCGATAAAACAGAACCCCATAACCCGCAAAATTTTATCGCTGAAGCCGTGTTTGCCGTGGAAATGGTCAACGCTGATAAGCCTACTCAAAAACAACAAATGACTAAGCAACTTCTTGATACCTTGTTCCCACTAGAGAATGGTTCTCACGAAGATGTGGTGAGTTATGAAATTGACTATCGCCACGTTCAAGCCTACTTCAAAAATGGTCAGCATAGCGGCCTTCGTCATGCCAAACAGTTTGTGGCTTATGCCGGAGACAAATGTTCACCAGATTCGATCCTGTTTCGTGATGAGAGTGGCACGCACGTAGAAGTGACACTGGCTCGCCGTCAAGGCAATGGACTACTCCAGTTGGTACAAATTGCAGACATCCAATTGGAAACGTGCACTCTGTTTGGTCAATCGGAAAGTCAACGTGCGACGGGGCTTCGTCACTGGGTGAGTCTAGTGAAAGGCGATAATAAATGCCGCCCAACAGCAAGCAACGAAGACAAGGAATACACAGCGAAAAGCGGGGAAGACTATTTACTAGGTTTTTGCTTTGCTTGTTAAACATGTTTTGGTTTTTGTAACAATATGGACAAACAAACCGCGCATTTATGCGCGGTTTGTTTATTCGAGTTTATTAATTCTTAACTCAAAAAAATTTCCAATCACGATACCCATAGGCGATTTTGTTCAGCGTCTGTATTCGGTTGCTCACACACTCTGTCCTTGATGGCTACGACAACAGAATTTTTAACTTCGAGTGCTCGCTCCCGTCACGCTTGACCTTTCTCATCTAACTTATCTGGATTACTTACGAATAACCAACAAGTTTTCTTAGGGTATTGAGTGTCATTTTCGTTACTCATCGAATTTTTTAGTTCACCCCAGAACTCTACCAGCTTTTTATTGAAACGCTTCACCATGTGAAAACGTCAATGACAAACCTTTGTGCATGAATGGTAGTAACAACTGGATCTAATGTAGCAGCTTTAATGGTGTTTAACGCCAATATCCCAGTGCGCCAGGAAACTCTTTGGATTATTGCTCCTCGTTATTCATCGCCATTGCGACAGCAATACTTTGCACCAAACATAGCGAGGTGGACTGAGAGCGGAAAGCATCCACTTTAGCCTCTTTGATGATAAAACTGATATCACTAAAGTTAGCGAGTGGACAGACTTGGCTGTCGGTAATCATAATCTGCTTTGCGCCTACTTTGGCTGCTAATTCGCATAATACAACGGTTTCATTGGCATAAGGACTGAAGCTTATGGCAATAACGGCATCGTTTGGGCCAATCATTCTCATTTGTTCTTCAAGCATACCTCCTAGGCCATCAACCAAAAATGCTCGCTTATTCAAATGGCGCAAAGTATAGGTGAAGTAAGACGCTACGCTAAAAGACCGACGCAAACCTATTACGTAGATGTTTTCGCACTTTTTTAAAATATCGATAGAGTTTATGAGATCGCGCTCTGAAATGTGGTTTGCCAATGAGTTCATAGCTTGTGAATTGGCATTGGCGAACTCTTGGACAATCCTTTTTGGGCTTTTAGGTGAATATGATTCACTGTGTAGTTGCCGGTGTATTTTTGCTCGGTCGGTGTAGCTTGAGGTTTCTTCGATGATTTTTTCGCGAAATAACTTTTTCATCTCATTGAAGCCACTAAAACCAAATGCGCTAGCAAATCGAATTAAAGTCGAGGGAGGTACTTCTGCTTTTTGCCCTATGGTTGCTACAGTCTCTAAGGCGATGTCATTCGGGTTATCAAGCACATACGCTGCCACTTGTTGAAGACGCTTACTCAACCCTGAAAATTCTAATCGTATTTGTTGCTGTAGTTCAATTAATGTAGCAGCAGGTTTCATTGAGCTCTCCAAAAGCTAAAGGATATACGCCTAAAATACCTTAATTGCTGCCTATTTGAAATATTCATTTCATCTTTACTGCGGTGAGTATGATAAATGTGCTCTATAAAAAACGTGAAAGACAAATCTAAGACGAGGTCCACACAGCGCGGAATTGAGTCTCATCTGACAAAAGTTAGATTATGTTGCAAACAAAAAAACTATCCATAAAATCTATGGATAGTCTGAAATAACTGCCGAGATGGCTGCTGCCAGCTCACTTTGGAGAAATGCTGCAAACTAGCAGTGCAATTCTGGTCATTCAATAAACATATCTTTTTCGATGTTCGGAACTGTGATATCGATGATTATCCACATCAAAAATTAACCCAAACACTTCCTAACTCTGATGATTTGACACATGCATCCACAAGTTTGACGCCGTCGACGCCCGCATCGATGTCAGGGTACCAAATAGTATTCAGTGTTTTAGCATCTTTATTTTGATGAGCGTGAATGACTAGTGCGTAGCGGTGATAGAGGTTAGCCCAGGATTCAAAGAACCCCTCAGCATGACCAGGGCCGATTCGATTTGCCGAGACACCGAAATTGTCATTGCAAAGGTATCCCATACCACGTTCGAGGATTTGTACTGGTTCTCCCTGCAACTCATATCGCAGTTGGTTTGGATATTCATCCCACCACTCTATGCTACCCTTTTCACCAATAACCCTGATAATTTGTTTGTGCATCGAACCTGCATTGACAGCACTTGCCCAAAGTGTACCAACTGCACCACCTACAAATCTAAATAGGACATTTGCATTGTCCTCTAATGGAAAGCGGCTCTCGACAAAGCTTTGGCGAGTGCACAATAGAGATTCCACTTTGACACCAGCGATAAATGAACCTACGTAGAAGGGGTGGGTCCCGCAATCAGCAATAATGAAACTTGGACCGGAAATGGCCGGATTCATACGCCAAGATGCACCGGGACTCTGAGATTCAATCGGTGCACTATGAAAACCATGAGCAAACTGCATGTTGACAATTCTAACCTTTCCTATGTCTCCTCTAGCCACCATCTCTCTTGCCTGATGGACCATTGGAAAACCTGAATAACCGTACATTACAGCAAAAAAACGATTTTGTTTGATGGCTAGCGCCTTGAGCAAAAGCGCATCGGCTGTGTTAATCGTGAGTGGTTTTTCGCAAATAACATGCAGGCCAGCTTCCAGTGCCGCCTTTGCTATTTTGAAGTGTGTGCCGTTAGGAGTGGCAATCGAGACAGCTTGTATACCATCCTGACGTATTGTTTCTTGTTTGAACATTTCTTCGTAGTCTGCGTAACATCTTTCAGGACTCAGACCAACTTTTGTTCCAAACTCCTTGCAGCGAGCAGGGTCAACATCCAATGCTCCAGCGACAAAATTAAACAAGCCGTCTCGGGTAGCAGCGTCTCGATGCGCAAAGCCTATTTCACTTCCTTTTCCGCCACCAACCATGCCCCAACGAATGGGAGTGTATGATGCATGTTCTTGATTAAACATATAAATCTCCGAGGAATTATTCAAATTAGCCTAGATTTTTACTTTTAACAGTCGAGTAAATAGACTCAGACTCCTTTGCGTTGATTTTTTCTTCCGAGCTCCCAATCGGCTATCACTTTCGCTCTAGTCTCATCGCTTGTAACTTCGGGCAATCCTACCTCCCACCAGGCGTTCGTAGAACTCCATTGAGTGGGTTCGATATCAATGACAATCACATAGGTTTTGTCGGACTCTTTCGCGCGTGAAAACGCGTTTTCAAAGTCATCCAAGTTTGTGAGTTTTTCTGAGTTAGCACCCAGACTTTCGGCATGCTGCGTGAAATCGACACGTGGCACATGTGTTTTAAGCTGCGTTGAGCAATCTTTAAGAAGGTTATTGAAACTACTATTACCAGTATTATTTTGCAGCTTGTTGATAACGGCAAAGCCACCGTTATCACAGACTAAAACTATTATTTTATGCCCGGTAAGGACGGAACTGTATATATCGGAGTTCAGCATCAGGTAAGAGCCGTCGCCTACGAGCACGATTGGGTCATGGTCGGGATTCGCAATTTTTACGCCCCAACCAGCAGCGACCTCGTAGCCCATGCAGGAAAAACCAAACTCAATGTCGATTTCAGCTCGATGCCTAGCTAACCAATTCATGTTAAGTTCAGCTGGTAATCCGCCTGCTGCCGTGATGATTCGATCGCCGTCTTCCGCTAAACGATTCACTTCGCCAATAACGTGTGCATAGGATGGGCATGACGTGGAGGTCTTGGCTACACGTTTAGCCACGACGTCAAACCAACTAGCTCGTTCTGCCTGAGCATATTTTACCCACTCCTCCGAAACCTTCGAAGGTCCTATAACGCTTGACAGTTGGCTTACCGCATCCCTGGCGTCTGCAATGATGGCTAGCGAGTTGCTTTTAATGGCATCGTGACGGCAGGTGTTAATGGAAATAAGCCTTAAATCTGGGTTTTGAAAAACGGTCCACGATCCAGTGGTAAAATCTTGAAGACGGGTGCCAATCGCAATGACGACATCAGCTTCTTTTGCTAGGTTGTTGGCGCTGTCAGAGCCCGTTGTTCCTATTGGACCGCAATTGTTAGGGTGAGACGCTAACAGGGCACTGCGGCCTGCAATGGTTTCTACCATTGGAATACCAGTCGCATCAGAGAAAGACTCAACAATTTCTTCGGCATCGCTATATATGACACCACCTCCCACTATGATCATCGGTTTTTCCGATTGGCGAATTACGGTTGCAGCATCCATGATGTCGACATGTTCTGGCTGTGGTCTCCGTATGCGGTGTAACCTAGGCTTAAAGAAGTCGACTGGGTAGTCCCATGCCTCGCCTTGAACGTCTTGGGGCAGCGCAATTAATGCTGGACCACAATCGCCTGGATCGAGCAAAGATGCGATAGCGTTGGGTAGCGATGATACTAACTGGCTAGGCTTGGTTATTCTGTCCCAGAAGCGAGTGACTGATTTGAACGAGTCATTCGCAGTTATTGTTGGGTCGTTGAAGTGCTCTGTTTGCTGAAGTACTGGGTCGGGTAACCGAGATTGAAAGGTATCACCCGCTAGCAGCAAAAGTGGCAAACGGTTTGTGTGCGCTACACCTGCAGCGGTGACCATATTTGTGGCGCCTGGTCCTACCGAAGAGGTCGCAATCCCGATACGCTTTCGTTTGTTAGCTTTTGCGTATGCGATGGCGGCATGTGCCATTGACTGCTCATTTTGCCCCCTCCATGTTTGTATTTTGTCTTGGTTTTCGAATAGCTCTTGACCAAGACATGTCACATTACCATGCCCAAATATGGCGAAAGCACATCCGAATAGGTTAACTTTTTCCCCCTCAACCTCAATCAGTTGGGCAGATAAAAACTTAACCAAGGCTTGGGCAGTGGTGAGACGAACAGTTTTCATCAAAATGGCTCCTTTTCCTCATCAAAGATTTTGTTTTGATTACTTGAATCTCAAAACTACAGACTTTTAGACACGTTCCGATAGCGCAAGTAGTGTGTACATCCGCTTGCTGCGAGGAATATGTTATTAACAAGTTTGTTAGATTTAATGTTATGAGAATGTTTTCAATAACACATCCACTAATGATGATTAGATCATTAAGTAATTCTATTATTGTGACCCATGTCTCGAAAATTACAAAATTTAGTTATATTATTGTTAGAACGATGAAAACATTATCAATACATTTTGTGATTTTTGTGTTGGTGTTGCGTGATGTGTATACCGATATTGCTAACAGGAAATTATCTTCCTAAAGGAGACGTTTATAACACGTTCTCGTTCCGTTCCACTGGCTTGCAGCGCTGTTTATGAACTTATTAATGAGAGGTAAACATTTACATGAGAATACGTCTTTCAAACGCCCCGTGCTCTTGGGGCATAGAGTTCGCGGATAATGTCAATAATCAACCGTGGCAAAACGTGCTGGCTGAAATGTCCTCTGCGGGTTATCAGGCAACTGAACTAGGGCCGTTGGGTTATCTGCCTACTGAGCAAAACGAGCTTTCAGCGGCGCTTTCTTCGAACGACCTTAAATTGGTTGCGGGTACTTTGTTTGATTACCTTCACCGACCGGAAGAAAAACAGGCGATTTTGGAGAAGGCAAGGTGGACCTGCCAGATTCTCCAACAACAAAACGCGCGGTACCTGGTCATAATAGACCATGTTTGCTCCCCAAGGACCGATGAAGCAGGACAGGTTGAAACCGCATCAAGGCTTGATGCAGATCGTTGGGAACATATGATGCAGACACTCAGGGAAGTAGGAGAAATCTGCAACGAACACGGCATCGTGGCAACCTATCACCCACATGCCGGCACTTTTGTAGAATACGAAGATGAAGTTGACAAGCTGATGCAAGATGTGCCGGAAGACTTGCTCTCACTGTGCGTTGATACAGGCCATTGCAAATACGCTGGTATTGATCCCGCAGCGCTGATGCGTCGTTATGCAGAGCGAGTGAAATATATCCACTTTAAAGATCTTGATCCTATCGTTCATCGCTCGTCGCTGGACAACAACAGGGATTTCTATCAATCCGTTTCAGACAACATTTTTTGTCCGCTAGGAAAAGGGTGTGTGGACTTTGACGATGTGAAGTGTGCGCTAGAAGCGATCGACTATGACGGATGGATTACCGTGGAGCAAGATACTGACTTGATGGACGTAGCACATGTGCAAGCGGATGCAACAAAGAGTCGAGAATTTATTGAACAGACTTTTTTCCAAAACTCACCCAAAAATTAGCAAGGAACTTAGGAACAAATAAGGAAACTCTTATGGCAGAGAAGAAGATAGCAAACACAGCACCAAACGCTCCATTGGATGAACGAGTTAGGGACGAATCCCTGATTAAGCAGTTGTTATCAAGACCCGAGTTGGGCTCTGTATCGGGTGCAGTGTTGGTCTTTATATTTTTTGCATTAGTTGCTTGGGACTCAGGGATGTTCAATGCAGATGGTATTCTAAACTGGACAACCGTTTCTGCCCAACTAGGCATTATCGCGATAGGGGCGTGTTTGCTCATGATTGCGGGTGAGTTTGATCTCTCTATCGGTTCGATGATCGGATTCGCTGGGATGATGATCGCGATACCTTCGGTTTATTGGGGTTGGCCTATATGGAGTGCGGTAATTTTTGCCTTCGCAGGGGCGATGTTTATTGGATTTATTAACGGTTACATTGTAGTTAAAACTGGACTCCCATCTTTTATTGTGTCTTTGGCATTTCTATTCATACTGCGCGGACTGACCATTGCATTATCAATTATGCTGACAAACAAAACCATACTGTCAGGCGTCAGCGATTTAGCTGAGGGCGATTGGTTAGCCGCGGCGTTTGGCGGTGTCGTTGGTACGGGCTTGTTTACTTGGTTAGGTGAAGTAGGAGTGATTTCAACTTACAGTGATGGCACGCCTGTCGTGGCAGGTATCCCTATGGTTGTCGTATGGTGGTTTTTGTTGACGTTTATTTGTTCTTTCCTTCTTCTGCGTACGAAATTTGGTAACTGGATATTTGCATCAGGCGGCGATACAAATGCGGCAAAAAACGTTGGTGTGCCTACGGATCGCGTAAAGATACTATTGTTTATGTTCAGTGCCTTCTGCGCCACAGTTTTTGCGGCATGTCAGGTATTAGAGTTTGGTTCTGCTGCTGCGGACCGCGGTTTACTTAAGGAGTTTGAAGCGATCATTGCTGCTGTTATAGGTGGAGCCTTGTTGACAGGAGGATATGGCTCGGTCATTGGAGCGTTCTTTGGAGCACTGATCTTCGGCGTAGTGCAAATGGGCATTTTCTTTACTGGAGTCGACTCAGATTGGTTCAGAGTATTCTTAGGCGTCATGTTGTTAATTGCAGTTCTATTCAACAACTACATTCGTAAAAAAGTGACAGGTTCACGATAGACTTCATCCGCTCGATAACTGGAGAGATAACAATGGATAATTATATTTTGGAGCTAAAAAATGTAAGTCGCTTTTTCGGCTCCGTCATTGCTCTTAAAGACATCAACATGAAAGTGAAAATGGGTGAAGTTCATTGCTTGTTAGGGGATAACGGTGCAGGAAAATCAACGCTTATAAAAACACTTGCCGGAGTTCACAAACCATCAGAGGGTGAATTTTTACTCAATAACAAACCGATTGAATTTCAGTCTCCGCGAGACGCTCTTGATTCAGGTATTGCCACGGTCTATCAAGACCTTGCGTTAGTGCCTTTGATGAGTGCGACACGCAACTTCTTCATGGGACGTGAGTTATGTAAGAAAGTCGGACCATTTAGTGTATTCGATACGAAGCGTGCGAACGAAATAACCAAGGCAGGTATGGCCGATATGGGCATCGACGTTAGAAATTGTGAACATCCGATAGGGACGATGTCGGGTGGAGAACGACAATGCCTTGCTATCGCCCGTGCTATCCATTTCGGTGCGAAAGTGTTGATCCTTGATGAACCAACAGCGGCGCTTGGCGTCAAGCAGTCTGCGAATGTGTTGAAAATAGTTGCGCGAGCCCGTGGTAAAGGGCTAGCTGTGATATTAATTACTCATAATGTTCATCATGCATATCCAATCGGTGACCGATTTACGCTATTAAATCGAGGCAAAAGTCTTGGTACTTGGAAGAAAGATGATATTTCTCGAGAACAACTACTGGAAATGATGTCTGGAGGTCAAGAACTGGAAACCCTAGAAGCTGAATTAGCAGAATTTGCGAGAGCAGATGCTGATAATTGAAGCGCTAGTTCAACCCACTAACGGGAATATATGGAGAATATAGATGAAAACAGTATTACGTAAAGTCGTATCTAATACATCTAAGTTAGTAGGTGCAATCGCAATTGCTTTGTCAGTTAACGTTGCACCCGTGTCAGCAGAACAGGAGAGAATCGTACTGGTCAGCCACGCACCTGACTCAGACTCTTGGTGGAATACGATTAAAAATGCCATCAAACTATCTGGTGATCAGCTTGATGTCGTTGTGGAGTATCGTAATCCGCCTTCTGGTGATTTAGCTGATATGGCCAGAATTTTAGAGCAAACGATCGCATCAAACCCTGATGGTATTATCACGACTTTGGCGGATTATGATGTACTCAAAGGTGCACTCGCCAAAGCGCAGAAAAAGGGTATTCCGGTAGTTACCATTAATTCGGGAACCCATGAGCAGAGTGAAGCGGTTGGTGCGATGTTGCACGTTGGTCAGCCAGAATATGATGCCGGCTTCGGTGCTGGTAAAAAAGCGAAAGCAGATGGTGTCGAGAGTTTTGTGTGTGTGAACCATTATATTACTAACCCTTCTTCAGTTGAGCGTTGTCAAGGTTTTGCTGATGCGTTAGGCATTGAGCTTGGTAATCAGATGATTGATGTAGGGCAGGATCCTACTGGTATCGAAAAGAAAGTGTCCGCATACCTAAGAGCTAACCCTGACACTGATGCGATCCTGACTCTTGGACCAACATCTGCTCATCCTACTCTACGAGCATTGGAGAAGAACCGTCAGTTGGGCAAAATCTATTTTGGGACATTCGACCTTAGTAATGAAATTGCGCAAGGAATCAAAGATGGCAACATACAGTGGGGTATCGACCAGCAACCGTTTTTACAAGGCTATTTACCAGTAGTAGCTTTGACGTTGTACAATCGTTATGGCGTTATTCCATCCAATCACATTAACTCTGGCCCAGGCTTTGTAACTAAAGACAACGTTGAATTGGTAGAGCAGCTAGCGGGTGAATACCGTTAATTGAAGCTCAATATCTTCGCATCTACATTCACTGTTAGGTAAACATGTTGTTATCAGTGAATGTAGTGTGCGGACAAACAAGAGCAGTCATTCAGGTTTATCTTCCATTCTAACAAGTAATATAGCTTGTTAATCAACCTCCTTATACGTTTGCTTTGATAACGCGTATTTCACAGAGATATGATCAAGGCGAGATATCTAATTAAAATTTAAGGCTGTAGGATAGGGTACTTCGTGAGTTCAAGATCAGGAAAAAAACGTAAAGTAACGATTGTTGACGTTGCAAAGTCTGCAAATGTCTCTGTTTCTGCAGTATCTCGAGCGTTTAACCCTAATGCGAGTATTTCTGACGACATGCGTACACGTGTGTTCGAAGCTGCTGGACGCTTGAACTATAAACCCAATCGACTGGCTAGGGCAATCAAATCTAGCTCTAACCTAATCGCTATATTGATAACGGACTTCAATAACCCGTTTTATATCGAAGTACTCGAGGCCTTTACCTCTGAGATTCAAAAATACAACTTTCATTGTTTGCTGGTAAACGTTAATGAGAGCTTGGACATGAGTGCCGCATTTGATCTTGTCATGGAATATCGCGTTGATGGATTGATTGTCACTTCTGCTTCTCTCTCCGATGAATTGCTAGAGAGTTGCGTCGTTAACGACGTTCCGGTGGTGATATTTGGGCGGGAAAAAAACAAAAACACAGTACCTATGCGGTGCGACAACGTTACGTGTGACAATTTTATGGCTGGAGCTATGGCTGCAGACTTGATTCTTGAGTCTGGATATAGCACCCCGGCTTTTGTCAGCGGTCCAAGAGATGCTTTAGTTTCTTTGGAGCGTCAGAGAGGTTTTGTGCATCGACTTGTTTCAAAGAATTGCGTAAATTGGCAAATCATTGAAGGCGGTGATTTTAGTTATCAAGCTGGGTATGAATCTATGATAAAACTCTTTCAGGGGAGCGAACGACCGGATTCAGTTTTTTTTGCTGATGACATTATGGCCTGCGGTGGCATAGATGCTATCAAGTATGTTATCAAGTTGGATATTCCGAACGATGTGGGTATTGTTGGCGTCGACGATATTCAGTTGTCACGCAGCCCCGCCTATAACTTGACTACTATACAGCAGCCCTACGTAGACATGGTTAAAAGAACCATTGAATTGTTGTTTAGGCGTATTGAGGACATCTCATTACTACCTCAATCGTCCACTCTACCTTGTGTCCCAATCAAAAGAGGCTCTCTCAGATAGCTATGCCGCCCAAAAATGCTGCGGTTAGCACTATCTAAGGCATCAATAATCTAGAGTCAGCGCACTGATGCTATGTCGTTAAGAGCGCTTTTTGGCCATCAAAACCAATAACTGTTGGTGAAACTCTTCCTTGTCCCAATTTTCTTCCAAGGCTTGTGCTAACAATTGATAACCAGTTGGAGGGGAAATACTGTTTACGGGTGGATCAAGATCCAGATTCGTAGGAAATGGGTAACCATCAGTAATCGCAGTCAAAATAGCCAGCCTTTGTGCGGGGGTGAAAAAGGGCCTTTTCCAAAAACTTTGCAGTGTTGGGTAAGCGGCTAGACATATCTCTTTGTGATTTATAAATTCCATCGGCTTTGCATAGACTGATGATATTTGGAGTAAGTTTGCACATCTATTAATGTTGGATGACAAGTTTGATCCAGCTGCATGATAGAGCGCAGGATTGAAAAAGAGTGCGTCACCACGTTCCAAGGGTATTTGAACGGCGTGCTCAGTAAAATAGTCTTTACAGGCTTGCTGGTGGAAACCGATATAGCCTTCAGCAACTTGATGGGAGAAGGGTAGTAACTTTGTAGGTCCTGATTCTAAAGGCATATCAGAATGAGCCACCGCACCTTGTAGAGTTAGAAAAGGTGTCAAGTTATGGGTGTGAGTAGGAAAGTCAAGTAGAGCAGTCGAATCTTGAAAGCCCATGTGGTAATCCCTATGAGGCGTTTGTGATTGCCCTCCGGGTAATACAATGTTGACTTGCGCGGTAACTTGGTAGTGTGGGCCGAGCCATGCTTGACTTACCCACATTAATACAGGGTTTGAGAAATAGTGGACGAAAAGTTCGGGTTCTAACATTGCACACTTTTGAAAACTATTCCAAACACGTGCATTTGCCTGTTGGGTGTTTGAACCGAAATGGTCACCTTGATTGTTGTCGGACTCTTGTTCGATGATCTGCCAGAAAATATTTGTCATATCGCTTAATAACTTGGTGTCTGACCAAGCATTTTTTATTAGAAATACTCCGGGACCTGACTGTAGTACTTTCGCTATCTCTGTCTGAAGAATCGTAATATCACTCTGTTCATAGAATGTTTTGGATTCATAAATCACAACGTTTTTGTGAACACCTGATGAGAGCGGATAACTGCTTGAATCAACACTCTTGGAGCAAGTCGTCCGCAAATTATCTGGTGTGCTGTGTAATTCATTTTGGTTAAAAAACATTGCCTGCCTTCTGAATATTAAGGTTGAAATAATTTTTTCATTATAGCATGGTTTGAAATATGTGTTCTATACTTGTCTGTGGGAGGTGAAAAGTATGACAGGAAAATTGTTGAGAAAGCGTACCAATAATGAGGGATCTCTGATTCAAAATATCACACCAGAAACCGCTGGGTGGTCTCACGTTAGCTTTCAGGTGTATCGAATACAAGAGGGTGACAGATTAGAGTTGGTAGATGCTCATAACGAGCAATGCTTGGTTTTGATATCCGGAAAAGTCAGTGCGGAGATCAATGATATTACACCGGTTGAAATAGGTAAGCGAATGTCTCCATTCGAGAAAATTCCACCTTGCTCAATCTACGTCACCAACGGTGATAACGTTGGTATAACTGCCTTGACAGACGCTGAAGTTGCTGTGTGTAAAGCGCCCGGAAAAGGTAGCTACCCGAGTCGTTTGATTGGCCCCAAGGATGTTGGGGTTGAGTTCAGAGGACAAGGTAATAATCAACGTCTTGTTCACAACATCCTGCCTGATTGTGCTGACGCAGACAGTCTTTTGGTCGTAGAAGTCTTCACCAATGAGGGGTGCACAAGCTCTTACCCGAGTCATAAACATGATACTGCCGTAGTTGGAAAAGAGACACAGCTTGAAGAGACCTACTACCATAGGTTAAACCCGACTCAAGGATTCTGTTTTCAAAGAGTTTACACTGATTCTCGCGACTTAGATGAGAGTATGGCGGTGTATGATGGAGACGTTGTGCTTGTGCCACGTGGTTATCATCCTGTCGCCACCATTGCAGGCTATGACAGTTACTATTTGAATGTTATGGCGGGACCACACAGAAAATGGTTGTTCTCATGGGAAGAAGACCATGCTTGGATAAATACAGAAAAATACGTTCACAAGTTAACGGACAAATAGCCGGACTAATACTCACAGGGCAAATTAAGGCAACTTAATAACGTGGACAAAAAACATAACTGAAATCATACGAAGGGACTATTATGATAAACATCGCGCTGTTTGGATCGGGACGTATTGGGAGAATCCACGCTAGCAACATCAATGCACATCCACTTTGCCGCTTAGTACATGTCGTTGATCCTCACAAACCCTCCGCACAAGAGCTTGCCGATAGCTTTGATGCGTCAGTCGTTGAAACCGAATATGCGCTCAAAAGTGAGGAGATTGACGCCGTTTTTATTTGTTCACCAACGGACACTCATGCGACTCTGATCGAGCTAGCAGCTCGTCATCAAAAAGCCATCTTTTGTGAAAAGCCGATAGATTTGTCGTCTCAGAAAGTACGGGAGTGTTTAGCTGTCGTTAAGCAAGAGAATGCACTGTTTATGATCGGCTTTAATCGACGCTTTGATCCAAATTTTGCTAAGTTAAAACAAGCTGTTTCTGAAAACAAAATTGGTAATCCAGAGTCTTTGGTGATCATATCGAGAGACCCGCAAGCACCACCTAGTGAATATATAAGAGCATCTGGTGGAATGTTCAAAGACATGACTATTCATGATTTTGATATGGCTCGGTTTTTATTCGACCAAGATGTTCTCGCCGTCAGCGCCTCTGGTAGATGTTTAGTCGATAAAAGAATAGAACAGGAGGGTGACATTGACACAGCAATGGTTACTCTCGAATTCGCGTGTGGCGGTTTGGCTACAATCATAAACAGCCGACGTTCTGGCTATGGTTATGACCAGCGTATCGAATTTCATGGCTCAAAAGGACTCATCAAAGCAGAGAATGTCAAATCTTCATTGCTCCAAGTCTGGAGTGCAGAGGGATGTATGGCAGAAAAGCCTCTAGATTTTTTCCTTGAGAGATATAAAGAAGCGTATCAAATGGAACTGCAATATTTTGTGGACGTATTTAATGGCGGTGTTCCAAATACATGTGATGGAGACGCTGGCTTGAAAGCAATGCTTCTAGCCGAAGCAAGTTTATTGTCTTTCAAAACTGGTCAAAGAATTGAACTGTCAAAGTCATGAAAACATTAGACGTAGTTTCAGATAGGTATATGGATGCGATTGTATTGGGGCGTGCAGGGGTTGATTTATATTCAGCCGAGTCTGGCACCTCTATGGACAAAGTAGCAGGGTTCAGAAAATTCGTGGGAGGTTCTGCTGCGAATATCGCCATTGCGATGAGTAAACTTGGCAAAAACGTCGGAATGATCAGCTGTGTTTCGGATGACCCATTTGGGAAATATGTCCTCGCATATCTCGGTTCCAATGGTATTGACCTAAGAGGGATATCTTTAGATGACACAGGTTCAAGAACCTCGGTGGCGTTTACGGAAATGAAACCGGGGGATTGCTCTGTGTTGATCTATCGAAATGATGCCTCTGATTTGACAATCAAGCCCGAAGATATTGACGTTGACTATATCGCCAACTCAAAAGTATTGGTGGTTACCGGAACGGCCCTGTCGAAGAGTCCAAGCAGAGAAGCTGCACTGCTCGCGATGCAGTATGCACGACAACATAATACGTTGGTGGTACTTGACCTCGATTATCGCCCATACTCTTGGCGTCATAAGGCAGATGCCGCGCTATATTACCAACTTGCCGTTGGGTTATCAGACATCATCATCGGAAATCGTGAGGAATTCAACGTTATGGAGTCGTTAATGCGCTCAGATAACAAAGACGATGATGTAACAGCTAAACTTGTGCTTCAGCACCAACATGTTCAAATTGTCGTCGTCAAAGCAGGTGAGTTGGGTTGCAAGGTATATTGTAGAGACGGAACTCGATTTGAGCAGGGGATTTTCCGAGTGAAAGTGAATAAACCATTTGGAGCCGGAGATGCTTTTGCCGGTGCGTTATTGTCGCATCTTATAGCTGGTGGAGCTCTTGAGGAGGGAGTGCGACTTGGCTCTGGCGCAGCGGCAATTAACGTTGCCAGTGATAATTGTACAGAAGCGATGCCGACATTGGATGAGCTAACGTCTTTTATAAGTTGCAATGAACAAAGTTAAAGGAGCAAACCATGGGCAAGCATATCCCACCATATGACAATAATAACGAGCCTATTATCAACATCAATGATGATACTACGCCGCTTTGTTATTTTAACCAAGTTATGCTCAGCAAAGGAGAAGAGTTCACATACACATTGCAGGGTTACGAATCCTTAGTCGTCCTTGCTAGTGGAACGTGCCATATTACCGTCAGCCTCAATAATAACATCCATCAGTTTGAGCATATTGGTTCTAGACCATCTGTGTGGGACGGCGAACCAGAGTCCGTTTATGTTCCCGTTGGCTACGAAGCCAAAATTCATTGTATTAGCGACCGAGCAGACGTGTTAATCGCTGGCGGACAATACGAAGAAACCTTAGAGCCCTTTTGCGTCAGATCAGACAGTGTAGATATGATTCAGTACGGTTCTGACGAAACCAAAACGCACCGTAAAATAAAGCATATATTGGGGCAAACTAATACAGAAAAACGAGGACGTCTGTTGGTCAGTGAGCTGTTTACTGTCGGAGCTGGTGGGTGGTCGGGCTTTCCTCCTCACAAGCATGATGAAGACCGCACTTATCAAGATGGTAGTCGCGAGACTTTGTATCAAGAGGTATACCAATTCAGATTCAATCCTGATATTGGCTTTGGCGCGCAATTTTTGTATGAGCATGAAGATGATTGTGGTCCTGTTTATCATGTCAAAACAGGTTCCGTCATTGCTATTGATAAGGGATACCACCCTAGCGTTGCAGCGCCAGGTTATGAGATGTATTACTTTACGATTATTGTGGGTAAGTCTAGTAAGTCATTGATCCAACATTTCGACCCGCATCACAAGTATCAAGTGGACACTATTCCGGGTATTAAAGACATGATAGCTAAGTTTAAGTGAGGTTGAGTCATGCTTTGGAATTTAAATGATATGCTTCCTATGGCCTCAAAGTCTTCCTATGCGGTGCCGTGTTTCAATGTTTTTGGTTACGAAGATGCTAGAGCGGTAGTAGAGGCTGCAGAGCAAATGAGTCGTGCCGTGATTCTGGCTTGTAACAAAGATGTTATTGAGTTTTATGGTGTTGAGACTGCAGCCTCAATAATGTTACCGTTAGCAAGAAAAAGCTCTGTTCCGGTGTGCTTGCATCTTGACCATTGTTATGAAGAAAAGATTGTGTTCAATGCTCTAAATGCTGGCTTTAGCTCAGTGATGTTTGATGGCTCTCAATTATCATTGGATGAGAATATTGCTCGAAGCAAGCATGTGGTGGAAGTTGCGAAACTTTTTGGAGCATCAGTTGAAGGAGAAATAGGCTCTGTCCCTTACCAGGAAGGTAGAGACCACATCAAGTCTATCTATACACAACCTGAGGAAGCTGCTCGCTACGTCGAAGATAGTGGGGTGGACTGTGTTGCCGTGTCCATTGGTAATGTCCATCGCCTAACAAGTGTTAGCAGTGAGATCGACCACGAACGTCTTGATAGAATTGCTGAACTTGTGAAAGTTCCGCTCGTCATCCATGGAACCAGTGGCATCAAAGCGTCGGACATTTTGAAATTGAAACAAACCTCGGTAGCAAAATTTAATATAGGGACCTGTCTACGGCAAGCGTTTGGGTTTGGCTTGAGAGAAGCTATGAACAATGAGTTGAGTAAATTCGACCGTATTTACTTCATGAAAAAAGTGATGCCTTTGGTCACTAAGGAAGCGATTCGACAATTTCAACTACTTTCTAAGCCAACATAGTAACTTCAGCAATATCATCAGAGGATCAATCATGCGATTTGCACTACATGGAATGTGCTCACTTTATAGTAATGTAATGTCCGATATTCGATTGGCGAGAGATACCGGTTATGAAGGACTAGAGATACATACCGATAAACTTTGGCGTTACATAAATGCAGGTATGAAGGCTAAAACGCTCAAACAACAATTAGATAAATTTGATATCACACCATCAGCGATTGATATCATTGGCTCCGTAGAGGTACCTGGCCGCGATGACAAAGCAAAGTTATTCAAAAGGACAGAAGCACTATGCGATTTTGCACAACAAATTGGCGCTTCCACTATCCAGTTGAACGCTTTTGAGGCCCTTAATGGCTTATCGGTTGAAAGTAATATTGAGCTGACTGCAAAAAATATCCGTTCGATCGCGGATATTGGGAGGCAGTATGGTATTCGGTTTCAGTTTGAGGGTGCTGCTTGGACTCCGATAGCGGCTCTGGATGATTTTTATCGCTTGCGTGATGCCGTGTCTCGTGACAATTTTGGCTTGGTTATAGACACCTGGCATTTTTGGGCTGGTAGGGGAGCAACCCCTGAGCAGATAACTAAAATAGATAAAACACAGATTTACAACGTTCACGTGTCTGATGGCATAAGACCGTCCAACAATGCCCCCTGGCCAGATGAAAAAAGTCTGCGAGGCTATTTTCTAGGTCAAGGCAAGATACCACTCAAAGAGTGGGTAGACGCTATCGTTGCGACTGGTTACGATGGTTTTTTTTCAGCCGAATTCTTGAATGACCAAATGTGGGAGCATGATCATACTGAGACGGCAGAAAAAATGCTTTATGGAATGAAGTCATTATTCTGAAGTCGCCATTGCGATGATAATGCTTTGAAGCAAACATTGGGTTATCAACACTGAGCGAAAGCCATGTTGTTTTGCTTCTTGAACATAGAAGCCCACATCAGTCATCTGCTCGAAGGGGCTAATTATACTATCTGTAACTGTAATTATCTTTGCGCCTGCTTCGAATGCTTTCTCGCAAATATTGATACTTTCATTAGCGTAGGGACTAAAACTGATGACTACTAACACATCATCACTGCGGATAATGTTAGCTTGTTCCAGTAGCATTCCACCAGTGTTATCAAGCAAAACAACGCGCTTACTCAAGCGATGTAGGGCGTAAGAAAGGTAACTGGCAGCGCCGTAAGTGCGACGGGCGCCAATAATATAAATAGTTTCGCTGCTATCAAGTAGCTTTACCGAATATGCCAAATTATTCTCAGGAACTTGTTCAGAAAACTTCTTTAATGACTCCAAGTTGGCTTCTGTAAACTCCGTGAGAGTATCCTTGGGTGTTTTTAAGCCTTGTGGTTGGCTACTAAGTTGATAGTTTAATTTAGCCCGTAAGTTGTAGTTTGTGGTTACTTCGATAATGTGATCTCGATATAGTTGTTTCATTTCATTGAAACTATTGAAACCAAATGCCCTAGCGAAACGAATCAAAGCAGAGGGTGGAACGTTCACTTTGTCAGCGATCGTTGATGGGCTCTCGAATGCAATGTCTTGGGGATGCTCAATTGCAAACTTTGCTATGTCTTTCAGTCGTCGACTCAAACATGTGTAGCTTTTCTTAATCTCGCACTGTAGGTCGATTAAATTACTCGATATCACAATTATCCTCCAATGATAGTTTTGTCAATATAGTAACATCAATAATCCGCTCTTGTCTCGCACGGCTAGAGCATTTTAATTCCAGCGTATAGAAGAAGCGAGCGGTACTCATCATCAAGAGCCGCTATCTTCCTCTTTCTTACCATGCTGATGTTCTTACTTGTATCTTGTTTAAAAAGACTTAGTGCGATTTTCCTCAGGACATTGAAAGCTAAAGCTCCTGTGCCTCTGCGGATAGGTGACTCATCTTCTCTAAACGTTACATCTAACATCCAATGCATACTTTCTACCTGCCAGTGGCTTCTTACTGGTAAGCGTTCACCGAGGTATCTTGACTTACCACGCCTGAAGAAGCATGTGCAGTTTATAGATCAAATACATTCGGGTACGGTTTCTTCTCAACGACTGACGTGATGATTTCACTCAACACTGACATTGCTGGTAGACCCCGCTTTTTGCAGGTCTCGATAAGTGTATGGATACGGCTACGGAATTTATCGCCTGCATCCGAGGTCGTTCCGAAGCTAATTTTCCTTTGGATTACAAAGCCTCTAATACATCGCTCGGCTTCATTATTGGTTAAGGGGATTGACGTTTTCTTGAGGAAAACCCACAAGCTCTTTCTATGTTTGAGCAGTAACTTGCATCGCCCTCGATATCGCTTGACCATCACGTCTCTTCCTTTGTTTAACCAATGGTCGAACGATTTTTGTAGCCTGTGCATTCGCCGCAAGTACCGTGAATAATCCAATTCACCTTGCTCGTAACGATGTCGAGTATGTTTGATTACACTCTGTAAACCATCCCAGCGATAATCTTTGTCTAACCCGGCTCTATCGATGATTAACTGCTCGCAATGACGAGTTTCAATACGTCCATGCCCTGCACTTACTTCACTGCACTCGTCATACGTTTCAGAAGTTGTGCCTTCTCGCATTGATTTGTGCCACCAAGCTTCAAGCTCTGCTTTCATTCCAGAGTGATTGCCTTTTAAGGATAATACGTAATCCGCTTTACCTTTAACAATCTGCTTAGCGATGTCTTTTTGACATCCCATTGCGTCTAGCGTGATGATGCAGTTCTCAATATCAAGTAATGTGAGCAACCTTGGGATAGCGGATATCTCATTGCTCTTCTCGTCAACCTCGACTTGCCCGAGAACTAGCTGATGTTGACTACTCCAAGCGCTGACCGCATGAAGTGGATTTTGCCTTTCACGCGTATCAAAAGAGCGTCGAGCAGTTTTGCCATCAATGGCAATTACATCACTTCCTGTAGACTCAATAAGACAGCTCATCCAGCGTTGAAACGCTGTCTCTATTTCTTCCGGCTTAAGGCGGGATATAACTCGAGCGATGGTATCATGGCGTGGAATACCATATTCGAAGGGACGATAACGTCGTAGCCAATTTAGGCGATGAATGCCAAAATCTTCAATTTGTTCCCAGCCTTCGGCTCCTGACAGGACAGCGCTGACGGTTAAAAGGATAATATCGAGAAGTTCATGTCGCTTGCATCGGTCAATACGTGGGTCTTCAAAATGTTGGAGAAAAGAGTCGGTCATACTTTAGAAGCTACAATAAGTGATTACTCATTGATCTGATCGCACCTTCACTTAAAAGTTCGAATTAATAATGATCTTGCCGTGTCTTGTCTCGCACCCATTGCGCAAAGGGTTTAAATTTTGTCTTTGATGGGAGGATAATTGTTACAGAAGAGGGCGCAATAGCAACTTTCTTGTAAAATGTAAATTTCAAGTTATAATAAAATGAAATATAAATTTCATTTTATTGTGGCAAGAGACAATCTTTGCGGGTATTCACAGTATTTTGTGTCATTGTGGAGTGAGTAAATGAGTCAGAATAATAAACGTTTCGATGTAATATGTATGGGGCGTGTAGCGGTTGATCTATACGGCCAGCAAATTGGTTCTCGCTTGGAGGATATGACGACGTTCTCAAAGTATTTAGGTGGCTCGTCGGGTAATGTCGCCTACGGCACTGCGCTGCAAGGCTTAAAATCGTCCATGCTTGCTCGTGTCGGAGATGAACACATGGGACGTTTCGTGCGAGAGGAACTGGATAGACTAAACGTCGATACCAGTAACTTAATTACTGATAAAGAACGCCTGACAGCACTTGTGATACTTGGGATCAAAGATGAAGAGACGTTTCCTCTTATCTTTTATAGAGAAAACTGTGCAGATATGGCGATTACCTCTGATGATATCAGTGAAGAATATATTGCATCTTCAAATTGTCTTGCAATCACTGGCACTCATCTTTCTAACACTAAAACCCGGGGCGCGGTTCTCACAGCTCTAGAGTACGCGAATAAACATGGCGTTAAAACGGTATTAGACATTGATTATCGTCCTGTTCTTTGGGGTTTAACATCCATAGACGATGGAGAAACAAGGTTTGTCGAGTCAGAATCGGTGACTGAACAATTACAAGAAGTCTTGGGGTGTTTCGACGTGATTGTGGGTACCGAAGAAGAGTTTCACATTGCCGGTGGATCAATTGATACACTCGATGCTCTAAAAGCAGTACGCAAGAATACGTCGGCGGTATTGGTATGTAAAAGAGGACCTCAAGGTTGTTCTGTCTATGAAACGGCTATTCCCGACCATATCGACGGTGGAATCAACGCAAAAGGTGTACAAGTCGAAGTACTAAATGTTCTGGGTGCTGGAGACGCATTCATGTCTGGACTGCTGCGAGGCTACCTAAATCACGAAGGCTGGCATCAGGCATGTGACTATGCCAATGCATGTGGTGCTCTTGTCGTTTCTCGACATGGTTGCTCTCCTGCAATGCCGAGTAAAGCGGAATTAGATGATTACTTGTCGCGTGCAAATCAAGTAGAAAGGCCAGATCTAGACGAAACGATAAATCATTTACATAGGGTAACGACTCGAAAGCGAGCGTGGCGAGATCTGTTCGTTTTGGCTTTCGATCATCGCAGTCAGTTCGAGGTAATGGTAGCAGAGACCAATGGTAGCCTATCTGATATTCCTAAGCTCAAGAGTTTGATTTTGGAGGCTTTGGATGAGATACGAACAGAGTATGACGTACCGGGGGATATCGGTTTGTTGTGTGACGGCACCTATGGTCAAGCTTCGCTGAATGCATCGACAGGCAGTGGCCTTTGGATTGCTAGACCTATAGAACTCCCTTCTTCAAGACCGCTGCGGTTGGAGCATGGGAACATTGGTTCTCAGTTAGTGTCTTGGCCGATTGAGCACATCGTTAAATGCCTCGTATTTTACCATCCTAACGACGACTCTGCTCTAAGAGAGCAGCAAGAAGAGACGCTACTTGAAGTGTACCATGCCTGTTGTCAATCAGGGCACGAATTGCTTATTGAATTGATTCTTCCATCAACAATGCCTCAAGATGACGAGTATTTAACGAAAAGCATTGAGCGTTTGTACGATCGCGGTATCAAACCCGATTGGTGGAAGTTACCTGGATTGAAAAAAGAGGGTTGGCTTGTCCTCGAAGAGGTCATTAGGAGTAATGACGAATATTGTCATGGTGTTGTTGTTTTGGGGCTAGACAAACCGCTAGAGGACCTATCAAAGGACTTTGAACAAGCTAAATGTCATTCTATTGTTAAAGGATTTGCCGTAGGGAGATCTATTTTTGGACGCCCTTCACAAGCTTGGTTCTCGAACGAAATTGACGACAAAACGTTTAAGTGTCTAGTTAAGGATAACTACGTCAATTTAATATCGGTATGGGTCCAGCGTGATCTAGACATTCGACCGAGTTAAACGAAAGTTGAGAGTTGCTCCTTTCGCATAAACTTAGTGAAGCTTTCAAGTAATCGTGGAAACGTTCCAGAACGATATGCAGTTTGATTGCCGCTAGCGCTTTGAACGTTTTCCATGCACCGCCTATGATTACGGTACATAAAATCATTTGTGATTCGAAAGACTCACATCTCCCTCAAGTGCATAGTTGTTGTAAAAACTTTTATCGGCAATCAATACTACGTATGCTTTTTCAATTGAACGTCACTGTTACCAACGATTCCGCATTGCTTTGATGGTAGTAGTATTGGCAAAAGTGATGTTTACAATTACGCCAACTCCCCAAAAACAAATCACTGTCAGGCTAAAGCCATAGTTGTTTCGGCGCTCTGCAACTCTTGAATTAATATTAACAGAGATTATCCCCTTATCTTTGTCTGCTTTTTTATATTGAGGTTAGTAAAGCAATATTTTGTCTTGCCGTCATGATAAGTACCGTTTGTCGACCAAACTCCGTATCAGTGTACAAAGGTTTGAAAAGTATCCTACCACTCTAAGTCTCGGGTTGTTTTATCGCCTTAATATTGCGTGCGCTTGCGGCAGGCCACGGACAACATATTCTAGCGGTATCCTTGATGTTCTTCATATAGGCAAAGGCGTCAACCAAGCCAGTTAAGCTTGGCCGACGGCGGCAGTTTTTCTTTGGTAAGTAATTAATAGGGGGCCATAGCAACCTAAGAGTTTTAGCGGCATAAAAAAGGTTCATCGCGGTTTTCCGGGGAAAGCAGCTTTTATCTTTAAGAAGAAGTAATCGATATCTCGGTAGCCGTAGCCCATTCGTTTGATTAACTTTATCTTATTGTTGATCCCTTCGAGCGTACAGGTATTGAGTGGGTAGCTTGCAGAAACAATGATGCCGTGAAGATACGGTTTGAGCTTTCTCGCGAAGTCCATAAGCGGCTTGATCCCGCTTTCTTGAACTTGCTCCCTCCACACATCCCATTAGTCTTCCGTTTCGCTTTCTGACTGTCACCTCCATAACTCTTTAAGCTGAGAGCCAAGTAAATACGTCACCATTAAGTCCTTGTTCATACTTAATATCTCATTGAGATAGCTCTCCTGCTTCCCGTCCAAATTTGGCGACTACATGGAATAAGTCGTACACAATGCGGGCGTTAGGACAATGTTGTTGCACTTCGAGGTCGAAAGCCGTATTCATATCCATCGCAACCGCTTCTATGTTCTGGCCATGCTCGCCGAGTAGCTCAAAGAAGGGACGGATATCTTTTCGGCTGCGTCCGACGACTATCCAAAGCACTTGATGCGTCTTAGCATCTGCGATAACAGTGGCATAACGATGTCCCTTGAAGAGAGCAAACTCATCCATGACCAGTTGTCTCAGCTCTGCCTAGTTAACCTCTGGCACCACATTTTGCAGTCGGCGCTTATCTATCTCCTTAACTGTATGCCAATGAACGCCCGTCATCTGAGAAATATGTTTGATAGAGAGAAGAGGCAGCAACTGTTCAATATAACTACGCAAGCGGTTAGTAAGGCGAGCAAAAGGTTCAAGCCAAGAAATAGATTCGGTTTTGATACCGCAGTCAGGGCAGTTGATACGCCTTGTTTGTAGGGGTAGCTCGACGGGTACGCCGAGAATCATTGCTTCCATAATCGTGCGCCACTGATAATCATGTATGGGCTTGAACATGTTGCCCACATGAACATCGAGCAGTCGTACTGGGTTTGAGAGTAATCGAGATGAGAGAAGACGTTTGTACAGACTTTACGACATAAAAACGTTCCCAGAACGATGATAGGAAAGTATGATTCGGCATGAAAACGGTAGTTTGTGTAAGGTTGTGTTTGGCGATGTAATCTTATCATTTACTACCGTTTTTGTTTTAAGTCCCCGCTAATCCGCGATGAACCAAAAAAAGCCCAAACCAACAGTGGTTTGGGCGGATACAAAAATAGGAGTTAATAAGAAAAAGCAGCATATGCTATCAACAATGACAATGGAAATCAGTGTCATGTCGGTAAAACAAGTCATTGTTGATAACACTTAAATAGACCTAGCAAAGATGAATTAGTTCATAAAAAAACACGTTTTTTTGAGAATATTTTCAAAGTTTAAGAAAAACAGGTGGTTATAAATCTTATCCGACCAGTTAGCTGTATTTGTTGAAAAGTTTGATGTTAATCACTTGTTATCTTGCTGTTGCGAGAGTATATTCAAACGTGTGTTTGATACGGATGATTGAAATGACCAATAGAGTAACTACCAAGGATAAGATTCTCGATGTGGCAGAGGTACTGTTTGCTGAACATGGATTCAACGACACCTCGCTAAGAACTATCACGAGTAAGGCCAACGTGAACTTGGCTTCTGTGAATTATCATTTTGGCGATAAAAAAACTCTGGTTCGAGCAGTACTTAATCGTTATCTGGAAGCATTTATGCCAGCAGTAGAAACTGCGCTCTATGAACTTAACGAACGTGAACACTACACAATGGCGGATGTATTCGGTGCGCTAAAAGCGCCTTTGCTGAGCCTGAACCAAGTCAAGCCGGGTGGTGCGAGTCGATTTATGTCACTTGTTGGGCGTGGTTATACCGATGTTCAAGGACACTTGCGCTGGTTTATCACCACTCGATATACCGAAACATTAGCGTTGTTCACTCAATCTGTGATGAAAGCCAATCCAAAGCTCGACGCAGAAACGTTGTTTTGGCGTTTGCACCTCACATTAGGTACATGCGTATTTACTATGGCGTCGAGTCAAGCGTTATCCGAAATAGCGCTCAGTTCGTTCGATAACGAAGTAGACGCTGAGGCCATCATCAACCAAATAATTCCTTATCTCGCTGCTGGAGTAGCGGCGGAATAATGACTACCAAGCTACAACCTTAACCCAAACTTATAACCCGAATAATAACAAGAAATAATCTGAACAAAAGGATAGGTATCATGAGCTCTCTGAGAAGAAAATGGATAAGTGACCCTGCATTCAAAATGTTTAAGAAGGTATTGCCACCACTATCGGCAACCGAGAAAGAAGCAATGGAAGCAGGGAGCGTATGGTGGGATGGAGAGTTGTTCTCAGGAACGCCTAACTTTAAAACACTGCACCAGTACCCTAAGCCGACGCTATCGGCAGAAGAGCAGTCTTTCATTGACAACGAACTTGAAACTCTGCTTGAAATGCTCGATGACAACAAAATAGTGAAAGAAGACCGTGACCTACCAAAAGAAGTGTGGGATTACTTGCGAAAAGAGCGCTTCTTTTCTCTCATCATCTCGAAGCAATTTGGCGGTCGTGAGTTTTCACCGTTAGCAAACTCAACTATCGTTACTAAGATAGCCACGCGCAGTATTAGTGCCGCGGTATCGGTGATGGTACCCAACTCGTTAGGTCCGGGTGAACTTCTGTCGCACTACGGAACTCAAGAGCAGAAAGATTATTGGTTGCCGCGCTTGGCCAACGGTACCGACATCCCATGTTTCGCGCTGACAGGGCCAGAGGCAGGCTCTGATGCCGGTGGTCTTCCCGATAAAGGAATCGTCTGCTATGGCGAACATGAAGGAAAAGAGGTTCTGGGTATTCGTCTTAATTGGAACAAGCGTTATATCACGCTTGCGCCCGTTGCAACGGTATTAGGTCTTGCGTTTAAATTGCACGATCCCGACAAACTCATGGGTGATAAAGAAGATATCGGTATTACTTGTGCACTGATCCCAGCAGACCATAAAGGGGTTGAGATCGGTGAGCGTCATGACCCATTGCATTTGGCGTTTATGAACGGACCGACGCGCGGCAAAGATGTATTTATCCCGATGGAGTGGTTGATCGGTGGTCAAGAATACGCGGGTCGTGGTTGGAGAATGTTGGTGGAGTGTCTGTCTGCAGGTCGAGGTATCTCGCTTCCAGCACTTGGTACCGCTATTGGTCACCTAACGACACGAACAACGGGTGCTTATGCGTATGTTCGTAAACAATTTGGTATGTCTATCGGTAAGTTTGAAGGTGTCGCAGAGGCAATGGGTCGTATCGGTGGTCTCACGTATTTGCTAGAAGCAACGCGTACCTTGACGACTACATCATTGGATATGGGTGAGAAACCAGGGATTGTAACTGCGATTGCTAAATACCATATGACAGAGATGGCGCGTACTATTCTCAACGACTCGATGGATATCCACGCTGGACGTGCTATCCAAGACGGTCCGATGAACTACCTTGCATCAAGCTATTTGGGTATACCGGTCGCTATTACGGTAGAGGGTGCAAACATTCTGACTCGTAACTTGATGATCTTTGGTCAGGGCGCGACACGTTGTCACCCATATGTACTGAAAGAGATGGAAGCTGCAGCCAACCCTGATGAGAAACAAGCGGCCAAAGACTTTGATAAGTTACTGTTTAAACATATCGGTCATGCCACTAAGAACACGTTAGGTGCCTTTACTGCTGCTCTAACGGGCTCTGCGTTCGTGAGCGCTCACATGAGTGGCCCAACGAAACGTTACTACAAAGACTTAACTCGTCTAAGTAAGGCGTTGGCGGTGAGTGCAGACTTTGCCATGTTGACATTAGGTGGTGATCTAAAACGTAAAGAGATGATTTCCGCTCGTTTAGGTGATGGTCTTGCTTATTTATTTATGGCTTCCGCAGCACTGAAGAAATATGAAGACGATGGTCGTCAACAAGCCGATCTAGATTATGTGCATTATGCGGTTCAGCACTGTTTCTATCATGCAGCGAAATCGTTAAACGAAGCGTATCGTAACTTCCCAGCACGTTGGGCAGGGGTAACGTTGAAAGGTTTACTGTTCCCAATTGGTAACCATTTCGAGAAACCATCTGACAACCTGGGGCTGAAACTTGCGAAAAGCATGATGGTACCTGGGGCACATCGTGACCGTTTAACACACCTATGCTACATCGGACCAAAAGAAGACGATAAAGTCGGTTTGATGGAAAACGCTTTCATTGCGATGTACAACATTCGTGACCTAGAGAAAAAGCTGTTTAGGGGGGTGAAAGAGGGTAAGGTGGCGAAAAAAGGTCTACTGGAAGACAGATTAGCTCAAGCCATTGAGGCGAACGTGCTGACTGAAGAGGAAGTAGCAAAAATTCGTGAAGCAGATGCTCTTCGTTACAAAGCGATTCAAGTTGACCATTTCAGCCATGATATGTCAGAAGTAAGAACACACCCTGAAGCTAAACCGAAGCTAAACAGTGTCGCTTAGTTGAAATATCATTAACATTTATTGTGTACACAAAAGCGCCTTTTCATAAGGCGCTTTTTTAATAATTGTATGAATTAGGAGGCGAAAGTGCTCCAACCACTTAGAAAATTCAAGGAAATTGACAGAAATAAGATGCGAACTGGGATTGAAACTCTTATCCTACTAGGGATTTTTTGAGGAACTGAATATGATCATCAAACCAAGAATTCGTGGATTTATTTGTACTACTACTCACCCAGTAGGTTGTGAAGCAAACGTAAAAGAACAAATCGCCTATACAAAAGCTCAAGGCCCAATTGCTAACGCGCCAAAGCGTGTACTTGTTGTTGGTTCTTCTAGTGGTTATGGCCTGTCTTCTCGTATCGCTGCGGCATTCGGTGGTGGTGCGGCAACAATCGGCGTATTTTTCGAAAAACCAGGAACAGAGCGTAAGCCTGGTACAGCGGGTTTCTACAACTCGGCGGCTTTTGACAAGCTTGCAAAAGAGGAAGGCTTGTACTCGAAAAGCATCAACGGTGATGCTTTCTCTAATGAAGCAAAACAGAAAGTTATTGATTTAATCAAAGAAGATCTTGGTCAAATCGACATGGTTGTTTACTCATTGGCGTCGCCAGTTCGTAAGCTTCCAGAAACCGGCGAGCTAATTCGCTCAGCACTAAAACCAATTGGTGAAACTTACACTTCGACAGCGGTTGACACTAACTCTGACACTATCATTGAAGCAAGCGTTGAGCCTGCAACAGAGCAAGAGATCGAAGATACTGTTACGGTAATGGGTGGCCAAGATTGGGAACTGTGGATCAACGCTTTGTCAGAAGCGGGTGTACTTGCAGATGGCTGTAAGACGGTAGCGTACTCATACATCGGTACCGAGCTGACATGGCCTATCTACTGGGAAGGTGCTCTAGGTAAAGCCAAAATGGACCTTGACCGAGCAGCGGCTGAACTTAACGACAAGTTGGCGAAAACGGGTGGCAGTGCGAATGTGGCTGTTCTTAAGTCAGTGGTCACTCAAGCAAGTTCTGCTATTCCTGTTATGCCTCTTTATATCGCGATGGTATTTAAGAAGATGCGTGAAGAAGGTCTGCATGAAGGCTGTATGGAGCAAATCTTCCGCATGTTCTCTCAGCGCCTATACAAAGCAGATGGCAGCGCAGCTGAAGTCGATGAGAAGAATCGTCTACGTTTAGATGATTGGGAACTTCGTGATGATATCCAAAAGCACTGCTCAGAGCTTTGGCCACACATTACCACTGAAAACCTAAAAGAACTGACGGATTACGTTGAGTATAAAGAAGAGTTCTTGAAGCTGTTTGGCTTCGGTGTTGATGGTGTGGATTACGATGCGGATGTTTCACCAGTTGTAGAGTTTGATGTTATTGATCTATAAGTAAATCATTAACTGATAATGAAAAGGGGCGCTACATGCGCCCCTTTTGCTATCTGTTGTTTTGCCAATTATGACAAGATGATAAGTATAGTACCTGCCAATGTCATCAATATATTGGCGATGGCGTAAGTACCGGCATAGCCGAGAGCGGGGATGGTTGAACGTGCATGTTCGTTAACCACGTCCATCGCAGGTGCACAAGTACGAGCACCCACGATAGCGCCAATCAGCAATGCTCTATTCATCTTCAAAATGTATGCGCCAACAAGATAAGCCAGCACAACGGGCACGACACTGACTAAGAAAGCAATGACGATGACTTGTGGGCCAACTTGAGTCAAATGTTCAAACATCTTACCACCAGCACTCAGCCCGATACCCACCATAAAGAACATCAACCCAAGATCTTTGACCATATTCAAGGCACCTTGAGGCACGTAGCCAAAAGTAGGGTGGTTGGCTCTTAAGAAACCCAAGGTAATGCCTGACAGTAATAGACCTACGGCGTTGCCTAGGCCGAATGAAACCTGTCCGAACGTCATGGTAATCAAGCCAAACATAATGCCTAAAATGAAGAAGCTGCAAAACGCGAGCAGATCGGCGATCTGACTATGGATCGAGATGAAACCAATTTTCTCCGCTAGACCGTGGACGCGGCTCTTCTCACCACTCACTTGGAGAATATCCCCTTTTGCAAGGACGATATTCGCATCCATTGGCATTTCAATTTGAGCTCGAATAACGCGGTTTAGGAAACAGCCATACTCAGAAAGATTGAGACTTGATAAGCTCTTTCCTGCGATGTTATCGCTTTTTACCACGATTTCTTCTTCAACGATTCTAAGGTCAAGTAAGTTCCGGTCGAATACCTCTTTGCCATTTCGAAAACTAGGATCGAGACGCGCATGACTGTCAGGGAAACCAACAAGCGCGATCTCATCGCCTTCTTGCAAGATGGCATCACCATCAGGGTGGGCCAAAATGCCATTGCGGCGAATACGTTCGATGTAACAACCTGTTTGTCGATAAATACCCAGCTCACGTAAGTTCTTACCATCGGTCCAGTCGATAAGCTCTTGGCCAACACGGTAAGCACGAATAATAGGTAGATAGACTTTTCTCTGACCAGAGCCCCCTAGACCTCGCTCTTGAGCAATTTGCTGAGCAGAGTCATGTAGGTTTTGCTTTTGAAGTTTAGGCAGTAACTTCGCAAGCATAATCATACTGATGAGGCCTATGAGATAAGCCATTGCGTAACCAACAGATAGATTTTCTAGTACTAAAGAGAAATCCATTCCGCGAGGAATCGTCGCAAGTCCGGAGTTCAAAGCATCTTGAGCCCCCACAAGTACAGGTGTTGCGGTGAGCGCGCCGGCCATGACGCCAGCCGATAAACCAAAATCTAACCCTAAATAATGGCTAGCAAAGTAGGTGACGGTTAACGCGGTAACAAGCACCACTAAGCTGAGAATCAGATAGTGTTTACCATCTCGAAAGAAGATACCAAAGAAGTTTGGACCGGCTTCAATACCCACACAGTAGATAAACAGCATAAAGCCAATGGTGAGCGCTTCTGGATTAAATCTGAAGCCTAAATGCCCCATGACTAGGGAAGCAATTAAAACGCCAATGGAATTGCCAAGTTGAAGGCTACCAAAGCGAATTTTACCAAAGGCAAGGCCAATCGCTAAGGCGACAAAGATAAGGAGAATTGGGTTTTGATCTAGCAAATTTACTACGTCGATGTTCACTGTATGTAGCTGCTCGAAGAGACTGAAGTTGAGATAAATAAAGTGTGGCGATTGTAGCGGAAATAATCAAAAAGATAAGTGATTTTTTTTATGTTTTACTATTAGATTACGTATTTCTATCCTACCCCGGACAAAGCCTGACATACGGTGACAAAGGTTACCAAGAATGATGTTGCTCGCAAATAAAAAAGCCAGCTACTATCAGCTGGCTATTAGGATTCTTTTTTCAACTATACTATTGATAGTGCAGACGATTATTCGTCGAAAAGGCCAAGGTGCTCTTTTGCGTATGCTTCAAACTCAGTGCAACCACCGATGTGCTCTTGGTCAATAAAGATTTGAGGTACTGTTTCTACTGGTTTACCTACAGTTTTCTCCAAATCTGCTTTTGAGATACCTTCTGCATGGATATCAACGTAACGGTAGTTAAAATCGTCACGTTTCTCTTTTAGCTTTTCAGCGTGCTCTTTTGCACGGACACAGTATGGACAACCAGGGCGACCAAAAATCACTACGAACATTGACTTTCTCCTTGAAGATTAGACTTTTTTGAGCGCTAAAGAGACGAAGTCTCAGCTCTTTACATATTGTTGAAATCCACTATGCCTTAAGATGAAGAGGAAATAAAGCGAGAAATCTCTCTTGATCTAATAGGTAAAAACTATCAGCGCAGAATTTAGTCACTTAGCAGGAAAGTTGAACGAGACGGAGTGTGATTTATTGCAAAGTTGTCGATATAAAATAGAGCAAAAACAACGTAGATTGGTTTAAATCAAGTTTTAGCGTCAAAGGAAACTGCATGCTTATTAAAGCTTTTCTTTTCTATGTTTGCACTACCAATAAGACTCACGCTTAGAGTATTTGTGTTGCTAGCTTCATAGGCAATGAGTTGATGAGTGAGTCGGATGGTATACCTAAAGGATATTGGTATGTTTCAGTTCATGACATCGAGTCGTATTATCTTCGGAGAGGGCGCGCTTCAATCTTCTCTCTCCATTCTCAATCAGTTTGGATACAGCGTTTTGCTGGTGACCGGGCAAGAGCGTCAAAGGGCCGAGCCTGTCATTCACTATCTTCATAGTCATAATATGCGATATCAGCACGTTGCTATTCGTGGTGAACCCAATATTACTATGGTCGAGGAAACGGCAATCATGGGCAGGCGTTTCAAGCCGGACATGGTCGTCGCCATTGGAGGGGGTAGTGTCATCGATATGGGTAAGGCGTTGGCTGCGATTATCCCTAATCAGGGAGATGTGTATGATTACGTCGAAGTCGTAGGTCGTAATGTGCCCCTTAAAACCAAACCTATCCCAATGATAGCCATTCCTACGACCGCCAGTACGGGGGCCGAAGTAACCAAAAATGCGGTCCTCAAGTCTGGGCAAGACAAAGTTAAAGTGAGCTTGCGAAGTCCCGATATGCTGCCCGATGTCGCCATTGTCGATCCAGTTCTTACTTATGGCACCGATCCCTATACCTCGGGGAGAGGAGCAATGGATGCATTTACCCATTTAATGGAAGCGTATGTATGCGGTGAGCCTAATCCATTGACCGATATGGTGTGCGAAGAAGGATTGAGACGTCTTAGCTATTCTATTATTTCTGGATGTAAACAAGATAACCCCAAATCTCGCGCTGATCTGTCCTTTGCCGCGATGCTTGGTGGAATGGCGATCACGAATGCCAAACTCGGTGCTGCGCATGGTCTTGCTTCGGCCCTTGGCGGTAAGATTAACGCGCCACATAGCGTCATTACTGCGCGCCTTGCGCCACACGTGATGACCGAAAACATCAAAGCAGCAAAAAGAGCAGGGCGCAGTGACATCCTAAATCGATATCGTAATATGGCGCAAATTCTTACGGGGCGCACCAATGCCAGTATTGAAGATAGTGTGCTTTGGGTGAACATGATTCTTGAACGACTAGAGCTGCCATTACTGTCAGAATTCGGTGTCTGTAACACCTCGTTCGAGCAAGTTGCTGCCGATGCGATGAAATCAGTGGCCATTAAAGGAAACCCAATACCGCTCACCGAAGATCGACTCATCTTTATACTCGATCAAGTGTGTCAATGTCATAGTGATGGACAACCACTCGTGATAGAAGAGGGCACTGAGGTCGAGATTCGCAACAATCCTGTGGAAACCGATTAGTTGGCAACAAAAAAGGGCTTTTAGGCACATTTGAGTGTCGATAAATTGGCTAAATGGCTATTTACTTTGCTAGCTTGATGGCAGGGGCTGAAGTCGGGGCTTTTAGCTACGGTATTTGTCATTTTACTGATCGTGAAGGGGAGTGCTAAGAAGAGGGAAGGGCAAAAGTCTTTAGTAGCCAGAGGTTAAGAGAGTTTTGCTCCCTTTTAAAATGGTGAAACCCCGATGTTGGTAGTAATCTTAGCTGTATAGAATTGATTTATATGCATTTCATGTATTTAGAGCTGGTGGTTAAGCTCTAATTGGCCTAAAAAACGGTTAAAAAGGCCAATGAAATAGTTAAATAAAATCAATAGATTAGCAACTTGGCACTACTGTATTAGTCCACCCTAAAGTGGGCTTGAAATCGATTCGTTGAATCGTTTTACGCTTCGGGAATCCTTTTCGTTAATTGCTGCGCAAATAGAATGTCACTGAAAAAATCGTGCATAGTTTTTCTACCAGTAGATGAAAAATCTTAATTTTCATGTAGTGAGAAAGGTAAGGAGAACGACATGGCGACGCGTAAAATCAGACCTAGACAATTTATTGATGAGTTTTACCCTGATTCAGGGATATGCAATACCACCATCATAAACTGGATTAAACATGGCAAGCTCGAGGGCACTAGAACGCCAACGGGCCGATATTTAGTCTGTGTTGACGACGAGATTGGGAACCCTGCAGACAGAGTGAGTGAACTTTTAAGGTTCTTGGAGTCATAAATGGTTGGTAGAGCTAGAAGCAAAGAAACGGCTCATTATCCTCCATTCTTGGTGAAAATGAGCCATAGGGGGCAATCTCGATTTCGGTTTACAACCGTAGATGGTGTGAAAAAGCTATTTCCTATCGGGACTGTAGAGCAAGAAGCGATACAAGCTGCGCATGTTTACAACTTGCAATATCGTCCTGAGCTAGGAAGCGCGTTTTCCCTTTCTGAGATGACCCCATTTCGCAAAGCTGTCTCTAAAGGCCGTAAGGACAAATTCAATCGGCCTTTAAAAGAGTGGCTTCCATTAGTGTTGTCTCGTGTGAAGAAAGAAGAACGGCTTTCCAAAGACGTTTATCGAAATTTGGAAAGGGACTGTTACCGCCTTGATGAGTTCATGGGGCGGTTGCCAACCAAATCGATCAAGTTACAGCACATCAATGAGTTCCTTTCTAAATACTATTCAGAGTTAAGTAATCGTCAGCTCAATAATAAGATCAGTAACCTTAAAAAGGTATTTTCCTACCTTGCTGATGAGAGCGCTATTGAGAGTAATTTTGTACTCAATAAAAAACAGCGTCGATTGACCAGAGAAGATTACACAAAAGCTCGCCACGACCTAGATATCGAAAACTACCAAAAGGTCTACGATGCAGCGCCACTGTTTCTTAAGGTCGCAATGAGCTTAACACTTGAGACGACTCATGCTGTGAGAGAGATCTATAGGCTTCGTTATCGGATATACAAACCACGGGAAGGCGTTTGTGGGATTCTATGGAACCCTGACAAAGAGGTGGAGTATGTGGATGGGCATGCAGTGTATGGAATGCTTTATGTTCATCGAGAAAAGGTGAAAAAGTCCGATGCTTCCACTGTCGCCATTCCGGTCACTCAGACGATTAAAGACATTGTCGATCTTTCTAAAACATCGAGATTGATTTGTCCTTATATCGTTCACCGTAAACCCAAACAGCAGCAACGTGGTATTTCAAAAGAGACGGACCATCTTTACCAAGTACATCACCACAATATAAGTAAAGAGTTCAGTAAGGTTCGAGACTCATTAGGGCTTTATAGTCACCTAAAGAAATCGTTAAGGCCGACCTATCATGAAATTCGAGGACTAGCTGCCCGGATGATTGAACAGCAAGGGCAGAGTGCTACCGAGCGAATGGCGCATGCGAACGCTAAAACAACAAAAATCTATACAGGCACAAGTGACATTATTTGGCACCAAGTACCCCCTGTTGAGGTTATGCCGAAAAGTGGCCAGAAGTGATTCGTGTTAGTTGTTTAGTTTTGGGGGAATTCGGAATCCGAATTTGAATCCGCATCGCTTTAAATTGCGTTGTAATTCGGATTCCGAATTATTAGATTAAGGAAATACGACTTGAGTTCCTTCACCACAAGAGCCCCCTGTGTCAGGATAGTTGTCGCCCTTAATCCTCAATAAAAGTAAAACAGGGAGCGGTGTCAACGCCAGTTTAAAATTGATCCACTTATCGACGTTATCGCCAAAGTAAAACTGACCCACCCACGTAATTATTTTGTACTTTCAGATAGATTTTCTAGAACTGTTGGTATGGTTCCAGCCGCTTTCTTTCCTCTTAATCGGTAGCTTTCTCCGCTGATTTGTACGATGTGCGAGTGATGAAGAAGCCTATCCAGTAATGCCGCC
>NZ_OANU01000169.1 GCF_900089835.1 Vibrio thalassae | reverse complement strand
GCGTGATTCCTTGGAATTGACATGGAACCTTAATCCAACGGATGCCAGTGATGGGGCCATCGTTGACAGTGACGGTGATGGATTTATCAACATGGTGGAAATCGGCGCGAATACCGATCCGTTGGATGCAAATTCCTATGATGCGGATTTAGATGGTGTGCTTGGCATTTATGATGTCGATGATAACGACCCGTTCTCAGACAGTGATTTCGACACCATTAGCGACATCGTTGAAACCCAATATGGATTAAATCCACTCGATGGCAGTGATGTTGATCTTAACCTCGACACTGACAATGACGGCATGGCGGACATTTTAGAAACCATGCTTGGCTTGAATGTCGGTGTAGATGATAGCCAAACAGACCTCGATGGTGATGGCATGACGAATATCACTGAGGTGAATAACCGCACCGTCGCTGACGATCCGAATGACCCGGTTTATCACGGTCATCTGGATGCGGATAACGATGGCATAGTCAATGGTATTGATACGGATCTCGATGGCAATGGCACCGAGGATGCTGTGCAAACCACCTTCCCTGAGCTTTCAAGTTCCGTCTTGAGTGGTGTGGGTGGTACCGTTCTGAGTGAACATTGTTTTGATGGGCCAAGTGAAGACGACAAGCATGAGGCGATTTATCTGGTCCAAGCCGAATCAGACAGCACTTTTGGAAAGACGTGCTATAAAAATGCGGATTATTCGTACACCAATTACACCGTAGCGACCACGGTCAATCCGGATTTAAGTGGCTTGCCGCATTATCGTATTTCACCTGCGGCGAATCCGCCGATATCCAGTCCTAATAAAACCACCAAAATGTACATCAAAGCAACACCTGCAAATTACATCCTGTACCAAGCGGTGCGTGTAAATAACGATTGGACGTATGGCAAAGTCATCGACATTGCGCAGTCAAGTTTTGATCTCAATGATTTTGTCTTTATTGACTACAAGTTTAATCAGCTAACATCGGATGTTTACCTTGTAATGGTGCCAGTGGGCACTGATATGTCAGGCGTCACGCTTGATACATCAAGCACCCACAATACCGTAGTGGTGGTTGATAAGGGCGATGGTGCTGAGAATCCAGTCTTGGATCTGGTTGATCCCGTCGCTGGCACCTATATC
>NZ_OANU01000170.1 GCF_900089835.1 Vibrio thalassae | reverse complement strand
CTGGGAGAGTTATGAGGGGAACCGCCAGCGCCTTGTCACATGATTTAAAGCCATCTTTAATTTTTCAAAGCCTGAAATTCAAAAACATCGTCTCCGTCTAATTTATTTGAACCTGTCAAGTTATCAGACGCATAAATATCGAGATTGATTATTTCTTTGAGTGTGTTTATAAAGCTTTTCCCATGTACGTCATATGCAATATTACAGCCGTATAATATAATTCGACCATCCTTTTCAAATGAACCGTTCCATTTAGAAAGAGTATCTTTGTAAAAATTAATATTTTTTATATTTAGTCGAGCATTGCCAAGATGAACGGTGCCATTTTCACCATGAGAAACTATATGGAGGGTGGAGATATTTTCCTTTTCCTTAATTATCTTGTATATATTATCAATCCCATCTTCTTCTTTCATTAAATAGAATATATCTGCCTCTCTCTTCAACCCCCTTAATAGTAACTCACTATTCTTTACTCCCGAATCGATTATTACCACTTCGTATGTTTTTTTAGACTCATAATGTAAATATATTAAACTTGTACAAGTTAAAAAAACGATCGGAAGAACAAGTTTAATTAAATACTTAACCAAGATTGTAAATGTTGCGTTCATGAGATTTTTCCATGAAAAAGCCATATCATCATTATATAATACTCGAATTCAGATAATAAGTGCGACACTTCATGGCTTTGTTGAACGAAGCCGCTCCGCAGCAGAGT
>NZ_OANU01000021.1 GCF_900089835.1 Vibrio thalassae | reverse complement strand
TCAGAAGTGAAACGCAATAGCGCCGATGGTAGTGTGGGGCTTCCCCATGTGAGAGTAGGACATCGCCAGGCTTTGAACAACATCTGTTTAAAGCACGTTTAAGATAAGACTTTAAATAGACCACTGCGGAGTGGTAGTTCAGTTGGTTAGAATACCGGCCTGTCACGCCGGGGGTCGCGGGTTCGAGTCCCGTCCACTCCGCCACTTATTTGAGAGTCGTCTCAATAAACACGAAGATAGGGGTGTAGCTCCAATTGGCAGAGCAGCGGATTCCAAATCCGCGTGTTGGGAGTTCGAATCTCTCCACCCCTGCCATATTCAAAGGCTCTGACTTAGGTCGGAGCCTTTTTTGATTTCGCTTTTTTAAAAGCGATGTGTTGGGAGCTGGGTCGCCAGCCCGGTCAAATCTCTCTATCCCTGCCATATTCAAAGGCTCTGATACTAATCTGGAAAATTAACTGGTCAGCTCTATCCATCGTCTCGAACACATCTTGGAGACTCTAGTGGAGCACTCCAAAAAACTATTCCATGCGCTACACACTTTAGAGACGATATCTTCGTAATCCGAAAAAGACTGATTGGCGAGATAGTGTTGTCTCAACCAACTCCATACTTGTTCTATGGGGTTTAGCTCCGGAGAATAGGGTGGGAGCTTGATGACACTGATGTTCTGAAATTCATCAGCAATATCTTCGGTGTGCCATCCTGCGTCATCCATAATGACGACGGCATGACGTCCCTTTTCGGTGACTGCGGCGATCTGCTTAAGGTGCTCAACCATAATCTCTTTGTTAACCCAAGGAACTACCATTGCTTCTCCGATCCCTCTAGTGGGGCATACTGAGCCAAACAAATAAGCATACTCAAATTGCTGTTGTTTTACCGCTCTAGGCCTTGAACCACGTTCAGCCCAAAGTCGAGTTGTCGTATTTTGCTGGCCAAATCTTGCTTCATCTTGAAACCAAACATCAACTCTCTCAAGTCCCATATGTCCGTGGATCTTAAGGATCGTTTCGATTTTGAATTTTTTAAAATCGTCTTGGATTTGTTGGGATTGTTTAGGGTGCTTGGAGCGGGAGGTTATCCAAGAAAAGCCCATATGATTGAGCAAATAATAAATAGAATCTGGGTGGTAGTACTTACCAAACTCTTCGGCGATATAGGTATGAATGTCAGCACCAGTTAATCTACCCCCTGATGAATCCTCTGCTCGATTCTTTATGTACAGGCTTAATTGCTCACGTTGTTGAGGATTAAGGAAAGCAGGCCGACCCGTTCTTGGTTTTTCTTGCAACCCATCAAGCCCATCCTCAAGGAAAGTTTGTACCCATTTGTTGACACTGGTTCTACTGACTTTAAGGAACTTGGCAATTTGGGTGCGAGAGTGACCATCTTTAAAGTGGGACAACGCAAGTAATCGCATCTTCATCTGGATAGATTTTTGTTGGCTAGCGAGCTTTTTAAAGTCAATGTTATCGAGGTTGCCCATAGCATCCGTTTTTTCGCAAAAGTAATAGCATCAATTAGATCATATTTTTACTTAGATTGGTATTAATCGTGATCCCAATCGAACCTCCTAAGCTCCGGCCTAGTTTCCCTTGCCATATATAAAGGCTCTAAATGAACTAAAAGCCTTTTGCTTTGAGAACGACTGCCCCCTGAATTTGTTGAAATACGGTTTTGCCTACTGGTTGAGCCGGTTTGCTACTTTGATAATAAGATCAGTCACGCTTACCCACTTGTTGAAGCGCTTTGGTGTAACCTAGGATCGAATGTCAAAAATGCAGTGGTTTCATCTATTACTAACCAAGTACCATCTGCAATAGTGAAAGAGCTTGATGTGGCGCTATATTTTCATGTATTTCAGGATGACGATTACGACAATAATAGGCAACACTAAGGTTAGTGTTTGAATCTTAGCTCTCTCATAATTGGGACTGGAGAAGTCCAAGGATGTTGACTATGTTTATGAGTACTTCGGTAGATTAGTCTTTTTGTTTCTGGGTGTTATTGTTGTCGAGTTAAGACTTATCTGCTGTATTTTGGGGATTTCCCCATTAAGTTTTGGGTAAGGAAGACTGTTATGACCATGATTTCATCAAGGCAGTTTGCCCGATGGCTTAGGGAAAGATTCGCTTCAGAAAAAGATGGAGTGATTCTAACGAGAGAGGATATTAATCAACTATCCGGCAGGCAAAGTTTCACACTTGGTTTCATCAATGACATTTACTACGAACTGATGCAATACGTTATTGCTTTTGTGACCGACACCAGCAGAGAGAAATTCTATTTAATTCCGGTTAACTCTGCGGAAAATTGGCGCAAAAAACTGGAGATGCAGTATGAAAAAGAGCTCTACTGCAATGTGTTTCCAATCGAAAAGTCTGGGTAATAAAAAGCCTCCACTTGGAGGCTTTTTACTGACTAGGCCATACCTTGAATAATCACAAACTTCTCAAGTAGCTCATCATCGGTTTCCACATGGTTTGGATCGGTGATGATACATTTTGTGATTGGGCAGACGGACTGACAAGTTGGTTTGTCGTAGTGCCCTTTGCACTCTGTGCATAGATGGGGATCGATCTCAAAGATTTCGCTGCCCATACTAATTGCCCCATTAGGACATTCAGGGTCACACATATCACAGTTGATGCACTTGTCAGTGATTAATAGTGCCATGGTTACTTACCAGTTGGGTTACGTGTGTCTTGTCCTGAATTTAGGTTACGCATAAGTAGTGCGTAGTCCAGATCCAACTCCTCTGGTACTGGAATAAAGACGAAGTGACCGTTACCTTTAGCGTCGTCGATGCTTTCTGATTTACGGTTTTCCATCACGTCTAGGCTGAATACCACATTGCCTTTTGGTGTCATTAACTCAAGGCTATCGCCAACTACAAATTTGTTTTTCACTTCAACTTCAGCCAAGTGGCCGCGACGTTTACCGGTAAACTCACCTACAAATTGCTGAGAATCGGAAACGGAATAACCGTAGTCATAGTTTTGATAGCTGTCATGAGTATGACGACGTAGGAAGCCTTCTGTATAACCACGGTGAGCTAGGCTTTCTAGCGTGCCTAATAGTGACTCATCAAACGGTTTGCCAGCAACAGCGTCATCAATAGCTTTACGGTAAACTTGAGCAGTACGAGCGCAGTAGTAGAAAGATTTAGTACGACCTTCAATCTTAAGTGAGTGGACACCCATCTTAGTCAAACGCTCAACATGCTGCACCGCACGAAGATCTTTGGAGTTCATGATATAAGTACCATGTTCATCTTCAAATGCTGCCATTTTATCTTCTGGGCGATGGCTTTCAGAAAGCAGTACGACTTCATCCGTTGGTTTACCGCGACCAATAGTGGTCTCTGGACGCTCATCAACGACTTCAACGGCTTGTGCTTCAGGAACAAATTCTTCGACAATTTGACCTGCGTCGTTTTCAGTCGCTTTTTCAACTTTGTATTCCCAGCGGCATGCATTAGTACATGTCCCCTGGTTTGGATCGCGTTTATTGATGTAGCCAGATAGTAAGCAGCGGCCCGAATAAGCCATGCAAAGTGCGCCGTGTACGAATACTTCTAGCTCGGTTTCAGGGCAATGTTCACGGATTTCTTCAATCTCTTCTAGCGATAGTTCACGAGAAACAATAACGCGCTCAACGCCATTCGCTGCCCAGAACTTAACGGTCGCCCAGTTTACCGCGTTTGCTTGTACTGATAGGTGAATCGGCATTTCAGGAAATGCTTCACGAACCATCATGATAAGACCTGGGTCAGACATGATCAGTGCGTCTGGACCCATTTCAACAACAGGTTTCAGATCGCGGATGAAGGTTTTTAGCTTCGAGTTATGTGGTTGAATGTTACAAACCACATATAGCTTTTTACCTAGGGCGTGTGCTTCATTGATACCTATCTGAAGGTTTTCGTGGTTGAATTCGTTGTTACGTACACGAAGGCTGTAACGAGGTTGACCCGCGTAAACCGCATCCGCACCGTAGGCGAATGCATAACGCATGTTCTTAAGGCTGCCAGCAGGTGACAAAAGTTCTGGAGTAAACATTGCTTTATATCTCTAATCTGATTTCAAGTCAGTGTTGTGCCACCTAATGGCACTAAGGGGCGCAAATTTTACGCTAATATGGAGAGGTTTCCAAGTTTTGTATTGAGCTCGCAGAACGCGAGCTCAGATAAGCAATAGCTATTGCTTTGGTAAGCCGCCTAAGGCGTCGTATAGATTTGGTAGGAATGCGCCAAGCTCACCGCAAAGTAATGAGAAGTCAGCATCCATTCGTGCTGCAGCATCCTCTCTTGGAATGTCATCATTCTCATCTTTCAGTTCATCACTGAATTTAAGGCGTTTAACACTGCCATCATCAGCCAGAATAAACTCAATACGCTCTTGCCAGTTCAGCGCGAGCTTAGTCACAAACTTATTTGCTTCAATATGACCAAGAATCTCATCGCTTGACAGTTGTTGTTTCTTACAACGGATAACACCACCGTCTTCTAGCGCTGACTTAAGCTCTGCTTCATCAAGAATATTGAAGCCAGTAGGGACTTCACCGCCTTTCACCCATTCGGTTAAGGTATTCTCAATAGGTTGCTCAGGGAAAGCCGGAACAACAGGCAAGCTGCCTATTGTTTTTCTCAATAGAGCGATGACATCCTCTGACTTCTTAAAGCTGCCTGCGTCGACAATAATGAAGCCTTCTTTTGGCAGAATAAGTAGATGGGTGAGATTACTGCGGCTGAAAGCTCGTGGAAGTAAGTCGATGATGATTTCATCTTTCAGGTCATCTTTTTCTTTTTTCTTAAGTGGACGACCTTCTTGTGTTTCAAGCGCTTCAACTTTGCTGTTTAGTGACTCTTTGATCACTGATGCAGGCAGCATTTTTTCTTCTTTCTTTGCACACAGCAAAATGCGGTTTTCAGACACGTGGGTCATCATGTCGCCATGTTTTCCAAGCGCTGTCACCCAACCAAACTTTTGCTTATCCTGACTACCACAAGGTGCAAAACGAAACTCTTCAAGCTGCTGCTCGAGTTTATCGGCGTTAAATTCAAGCTCTTTGTTGAATCGATAGACCAAACAGTTTTTAAACCACATATTACTCTCACCTTTACAATAGATAGCTGCACATGATAGGCAATTTTCAAACAATTGTCCTAGCTTAAATCTTCAATATGACAATCCAGATTGTGCGAAAGTTATATGAAAAATTGTTTTCAATGGTCACAAAAGTGTCATAATAATTCTTGATAATGCATGCAGTTGATTAAATTCCATAAGGTTATTCAGATATGTCTAGAAGAATCCTGGTTGTTGAGGATGAAGCACCAATTCGTGAAATGCTGTGTTTCGTGTTAGAGCAGAAAGGCTACCAAGCTGTTGAAGCAGAAGATTACGATACCGCAGTAAACAAACTGGCTGAACCTTACCCAGATCTTGTTCTGCTAGATTGGATGTTGCCCGGTGGTTCAGGTATCAATTTCATAAAGCACATGAAGCGTGAAGAGCTAACCCGAAACATTCCAGTGGTGATGTTGACGGCTCGTGGTGAAGAAGAAGATAAAGTGCGCGGCTTGGAAGTTGGAGCCGATGACTACATCACCAAGCCTTTTTCCCCAAAGGAGTTGGTAGCGAGACTGAAGGCGGTGATTCGTCGTGTTACACCAACCGCGTTGGAAGATGTCATTAATGTTCAGGGTCTAAAGCTAGATCCTGTGTCACACCGTGTTACCGCGAATGATGCTCCGCTGGATATGGGGCCGACTGAATTCAAAATGCTGCATTTCTTTATGACTCATCAAGAGCGCGTATACAGTCGCGAACAACTGCTCAATAACGTTTGGGGTACTAACATTTATGTTGAGGACCGCACGGTAGATGTACACATTCGTCGTTTGCGTAAGGCATTAGAGTCCGCAGGACATGATAAATTGATTCAGACCGTTCGAGGCGCTGGCTACCGTTTCTCTACCAAAGGCTAGCATCGAACTGGAGAGATAAATGGTTGAAAGGTTAACCTGGAAAAAGCTGGCCTGGGAGCTGGCTTTTTTTTACACCCCTTGGATTGTTGTTGGGTGGATATTTGGATACATGCCGTGGTTACTTCTCGTTGCCACGGTTTTGCAGTTGATATGGCACCTACATAATCAAATGCGTTTGTCTGCTTGGTTGTGGGATGAAAAGCGTCTTACACCGCCATCCGGTACAGGCAACTGGGAGTCGTTATTTAATGGCATCTATCGACTTCAACAGCGCCAAAGACGTAAACGCAAAGAGTTAACCAACCTGATTCGCCGCTTTAAAAACGGTGCGGAATCGCTTCCCGATGCGGTGGTGGTGTTTCGTAGTGAAGGCAATATCGTGTGGTGTAACAAACTCGCACAGCACCTTCTCGGCTTTCGCTGGCCTGATGATTCAGGACAGCCGATTTCTAATCTTATTCGTACGCCAGATTTCATTAAGTATCTCAACAAGCAGGATTTTTCTGAACCTCTAGAAATGCGTTCGCCTTTAAATGTGGAAAGAATGCTCGAGCTTCGTATCGTGCCGTATACCGAAGGTGAACACTTGATGGTAGTGCGTGATGTCAGCCAACTTAAGCAGTTGGAAGGTATGCGTCGCAATTTCTTTGCTAACGTTTCTCATGAACTGCGCACGCCAATGACCGTTTTGCAAGGTTACCTAGAGATGACAGAGGATCCAGACATGGTTGTCGGTCCTATGTGGACCAAGGCTCACGGAGTAATGACCGAGCAGCTCAATCGAATGAATAGCCTAGTGAATCAATTGCTCACGCTCTCTAAAATCGAAGCGGCGCCGATGCATGAGTTGGACGAAGTCGTTAACGTGCCTGCTATGCTTGAAGTGCTCGAAAAGGAGGCGATTAGTCTAAGTGGCGAGGATGGACATAAGGTTGAGTTTGATGTGGACAATAGCCTAAGAGTCTTTGGCGACGATGATCAGCTAAGAAGCGCTATCTCGAATCTGGTTTACAATGCGATTAAATATACGCCACAGGGAGCCAACGTAAAAGTACGTTGGTATCAATCTGCTCAAGGTGCATGTTTAGAAGTGGAAGATACCGGTGATGGCATTGAGCCTCAGCATTTGCATCGATTAACAGAGCGTTTCTATCGTGTTGATAAGGCGCGCTCTCGTGATACCGGCGGAAGTGGGTTGGGATTAGCTATCGTAAAACACGCACTGTCTCATCATGATACGCATCTGGACATTCACTCGGAAGTGGGCGTAGGTAGTAAGTTCTCATTTATTCTTCCAGAACGTTTGGTAGTGAACTAATGGCGATAAGTGGAAGGTTAAGTTGGTCAGTATTGCTTTTGGGTGCGGTAGCTTTCTCTTCGCAGGCTGCTGAACTGCCCCAATATACCAAGCAACCTGGAGTGGCCGGAAACTTATCCTCGGTAGGCTCTGATACGTTATCGGGCATGACGACCTTGTGGCTTGAAGAGTTTAAGAATATTTATCCCAATGTTAATGCCCAGATTCAAGCTTCAGGATCATCGACGGCACCTCCTGCGCTCGCGGAAGGGACGGCGCAATTTGGCCCCATGAGTCGGTCGATGCGTCTAAAAGAAGTGGAGTCGTTTGAGCGGCACTATGGATATAAACCTACGGAACTGCGAGTGGCCATCGATGCTATCGGAATATTTGTTCATACGGATAACCCTATAAAGGGGTTGAACTTCCAGCAAATAGATAGCATTTTTTCCTCAACACTCCGTTGTGGAAGTAATCACTACATAAGTAAGTGGGCACAGCTAGGCGTTAAGGCACCGTGGAGCCAACGTGCTATTCAGATGTTTGGTCGTAACTCGGTATCGGGAACGTATGGTTATTTTAAGAATAATGCGTTGTGTGGAGGTGACTTCAAGCGTAACGTGAATGAACAGCCAGGTTCGGCGTCTGTTGTACAGTCAGTCGCCTCATCAGTGAATACGATTGGCTATTCGGGTATTGGCTATCAAGTATCGGGAGCGAAGCTGGTTCCAATTGCTCGGAAAGGCAGTGACTATATTTTACCAACTCAAGACAATGTGCAGTCCGGACGTTATCCACTGTCTCGGTTCCTATATGTTTATGTCAACAAGGATCCACAGCGAAAACTGGACCCGATAGAAGAAGCCTATATTCGTTACATTTATTCTCGAGAAGGTCAGCGAATCGTAGAGGAAGATGGCTATGTTCCGGTAAGTCGAGAGTTCGCAGAACAAGAGTTAGCTAAGGTTGGGCTAAGCTTTAACGACTAATCTCTGTGGCGGTTGACCTAAGGTGGTAACGTAACTAATCGAATCTAAGTTGCCATCCTACCGCTTGCCAGTAATGTTGTTCGGTTTGTAAGTCAGCGAAGAGGAGCCGATTTTGTTCTAGCCATCGCTCTTGCTCACAACTCATAGTCCAGACATCATCGATAATAGTAAGCTTGAGAGGCAGTAACTCTTCATTTCGTTGTCCGTTGACGATGATGGCAAGTCGTAGAATCCTTATCAAAGCCAGTATTTGTCTGTTTTTAAATAAGCTGAACTCAGGAAGTTCTTGTAACTTAAGCGACTTTCGTTGAAACCGAGCCAGAGTGGCTAAGATGCGCTGTTGCTCACTATTAAAGCCCGGCATGTTGGTATGGGCGAGTATATAACTTGAATGCTTATGGAAAGCTTGATAGCTAATGCTGAGCCCAACCTCATGAAGCAGGGCGCCCCATTCGAGTAGACTAAATAAGTCACTTTTCTTTTTTAGATTGAGTGGCTCATGTATTTGATTTAGAAACTCAACGGCTTGTCCGCGAACTTTGGCTGCATGATCCAGATCGACAAAATGCTTAGCGGCCAAATTTTCAGTGGTCCGCATGCGGATATCAGAGCGCTGGAAACCTTGTTCCATTTCGTAAAGTAAGCCTTCACGTAATGCGCCTGTTGAAAAGTGCATTTCACTGATTTTTAAGCTTTCAAAAATCGCCGTTAATATGGCGACACCCGCGGCAAAGACGGGCTTTCTTTCCTCCGTGAGTCCGACCAAATTGATGTCCTCAATAAGGGCAAAATCACACAATATATCGATAAGTTTATACAAACGTTTGTAGGTAATCAGGCCGTCTTCATATCCTAAACCAATTAAGACTTCCTTTATTGCTTTAACGGTTCCCGAGGAGCCGAGAGCTACTTCCCAGCCTTGTTTTTTGTATCGAACTGATAACGCTTCAAGCCTTTGCTGAGCCGATAAAATCGCTTTGGAGAAGTTTTTAGTGGAGAGTTTGCCGTTGGCAAAGAATTTAGCGGTGTAACTCACACACCCCATTTGGGTGCTATTCAACAAAACGGGATCGAAAGCTTTACCTATGATGAGCTCGGTACTTCCCCCACCAATATCCACCACCAGTTTCGAATTGGACTCGGTTTGAGTGTGTGCAACACCACTGTAGATTAGGCGTGCTTCCTCTTCGCCAGGAATGACTTCGATGGCAAAGGGTAGGACATCGCGCGCACGCTGCAAAAAGATGTGGGTATTGTTGGCGATACGCAATGTGTGGGTAGCGGCAATACGGACGTTTTCCGGTTCAAAGCCTTGCAGACGTTCGGCAAACATAGCAAGACACTCTAATCCTCGTTCAATCGAGGCATTATCTAGGTTATGCTGCGCGTCTAACCCAGAAGCTAACCTCACACGCTGTTTGTGTCGGCTGACTAGTTGTAGGTCTTGATCGACGACTTTGGCGACAACCATATGAAAGCTGTTCGAACCTAAGTCGATAGCGGCGATATCTTTTATACTACTGTCCTTGGTCTGGCTCATGATTAACCCGCTGCTCTTTGGTTTTTTCTTGCTTGTTTCTCTATCTTCTTAAGATAGTCGTAAATGGCGATTTGTGAGCGTACTTTCTTACGGTTACCGCGCGGTACGTAGCGGTTACTCATTTCTTTGTCTATACAGCGTGCCTTCATAGTATCAGTAAAGTGAAGGTTAATGATGTCGATAATTCGTTGTTTTAAACGAGCGTCGCGTACTGGAGCTGCGACTTCAATGCGATGGTCTATGTTGCGAGTCATCCAATCGGCGGAAGAGATATAGACCCTGGGGTCACCATTGTTATGCGCAATGATGACCCTAGGGTGTTCTAGGAAGCGATCAATAATGCTGATAATGTTGATGTTGTCACTCACGCCTTCAATACCGGGAACTAAAGAGCACATACCGCGGATAATCATATTGATTTTAACCCCAGCACTGCTAGCGCCGTAGAGTTTGTTGATTAAGCCTTTGTCCACTAAGTTATTAATTTTTAGAGTGAGTTGACCTTTGAGGCCAGCTCTTGCATTCGCAATTTCACCATCAATGAGTCGGTAAAGCTGCTTACGCGAGTTGCGTGGGGAGACGATCAGGTGATGAAACTTCACAGGGCGATAGGGGTTTTCGATATAGCCGAATACATTGCGCACTTCGTTTGCCAGTTCCTGATCAGCGGTCAATAAAGAGAAATCGGTGTAAACACGAGCGTTTTTCTCGTGGAAGTTTCCTGTACCAATATGGGCGTAGCGGGTAATTTCTCCTTCTTCTCGGCGATTTATCAACAATAACTTGGCGTGTATTTTTAGTCCCGGAGCGCCAAAGATCACCTGTACACCGTTTTCGGTGAGTACTTTAGACCATTCAATGTTGGCCTCCTCATCAAACCGTGCTTGTAGCTCGACCGCGACTGTGACATTTTTTCCGTTGTGCACTGCATCGATCAGCGAGTTCATCAGGCGAGAATCTTTCGCGACTCGATATACATTGATTTTGATGCCAATGACTTTGGGGTCAAATGAAGCTTGGCGTACTAACTCGGTAATATGGTCGAAGGTGTGATAAGGAAAATGGAGTAAAATGTCCTGAGCACGTATAGCGTCAAATTGGTTGGCGTAACCGTCGAAGTCGGCACAGTGCATAGGAGGAAGTGGCTTGTTTTCTAAATATTCACGCCCAACATTTGGAAAGCCGATAAAGTCTTTAAAGTTATGGTAGCGACCACCAGGAATTAGGCTATCGTAGTTAGAAATGCCCAGTTTATTGCATAATGTATTTAGCATGTCTTTGGGCATATCACGTTCGTAAACGAAGCGTACGGGCATGGCGGTCAGTCGTTGATTGACACTTTCCGACATTTGCTCGAGCAGGCTGTGCTCTACCTCAAGACTGAGGTCGTATTCTGCATCCCTGGTCATTTTCATGGCATAACCGTTTAGCTCGTCGTAATCAAAAAAGCCACGGAAAATATCGTCGAGACAATAACGAATGATGTTATCAAGCAAAATGATGGTTTTGCGTCGTTTGCCTTTCTGTTCCGGAACCATGACAAAGCGAGGTAGGTGATCCGTAGGGATCTCTATGATCGCATATTGAGAGCTCTGCGCTTTTTGCATATCAACAACAATGTAGGCGTACTCATCTTTAAGAAATTGCAGGACGTTGATGTCATCCTCAAGCAGAAAGGGGGTCAGGTGAGGAAGGACTTCTTGTTTGAAGTACTTTTTTACCCACTTTTGTTGCGTGTCGCTTAATTGAGTTTCATTGACTAAGAAGATGCGACGACGAGCCATTTCTAGAGTCAGATCGTTGTGTAGCTCATCAAATCGTAAATTAAGTTTTTGCGCCTTACTTTGCATTTTGCCAAGCAAATGCTTGGAGTTGTCGTTAATGCCACTCTCTTGGTTGATGAGGATACGGCGCTTAACGTCAGAGAAACGAACCTTGTAGAACTCATCGAGGTTATTGGAGAAAATCCCCAAAAAACGAATACGCTCAATAAGCGGTACGGTTTTGTCAGCGGCTTCTTGTAGCACTCGTTCATTAAAAGAGAGCCAACTAAGTTCTTTTTCGATATAGAGTTTTTCTGTGCTCATTTCACTAACCACCAAGATTTGGGACCCATTACTGTTCATGAGTGACATATAAGACTAATCTGATCGTGAACCTTATTGATTTTATATGGCATTTTTATTTCAAATAGCGTGTTGGAAGACACATTTCATTATTTTCAGCACGTTAGATGACATGTAATATAACTGTCATCTAAACGACATAAAATGTTGGGGCACGTCGTGCAAGCTAACAACTCGTCCCAGAAGCCTTCGCGGGCAATAATCTCGTAAGATTCTAAACGTCATCACAGAGAACCAATATAGATTATGGCAACGGCCAACTTTTCGTTACAAACCAAAGATCGTAAGAGACTGATGAAGGACCGTTTGGTGCGCTGGATCGTGTCTTTTGGCGGTTTGAGCGTATTGGCAAGTTTGATCTTTATTTTTGTCTATCTAGCTTATGTCACCTTCCCTTTGTTTTCTGAAGCAAAAGTGTCATGGTCACAAGGGGTTGAGATAAGTATAGATAAACCTATTACTTACAGTGCAATAGATGATCATGGTACTCAAGCTGCTTTTGTGACATCGAATGGTGAAATTATTGAACAATCTCTTCGTTCAGGTCAGCAAACGCTCCGTCAAATCCCAATTGATGCTGTAAAACTCAAGGCCGTGAACAATAACGGTTTCATTGTTATTGACTCGAAGCAGCGTTTGGCCTTCATTCAACCAAAATTTCAATGGCAGCCTGAAAAAGGCGAGAGTACTTTGGAGCTTGAGCTGCCGAAAGGTGCTGACTGGATAGCCACTAACGCCATTAACACTTCATTAGTCACCGCAGCAAGTGACTCGAATCAAACGACCTTCGCAATGGTCGATGATAAGGGTTTGATTTATCTAATGTGGCAGACTGCCGATGCATCGATGACTCAACCCCAAGTCGCACATATGCTGACGACGATTGCGCCATTGGGTTCTGTCGATGAAATAGTGTTAACCCCAGATGCGCAAACTATTTATGCACGAAGTGGTAACGAACTGGCCGTCATTCGCAGAGGAGAAAGCGATCTTATTGTTCGTGAGCTGGTGGATTTAACCGCGCCAAACGATGCCAAAGCCATTGGACTTAAATTATTATCTGGTGCTCATTCTCTGTTAGTGGAATACGACAACAATCAAGTTTGGCAATGGTTTGATGTTGTTAAACAAGACGCGAGACAGTTAACCTCCATTCGCTCATTTGATTTTAAAGCGCCGCTAGATTCGCTGCTGCCTGAGCATTTGAATAAGGGGTTCATTACGGTTTTAACTGATGGCACCTTCCAGAGTAATTACACGACCAGTGAGCGTGTCGTCTTATCGAGTACTTTACCTAATCAAGCACCAGTACGGACCTCTGCATTGTCAAACAATAACCTGTATGCGCTCGTGCTATCGGGAGATTCACCGTATGTGGGCAAAATTGATAGTCCACATCCAGAAATATCGTTTTCGGCATTGTTTGATAAGGTTTGGTATGAAAGTTATCCAGAGCCTGAATTTGTTTGGCAAACAACCGCAGCCTCAGATGAATTTGAAGGTAAATACAGCTTAGTACCGATTGCCTTTGGTACGATCAAAGCAGCGTTGTTTGCTATGCTGTTTGCTGTGCCGATCGCTGTCTTTGGTGCGATTTATACCGCCTACTTTATGTCGTCTAGTATGCGCAAAGTAGTGAAACCAACGATAGAATTAATGGAGGCTTTGCCAACGGTCATAATCGGCTTCCTTGCTGGGCTTTGGTTTGCCCCTATCGTGGAAACACATTTACCTGCGGTGTTGTTGTTATTAATTACGCTGCCGATGATTTGCCTCACTGCTGGTGTCATTTGGTATTTGATACCTCGTCAATACACGAGCAAACTACCAAGTGGTCTACATCCGTTTACATTAATTCCTGTCATCATTATTGCGATGTATCTAGCGATGACGTACTCCACGGATATGGAAGTGCTGTTTTTCCATGGTGATGCACGAGTTTTCCTAGCGCAACATGGCATCGACTTTGACCAAAGAAATGCGTTGGTGGTCGGTTTTGCTATGGGATTTGCGGTTATCCCAACGATTTTCACAATCGCTGAAGACGCTATCTTCTCGGTCCCCAAACACCTCTCCGATGGCTCCTTAGCCTTAGGTGCAACCCAGTGGCAAACCTTAGTCTATGTGGTCTTACTCACAGCAAGCCCAGGGATCTTTTCGGCGATTATGATGGGGTTAGGTCGTGCAGTTGGTGAAACCATGATCGTACTGATGGCGACAGGTAACACCCCAATTATGGATTGGAACATTTTTGAGGGAATGCGAACCCTCTCTGCCACTATGGCTGTAGAACTACCGGAATCTGAAGTCGGAAGCAGTCATTATCGTTTGCTGTTTTTAATTGCGTTGATTTTATTTAGCTTTACCTTTGTGGTGAATTCACTTGCTGAGTGGGTCAGACAAAGACTGCGGGAGAAATACAGTGCGCTGTAGAGTGGGAGAGGAGTCTTATGATGTTTAAGTGGCTCAAATCTGGCGCACCTTGGGTCTGGCTGACGGGCGGCGCGGTGAGTATTAGCTTAATATCCGTTCTTGGTCTTTTGTTATTGATTGGTTGGAAAGGGCTTACCTATTTTTGGCCTGCTCCGCTTTATCAATGGCAGGATGAAAACGGCAAACAGCTGATAGGGCAAATCTACTCAAAAACGTGGGTGCCAATTCATAATATTCCTAATGCGCAGAAAGTGTTACCTCCTGAAGTGCTGGCAAAAGGGAAAGTTGAGCGATTTAGCATTAAAGTTGCAAACCGAGATCTCTATGGGGTCGATTTTATATCATTACTTGCGCCTCAACTTAGTGACCAAGCTACGCCCGAAGATCTTGCTGTTATTGAGCGCACTCGTGGTGGAGACTTCTTTGGGCGAATTATCGCGTTAAAGACAACAGAGGAAGAAGTATCGACCGGACTCGATAGCTTGTTGACGCTTGAGATTCAACAGGTTGCGCTCACTCGCGAACAGATTAATGATACGATTCAACGTAGAATCCGTGGTTTAAATCACCAGTTAGAGGCGTTGCGCTTAAAGCAGCGCCGTGACTCTCTTAATGGAGAGTTATCTGAAGGACGCACCCTGCGTTATGAGCAACAAGTGGATATCATTCATCAACAACTTTCCCAAAGTGAAAGCGAGTTAGATGCTCTGCGCAAAGAATTAAGCAGTAAAGTACTGATTGTTGAAGATATGCGTGGTGAACGTCTTGAAATTGGTCTAAACCGCGTGCTTGATTTTTGGTATCCCAATAACATGTCTTTTTCTGACAAACTGGCGCACTGGAGCGGGCAAATTTGGAAGTTCCTCTCTGAGGATCCTCGAGAGTCAAACTCTGAGGGCGGTGTGTTCCCGGCCATATTCGGTACGGTGCTATTAGTTATTATTATGTCAATAATGGTAATGCCTCTAGGAGTGCTGGTGGCGGTGTACCTGCATGAGTATGCGGAGAATAATACGCTCACACGAATGATTCGAGTTGGTGTGATTAACCTAGCGGGTGTGCCGTCTATTGTATATGGTGTATTTGGGTTAGGCTTTTTCGTATACACCATTGGTGGTTCTATTGATTCGCTGTTCTACGCAGAGAGGTTACCTGCACCAACGTTTGGTACGCCGGGTTTATTGTGGTCTGCGCTAACATTAGCGATTCTCACCTTGCCGGTGGTGATTGTCGCAACGGAAGAAGGGCTAAATCGAATTCCGGTGTCCGCAAGACATGGTTCCTTAGCCTTAGGCGCTACACAATCTGAAACGCTGTGGCGCATCGTATTGCCTATGGCAAGCCCTGCTATCATTACGGGACTGATCTTGGCGGTAGCGAGAGCTGCGGGGGAGGTAGCGCCTTTAATGTTAGTTGGTGTGGTGAAATTGGCATCAAGCCTGCCCATCGATTCGCAGTTTCCATTTTTGCATCTAGAGCGTAAATTTATGCACCTAGGCTTTCATATCTATGATGTGGGCTTTCAGACCTCGAACATTGAAGCGGCAAGACCTTTAGTCTATGCCACCTCGTTCCTGTTGGTGACGGTTGTTGTTGGGCTAAACTTAACAGCAATCGCCATTCGAAATAACCTGCGCGAAAAATATCGAACATTAGGACAAGATTAATCATGTTTTCTATCAATCAGACTTTGGGTTACCCCACGCCTTTAGATGTAAATAATCTAAGCGATGAACAGACCGCTATTGCGATAGAAAACTTGAATCTGTTTTATCGCGATAAACAAGCACTTTATGACGTATCTATGCGGATTCCCAAAGGGCAGGTGACCGCATTTATCGGGCCATCAGGTTGTGGTAAATCCACACTGCTTCGTTGTATCAACCGAATGAATGATTTGATTGAAGGCTGTACGGTAACAGGGCAAGTGAAATTGCATGGTGGCAATGTTTATCACCCGGATGTGGATGTGGCAACGTTACGAAGACGAGTTGGGATGGTGTTTCAGCGTCCGAATCCATTTCCAAAGTCTATCTACGAGAATGTAGTTTATGGATTGCGACTTCAAGGAATTAAAAACAGCCGAAATCTCGATGATGCAGTAGAGCGAGCGTTACGCTCAGCAGCGCTTTGGGATGAGGTCAAAGATAGATTACACGAGAATGCGTTTGGGCTCTCTGGCGGGCAACAACAACGTTTAGTGATTGCTCGCGCTATTGCTATGGAACCTGAGGTCTTGTTGCTCGATGAGCCGACCTCGGCGTTGGATCCTATCTCAACCTTAACTATTGAAGAGCTCATCAACGATCTGAAAAACAAGTATACCGTAGTCATTGTGACGCATAACATGCAGCAAGCCGCGCGAGTTAGTGATCATACTGCCTTTATTCACTTAGGAAAATTGGTAGAGTATGCGGATACTGATACTATATTTACCTCACCGATTGAAAAACAAACCGAAGACTATATTACAGGTCGTTACGGTTAATTAAGGAAGTTGTTGGACATGCATTTTGGTCGTCATATCTCTGGTCAATTTAATGCCGAATTAGAATCGATACGTACTCACGTTTTAACGATGGGAGGACTGGTCGAGCAGCAGTTATCCTTTGCGATGCAGGCACTACACAAAGACGATATTGAACTAGCAAAAAAAGTGGTTAGGGATGATCACAAAGTCAATGCGATGGAAGTGTCTATAGATGAAGCCTGTACACGCATCATTGCTAAGCGCCAACCAACAGCCAAAGATCTTCGTTTAGTAATGGCGATCATTAAAACGATCACCGATCTTGAACGTATTGGTGATGTGGCAACTCGAATTGCACGTGTTGCCATAGAGCAGCCATCAACCAAGCAGCAAAAATTTCATGTCTCTTTAGAGCCATTATGCCGACAAGCTATCACCATGTTACATCAAGTGCTCGATGCCTTTGCTCGAATGGATGTCGATGCTGTTGCTGAAGTCTATAAATTAGATGATAAGTTGGATGCTGAATATGAGGCGGTGGTGCGTCAGTTAATGACGTATATGATGGAAGACCCGAAGAACATTCCGAACATTCTTCAGGTCATGTGGTCAGCTCGAGCGATTGAACGTGTCGGTGACCGTTGCCAGAATATTTGTGAATACATTATTTACTTCGTAAAGGGCAAGGATATCCGCCACCTAGATGAACAAGCTATTAATGATATTCTCTGACTATCAGGCTTAGAAACGGCCAATGATACCGAAGTTTAACGTCACATTCGAACCTATAGGAATATAGGTATCTTGAGAGTTAAACACGTCATAATCGAAGCCACTTTTTAGTCCGAAACTAGAGTTGAGCATATATACGTAGCTAGCGCCAATGCTTAAACCTATGGCATTGCGGCTATTAATTTCATTGTTTCGACTCTGCTCCCCACGATAGTCTGCAATACCAAACTCGGCTTGCAGACCATGATCTTGACGATGACCAAACATATGTTGCAAGCCGAGACGATAAGAGTCGATACGTTCATCGTACCTGTCCGTTTGGTAGGTTTTGCGAGCAAAATTGAAATAAACAGCATCCATGCCAATAGTGTCAGTGATACCTAACTGAATCCCAGCACCGTTATACAGTCCGATTTTTACGTCAGGTGAAACGTGAAATGTTGCAGCGGAAAGATTAAATGACAGGATAGAAGCCAGTGGTAATAAGAGCCTTTTCATCAATGCACCTTTTTGGGGATCGAACAGTAAAAGAGCGTTAATGTTAGCCGTGACCTAGATTCACGGCTAAAAAGTGTTACTTATAGCTGAGATTAGTTCTGATTATTGATGTGCTGTAAAAGCTTGTTTCGTAAAATCCCTTCCAACCATTTTGCTTTTGGAGAGTGGCGATTCTTGTTATGAATATAAGCAAAAAGGCCTTTCGTATAGATTTGCCCATTGAGTTCTACTTTTAATGAGCGGAGTTGCTGACTGTGGTGGCGCGGTAACAGGTTTGAGTGGGGCAGAAGCATATCTGTTGCGGCGACGACATCAATGATAGCCAGCACGACTTCAGAGCGAAAGCCGACTTTTGCTTCGTAGCCGTGTTGCTCTAGGATTTGTGCCGCAAAACTAAAATGGTCATTCCACCCGGGCGAAATCAGAGAAGCGATTTCATATTGGGCAGCATCGTGAGGGGTAATAATTTGGTTCTTTAGCGGATGACCTTGACGTACGTAAACACGAGCCTCCATATCGGCCAGCTTATCTCTGGCAATTTCCTTAGAGATGCTATCTAAATCATAATGTATCCCTATAAAGACATCACCACTTCGAAGTTGCTCTGGAGTTTGTTGAGTCCAACTGGTCAGTTCTAAGTTAAGGCTAGGTGCTTGCTTGCGAAGTTCTGAGAACAGCGAGCCAGCTAAGCAGGAGAGTACAATCGGAGCCAAGGCGATTTTGATGGTGCCTTCTAGCTCACTCGGGGTGAAGTCAGAAAGCTGTTCTAGTGAGGTCTCAAGTCCATCAAAATACGACCCAATCTTCTCCTCAATCTGGAGAGCAAATGGCGTGGGTTCTAACCCTCCTTGCACTTTGACAAAAAGCTCGTCTTCAAAATGAAAACGCAGCTTTTGCAGAGCTTGGCTAATCGCTGGCTGCGTGACAAACAAGCGTTCTGCCGTCTTACGGGCATTACGCTCTTGCAGCAGAACTCGGAAGGTTCTGAGTAAATTCAGATCAAGCTTCTGAAAAAGAGTAGCTGACGTTTTCATACATCCCTAAAACAAAATAGTAATGAGTGGTAAGTCGTTCAGTATACAAGGCTAGCCACTTACAGCGTGACTCATCGAGGTTACAGTGAGTTTAGTACCTTAGCGACCGCTCGAATTTTGTCACTACTTGTCACCGGAATGGCAAAATCATCAACGTCATTACTCCCCATTTTGGCGGTATCAGCAACAAAATGCATTTTGCTTTTTCTTGTCGACTTACCAGACAAGTGAACTTCTTTTATATGACTATGGGAAACAATCGCAGCGACATTCTCTGCATTTACACCGGCACCAGCCATAAGCTCTATTCGTCCATTTGCGAGAGTATAAAGCTTAGCAAGCATCGCTTTGCCATCTAATGCAGTGGCGCAAAGACCTGATGTTAGTATGCGCTCACACCCTAGTGCAATCACATCCTCTAAGGCCTGTTCAGGATGTCTACATTGGTCAAATGCTCGGTGAAAGGTCACGCCAAGTTTTAGCTCGTGGGCGAGTTTTGACAAGCGAATAGAGCGAGGCATATCCACATTACCATCTTTATCAAGTAGTCCTAAAACCACACCTTGAGCACCATATTTAGCTGCCGTACGTATGTCTTCAGCCATGATTTCGACATCATCACAATCATAGAGAAAGTCACCTTGTCTTGGGCGAATCATGACATAAACAGGAACGGACGCTGATTGAACCGCCTGCTTGATTAAGCCTGCATTAGGAGTCAGTCCTCCCAATGCTAGAGAGGAACATAATTCAATCCGGGTAGCGCCACCTGCAATGGCGAGTGAGAGGGACTCGATGTTGTCGATACAGACTTCAAGTTGGTAATTCATATTGCTTCTCAGTAACTATACTGGTTATCAATATATCTTTGCTTACGACATCTGAAAATAGAAAAAGCCCGAGTCGTGACTCGGGCTTTAATTTTTTGGCTAACTCGTTTCTTCTTCAATGATTGGCTGCGTTTTTCGCTTTATATTTATCCAACCATCAACCCTGATTGAGCGCAGGGTGAAGGCATCGAATTATTTAGACAGGTCGTCTGCGTGCTCAGATAGGAACGCTGCAACACCTTTTGGAGATGCGTCCATACCTGCTTTACCTTCTTCCCATTGCGCAGGACATACTTCGCCGTGCTTCTGGTGGAAGTTTAGAGCGTCAACCATACGTAGCATCTCGTCGATGTTACGGCCTAGAGGTAGGTCGTTAACTACTTGGTGACGTACAAGACCGTCTTCGTCGATTAGGAAAGAACCACGGAAAGCAACGCCTGCTTCTGGGTGCTCTACATCATACGCTTGGCAGATTTCGTGTTTAACGTCTGCAACTAGAGGGTACTTAACTTGACCAATACCGCCATCTTCGATAGCAGTGTTGCGCCATGCGTTGTGAGAGAACTGAGAATCGATAGAAACACCGATAACTTCACAACCTTTAGCTTGGAAATCAGCAAGACGGTTGTCGAATGCGATCAGTTCAGATGGGCAAACGAAAGTGAAGTCTAGTGGGTAGAAGAATACAACTGCTTTTTTACCTTTAGTGAACTCAGCAAAGTTAAAGTTCTCAACGATATCACCGTTACCTAGAACAGCTGCTGCAGTAAAGTCTGGGGCTTGACGACCAACTAGTACCATTTTTTTGCTCCTAAATAGAGTTTAATTCAAACCATTTTTGGTTTGGTCCGTATTTGTGCGAGACAAACTATAGTACACATTGTAGTATTGAAAAAAGCGAAATTAATAGATTAATTCCATCGAAAAAAGCGATGAAGCAGTTATGTCGATTCCTTTTTTTATATTGGTCCAAAAACAGGCAGTTATCATGAATAAATGGCCCAGTTTAAAGCAGCTTCATTACTTGGTTACTCTGCACGAAACACGACATTTTAGTGAAGCGGCAGAGCGTTGTTTCGTCAGTCAGTCTACGTTAAGCAAAGGAATTCAAAATCTAGAAGAGCTGATAGGCTGTCCTTTGTATGAGAAGAAGGACAAGAAGAGTCCGCTGGTGTTTACTCAAGCAGGCGAAATGGTGGTTTCACAAGGACGAGAGCTTTTAGCTAAGGGGCAAGATCTCATCGAGCTGGGTAATTTGTGTCAAGGCGACGCCATGCAGGGACAATTAAAGCTCGGCTGTATTCCTACTATAGCGCCGTTTCTACTGTGTGACTTAGTACAAGAAGTGAATGCTCGTTACCCACAGTTAAATCTATTGCTTAGGGAAGACACGACGGCAAACCTACTGGCGGCATTGAGACACGGTGAACTGGATGTGCTTATTCTGGCGCTGCCAATGGACATTGGTAATATGGACAGCTGCATTGTCGGTCATGACCCGTTTAAAATGGTGATCAGTCGTAATCAAGCTGACCGAATTCGAGTTCCGATTAAGTACGATGATCTTCCGGATGAGTCCGTTTTTCTGTTAGAAAATGAACACTGTTTAACAGAACATGCTGTGTCCGCCTGCAAACTCACCGAAAAAGAGAAAATCAACCCTTTCAGTGCCACGAGTTTGCATACGTTGGTACAAATGGTCGCTAATGGTTTAGGCACGACCTTTATCCCACAGATGGCCATTGAACATGGTTTATTAGAGAACCAAAATCTTATTGTGGTCGAACCGCCGGGACAGCAAGCCCATCGTGATATTGGTTTAGTCTGGCGACCAAGTTCCTCGCGGCGCGATTCATTTTTGCAACTGGCGGATGTGGTCTCTGAACTACTTTAGTTTGTGTTCTGTTCTAGTAAAAAACCGTTTTATAGAGAAAGGCACCGTTATGGGTGTCTTTTTTAATGAATTAATCTAAAAACCTAAATACGTAAACCAATGCCGCTGATGTGTGATTATTGAAAAATATTTCAATCAAACTTTGCTATTCACACTGTCAATTTTACATTGTCACATTTTAATCTTCACTAGATTGATGGTCTAAACAAGGCCGTTTAAATATGTTGCCTCCAGTATTTGATGATTTCATTATTAACTGATTGATTCATTTGTTATTTAAGTTGTGTAATTTAATTACGTAATTGGCGACATTTTTCTTATTCTTCTCTGATTTTTTGTCGAAGAATAAAGTATCGAATTGTCCATTTTTTGCTTTGTAGAGTTGATACTCTAACTGGGGTTGGGTATCGTAACCATAAGGCTTGCTAATTAATTTAATCTTAATGAATAATTAATAGGTTTGAATAGGGGACGCTCGAGTCAGTAAATGAGTGAGTAACGTGTTCTGTAATTGGTTTCGTTCTAAATTTACACGGTCGATTGAACGTGTTGAAGTGATGTCGCACGATTCCACGCCAATGTTAATTTGCACATCAAAGTGTCCCTAGCGCGACTGAAAAGATGGTCACTTGGCAAGAGATCGTAAAAATTAAAACGCAAAGAGAATGCGAGAGTTGTTTTTGAGCACTGCCTCAGTAGGTCTGTAATGTCTACTGAATGTCGGTAAGTTTGAGCGGCGTCAGCCGCTCTTTTTTTTAATTACGCGTTCAGTAACTCTGAGTCACTCTCCGTTTCTATTTCATCAGGCTCGACTTCTTCTTGAAGCTCTAGCAAATTAATGGCGATTGCGACGAAATCACTGTCAGTAATAATGCCGACTAATCGCTTGTTTTTTACCACGGGCAAGCATCCGACCTTATGCTTTTGCATATAGATTGCACTTTCTTTCAATCCAGCTCTTGGCTCAACGGTCATAATATTGCAATGCATGAGTTCACTGAGTGGAGTCGATAATGTGTAAGATTGGTCACTTGGGATCTTTTGTAGGATGGATTCTTGAGCCGCTAAAACATCGCGTTGAGAGACAATGCCAAGCAAATGACGCTCTGCATCGACAATAGGTATATGCCTGATATCGAGCGCTTCCATAGTATGTTTAGCATCGGCTAATGAGTGAGACCGCAATAGGGTGTGAGGGTTGCGAGTCATCATATCTTCGACCTTAATCATAGGGCCTCCAACTCGTTCTGATTGTGTACTTTAACTATAGAATTTTTCACTGATTAAGTCTGAGACAATCGTCGTTTTTTGTCGCTCCAGTCACAAAATAAGCTTACTAATATTAAGGTCAAAAATGGCACATAAAAAACACCGAATAACGATGGGGAGGTGACGGTTCAGCTTGCTATTCCAACGGGTCACTTTATACTATGCGGCTGCGAATTTTTTCGCCGTTTTTGTCGCTTAATATAGAAGATTGGTGTTATGCAAGTTTCAGATTTTCATTTTGATTTACCAGATGAGCTTATCGCGCGCTACCCTAAAGCCGAACGAAGCTCAAGCCGACTGCTTCAGCTAACCGGGAATACTGGTGAAGTCGTGGATGGAAACTTCACTGATATCGTTAATCAAGTCCAGCCGGGCGATTTGCTCGTGTTCAATAATACTCGCGTGATTCCAGCACGAATGTTTGGACGTAAAGCATCTGGCGGTAAAATTGAAGTACTTGTTGAACGTATGCTTGATGATAAGCGTGTGTTAGCACATGTCCGCTCTTCTAAGGCACCGAAACCAGGCACAGAGTTGTTCCTTGGTGAAAATGATGAGTTCCAAGCATTGATGGTCGCTCGCCACGATGCTCTTTTTGAGATTGAAATGCAGTCTGATAAGACGGTTCTTGATATTCTTAACGATATTGGTCACATGCCACTTCCTCCTTACATTGACCGTCCAGATGAGGATGCCGATAAAGAGCGTTACCAAACCGTTTATAACGAGAAGCCAGGCGCGGTTGCCGCTCCTACTGCTGGTCTGCACTTTGATGCTGCTGTGCTTGAGAAAATCAAAGCCAAGGGCGTGAATTTTGCCTACGTAACTTTGCATGTTGGTGCGGGTACTTTCCAACCTGTGCGAGTAGAAAATATCAACGATCATCATATGCATGCGGAATACGTTGAAGTACCGCAAGATGTGGTAGACGCGATCAATGAAACCAAGGCTAACGGTGGTCGAATTATTGCGGTTGGCACCACATCTGTACGTTCTTTGGAAAGTGCGGCGCAAGATGCTCTGAAAAATGGGACAGAGTTAGTTCCGTTTTTTGGTGACACGGAAATCTTTATCTTCCCGGGATACGAGTATCAGCTAGTAGATTGCTTAGTGACCAACTTCCATCTGCCTGAATCGACACTCATCATGCTCGTTAGCGCGTTTGCAGGCTACGACAATGTAATGAGTGCATACCAACATGCTGTAGAGCAGAAATATCGTTTCTTTAGCTATGGTGATGCGATGTTCATCACTAAAAAGACCGCTTAAGCTTTTTATTTCACTCAAGGAGCCAGTGAAATACGGTAAGGATTACCAACCTCACTAGCTAGATGGCTAGTGCATTCAAGTGCGACAAGCTACGCTTGTTAGTGCGTTTTAAGATTGAGTCAGATTGTGTCTCTGGCAATGTGGAGGCTTCGTGAAATTACAATACGAACTAAAAAAGAAAAATGGTCACGCTCGTCGTGGTCAATTGACGTTTGAACGTGGAACGGTACAAACACCTGCGTTTATGCCTGTTGGTACATACGGTACTGTGAAAGGTATGACACCAGAAGAAGTTAAAGGCACTGGCGCTGAAATTCTTCTAGGTAACACGTTCCACCTATGGTTGCGCCCAGGCCAAGAAGTCATGAAGATGCACGGCGATTTGCATGACTTCATGAACTGGCAAGGTCCAATTCTTACCGATTCAGGCGGCTTTCAAGTATTCAGTCTTGGGGACATTCGCAAAATCACTGAAGAGGGTGTGCATTTCCGTAACCCAGTAAACGGTGACAAGATTTTCATGGATGCTGAAAAATCGATGGAAATTCAGAAAGATCTTGGCTCTGATATCGTGATGATTTTTGACGAATGTACGCCATACCCAGCAACACATGCGGAAGCGAAAAAGTCGATGGAAATGTCATTGCGTTGGGCACAGCGTTCACGCGACCATTTCGACCAGCTAGAGAACCCTAACTCGCTGTTTGGTATCGTTCAAGGTAGCGTGTACGAAGATCTGCGTGATGTGTCAGTGGAAGGTCTAACGAACATTGGCTTCGACGGTTATGCGGTTGGTGGTCTTGCTGTTGGTGAGCCAAAAGAAGACATGCACCGAGTACTAGAGCATACAACACCTAAACTTCCTGAAGATAAGCCTCGTTACTTAATGGGTGTGGGTAAGCCTGAAGACTTAGTTGAAGGTGTTCGTCGTGGTATCGATATGTTTGACTGCGTAATGCCGACACGAAACGCACGTAATGGACACCTATTTGTGACCGGTGGCATTGTTAAGATCCGTAATGCAACGAACAAAACAGATACAGGTCCATTGGATGAACATTGTGATTGTTACACCTGTAAGAATTACTCTAAAGCGTATTTGCACCACTTAGATCGCTGTAATGAAATCTTGGGTGCCCGCTTAAACACGATTCACAACTTACGCTACTACCAACGTCTAATGGAAAGCATCCGCACAGCAATTGATGAAGACCGTTTTGATGCGTTTGTAGAAGAGTTTTACGCACGACGCAATCGCGAAGTGCCGCCGCTAGATATGAAATAGTTGGCTAAATAAACGGCTATCCCTGCAATTGGTAACAAATCCTAGCTATCGGTCACATTTTTTGTGTGTTTAAGTCGCTAAGAAACATTGAGTTACCTTTTGCTTCTTGAAAAGATAGGGGGATAGCCCAATTTTGGATATGTATTTACATTAAAGAGGATGTTTTCCGATGAGTTTGATTTCTGCAGCTCACGCAGCTGAAGCGGCACCACAAGGTGGCGGTTTTGAAATGCTAATTATGCTTGGCATGTTTGCGGTAATTTTCTACTTCATGATTTACCGCCCACAAGCGAAGCGTGCTAAAGAGCATAAAAACCTAATGGCTTCTATGGGTAAGGGTGATGAAGTCCTAACTAATGGCGGTTTGATTGGTAAGATCACTAAAATCGCTGAAGACAACGACTACATTGCAATCGCACTAAACGACAACAATGAAGTAGTTATCAAGAAAGACTTCGTTACTGCAGTGCTACCAAAAGGTACGCTGAAGTCTCTATAAAAACAGCTAAAGGATCCTCGCTGTGCTAAACCGTTATCCTTTGTGGAAGTATCTTATGGTGTTGTTTGCCATTGGCATTGCAGCTTTGTATGCACTTCCCAATCTATACGGTGAAGATCCGGCTATTCAAATTACAGGGGCGCGTGGCGCCTCTGTTGATATGTCGACGCTGGATACTGTCACCAAAGCTCTTGATAAAGAGCAACTTTCTCTTAAGTCCATTGCTTTAGAAAATGGCTCCATTCTTGTTCGTTTTAATGATACTGACACTCAAATCAGTGCGCGCGATGTTATCAGTCAAGCTCTAGGCGAAAATTCTATTGTTGCGTTGAACCTCGCACCAGCGACACCAAACTGGTTAGAGTCTATTGGTGCAAACCCAATGAAACTGGGCTTAGATCTGCGTGGCGGTGTTCACTTCTTAATGGAAGTGGATATGGACGCTGCAATGGAAAAGCTGGTGGGTCAACAAGAAGAAGCGTTCCGCAGTGAACTTCGTGAAGATCGTATTCGTTACCGCTCTATTCGCCCATCGGGCAAAGATGGCGTAGAAGTATTGCTACGTGATGCTGAACAGCTTGCCGAAGCGAAAGCAGTACTGACAACGAAACACCCAGACATGGATTTCTTTGATTCTGACTCTAATGGTCGATTTGCACTTGTGGCTCGTTTTAAAGAAACTCGTCTGCAAGAGATTCGTAATTACGCTGTTGAGCAGAATATCACCATTTTACGTAACCGTGTAAATGAACTGGGTGTTGCTGAACCTTTGGTTCAACGTCAGGGCGCTAGCCGTATCGTTGTAGAACTTCCTGGTGTACAAGACACCGCTCGAGCAAAAGAGATTCTTGGTGCAACTGCGACGCTAGAGTTCCGTGAAGTTGACAGCTCTGCTGATCTGGCTGCTGCTGCAAATGGCCGCGCACCAGCGGGCAGTGAAATCAAGGAAGACCGAGATGGTCGCCCTGTTGTGCTTAAGAAACGCGTTATTTTAGGTGGTGCGAGCATTACCGATGCAAGCTCAAGTGCCGATGAGTACGGTCGTCCACAGGTTAACATCTCGCTAGACAGCGAAGGTGGTAACAAAATGGCAGCGTTCTCTCGTCAAAACATTGGTAAGCTGATGGCGACGGTTTTCGCTGAGTATAAAGACAGTGGTAAACGTACTCCAGAAGGCAAAATCATCCTTGATAAATATGAAGAAGTTATTAACCAAGCCACTATTCAATCGGCGCTTGGTCGCAACTTCCGAATTACAGGTATCGACTCTGCTGCTGAAGCACACAACTTAGCACTGTTACTGCGTGCTGGTGCACTGATCGCTCCAATCTCTATTGTTGAAGAGCGAACGATCGGTCCATCAATGGGTCAGCAAAATATCGACATGGGTATCAAGGCATGTATCACTGGTATGATCGCCGTTATGATCTTTACACTGGTTTACTATCGCCGATTTGGTCTGTTCGCCAATATGGCATTGATGGCTAACATTGTGCTGATTGTCGGTATTATGTCTATGATTCCAGGTGCCACGATGACCCTACCGGGCATTGCTGGTATTGTATTGACAGTCGGTATGGCAGTTGATGCTAACGTACTGATATTCGAGCGTATACGTGAAGAGCTTCAAGAGGGGCGCAACCCTCAACAAGCGATTCACCAAGGGTATGCGAACGCATTTAGTACCATCGCTGATGCAAACATTACGACGTTAATTACCGCTATCATTCTATTCGCAGTAGGTACAGGGGCTATCAAAGGCTTCGCAGTTACACTGTCGATAGGCATTATCACTTCTATGTTTACCGCCATCATTGGTACACGATGCCTCGTGAACCTAGTTTACGGTGGTAAGCGTATCAACAAGTTGTCGATCTAAGGGTTAGTTATGTTTCAAATATTGAAAGCAGACAAAACGATCGACTTTATGCGTTGGTCTAAAGCGGCATTTGCCTTGTCGCTCGTTATGATAGGTGCTGCCATTTTTACTCTATCAACCAAATGGTTGAACTGGGGCTTAGACTTTACTGGCGGTACGTTGATTGAAGTTGGCTTCGAGCAGCCAGCCAACCTTGAACAAGTTCGTTCAGCTTTAGATGCGAAAGGCTTTGGTGATGCGACAGTACAGAATTTCGGTTCCTCTCGTGATGTTATGGTACGTCTTCGTCCTCGTGATGATGTACAAGCAGAAGCATTGGGTAACCAAATTTTGGAGGCGATTAAGCAAGGTACTGGTGAAAGCGTTGAAATGCGCCGAATCGAGTTTGTGGGCCCCAATGTTGGCGATGAACTAACCGAGGCGGGCGGCCTAGCTATTCTTGTTTCGTTGATCTGTATCCTGATCTACGTATCGGTGCGGTTTGAATGGCGTCTTGCTGCTGGTGCGGTATTGGCGTTGGCACATGATATCATCATCACCCTTGGTATTTTCTCTTTGATGCAAATTGAAGTGGACTTGACCATTGTAGCTGCATTACTTACTGTTGTTGGTTATTCACTCAATGATACCATTGTAGTATTTGACCGAATTCGAGAGAACTTCCGGAAGATGCGGAATGTCGATGCTGCTGACGTTATGAATAGCTCTATTACACAAACATTAAGTCGTACATTGATTACTTCTGGCACGACATTGTTTGTAGTTATTGCGCTGTTCACCCAAGGTGGTGCGATGATTCACGGATTTGCCACTGCTTTGCTGTTAGGTATTACGGTTGGTACGTATTCATCAATCTATGTTGCGTCAGCCCTTGCCCTGAAACTGGGTATCAAGAAAGAGCACTTAATGCCCCCAGAGGTTGAGAAAGAGGGTGCTGAGTTTGATGAAATGCCTTAAGTTATTTGATTAGGATTTTATATCTTCATCCCTGCCTATACCAAGCAATAAAAGCTACTCCAAGGAGTAGCTTTTATTTTGCTGGCAATCCAACGATTTGCTGGTCAAATAGCCTTAGTTCCAAATAAAAAAATCCCGACCAATGGTCGAGATTTAAAATTCAGCTGTGACGGACTGCGATGATTAGGCTAATTATTTGAGGATTGCTTCGTTACCATTCTCACGAATGATCTTAAGCATGTTTTTAGCGCCGCGTGCACTTGCCGCAACCACATTACCAGACTTCATATACTCAGTACCACCTGCGAAGTCAGTAACGATTGCACCAGCTTCACGAGCGATAAGCTCACCGGCAGCCATGTCCCATGGTTTTAGACCTAACTCGAAGTAACCGTCTAAACGGCCAGCCGCTACGTAGCAAAGATCAAGAGCAGCAGAGCCTGCACGACGGAAGTCTGCACAATCGACGAACAAAGCAGACATTATCTTTAAGTAGCTTTCAGAGTGTTGTTTTTGTCTCGAAGGGAAACCTGTACCGATAACAGTACCTTTTAGGTCTTTCAGCGCTTTTACACGTATTCGAGCGTTGTTTAGCTGAGCACCTGCACCACGTTGAGCGGTGAATAGCTCGTTGAGCATTGGATCGTATACACACGCAACTTCAGTTTTGCCTTTAATGCGAACAGCAATAGACACTGAGAAATGTGGAATACCTTTTACGAAGTTTTGAGTGCCATCCAGTGGGTCGATGATCCATTGTACGTCGCTATCTTTACCTTCAATCAAGCCACCTTCTTCAGCGATAATGCTGTGGTCAGGGTACGATGTTTGAATAGTATGGATAATGAGTGCTTCAGCTTCTTTGTCTACGTTAGTAACAAAGTCATTAGTGCCTTTCTGTACTGACTCGATCTTGTCAGTGTTTTCTAGTGATTTAGCAATATGGTTGCCCGCTTTACGCGCAGCGCGTATAGCGATATTTAGCATTGGATGCATACGAATTTTCCCAACGGATGTTAAAGAACAAAAAGCGGCGGCGAGTATACCAAAGTTTTGGCAAAAGGGAAGTGGTTATTTTTTGCGCTGTCATTGGCGAGAGTAAAAAGACCCTGACTATTTTAGTCGGGTTTATGTTATTATTCGTCGGTTTTGTAATCTCGGTGCTATTTGACCATGCTAGACAACGTTAAAATCGTCCTCGTCGGAACTTCTCATTCAGGCAATATTGGCTCAGCCGCAAGAGCGATGAAAGTAATGGGATTGAGTCAAATGGTACTCGTTGATCCGCAATGTGAAGTCGATGCTCAAGCCATTGCACTCGCCGCAGGTGCAAGTGACATAGCGCTTGGCGCTACCATTGTTGGTACGCTGCAAGAAGCGATTGAGGATTGTGGATTAGTCGTGGGCTCGAGCGCACGTTCGCGTACGCTAGATTGGCCGATGATCGAACCGAGAGAATGCGGGGAAAAGTTTGCTATCGAAGGTGAACAACATCCTGTTGCTTTGGTATTCGGGCGTGAGCGCACTGGTTTAACCAACGAAGAGTTGCAGCTTTGTCACTTCCATACTTGCATTCCAGCAAATCCGGAATACAGTTCTCTTAACTTAGCGATGGCGGTTCAAACCTTAAGTTATGAAGTTCGTGTTGCATACTTAGAGCGTGTGGTTAACCAGTTTCCTGAACAAGAGGAAGCCGACTATCCACGTCACAAAGAGCTAGAATTATTCTACCAACACCTTGAAAAAGTGATCATCGATACCCAGTTTATTTCTAAAGATAAGCCGGGTTTGGTCATGAACAAATTACGCAGAATGTTCAGCAGAGCTCGCCCTGAGTCACAGGAAATCAACACGTTGCGTGGTATTTTAACCTCAATAGAGAAAGGGCTAGGGGTGAAAAAATAACCGCTTTTTCTGTTGGGTTAAATACCTGACTATTTTAGTCAAATAAATACTTGATTAAAATAGTCAGGTATGGAAAAATCCTAACCACATAATCAATGTGGAAACGTGTGATATGAGACTAACATCAAAAGGAAGATATGCAGTAACAGCGATGCTAGATGTCGCACTGCACTCACAGCAAAGCCCAGTACCCCTAGCAGATATTTCTGAACGTCAAGGGATTTCACTGTCTTATTTAGAGCAACTGTTCTCTAAATTGCGCAAAGCTGGTTTAGTTGCCAGTGTTCGCGGGCCAGGTGGTGGTTATCGATTAGGTTCAGAAGCATCTGATATTGCTATTGGTACAGTTATCGCTGCTGTTGATGAGTCTGTTGATGCAACCAAATGTGCTGGTAAAGGCGATTGCCAGGGTGGTACACGTTGTCTCACTCATACGCTTTGGAGAGATTTAAGCTCTCGGATTAGTGACTTCTTAAATAACATCACTCTTGGTGAGTTGATGGTAGATAACGAAGTATTAGAAATTTCAGACCGACAAGACGTAGATCTTGCGGTAAATCATGGGTTCTCAAGAAAAAGTACAAGCACCGCACCCATCGGAATCAATGTTCGCTCGTAAGTAGTGTTGCTTATACATTGGAGTAAAGAATGAAACTGCCTATATATCTAGACTACTCTGCCACATGTCCTGTAGACCCTAGGGTTGCAGAAAAGATGGTTCAATTTATGACAATGGACGGTACCTTCGGTAACCCAGCGTCACGATCGCATCGTTTTGGTTGGCAAGCAGAAGAAGCAGTAGACAACGCGCGTGAGCAAATTGCCGATCTGTTGAATGCGGATCCTCGCGAAATTATTTTCACTTCGGGCGCGACTGAATCTGACAACCTTGCGATTAAAGGTGCTGCTCACTTTTACGCGAAGAAAGGTAAGCATATCATTACCTGTAAGACAGAGCACAAAGCGGTCTTAGACCCATGCCGTCAGCTAGAGCGTGAAGGTTTCGAAGTTACTTATCTTGAGCCAGAAGCTAATGGCTTGATCGACTTAGCTAAGTTGGAAGCCGCTATGCGCGATGACACTGTGCTTGTCTCTATCATGCACGTGAATAACGAAATTGGTGTCGTTCAAGATATTACGGCTATCGGTGAATTATGCCGTAGCAAAAAAATTGTTTTCCACGTTGATGCTGCGCAATCGGCAGGCAAATTGCCTATTGATGTTCAAGAAATGAAAGTTGACTTGATCTCTATGTCAGCGCACAAAGCCTACGGTCCTAAAGGGATTGGAGCGCTTTACGTACGTCGTAAACCACGTATTCGTCTAGAAGCGCAAATGCACGGTGGTGGTCATGAGCGTGGTTTCCGTTCTGGTACGCTGCCAACACACCAAATTGTTGGTATGGGTGAAGCATTTGCTATCGCTAAGCAAGATATGCAGAAAGATTATGACCATGCGAAAGCGCTTCGTGATCGCCTACTCAATGGTGTGAAAGATCTTGAAGCGGTAACGGTTAACGGTGATCTAGAGCAACGAGTGCCACACAACTTGAATGTGAGTTTTGCATTTGTTGAAGGCGAGTCATTATTGATGTCTCTTAAAGATCTTGCTGTTTCATCGGGTTCGGCTTGTACATCTGCGAGCTTAGAGCCGTCTTATGTACTTCGTGCATTAGGACTGAACGATGAATTAGCTCATAGTTCTGTACGTTTTTCATTTGGTCGCTTTACGACTGAAGAAGACATTGATTACGCAATTGAGCAAATCACCACGGCAGTAAACAAATTACGTGACATGTCTCCTCTATGGGATATGTATAAAGAAGGGATTGACCTAGATACGGTTGAGTGGGCTCACCACTAATCTCACGGTAGTAGAGGATTCGAGGAATTTATTATGGCATATAGTGAAAAGGTTATTGACCACTATGAAAACCCACGTAATGTAGGGTCGTTCGACAAAAATGATCCAGCTGTGGGAAGTGGTATGGTAGGCGCACCAGCGTGCGGCGACGTTATGAAACTTCAAATCAAGGTAACGCCAGAAGGTATTATCGAAGATGCGAAATTTAAAACTTATGGTTGCGGCTCTGCTATCGCTTCAAGTTCGCTGGTTACCGAATGGGTAAAAGGTAAATCAATTGAAGAAGCAGCAGCGATTAAAAATGCTGAAATTGCTGAAGAACTTGAGTTGCCACCAGTGAAAGTTCACTGTTCAATTCTTGCAGAAGACGCGATCAAAGCAGCCGTAGCAGATTATAAGAAAAAGCACGACTAAATCGCTTGGATAACCAAGCCTTAATATATCATCAAGAGAAGCAAACAAAGGTTGTAGTATGGCCATCTCAATGACAGAAGCAGCAGCAAGCCGAGTAAGAGCGTTTTTAGAAAACCGCGGTAAAGGTATAGGGTTACGCTTAGGTGTAAAGACTACCGGTTGTTCTGGTATGGCCTATGTTCTTGAGTTTGTTGACGAACTTGATGATGGTGATGAAGTGTTTGAACACTCTGGTGTAAAAGTCATTATCGATGCAAAAAGCTTGGTTTATCTTGATGGAACAGAGCTTGACTACGTAAAAGAAGGCTTGAACGAAGGGTTCGAATTCAACAACCCAAACGCGAAAGGCGAATGCGGTTGTGGCGAAAGCTTTAATGTCTAACCTTTAATCATCGTGGTGCAATTGGCTTAACCAGTTGCTCCACGATTCTTGTTTGTGAGTCAATGTTATGAACCATTTCGAATTATTTGGGCTACCTATTCAGTTTGAACTGGACGGTAGCCTTCTTTCTTCTCAATTCAGAGAATTACAGCGACGCTTTCACCCTGATAATTTCGCCACTGCTTCTGAACGTGACCGTATGCTTGCGGTGCAGAAGGCGGCGCAAATTAATGACGCATACCAAGTCCTTCGTAAACCTATTTCTAGAGCGGAATATCTGTTAGCTGAAAACGGTGTAGACATTCGAGCAGAACAGCAAACTCTGCAAGATCCCATGTTCTTAATGGAACAAATGGAGCTGCGCGAAACTCTAGAAGAAATCGAATCCTCAGAGGACGTTGAATCAGAACTTTTTGACTTTGAAGCCAAGGTCAGCAAAATGTTTAAATCTCAACTTCTAGAGCTACAACAGCGACTCGAACAGCAACAGTGGCTTGAAGCCGCTGATAGCGTCAGAAAACTAAAATTTATCGCCAAGCTACAAAGTGAAATAGAACAGCTAGAAGATAAGCTGCTTGGCTAATGGAAGCTTCCAAGGATATTGAATGGCATTACTTCAAATCGCAGAACCCGGTCAAAGCTCAGCGCCCCATGAACATAAGTTGGCGGCGGGGATTGATTTAGGGACAACAAACTCTTTAGTTGCAACGGTAAGAAGTGGAGAAGCAGCAACGCTGCCAGATTCTGAAGGTAGAAAGATCCTACCATCAGTCGTGCACTATACAGAAGAGACGACCACTGTTGGCATCGATGCGCGTGATAACGCAGCCGCTGATCCGGTCAACACGATTATCTCAGTGAAACGACTGCTAGGTCGTTCACTCGCAGATGTTCAAAGCCGTTATCCATCCATGCTTTATTCATTGACCGAAAGTGACAATGGTCTACCGGTATTACAAACTCGCGGTGGGGCGAAGAATCCTATTCAAGTGTCTTCCGATATTTTAAAAGCGCTGGCTCAACGTGCAGAAGAATCATTAGGTGGTGAGCTAGCGGGTGTTGTTATTACCGTACCAGCGTATTTTGATGATGCTCAGCGCCAAGGCACAAAAGATGCGGCGAGCTTAGCAGGCTTGCACGTTTTACGTCTCCTCAACGAGCCTACCGCCGCTGCGATTGCTTATGGTTTGGATAGCGGTCAAGAAGGCGTGATTGCGGTTTATGACCTTGGTGGCGGCACCTTTGATATTTCCATTCTTCGATTATCTCGCGGTGTGTTTGAAGTGCTGGCGACAGGTGGTGATTCAGCACTAGGTGGCGATGATTTTGACCATTTGGTTGCTGAGCATTTGCAACAGCAAATTGGTAAATCTGAATTGACGTTGCAAGAGCAACGTCAATTACTAGATGCAGCAACACAAGCTAAGATTGATTTGAGTTCTTCTGATGTCGCAGATGTCGATGTGTTAGGCTGGCAAGGGACGCTGTCGAAAGCTCAATTTGAAGATCTCATTCGTGCCCTAGTCAAGAAAACACTCCTTTCCTGTCGTCGTGCCCTAAAGGATGCTGAAGTCGAGACTGAAGATGTCCTTGAGGTCGTGATGGTGGGTGGCTCTACTCGCACCCCGCTAGTTCGCGATATGGTTGGAGAGTTCTTTGGAAAAACACCACTGACTAGTATTAATCCTGATGAAGTTGTGGCCATTGGTGCGGCGATTCAAGCCGACATTCTCGCTGGCAACAAACCTGATTCAGAAATGTTGCTACTCGATGTGCTGCCTTTATCGCTTGGTATCGAAACCATGGGAGGGCTTGTTGAGAAAATCGTCCCACGAAATACCACGATTCCTGTTGCCCGTGCTCAAGAGTTTACTACTTTTAAAGACGGTCAAACGGCGATGTCGGTTCATATCGTTCAAGGTGAACGAGAAATGGTGGAAGACTGCCGCTCTCTAGCTCGATTTTCACTAAAGGGCATCCCACCAATGGCAGCGGGTGCTGCGCATATCCGTGTCACTTATCAAGTTGATGCAGATGGTTTATTGTCGGTTACTGCGATGGAGAAGAGCACTGGGATTCAATCGGATATCCAAGTAAAACCTTCTTATGGCCTAAGCGATGATGAAGTGACTAATATGCTCAAGGATTCGATGACTTACGCTAAAGATGACATGTTAGCTCGTGCATTAGCCGAACAACGTGTCGAAGCGGATCGAGTAATAGAAGGCCTAATCGCTGCGATGCAAGCAGATGGCGACGCTTTACTTAATGAGCAAGAGAAACAGGTTTTAGTTGAGGCGATTGAAGCACTGATTAAATTGCGCAATGGTGACGATGCCGATGCCATTGAACAAGGTATAAAAGATACTGACAAAGCGAGCCAGGAGTTCGCTTCTCGTCGAATGGATAAGTCCATTCGTGAGGCTCTTGCTGGTCAATCAGTAGATAACATTTAAATTCGAGGACTAAGTAGTCATGCCAAAAATAGTTGTTCTGCCCCATGAAGATCTGTGCCCAGAAGGCGCAGTGTTAGAGGCTAACGAAGGCGAAACCGTATTAGATGTGGCACTAAAGAACGGTATTGGGATTGAACATGCATGTGAAAAGTCGTGCGCTTGCACCACATGTCACGTGATTATTCGTGAAGGCTTTGATTCACTAGAAGAGAGTGAAGAGCTTGAAGACGACATGCTTGATAAAGCATGGGGTTTGGAGCCAGAATCACGTTTGGGATGCCAAGCGGTTGTTGCTGACGAAGACTTAGTAATAGAAATTCCAAAGTATACTTTAAACCACGCATCTGAAGATCACTAAAAAGTGGAGGATACATGAGCTTAACATGGACTGATTCTCGTGATATCGCTATAGAACTGTGCGATCAATTCCCAGACACGGATCCTAAAACGGTTCGTTTTACTGACTTGCATAAATGGATAACGGAACTGGAAGATTTTGATGACGATCCAAATCGTTCCAATGAGAAAATTCTCGAAGCAGTCATCTTGTGCTGGATGGACGAGTACGATTGATCAATCTCTCTAACTTTAATTCTAAAAACGGACCTTTGGTCCGTTTTTTTGTCGCTGCATGTTACATTGTTATTAATTCCTCTGGGCGGGTCATTGGTATTGTCTCTACATAGTGATAACATCATTTGAATCATAAGAGGCGACAACACAAACAGAATTAAGACAAGGAGAGACCATGTCTAACACAATGTCGGTATTTCTTAGCCAAGAAGCGGCTGCTCCTCAATGGGGCGAAAAAGCGATTATCTCTTTCACTGATACTGGCGCGACCGTACATTTAGGCGAAGGCCACGATTTAGGTGCTATTCAGCGCGCGGCTCGTAAACTAGATGCACAAGGTATTAGTCATGCAACGTTAGCTGGTGAAGGTTGGGATTTAGAGTCCACTTGGGCGTTTTATCAAGGTTATCGCAACTCAAGAAAAACGACACAAGTGACGCTCCCATCTCTTAGCGAGCAAGATGACCAAGAGTTGAACGCTCGTATCAAAGCGTCTGATTGGACCCGTGACATCATCAATAAAAGTGCAGAAGAAGTCGCCCCTCGTCAACTGGCGACAGTGGCGGCAGAATTCATAAAATCGACGGCACCTGAGCACGTTACCTACCGTATCGTAAAAGATAAAGACTTACTGACAGAGGGGTGGGAAGGCATTTTCGCCGTCGGTCGTGGCTCTGACCGTACGTCAGCAATGCTGCAACTCGATTACAACCCAACTGGTGATGAAAATGCTCCGGTATTTGCATGCCTTGTTGGGAAGGGGATTACCTTTGATTCAGGTGGCTATAGCTTGAAGCCTTCTAACTTCATGTCGGCCATGAAAGCGGACATGGGCGGTGCTGGAACCATCACTGGCGGCCTAGGTTTGGCGATCATGCGTGGTTTGAATAAGCGTGTGAAACTGATTCTTTGTTGTGCCGAAAATATGGTCTCTGGTCGTGCGTTGAAGCTTGGTGATGTGATCACCTATAAAAATGGCAAAACCGTTGAGATCATGAATACGGATGCGGAAGGACGTTTGGTCCTCGCCGATGGTCTGATTTACGCGAGTGAACAAAATCCAGAGCTAATCATAGATTGTGCCACGCTCACAGGTGCAGCTAAAAACGCTCTAGGCAATGATTATCATGCGATCATGTCTTTTGATGATGAACTTGCGCATCAAGCGTTAACCAACGCAAATCAAGAGAAAGAAGGTCTTTGGCCGCTACCTCTAGCCGATTTCCACCGTGGCATGTTGCCGTCAAATTTCGCTGACCTTTCTAATATCAGTAGTGGTGATTATTCACCAGGAGCAAGTACCGCAGCGGCATTCTTGTCTTACTTTGTTACTGATTACAAAAAAGGTTGGCTGCACTTTGATTGTGCTGGCACTTATCGTAAAGCTGCGACGGATAAGTGGTCTGCGGGTGCAACTGGCATGGGGGTTCGCACTCTCGCTCGATTGCTTACCGAGCAAGCTCAAACCAAATAACAACTATAGAAACAGAAAGATAAGGAACAATAATGGCCCTAGAAAGAACATTTTCAATCGTTAAACCAGATGCAGTAGAACGTAATCTTATTGGTGAAATCTATCATCGTATTGAGAAAGCCGGTCTAAAAATTATTGCGGCTAAGATGGTTCATCTTACCGACGAGCAAGCGAAAGGTTTCTATGCAGAGCATGAGGGTAAGCCATTTTTTGAGGCGCTACGTGAGTTTATGACCTCTGGTCCTATTATGGTTCAAGTGCTCGAGGGTGAAGATGCGATTGCTCGTTATCGTGAACTTATGGGTAAAACTAATCCAGAAGAAGCCGCTTGTGGAACCATTCGTGCAGACTATGCATTAAGCATGCGTCACAACTCGGTTCATGGTTCAGACAGCCCTGAATCAGCGGCTCGAGAAATTGAGTTCTTCTTTCCGACATCGGAAATCTGCCCGCGTTGATGATTGATTGTGCTCAACACAAGGAGGCTTTCGCCTCCTTTTTTACATTGGGCTTTTGAGCTGTACAAAAAATGTTCACTTATAAATGAATACCTTATTATTTTAAGGTTTTGTAGCGCTTGTTGTAGTCGCCTAAAGGCTGTACAATTCGCGCCCTTAACTAGAATCACCGTCATCGAAGAGGCAACATGACCGCACAAAAAGTCAATCTACTCGATTTTGATCGCAAAGGTATGCGTAAATTCTTCCAAGAGGAACTTGGCGAAAAAGCCTTCCGTGCTGATCAGGTCATGAAGTGGATCTATCACTTCGGCTGTGATGACTTTGAGAAGATGACCAACATCAACAAGAAGCTTCGTGAAAAGTTGATTCGCTTAGCTGAAATCAAAGCACCGACAGTCTCTGAAGCGCAGCATTCATCAGATGGCACCATCAAGTGGGCGATGCGTGTGGGCGATCAAGATGTTGAAACGGTATATATTCCGGATGATGACCGTGCGACACTTTGTGTTTCATCACAAGTAGGTTGTGCATTAGAGTGCAAATTCTGCTCAACGGCACAGCAAGGTTTTAACCGTAACCTTAAAGTCTCTGAAATCATTGGTCAGGTATGGCGCGCTGCTCGTGAAGTAGGTCTTGAAAAAGAGACGGGTCGTCGTCCTATTACCAACGTCGTGATGATGGGTATGGGTGAGCCGTTACTGAATATGAAAAACTTGATGCCTGCACTAGAGATTATGCTAGACGATCTTGGTTTTGGATTGTCTAAGCGCCGTGTGACGGTTTCGACGTCTGGTGTGGTTTCTGGCCTTGATCAAATGACCGGTGAAATTGATGTTGCGTTGGCGATTTCTCTTCACGCGCCAAATGACAAGCTGCGCAGTGAAATTATGCCGATTAACGATCGTTGGGATATTCAAGACTTCTTAGCATCTGTACGTCGTTATATTGCATCATCGAACGCTAACCGCGGTAAAGTTACCGTTGAATATGTGCTTTTAGACCATGTTAACGATGATATGGATCACGCTCGTGAACTGGCCGAATTATTGAAAGATACACCTGCGAAAATCAACTTGATTCCATTTAACCCTTATCCAGGTTCACCTTACAAGAAGCCAAGTAATTCGCGTATAGACCGTTTTATGAAAACGCTTATGCAATATGATTATACAGTGACGGTTCGTAAGACTCGTGGTGATGATATTGATGCAGCATGTGGTCAGTTGGTCGGTGATGTTATCGACCGAACCAAGCGTACCAAGCTATTGGCCGAGCAAAAGGGCGAAGCTATTCCTGTGAAAGCAATTCCTGTGAAAGCGCTTTAAATCGAGAACAAATAAATAAAAACCAAGTATTTGCTTGGTTTTTTTGTATCTGAAAGCGTGGCAGCGAGAAACTCTGATCTTTGCCACAATTTATTGATAAAAAATGCAGTATTAATGGAACAAATATCGTTTTTGTTAATCAAATATTTCAAAACGTCGTCTGAACCTAATAGATAGTGTCAATTTTTGAACAAAAAGGGTTCTATTTACGTCGTTTTACGTTTGCCGATTTTAACTCATGGCTAGAATCGACTATGATGGTCACATCCTGCCGCTGTCTTGTTCCATAACGGGGCGATATTGCGCGAAAATTATAATGAAATTGAGTACTTTGCACTATAGAGACGTGCAGAAGTCAGTAATTTGGTACTATGCTGTAATAACAGTTAGGACGTACGATTTACCACACTATTGACGATACAACACCAAAAAATAAAACGAATTAAGCGTGTCGCGTCATAGTCACAACCAAAAGAAGTACATAATCAATGAGTGCTGAAAAAAATACCGTAGTAGATCAAGTAGAACAACACGAGCCATCCCTTGCTGGAACGATTCTTAAAGAGAAGCGAGAAGCATTAGGGCTCACTCAAAAGCAGATTGCAGATAGATTGCGATTACGCGTTGCCATTATTCAGAAAATTGAAGCCAATGCTTTTGATGGCGAGCAAGTTGCCACATTTACTCGAGGGTATCTACGCTCATACGCTAAAGCGGTGGGTATCGATGAGAAAGAGATCTTGGGTGCTATCGAGCATCATATTGAAGCTCAACATTCTGAACAGCCAATGCAAAGTTTTTCTCAAAAAACCAATAAAGAAAAGCACGATAGCCGTATCATGAAACTCACGTGGGGCATCTTCGTCGTTATTATTGGTATCTCATCGGTATGGTGGCTGCAAAGTCAGCAAAAGGACACCTTATCTGAAATTGCTGATAATACTGATCCAGCATTTCAGGTTGAAGAGCCAACTTCTCCAAAAGTTGTGGCTCAATCAGAGTTAGCTCCCGCGGAAGATGACGTCAAAACGATTGATGTTTCTGCTATTATCGAAGCGCCAGAACAAACAGAAGCGACGACAACAGAGCCAGTGTCGGAGCCAGTTACCAATAAAGATACGTCGGCGCAGCAAGCCGTGGTGACAGAAGCGACGACGACAGAGCCGGTGTCGGAGCCAGTTACCAATAAAGACACGTCGGCGCAGCAAGACGTTGTGACAGATGAAAAGCCGGAATCTGACAAAGAACAATCTAAACCGACAGACGGATTGACAAACCTGACGATGACGTTTACTGGAGACTGCTGGATCCAGTTGAAAGACGCAGATGGCAAAACCATCACGACAGGCATTAAAAAGCAAGGTGACAGTGTTAATGTTAATGGAAAAGCGCCGTTTAAAGTGATTTTGGGCGCACCTGAGAAGGTTTCAATGACATTAGCAAGTGAACCTGTCGACCTTTCTGGGTATACTTCAGGCAAAGTAGCTCGATTCACCTTACCTTAGATAATCAATATGCATCACGAATCACCAATTAAACGTCGCCCATCTACGCGTATTTATGTGGGCGATGTACCTATCGGCGATGGCGCGCCCATTGCAGTACAGTCAATGACAAATACTCGTACGACAGATGTCGCCGCGACCGTCACTCAAATTAAAGCGCTGGAAAATGTCGGTGCAGACATTGTTCGTGTATCTGTGCCTACCATGGATGCGGCGGAAGCGTTTCGCGAGATAAAACAACAAATCTCGATTCCACTCGTTGCGGATATTCATTTCGACTATCGAATTGCACTTAAAGTGGCAGAATACGGCGTTGATTGTTTGCGTATCAACCCGGGTAACATCGGCAACGAAGCTCGTATTCGCTCTGTCGTCGATTGTGCTCGCGATAACAACATTCCTATTCGTATTGGTGTCAACGGCGGTTCGCTCGAGAAAGATATTCAAATGAAGTACGGCGAACCGACGCCTGCGGCACTGGTTGAATCAGCGATGCGCCATGTTGATATTCTCGATCGACTTAACTTTGATCAGTTTAAAGTCAGTGTTAAAGCATCGGATGTCTTCCTTGCCGTTGACTCTTACCGATTACTGGCGCAAAAGATCGACCAACCACTACACTTAGGGATTACCGAAGCTGGTGGAGCGCGTGCGGGCGCAGTCAAATCTTCCGTTGGACTGGGTATGTTATTAGCGGAAGGTATTGGTGATACATTACGTATTTCTTTGGCGGCTGATCCTGTTGAAGAGATTAAAGTAGGCTTTGATATCCTCAAATCATTACGTATTCGCTCTCGCGGTATCAACTTCATTGCTTGTCCAAGTTGCTCACGTCAAGAATTCGATGTGATCGGTACAGTAAATGCGTTAGAGCAGCGTCTAGAAGACGTGATTACACCGATGGATGTATCGATTATCGGCTGTGTGGTGAATGGGCCGGGTGAGGCAGAAGTGTCACATTTAGGCTTGGCAGGCAGCAATAAGAAAAGTGCTTTTTACGAAGACGGTAAACGTCAGAAAGAGCGCTTTGATAATGATGACCTAGTGAATCAGCTCGAAGCAAAAATTCGCGCGAAAGCGTCGATGTTAGATGAGTCAAATCGCATCGAAGTGAATCAAGTAGAAGATAAATAATTTCAACGATATAACGGTATTAAACTGTGGCAAAAACTATTCAAGCAATCCGAGGCATGAACGACTGCCTCCCAACACAATCTCCTCTTTGGCAAAAAGTTGAGAATACAGTGAAGCATGTTGTTAGCGCATATGGCTACAACGAAGTACGTATGCCTATCGTTGAAATGACACATTTGTTCAGCCGTGCTATTGGTGAAGTAACAGATGTGGTCGAAAAGGAAATGTACACATTTGAAGATCGCAATGGAGACAGCCTAACTTTGCGTCCTGAAGGGACTGCGGGCTGTGTTCGTTCAGGGATCGAAAATGGTTTGCTGTACAACCAAGAGCAACGTCTATGGTATATGGGCCCAATGTTCCGTCATGAACGCCCACAAAAAGGCCGCTACCGTCAATTCCACCAATGTGGTGTCGAAGTATTTGGGTTAGACGGCCCTGATGTTGATGCTGAACTTATCATGATGACGGCACGTCTATGGCGTGAACTAGGCATCGCTGAGCATGTACGTTTAGAGTTGAACTCTATCGGTTCTCTAGACGCTCGTGCTGACTATCGCTCTGCGCTGATTGCGCACTTAGAACAGCATATTGAGGTTCTCGACGAAGACAGCAAACGTCGTATGTACACTAATCCATTGCGTGTTCTAGATAGTAAAAATCCAGATGTACAAGCCATCTTAGTGGATGCGCCTGAACTCGCTGATTATCTTGATCAAGACTCCAAGCAACATTTTGCAGGCCTTTGTGAACTTCTGGATGCTGCAGGAATCGAATATACGGTAAACCAGCGCCTGGTTCGTGGTCTGGACTATTACAACCGTACTGTATTCGAATGGATCACCGAAAGCTTAGGCGCACAAGGGACAGTCTGTGGCGGTGGACGCTATGACGGCCTTGTTGAACAACTAGGCGGCAAAGCAACACCAGCGGTAGGCTTTGCTATGGGATTAGAGCGTTTGGTTCTGATGATGGAAACGCTGGAACTAACCGATGTTCGTCGCAGTGTTGATGCCTACGTCGTGACTGCTGGTGAAGGGACCATGATGGCCGGAATGAAGTTAGCGGAATCTCTACGTGAGGCGCTACCGGGGATTCGTGTCATGAACCACTTTGGCGGTGGTAACTTCAAGAAACAATTTAAGCGTGCTGATAAAGTTGGTGCAGTCTACGCTTTGGTTCTTGGTGAGAATGAGGTTGCTGAGAATACGGTCGTGGTCAAAGATTTGCAGGGCGGTGAGCAAGAAACTATTGCTCAAACTGAGTTAGCCGCTAAATTAGCTGATATTATTTAGTTTTAACACTGATGTTGATTGAATATTGAGGCAATGGATCGATCAACATCCGTGATGATTTCTATTAAGAGGACAGGAAGTGGAACTCTACGATTCTGAAGAGCAACAAGTAGAAGCGATCAAAGATTGGTGGAAAGAAAACGGTAAAGCCGTTGTTCTTGGTGTTGTTGTTGGTTTAGGTGGTTTATTTGGTTGGCGTTATTATCAAGATTCGGTAACGTCTACGCAAGAAGCCGCATCTGAGCAGTACACGAAAGTGATTGAAACTATCACGACAAATGGCGCAGATGCCAGTGGTGATGTGCAAGCGTTTATCGATGGTAGCAAAGATACAGAATACAACGTGCTAGCGTCACTGCAATTGGCGAAAGTACAGGTAGAAGCGGGTGAGCTTGAAAAAGCGCTTGAGCAGCTTCAATGGGCTCAGAGTAACACCAAAGATGCGGCAATTGCTCCGCTTGTGACCTATCGTATTGCTCGTCTTATGACTGCAATGGGTAATAACGACGGTGCTGTTGCAGAGCTAGCAACAATCACAAACGAAGCATGGGCTGGTCGTGTTGCTGAGTTACGCGGTGATATTGCTATTCGTGAAGGCGACCGCGATGCGGCGTATACAGCCTACACTGAAGCGCAGCAAGCACAAGATGCTAGCCAAGGGCTACAAATCAAACTGGATGATCTTGCCAAGTAAGGGCCATAACCGATGAATAGAGTTGTCAAGAAAGTACTCCTTTCTATCTCGGTACTGGGAATCCTAGCAGGATGTTCTAGTGAAGAAGATACGGTCATTATGGCGCCATTGCCAAAGGTCCAAAGTGAATTCACACCTCAATCGGTTTGGTCTGCTAGCATTGGTGATGGTGTTGGCCAGTTCTTTTCAAAGCTGTCGCCGATTTATGCTTACGATACCTTGTTTGTAGCAAGTCGTGACGGTGTGGTTAAAGCGATTGATCCAGAAAATGGTAAAGCCCTTTGGGAAGTCGATGTTGCTGGGGATACCTCGGCAAGATTGTCTGGTGGTATTGCAGCTGCTTACCAAAAACTGTACATCGGTAGCGAAAACGGTGAAGTCATCGCATTAGATGTCAAAACCGGTGAAGAGGTTTGGCGTGCAAAAGTTGATGGCGAGGTGCTAGCAAATCCCGTTGCAGATGCCAGCCTTATAATGGTTCATACCAGTCAAGGTTTGTTGGTGGCTCTAGAGCAAACATCAGGTGAAGAGCGATGGGCAATCAGCACTGATGTTCCTAACTTGACTCTGCGTGGTGACAGTGCTCCTGCGACGGTTTCTGGCGGTGTATTCTGGGGTACGGCAAATGGACGTTTGGCTGCGGCCATCGTTGATCGTGGTCAGCTCATTTGGCAACAACCAGTAGGAACGCCAAAAGGGGCAACTGAAATTGATCGTCTTGTTGATGTAGATTCTTCGCCGATCATTTTAGGTGGTACCCTATTTACGGTTGGTTTTAATGGACAACTTATTTCCATTGACCTGCGTTCAGGTAACCCAATTTGGAAGCGTAATTATTCTTCAGCAACTGATATGGCTACGGATAATCGTAGCTTGTTCTTGGTGACCGATAATGATCACGTCGTGGCGGTTGATGCTCGTAGTGGCACAGAACTATGGGAAAATAACCAGCTAGAAAACCGACTACTCACAGCACCAGTGATTATTGATGGATATGTGGTCGTTGGCGATAGTCTGGGCTATTTGCACTGGCTTGACAGAGAGTCTGGTGAGTTTGTCGCTCAGCAACTAGTCAATGATAGTGGCCTTTCTGTTGGACCTACTGAGGTACCAGAGGGCTATGTGCTTGTGACTCGTGATGGTGAAATAAAGAAACTCACCATCAACTAGAAAGCGTGATATAATTCACAAACGGCTCCTGGCTGATCTCAGTTAGGAGCCGTTTTATTGCTGCGAAGCAAAAGGATCTTTTCGAGCTCGGATAGATGGATTAATTTGTGGTTATAGGAAAGCGTGAAAATTTTACCTATAACTACAATTAGAAGATAAGTGTAGAGGTTTATATGGTACCTGTTGTTGCCCTAGTTGGCCGCCCAAATGTGGGTAAGTCAACCCTGTTCAATCGATTAACGCGTACGCGTGATGCTCTTGTTGCGGATTTCCCGGGGTTAACACGTGACCGTAAATATGGTCAGGCAAAACTGGGTGAGCATGAATTCATTGTGATCGATACCGGTGGTATTGATGGCACTGAAGAAGGTGTGGAAACAAAAATGGCGGAACAATCGCTCGCGGCGATTGATGAAGCGGATGTTGTCCTTTTCCTAGTAGATGGTCGTGCAGGTTTAACATCAGCCGATGAAGCGATTGCTCAACACCTACGCAAGATTGAGAAGCCATCTTTCTTAGTGATTAACAAAGTTGACGGTATCGATGCTGACGCAGCCAGTGCTGAATTCTGGCAGTTAGGTGTCGAAGATATGTACCATATTGCAGCTGCGCATGGTCGTGGTGTGACTGCTCTTATTGAGCGCGCACTTAACCCGTTTGCAGAAAGCTTTGTTGAAAAAGGTGAAATTGAAGATCTGACTGAGTTTGAAGACGAAGAAGAAAAACTCGATTACACTGAAGAAGAAGCTGAAGAAGAGTTTAAGCGTCTACAAGATCAACCAATTAAGCTAGCTATTATTGGTCGCCCTAATGTAGGTAAATCAACGCTGACTAACCGCATTCTAGGTGAAGAGCGTGTGGTGGTTTATGACATGCCAGGTACGACTCGCGATTCTATCTATATCCCAATGCAGCGTGATGAACGTGAATATGTTCTGATTGATACGGCGGGTGTACGTCGTCGTCGTAGTATTAATGAAACGGTAGAAAAATTCTCGGTAGTAAAGACGCTAAAGGCTGTGGAAGATGCAAACGTCGTATTACTCGTTATCGATGCGCGTGAAAACATCTCTGACCAAGATTTAAGTTTACTTGGTTTCGCACTAAATTCGGGTCGTTCTATCGTGATCGCAGTGAATAAGTGGGATGGGTTAGACAACGATGTGAAAGAGCACGTCAAGAAAGAGCTAGATCGTCGTCTGGGCTTTGTCGACTTTGCGCGAATCCACTTTATTTCTGCATTACACGGTACTGGAGTAGGCCACTTATTTGAATCTGTACAAGAGGCATACAAATCAGCGACGACTCGTGTCGGTACGTCGGTACTTACACGTATCATGAAAATGGCGACGGAAGATCACCAACCGCCAATGGTTCGTGGACGCCGTGTTAAACTGAAATATGCGCATGCTGGTGGCTACAACCCACCGATCGTTGTAGTACATGGTAACCTAGTTAATGAGTTACCTGATTCATATAAACGTTATTTGATGAACTACTACCGTCGTTCATTGGAAATTATGGGTACACCTATTCGGATTAACTTCCAAAGTAGTGACAACCCATTTGAAGGCAAGTCGAACAAGATGACGCTTTCTCAAGAGCGTAAACGTAAACGCTTAATGACGATGATGAAAGGTCGTCCAAAAAAATAAAGTAAACTATATTGCGCCCGCTGGATACAGTGGGCGTTTTTTATTGCAAAGGAATAACCATATCGTGTTCACCGCAACTAAAGTTCATTTCTGTCATCAAACGTGGCAATTGGATAGTTCGATTCAATTAGTCGACCAACATACTGATTACATGGATATTGTCGTAGAAAATACGCCATTTCATCCAGTGAGCCATATATGGCCAGATCATCCGGCTGATAGAGGCTACTTGATAGCAGCAGACAAGAGAATCGAAGTGATGGATTGCCTTGTTGGTGCGATTGAGCTTGAGACACAAACTCTATACGTTGGCAGTGCTATTCCCGTAAAGCGAGATAGTGATGGTTGGGTGTTCGTTGTTGTCCATCGAGTAACGAAAAACGCCGAGCTTTTTGTCGGTCAAACAATTTCTTTAGAAGTGGATAAAGCCTACCAAGAGAGTTTGAGTAGAGGTCATAGCGCGGGACACATTGCATCTTTGGCGTTAAACAAAGTGTTGGCGGCCTCTTACTGGAGAAAAGAAGCCGATCGCAAAGATGGTTTGGGTCACTATGATTTTAATAGCTATGCTCAGGAACAGAGCTTAATATCGCCAAATAACTGCTTTGACCGATATCGTTTAGGAAAAACATTGAAGAAGCGGGGGTTGAACACCACAGAAGTGGTCAGTGACCTACAACGAATTGAAGAGCTGACCAATCAGCAACTCTTAGACTGGCTCCAGTCGCCTTCTGAAGTTGATATGCAACTAGAAGGTCCGTACTTGACGAGCTCTAGGTACTGGCACTGTACTTTGGATGGTGTTGATGTTGTTATGCCTTGTGGAGGCACGCACGTAAATCATATGAATGAGTTTTCCGAACTCAAAATCGAGTTAAAAGCGATAGATTCGTCTTATATCGAAATGCATACCCGTGTAAGTCTCTAATTCAGCAAATGATCGTTTTTTATTATTCTGATTCGGTGGTTTTTTGAGCTGTTTTTTGGTGTTATGTGCTGATTTAAATCCAAATGCAGAATATGTAACTTATGCTTTCGGTATGTGGTTATATAAATGTTCTTTTTAGAGCAGATCGCTGATCAGGTTAGATTAAGGGGAAGATCTGGGAAGGATCTATCACGAAGCATCATAGTTATTCGCACTATTGAAAATACGACTAAATATTAAACTGGTCAATAGATCATCTATCCGTACGTTGTGTTATTATACATCAAACACGCATACTCAATAATAATGACAATGCTGCGGACTTATGACGAAAGATTTGCTGATAGATGCCCATAAGGGCATGAATTTACTCTTGAAAGAGCTTGCTCTAGGGTTACCCAAAAACCAGCTAGAGAAGCGAATAATCAAGTTAACCGAGCGCCTTTTTAAGGATAAAAGGGCCTCTATACTGACGTTAAATCAAGACACACATCGATTGTACAGTACCTCTGCTCCAAATTTACCTGACTTTTATAATGAGGCTATTGACGGGATCGAGATAGGAGAAGGTGTAGGATCATGTGGAGCCGCTGCGTATCTTAAATGCACATTCATTGTGCAGGACGTTACGGAACATGCAAATTGGCAGCCTTTTGCTGACCTAGCAAAACGTGCCGAAATCGGAGCATGCTGGTCGGTGCCTGTCATTTCTACTCAGGAGCATGTACTGGGTACATTTGCACTTTATAGCGCCATGCCCTCAGAGCCTCATGCCATTGAACTCGAAATTCTAGAATCTATCGCTGCTGTCTATTCTGTTGCTTTAGAAAAGTACGCACTAGAAGATAAGCTTAACTATCAAGCCAAGTTTGATTCACTAACTCATTGCTTAAATCGCAGGGCTCTATTAGAGAGAGTCGAACAAAGCCATTGCTTTCAAGGTCACTTTCTTGGGTGCTTTTTTATTGATATCGATAAGTTCAAGCAAGTAAACGATATCTATGGACATCAATTTGGTGACCAAGTATTGGTTGCCGTGGCTCAGAAATTACAGTTATTACTCCCGGTTCAAGCACTATTAGGCCGATACGGTGGCGATGAGTTTCTCGCTTTTAGCTGCTTTCCAAGCCAGGAAGACGCTAGATCATTCTACGAGACACTACAATCAGAGCTAAATACGCCGGTCACTTTAGAGGACACCAATATTGGTGTGAGTGTTGGCTTTGCGACTAAGGAATGCTGTTCTGATATCACCATAGATCAATTGATTCGCTCTGCAGATAACGAGATGTATAAAGTCAAACGCAAAGCTAAACTGGAGAGTTTATTCTTATCTCGCTGTTAACGGTTTCTATCATTGTTGTTGAGCAACGGATGTCTAGAATCCGCAAAAGGTTCGGGATAGAATGCCAACATTAACATCTACTAATGTTTGGGTGAGATATGAATTTTGCAGATAATGAGTGTCCAGATTGCAACACGGCCTTGAATTGGGATGGGCAGTACTTTTGTAAACAGTGTACAAAGCACTTTAGTAAAGTAGGCTATTGTCCAGACTGTCAAAATGAAATGGAAAAGCTTCAGGCATGTGGGGCCGCGAATTACTTCTGTAACTCATGCAATGAGCTGAAATCCAAATCACGCGCTCGGTTTGAATTTAAACCCACTAGCGCTTAGTTAGTTTTGATCTCAGTGACAGTAGAATGAATCTTGCCGTGTTCAACCTGAGTCGTTATTGTCGTGCCCAGTTGAATCGAATCCGCTTGAGTAATGACATTACCACTTTCATCTTGAGTAATGGAGTAACCGCGTTTTAGCGTAGCGAGAGGGCTGACGGTATCTAGCTTTCCTACACTCAAAGCAAACTTGTGTTTGGTGGTTGCTAGCTGCCGTTGCATGGCCTGCTCCAATCGGTTTTCCAACTGGTTAAGACGATGTGATTGCTGTGCAAGGCGAGTAACCGGAGACTGCAAAGTTAACCTGTGAAGCTTGTTAGTTAATCTAAGCGTCTCTTGAGATAGGCGTTGCTTTATCGCCGAATTGAGCCGATATTCAAATTCGTCCAATCGCTGACTTTGACGTTGTAGATGATGTTTCGGATGTTTATGGCTTAGATCTTGCATCAAGGCTGATAAACGCTGTTTCTGTTCCGATAGATAAATTCGAATCACGTTCCGTAAGCGCTGTTCTCTGGTGACCAAAGATTCATGCTTATGAGATGTATCGTTACTGATTAACTCTGCGGCCGCACTTGGTGTAGGCGCACGCATATCCGCTACATAGTCTGCGATGGTGACATCTATCTCATGACCCACGGCGCTAATAATGGGTATTTGGCTTGCGGCGATGGTTCTTGCAACAATTTCATGATTAAAACACCATAAATCTTCGAGAGAGCCACCACCACGTCCGACGATTAACACATCACATTCGTTACGGCTATTTGCTCGGCCGATGGCTTGAGCAATGTCAATAGCAGCATTATCACCTTGAACTGTCGTTGGATAAATCACAACGGGCAGAGAAGGATCCCGTCTTTTCAACACATCCAAAATGTCAAACAACGCGGCTCCTGTTTTGGATGTAATGATACCAACGCGTTTAGGGTGACTAGGAAGAGGCTTCTTCAAAGATTGGGCAAACAGACCCTCAGCAGCAAGTGACATTTTCAAGTGTTCAAACTCTTGCTGAAGTCGACCATCCCCCTCAGGTTGCATCGATTCGATGATAAGTTGATAGTCGCCTCTAGGCTCATAAAGAGAGAGTCTTGCTTTCACTAAGATTTGATTGCCATTGGCTGGTTTGAATGTGACGCGACGATTGTTACCACGAAACATAGCGCATTTAACTTGAGCGCGAGCGTCTTTAAGAGTGAGGTACCAGTGGCCAGAGACAGGAGCAGAAAAGTTAGAAATTTCACCTACTAACCACACAATCCCCATTTCGTTTTCTAATAATAAACGAACTTCAGAGTTCAGGCGTGACACCGTGTAAATGTTTTGATTATTAGAGCTAGAACTAGAGCTTGATCGCGAGGATAGGGGCACAGCTAATCCCAAAGACGTGAGTATGGAAATTAGCGGCAATATAATACATATCAAGGGGGTAAATGCAAATAAAAAATATAAAAATGTGTAGCCAAGCGATTTCGTCGGGCGTATAATCCCACCGCAATATCTAATCCAAATGACCTTATTATGCGAAACGATAAGGGCGGATTATTCTTTAAACTCCTCTATTGTGAGATATTGCAAATGCTAAGAATTGCCAAAGAAGCGCTGACGTTCGATGATGTACTACTCGTTCCAGCTCACTCCACCGTTCTCCCAAACACAGCCGATCTTCGCACTCGGTTGACGAAGAATATCACTCTGAATATTCCAATGATCTCTGCGTCTATGGACACAGTGACGGAAGCGCGTCTTGCGATCGCGCTAGCCCAAGAAGGTGGCATTGGCTTTATCCACAAGAACATGTCTATTGAGCAGCAAGCTGAACAAGTTCGTTTAGTTAAAATCTTTGAAGCCGGCGTGGTGACTAACCCAGTGACTGTAAGTCCTGAGGCCACTATCGCAGATGTGGTTGCATTGACTGACAAACACGGCTTTGCAGGCTTCCCTGTTGTTGCTGAAAACAACGAGCTTGTTGGGATCATCACTGGTCGTGATGTTCGCTTTGTTACTGACTTATCTAAGAAAGTAGAAGCAGTAATGACGCCAAAAGAGCGTCTAGCGTCAGTGAAAGAAGGGGCTTCTCGCGAAGAAGTTCAAGAAGAAATGCACCGTGCGCGTGTTGAAAAAGTACTGGTCGTAAACGACGAGTTCCAATTGACCGGTATGATCACTGCAAAAGATTTCCACAAAGCAGAGCGTAAGCCTAATGCATGTAAAGATGCACAAGGTCGTCTGCGTGTAGGTGCGGCTGTGGGTGCTGGCGCTGGTAACGAAGAGCGTGTTAAAGCGTTGGTTGAAGCGGGTGTTGACGTTTTGCTTATCGACTCTTCACACGGCCACTCAGAAGGTGTTTTATCCCGTATCCGTGAAACACGCGAAGTATACCCAGATTTAGATATTATCGGTGGTAACGTCGCAACTGCAGCAGGTGCTAAAGCTCTTATTGAAGCTGGCGTGAGCGCTGTAAAAGTAGGTATTGGTCCGGGTTCTATCTGTACTACTCGTATCGTAACGGGTGTGGGTGTCCCTCAAGTGACAGCTATCGCAGACGCGACATCGGTTGCGAATGAATACGATATTCCAGTGATTGCCGATGGTGGTATCCGCTTCTCTGGTGATATCTGCAAAGCAATCGTTGCGGGTGCATCATGTGTCATGGTTGGCTCTATGTTTGCTGGTACTGAAGAAGCACCGGGTGAAGTGATTCTTTATCAAGGCCGTTCTTATAAAGCTTACCGTGGAATGGGCTCTCTAGGCGCAATGTCTCAAGGTTCATCGGACCGTTACTTCCAGTCTGATAATGCGGCGGACAAGCTTGTTCCAGAAGGCATCGAAGGTCGTATTGCGTACAAAGGTCGCCTTAAAGAAATCGTTCACCAGCAAATGGGCGGTCTTCGTTCAAGTATGGGTCTAACAGGCTCTGCGACTATCGAAGATATGCGTACTAAAGCAGAGTTCGTTCGTATCTCTGGTGCTGGTCTAAACGAATCACACGTACACGACGTTCAAATCACTAAGGAAGCACCAAACTACCGTCTAGGTTAATTACCCATAGACGAGAGTGATAACGTTGAGAGTCATAATTGGCTCCGGTAAGAATAAATCTTACGTAAACGTTTGCTTTTTTCCTTGATGCATAGGTGTGAGGCGGGTAAACTCGCCTCCGTTCTCAATACTTAGCTTATAAGATTGCCCAAAATGACGAAAAATATTCATGACCAACGAATTCTGATTTTAGACTTCGGCTCGCAGTACACACAATTAGTAGCACGTCGCGTACGTGAGATCGGCGTATACTGTGAACTATGGAGCTGGGATGTAGAAGAAGCGGATATTCGTGAATTCAATCCAGATGGCATTATTCTATCTGGTGGCCCTGAGAGTGTTACGGAAGCTAACTCTCCTCGCGCTCCTCAATATGTATTCGATTCAGGCGTGCCTGTTCTTGGCGTTTGTTATGGCATGCAGACAATGGCTGAGCAACTAGGCGGCCGTGTAGCAGGTTCAAACGAACGTGAATTTGGCTACGCACAAGTGAAAGTATCTGGTGACTCAGCTATCTTCAAAGATCTTGAATTAACTCAAGACGTATGGATGAGCCACGGTGATAAAGTTGTCGAAATTCCAGCCGATTTCGTAAAAGTTGGCGAAACGGACACTTGCCCGTACGCAGCAATGGCGAATGAAGAGAAGAAATACTACGGCGTTCAGTTCCACCCAGAAGTCACCCACACTAAACAAGGCCTTCAAATGCTAGAGAACTTTGTTCTTGGTGCATGTGGTTGTGAGCGTTTATGGACATCAGAATCTATTATCGAAGATGCTGTGGCTCGTATTAAGGAGCAGGTCGGTGATGATGAAGTTATTCTAGGTCTTTCTGGTGGTGTTGATTCATCTGTAGTCGCAATGCTTGTTCACCGTGCTATCGGTGACAAACTGACTTGTGTATTCGTTGATAACGGTCTACTTCGTCTTAACGAAGGTCAGCAAGTAATGGACATGTTTGGCGATAAGTTCGGTCTAAACATCATCAAAGTTGACGCAGAAGAACGTTTCTTAGCGGCTCTTGAAGGTAAGTCAGACCCAGAAGAGAAGCGCAAAACAATCGGTCATGTATTTGTTGACGTGTTCGATGAAGAATCTAAGAAGCTGAAAAACGCGAAATGGCTAGCACAGGGTACAATTTACCCAGACGTCATTGAGTCAGCGGCGTCTAAAACGGGTAAAGCGCACGTTATTAAATCACACCACAATGTGGGTGGTCTTCCTGATGACATGGAAATGGGACTGGTTGAGCCGCTACGTGAACTGTTTAAAGATGAAGTACGCAAGATTGGTCTAGAACTTGGCCTACCATACAACATGCTTTATCGTCACCCATTCCCAGGACCTGGTCTAGGTGTTCGTGTTCTTGGCGAAATCAAGAAAGAGTACTGTGATTTATTGCGCCGTGCTGATGCAATCTTTATTGAAGAACTGCACGCTGCCGATCTTTATAATAAGGTTTCTCAAGCCTTTACCGTGTTCCTACCAGTTCGTTCTGTAGGTGTAATGGGCGATGGCCGTAAGTACGATTGGGTTGTTTCATTGCGTGCTGTTGAAACTATCGACTTTATGACGGCGCATTGGGCTCACTTACCATATGACTTCCTAGGTAAGGTTTCTAACCGTATTATCAACGAAGTTGACGGTATTTCGCGTGTGGTTTACGACATTTCTGGTAAGCCACCTGCAACAATTGAATGGGAATAATCCACGATTATTATCCAGAATCATCAAAACCGGCGTAAGCCGGTTTTTTTATGCAAGCTAATTGATGCATTGAATTTATCAATCTTAGATTGCAAATAACGGATCTGCTCAGTATTGATAATTTCGATTAAAATTTTTCTATAACTTTTACCACTAATTTTTAATCGAAGGCTCTTTTACATGTCGAACAAACTCGCGAACCCAGCGCCACTTGGCCTAATGGGTTTTGGTATGACTACCATTCTGCTTAACATCCACAATGCAGGTTTCTTTCCAATTGATTCAATGATTCTTGCTATGGGTATTTTTTATGGCGGTCTGAGCCAAGTGTTTGTTGGCATGATGTGCTTTAAACGTGGTGACACATTTGGTACGACGGCATTCACGTCGTACGGCTTATTCTGGCTAACACTAGTTGGAATTATCGTTATGCCTTATATGGGTCTTCCTGCAAGCCCAGCTAAGTTTATGGGTTGGTATCTGCTTCTATGGGGCGTGTTCACTGGCTTTATGTTCATCGGTTCACTTTGCTACCCTGTTGCTAAGCAAGTGGTGTTCGGCTCACTGACAATCTTGTTCTTCTTGTTGGCGGCTCGTGATTTCTTCGGTAGTGAATTGATCGGTACTATTGCTGGCTTTGAAGGTATTTTCTGTGGAGCGAGCGCGATTTACTTTGCTATGGCACAAGTACTCAATAACGAGTACGGCCGTACGATTCTGCCAATCGGTGAAAAGAAAGCACCAGAAGCGGCAGCTCAGGAAATTCCTGCATAATTCGAATTCATTCATTCGGGAACAATGAATGGTCAAAAGGGTAGCGAACGCTACCCTTTTTTTGTTTGCCTCGCTTATTGCGAGGTTTGGGCTTCTCCTGAAATTGAACTCACTTGTTCTGGCTCAGGTTTCTCTCCAGTGATGCGTTCGTAGCGTCCTTCCCAATAGTCAGCTCCTTTGATACCGAGCGCTATAGGGTTGAAGGTATACTCTTCGACACCTTGCTCTTGTTGCCTTTCGTAATCTTTCAGTGCAATTACAGCAGGCTTGGCGATGAAGAAGATAATTAGAATACCGACGATATTTAACCATGCCATCAGGCCAACACCTACATCACCCATCGCCCACGCTAAGTTTGCAGCCTTGACTGTTCCATAGAACACAGAGGTAATTAACACTAGCTTCAGAATAAACATCAGGCCAGGAACTTTGAAGGTACGGCGAATATAAGCAATGTTCGTTTCGGCAATGTAGTAGTAGGCCAGTATGGTCGTAAAGGCGAAGAAGAATAGCGCAAAAGCGATAAACAGCTTACCAAAGCCGGGCATTGTGCTTTCAATCGCGAGTTGAGTAAACGCCGGGCCGTTAGCTGCGACGGTTTCAGCAAGGTTTTGAACCAAGAAGGTACTTTCTGGACCATTTACATTGTATGCACCTGTAATAAGAATCATAAATGCAGTCGCAGAACAAACAAGTAGCGTATCGATATAAATTGAGAATGACTGTACCAAACCTTGCTGTGCTGGATGCTCAACGTTTGCCGCTGCCGCTGCATGAGGGCCTGTACCTTGACCTGCTTCATTCGAATAAACACCACGTTTTACACCCCAGCCAATCGCGGCACCGAAGCCAGCCATTGGTGTGAATGCATCGCCGATGATCATGCTCACAATGCGAGGTAATTCACCAATGTTAAGAAGAATAATGACAAACGCGATGACGATGTACGCCAGCGCCATAAATGGAACCACAACTTGCGTGAAGTTGGCGATTCGTTTTACGCCACCAAAAATAATGAATGCTAGAATCACAGAAATAACGGCACCGGTGAAAATTTTAGCAAAACTGAAGGTGCCGATTGCGGTCTCAATCATTGCGCCTGTGCCGAAGGCAGTCTCTACCGCATTACCAATACTGTTTGATTGAACGCCAGGTAGCAGTACCCCACATGCAAAAATAGTGGCGATCGCGAAGACCCATGCATACCATTTTTGCCCCATTGCTTTTTCTATGTAATAAGCAGGGCCGCCACGAAACTCACCTTTATCTTCTTCTTTATAAATCTGAGCAAGGGTCGATTCAATATAAGCGGTGGCTGCGCCGAAAAATGCGACCACCCACATCCAAAACACCGCGCCAGGACCACCAAAACCAATAGCAGCAGCAACACCGGCAATGTTACCAGTACCAACGCGACCAGAGAGTGAAACGGCTAAAGCTTGGAATGAGGAAATCCCTTTTTCAGAGCTTTTGCCAGAAAGTAATAAGCGCCACATTTCAAAGAAGTGTCGCACTTGCACGAAGCGAGTCAGTACTGAATAAAATAGGCCAGCACCAAGACATAAATAAATTAGAGCGGGACTCCAGATTATCCCGTTTAAAAAATCAACCAAAGACTGCATAGTTCTTCCCTGTAAAGCTGGGGTAGCCTTCGAAACTCAGCGACTGATGGTCTGATTGTTCAAAAGCTATTGTTGATACCCATCGTTTCTCAATCGTCCTTGCTTGCACGAAAAGCATGAGAAAGCTGAGCGCGAAGTGTTTAAATTTATTAAAAACACTGTGCGCATCCTACCTAAGGTTGTTGCGAATGTTAAGTTTAGATGTAAATATTGTGTTAACGCGTGATGTTGGGCGCAAAATTTAAAATTCGGTTTGTTTGAGTGATATTTGTTTGTTATTTGAGCTAATAGCAGAGATAAAAAAGCCGACCTGATTGGTCGGCTTTCGATTAGGCGGCGTCCAGCCCTTGCTGCCAAAAGGCTATTTCCATACGAGTTGCTGTTTTAAACACATGTACGAGTTCTTTAGCTCTCTGACTTTGCGGGTCAATGTCTTTGAGCAGTGCGTCTAATCGTTTAATACTGGTTTGTACCCCAGATTGAAATTCTTCACTGCCATATAATTCGATCCAGCTGCGATATGGATTACCTTCAAGCATGGTGTCGGCGCTTTTTAGTAAGTTATCACCGATGACCGCATAGCCTATTGCACAAGGCGCGAGTGCAGCATAAAGGTCAACCAATTCCCCAGTCATTCCCGCATCAAGAACATATCGGGTGTACGCCACAGTGCCAAAATCTTCGATCTCCGCCTCCATATCCGCTTCTGTGATTCCCCACTGATGGCAATAAGTGACATGGTGGCTAATTTCAGAGTTCAATAGCGCTTCCACACTGGGTACTGCTTCACGCATTTGAGTGAGCGTTTTGGCTTTGTAGATCGCGAGAGCATAAGCACGAGCGTATTGTTTTAAGAACAAAAAGTCTTGTTTCAAATAGTGTAAATAAGCTTGCTGGTCGAGAGTACCTGCGGCTAGCTGCTTGACGAAGTCATGCTCGGTATAAGCTAACCACTCTTGTTGGCAAGCGCTAATTAAGTCTTGATGGTTCATTTTGGCTCCTAAAGTACAGGTACAATGGTCTCTGCTTTTGGCTTAGCACTGATAATGTTGTGCTGATACATAAATTCGGTAAACGCGTCATATTTGCTGGCATCAACTGCTGACGGGCGAAGCGCAAATCGTGTCAATGTGTCACGCCATGCTCTTTTATTGAGTTCGTTGTTTAACGTGTCTGGTGCGTAGGCTACAAATTCATTCCAAGACGCCGTTGGATGGTTCACGATGTAAGTCGTCGCTTTTTCAATCGCACGGTTAAACTTTACGATGGCGTCTTTGTCGTAGCTGTTGGCATTGGCAACAAACACGAGCTCTTCATAAGTCGGAACACCGTGTTCTTCTGGGAAAAAGGCCTTTGGTTTATAGCCTTCAAGTTCAAGCTGGTTGGTTTCAAAGTTTCTTAACCCACCCCAAATCGCGTCGACTTTTCCTGAAGCAAGGGAAGAAGAGAGAGCCCAGCCCACATTGATGATCTGTACGTCGTCAAATTTTACCCCCTCAGTATTAAGCATGGTGCCTATCGTCGCCTCTTCGTTACCGGCGATAGCAATGCCTATTTTTTTACCTTTAAGGTCTGCGAGTGTATTAATCTTGCCATTGTCCAATACCATCATGGTATTAAGCGGTGTCGCGATCAGAGTTGCGCTGCGGATCAGTGGCAGTCCGGCAGCAACATCAATGGTAAGGCTTGTTTGATACGAAACGGCGAGGTCGACTTTACCTGCTGCAACCAGCTTAGCTGGTGTGCTTGGGTCGGCAGGCTCTTGAATATCCACATTCAGTCCCTGTTGTTTAAAGTAGCCTTTTTCTTGAGCAATCACGATTGGGCCGTGGTTTGGGTTAACAAACCAATCGAGCATAAGCGTGAGTTTTTTTTCTGCTGCATGAGCTGGCACGGTACTGGCCAAGCTTAGTAGTAAAGTTGCAGAGAGTTTGAGCATGGATTTCATGGTCTTTCCTTTTGATTGTTATTTATTTTCCCAAGGGATTAGGCGCTTAAGCCCCCAATCGGTAAAGAAGTAAAGCGCGACGGAGACGCTGGCTAATATAAACAGTGCCGCAAACATTTCATCGATCAGCATGCGCGCATTGGCTTGTAACATGAGATACCCTAAGCCCTCACTCGAGCCGACCCACTCTCCGGCGACAGCACCGATGGGGGCGACCACAACGGCAACGCGTATACCTGATGCGAGGACAGGCAGTGAAGCGGGCAAACGTATGTGCCAAAGCTGGCGGAATCGGCTAGCCCCCATGGTCTGAGATAAATCCAAATAACCCAGAGGCGTATTACGCAGTCCGTCGTAACAGCAAGTGGTGACTGGGAAGAAGATAATCAGTGCAGCCATGACCACTTTGGAAGCAATCCCGTAACCTAGCCACAGCATCAAAATAGGCGCAAGCGCGAACACAGGGATTGCCTGACTGGTTATTAAAATCGGCAGTAGCCAGCGTTTAACAGGCTGGAACAACAGCATTTGCAGGGCAAAAAATAGCCCCATGGATAAACCAAGGAGCAGTCCGAGTAGGATCTCCTGCGTTGTAACCCAAGTATGTTTGAGCAACACATCCTGACGTTCGACAAGCTTAAGGAGCACGTCTTCAGGTGCTGGCAAGATAAAACTAGGTAGCTCAAACAGCACCACGATAGCTTTCCAAAGCCCTAAGATAATCAGAAAGCTAATCAGCACTCGAAATAGCGCACTTAGCCCTTGTTTTTTCTGCTCAGCTGTTTGTCGGCGGCTATGCTCTGCGACTTGTGTTAAGACGGTCACGAGTGTCCCCCTAAATGCTCTAGGATGGATTGTTGAATGGTTGCAAACTCGCTATCAATATCGCGAGGAATCGCCGATTTGGGAGGCGTAATTTTATTAAGTTGAGCGGGTTTACCGTTCATGACTAAAATCTGCTCACCCAGTCTTAGTGCTTCTTGCGGATCGTGAGTGATCAATAACACGGTTTTATCACGCAATAGCGCAGCGGCAAGGTTTTGCAATTTATGTCGCGTAACGGCATCAAGCGCAGAAAATGGCTCGTCCATTAACACAATAGGTTTGTCTTGCATTAAAGTTCGAGCTAGCGCGACGCGCTGCTTCTGTCCTCCAGAGAGTTCGTTGGGAGGCACATTGGCTTTACTATCAAGCCCAACTTGCTCCAATAACGCCATGGCTCTAGTTTTTGTTGCAGCATCGACAGGCAACCCATTGAGTCGTGTGGCTAAACACACGTTATCGATCACAGTTAACCAAGGCATAAGTAAGTCTTGCTGTGCCATATAGGCCACATTGTCCGCGAGTTCGTTAATAGGCGGAGCCTGCTTGCTGGCGGTAAAGTTGACTTTTTCTGAAAGTAGCCCTGCGAGATAGCGTAATAGTGTTGATTTTCCACACCCACTAGGGCCTAACAATGCGGTCCAATTGCCTGCGGTAAACTGCACGCTCAAATTGGTGAAAATCGGCTGAGAGTCACCTAAGTAGGTCAGCGTGGCGTTTTCCAGACGAATATCGATCATCGGTTTAACGCATAGAAGTGGTGAACGGGACCATGTCCCTTGCCAACATCGAGCTCATCAGCGTGAGCAATGGCTTGTGTAATATAGTTTTTACCGTTAGATACCGCCTGGTGCAGGTCATGGCCTTGTGCCAGATAAGAGGCAATAGCGGAGCTTAATGTACAACCTGTCCCATGAGTATTCTTGGTATTGATACGCGTTGTTTCAAAGACAGAAACATCGTCTTGGGTAATTAGGAGGTCGTTACTGCTGGAGTCTGATTCAAGATGACCACCTTTCAATAAAATGGCCGATGTATTAAGCGCGCGCAGCTTGTCAATCAACGCTTCCATGTCTTTTTGAGATTGTGGGACTTGTGTGCTCAGTAAGGCTGCACCTTCTGGCAAATTCGGGGTGATAACTGTCGCCAAAGGTAGTAATTCCGCTTTTAATGCATCAATAGCGGACGTTTCTAGCAAGAGGTCACCACTGGTAGCGACCATTACTGGGTCGAGAACCACATGCTTTGGTTGATATTGACGAATCTTCTCAGCCACAGCGCGAATAATATTGGCGTCAGCCAGCATACCAATCTTGACCGCGACCACATCTAAGTCGCTAAATACAGAGTCTAATTGTGCCTTAACAAACTCAGGATCGATGCCGAGAATACCGGATACGCCTTGCGTGTTTTGCGCGGTCAAAGCAGTAATAACTGAGCATGCGTAAGAACCTGTTGCTGAAATAGCTTTAATGTCCGCTTGAATGCCAGCACCACCGCCAGAGTCAGAGCCAGCGATCGTTAATACAATAGGGGTTTTAGAGACGGATGATGTCATATCATGTTCCTTTTCTGGCAAGGAACACGACATAGGCAGACAAAGATAGACTGCGGACGCAGGATCTTAGTGCGGTGTCTATCAGTTCCCTACGCCAGTGCTAACTGAATCAGGTTCAACGGGTCTCACCACTTTGGTGATCTCAGCGAAAACGCTCCCCGACTAATGAGAAAGGATATTGTTATACAAGCGCTGGTTTTTTTCCAGAATTAAAACGTGAGCTCATCGACTGAAATGATAAATATTCCCAATGATATTGATTTGCTGTGGTGATGGGTTTGGTGCTTTTTAAAGAAAGAAGAACCATCACAAGAATAAAATTCTGGGCACAACCTAAAAACACCAATGAAAATTCTTGTTACATATGGCGTATTTTTGAGTGGTGACTCGAAATGAGTTTATTTTTTGAGCACAAAATAACCCCCAAGTTCTATTAATTGTTCTCGATGTTTACATTTTTATAACCGATGTAAGCAGCGTCATTAAGACCTTTCAGGGAAAGAGAACAAAGAATGAAGAATCTATTATTAGCGGTATCAGCAGTTGCTTTGGCAGTAAGCCAGAGTGTCAATGCTGCACCAGCAAAACCCTCAATTGACGTCTGGGGTTCGAATAATCTGCAGTTTTCGAAAATCCAGTTGGCTATGGAAACCACTTCTGGTTATGACCAGATGGTTCAATATCATGATCTAGCAGAGATCAAAATCACCTTTAATCAGTGGAGTGGTACCACCGGAGATACGTACAACATCTATTTTGATGGCAATAAGGTGGCAACAGGGCCAATAACAGGCAGCCAGACAACTGCAACGTTTGGCTATGGTCAGGGTGGCTTGTATCAGATGCAAGTTGAAGCGTGTGATACAACAGGGTGCAGTAAAAGCTCACCAATGGAGCTGGTGGTTGCGGATACTGATGGTTCTCATCTTGCACCCTTGGCGATGAATATTGATCCAAATAACAAGACTTACCACACCGATCCGAATACGGTTGTTGGTACTTACTTTGTTGAGTGGGGAATCTATGGACGTGACTACACGGTCGATAACATTCCGGCAGACAACTTAACGCATATTCTTTACGGTTTTATCCCGATTTGTGGTCCTAATGAATCGGTTAAGTCTGTGGGCGGTAATAGTTTTAATGCGTTGCAAACCGCTTGTAAGGGTATGCAAGATTTTGAAGTCGTTATCCACGATCCATGGGCGGCGTACCAGAAAGGGTTCACACAAGCAGGCCATGATTACAACACGCCAATAAAAGGCAATTACGCTATGTTAATGGCACTAAAACAGCGTAATCCCGATCTTAAAATTCTTCCTTCTATCGGCGGCTGGACCCTTTCAGATGCCTTTTACAGCTTTACCGACAAGGCCAATCGAGACGTATTCGTCGCGTCTGTGAAACGTTTCCTAAAAACTTGGAAGTTCTATGATGGTGTAGATATTGATTGGGAATATCCCGGTGGTGATGGTGCCGCACCTGACTTAGGTGACCCTGTCAAAGATGGTCCAGCTTACATCAACTTGATGAGCGAGCTGCGAGCTATGCTGGATGAGCTTGAAGCGGAAACAGGGAGAAACTACGAGCTAACTTCTGCGATTGGCGTCGGTCATGACAAGATTGAAGACGTAGATTATGCCAAAGCTATTCCATACATGGATTATATCTTCGCGATGACGTATGACTTCTATGGTGGTTGGAACAACGTTCCCGGACACCAAGCAGCATTGTACTGTGGCAACTTTATGCGTCCTGGGCAATGTGATGGAACGGGTGTCGATGCCGAAGGGGTTTCTTATAAAGGGCCAGCTTATACGGCGGATAATGGTATTCAATTGTTGTTGGCTCAAGGTGTGCCTGCGAGCAAGTTGGTATTGGGCGCAGCTATGTATGGGCGAGGTTGGACTGGAGTAACACCAGATACCTTGAGCGACCCCTCGGATCCGATGACTGGTGTTGCGACGGGCAAACTGACCGGATCCACAGCTCAAGGTGTATGGGAAGATGGTGTCATTGATTACAAAGGTATAAAAACCTATATGCTGGGCGAGGGCAATACGGGCGTCAACGGGTTTGAATATGGTTATGATGCGATGGCGGAAGCGGCTTATGTCTGGAATCAAACCACAGGCGAGTTGATTACTTTCGATGATGAGCGTTCAGTGAAGGCAAAAGGCGCTTATGCACAAAGTCTTGGGCTTGCAGGTCTATTTTCATGGGAAATAGACGCTGACAATGGTGATATCCTCAATGCAATGCATGAAGGGTTAGCAGGCGGAACACCAAGTAATCGAGCGCCTGTCGCCAGTGCTGGTGCGAACCAATCTGTGCAAGGCCCAGCAACAGTAACTCTAGATGCTAGCGCGTCACGCGATAGTGATGGCTCTATCGTAAGCTATCGTTGGATGCAAACGGCTGGTGGTACAGTGACTCTTGTTGGCGCCGACACAGTTCAGGCGAGTTTTGATGTTCAAGAGGTCACCGTAGAAAAGAGCTATCAGTTTACGGTGACAGTCACGGACAATGAGGGAGCGACAGCCACAGATGTAGTTACCGTGACCGTTAACCCAACAGTGACTACTCCGGATAATACTGCGCCTAATGCGGTCATTACGGGTCCGACGGTTGCGAGCGTTAATCAAGCTGTAGTGCTGGATGCTAGCGAATCCACTGACGCAGAAAACGATACGTTGAGTTTCAGTTGGCAAACACCAAATGGTTTAGACGTATCAGTGTTAGGCAGCTCCTTGAGTTTTTCTGCGCCTAGTGTTCCTACCGACACCAGTTACACATTTACTGTGACGGTTAGTGACGGCTCACTAAGTACCAGTCAGACTCATACTGTTACAGTGAGTGCAGATGGACCTGTTATTGGTGTTTGTGAAGATAACTGGGATGCGGCAGCCATCTACACTGGCGGTGATCAAGTGATTTATCAAGGTCAGAACTACAAAGCCAAATGGTGGACACAAGGTGAAGATCCTACCCAATCAGGCGAGTGGGGCGTATGGGAAAATACCGGTGCATGCCAGTAAAGTCGATTAGCGCCAATTTAGCACAATGTTAGAACCAACATCGCCACCTAATATGAGGTGGCGATGTTCATTGGATCAAGAGTTATGCTGACTGCTCTGCCGTTGCTAGGCGATATTGAACCATGTCTTCGATTGTCAGGACTGGCATGTTGTGAAGCTTACCAAATGCGACGATTTCTGGTGCTTTTGCCATTGTTCCATCAGGGTTAGTGACTTCACATAGAGCTCCAAATGGCGATAGGCCTGCCATTTGCATCAGGTCAATGGTGCCTTCGGTATGACCACGACGAGTCAATACCCCGCCTTGTTTAGCTCGCAGTGGGAAAACATGTCCCGGTCGAGCTAGATCTTCAGGACGGGCACCAGGTTGGCATGCGGTTTTGATGGTTGTGACGCGATCCGCCGCTGAGACGCCAGTCGTCACTCCCACTTTGGCTTCGATAGAGACGGTAAATGCTGTTTGATTTGCACTGTTGTTGTTCTCAACCATCGGTGGTAAATCGAGCTGTTTGGCTTGCTCGTCAGTAATACACAGGCAAACAATACCGCTGCACTCACGAATCATTAGTGCCATTTGTTGATTGGTTAGGTGGTCAACGGAATAGATGATATCGCCTTCGTTTTCACGATCTTCGTCGTCGAGTAGTAACACACCGCGACCTTCGCGAAGGGCTTGTAGTGCGATTTCAACGCGCTCTAGTGGATTGCCGAATTCAGATAGCAATGAAGTTTGGTTCTGATTCATGGTAATACTCCTATTTAAAATACCAGAATCAGGGCATAGGTATGGGGATCTTGCATGAAAAGTAAAAGCAGATCCAAAAGATAGACGAACAACACGCGCCTTGCCGCATAGCAAGAAAGTATCATTCTATATTTACAACATGCCTAATGATACCCACAGTCAATGACAGTGAGTGCTCGCTACAGCGCCTGTAAATATCATTATCCTCTCCCATCCGGACTGTAACCGTCGGCCCTGGATTTTCACCAGATCTGCTGACCTCAACTCAATAAAGTTAAGCGCTCGCGGGCTTATCAAAAACTGATTTACCGCCGGTGGGGAATTTCGCCCCGCCCTGAGAATAAAAGTTAATGTCTTAACGACAGCTAAATGGTAGCGATTTTTTATCAGCTTGAAAAGTGCCTGAGCTCGCAATACTGACACTGACCCACTCAGAATCTGAATCTAAAAATTGTCAAGAGACTCTCTAACAGTAAAAAGATAAAGGAGATGGGAGAGTAAATCTGAAAATACTTAATTGCTACCGTGGTTTATCTCACAAAGTTCATTTTATTATGAGCTTTAACACATAATATTGACTCTAAATTGAACCATTTGTTCTACAATAAACTTTTCTGGTCTCTAAATAGCTACTTTAGTCACTCTATTCAATGGACGAGTGTGATAAACATGCAGCCTTGCCAAAATTAGGCGGCAGTTAGGTGTGCCCGATCTACAAAGAGAACAAAATGGAATTAACGCTAGAAACAGAACGACTTACTTTACGTGATTTTCAACTGGGTGATATCGAGGCATGGCTCACCATAACGTCTCACCCAAAATATCAAACCTTCTATCCCAAAGAAGAGTGCTCTCCCGAGTTCAATGCGCATTTGCTTGAGATGTTTGTCGAACAATCAGAACAACGTCCACGCACTAAGTTTCAACTTGTGATTGAAGGAAAAGAGAGTCATCAGGTAATCGGTACGGTCGCTTTTCGTTTAGAGGCAGACAATCAAGCTTCTATAGGGTTTGGTCTCGCTGTCGATAGGCAAGGGCGAGGGATTGCTGTTGAAGCTATGACTGCGCTAATTGAGTTTGGTATCGCTCAATTTGCACCATCGGTGATATTTGCTGAAACCAAAGCCGGAAACAAAGCGGCAATTGCAGTTTGCCGACGCCTAGGGCTTAAACAGTTGGAAGACCGCCCTACGCCCTATGACACCGATCTATTGCGTTTAGAGTTAAAGGTTACTGCTGTTTAGGGGCATGTCGCTTTCTCCTCAGAAGCGCAACAATGAGAGCGACAAACAACACAGCAGAAATCGACCAAACCACAGTTTTATGGTGGTGATAAAACTGTTGGAATAGCTGCAAATGATCAAAAGCAAAGTGAGTGAGTACGCCAAAGACTGCAACCCAAATCGTAGTAGCGAGAGTATTCCCCAACAAAAATTGATGGCGTGGCATTTTTGCTACGCCACACGCTAGTGGCATAAACTGCTTCATGCCCTCGACAAAACGGCTGATGACTAAACATGTAGGACCATAGTGTTTTACCATCGACTGGAGCTTTTGCATTTTAGGCCCGGAAATGTACCCTTTTTTATTGAGCCATTCCTCGAAGTAGTAACCAATTAAATAACCGCATGTATTACCAAAAAAACAGCTTAGCCAAGATAGAGTAAGCACCAGAGTCAGATTCATAAATTCTGGTGAGGACAAAAGAGACGCAGCAATCAATAACGATTGTCCAGGCATTGGGATACCTATACCTTCTAAGAAGATACTGACTACGAGGGCGAGATATCCGTACTGTTCCAGTAACGGTTTCATTGCTAATAATAGGTCGTTAATATGCTGCAAGTACTTAGTCCAAAGTAAAAACAAAGAGTAGATTAATTGAAATTTGCCAACTGGGCACTACCTTGTAACATCTCTAGGGCACAGAGACCAGAAATGAAACGTTCCAAGTGTTTATGTAATGCTGGTGTGTTTACTGGTTTAGTCAGCAGTATGCTTTGGCTCGAAAAAGTGCTGGCACTGCTATCTTAGCGTCATGCTCGCTCACATTTAATGAGTAAAGCACGGACGTTTGCAAGTGTTTATTCGTTCACAGAAACGTTGAATATATTCCATTTCATCTTGTTAGCGACATGTTTTATCATTAACTGGCCTCGTACACTGTTTCCTGCTTTATCTAGAGGTGGAGAGAAAGCAGCTAAAGCCCCCACATTAGGGATGACTGAAACAAGCCCCCCTCCTACGCCACTTTTACTCGGCAAGCCTACGTCAAACGCCCAATCACCGCTGCGTTCATACAGTCCCTCTGTCGTCATTTCTGCGAGTAATGGCGGTACCAACGACGCCTTTATCACCATCTGGGATGTCACTGGGTTGACGCCAGCGTTTGCTAAACATGCTCCTACGGTGGCTAAATCGACACAATTAAATAGCGTTGAACATTGCCTTGTATAAACATCGCATGCCTCTAAAGGGTCGGAATAGATACAATTTGATGATGCAAGCAGAAGAGCGATCGCTTTGTTATGCGTATTGGTGTTTTGTTCGGATTTATTCACCTGAGAGGAGAGTTTGATTTTCCTACCAGCTAATGCTGATTGCATTTCTAATATTTTACTCCACCGATTTTCAGCGTCTGTTGCTTTCACCATACTTACCGTAGTTATGGCTCCCGCATTGACTAATGGACTAAGAGGCTTTCCGTTGTGAAGTTCTAAAGCAACAATGGAATTAAACGGTAAACCTGTCGCGTCAGCGCCAATTTTCTCATGCACTGCTTTAGCACCGTGTTGATTTAGCGCTAATGCTAATGTCATCACTTTAGAGATCGACTCTATTGCAAACTCATAATCCGTATTACCAACGGAGTAAATTTCACCTGACACCGAGACAAAGCAGAGCCCGACTAACTCCGCTGGAACCTTTGCCAAAAACGGGATGTACGAGGCGTTTTCGCCATCATTAACGTCTTTATACAAACTATGAGCTTCCACTAGAGCTTTAGATATTTTATCAGTCATGTTCTATACCAAACCTCTAGTCTTGCTTCACGTTGAGCGTGTGAACGTGAGCGTCAGAATGGTTTACGACGCCAGGGTGTGTGTTCTCTAGCTCCCATGTAAATGGTGCGAAATCATTGATTTGAGGATCCTTCCAATGAGGTTTTCGAGCACGAAAAATGGCGAAAGGAATCGCGACAAAGATAGCGGCAAGTATGATTAGAATTGATACGAAGATAGTCGGACTACCTACCGCTACTTGCTCAGGCGGGATGAAAGAGAAAACGAAAGCAGTTAAAGATCCAATAAAACCAAGCCCTCCGATGATCCACATACCAATGTTACCACCGGGAATTTTGTAACTTCGAGGGCGATTTGGTTGGCTATAGCGGAGATAAATGGCGGCAGAAAACATCAAAAGATACATGATGAGATATAAGATAACAGTCAATTGACTCAGAATTTGATAAGCAGCTTGCACGGATGGTAGCACTACGAATGTAACGGAAAGGAAGGTAACAATCACTGCTTGCGCAATCATGATATTGGTGGCCATGCCCTTGTCGTTGGTGTGTTGCCAAAAACGGGGTAGGTATCCGCCTTTTGCAACGACTAAAAGTGCAGAGGAAGGGCCTGCTACCCAGCTCACCACCCCTGCGAGTACACCAAATGCTAAACAAATTGCAATAAGAGGTGATGCCCAGCCGATCCCGGCCCAAGTAAACATTTGTTTGTACGCGACTAGTAACCCTTGAGTCAGACTGATGTCTTTTTGTGGTACGATAAAAGCGATAGCGAGGGTACCCAACACAAAAATGGCGACGGTACCGAAAGAGGAGATCCCTATGGCAATAGGATAGTTTCGTCCAGGATTGTTGACCTCTTTGACGTGAATAGCGTTCATTTCCATTCCAGCATAAAACAAAAAGATACTTGCAGCCAAAACTACATTATTGAAGTTCGAAAAATCAGGAACGAGCTCACTCCAACCAAGTTCAATTTGTGGTGTATTTCCCATAGTTAGGTAAGAGAACCCTAATATTATGAGGATAATACCCGGGACGATGGTACCTACCAAGCCTCCCCACTTTGCAACCTTTGCAAATGCTTCAGTTCCTTTAAGACCCACAAATGTTGCAAACCAGTAGATGGCGAGCACGATAGCGAGCACAAAAAACTTGTTTTCGGATAGTGATTGATCCCAAGTTTGATCAGGCCCTATGTAGGCGAGGGATACCGCACCAAAGGTAAGAACTGTCGGAAACCATACCGTCACTTCTATCCAGAGTAGAAAAACAGCTAGGAACGCCAATTTTGCGCCAAAGGCTTCTCCAACCCAACGAAATACGCCGCCTTTTTCCGACCAGCCTGTCGCGAGTTCAGCGGCTACGAGTGACACGGGCACGAGGAAAACGATAGCTGCGAAAATGTAGTAAAAAATTGAACTGAGTCCGTATTCAGCTTCCGCTGGTAACCCTCTAAGGCTGACTACTGCGACGATATTAAGCATTGCTAAAGCAAAAATACTGATACCTTTATTGCTTGAACTAGTAACTGTTGCCATTTCTGCACCTTGGTTGTTTATGTTTCAACTAGATCAGTTTAGGCAAAGAGTTGAAATGTTGAGAAATATGTTTAGTGATTTTTTAAGTTACTTATTGAGTTGCACTCAGGTATCTGAGAGGGGAAATGGTAATAAGATATTGTTTGTAATTGAGTTTTTAAAGGTTTTAAATGGTAAATTTCCTTTGTTTAATTTAGACATTACGTTGGTGGTTTATCAAGGTTGCACTTTCTGAGATATTTTATATTTATCGAAAGTTGAGACTGGTTCGTCGTCACTGTTTCATCAAGTTGGTGTTGGACACTCTAGGGAGAAGAAGGGCACTGTAAACACTTTGAAAACAGTCTAATATACCTTGTTAGTTATCTTAAAATAACTGAATGGTAATAAAGTTAAAATTAGTATGTTGTACCTTGTTAAAGTTCACTATACTTCTTAGCGAGATTTGGTTTAAATTGGAGTATCATAATGAAAACTTCCAGTGCTGTTATTTTTACGGTTGTCCTAACCCCCTTCTGGCAGGATTGTTGTCACTGTTAAAATTTAACCAGTTTGGGTGGTAATGAGTGAGTTTTGAATCGCATCCCAACAGAAAGAAAAGAAGCCATATTGAAGAAGCTACTACCTCCTTATTCAATGTCTGTAAGCCAAGTTGCAAAAGAGGAAGGCATTAGCAGTGCAACCTTGTATCATTGGCGGCAGCAACTTAGACGTTCAGGAGCCGCTGTGCCAAATAGTAATACTTCATCAGAGCAGTGGTCTGCTCAAACTAAACTCGCCATTGTCGCTGAAACTTACTCGATGACAGAGAATGAACTCAGTCAGTATTGTCGCGAGAAAGGCTTGTTTCCTGAACAAGTGCAAGGTTGGCGAAGTGAGTGTATGCAAGGGTTTATGTCTGCTAAAGAGCGTGAGGCTGAAGCCAAGAAACAAGCTAAAGCTGACAAACTTGAAATTAAAGAGCTGAAAAAAGAGTTACGCTTTAAAGAAAAAGCTTTAGCGGAAACGGCGGCGTTGTTGGTGCTTCGAAAAAAGCTGAGAGCCTTTTACGGGGAAGAGCCAGAGGAAGATTAACCTCAACCGATGAAAGGCAATACTTGGTCACTCTTATCCACGACGCTAAGCAAAGTGGCTGCCGTCTAGAGTACGCTTGTCATGAAGTTCAAATCGACTTGAGGACGTATCGCCGCTGGTATCAGCAAGGTGAAATACAGGCTGACAAAAGACCAACATGCGCCAGGCCTGTGCCTGCAAACAAACTCTCACAGCAAGAGCGGCAGGCGATTATTGAGGTGTGCAACCGCTCTGAATATGCGAGTTTACCGCCGACTCAAATTGTTCTAACGCTGCTTGATAAGGGTGAGTATATCGCTTAGGAGTCTAGCTACTATCGGGTTTTGAAAGCGGAAGGTCAGCTTCATACCCGAGGTCGTCAGCGAAGTCGACAGAGGCAAGCTAAGCCAACAAGTTATACGGCAACAGGTCCCAATCAAGTCTATACGTGGGACATTACTTACTTGCCATCTAGGGTTCGAGGTCAGCACTATTATCTCTACGTGATTGAAGATATCTATAGCCGAAAAATCGTTGGTTACGATGTTTATGAATGTGAATGCGGTGAGTTAGCATCACAGCTATTACAGCGGACGCTGATGCGTGAGCAATGCTTTAATCGGCCACTTGTCCTTCACTCGGACAATGGCGCACCAATGAAGTCACTGACGTTCAGAGCGAAAATGGATGAGCTTGGTATTACTTCATCATACAGTCGCCCGAGAGTCAGTGATGATAACCCGTATGTTGAGTCGCTATTCCGTACCGTGAAATACATGCCTAGTTGGCCAACAAAAGGCTTTGAGCATCTAGAAGCTAGTCGTTGCTGGGTTGAGGCGTTCGTACATTGGTACAACACCGAGCACAAGCACAGTAAGTTAAATTACGTCACGCCATCAGAGCGCCACAGTGGTAAAGATTGCGAGATTTTAAGACGTCCTTCTGATGTGTTATCAATAGCAAGAGAGCGACACCCAGAGCGTTGGTCAGGCAAGATTAGGAACTGTGAACCCGTTGGTGATGTTCATCTAAATCCAGAAAGAGAAGCTGCTTAATAACTAAGCGAATGATGACAACAACCTTGAAAAACGCCGGTAATGGTTAAGTCGCTGAATCGGCGTAGGTTAGCTCGTTTGCCTTATTTGCTTCAACTCGGCTATCGTTTCTCATCAATCGAAAAGGTCAGAGAGTCTCGGTTGATTGGGGCTATGTTGGACTGTTTCCAGTCAGTTGTTTTGTAACGATGTTTCGGCATAGAGTTACGACAATTAACTGATGTAGACCCCGTTCAGATTATAGCTTCTTGAAATGGTACCGTCGATTTGAACAACAAAGCCCATTCTTGTTGACCAGAACACACATCGAACTACGCAACATGTTCGATACGTGTCTCGAATGACGGTGAAATCATTAATTTTATCAACACATTTTATTGCGTTGTGACACGAAAATAAATTCTACTAAGGGTGTGATTATTCTATTTCTGATTTTTAATGGATGAAGTAATAATAACACTGCCCCTGTAGGTTGCAATGAGCAAAAATTCTGTTTCTTTAGTCAATAGTAAAATTTCCGGGCTGTCTTATGGGCCTTTGTCAAAGGCGGAAGTAACCCATGAACTAGGGCAATTTTTAGAGGTAATGGCCAAATGTGCCAAACGTAGGGAACTTAATCTTGCTTCGTTCCTCCATTGGATAAAACCAGCAGTAATTCACAGGCAATACAAGTTCTTAAAGCTATCAAGTGACATTGGATTTACTGGATACGTTATATGGGCTTCAGGGCGAGATCTCACATAGTTTGTAGGGTTTAATTGATTAAATGCCAAACAACACGGTCAATTTGCGTTCACCTGCATCAAGGAATTAAATGTTCTTTATTTTCGATTGAACTAATCCTGATTTTGTTGATCAGATCATTATCTATGTACTACTCAACCTACAAAATGACACTTTTTGAACGCCTTAATCGCATACCCGATCCACGTA
>NZ_OANU01000184.1 GCF_900089835.1 Vibrio thalassae | reverse complement strand
AAATTTGCACTTCCAATAGCTGAATTGGGATTGGTCAAGGCCGTGGCTACGGCAATATTGCGCTTGCGAGAGATCGCCTTTTTGCCAGTCATTAACGTGATGTTGCCAAACTTGCGATGAGTGAGTCATAAATTTCTCCTTGTGTAATGACAGTGGTCATTATCTACCATGGAGATCAGGATAGAATTATGCGGAAAATTGAGCGCTTACATTTGAGTGATGACTCGGATAGTATTCCTTTGTTTAGAAGAAGGAAATGGTACATGGGAAGTCGTAAAATTGCTGTTCTCATTGATTCTGAGAACACGCCGCACTCTAAATTGAGTTCTATCATTGAAGAGCTATCACGTTACGGTCAAATCATCGTCAAATGTGCTTACGGCGACTTCTCGACTGAGCAACTCAAAAACTGGAAACAGCCTCTTAATGAACTTGCCATTCAAGATAAGCAATAATTTGCACAAACTACGGGGAAGAACTCCACTGATGCACTCATGATCATTGATGCGATGGACCTTCTTTATAGCCAACGATTTGATGCTACACAGAAAGCGGGTGTGAATTTTGGGAGCGTATTGGTGTTGTTCTCTCGCAAGGGATTGCCAGTACCAATAAGCCGGTTCAAACGAGAGGTAAGTATGCTTGCTGGGTAGTCGGAATGTAACTGTCGGTCTCGCTTCGTAGGGGTATAGAAAAGAGGCTGAACATCAACCTCTTTTCTATTTGCGTACTATCTAATTCAAAGGGCTTGTATATAGCGTTAGATGCCTTTTTTACTCACATTTAACGCTTTCAATTTAGCGGTGAAGCCTTTCGCTGAAAAGCTAAAGGTTGTATCACCGTCATACGTTTTAACCTTAACAACATTTTTCAATTTGAATTCATTCAGTAAGTTCTCTCTCCCAGCCCTAGTCGCTGGCATAAAGTAACGTCTTTCACCATCACAATACTGATTATAACGAGTAAGAGTGCCATTTATGTAGATGGGATCATGGCTGATAATATCGGAGCTTTGATCTACACAGTCAGAATCACGCATCACTATATAGACCGATTGCGTTCCTGATTTTGAGGTAGATAATAGTGCATGAAGATTGCCATGCAGAGAATCTCTCACCAAATACTCCCCCCCTTTGGAGGTGTACCACTCTTTATCTTCATCGGCTGAGTGAGAATAAAAAGGGAGACAAAGAAGCAACAAAGCAAAAAAATTAGCAAGAGATTTAGTCAAAATAAAATCCTTAATCTGCGTTAAAATAACCAAAAAATAACCAAAAAATAACACATGAGTGTATGTGATATGATACCCAATGAGAAGGTTATGTGAAGGGCCAATTTGAGAGCATCATCAATGTTTTATAAATTTTTTATCCAATAATAAATGCACCTATTTTATTGGCCCGTAGTGGTGTCAGCGCCGATGTAAAAATGACCCACTAACGTCGATTTAAAATTGACCCACCTGAGGCAAACTATCCGTTCGTAAAATGGACAAAGCGGCGGATTATGATCAATCAGGAGCAACTAGTGGAAATACACGTTTTACATCAGCAAGGACAAAGTATCCGCCGCATCGCGCGTGATTTAGGTGTATCTAGAAACACCGTTCGCACTTATC
>NZ_OANU01000011.1 GCF_900089835.1 Vibrio thalassae | reverse complement strand
AATCGTCGGTCTCGACGACAGTAAACGTCAACAGTTTGAGTGGATTCATCGACCTTAATCGACTGGATTGCCTGCCCCTGAATATGTAAAAGCTGAGAAAGTAACTGGGTCAAAATAGGATTCATCCATACTGACTAAAAAAGGGTTATTAGTCAGTATGGTAGAAGTCATAAGTATTGCGTTATGACTCAACAAAGCGGAGAAGAGCCTCAATAGGTTAAAAAAAACAACCTGACAATGACGTCTGATTGTAAGCGTTTCCATGATTATGCTGTGCCTCACAGAATTTCTAGTATTTACCGCTATTATGTAAAGCAAATCGTTTCTGAGGTTAGAGTGAATGACAAACAAAACGCTGATTGAGTTAAAGGGCACCAGCACACAGATGCTTCTCGAAGTTGGGGAGTTAGCAGAGATTCTACATTGGGGTAAGAACATCGATGTGTCCCTCCCTCAATCAAGATTGGCGTTACAACGTCCCGTTCCTTATGGGCGTTTGGATGACGACATAGCGATGTCGTTGAGCCCGGAGTTAGCCCGTGGTCTGTTCAGCAGTCCTGCACTGGAAGGGCATCGTAATGGTTTAGATTGGGCACCTGTTTTCACCATCTCGGAGACAATACATTACGACAATCAGTTGACACTCGTGAGCGAGGACGCCTGTGCTGGGTTGACGCTGAAAACAGAACTGCAATTAGATCAACATGATGTGGTCAAGGTGCGCCATACGCTCACCAACAATAAGCCAGGTGCTTATCAAGTAAATCGTTTAGCCAATACATTGATGTTACCTGAGCGGGCTAAAGAGTTGATGACTTTTTTTGGCCGTTGGGTCCATGAGTTCCAAACGGTACGTCAGCCACTGTTGCAGGGAGGTTTCCAGCAAGAAAACCGCCGCGGACGAACCTCTCACGAGCACTATCCTGCCATTGTAGCGGGTACCAGTCATTTTGATGAAATGACGGGTGATGTTTGGGGTTTCCACTTCGCGTGGAGTGGTAACCACAGGCTAAGAGTTGATGTGAAAGCCGATGGACGCCGCTATGCTCAGGCAGAAGTTATCTATCTGCCAGGGGAAGTGGCACTTGAACAAGGCGAGAGCATAACGACTCCGTGGCTATACGCCAGTTATAGCGATAGAGGATTGAATGGCATGAGCCAGCAATTCCACGAACACGTGCGTCACTCTATTCTCCCGTCAGAATTTTCGAGTAAGCCACGCCCAATTCATCTGAATACATGGGAGGGCATCTATTTCGAACACGATCCTGACTACATCATGTCTATGGCGACGCAGGCTGCACAAATGGGCGTGGAGCGTTTTATTATTGATGACGGTTGGTTCAAAGGGCGCGATGGCGATAAAGCGGCGTTAGGTGATTGGCTCTTAGATGAAACCAAATATCCCAATGGTTTAGCACCGGTTGTCGAGCATGTGAATAAGCTTGGGATGGAGTTTGGTTTGTGGTTTGAACCAGAAATGATAAACAAAAACTCCGACCTTTATCGAGCGCATCCTGAATGGTTACTGGCGGTTGACAGTTATCAACAGCCTGCAGGCCGCAATCAATACGTTATTGATCTTCAAAATGAAGATGCTTTTAATTACTTATTTGAGCGTTTGGACTATTTCCTCTCGACTTATAATATTGCTTACATTAAATGGGATATGAACCGTGAAGTGGTTCAACCGGGGCATGAGGGTAGAGCTGCTGGTTACGAGCAGGTCGTTCGTTACTATCAACTCGTGGATAAAGTACGAGCTAAGCACCCTAATGTTGAAATCGAATCATGCGCAGCTGGTGGCGGACGAATCGATTTTGAAGTGTTGAAACGAACGCACCGATTCTGGGCTTCGGATAACAACGATGCGCTCGAAAGACAATCGATACAGCGAGGGATGAGTTATTTCTTCCCTCCAGAAGTCATGGGGAGTCACATTGGCGCTAGCCATTGTCACAGCACTCGTCGCCGCCATGCGATTGAGTTTCGTGGCTTAACGGCGTTGTTCGGTCATATGGGGATTGAGCTTGATCCGGTAAAAGAAAGTGATGTCGAAAAGCAAGGATTTGAAAGATACATTAAGCTGCATAAATCACTACGCTCACTGCTTCATTCAGGCAACTCATGGCGTCTAATGACGGATGATAAAGCCCATCAGATTTCCGCAGTGGTGGCCAAGGATAAATCTCAGGCCGTGATCCAAATTGCACAATTGGCTATGCCGACTAACTCTCTAAGTGGTCATCTGCGCATACCTGGATTGGATCCAAAAGCACGTTATCAGGTTTCAGTACTTGATAAGCCTGCACTGTTTGATGATATCGTCAATTATCAACCTCCTTGGATGGAAGAAGGGTGTGAGTTAACCGGTGAATGGTGTGAAGAAATTGGTTTAACAATGCCTATCTTGGATTCGGAAACCGCTGTATTGGTGCAGTTACAGCGAATATAAGTCCCCGTAAAATTAACAAAGGCTGCATGGTATTCCTATGCAGCCTTTTTTATGCGTTTTCAATGTAATCGTTTCCGGACTTTGGTGACTACCATAAGTTAATAAATACTGGAAATGATCACATTAAAACCACATTTATACGTATTAAATGGGTTTAGATCTCATTTTTTAAAAGAGTAGTGTAAACGTTTCCAGTAGTGGTCATTGATCACAGAAAGGTCATGCTTCTATCAGTAGGATTGCGCTCAGACCAATAAGTTAAAGAAACTAAGTGTAACGTATGTCTGAACAACTGACTCTTAAAACCAAACTGTCTTACGGCCTGGGCGCATTAGGCAAAGACTTTGCTTGTGCACCTATCTATATTTTCCTTATGTTTTACTTTACGGATGTTGCTGGTTTATCCGCAGCGTTTGTCGGGACGATCTTCCTCGTAGCTCGAGTTTTCGACGCAATAACGGATCCGTTGATGGGTGTGATTGTCGATAACACCCGCTCAACAATGGGTAAGTTCCGTCCGTGGATCGTCATTGGTACTATTTTAAATGCTGTCGTTCTGATTGCTTTGTTTAGTACACATATGTTCGAAGGTAAAACCTTGTATGTTTATGCAGCATCCGCTTACATTTTATGGGGTCTGACATACACCATCATGGACATCCCGTATTGGTCGATGATTCCAGCACTTTCTAGCTCAAGGCAAGAACGTGAGAAACTGGTGGTATGGCCACGTTTATTTGCGAGCTTGGCATGGTTTATTATCGGTACTTATGGCCTACATATTGTGGGTACGCTAGGTGAAGGCAATCAAGGTGATGGTTTCTTCAACTTATCGATCTTAATCGCCATTCTGTTTGTATTAAGTGCGTTCTTGGTGGCTCGCAATGTAAAAGAAGACACCCACATTAAAGCGAATGCGGCCGAGAAGTTTAATTTCAAAGACGTTATGGTCATCATCGGACAAAATGATCAACTAAAAGCACTTATCGGTACAGTCTTGTCATTCCAAGTAGCTAACCTTCTTGTCGGTGGTTTCGCTATCTATTACTTCTCCTATGCGTTAGGAAATTCTGAACTATTCCCTATTTATATGATGGTTGCAGGTGCTGCCGAAGTTGCCGGTGTATTTTTGTTTCCTCGTATTGCTGCTAAGTTACCGAGAAAGAACTTGTGGTTTATTGCCTGTGGCTTCCCAATCTTGTCATGTGGTCTACTACTTGCCATGAGTGGTTTGGCTCCGGGTAACGTTGTACTCATCGGTCTTTCTGGCGCCGCTATCAAGTTTGGTATCGGAATCGCCAATGCGCTTCAAACCGTTATGCTTGCTGACGTTGTCGACTATGGTGAGTATAAAACGGGACGTCGCAGTGAAAGTGTCATTTTCTCTGTGCAGACCATGTTAGTGAAGTTTGCAGGTGCTGCAGGTGGGTTTATTGTTGGTGTCGGCTTATCACTAGTAGGTTATGTACCAAACGTGGAACAAACAGCAGAAACTATTTTTGGCATCGAATTTATGATGGTGGGTTTACCAGCGTTGTTGATGGCCATTAGCGGCATCGTATACAAACGTTACTATCACTTACATGAAGGCTTCTCTGAACAGGCGGTAAAACAGAACGGCCAACCAAACTCTCAAGCAATCAATGCACAATATTAAATAACAACCCTAATGAAGCACACGATTTAATGCCCTTGTTGCTATGAGCATTGAATCGTGTGATTCGCATTTCGAACCATCGCAATTTCCCCCTAAATTCTCATTCATAGATAATTTCTCATACAATCAAAGCTGACATTTCGTTACAGCGCTTGACTATTGATTGATATAGACTACCCATCTATTATTATCCGCTATTTATGTAATCAATCAATACCTAAGCTATTTATGTAATCAATCAATAGCTAAGGTATTGACAGAAAACTGACTTGAGAGCATGTCGCGACGCTCTTTAAGTGGGTAGAGTCTATTGCCAAAACCATCTATTTTGACTTTTAAGGGAGTCCTTTTTAGCCAATGCTTTCAACTATTCTTAGTTTCGACCGAAACTCGCTTGCCCCACTCGAAGTACAACGCTCGCACCGTTTTGCTTTTTTATGGTGTTTTTTATACGCATTAGCATGGTCTTTGGTGACGTACCATTTAGACCCAACAGTACCATATGATGCTGTTGAAGCGTTAAATTGGGCCAGTAATGGCGAGTGGGGAAGCCCAAAGAACCCTTGGTTTGTCGGTTTTTTTTCGAAAATTCTACTTTTTTCTAATACCACAGAGTTTGCTTCAGCATTTTGGTATGTCGGTCACTTCTCTGTAATCGCTATTGGAATGCTAGGGTGCTATCACTTAGCGTATAAATTGACCGAATCTCCGGTTTTTGCTTGGATTGGTCTGTTGACTCTTAACTTTTCTGGCGTCATTAATTTTGAGGCTCTTCCTTACAATGACAACTATTTGTTATTTGGTTCTTGGCCTTGGATCTTGTTCTTTTTTGTTAAAGCCGTTTATGACGATTCGAAGTGGTGGGTACCGTTTGGTGTGGTAGCGGGCTGTTCCGCAATGTCAAAATATACGACGTTTGCGCCAGTCGCGATGGTGTTTATTTTGAGTTTAGCTGTCCCAAGCGTTCGTCGTTTTTGGAAAGAGCCGTACTTCTATGCAGGCATTGCCGCATTTTTATTGTTAGTGACGCCTAATTTTGCTTGGATGTTTGCCAACAACTTTTCATCCGTGAAATGGGTAAGTGGTCAAGTGTCAGCTCAGCTAAGCCCGGGAAGTTGGCTGGCGGTGCTGTCTGTATTTTATCCACTTATCCTATTGGCGGCCTTATTAGGCAACAAATCGTTCAAGTTAACGAAGCATGTCCCTGAAAAAGTCTGGTTAACCACTTTTGTTCTTTTTGCTCCGCTTATCCCTATCATGGCGTGGTTTACGTTTCATAAAGGAGATCGGCTTGTTGAGTGGTTGCACCCATTCTTTTTGCCAGCTTCGGTAGTGTTGGTAGGTTTTTTATCAAAAGAGATAATCGGTCAATTGTCGAAAACCCTTAAAGTCTTATCAATTATGGCGCTGGTAATAATTGTTGGTTATTCCTCTGTGCTATTTTTTAATGTTAAGAATGCGGGTCAAAACCTGAGTGGCGTAATTAAACTTGCCGATCAAGCTGAAGAATTTTGGTATCAACACCAAGAACAGCCGTTAGAATTGGTTGGGGGTTCAGACTACTCAGAATGGCTGACCTTCTATATTGCTCCCCACCCGAAAGTAACGAAAAAATGGAGCAGCGAAACATTGCCGAATGTCTACAATCGAAATATTACCAGTGATGCTATTGCGGAACATGGTGTCTTATTGTTAGGACAATTGGGGAAAGGGTGCGAAAGCGGAACATTTAGTCGTTTTACCGAGGAATGGCCACAATTTTATCCAAACTATACGAAAGAAATTGGTTTTAGAAAGTCACCACAAGATGATGAATTACCAGTATGTCTGGGGGTTGTAAGTCCTCAATAATAACAATGCACTTCGAGTGTAAACATAGCCCTCCTTTCTTGAGGGCTATGTTTAAGCAAGCTTGATACCCGTTAAATGCTGCTGACACTGTGTCCGTGCGGTAGCAAAAAACGCTTGTAAGTAGTGCTTGTCCTTTTCACCATTTCTGACCGCAGCAAACAATCTTCGCCAAAGCCCAGGCCCAAGTGGCTTGCTGGTGATTAGCCCTTGGCGCGAAAACTCACTTACCGCCCAGTTAGGCAAAGCCGCAACGCCTAAACCCGCAGATACCATTTGCACCAACATTAAGGTGTTGTCAGCTTGTTTCCATTTCTTTGGTTCTACCCCTGCTGGGGTTAAGAAATGTTTGACCACATCGAGACGCTGCTTTTGGACGGGGTACGTCAATAGAGTCTGATCAGAGAGATCCTTGGGTTCAATGACAGACTTTTCTGCCAAAGAATGAGAAATGGATGTCACCAAACGTATTTCGAAATCAAACAAGGGCTCATAGTGAATCTCAGTACGCGGTTGGATATCGGAGGTAATGACAAGATCCAGTTCCCCAGCGACTAACGCTGGGATGGGCTCAAAGCCAAAGCCCGAGGAAAAATCGAGCTCAACATGAGGCCAGGCGAGTTGGTACTCTTTTAAAGCAGGCATTAACCATTGAAAGCAAGAGTGACAGTCGATCGCCATATGCAAACGGCCATTGATATCTTCTTTTAGGCCAGCTAAATCACCTTCTGCTTGTGCAATGCGCGGCAGAATTTCATTTGCGAGGTTAAGAAGGATTTCTCCTTCAGACGTAAATCGAACTGGGCGAGTCTTACGAATAAACAGCGGTGACCCGATGCGTGCTTCCAAGTCCTTCAGCTGATGAGAGAGGGCGGATTGAGTTAAGTGAAGCGAAGTGGCGGTGGCGGTTAATGAGCCTGTGTCTCTTAGCGATGCCAATGTTTTTAAGTGCTTTAGCTCTATCATGAATATCCCTCATCCTGTTTCCTTAACTATTAACTTAACGTGATTTATCAGATGTGTAAACATCTAGACGTCCAGATTTAATTTCTATCTGTTGTTGAATTAATTTCATATTCAATGTGAACGATTTGAGATTGTTCCTCTTCTTTGGCTGCGAGATAGTTTAGCCATCCAGACTGCTTCAGATATAGGACATCAACATGACAGTAACGCATATTCTTGGCTATCCACGTATCGGTGAAAAACGCGAACTCAAATTTGCTCTAGAAAAATACTGGAAAGGGGAGAGTGACCAAGCTGCTCTCAAGCAAACCGCTAGTGACATCAAACAGAACAACTGGGATCTGCAACGCGATAATGAACTGTCTTTCGTGACAGCGGGCGATTTTGCTTGGTATGACCATGTACTTGGTACCAGTTTACTACTAGGCCATGTGCCAAAACGACATGCGAACGGCTTTCCAGATCTTGATACACTGTTCCGTGTTGGACGAGGTCAGTCACAGGCACACTGTGGTTGCAGTGGTGAAGCTGCGTCGGATATGACGAAATGGTTTAATACTAATTATCACTACATTGTCCCTGAGTTTTCTTCACAAGACAGTTTTCAAGTAAGCTGGACTCAGCTTTTTGATGAGATAAACGACGCGCAGCAAAATAACCGCAGCGTGAAACCTGTGCTGCTAGGTCCGTTGAGTTACCTCTACCTTGGTAAAGAAGTGGAGGAGGGGTTTGATAGGCTTACGCTTTTGCCTCGCTTGTTGACGGCATACCAAGCTATTCTAGCTAAATTAGAAAAGCTAGGAGTAGAGTGGGTACAAATTGAAGAGCCGATACTGGCTCTTGAGCTTCCAAAACCTTGGTTGAATAGCTTCAAGCTGGCTTATCAGGTCATTCGAAGTGACGTGAAAGTGCTACTAACAACGTATTTTGACTCCATTGCTGAATCGTTAGATGTGATTAAGCAACTCAGTGTTGATGGCCTGCACATTGATGTGGCGGCGGCACCTGAGCAGCTAGATGTAGTCGTTGAACAATTGCCAGAAGAGTGGGTGCTATCGGTGGGAACGATCAATGGTAGAAATGTCTGGCGCGCAAATTTACACAGTAAGCTACAACAATTACAGCCCTTAAAACAAAAGCTTGGTGAACGTTTGTGGGTGGCGACCTCTTGCTCTTTACTGCACAGTCCGGTTGATCTCGAACTTGAAACCAAACTTCCAGAAGGGACAAAGAACTGGTTCTCTTTTGCTAAACAGAAGGTCAGTGAAGTACAGTGGTTGGCTAGAGCACTCGACGGCGATGAAAACGCGAAACAGTATTGTGCTCAATACAGTCAACCTATCATAGAGCGCGAACGATCGACATGGGTGAACAAGCCTGAAGTTCAAAAGCGTGTCGCGGCTTTGCTTCAAACTAATGGTGACCGCAGCGCTCCTTATGTTGAGCGTACTCATCATCAGAAAGAAATATTGAAGCTTCCTTTGTTGCCAACGACGACGATAGGTTCGTTCCCGCAAACCGCTGAAGTTCGTCAAACTCGTGCGGCCTATAAACGTAATGATATTGAATTTTCAAGTTATCAAACCGCAATGCATGCGTTTATCAAAGATACGGTAGAGCGCCAAGAAGCCACTGGATTAGATGTTTTGGTACATGGTGAAGCTGAACGTAATGATATGGTGGAGTATTTTGCGGAGAATCTTTCCGGTTTTCAAACGACACAGTTTGGTTGGGTGCAAAGTTACGGGTCTCGATGCGTTAAACCTGCCATTGTGGTTGCTGACATTGAACGCGATAAGCCGATGACAGTCGAGTGGTCAACCTATGCTCAGTCTTTGACATCTAAACCAATGAAAGGAATGTTAACAGGCCCTGTGACCATTTTATGTTGGACATTCCCGCGTGAGGATGTAACGCGAGAAACGATTGCCAATCAACTTGCGTTAGCGCTTCAGGATGAAGTTAGTGATTTGCAAAACGCTGGAATTAATATCATTCAAATTGATGAACCGGCGATTCGCGAAGGCTTACCGTTGAAACAACGTGACCATAAAGCGTATTTGGATTGGGCGGTGAAAGCGTTCAAAGTCTCCGCAGCCAGTGCCAAACCAGAAACGCAAATACACACCCATATGTGTTATAGCGAATTCAATGAAATCATTGATTCTGTGGCCGCGTTGGATGCAGATGTGATTACCATAGAAACATCTCGCTCAAATATGGAATTGTTAAATGCGTTTGAAGAGTTTAACTATCCAAATGAGATAGGACCAGGTGTTTACGATATCCATTCACCAAACATACCGACGGTGGAATGGATTGAACAGTTGATTGAGAAAGCGGCCGAGCGTATTCCAGTTGAGAGACTTTGGGTTAACCCAGACTGCGGTCTAAAAACACGTAATTGGGAAGAAACGGAGGCGTCGCTAAGTAATTTAGTAACCGCAGCACGTAACCTACGCCAAAAGTTCAGTTAATCTGTGGGAAATCAGAAAAGGCTTGCACAGGCAAGCCTTTTGGGACGAGTTCGCGTTAATTCGCTGTTGGGTTATCGCAGTAATCTTTGGTGACTATTTGGTCTACCATAAGTTGACCACGCGAGTTACGAATTTTGATGCGATAGGACAAACCCATTTCCAGATTTGACTTCACTTCGCGGTCTGTGCAGTAAAAGTTCATGCTAGTACGCAATACCGTGTCGAGCGGCTTGGCACCTTTAGCATCGGTATTGTAAATCATCATGATCTCAACTGTACCTTTGTTAGCCGCAGCTTTCATTATAGAAAGTGGGCCCTGCTCTACGGGTAAACCTGATGACAGCACACTTGCGCGGCTTTGAGCGAGCATTTCAATTTGACGCTGTTGGTCAGCATCAGTGCTAGAGCAACCAGCTAAAACGGCCATAGCCGTGATAGTCAACCAAAGAGATTTTTTCATCATTTGCCTTTAGAATACTTTCTTAAACGGTTTGACGATAACGTTAGCATAGACGCCAGCATTAATATACGGATCGTTGTTGGCCCATTGCTGTGCAGCAGTTAACGACTCGAACTCGGCAATAACGGTTGAACCAGTAAATCCAGCTTCTCCTGGATTATCGCTATCGATGGCCGGCATTGGCCCAGCGGTAAGGAGTCTACCTTCATCTTGGAGCTTTTGAAGTCTTTCCAGATGTTGTGGGCGAACGCTGAGGCGCTTTTCTAATGAGTTCTCAACGTCTTGTGAAAAAATAACGTACCACATATTTGTTCCCTTCAAATAGTCATGTCTTCATAAGATGTCATTTTTCCACTGAAAAGTCATCGCTAGAACGGCTTTAATTTGGATTAATTGGACGAGGACGTCCATTTGCATCAATTGCAACATAGTTGAACGTTGCCTCACAGACTTGGTAGCGCTCACCAACACCTTCTAAACTGACAGGTTTAACCCACACGTCTAAATTAATCGTCATGGATGTGTTACCAATTTTGGTGCATTCGCCATAACAGCAAACCACATCGCCAACTTTTACAGGGTGTTTAAAAGTGATGCCTGATACTGAGACTGTTACGATTCGACCGTGAGAGATCTCTTTCGCCAGGATACCACCCGCTAAGTCCAATTGAGACATAATCCAACCACCAAAGATGTCGCCATTCGCGTTGGTATTTTCTGGCATTGCGAGAGTGCGAATAATAAGTTGGCCTTTAGGTGTGTTGGTTGTTGTATTTGTCATTTTTATATTCTTCCTGAAACAAGACAGCGACCCGTAGGTCGCTGTTTTCAATTATTTTCGGAGTATACAAAACTTCCGCATTGAATCAAGATGTATGATCTTGGTTCTCGTTTTTAGCCGGTTTGCCTTCAGCATCTTTTGGAATGTGTTTGTAGATATACACTCCAGTTAGGACAGTAAATAGTAAAGTCGCTGCTAATAAACCGAAAACTTTAAAGTTAACCCATACATCGAGTGGCAGTGAGTAGGCGACGTAAATGTTTAGTCCTGCGCAGAATGAGAAAAAACCGACCCACGCATAATTGACTTTAGCCCAAATTGCGTCTGGTAATGTGATCTCTTTGCCCAGCATACCTTTGATAGCACTTCGTCCCATCGCATGACTGACGGCGAGACCAATGGCAAATACGACATAAACGATGGTGACTTTCCATTTTATGAAGTTATCATCGTGAAGAAAAATCGTCATGCCCCCAAATACCGCGACCATTAAAAAGGTAATGAGCTGCATTTTTTCGACTTTTTTGTATAACAAGTAGGTGACGACGATTTGAATGGCGGTTGCGACGATCAATGCCCCAGTTGCCACATAAATATCTTGCATCTTGTAAAGAATAAAAAAGATAATTAGTGGAATAAAATCAAGTAATTGCTTCATGTTCTTCGTAAACCTATCATGAATGATTCACGACAGTGTAACGAAAACTGACCCAAGACAAAACCGTTAGGTGCTGTGACAGTAGCAAGCTGGGTAACCATAGCGCCATTTCGTGCATCCAATCACTTGGTTTTTGCTAGATAATGAGCTGCTAGCCAAGCGACAAAAATAATAGAAAGACTCGAACAAACGAGTCTTTCGGGCACTTAGTCGGCGATTGGCTTTTTCAGGCCTGAAATAGAAGCATACTGCGGTGGATTGAGCTGCTGAGGTTTTATTTGCACTCTAGCATCACTGGCACGGCATACTCCGTCGGTAAAGTTACCGCCACGGATATACTTATGGATGCCATCAAACCCATTCTTATAGTAAGAATCCAGCTTACCTCTGTAGCCATAGTAACTGCACTTATCATAGCCCCAGCCGTACATATAATCGGCCAGAGCTTGCGCGAAACTGCGTTGACCATTTATCCAAGATGCACTGTTACAGTTGTAACATTTGACTTTTCCAGAGAAAGTCTTTGGTAACCCATTTTCTCTCAATCTATCGACCACAAACCTATGTCAGACCGTTGTCCCCCAGCGTTTCGCCATGTTGATAGATTCGGTCCCCGGGAATCCATGACCTCGAATGTATATTTGGTCGTCATTAGATATGTTCACAAGCTCGTTGACGGTTACGCCTTTCTGGTACCAAACTTGGATTGCGAGCTTGTCTTTAACGGTGGCTAAGTACTGAGTCCATCGATGGTTTTTACGATATTCTGGGTTGGTAGAGAAACTGCCGTCGTCGTGTTCCATATCACCATATTCCATCCAAGCTCTCGCATCAGATGTGGGTGTTGGCATATAAAACATTATTTTCGCCATGGTTATCTCAAGTTCCTTTTGCTGGTCTCCATAGATAACCTAGTAGAAATTACATATTAAAACAGTTTTATATAAAAAGGGTTGTCACCGCAAAGTGACAACCCTCTTAATGTCGTAAGTAAGTATGAGTTACGCTTGTTGTTTTTGTAGTTCCGCTTCTTGAGCTTCTTCTTCAACTAACGCATCAACGATAACCGCACAAGCAGCATCACCGGTGATGTTTAGCGCGGTACGAATCATGTCAAAGATACGGTCTAACGCGAACAATAGTGGCAGACCTTCGATTGGAATACCAGCTGCTAGCAATACAGCTACAACAAGGAATGAAGGACCAGGTACACCAGCTTGGCCTACCGCCCCTAGAGTAGATGTCACGATGATAGCAACATAAGCACCCATTGACAGGTCGATATTAAATAGCTGTGCGAAGAAGATTGCCACTAAACCGTAGTAGATAGCGTTACCTGACATGTTGATCGTCGCACCAAGTGGCAATACGAATGAAGCGGTAGAGTTTCTAACACCCAGATCTTTCTCAACTGTGTCCATAGTGACTGGAAGTGTCGCCATTGACGATGCCGTTGATAGCGCTACTGCTTGAGGCTTTTTCATAGCACTAATGAATTTCTTAGCAGATGTTTTGGTACACAACTGAATCATCACAGGATATACGATGAAACCAAAGATCATAATCGCGGCAACATAAACAACGAACAGCTTGAACACTACCATGAGTGCGCCAAAACCGAACGTACCGACAGCTTCAGCCATCAGACCGAATACACCAATAGGAGCGATGATCATGACTTTGTTGATCATCCAGACCATGACGTCAACGATCGCGTTTACGCCATTTAACAGTGGGTTACGACGAGTTTCTTCTAGTTTAGAAAGGCCAATACCGAAGAACAAACAGAACACTAAGATCTGTAAGATGTTTGCTTCATTTAGAGACTGAAAAACGTTGGTTGGGATCATACCAGTGATGGTCGCCCAGAAAGTAGGTAGGTCACCTTTAGAAGCGTATTCAGCAGAGAACATCCCTTCAATGCCGGCGGTATCGATATTAACACCAGGCTTGAAAACTTCGCCCATAACAAGCGCTAAAACAACAGCCAATGCTGAAGTCAAACCAAAGTAAGCTAACGTGGTGAGGCCAACTTTCCCTGCATTACTACTGTTGCCCAGACCCGCAGCACCTGAAATCAGAGCTACTGCAACCAAAGGAATCACTAACATCTTAATTAGGTTAATAAAGATAGTGCCCAGTGGGGCAAATATAGATGCAGATTCTCCCATCATGGCACCGATTAGGGTACCTAGAATCATTGCAATCACGACTTGGACGCCAATATTGTTTAGCATCAACTTCTCTTTTAACACTTCCTTAACTCCTGTGCTAATAAATTGTAAAATCCTAGCGTAGTCTTCCAGATGAATGGCAAATGTTAGACTAATCTTCGAATCGGTTTTTACACTTTATTAGCACTATTGGCAATAGATAGAAATCAATTAGAGATGATTTATGTCGGAATATTCGAAGGATCGATGTTTTATCAACCGAAAGCAAACGTTTGCTTGGTTTTTGGTTAATCATTCTGTGCGAAGTGAAAGATTTTGAGAATGGCAATTATCAAATTGATGTTAAAAAAAAGTTGCGTCAAATGCGCAACTTTTTTATCAAATATAAGCGAAATGAAATGTCTAAAAAAAGGACTATTTTTGCGTCGCTGATTTCATTTTTTTAACAAATTTAGCGAGGTTAGTTAGCATTTTTTCTGGTTCGGTTAAGTTGGCTTCAATAATCTTGACAACCGCTGAACCTGAAATTGCCCCCGCGGCTCCAGCGGCCAACGCTTCTGCTACTTGTTGTGGTTCAGAGACCCCAAATCCAAGCAATGACGGTGGTGCGTTGTGTTTCATCAGTTTATCCAACTGAGTATTCATGGGCATATTAGCTTTCGTTTCTGTTCCCGTTACCCCTGCGCGAGATAGGAGGTAGGTATAACCGCCTCCTAGTTGAGCAACTTGTTGAATTGTCTCTTCGCTTGCGGTTGGTGGAGCAATGAAAATAGGATGAACGTTATGTTGACGAGCTGCTTCGACAAACTCATGACTTTCATTGGTTGGCACATCGGCAATAAGAACGGAATCTACGCCAACTTGGGCACATTTTTTGTAAAAATTATCGACGCCATCTGAATAGACCAGGTTGGCATACATGAGCAGACCAATCGGAAGATCCGGGTACTTGTCGCGTATTTTCGCTAGTAACTCAAAACAGATGGTCGGTGTTGTTTTTGAGTCCAATGCACGAATGTTAGCGCCTTGAATAGTAGGGCCATCCGCTTGTGGGTCAGAAAAAGGCATGCCAAGCTCGAGTGCATCCGCGCCTGATTCAACTAAGGTTTCGATAATCTTTAAAGATAGCTCCGGATAGGGATCTCCGATAGTCACGAAAGGAACGAAAGCGCCTTGATTCTTCTCGCCTAGGCGTTGAAACATGTCTTGGTAGCGGTCTTGATTCAGGCTCATTACATAACTCCTTTTTCTTTTAAGATATCGTGAACAGTGAATATATCTTTGTCGCCACGACCAGATAGGTTAACCACAAGAAGCTGTTCTTTTTCAGGATTTTCACGTGCCATCTTTAGGGCGTACGCTAAGGCGTGTGAAGACTCAAGAGCAGGAATGATGCCCTCGCCACGCGCGAGTTCTTGGAACGCGTCGAGTGCTTCATCGTCAGTGATGGATTCGTATTCAGCACGACCAATGCTGTTTAGGTAAGCGTGTTGCGGACCTACGGAAGGAAAGTCCAAACCCGCTGAGACAGAGTAGGATTCTTCAACTTGTCCGTGTGGATCTTGCATAAGTGGTGCTTTCATGCCGAAGAAGATACCCGTAGTGCCGTGTTTGAGTGGTGCGCCGTGTTGATCGGTATCAATTCCTAGTCCTGCAGGTTCAACACCGATGAGTCGAACGCTTTCTTCTTCAATGAAGTCTGCAAACATACCGATGGCGTTAGAGCCACCGCCAACGCAAGCGATCACTGCGTCAGGCAGCACACCTTCGCGTGCTAAGATTTGATTCTTGGTCTCTTCACCAATCATACGTTGGAATTCACGTACTATCGTTGGAAATGGGTGAGGACCTGCCGCCGTTCCTAACAAGTAATGAGCGTCTTCGTAGCTTGCTGACCAGTCACGTAGCGCTTCATTACAGGCATCTTTTAGCGTTGCCGAACCTGAGTGAACTGGGATGACCTCTGCGCCCATCAAGCGCATTCGGAACACGTTAGGACTTTGACGTTCTACGTCTTTTGCGCCCATATAAACGCGGCATTTTAACCCAAGTAGGGCACAAGCAAGTGCGGTTGCGACGCCATGTTGACCCGCTCCCGTTTCGGCGATGATTTCATTTTTACCCATACGTTTGGCAAGCAATGCTTGCCCAAGTACTTGGTTAGTTTTGTGCGCACCACCGTGAAGTAAATCTTCGCGTTTTAGATAGAGCTTAGTCTTGGTGCCTTTGGTGAGGTTGCGAGTTAGCGTTAGCGCGGTAGGACGTCCCGCATACTCCTGTAACAGAGACATAAATTCAGAACGAAACTCAGGGTCTTCTTGAGCATCAATAAACGCTTGCTCTAGTTGATCCAGTGCTGGGACAAGGATCTGTGGAACAAATTGTCCACCGTATTCGCCAAAATAGGCATCTAATTTAGACATGGTATATTCCTTAAGTTGAAACTTGCTACTCGTACTAGAGCAAGTTTTAGTAATCTCGTATTAATGCGAAGGCTTGGTTGAGTTTTTCGGCATCTTTCTTACCCGGCGCGGACTCAACGCCCGAATTGAGATCTAAGCCGATGCACCCAAGCTCACTGGCTTGCTTAACGTTCTCTGGAGACAGGCCTCCAGCTAGCATGATGTCAGTTGTGTTGTTCAATAATTGCCAATCAAAGCTTTGTCCAGTGCCTCCCGATTGTTCACCCACTTTGGCATCCAATAAGTGACGATCAACTTTGAGGCTATTCAGGTCTGGAAGCGTGTCAGAGACACCGTGCGCTTTCCATACTTTGATGCCATCGTTGAGAAGTGGTTTGAGCGTATCGACATACCTTTGGTCTTCATTGCCGTGCAACTGTACCGCAGACAGCTTAAGCTGATTAGCTGTCTCGGCGACAAACTCTGGATTGTGGTTTTGGAATACGCCAACAAACTCAAGCGGCGCGCCACTCATAACCATACGAGCTGACTCTAAATCGACGTAGCGCGGAGACTTCTCAACGAAAATTAAACCGCCTTTAACCGCGCCGGCTTGGTAGGCTTTTGCGGCATCGTCGGCTTGAGTGAGACCACATACTTTGTTTTCGCCAAACAGAACTTTACGAACGGCCAGCTCTAGGTTTTCTTCTGCCATGAGTGAACTGCCAATTAGGAAGCCATTGGCAAACGGACAAAGATCTCGAACTTGCTGGTGGTTATAAATACCAGACTCAGAAATGATGATGGTTCCTTCAGGAAGTTTTGGAGCAAGCTCTTTAGTGCGCTCAAGGTTGACCGATAGGTCACGAAGGTTTCGGTTGTTGATGCCGACTACTTTCGCCTTAAGCGCAATGGCTCGCTCCAACTCTTCGTCGTTACTGACTTCAGTGAGAATACCTAGGTTGAGTGACTCTGCTACGGTGGCAAGTTCACGATATTCGTTATCGTTAAGCACTGACAGCATCAAGAGAATGGCGTCAGCATTGTAATGGCGAGCAAGATAGACTTGATAAGTGTCAATCATGAAGTCTTTACAAATTACAGGTTGTCTAACTTGACGACGGACTTGCGGTAGGAAGTCAAAGTTGCCTTGGAAATATTTTTCATCGGTCAACACTGAAATGGCGCTAGCGTGGTTGTTGTACACCGAGGCTATATAGTCCAAGTCAAAGTCGTCACGGATTAACCCTTTAGATGGGGACGCTTTTTTACACTCAAGAATGAAAGCCGCTTTGCCCGTTGCTAGTGCGTCGTAAAAACTGCGATCGGATGGCACTAAGTCTGCCTTAAAGCTATCGAGTGGCTGAGACGCTTTACGAGCCGCCACCCAGATTTTTTTGTCTTCGACGATTTTTGCTAATACCGTTTCCATTTTTCTTTTCCTATGTTGTCGTCGATGGGTTAGCCGCGCTCTGCAAGTTGCTGCACGAGTTTATACGCTTTACCTGAATTCATGGCATCAATCGCTTGCTGCGCATTGGATTTAAGATCATCGTGCCCAAACAGTTTCATCAATAACGCGACGTTAACGGCAACCGCACCGAGTTGCGCGTCGGTACCTTTACCAGTCAGCATATCAGTGATAATTGCACGGTTCTCCTCTGGCTCTCCACCTTTAATTGCTTCAAGAGGGTGGGCGTCTAGGCCAAAATCTTCTGGGGCTAGGGTGTATTCAGTAATTTGTCCATCTTTGATTTCTGCCACGAGCGTTTCGCCGTGAATAGCGACTTCGTCTAGACCGCTACCGTGAACCACCGCTGCGCGTTTCATTCCCATTTGTAACATGGTCTCGGCAATAGGGCGAACTAGCTTTGCGTCATAAACACCCATCAACTCGATATTAGGTCGCGCTGGGTTAATCAAAGGACCCAAGATGTTGAAGATAGTTCGTGTTTTCATGGTTTGACGAACCGGCATAGCATGGCGAACGCCGCCGTGGTACTGGGGAGCAAATAAGAAGGCAACGCCAATATCGTCAACGGCTTTACGGGTGTCATCCGCAGACATGGCTAAGTTAATACCAAACGAGTCGAGTAGGTCTGAAGAGCCAGACTTGCTTGATACGCCACGATTGCCATGCTTTGCTACTTTTAGACCGCAGGCTGCTGCAACAAACGCGGCGGTTGTAGAAATATTAATGGTATTGGCGCCGTCGCCTCCAGTTCCGACAATATCGGCAAAGTCGTAATCAGGGCGTGGGAACGAATTAGCATTGGCGAGCAAGGCTTTGGCTGCCCCTGCGATCTCTTCTGGCGTTTCACCTTTAATTTTTAGAGCGGTTAATGCCGCAGACATCAAAATAGGGTCCAGTTCGCCTTTGATGATGGTATCAAACAACTGCTGGCTCTCTTGTTGAGACAGATCTTGTTGGTCGTAAAGTTTACTAATAATGGTTTCCATAATTACGATTCCTTAAATTTGTTCCAGTTGTTTGCAGGATTAAAGTTGTTTCGTCGCCCATGCAATAGCGTTGCTTAGCAAGGTCGCGCCATACGTCGTCATGATCGACTCAGGATGAAATTGAAAACCACATACGCGGTCTTGCTCATGCGCGACTGACATCACTAAACCATCGACTTGTGCCGTGATATCTAGGTTATCAGGCACCGTCGTTGCGACCAGAGAGTGATAGCGCGCGATAGCCATAGGTGACGGTAGTCCCTGATAAATACTGTGATTGTCGTGAGCCATCATGGACACTTTGCCATGAATGATTTCTCCGGCGCCTGCCACCACACCACCGTAAGCTTCTACAATCGCTTGGTGACCTAGACAAATACCGATCATGGGGACTTTTCCACGCAGTGCTTTGATGAGTTCGGGCATACAGCCCGCATCTGCTGGCGCACCGGGGCCAGGTGAAAGCACAACCACCGGATTGTCCAATTCAAGCACCGCGTTGGCTATGACGTCAGCAGCAATATGATTACGATAGATCGTTACCTTGTGGCCTAAGCTACGAAATTGGTCGACAAGGTTGTAGGTAAATGAGTCAAAGTTGTCGACAAATACAATGTTAGCTTTGCTAGAAAGAGTAGTAGACATGGTGATCACCCCTTGTGTGCCGTTTTAATTGCAGATATAACGGCTTGTGCCTTACCTCGTGTTTCATCTGCCTCGGATTGCGGATCGGAATCAAACACCACACCGGCACCAGCTTGAACTTGAGCGATACCATTTTCGACATAGGCAGAGCGGATGACGATACAGGTATCTAGATCACCGACACCATTCATATAACCAACGGCTCCACCATAACTACCACGCGTTTGTCCTTCAAATTGACGGATAAGTTGCATTGCGCGGATCTTCGGAGCGCCAGTGAGTGTCCCCATATTCATACATGCTTGGTAGCCGTGAAGTGCATCAAGGTCACCTCGAAGTTGACCCACAACACGCGATACTAAATGCATGACGTGACTGTAACGGTCGGTTTGCAGCAAGTCAGCCACATGTCTGCTACCTGGTTCTGAGATACGCGCGACATCGTTACGAGCTAAGTCGACCAACATCATGTGTTCAGCGTTTTCTTTCATGTCGCTACGCAGTTCTAGTTCGATGCGGCTATCAAGGTCTTTGTTTATCGTGCCATCCGCATTCTTCCCGCGACGTCGCGTGCCAGCAATTGGGTAGATCTCAATCTGGTTTGACTCAGAGCCGTATTTGAGAGCGCTTTCTGGTGATGCTCCAAATAGGGTGAATAATTCGTCTTGCATGTAGAACATGTAAGGACTAGGGTTGCTTTGCTTGAGCTCTTTGTATGCAGCGAGAGGAGAAGGGCATGGAAGTGTGAAACGGCGCGATGGAACAACTTGGAAAATGTCGCCACGAACGACGTACTCTTTTAAATCTCTGACTATCTGACAGAAATCCTCATCAGAAATACTCACGGTCTCTTCGATACCTTCGACTTTTTTCGCCTGAGGCACCAGTTGAAGTTCATGGCATTGCTGACTGATTTCTAGAATGCGCCCACGAATACGAGCTAACTCCTTTTCGTCATGATTAAACAAGGTGGTATGCAAGTCACATGATTCTTTTTGGTGGTCAACAACCAGTAAACTTTCGGCGACATAAAAGACGAAGTCTGGGCACTGATTTGATTGAGTAGCACTGCCTAATGGCTCGAAATTTGCCACGATGTCATAAGCGAACAGGCCGCCCATAAACAAGGCATTTTTATCTTGCCCAGTCAGGTCAAAACTGTGTTGCACCAGACGTAGGGCATCAAAAGTGGAGGCTTCACGAAGTCTTGAATCTTCATCTAATGTATCGTCTGGATTGGCAAACTGAATATTCAACTCTTGCTCAGTAAGGGTAAACTCGAGATCACTAGAAATGTTTTGCGCGATAATGTTGAGTAAATTGACGCCATTGGTGGTTAATGCTTCGTAACGGACATGATGTCCCTGACAAACGATTCTGACTGAAGAGTCAACGATGAGCAAACTTTGGAGATCTTGTTTCGAATCAATCTCAGCAGACTCAAGCAATAGGCTATCTGTTTTGTTTTCACACAAGGTATGAAATAGACGAGTGGGGTCTTGGGTATAAGGCACTTGAAGAGAAAGTACCTCTAAACAACCTTGCTTTTTAATGGTGATGGCTTTGTTCACAAAACCTCCTCTATACTTTTTGAATCTGTTTTTGCAACAATCTTGATACATACTCGCATAATTAAAACGTTTGCCCAACGTTGAATAGGTTCAATTTGTTGCTTAATTAATCAGTTAAATCGAAAAACAAAAAAGCCCACTCGTTTGAGTGGGCTTTAATCAAATTAGGTTATGATTATGCACGCAAAAAAGCCCACTCGGATTGTGTCCAAGTGCGCCACCAACCTTGTAGAGAATTAACCATACGGTTTAAAGGTTTTTTGATTGTATGAATATCTAGTAACATACGTGCTTAACTCAAATAATGTATCTGCGTACTAGTTAACTAGTTCGTGGTTCGAAAGTCAACCGAAATTGTGAAAAAATGAAGATAGATTTACATAGCCATACCATAGCCTCAGATGGCCGACTATCGGTTGCCGAACTTTTAGACCGAGCGATTGGTTTTGATGTCAAGGTTCTCGCCATTACGGACCATGATACTTTGGATGCGATTCCTGAAGCTCTTGAGCTTATTGAACAACAATCCTTGCCGATAGAGTTAGTCAATGGCATCGAAATATCAACGGCTTGGCAGAACAAAGACATCCATATTGTTGGCTTAGGTGTGTCGCTTGATTCACCTGAGTTGTTAGCGCTTATTGAAGCACAGCAAGCAAGACGTATCGAGCGTTCAGAATTGATAGCTCACCGATTAGAAAAAGCGACGCGTGAAGGCGTGCTAGACGAAGTGAAGCTGATTGCTGGAGACGCGCCAATCACTCGTGCGCATTTTGCTAAATGGTTAGTGGATAATGGTTATGCTAAAACCATGCAGCAAGTGTTTAAAAAATATATGACGCGTAATAATACCGGTTATGTGCCGCCCAATTGGTGCACGATGAAAGAGGCGGTCGCTGCTATTCATAGTGCAGGAGGCGTGGCAGTCCTTGCTCATCCAGGTCGCTACCAATTGACGGCAAAGTGGCTGAAACGATTGCTCACAGCATTTTGTGAAGCGAAAGGAGACGCTATGGAAGTAGCGCAGCCGCAACAAAGTCTTCAAGAAAGACGCAACCTTGCTGATTATGCGATACAATACAATCTATTAGCTTCACAAGGGTCGGATTTCCATTATCCGTCACCTTGGATGGAGTTAGGTAGGAATTTATGGCTTCCATCTGGCGTCGAACCAGTGTGGGACCAATTATCATTAAAGACGGCAACCTCTATCGACAGCGCTACACTAGATAGTGGGAAAGCTGCACAGTAGTAGTTAAGAGATCGCTCTTGAAGTCGAACAACAAGGAAGGTTGTAACGAGAGCATCTTAAAAGCTTGAAGGAATAACAATGAGTCAATTTTTTTATGTACACCCAGAAAATCCACAAACGCGTTTGATCAATCAGGCCGTGGCGATTGTCCGAAATGGCGGCGTGATGATTTATCCAACGGATTCCGGTTATGCTCTAGGGTGTCAACTTGAGAACAAACAGGCGCTAGAACGTATCTGTCAAATTCGCCGCTTGGACGATAAACATAACTTCACCTTACTATGTCGCGACTTGTCAGAGCTGTCTCTCTACGCTCGAGTCGATAACACGGCGTTTCGTTTACTAAAAAACAATACTCCTGGCCCTTACACCTTTATTTTTAAAGGAACTAAGGAAGTGCCTCGTCGCTTGATGAATCCAAAGCGTAAAACGATTGGTATTCGTGTACCGGATAATCAAATTGCTCTAGATTTGTTGGAAGCGTTAGGTGAACCATTAATGTCAACGTCTCTTATTCTGCCGGGTAATGAGGTGACTGAATCTGATCCAGAAGAGATCCGTGACAAATTAGAACATGCGGTCGACTGCATATTGAACGGTGGTTACTTAGGTGAGCAGCCTACCACGGTTATCGACTTTAGCGATGATGAAGCGAAGGTCCTGAGAACTGGGGCTGGCGACCCAACGCCATTCCAATAATAGGTCAATGTTTTCTTACCAATTAAGGTAAGAAACTTGGTGCGTCTAACAGAATTCTTTGCGATAATGTGCGACCGCGATTTTTAAGGTCGCATTATCTGGTTTCGACGTCTGTGAAGACGACATTATAGGTAGGTAAATGAGCGAAAAATTACAAAAGGTGCTTGCTCGCGCAGGCCATGGTTCACGCCGTGAACTTGAAGCCCTAATTAAATCTGGGCGCGTGAGTGTTAATGGTCAGGTAGCAAGACTAGGTGAACGTCTAGAAGACGAAAGTGCGGTTATCCGTATTGATGGTCATACCGTTTCAGCCAAAGCCCAAGAAGAAGTGGTTTGTCGAGTGTTGGCCTATTATAAGCCAGAAGGTGAGTTATGTACTCGCCACGATCCTGAAGGACGTCGCACGGTATTCGACCGCCTACCTAAGATCCGCGGCTCACGCTGGATCTCTGTTGGTCGCCTTGATGCTAACACATCAGGTCTACTTCTTTTCACAACAGATGGTGAACTAGCAAACCGTCTGATGCACCCAAGCCGTCAAGTTGAACGTGAGTACTTGGTCCGTGTGTTTGGCGAGATCAACGAACAGAAAGTTCGCAACGTGGTAAATGGTGTTGAACTTGAAGACGGTATGGCTCGCTTCGAAGACGTAGTTTACGCTGGTGGCGAAGGTATGAACCATACTTTCTACGTCGTCATCAACGAAGGTCGTAACCGTGAGGTTCGCCGTCTTTGGGAATCTCAAGAAACAACGGTTAGCCGCCTGAAACGTGTTCGATATGGTGACATCTATCTGGACAAGAAACTACCTCGTGGTGGTTGGATGGAATTAACGCTTAAAGAGGTGAACTACCTTCGTGAGCTTGTTGAGCTTCGTCCAGAGAAAGAAACGATGCTTGATCTTAGTCAGAATACCTCTCGTCAGCGTGAACGTTCACGTAGTCAGAAGATTCGTCGTGCAGTGCGCCGTCATGAAGAGCGTGCGAATGCACCGAAAGGTCGCAGTAACCAGCAGCGTCGCAACAAAAAGTCGGCTGGTGAGCAAAGCGCTCGCTCTAAGACTCGACGCTAAGCGTTTCAATTGCTAAAAAGCCAGCTTGAATAGCTGGCTTTTTTTCGTCTGCACATCGAGCGCTATTGCCCCTTAGCAAAGCGCCTATCGATGCATCGGTGTTTTACGAAAATGGCTCTCTACCATACGCTGCGTCACGATATGCTGTGGGTTGGTCATAATATCATTGGTGTTGCCGTATTCCACCACATCACCTTCGTGCATCACCATAACCTTATCAGTGATGTGTTTAATAATACCCAGGTGTTGTGATACGTAGACAAATGCAACCCCCATTTCTTCTTGAAGCTCTAAGAATAGGTTAATGATCTGTGAGCGCATCGCCATATCGAGACCATTTAATGCTTCGTCAGCAACGATAATGGATGGTTGAAGGATCAAAGCACGAGCGAGGCAAACACGCTGCTTCTGACCTGTTGCCAACATCTGCGGATAAAAGTAAGCATGCTCAGGGAGTAAACCAACCCGTACTAAGGTATCTTTTACCCGTCGCATACGCGCCTCTGGCGACATATTCGTATTTCGCTTTAACGGGCCTTCCAAAATACGACCGATCTGAATTCGTGGATTCAAAGAGGTATTCGGATCTTGGAATATCATTCGAATTAGTTTGCAGCGAGTGGAATAATCTTTGTGTTCCAGCAAATCGCCGTTAACACGAATTTCTCCAGCAGTTGGCTCGACGACACCTGCAAGCATGCGTGCCAATGTCGATTTTCCTGAACCATTTTTGCCAATAAAACCAATAGTTTGCCCTGCTTCTAGGTCAAAACTTACCGGCTTAACGGCATGCTGAACTTTCTTTTTGAATAGCTTGGACCGAGTTACAAAGTCCTTTGTTAATCCGGAGACTTCCAACAACGCACTCATGCTTTCTTCTCCGTATTAAGAGGGAAGTGACAACTGTATTTATGATTCTTAACGCGTTTGGCGCTCGGTATTTCCACACATTGCCTTTGCGCATAAGGGCAACGAGGCCCAAGGCGACAGCCAATCGGCAAGTGCTGTAATGGTGGGATAGAGCCTGGTAAAGACTGCAGTTTCTCTTTGTGCGGAATCCAATCGCCAAAATCAGGCATTGCCTTGAGCAGCGCCACTGTATAGGGATGCTTGGGTTTCGCAAGTAGCTTAGCGGTATCCGCTGATTCAACCGATTGACCACAGTACATTACTGTAATTCGAGTCGCCCACTGAGTAATGGTTGTTAAGTCGTGACCAATCAGAATAATGGTGGTGTTATTTAACTGATTCATACGACTCAACAAACGCAAGATTTGTGATTGAGTGATGGGATCCAAGTCGTTGGTTGGTTCATCGGCAATCAGCAATTTTGGCTTGGTGGCAATAGCCATCGCAATCATGATTTTCTGACACTCGCCATCAGTTAGCTCATACGGATAGCTGTTCATGATACGGGTATGGTCTTTAATGCCGACTTTATGAAGTAGGGCGATAGCTTGTTTTTTGCGCCACTTAAATCGTTCCCACCATTTTCCTTCAAAGGAACGAGAAGGGATCGATTCGATCAGCTGTTTACCTACTTCATCAGATGGGTCGAGACACGTTGATGGCTCTTGGAAAATCATTGCCACATCGCGGGCAATCACGCGTCGGCGCTCACGAGGAGTGAGTTGCAGCAGGTCGATGTTACCCAAGCGCATCCTATCGGCAGTGACACGCCAATTGTCCTTACAAACGCCAACAATGGCTTTAGCGACCAGACTTTTTCCCGAACCTGATTCGCCTACCAAACCGCGAATTTCACCTTCATTGATGGTAAAGCTCATGCGATCCACCGCTTTGACGAGACCTTGTGGTGTCTCGATTTCGATGGTTAAGTGTCGAATATCTAAAACTGGCATTATTCGATCCCCGCGTTCAGTGCGCTGCGCACACCTTCACCAACAATATTGACAACAACAACTGTAAACAAAATCGCCAAACCTGGCAGGATAACAGTCCATGGAGCCAGATAGAGTAATTCAGCGGCATCCCCTAACACGGCTCCCCACTCACTACTCGGAGCTTGTGCACCTAAACCTAGGAAGCCAAGAGCAGTAATATCTAAAATGGCGATGGAGAGCGCAAACGTCACTTCGGCGGCAATGACGGTGAGAATATTTGGGAGTATAGAGTTCCAGAGCAGATAGAAGTCGTTTGCGCCATCTAAACGGGCAGCCATAATGTAGTCTTTTTCAACTTCTGTGTGCACCGCAACATAGATGGAGCGAATGAATCTTGGGATCAGGGCAAGACATATCGCAAGGAGAATGTTGAATTCTCCAGGGCCAAGAAAGGCCACAAAAATGATCGCCAATAACAGTGACGGAATTGACATAACCGTATCAAGTAAGTGATTGAGTATACTAGACAGCAAACCGCGCGTCATGCCCGCGAGAATACCAATCAAACACCCGACACTTGTCGCAATCGCTGTAATAATAATGGCCGCTCCAAATGACAGGCGAGAACCATCGATGATTCGCGATAAAATATCGCGCCCCAAGTCATCGGTGCCAAAGAAGAAATCCACCGTGCCTAGCGGATCCCAAGATGGCGGGATCAGTAAGTATGAACTTTGCGCCATCGGGTCGTAAGGCGTAATAAATGGTGATGCTAAGGTAATAATCACAATAAAGATCAAGCACCAAAGACCAAACATCGATAGGCTGTTGGAACGGTAACTGCGCCAAAAACGCTCCAACTGAGTAGGAATGCGCTCCTCTTGGTAAACGTTATCTGACAGCATACCATTCCTTCCTTACTAATGGATTGACCATCGCCCCTAACAAATCCGATAAAATACTGGCTGCCAGAACAATAGAAGCAACAACCAATACGCCTGCCTGAATAGACGCGTAATCTTGATTAGATAGCGCATCTAGAAGCCAACGGCCTATACCAGGCCAGTTAAAAATCGACTCTGTCATAATAGCGAGGGTGATCATACTAGAAAGCTGTACGCCAAGTTTTGGAATAATTGGCGGTATGGCATTGCGCAGCACATGCTCAATAACGATTTCATAATTGGATAGACCTTTAATTCGAGCCGCACGGATATAGTTTTGTCCCATCACCTCGGCTACTGAGGTACGCATCATACGGATGACTTGCATTGTTGGCGACAAGGCCAACACTAAGCATGGCAAAATCATATGCTCAATAACACTTTGTAACGCCTCATTTCGATAAGACGCGTCTGAGAGCAGGGCATCGATTAACGCAAAACCGGTGACATGATCGATTTGGTAAAGTAAATCATAACGACCAGCGACTGGGAACCATTGATAATTCAATGAAAAATACATAATCATCAATAGCGCAATCCAGAATAGCGGTGCGGCGTAACCCACCATCGACGTAAATGAGATGATGTTATCCAGCCATTTTCCTTGTCTCATGCCGGCGATAGTGCCAGCTGGAATACCAACGAATAAAGAGATAATGAAGGCCGCAAAACAAAGTTCTAGTGTCGCAGGCAGAACCGCTGAAAGTTCCTTAGTAATTGGAACCCCAGCTTTGGTCACGCCAAAATCAAGTTGAGACAGCTGCGTGACATAATCAAACCACCCAGGAACAAATGTTTGGGCAGCCCAATAGGATTCAGGGTCAAGTCGAACTAAACTGTAGCCGACAAAGGTTAGGATCAACAGGGTGATAACGAATAGATTAAGTTTGCGGATAGAGTACCAAAACATCTATTTCAACCTCACAACTTGATCAAACGGTTGGGCATTGAAAGGGCTGGTTCTAAACCCTGTCAAACTGTCACTATGTGCTTGGTATTTTTGGCCGTGTGCAATAGGCAACACAGGAACTTCCTCATTCAAAATGTTTTGAGCTTGTCGATACAAATTCAACCGATATCTAGGCTGACTGACTTCAAGAGCCAAATCCAATAAAAAATCAAAGTCGTCGTTACACCACATGGAAAGGTTTAAACCTTCACGTTTGGAAGTACACGATAACAAGGGGCGAAGATAGTTATCAGGATCGCCGGTATTACCTACCCAGCCTGTCAGTAACAAGTCAACCGAATCGATGTTAGACAATTCCTGTCGATCAACTCGATCATCTGTGAGTAGGTTGAGCGTAATGCCGACATCAGCAAGGTTAGCTTGAATTAATTCAGCGGTTTTTCGTGGACTTGGATTGTAGACTCTTGCCTCAAGAGGCACCGCCATGGTTAGCTCGATACCTTTTTCGTATCCAGCTTCCTTTAATAATGCCATGGCGTAATTACGGTCATAGCGAATTTGAGTCGGGTCTTTTTGGTGGGCCCAAGAGCTTGGAGGTAACAGGCTATAGGCTTTTTCGCCAGTTCCGAAGTAGACCGCATCTAAAATGTTGTCGCGATTGATGGCGAGATTAAGCGCTTTACGAACTCGAGGGTCACTCAGCGCTTTATGTTGCGTATTGATAGCAACAAAGGCAACGTTCATTGCCGGCTTAGCTTGAAGAACGATTGATTCTTCATCCAAGATAACAGGGATTTGACTCGAAATAGGTGAATTCAATACATCACACTCGTTTCTCAATAGCTTTGCTAAAGCGCCAGCACCGCGATGTGAAATATCAAACACCACTTGTTCCATGTCTACCTGACCACGCCAATAGTTTTCGTGACGTTTCAAACGAACGAGGTCGGCAACCTGATATTCGTCGAGATAGAATGGTCCCGTACCGACAGGGAGAGTATCTATATCCAACTTATGATCAGAAAAAACCAATTGTTCAGCGTACTCAGCAGAGTAGATTGGGGCATGTGCAGTCGAAATATTAGACAGGAAAGAGTTATCCGGTCTAGATAGCGTAAATCTGACCGTGTGGTCGTCGACCGCTTCGATTTTCTCAACCAGATTAGCGAAGTCTATTCCCGCAAACCATGGGTACACGCTGCCACCAACCTCATGGAATGGGTTGTTTGGGTCAATAATACGTGAAAAGCTAAACACAACGTCATCCGCGTTCATTGGACGAGTCGGCGTAAACCAATCTGTGGTTTGAAATTCAACACCTTCACGCAAGGTAAAAGTATATTCTGTGCCTTCATCGTTCACCGTCCAAGATTTCGCCAAATTTGGTACTGGCTGATGCGTCCCTGGATTCAAAGTGAGTAGCGTATCGAATAACTGTGGCGCAATGGATTCGACAGTGATGCCACCGTCTACTAATTGCGGGTTAAAAGTACTAGGACGACCTTGGTCGCAATAGACGAATCCGTCTTGTCTAATTTTTGAGTGATCGACTTTTTCTTCACAGCCTGTCAATAGGATGAGACCACAAAGTCCAAGTGATAAATTGATTAATGCCTTCATAAACACGCTACATTCAGTTTAGCGAACGTAATATCTGTATTGAGATCAGGGTAATTTACCACTAAATCGCCAGCCAAACCAATAATCACAAGCACTTATCGCGCAAATGGTTAAAAAGTGTGGCGACGGTCTGACCCTGCTTAAACCAGTTTGTATTTTCGCACTAAGCCTCTTAGCTGATCATAGCTCAAGCTTAGCAGCTTAGCAGCACCGCGTTGGTTGTATTGAGCTTGCTTAAGTGCTTCATTAATCAACTTTATATTTTGTTCATCTTGCCATGTTTTAAAATCGAGCGGGAAGGATAATGTACTTTCAGGTGACGTTTGCGAAGATGGAGGTGCTTGTTTTGAAGGTTGGTCACTGTTGTCCGCTCTCATTGACGGCAGTGCGCCAAATTGCCCTTCAAATGGATTGAAGATCAGTGACTCAATGGGGTGTTCACCAGATCCTTGTTGGTATACAGCACGCTCCACCACGTTTTTTAGTTCACGCACATTACCCGGCCACGGGTAGTCGAGCATACTCTGCCAAGCTTGTTCTGTGAATCCAACAAAGAACGGTAGACCCAACTCGCGACACATTTTTATCGCAAAGAACTCGGCCAACAGTGGAATATCTTCTGGACGATGACGCAGAGGCGGCAGGTGAATTACATCAAATGCGAGTCTATCGAGGAGATCAGGGCGAAATTTCCCTTGGTCGGCAAGTTTTGGCAAATCTTCATTCGTAGCACAAACCAGTCGGACGTCAGCTTCCAACGCTTTAGCTCCGCCAACACGTTCGTATTGCCCGTATTCAATCACGCGAAGTAGCTTCTCTTGTACCGATAACGGAGTGGTAGCAAGTTCATCCAAAAATAGGGTGCCGTTTTCTGCTCGCTCAAAACGTCCTTGGTGACGACCTTTTGCGCCGGTAAAGGCACCAGATTCATGCCCAAAGAGTTCAGAGTCGATCAGCCCTTCGCTTAAGGTTGAACAGTTAAGAGAAACCAAAGGCTGATCCCAGCGTTTGGACAGATAGTGTAACCGTTGTGCAATCAACTCTTTACCAGTACCACGTTCACCGATGACTAGTACGGGGCGGTCAATAGGTGCGAGCCGAGAGACTTTATCGAGTACAGCGAGAAAAGTAGGAGATTCGCCAATTAAGTTTTGCGCCATAGTGAGTCCTCGTGGTTGGTAAAAATTACCAATAGTTGGCTAGGCTCATCATAGCATGTAGGTTTAATTTCGCGAGTATAATGTCTAGGTTATTGAATATTAAAAACTTAAATATTTGGCACGGTAATTGGAATAGCTAAAGCAACGATTCAGAGTTCATTGGCGAACTCATCCAATTAGGAGAAGTAGTATGGGTATTTTTTCTCGTTTTGCAGATATTGTAAATTCAAACGTGAGCGCTTTACTTGATAAAGCAGAAGATCCAGAGAAAATGATTCGTCTGATCATTCAAGAAATGGAAGATACACTGGTTGAAGTTCGTACTAACTCAGCGAAAGCGATTGCCGACAAAAAAGAGTTAGCTCGTAAAGTGAAGGCGATTGAAGAGCAAATTATTGAATGGCAGCAAAAAGCGACCCTCGCATTAACCAAACAGCGTGAAGATTTGGCGCGTGCAGCACTGATTGAAAAGCAGAAGCTTGAAAATGTAGTGAAAGGACTGCACGATGAGCAAACGTTGGTGGAAGAAACCATCGATAAGCTCACCAACGAAATTGCCAAATTAGAAGCCAAAATTACCGAGACACGTGCCAAACAGCAGGCACTCATCATTCGTTCGCAAGCGGCAAGTAATCGTCGTGATGTGCAAAAGCACTTGCATACCAGCCGCACGCACGAGGCAATGGCGAAGTTTGAACAATACTCTCGCAAGATTGATGAACTAGAAGCGGAAGCGGATCTGTATTCGAAAACAGGTAACGCGAAATCTTTAGATCAAGAGTTTGCTGAGCTACAAGCACAAGACGAAATTGATAAAGAGCTCGCTAAGCTTAAAGAGCAGATGAATAACGAAAAATAATGCAGATTAGGAGAAAAGTATGTCGTCATTTTTAATTGCGGGTCCATTAATTGTTTTTTTGATTTTTGTTGCACCGCTGTGGCTTTTTCTCCACTACCGCAGCAAGCGTAAATCAGAAAGTGGCTTATCACAGCAAGATTTCCAAAAGCTGCAATCGCTATCTCAACGTGCGGAAAAAATGCAGCTCCGAGTGGATAATCTAGAACGAATTCTGGACGCGGAATCGCCAAACTGGAGACAAACTTATGACTCATAGAGAGCTGTATAAAGATCCGGTCAACGGCAAGCTGACAGGGGTATGTGCAGGTTTAGCCAATTACTTCGGTGTTGAGGTGTGGTTGATACGAATTCTCGTCATTTCGGCAGCGCTGTTAGGGGGGAGCTTTTTAGTATTGTTGGCGTACGTGGCAATGAGCTTGATGCTAGAAAAGCAGCCTGACAACTTTGATGAAGCGATGAAAACCAAGAAAGAGCACTCACTAAAGAGCAAACCTTGGCAACAAGGGCAAAACGCCAAAGACTTGCTGACTACACTAGAGCGCGACTTTGACGCAATGGAGCACAAAGTGAGAAATATGGAAGCGTATGTTACGTCAGAGGCGTACAAAGTGAATCGGGAGTTCAGTAAGCTCTAGTCGCTTATCGAGTAATCAACAAAGGGGTGCACTGGTACCTCTTTTTGCTGTTTATTACAGAGCAAATGAGAAACGGTTATCGCTAGTGCGCGCAGGGGAGTTGTCCTGTTAACCAGTTCGATAGTGCTTGGAATTTTGCTCGCTGTTCCATTCCTTTTGGGCAGACTAAATCATAGCCTTTACCTGATTCCACACTGGCAAACGGAGCCACTAACGTTCCCTGCTCAATTAACGGTGCAATAAACTCTTTTCTTCCAAGAGCGACCCCCAAAGAAAGCTGGGCCGCATCGATGGCAATCCTATTGTCGCTGTAATAGTCACACTTAATCTGACAATTAATGTCGAGCTGCATCTCAGTGAGCCAGTGCTGCCAAGCAATGCTATCGCTGTTATGAATAAAGCGGACGTCTTTCAATCGAGTTCCTTCGAGATGAAGTTGGTATTTTTTTGCGTACTCTGGGCTGCAAACCGGTAGGCGCTGACCAGTAAAAAGTCGTTGACTGAAGTGGTTTGGATAGCGGCCTTCACTGTAGAAAATAGCCGCATCGTATGGTTCGAACTGAAAATCACTTTGATTCTGTTTGGTGTCCAGTTTGATGCTTAGGTTTGGATATTGATGGCGAAAGCTGGGTAGCCGTGGCATTAACCATGACGAGGCGAAATAGGGGGAGGTCGCGATGTAAAGCTCACCCGTTAACTCACCGGTTTGGATATCTGATAACTCGGAAAATATAGACTCAAACGAGGTATTCAAAATACTGAAAATACGCTCTCCTTCTGGAGTAAGTTCGAGTTGCCTCGTTTTCCTAATGAACAAGTTAAAGTTAAGCAGCGTTTCAAGCTTTTTAATACGTTGGCTTACGCCTCCTTGAGTAAGAAATAATTCTTGTGCGGCGTGAGTGAAACTAAGATGTCGAGCCGCCACATTAAACGTATGCAACAGTGATAACAACTGCTGTCGATTATGGTTTAGATTCATGGATTACTCCCGCTAATGCGTTGGTTGGATTTATTGGTTTGTTTAACGTTTTTCTCAATTATAAATTACATCACGTAATCTTAAATCGGAAGGGTAAACGTGATGAAGCAGACTAAAAAGCTAAAAGTAGTGGTAATTGGGGGTGGTTCGAGCTATACGCCAGAGTTGGTAGAAGGATTGTTGGCTCGACACCAAGATCTACCTATATCGGATCTTTGGTTAGTCGATATTGACGAAGGAATGGACAAAGCTAGGGTGATTGCTGATCTGACCAAAAGAATGATCGCCAAAGCCGAGTGCGACATTACCGTGCACCTGACGACAAATCGCCAGCAGGCTTTGGCTGAGGCGGATTTTGTTTGTTCTCAATTTCGAGCAGGGCGTATTGAAGCCCGGTTACGTGATGAGAGAATCGCGCATAAATATCGAGTCATTGGTCAAGAGACCAATGGTCTTGGTGGGTTCTCAAATGCGTGTCGAACCATCCCCATAGCGTTGGAAATTGCGAAGGAGATGGAAGCCCTGTGTCCAAATGCATGGCTGCTCAATTTTACTAATCCTTCAGGTATGGTGACCGAAGCGTTAACTAAATACTCGACAATAAAAACCGTCGGATTATGCAATGTTCCAGTGAATATGGAGCGAGGTGCAGCTGAAATGCTGGGCGTTGATCGTAAAGACATCACGATGCAAATCGCTGGACTGAATCACTTAGTGTGGGCTCGAAAAATTCTTCATGATGGCAAAGATAAATGTGAACAGGTCATCAATAAATTGCTTGCTGGTAACGACCGAATGACACCGAAGAATATCCCTCCGTTTAAATGGGATGAAGGTATCATTAAGAGTTTAGGTATGGTGCCTTGCGCATACCTTCGCTACTACTATCAATCGCGTGACATCCTTGATAAAGAGTATGCTGCTTCAGCGAGTAAGAGTAATCGAGCTGATCTAGTGGCAAAAGTAGAAGCTGAGCTTTTGGAAATCTACAAAGACCCTACGTTAGATACCAAGCCTAAACTGCTTGAAGAGCGAGGCGGGGCTTATTACTCTGAAGCTGCTTGTGAGCTGATGAGCAGCATTCACAACAACAAGCGCTCGATCATGCACGTGAATACTCGTAATAACGGTGCGATTCAAGGTTTGCCTGATGACTGTGCGGTTGAGGTGAGTTCTATTATCACCAGTAGTGAGATTATTCCGTTAAACGTTGCGCCATTTGAAACCGGAACGTTGCGGCTCATTCAACTGATGAAAGAGTTTGAGACATTAACGGTGGAAGCGGCAATGACAGGCGATATAAATCTAGCCAAGCGCGCGCTTATGCTCAACCCTATCGTAGATAGTGGCCAACACATAGACCAAGCTTTAAAGGAAACCGTTCGAGAAAATATAGACTTTATGCCTGCATTTGCGCACTTGTTATCGAAATAAACAAAGGTTGGTAGTGATGAAACTCATTTTAAATGCGGATGATTTTGGGCTGACTGAATCGGTGAATTTAGCAATAGCGGATTGTTTTCATGCTGGGATGGTTAAATCGACGACAGTGATGATGAATCAACCAGCGGTAGAGCATGCGGCAGATTTATATCGACAAGGGTTAATATCAGAGGTAGGGCTGCATTTTACCGTCACCGCAGGGAAACCTATCTCCGACCCAAACCTTATTCCGAGCTTAGTCGATAATGATGGTGAGTTTTTTGATAAAGCGACGCTATTTAACAAACAGAATGTGTCTAGCGTTGAGGTAGGTATTGAACTCAATGCTCAGTATCAAGCCGCATTGAATATGGGTTTTAACATTAACCATATTGATAGTCATCATTTCGGTGGGGTCTATCGAGCGCTCAAGCAGGGGTTTACCCAAGCAGTGAACAAGATAGGGCTGCCAGCACGACGCACAGATAACATTATTCAAGGGCAAGAATTACTGGCGGTCCCTACGCCCGATGTGTTTGATATGGGATTTTACGCCGAGGGCGCAACGATTGAACACTTAAAAGCAATGCTCCTTGCTTACCAAGATCAGAAACCGAGCGGTACCATAGAGCTGATGTGCCATCCTGCTCGACGAGTAACTGAGGAGCTTAAAGCGCTTTCTAGTTATACTGATTCAAGGGTCGAGGAGTGGCGAATTCTTACTAACCTCGAACTGTCACTGTGGCTGCAGGAGCAGGGTATTGAGTGCGTCGGCTTCAACACGTTTCATCGCTAAGTGGACGCAGTAAATTCCCAGAGTTCGAACGTTGGTTATGAGGAAGTTAAGGCGGTTGCTATGAATCCACTAAAGATAGGATATGGTCTAGATATTAATCACTGCCGTGTTTGACGAACATGCTTCGAACGTGGCGCTAATAAAGGAGAGCGCAAACTGATGTGTCAACGCTGCCCATGGCTTGATGAAACCAAACCAGATTATATGGAATACCATGACAAAGAATGGGGTGTCCCCGTTCTTGACGACCAAACTATGTTTGAGTATTTAGTTTTGGAGTCCGCCCAAGCAGGATTGAGTTGGTATACCATCTTAAAACGTCGCGAGGGGTATCGAAACGCATTTGCTCACTTTGATGTAGAGAAGGTTGCGCGTTTTAGCGAAGAAGATGAACGTCGTCTTCGAGAGGACAGTAGGATTATTCGCAATAAGTTAAAAATAAGCGCTACGATCACTAATGCTCAGCATTTCATCGAAATACAAAAAGAATTTGGTAGTTTTTGTCACTATATTTGGTCGTTTGTCGACAACAAGGTGTTAGTAACCAGCCCTGAGACATTAGAGGACTATCCTGCCACGTCTGAAGTCTCAGACCAGTTAAGTAAAGATCTCAAGAAGCGTGGTTTTAAGTTTGTTGGGTCAACGATCATCTACGCCTACCTTCAGGCAGCAGGGCTAATTAATGATCACAGCGTTTCTTGTTATCGTCGTCAAGAAGTCATCGATAGCTACCAACAGCTTGGCCTCGAATATCAGTTAGTTTAGTGTTCACTCGATGGTGTTGGACACTTCGCCAATACCTTCAATTGAAACACTGACGCTATCACCTGACTTTAGTGCCTTTGTTCGGCCTGGCGTACCGGCAAAAATCATATCACCCGGGCGTAGTGTGAGGTATTTGCTGATGTAGCTGACAATCATTGGAACATTATGAATCATATTTGCTAGGGTTTCTTGCTGCATGACTTCGCCATTCAGGCGCGTGATAATTTCTTGATTGTTTATCTTCACATCGGTGGTAATAAAGTTGGACACCGGACCAAACCCTGTTGCGCCTTTAGCGCGCCACCACTGAAGATCTTGGCCTTGCCAAGTGCGCTCGGTCAAATCGTTACCGGCTAAATACCCAAACACACAATCTAGAGCAGTTTGCTTATTGGTGTCGCGACAGGTTCTGCCAATTACAATGACCAGCTCTCCCTCAAAGTGAACATTATTGGCCTCATCAGGAAATGATAACGAGCCACTTAGCCTAATGGCGTCGATGGACTTGAAGAATATTTCTGGTTTTGCTGCGCCAGAATTGCCTGCATGACTGCGAAAGTTGAGGCCAACAGCATAAACGCTACCGTGAGTAATAGGGGCTAGCAACGTTGCTTCACTGGCTGCGATCACTTTCAAGGTAGCAGAACTGTCGAATGGTCTTGACGACAAAAGTTCATAATGGTGTGGTGTTTTTTGTGAGACCCGCATCCAATACTGTTTGTCTTGATACTCAACGAGTCCATATTGTGCCGCTATTGATTGAAAGGTTATAAAAACCAGTCACAGTAAAAGTCTCATTATTACCATCCTTGGGTAGAATCCTGAATACATCTATGAAAGTGTGTTTAACAGAGTATAGTGATGAGTTATTCGTTACGTGAACCTCGACGTCTGGTTCAATAGAACTTAGTAGGTAATGGAAAGATATGGAAAAATTTGATTCGATTTATGCCAGAGCAGCAGAGAGAAAAGGTGGTAGAAAGGAGCTTGAGTCGATAGTTGCTAAACCTCTTGGTCGAGATGAAGTAGCGGCTATTCCTGAAGATCGTTGGTTGTCGGCGTTTTCAATGAAAGTGTTCCAAAGTGGCATATCGTGGAAAGTAGTGCGAAATAAATGGCCAAACTTCGAGGAACATTTCTTCCAATTCAGAATCGACCCGTTACTGATGCTGTCTGAAGAGCAGTGGGAGAAAAAAGCCCAAGACCCAAAAATCATTCGTCATATGACCAAAGTTATGTCGATCCCAGCTAACGCGGCGATGATCCAAGCCGCGCGCTACGAACACGAATCTTTTGCTCAGATGGTTGCTGACTGGCCGAAAGAGACCATTGTAGAACTTTGGGCATATATCAAAAAACACGGAGCAAGACTGGGTGGAAATACAGGGCCTTATGCGTTACGACAGTTAGGTGTCGATACTTTTATCTTATCGAATGACGTAGAAGGCTATTTGCGTAATACTAACATCATTGACTCGGGAAGAGGGACAAAACGTGCGATGAATGCCGCAAACAAAGCCTTTATGGAATGGCACCAAGAGTCGGGTAGGTCGCTTTCGGAAATTAGCCAAATTATCGCTTATGGCTTCGGTGACAATTGCGTTTAATCAGGCAAATAGAGCTGTTTTTTTCTGGATTGCTAGGAAGGGCAATTCTATTGGTTTGACACATAAGTAAGCCCCTGCTTACGCAGGGGGAAACGATTTAAGGATAAGGCATCAGAACAGCACTTATGACTCCAGAATCACTCGAGTATCTTCGCTCAACGACTCCAATTCACTTGCGACATCTTTAATTTGCATCTCAGCAGGTATTTTTAGTGCCATTGTTGCCGTAAACAGGCTTGAACCAATACCGCCGCCGCCTGCGATAAACACACGATGGCAATCCATATCAAGAATACGAATATCTTGCCCATCTAAGAATTGAGTAATTTCGTTAACGATACCGGCTCGATCATTAGCATCTAATCGTAGCTGGAACACCTTTTCTTGATCATGGCGATGTTCGGCTGTGTCCGTAATTTGAACCAATAACCCTTGCTGCTCACTGAAGGCACGTTTGACGGCTTGGGCATTTTCTGTAGGAAGCTCGACTTTAATTACGGCAGCTACATGATCTTCGACAAAATTCACTTTACTTACTAGCCATTTACCCCCGTTTTCGTGGGTAACTGATGCAAGGTTTTTAATGGTGGTTGGGCTAGCTTGGCCAACAAAGTTGACAATGAAAGTACTACTGCTCATACGATTCCCTCCACAGGTATAAAACCAACAACTATCTGAATAGCTAAATCCAGTTTAGATCCAAAACGGCTCGACCGCATGATGAACGTCAAGTATTCACTCTAAAAAATGAAACAAGTTTAGTGAATTGCAATTAGGCGCACAAATTTCCTTGTTTTCATAGAATCAACAAAGAGTTAGTGGAAAATTTACGACCGAGAAATATACAAATTGCAGTTTTCTGACACTGACTGTCAAGAGAGACCAGTTTGTTTTGTTTGTTGTGTGTTAACTTTCTTAGGAGGGCTGACATTCCAAATGCGACTTACGATGATTTGAAACTCATTGACATGCGGCTAACCAAACACGATCAAAGCCAAAAAGACCGCGAGGTCTAGACACCATTATTAGATTAAGCAAATGATTTGCCACCAAATTGCTATTGCTATTTCAATAACTCATGTCATCCTTATGGAAAAACCTACAAGGAGAGATCATGCCTAAAATTGCAATGTTGAGTACTGGTGAAGAGGTATTGTATGGCGATATTGTTGATACCAATGCTGCTTGGCTCAGCCGCGTATTTTATGAGCATGGATTTTCCATGTCCAAGCGTTCTACGGTAGGTGATCAGCGAACAGCATTATTGCAAGAAATGGTCATGTTAAGTTTGAATCTTGATGTGGTAATCGTTAATGGGGGATTGGGTCCTACATCAGACGATCTTACCGCCGAGGTGGCCGCAGAAGCCGCAGATCTGCCTTTGGTTTTAAACCAAGCTTGGTTGCAAACACTTGAAACTTTCTACGCGCAACGTGGTAAACCCATGCCCGACAGCAACATCAAACAAGCCATGTTACCTGAAGGGGCGACAGTGGTCGACAACCCGATTGGCACTGCATGCGGCTTCAAAATGATGATAAATGATTGCTTGTTTTACTTCACCCCTGGTGTGCCAAGTGAATTTAAGAAAATGACGCTTGAGCAAATTCTGCCTGATTTAAGGCACGAATACCCCAATCAGCAAGGTAGAGTCTGTCGACGTTTATATACTTTTGGCCTGTCTGAATCTGGTATTGCAGATACGCTTTCAAGTATTAATCTACCACCGGAGTACGAGTTGGGTTATCGCTCTTATCTTCCATTTATTGAAGTCAAGCTATTTGGTCCATCTGACGATTTGGAGCTGGGCTCAAGAGTTCTCGCTATGGTTGAGAAGCTTTTGCATACCAATGTTGTTAGTGTCGATCAACCGATGTTGGATCGAATTGGTCATTTAGTCGAAACCCACCAACCTACGATTTCGATTTCGGAACATGCCACTAAGGGCTATTTAGCCTCTTGGCTTCAGGATAATGAGCAGATTGAGCCCTATTGCGGTGCGACGTGGGTTCTAGGCTACAAAACGGCATCGCCCCTAGATAGAAATAGTGAAAGGTTAGGCGCTACTTTAGCATTAGCTGGTGCCACGAAAAGTAATTGCAGTTCGGATATCGCATTGTCCACTGGTAAGCTTGAAGACGGCGAGTTTTCTGTAGCGCTTTCCACCCCCAAAGGGGAGTGGGGCCAGACGCTAAAATTACAACGAAGCTATAATGCGCAGAGTATAAAAACAGTCATTAGCACGGTAGCCGGGGATATGCTCAGACGTTACTTAGACAATAAACCGATGTTTCCTGATTATGGGTTTTTAACACGAACCAATGAGATATTTGTACCAACGGATCAGTTAACGTGATCGAGTTAGTGTAAATATTAAACCCCAATGCCTATATTCTATTTGATTATGTCTATATAAAAATTAGATCTAGGTCACAATAAGCTGATCTCTAACGGGAATTTCAAATTCTCGCTTTTAAGAGTGGTCCTTTCTTTATATTTGATTAAAATCGATATTCACCCTGAGAATAGTGGGGGTAGGAGGGGTAAATATGATCCAGCAATCAAGAATAAGAGTATTTTACCAAATCGCAAATGAGCAGATCGTGCTTGGCGAAGCACTTAGCAAAAAATGCGGTGATATAGCAGCTATGTGGTTGAAGGCTCCTATGGAAGAGATCCTGTCTGATGACGGTTTTAGAATCTCACTCTACGATGACGGTGGACGTCGCATTGCAGATAAACATGTTTCTATGGGTACCGCAGACTCTATATTGTCGACCGTCGAATAATGTCCAATTCAAGTTACTTTAGGCTGATCATTTTGATCAGCTTTTTTTTGCGTCAATTTCTGTGAATCTGTGATCCGTTTTGTGCTTTTGCTCTAATATGTCCACAGTTGCTGATTCTTGTCTCATACTTTTCAAATTAATAAAAACAAGACCTACTCAGGGTTATGAGAAGAGAACGTATTGAAATGAACTCGTCTTCTGTTCAACAAATTAAATCGCTTATAGGCTTAGATGGTAAGCCAAACTACGGCCACCTCATCTCTGTCCCAGAGGCGTTAGATATTGCTAATTTTCGCTACTTTTCCACTATGGACAAGGAATGCAGTTCACTCGCTAAGTATTTTCATTATAAGCAGTTTCAGTTTGTTAGTATCTTTACTCCTCAATACGTTTTAGGAATAGCAATTGCCGATATTCGCTATCTTGGAACCAGTTTTTGCTACCTCTATGATATTAATAGCAACCAACTCATCGAAGAGAGTTGGTTGCGCCCACTTGGCCTAGGGTATTCACTGACCGCATCGCCTTGGAAAGGCAAAGCGCAGTTTAATAAAGGCCAGGTTCGCTTTGATATTAAAGATGGGCAGTGGCGAGTACGAGCCAAGTGTAAAACGTTTGAATTGGATGTTTTACTGGATAGTACAGACGCAGAGAGTCCCCCGTTAATGGTTTCATCACCGACCGGTTACAGCGGATGGACTTATACGCAAAAACATAATGCGTTGAAAGTAAGGGGAGAGTTTTTAGTAGGTGGTGAAGCGCAGCTGATGGAGAACTGTCTGGGTGGGTATGACTTTTCAGCAGGATTTATGAGGCGTGAAACTAGTTGGCGTTGGGCAAGCATTAGTGGGGAATCTCAAGGGGTGACTATTGGCCTTAATCTCGCGGCCGGAGTTAACGAGACTGGCGTGACAGAAAATGTGCTTTGGATTGGGGGCAAGCGCTGCCTATTAGCGGGTGTGATGTTTGATTTTGACAGGCAAACGCCGGACTCAAGCTGGCGTATTTATGACGATCAAGGCCGGGTGGATCTGACCTTTCAGCCGATAAATGCTCGTACGGAGAAACTCAACCTCTGGGTACTTAAGAGTAACTTCCGTCAGTTCATCGGCTATTTTTCTGGTGTTGTAAAGGATGAAGACGGTCATGAGTATGCGCTTCAACAAGTCATGGGGTTAACTGAAGATCACTTTGCAAAGTGGTAAATACGAACTAAGAATTAAGAGAATATGATGGATAAACTCGTTCAAAATCCAGAGTGGTTGTTAATCGTCTTAGCCCCTTTGTTTGTCATTATGATGGTGCTCGAATACTGGCTTGGACAACGAAGAAACCGGCTACCAAATTCAGCTCAATATACCCTAAAGGAGTTGGCTTGTAATTTCTCGTTGGCTGGACTGCATCAAGCTACAGACCTTATCACTGGTCTGTTTATCACGAAATTATACCTGTTGCTGTTTGGCTGGAAACTGTTTGATATCCAGATGTCGCTAGGTATGTTTTTGGTACTCATGATCTTACAAGATTTCTTCTACTATTGGTTTCATCGTGCAAGTCATCGAATTCGTTGGATGTGGGCCGCACATGTTGTTCATCACAGCTCGGAGAATATGAACTTCAGCACTGCATTTAGGCAGAGTTTAATGTACCCACTAGCGGGAATGTGGCTATTTTGGATACCTCTGGTCATTATAGGTTTTGATCCTAAATGGGTGGTGTTTGTCGTCCTATTGAATTTGGGTCTGCAATTCTTTGTGCATACGCAGTGGATACGTAGCTTAGGTCCACTAGAGTGGATCCTTAACACACCATCACATCATCGAGTTCATCACGGCGTTAATGCGCAATACATCGACAAAAACTACGCAGGGATTCTGATTATTTGGGATCGAATGTTTGGAACGTTTGAGCCTGAAGTTGAGGAAGTGCGTTATGGGATCAGTAAGCCAGTGAATAGCTTTAGCCCTATTACGATGACGTTTGCAGAGTGGAAAGACATGTTCCGTGACCTGTCTCGTGATGATCTCACCTTAATGGCAAAAATCAAAATGATCTTCTCACCTCCATCAGACACGTAATCAATCTGTGGGTGGTGCGGATACGATGTTGATCAGCATTGCTCGAGTTATCAAGGTCACTAAACGGTCTTATCATCAAGGTGCTGAAGGCGGTAAGCACTCTGATGAAGAGTTATTGTGAGGGACAATGATTATTAGCCCTAAAAATGAACGAGATAGCGCTTTAACTTTTGGCCTTAAGCTTGTAGCGAGAACTTTCCTATTAGTTCGTCTTGAACGTTTGTGATAGTGCCGGTGTGTGTGGACTCACAGTAAGTGAAAGCCAAATTAAGGTCTTTGGGCTTGGCTCTGGTAAGAAAGTGCCTGAGTAGAATATCACTGTTTAATTGGTGAGGCTCAGAGACCCAAGTTAAATTATCTTTGATTGATTTAAACGTTACTTTCATATTTCTCCTATTTTACTTTTTGTGTATTTTTGGTGGATTCTCGGTTTTGGTAAAACCAAAAACGTTTTCTGCCGATAGATCGAGACATAATTTACCTATATATAATGATGTTAATTGTAAATGTAATATCATCAAAGATTGATGAGTAATGAGAGTGTGGTTTAATAAAGAAAGGTATAGCGAGAATGTTGAGAGGAGAGGTAATTGCTAGTTTTTTCTAAAATACATAGTGAAAAGATAAGATGAAAGCGGTGAATGAGGCCGCTTTCATCGAGAAAATCTTATAGTGCTACAACGTTTGCAGCTTGAAGACCTTTTTGGCCTTGCTCTACTTCAAAAGACACTTTTTGGCCTTCTGCTAGAGTTTTGAACCCTTCAGAAGCGATAGCACGGAAGTGAACGAATACGTCAGCCCCGCCGTTTTCTTGAGCTAGGAAACCGAAACCTTTCTCTTCGTTAAACCATTTTACTGTGCCGTTTACTTTGTTAGACATGCTGTGTCCCTTATATAAATTAAAAATTGCCGCGAAGTTGCGATGCGCTGATGAGTTGGAATTATTTAATGTATCGATGAAGCTTAGGGAAACACTGAGGATGACAACAATAACGAAGAGATTCTGAGAGTTTTACTTTTACAACTGGATATTTCATTTAATAACTCTGAACAACAGAGCGGCGCCAGTATGGGGCTTATAAAACACCTTGTAAAGGGTTATTTTTACTCGTGTACGATTTTTAATGACAATAACACAGTTATTCGTAGTGTAAGCTCAGGGCTAGAGCAATAAAAAACGGCTCTTAAGAGCCGTTTTTGAAGACGTTGAAGCTACGCTCGCTTCTTGACTTGATGTGCAATATTGCCGAGCTCAATATCAGTTTTTGCTCGACAAATGCAAGGTAGAATTTCATTACCTTGTGTGTATGCCATTGCAAACCCTATATATTCCACTTCTCCCGAAACTAATGTGCAGCGACAGGCGCCGCAGTGCCCATCTCGACAGTTGTATTCAGGTTCTAACCCCGCTTGCTCCATCGTTTCTAAGACGGTATTTGAGGGGTTAGACTCAATAGTGGTGATAGCGTTTATCTTAATGGTTGGCATTAAAGTTCGAAGCCCTCGAAGTCGTCTGCACTTACTTCATTGTCGATTTGACCAACAAGATAAGAACTGATCTCAGCTTCTTGTGGTGCAACCTGAACGTTATCTGATGATAACCAAGCGTTAATCCAAGGAATTGGGTTAGATGTCGCTTCCGGATACGCAGCGTCTAAACCCACCGCCTGCATACGTACGTTAGAGATATACTCAACGTATTGGCATAGAATGTCTTTGTTCAAGCCAATCATAGAACCATCTTTGAATAGGTATTCTGCCCATTCTTTTTCTTGCTCAGCCGCTTCTTTGAAGAGTTCGAAACAGTCTTGCTTACACTCTTCTGCAATTTGCATGAATGAGAAGTCGTCTTGACCGTTACGAAGTAAATTGATCATGTGCTGTGTGCCTGTTAGATGCAACGCTTCATCACGCGCAATGAGCTTGATGATTTTTGCATTGCCTTCCATCAGTTCACGTTCTGCAAAAGCGAATGAACAAGCGAAGCTGACATAGAAACGAATCGCTTCTAGTGCGTTAACTGACATTAGACATAGGTATAGCTTTTTCTTAAGGTCATAAAGGCTAACCTTAACCTCTTCGCCGTTTAGGGTGTGTGTACCTTCACCATAACGGTGATAGTCGTTTGTCGCTTGAATCAGGTCATCGTAGTAGTGTGCAATGTCTTTTGCTCGCTTGAGAATGTGCTCATTTTCCACGATGTCATCGAATACTAAACTAGGGTCATTCACAATATTACGAATGATATGAGTGTACGAACGAGAGTGAATTGTTTCTGAGAAAGACCAAGTCTCAATCCATGTTTCTAGCTCTGGCAAAGAAACCAGTGGAAGCAGCGCTACGTTAGGACTGCGGCCTTGGATAGAATCAAGGAGAGTTTGATATTTCAGGTTACTGATAAAAATGTGCTTTTCATGCTCTGGTAGCTTGTTGTAGTCAATGCGGTCACTGGATACATCAACTTCTTCTGGACGCCAGAAGAAAGAAAGTTGCTTTTCGATCAGTTTTTCAAAAATCTCAAATTTTTGTTGGTCATAACGCGCCACGTTCACCGGTTGACCTAGGAACATTGGTTCTTTTAATGCGTTATTCTTTGTTTGGGTAAAAGTACTGTAAGCCATTGTGCTGCAATCCTTTTTTAGCCCTTCCCTAAGGGAAGGGCGAGAAAATCTTAACTTGTTTACTGCGAGATATTAAATCTTGCAGCCACCGCCTGCGCAATCGTCATCTTGCTCAACTACTACTGCAGATTTGTCGCTTTGGTCGTCTTTCGCACCGTCGCGAGTGTTATGGTAGTAAAGAGTCTTCACACCATACTTATACGCAGTTAATAGATCTTGCAGCAATTTCTTCATTGGCACTTTGCCGCTTTCATAAAGGCTTGGGTCATAGTTCGTATTTGCTGAGATCGCTTGGTCTACGAATTTCTGCATGATACCGACTAGGTGTAAGTAACCGTCGTTGTTGCCGATGTTCCACAGCAGTTCGTAGTTCTCTTTTAGATTAGCGAAATCTGGAACAACCTGCTTCAGAATGCCGTCTTTCGATGCTTTCACCGAAACGTAACCACGAGGTGGCTCGATACCGTTGGTCGCATTAGAAATCTGAGAAGAGGTCTCAGATGGCATTAGCGCTGTCAGAGTTGAGTTACGTAGACCAAACTCCATGATTTCAGCACGTAGGGCATCCCAATCATAGTGCAGTGGTTCGTCACACACTAGGTCGACATCATTTTTGTAAGTGTCGATCGGAAGCAGACCTTTCGCGTAGTTTGTTTCATGGAACGATGGGCAACAGCCTTGCTCTTTTGCCAGTTCCACAGACGCTTTTAGTAGGTGGTACTGAATCGCTTCGAATGTGCGGTGAGTCAGGTTGTTTGCAGAACCGTCAGAGTACTTAACGCCGTTTTTCGCTAGGTAGTAGGCATAGTTAATCACACCAACACCAAGTGTACGACGATTCATCGTAGATTTGTAAGCGGCTGGCAATGGGTAATCTTGATAGTCAAGTAGCGCGTCAAGAGCACGAACCACAAGATCCGACAAATCTTTGAGATCATCGAGTTCGTTGATAGCACCCAAGTTAAATGCCGAAAGTGTACATAGAGCGATTTCACCAGAGTCGTCTTCTACGTTTGACAATGGCTTAGTTGGCAACGCGATTTCTAAACACAGGTTAGACTGGCGAACCGGTGCTACTTTCGAATCGAATGGGCTGTGCGTATTACAGTGGTCTACGTTTTGGATGTAGATACGACCAGTAGAGGCACGCTCTTGCATCAGTAGAGAGAATAACTCTAACGCTTTTACCGTCTGTTTCTTGATTGATGGGTCGTTTTCGTATTTAACGTATAGACGCTCGAACTCATCTTGGTCTTCAAAGAACGCGTCGTATAGACCCGGAACATCTGAAGGCGAGAACAGAGTAATGTTGCCGCCTTTCACTAGACGAGCGTACATGAGTTTGTTTAGCTGAACACCGTAGTCCATGTGACGTACGCGGTTTTCTTCTACACCACGGTTGTTTTTAAGAACAAGAAGTGATCGCACTTCTCCATGCCACATTGGATAGAACACAGTAGCTGCGCCGCCACGAACACCGCCTTGTGAGCAGCATTTTACAGCTGTTTGGAAGTATTTGTAGAATGGAATACAGCCCGTGTGGAATGCTTCGCCACCACGGATTTCGGAACCGAGTGCGCGAATACGACCAGCATTGATACCGATACCAGCACGTTGTGAAACGTAACGAACAATAGAGCTTGCTGTGGCGTTAATCGAATCTAGACTATCGCCGCATTCAATTAGTACGCACGAGCTAAATTGGCGCGTAGGGGTGCGCACACCAGACATAATTGGTGTCGGCAGAGAGATCTTGAATGTCGATGTCGCATCATAAAAGCGCTTGATATAGTCAAGGCGAGTCTCTTTTGGATACTTAGCGAACAGACACGCTGCTACAAGGATGTAGAGAAACTGTGCACTCTCGTAAATTTCGCCAGAAACACGGTTTTGAACGAAGTACTTACCTTCTAGCTGCTTAACGGCTGCATAAGAGAAGTCGTGATCTCGAGTGTGGTCGATATAATTATCTAGCTCATTCAGTTCAGACTTGCTGTAATCTTCTAACAAGTGCCCGTCATATTTGCCCATTTCGACCAATTTAGAGACGTGATCAACCAGCGCTGGTGGCTCATATTGACCATAAGCTTTTTTACGCAAGTGGAAGATCGCTAAGCGCGCCGCCAAATATTGATAATCTGGCGCATCTTCTGAAATCAAATCTGCTGCAGACTTGATGATAGTTTCGTGGATATCAGACGTCGTAATACCATCATAAAACTGGATGTGAGCCTTGAGTTCTACCTGAGATACAGAAACGTTGTTTAGCCCTTCTGCAGCCCACGCGATAACGCGATGGATTTTTTCAAGATCGATACTTTCTTTGCGGCCATTACGCTTAGTAACGGTAAGTTGTTGGTTCATTCTGAGGTGTTCCCTAACAAAACAATATGAAGCTTCACTTTTATGAGATTTTGTTGAGTCTTAGCGATAGCTTCGTGATCAATGTCACCCTATACGTTTTGGCTTCCAACACAAGATATAGGGGTCATCTTAACTTCGAGTTACAAGATAGTGCTATAACGTAAGATTTTCAAGTTTCAGCAATTGAATGTCTTGTGGATAACTAGGGGAAAGAATTTTTTCTGTTAGTAGACACTTACCACTGAAGATAGGTGTCACTTAGTTGCAAAATATATGCATTAATAGATTGGTTTTGTTTTAAACAATGAAGAAAAAAAATACCTTGATCTTTGGCGATTTTTAATTGTTATTCAGTAGGTCAATAATTCTACTATTTAAGCGCGTATTCTCGTCAAAGATGTGTCGGTTTTGTGAATAAGCTAAAGTGCGTTCTAGAGGATTTGCGCCGATGACAACCAGTCATAGGCGCGCATATTTTAGAGGCGTTAAAGAGACTTCTCGGTATAGACGATATAATTGACGTCAACGCGGTTACCGAGTTTGTATGTGTCGGTCAGTGGATTATAGAGCAAGCCCGTGATGCCTCTTTCTATCAGCTCGGTTTTATCGATCATACGAATCAGTTCGGATGGTTTTATGAACTTATCATGACTATGGGTGCCATCAGGGACAATTTTTAACAGTTTTTCTGCACCAACAATCGCAAATAGGTAAGATTGCAAATTACGGTTTAGTGTAGAGAAAAAGACTTGACCGCCAGGTTTGACCAACTTTGCACATGAAGCAATAACAGACGCCGGGTCTGGGACATGTTCAAGCATTTCCATACAGGTTACGACGTCGTATCGCTCTGGGTTTTCTGCTGCGTGTTGCTCGACAGTGCTTTGCACGTAAGTAAGCTGAGTACCGGTTTCTAGAGCATGCAACCTGGCGACTTCGAGAGGTTCTTTACCCATATCTAGCCCAGTGACGTTAGCACCTTGTTGGGCCATACTCTCTGCAAGGATGCCACCGCCGCAACCGACATCAAGTACGGTTTTACCAAATAAACCATTGGCTTTTTCTAAAACGTAATCGAGTCTTAGAGGGTTGATTTGGTGTAGTGGCTTGAATTCACCTTCAAGATCCCACCAACGACTCGCCATCTCTTCAAATTTCTTAATTTCGTTTAGGTCGACGTTCTGTTGCTTATCCATATTTGCCAAGATTTTGTTCCAAGGTTGCTACGCAGTATACCGCAAATTGTGGTTGGAAATATCTTCTACCCCCAAGAAACTTAAGAATTCTTCGGGCAACGGTCGATTTATCTTTAGAGTTGACGGTTTTTTCGACGATTTTCAGAGTCATAGATTCGAAATGTGCAAATTGTGGACGTTTGAATCGCAACCAAGGTCACAACATGATAAAAGCGAAGGGAAAGTGATGCCGAACACGGTATTAATGTGTTATATTTTGTCACCTTATACGTATCGAGTATACGATCAAAATATAGAGGGATATTGGCTCTATGAGCGATCTAGCTAAAGAGATCACGCCCGTAAACATTGAAGATGAGCTGAGAGGCTCTTATCTCGACTACGCGATGTCAGTCATCGTGGGTCGTGCTCTTCCTGATGTGCGTGATGGTCTAAAACCTGTTCACCGCCGCGTTTTGTTCGCGATGAATGTTCTAGGTAATGATTGGAATAAACCATATAAAAAGTCTGCCCGTGTGGTTGGCGATGTAATCGGTAAATATCACCCACACGGTGATAGTGCGGTATACGACACTATCGTTCGTATGGCACAGCCTTTCTCACTTCGCTACATGTTGGTCGATGGTCAAGGTAACTTCGGCTCAATTGACGGCGATTCTGCGGCGGCAATGCGTTATACCGAAGTCCGCATGGCGAAAATCGCTCATGAGTTGCTAGCGGATCTAGACAAAGAGACGGTTGATTACGTTCCTAACTACGATGGAACAGAGCAGATTCCAGCCGTATTACCGACAAAGATTCCAAACCTTTTGGTTAATGGTTCTTCAGGTATCGCAGTAGGTATGGCGACAAACATCCCACCACATAACTTAAACGAAGTTATCGACGGTTGTTTGGCGTACATCAAGAACGAAGACATTACTATTGATGAGCTCATGGATTATATCCCGGGCCCAGACTTCCCAACAGCGGCACTGATCAGTGGTCGTAAAGGCATTATTGATGCTTATAAAACGGGTCGCGGCAAAGTCTACATGCGTTCTAAAGCTGAGATTGAAGAAGACAAGAATGGCAAAGAGACCATTATTGTCACTGAAATCCCTTATCAAGTTAACAAAGCACGCTTGATCGAAAAGATCGCAGAGCTGGTGAAAGATAAGAAAGTAGAAGGCATCAGTGCATTGCGTGACGAGTCTGACAAAGATGGTATGCGCATTGTTATCGAATGTAAGCGTGACGCTGTAGGTGAAGTGGTTCTGAATAACCTATATTCACAAACTCAGCTACAAACTACATTCGGTATTAACATGGTGGCTCTGAACAACGGTCAGCCACAGCTGTTCAACCTTAAGGACATGCTGAAGTGCTTCGTTGATCACCGCCGTGAAGTCGTCACTCGTCGTACTATTTTCGAACTTCGCAAAGCGAGAGACCGTGCTCATATTCTTGAAGCACTTTCATTAGCACTAGCGAATATCGATGAAGTTATCGAGCTTATTAAGAATGCACCAACACCAGCAGAAGCGAAAGAAGGTCTAGTATCTCGCGGTTGGGAGTTGGGCAGCGTAGCTTCTATGCTAGAGCGCGCGGGTACTGACGCGGCGCGTCCAGATTGGCTAGAAGACCAATATGGTATCCGTGATGGTCTGTACTATCTAACTGAACAACAAGCTCAAGCGATTCTTGAACTTCGCCTACACCGTTTAACCGGTCTAGAGCATGAGAAAATTCTAGATGAGTACAAAGCACTTCTAGAAGAGATTGCAGAGTTAATGCACATCCTTGCAAGTACAGAGCGCTTGATGGAAGTGATCACCGAAGAGCTTGAACTGGTTCAAGCAACATACGGTGATGAGCGTCGTAGTGAAATTACAGCGGCGGTTCATGACATTGATATGGAAGAGCTAATCGCTCGTGAAGACGTTGTGGTTACTCTGTCTCACGAAGGTTATGTTAAGTATCAAATCCTAAGCGACTATGAAGCACAGCGTCGTGGTGGTAAAGGTAAGAGTGCCACTAAGATGAAAGATGAGGATTACATCGAGCGTCTGCTTGTTGCGAATACTCACGATAATATCTTGTGCTTCTCTACACGCGGTAAGACCTACCGTCTGAAAGTATATCAATTGCCACTAGCAAGTCGTACCGCCCGCGGTAAGCCAATCATAAACATTCTTCCATTAGAAGAAGGTGAGCGTATAACAGCGATTCTACCTGTCAGTGAATTCAGCTCAGAGAAATTCATCTTTATGGCAACCGGCGACGGTACTGTTAAGAAGACATCTCTTGACCAATTCTCTAACGTTCGTGCTAACGGTCTGATTGCTGTGAACCTACGTGATGATGACTCATTGATCGGTGTTGATATCACAGACGGTCAAAGCGACATCATGCTGTTCTCGAAGCAGGGTAAAGTGGTTCGATTCAGTGAAGACAAAGTGCGTGCCATGGGTCGTACAGCGGCAGGTGTCCGTGGTATGAAACTGGCTGACGAAGACCAAGTGGTGTCGTTGATTGTTCCTTCTAATGAAGGTGACATCCTAACCGTGACACAAAATGGTTACGGTAAGCGTACGGAACTTGAAGAGTACCCAACGAAAGGTCGTGCAACACAAGGTGTTGTATCAATCAAAGTTTCTGAACGAAACGGCCCAGTCGTTGGTGCAATCCAAGTTGAAGAAGGCGACGAAATGATGATGATCACCGATGCAGGTACGCTAGTTCGTACTCGTGTTGCGGAGGTGAGTCAAGTTGGTCGTAATACTCAAGGCGTTACGCTTATCCGTACAGCTTCTGATGAATCCGTTGTAGGTTTACAGCGCATTGATGAAGTGGAAGAGCTAGAGCGACCAGAAGGCGAGGAAGCGGAAGCAAATGCAGAAGCTCAAACGTCAGAATCTGGAAATTTAGCGGCTGACGACTCAGCGGCTGACGACTCTGATACTGAAGAGTAATCATTGTTTGTAGTAAAAACCTGTCTCAATGAGGCAGGTTTTTTTTAGCTATCGAAAATTTAGAGCTGTTGTCTGATCAAATCAATGGTTGCATTAGGGTTCTTATAATCGATAGGGACTTCAATTATGGTGCTATCGTAAGATAAAAATAAAGACGGAAAACTATTCCCACCAATGCTGCGAGCAAAATGGATCTCTTTAGCAAGCAGTTGTTTGATTTCGTCTGAAAAGAAATCCTTTCTAAACGAGTCAGTATCTAGTTCAATCTGCTCCGCTACCTCTAGCAACACCTCAGGTTCACTGGGGTTTTTCGCATCAAGATAATACGCCTGCTGTATAGCATGGTACATTTCTCTCTCGGATCGCTGTTTGCGGGCCGCAAGCACAGCACGACATGCGGGGTAGGTAGAGCGTTTAGGGATATTTAACGACCAAAAGTCATGATTAAACGATGTGCCTAAGTCGCTTTCTATTTTATGCCAGTAGGACGCAATCTGAGTTTGCATATCCTCGGGCATCGGAACATCTGAGTCAGGAGCCAGACCACCGAGCACGTACTGTATATCTAGATAGGGTGTTAACTCGGCTTCAATCCTTTTCCATGCGGGAGCGTAGCCCCAACACCAAGAGCACATAGGGTCATAAACATAATATAATTTTGTCAACTTACTCATATCACTGTCCTTGTCTCTGCCTACTGAGTGTCATCATTCACCCTATCATTCACCCTATCATTCTCCCTATCATGGAAAAAAGAGTCTGATAATCCATGCTTGTTTGATTTGGTACCTAGACAGAATTATGTGTTAGTGTAAATTGTTCTCATTATCAAGCGTGAGAGTGGTTTTAAATGAAGAGTATCACTATTTTCGGAGTAAGCAGCGGTGTTGGTTTAGCGGCGGTTCGTTATTTTTCATCTCAAGGGCTTGAGGTTATTGGGGTGGCGAGAAACCACTAACAAAGTGGAGGAACTCAAAACCTTATGTTGCCAATTGATATCCTGTGATGCAACGCAGCAACTAGACGTCGAAAGGGCGGTAGCACAACTCCCTCAAGATACGGTGGTGCTTTCTACCATGGGTAGCTTCAGGGCAGAGGTTCCGGTTGATTACATTGGACATCGCTATTTAACGAATGCTTTAGAGAGCAAGGGAATTCGACGTTTTTTACTCGTCACGTCCTTAAGGTGCGGAGATTCTTGGGTGTTTCTTTCAGAACGAGCGAAAGCGGGATTCGGTGCCGCTGTTAGGGAAAAAACCTTAGCAGAAGCTTGGTTAGCAAGCAGTCAGCTGGATTACACCATCCTAAGGCCTGGTGGTTTGAAAGATGGAGCGATAACTCACTCTGGTGAGTTATCGCAAGGGATTGAAGTTCACGGTGCCATTACTCGCAGTGAAGTTGCTCGTTTGGCGCAGCAAATATTGTTATCGGCAGACCCTATTGGACAGATCTATCAATGTATTGATCCAACCGTAAGTTATTATTAATCATCAGAAAGGCTCATCAGGGACATTGATGAGCCTTGTCATTATGTGTCAGGACTAGTTAATGCGGGTATTATTGAGGGCATAATTCCATACTCGATAGAAGTAGAATATGTAACCTATTCCCAAAGTCAGTATCGAAATAATAAACCAAAGCAATACGTGTCCAAGGTCACTGAATAAGTCGATATCGCAATCCATTTTTCGTTCCTGCCCAGCTTCATCAATGACATATGTACGATTGATGATGAACTTAGAGAATGAATAGGGGAAGAAAAATAGCGCAATGCCCAACGTAATTACGCTAAGAATTAACCAAATCAGTAAGTGACCCACAATGTCAAAAATGGCGACATCTGCTCGCAATCTCATAAAACTACCTGAATTAAAATAAACAATGACTTTCGCGCGAAAGGCATTTACCAATTATTGAGTGAGAGCGTGTTCTTGTATCACGGAATTATAACGCTCGAAGCCTAATCTGAGATCATCAATGAGATCATCAACACTTTCTAGACCGATGTGAAGTCGAATTAATGTGCCATCAAAGTAAGGATTGGCGACCGTTCGTAATGCGTTAAAACTGCTCGGTTCATTTGCCAAGACTAAACTTTCAAACCCGCCCCAAGAATAGCCCATACTAAAGTGCTGCATACCATCCAAAAACGCCGTCGTTGCTTTTGGATTGGTTGTCTTAAGGACAAAGCTAAACAGTCCATTTCCGCCAGTAAAATCACGGTGGAAAAATTCGCTACCAGGGCATGTGTCTAGCGTTGGGTGACGAACATGATCGACTTCAGCTCGAGTGGCTAACCACTTGGCGACTTCAAGGCTATTTTGCGCATGTTGACGCAGCCTTACATCCAGTGTCCGAATTCCACGAAGTCCTAAGTATGCATCATCGGGAGAGACACATTGTCCCATAAGATAACTCTGTTCACGTAGCTGATCCCAGTACTTTTCATGTGTGACCGCCGTACCTAGCATCACATCGGAGTGACCCACGATATATTTGGTCGCAGCCTGGATAGAGATATCCACTCCGTGTTCAAATGGTGAGAAGTTCACACCGGCTCCCCAAGTGTTATCGAGCATCACAATGATGTCCGTTTCGTGGGCAATATCAGCCATTAGAGGGACGTCTTGGACTTCCATTGTGATAGAGCCCGGGGATTCCAGAAACAGGATTTTAGTGTTTGGCTGAATGAGTTTACGGATACCTTCGCCAATCATTGGGTCGTAGTATGTGGTCTTTACGCCCATTTTTTTCATAATTGAATCACAAAAATCACGTGTAGGCTCGTAGCAGGTGTCAACCATTAGAATATGATCGCCAGTCTCTACAAACGACAGAATGGCGTTAGAGATAGCCGCGGTGCCACATGGATAGAGAGCACAGCCTACGCCACCTTCAATTTCCGTCATCGCGTCCTGGAACGCAAAGTGGGTATGAGTGCCACGTCGCCCATAAAACAGCGTTTTGTTTGCCCGGTTAATGGTGGCATGCTTTTTCTCTGCCACGCTATTAAAAACGACGGTGGAGGCTCGCTGGACGGGTGGATTAACGACACCGTTGGTCCATTTCTTATCACGGCCAGCGGTAATGAATTTGGTGGTCTTGCTCTCTGACATTTAGATTCCCTGTCTGCGTCTTGAACTTTCTTGTAGAAAGGCGATGTTTAAAGAGGATAAATGCAATAAAACACGAAGGCCAAAGAGTTTCAAGTCTTTGGCCTTCACGACGCCAGTAAGAGAGAGTCTCTAAGCTATGGTCAGAGCAGTGGATTGAAGAGGTAAAATAGCCTTTCAAAGAATCGATGGTAAATACTTCTTTGTTTCCAAACGCTGTAGTCTACCTGTTCCGAGCGCTGGACATAGCTAGACTGTAATGTATGCATTTCTTTGGTAAAGGCAGGATCTTCCACCGCTAATGTGACTTCGAAGTTTAACCACAAGCTGCGCATATCCATATTAACCGTACCGACCAGACAAAATAGTTCATCGATAACGACGGACTTGGTATGCAGTAAACCGCCGTCAAACTCGTAGATTTTGACTCCTGAGGATAGTAAGTCGGTATAGAACGCTCTCGACGCCCACTTCACCATGATGGAATCGTTGTTCTTAGGAATGATCAGTTCAACTTTGATGCCTCGCTGGGCCGTCGTTTTGATCGTTTCGAGCAAATCAGCACTTGGTACAAAATAAGGGGTGGTAATTCTCACAGATTCTTCTGCTTGATGCATAGCTAACGTGAGTACCTGACTAATTAAATGGTCAGGCATACCAGGTCCCGACGGTACCACCTGTACTGGTTTAGAGTCGATAGGGATCTCAATGCTACATTCAGGTTGTGCAGGTAACTGGCGGTCGCCAGTTTCCACTTCCCAGTCCCAGCAATGGATAGCAGAAAGCACATTTACGGTAGGCCCTTCAATGCGGATCATAATGTCAATCCATTGACCTACTCCCGAATCTTGCTTGAAGTAGGCAGGGTCTACCATATTCATTGAACCGGTATATGCAACATCATCATCAATAACAATGATTTTGCGATGCTGGCGCAAGTCTAAGCGACGTAGAAAGATACGCCATGGTGATACTTTTAGACCTTCCACTAGCTCAATGCCTGCGTCTCGCATCATTTTCGCCCAGTGACTTTTGAAAAATGTGTGACTCCCAGCAGAATCTAGAAGTACTTTGACATCGACACCGCGTTTTGCTGCTTGAATTAGGGCTGATGCAACAGAGTCAGCTAATCCACCTGGGTGCCAGATATAGAACACCATACGAATGCTTTGTTTGGCTTGTTCAATATCATTGATGACTGAAAGCAAGATCTCTTGAGGAGTTGTTTGTAATTGAAGTTGATTGCCGCATAGGGCAGGGATACCCATTCTGTTGTTACACAGATGGTCTATCTTAGAAATGTGCGTACCCAGACCATCGGTAATGTGTGCATTACAATCATTGAGTTGATAGAACCAATCGCCAAACGGGTGGAACATTTCTCTGGCACGGTCTGCACGTTTTCTACCTAGGTTCAGCTCACCAAACAAGAAATAGCACAGTACGCCTACGACGGGGATGATGTAAATCACCATTAACCATGCAAGAGAAACGCTGACAGCGCGACGTTTGAGCACGACGCGTAGAGTGACACCCGCGACAAGAACCCAATAAAGTCCAATGCCAGCCAGTGTAAGAAAGTGGTATACCTTGTCCATTTTGCCTCGTTAGAAAGACGCTTTCGCAAATAATAAGCTCAGAATCAAGTATTTGAAATAGTTAGTTGCCTGTCAAATACAACCTGTTACACAAGCCATGAAAATGAATGAAAACCGTCATTTCTACGCAATTCGGTAGGGTTTTGATGACGATGTTATTAATATTAATGCAAAGGGGATGTGCAGAAGACTGTCGTGAGCGACAGAGTTTTTTGGTTTACAGGTGGTGGCAAAAGGGGCAAACCATCGACAAAAGGAATGAAAAATAATCATTTGGAGGTTTGGCGCTTCCAGTTTTAAATATAAGCTGTTTTACTTGCTACATCGCCGCTTTAGATAAATTTTACGTGCGCTGTAAATTATATCTTACACCTTTGGGCGCGAACGACTGAGAGCACAGGGAGAGACTGCCTCATAGGCAGTTTTTTTGTGCGGAGAAATCATTTCATGGACAGCCACAAATTCGTCTACTGATTAGACACACATGGTACAAACTGATGGCAAGTTCCGATAGAGGCCAATTTTCTTCTCGTTTTGGCTTTATAATGGCTGCTGCTGGCTCAGCAGTGGGTTTAGGTAACGTTTGGGGATTCCCAACTCAAACCGCGAGTAACGGCGGCGCCGCATTCCTTCTTATCTATCTTTTGATGATGGCTCTGCTTGCTTTTCCAATGCTCGTTGCTGAGCTCACTATAGGCCGATATGGGCAATCTAACCCAATTGGCTCACTACGAAAAATCTGGACCAATAACCGCTTGTTAGCGGTGTTATTTGGTACCACGGCTATGCTAACTGCCTCAATGATTTTGAGCTTTTATGCCATCTTAGCTGGATGGTTAATAGGCTTTGGTGTTTCCCCAATTATGAAGTTGATTGGATTGCAGTCGTTATCGGAATGGTTGATTACTTTTGGAACGGGAAGAAATGTACTGCTGACGGTCATATTCATGTTGATGACAGTATTTGTAGTACGCCGTGGTGTTGCAGACGGTATTGAAAAGTGGTCATCACGATTGATGCCAGTGTTGTTCGCCCTATTCTTAGTGCTCATTATCTACATTTTCACCCAACATGGGGCGATGGATGGCTTAAAAATGTACCTTGTTCCTAATTGGGAGCATGTGAACGGTGGACTGGTAGTGAATGCAATGGGACAGGCGTTTTTCTCGTTGTCACTGGGAGTGGGTGCAATGATGGTGTACGGCTCTTACCTAAGTAAAGACGTCAATATTCCAAAGACGGCAGGTCAAGTGGCCATTATTGATACTGGGGTGGCGTTTTTTGCGGGCTTACTCATTCTTCCTGCGATGTTTGTTGCAAAAGCAAATGGTGTGCAGATCTTTAGTGAGACTGGTGAGTTAATCAGTTCAGGGAACCTTGTTTTCACTGTGTTACCAAGCCTGTTTGACTCTATGGGGCTGGTCGGAGAAATTGTCGGTGTCGCTTTCTTTGCGCTGATGGTAATTGCTGCACTAACTTCTTCAATTGCCATGCTAGAAGTACCAGTCTCCTGTTTGCAAGAAGAAATGAAGATCAAGCGAGAGAAGTCCGCGATCATTTTGGGTTTAGTGATATTGGTGTTCAGCGTGCTTATTGCAGCGAATTTTGACACCTTGTTTGATTGGGTTGCTACCGCGTCGACTATGTATATGCAGCCTTTGTTAGGGGTAGTTTGGGCGATCGTTATCGGTTGGGTCTGGAGTCGAAACGCTCTGCTTAAAGAAATTCAACAAGGTTACCCTGAAATAGAGAAGACGTGGTTTTGGCGGATCTGGCCAATTTACGTCAAAGTGGTGTGTCCTATTGCCATCATAATGGTGTTTGCTTACCCATTCTTATAATGAATGGGTGAATTATTGCTAACTAGAAGCTGCTCATTGAGCAGCTTTTGTGTATTATCCCTGCCCATTATTCCTTAGCGATAAGGTATCGTATGTTCGATATTCATTATGAAAATGACGATTTTGTGGTTATTAATAAATATCCAGGAGTGAGTGTCCATAAAGATGATGGTGATACCATGTTGGTGTCAGAGGTTGCACGTGCCATTAGCACCTCATCACTTCATCTAGTACACCGGCTCGACAAAATGACATCTGGATTACTTATTTTGGCCAAGCGAGCGGAGATTGCAGCGCAGTTTTCACGTCTGTTCGAACAGCGCCAGATAGACAAATACTACCTTGCAATCGGCAGTAAAAAACCGAAAAAGAAGCAAGGAACGATTGTCGGTGATATGGAGCGTTCAAGACGCTCGTCTTGGAAATTGGTCAACTCAAAGAATAACCCAGCAGTCACGCAGTTTTTTTCAGCTGCAGCGGAAAGTGGCGAGCGGCTCTTTTTATGCAAACCTTTGTCAGGCAAGACGCACCAAATTCGTGTTGCCTTGAAATCCATAGGTTCACCGATTAAAGGTGACGCTATCTACAACGTAAGTGATGATGCAGACCGAGGGTACTTGCATGCTTACGCACTGCGTTTTGAACTCTGCGGCGAGTTATTTCAATTTCGATGTGACCCAAGAGGGCGCGATCTTGGTGAGAAATGGCAAGCGGCAGAGGTTTCCGACGCTATCGATAAATGGTCGCAACCTTGGGAGTTAGCATGGCCGAAAAAATAGAACAACAAAACGGTGATAACGAGGCAATGCAAGCGAGTCAGCTAGCGGTTTTCTTCGAGCTAGTTTCAAAAGGGCTATCTCATTCTAATGTTGAAGTGAGGCGTCTTTTTCATGGTCGAGGCAAGTGCTGGCCTGGTTTGGAGCAACTGACGTGTGACTGGGTTGCCAGTCAATTGTTAGTGAACTTGTTCAAACCGGTCGATGAGACGTTTATGTGTACGCTCAAGCAGGGGCTTGAAGAGTTATCCACCAGCGACGTTTGGCGAAACGCTCAAGGCAAGGCCATTGTCTTACAGCACCGATACAGTGATGGCGCGCCAACAGAAGTCTTATGGGGGGAGCTTGATAGCAGGCCAGTTGTTTTAGAACTCGGATGTAAATATCAGCTGGATATTGGTCGTAACCAGAATTTTGGACTGTTTCTTGACATGCGAAATGGTCGAGAGTGGGTAAAAGAGCACGCGAGAGGGAAACGAGTATTAAACCTGTTTGCCTACACCTGTGGATTCTCCGTAGCGGCAATCGAAGGTGGAGCAGAACATGTGGTAAATGTTGATATGGCACGCGCCTCGTTAAACAAAGGGCGTGATAATCACCGATTGAATGACCATGATACGTCTAACGTTACTTTTATGGCACACGACATCTTTAAATCGTGGGGCAAAATTAAAAAGTATGGCCCTTATGACCTGATTATTATCGACCCACCTTCGTTCCAAAAAGGCAGTTTTGCGCTGACTAAGGATTACAAAAAAATCCTACGACGTTTACCTGAGTTGTTGAATGCGCAAGGAGAAGTGATGGCGTGTGTAAATTCACCGAGTGTTACACCGAGCTTTTTGATTGATAGCATGAGAGAAGAAGCGCCAACACTCACTTATATTGAGCGCTTGGCTAACCCATCAGAATTTGCAGACAAAGATGATGATGCGAGTTTGAAAGTCTTACTGTTTCGCTAGTCGATTCAAAACAAATAAAAACGGCACATCGCGTGCCGTTTTTGATTGGGATGCGTTGGGGTTAGTTCACCCAATCTTTCAATTCAAATGTTAGTGTGTGCTCAGCGCCTTTCAGTTCAAGACCGTTTTTAGTGACGGTAATAGCACTCCAATCTGACAATGTTTTTGACATTGTTTGTTCGATGTCCATCGCTGTACCAGCGCACATCTTCATGGTCATGCCCATTTTCTCAATGCGGAATTGACCATCCTTAAGCTCTGCTTGACCAGAGAAGTTATTACATCCAGCATTGCCGTTTGCTGTCATCTTCTCACCAATCTCTAAACGAGGGGCTTGGTTTTGTTCGTCAACTTGAATTGGGTTGCCGTCAATTTGAACTAAGTTCCAATTGTGATGTTGAAGATCTTGAGCGGTTACTGCTTTCATCGCTTCCTCTTGCGTATTGTTTGCGGCACAAGCCGTCATTAGAACTGGAAGTGCAACTGCGGCGAGTAACGTCTTAGAAAAAATCTTCATATAATTTGCTCCAACTGAATGAAATTATTGACAAGCTTAACTAATAAAACACTGTTTTTTGTCAGGGACAGGTTATCTTTAGTATAGTGGTTTTTTGATTGGATACGTGTAATCCCTTACGTAACAGTGAGTTTGGATTCGCAAAAGTGACATAAGTCAGACTATTCTTACTATACAAGCTTGTTTTCGCTTGATAAATGCAGTGCAACGATCTGAAAAAAGGATGTCGATGGAGCAACTAGAGTTTTTCACCGTACCAAGTCCATGCGTACGTGTCTGCACAGTTGATGAGAAGGGGTACTGTCAAGGGTGCATGCGTAAGCGTGATGAGCGATTTAATTGGTTGAACTTTACGACAGCACAACAGCTCCATATCATTAAATTATGTCGTCAACGCTATCGTCGCAAACTCATGCAAGGCAAAGTGCCGATAGTGAATGCAGTATTAGAAGAAGACGATAGCCCTCAACAAGATCTGTTCTAAAACCGTTTGTTTTAGCGAATTCTTTCATCAGCCCTTTATCGCTAATAATAACCGCGCTAGCAATAATTTAGCGCGTTATTGTCACGTTAAGCGTATGGCGTATCTAAATAAAATGTGATGTTAGTTCAAATTGATACTGGTATCCAAGATGGAATTCTGTTTATTATAGGTTAGTCAATTATCAATAATATTAATGGATTCATGCAGATACTTATTTGTGACGACTCAAAGGTAGCGAGAAGAAGCTTAGCGAGTTTTATTTCTAGCTCTTTTGGTGGTGAAACCGTATTTGCAGAGAATGGTCGTCAAGCGCTGGAAATAATTAAGCGGGATGAGATTGATATCTTATTCCTTGATTTAACCATGCCTGAGATGGATGGTTTTGAAGTACTAGTAGAACTTCAATCATTAAATCATCATCTAAAAGTTGTCGTTGTCTCTGGTGACATCCAAGAAATCGCACGTCAGCGCTGTTTAGATTTAGGTGCTTATGCGTTCGTTGAGAAACCACTAAAAGTTGAATCGGCAATACCATTATTTAATGACTTGCAGATCCCCATTGATGATAGCCGCCTCCCCAAACAATCATTTACCAGGCAGCAGATGTTTGAACGTTTTCAAGAAACGTCAAACATTGCTCTTGGAGCCGGTGCAGCGACAATATCTGCGCAGCTGAAAGAGTTTATTCTATTGCCTGTTCCTCGAGTTGGGGAGCTGACCTTTAGCGAAGTCACCATGATGATCCAAGATGCCCTCAGCCGTGATAATAGTTGCGCAGCAGCACAGCGGTTTGTTGGTAGTGGCTTACATGGAGAAGCCTTGGTCTGTATCGAAGGTGAGTCTGTCGCGCAAGTAGGACGGCGCTTGGGTTACGATGATGGCGAAATATCCCACGATGAAATTGTTGTAAACTTGGTCAATGTCCTGGTGTCTTCTTTTTTGGTCTCGCTCTCCGAACAACTTGGTTTGGAGTTCTCTTTACGAGAGCCATTGCGTATTGAAGACTTTAGCCCAGAGTATTCTATGCTCAATACAAATGAGCACGTATTTACTATTGAATATACTTACGACGCAGAAGCGTTGGATTTATTCTGTTCGGTATTATTCATGTTTGATGCGGAATCAGTGGCGATTATCCATCGGCAAATGGAGCTGTTGCAATGACGACGATGACTTTAGAGCTGTCCGACTTTCACTGGACAATGCAGTTACTGGATACCCTAGATGCAGGTTTAATTGTTGTCGACCGTCAATATAACGTCTGTGCCTGGAATAGTTTTATGCAACATTACAGCGGTATTAATGCAGAGAGCATTATGGGGCAATGTCTGTTTGAACGGTACCCAAACTTACCGGAAAAATGGTTGCGAGCAAAACTGGAATCCACAGGGACGCTAAAAACGCGAGGTTTTTCGAATTGGGAAGATCGACCAATTATCTTTGAATTTAAGAACTTCTCACCGGTTTCACAAGGTCTTCTAAACATGTATCAAAACATGGTCATAACGCCTTTGAAATCGCCGCAGGGGGAAGTGACGCATTTTGCCATTATGTTGCAAGATGTTTCGGACATTGCTAAGAGCAAGATGCACCTTAAACATTCCAATGAAAAGCTGACCGAACTAGGCCGAACTGATGGTTTGACTGGACTGTTCAATCGCGCGTATTGGGAGTCTCAATTTATTGATGAGTTCCATTCAGTGCAAACCACGGGTCGTACGTCAACTCTAGTGATGTTCGATATCGATCACTTTAAACAAGTCAATGATACCTATGGTCATGCTATTGGGGATAATGTAATCAAAACCACCGCGACGCAATTACTCAAAGCGGCGAGAGGGAGCGATATTTGTGGCCGTTATGGGGGCGAGGAGTTTGCTGTGTTACTCACAGATACGACCGCCGATCAGGCCTCGTACTTCGCAGAAAGGTTGCGTAAGCGTGTCGAGAGTCTGTGTCTGGAATTTGATGGACAATCACTTCAATACACTATCAGCTTAGGTATCACTGAGTGTCGCCCCTACGATAACAATCATGTCGACTGGCTAAAGCGAGCTGATAAAGCACTCTACCAATCGAAAGAGTTAGGTCGCAACGCCACATCTATTCTTTAGATAGCACAACCCACTTAACATTCAGTGGGCAGTATAAAAAAGCGAGCATCAATGATGCTCGCTCAGCGTCAGATAAATTAACGTCTAAATCAATTGATCGCTATCCTTGGGTTATTGATCATGCTGTACCAACGACGTCTCTGCTCTTTTAGCGTTAGATCGAGTTGTTCGATCTTAACTCGCAGCAAAGCTTGCTCATATTTCTCTTTGACATTGGATTTTGCCGACTTGATAAGCTGAGTTTTTAACTCGTCACATTCACTGAGCTTCGCTATCAAGTTTTGCAGTTCTTGTTCTAACACAGCATGAATTTGCTCTGCATTAGGAAGTTGGAAGATTTTCCCTTGCGCAGTTTGCATGGTTTGTAATATGCGTGCTTTTTCAATTCGATAACGTGATACTCGCTTTAATCCTTTCGCTAACCCTAGGTATGAGCATGAACGAATTAACCACTTAGTTGGATCGAACTGCCACCAACGAATCCCGTTACGATAATCGTGCTCAAAGATATGATGGAAATTATGATACCCCTCACCAAAGGTGAGAAAAGCCAAAATGCCATTATCGCGCGCTGTGTTTTTACTTGTGTACGGTTGGGTTCCCCAAACGTGAGCGAGAGAGTTGATAAAAAACGTCGTGTGATGACTCAGCACTAGTCTTAGTGCTCCCACAACCAAAACGAACCCGATGATGTCACTATATATTGCCCCTAGAAGGATTGGAATACCAAAGTTAGTGACAAGAGCTAGCGTGACATAGTGTTTATGTTGCCACATGACCACCTTATCTTTTTGCAGGTCGCGACAATTGCGATAATCGTCGTATCTAGCGGCTTGATATTCCCTCAACATCCAACCGATATGCGAATACCAAAAGCCTCGTTTGGCTGAGTAGGGATCCTTATCATTATTATCGACATGTTTATGGTGCACACGATGATCAGAGGACCAGTGTAGCGCACTGTTTTGCAAAGCAAACGCACCACCTATGGCAAAAAGGTATTTTAAGAAATTGTGCGCCTCGTATGTTTTATGTGACCACAAGCGATGATAGCCAGCCGTAATCGACATTCCACAGAACATAAAGGCAATCAGCAGCCAAACCCAGTGCGCTGACGTGTAGCCATATATGAATCCATACCAAGTGACGCCAACGGTCGCAAGGATAAACGTGCCAAGAAAAAAAGTAACGTTTAGCCAAATTATTGAGGGCTTGTGAGCCGTGTTCATACAATAACTCCATTTAAGCTTACATGTGTTCGCCAGAATATCAGCGAACACGTGTAAGTCAAAGAATAAGTTGTTACATAGTTTGACCCAAAAGGGCATCAGTATGAACTTGGCTTGAGTGGCAATGGTGTTTCTTGTCGTACAAGCAGACCATTTATCGTCGATAGGAAGTGGGAGAGAAAGCATATTACCTAATCGCTGCTATCATCATGCTATAGAATCTTCCGCGAAAGTTTCTGGTGGAAAAGTTTGATAGATAGCTTTGAATTTATCAATATTGTTAAGTAAAACTTCCACAATCATAGGATCAAACATCCCACCAGCTTGTTGTTGGATATAGTTTTGAGTATCTTCCATTGTCCAAGCATTTTTATAATGACGACGACTAAGCAGTGCGTCGAAGACGTCAGCGATAGTGACGATTCGAGCTTCCAGAGGAATATTGTCACCGCTTAATTGACACGGATAGCCGCGACCATCGAACCGTTCGTGATGGCAGTAAATGATATTTTTCAGAAAGGTCACCTCTGCGCTAGAGTTACTCACGACGCTAATGTTATCTAATACATCGTCAATAATATCGATCCCATAATCAACGTGCTTATCCATAACCGCTTTTTCTTCGAGGGTATAGCGATTAGGGCTAAATAAGATATTGTCTGGGATCCTATATTTTCCGATGTCATGAAATGGCGAGTAAAGTTCTATCCACTGAATGAAACGATGGTCTATGGGTAACTTTACTGCGAGCAATTCTGCTAGCAGCTTGCTGTACAAACTCATTCGCTGTAGATGATCACTGGTTTCGGGGTCACGCTTGTGACTAATGCGAAGCGCCAATTTCAACGCTTGAAGAAACATCTGGTGTTTGCAGCTATCTTGGCGAAGGAGGTTAGTGATGACCTCCTTTATAAATAGTAGGTCTGCATGAAGAGTTTCATCACTAAAATAGCCTGGTTTGGTTGCGTTAAAGAACAATAGCGCGCCGCGCTGCTCGTCAATTTTCAATCCCATTGTGAAACTGCTGCGGTGACCTAATGTTCGTAGGCTATAATTTCTAGAATTTGCGCTGAGTTCATAGAGATCAGCCACCACTCTAATATCATGATTTTCAATGATTTCTTTTAAAGGATCACCGATGTCGGCGCGGACGGAGATGACGTCGAAGAATTCACTGGTATCTTGATGATCAATAACATGGAAATTCTCGAGATAGTTCCGGCTTGTTACGGATACACAAAGCCTCGACAAAAAAGGGTGTTTTTTTTTGAGACTTTTGAATACTTCATTAATGCCGCTTCGACAACTTAATGTTCGATTGGTGCTCGCAATACAGCTTGTGTAATCCATATATATTTATCATGAGTTTCAACATGGTATTTTAATAGTAGACATGACTGTTATCGTTATTCAAGTGACCAAACTCACGAATGGAGTTGTAAATATGCAAATGACAAAATATTCACTTAGTTACATACCTCTGTGATCGATTTATCAAGTTGGTTATTTAACCGGAGAAAACGTTTGCCTTGGTTTTTTTAACGGATTAGCATTCAAACAAATGTTTGTATATGCGGACAATTGTTTATGACTAAGCGTGAGCAGCAGATTTTAGAGTTAATCAAGCAAGACCCAATGATAGCCCAGCATACGCTTGCCGAGATGTTGGATTTAAGTCGGAGCGCCGTTGCGGGCCACATTATGAACTTGACTAAAAAAGGCTTCATCGAGGGCAAAGGCTATGTCATTGCGCCGGAGCGATTCAGTGCTGTCATCGGCGGAGCCAATATGGACCTTTGTGGCCGTTCCAGTTCGGACTTGGTGATGGGAGATTCGAATCCAGGTGTCTTAACATCAGGTGCGGGTGGTGTTGCACGAAACATTGCCGATAACTTATCTAGGCTGGGTAGTAAGGTACAGTTTATTGGTGCAATTGGTGATGACCTGTGGGGTGAACAGCTGTTAGATGCCTGTCGTAATGCAGGTGTTGGTGTGGATCATTGCCTGACCGTTGCAGGAAAAGCGACCAGCACTTATTTGTCGATTCACGACCAGAGTGGAGAGCTTCAGTTAGCGCTTAACGATATGGCATTAATTGATGATCTTAACGTTGAGCAGCTTTCCAAGCGCGCAGCGGTATTTAATCGCTCTTCTGTGATTGTGGTCGACGCAAACCTAAGTGAAGCGGCGCTCGATTATTTATTCCATGCTCATGCGGATAAAGCCATTTTTGTAGACCCTGTATCCTCGGTGAAAGCAGGTAAAATAAAGCCTTATTTAGGGTATGTACATACCTTAAAACCTAATCTTTCTGAAGCTGAACTCTTGGCAGATTGCAAAATAGAGCATCCTGACCAACTGCCAGAGGTCGCTAACAAACTGCACGCAATGGGTGTTAAGCGGCTGCTAATCAGCCTTGGCAAAGAAGGCGCTTACTCAAGTGTTGGTGGTCAGGGTGAGATTATCCCTGCTTCGAAAACACGAGTAAACAATATCACCGGAGCGGGTGATGCCCTGATGGCGGGGCTCGCTCATGGTTATCTACAAAACTGGGATTGGCAGCACAGCGTAGAATTTGCTCTTGGTGCAGCCAGATTAGCCCTTCAATCCAGTTCAACCATTAATTCAATTATGTCTGAAAAGGCAGTCTCTCGTTTAATAGAGGAATCAACATGTTAGAGAAGTATCTAGATATTCAACCTGAAGTTGCACAAGCATTGGCTGAAAATAAACCTGTGGTGGCACTGGAGTCAACGATCATTTCTCACGGCATGCCGTATCCACGCAACGTAGAGACCGCGCTTTTAGTTGAAGAAACGATTCGTGAATCAGGAGCGATTCCCGCGACTATCGCTATCATTAAAGGTCGCTTAAAAGTTGGCCTTGATAAAGAGCAGATCGAGTATTTAGGTAAAGCTGGTACTAGCGTGACTAAAGTCAGTCGTCGTGATATTCCTTTTATGGTGGCTGGCGAAAAAGATGGAGCGACGACAGTAGCGGCGACAATGATTCTGGCAGAAATGGCAGGGATCCGCGTATTTGCCACGGGTGGTATTGGTGGGGTTCACCGCGGTGCCCAGCAAACATTTGATATCTCAGCAGATCTTCAAGAACTTGCGAATACTAATGTTGCCGTCGTGTGCGCAGGTGCGAAATCAATTCTAGACCTAGCGCTTACTCGTGAATACTTGGAAACTCAAGGTGTACCAGTTATTGGTTATCAAACCGATAGCCTACCAGCTTTCTACACCCGTGAAAGTGAGCATGGCATTGACTACCGACTGGACAGCGCACAAGAAATTGCCATCGCACTAAAAGCCAAGTGGGAGATGCAACTTGCTGGTGGTGCGGTGATAGCTAACCCAATCCCTGTTGAATATGCGATGCCAGTCGAAGCGATTAACTCAGCGATTGAGCAAGCGTTGGCGGAAGCCGATGAACAAGGTATTGCCGGTAAAGAATCGACGCCGTTCTTATTGGCTCGCGTCTGTGAACTTACGGGTGGAAACAGCTTAGATTCCAATGTTCAGTTAGTATTGAACAATGCTCGCCTAGGAGCGGCTATTGCTAAATCTTACTGTGAAGCGTAATACTCGCTAATTTACGCTCTTTTTTAAAGCCCCGCTCTAGTTAGGCTCATTTCCTAGAGTGGGGCTTTTTTACGACTGTAGATAATTGGCTTCTCATTTAACGACAGTCTACATTGCAAATTTAGTTATTGGCATATGCTAATAATGCGAGTAATTTATCCATTAATATTTTGATGGAGACACTCTTATGATCGTTGCTATCCCTTTCAATAATGACTCGATCTCATCCCACTTTGCGAAAGCGCCGCAAATCATGTTGATTGATACCTTATTAAACACTCAACAGATGTTAGTTCTACCAAAATCTACTGATGGTGGCTGTGGAAATAAGAAACACTGATTAAATGTTATTAAACAGTATGAGGTTGATACAGTTGTAGTAAGAAACATTGGTAAGAAGATGCTTGGTGCGTTGTTTAGTTCAGGTGTGCATGTTAGGTCAGTGCCAGTGAGAACGCACATTGACGATATCGACTTTGACGCTCTAGAGCGGGTCGAGTCACTGGACTATGGAAAAGAGAATAAACCAAAACATAAGACATGTTGCTCTGAGCACGAACTAAAACGAAATAAACTCGCGCCCACTACGGTCTATGCTAATAAGATGAATTTTAAAGTCATTAAGTGACGGGGTAACATTAAGGAAGTGCTATTCGCTATTCTTGCATTCTTAACCGCAATTGCACTCATGGCTATAGGGGTGATGTTCAAAAGAAAGGCGATTCAAGGCAGTTGCGGCGGACTTGCTAGCGCTGGTATTGAAGGCGCGTGCGACTGCAAAGACAAATGTGAATCAACAGAGCGAACTTTGTATCAAATACCAGAACCGAGTAAACACTAATCTTTGTGTGGCTGTTTTTCGATAATCAACGCTTTGCCGTCAATTAGACATGTCGCTACCTTTGAGCGGGCAGACTTTACGATATTGGCAAAAGTCTGCCTAGATACCTGCATTTCTTTCGCTGCGTCAATTTGGTTCATCCTGTTCAGATCTGCTAGCTTTAAGACCTCTAATTCATCGGGCAATAGCGACACATTGTCGAGATCCGTGAAGGGAATGCCATTTGGTTTAAAACATTCGAACGGCGCTCTTGCACAGACGCGGCGCTGTTTTTTCGGTCTAGCCACAGTGGTTACATCCTACTTAGGCGTTGTAGTGGGGATTTTAGTACCACCGGCATCATATACAACATCATTAACCGCATCACATGATTTATCGCAACGAAAGCCGGCTCTAATCCCAATAATAGGGCGACAGCGGTCATGGCTTCGACACTTCCCGGTACCCAAGCCAGTAATAGTACCTCCCAATCGGTTCCTGTCATGTAGTTAAAGAGTAAAGCGTAGATGATGGTGACGGACACGCCTAAGGTGGTAACAATGAAACCTGCTCGTGAATACTCAAGGGCTTCCTTTAGCGAAGTGGGTGCTAAACGGGTACCAATCAGCACACCAAGAATTGCCGTTGCGATCATAATGAACAACTCGGGAACCATTAAGTGGAGGGCGGAAAATTGGGCGTTAAAAATGGCTGCGACCACCAAACTGGTTAATAAATAAGGCGCTGGAATACCTATTTTACCTACCACTTTTCCGAGCAATAAACTCAACGCGGCCAGCAATGCGAGATAGGGAAGTTGTACCAAAGAAACGGTCTGGCTAAGTTGTGACGTGCCTTCTCCTGTTGTTGCTACCACTCCTGCCAACACCACTAATAACAACAAGCGTATCGAATGTGAAAATATGATTTTTGGTGAAGGCTTTTCTTGCTCTTCGCTAATGACAAGAATGGCCGCCATCGCACCCGGAATGGCCCCTAGCAGCGATTCAAAGGGTGTCCATTGTTCACGTTTGTAGAGCCAGAAAAAGTTAACCGTGGTTTGCGATAGCATGCACAGTATCAGACCTAAAAAGAGTGGAAATGAAAAAGACTCCACCAGGTCGTGAGTGTGCGCCGTGATGCCAATGCTGAGGCCAAGGATAATTTGGATCGTTGTTAGTACCGCGCTCGGGAGTTTTATGTCCAACTTACTAACACGTAGATAAACCACGACAAACAGCGCAGCCCCGAAAAGTTCCCCAAGAGGGATAGGTAACAAGGCGCCAAGAAGGGAGCCGATAAAGCCGACAATAATAGTTTTTAAGACTTCCATGTACAACAAGACTCATTGACCGAATTGGTATGATTGTACTTGAAATTGCTCTGTCAATATATCGCTAGGGAAAATTATGAGGGTATCCCTTAGGGCCACGCGTGTTCTGTGCAGCTATAGTGGTAAAGGCAAGTGATGATTCCATCAGCAACACATCCTTTCCAATATAGGAATCTGCTATACTCGCCATCTTTTGTAGGTAAGTAGGGTCGTTAATGAACTTTAAAGCAGCTATTTTTGACATGGATGGATTGCTTCTTGATACCGAAAATGTCTGTAAGGTCATTTTTGAACAGGCATGTCACACGCTGGGTGTGCCTTTTTTAGAGCAGAGTTATCTGTCTATTATCGGATGCAATTCAAAGACTATTCACCACAAGTTAGGTGAGGCATACAAAGGGATTATTGATTATCAAGAGATCAATGATGAGTGGCGAAAAAGCTATGATTCCGTAGTATTTCATCAGGCTATTCCTAAAAAAGACGGTGTGGTAGAGCTACTCGATTTCTTAAAGTCCATCCATATTCCTCTCGCTGTGGCGACCTCTACTCATCGCCATGTTGCTGAAGTAAAACTCAAATTAGCGGGCTTGGATAAATACTTTGATTGTTTAGCGACGGGGTGTGAAGTTAAACACGGAAAGCCTGATCCTGAAATCTACTTACTCGCTGCTCATCGATTGGGTGTGGATGCGGCTCAATGTCTTGCGTTTGAAGATTCCAATAATGGGGTGAAAGCGGCAGTCGCTGCCTCGATGCAAACCTATCAAATTCCTGATCTGGTATCACCTTGTGATGATGTCAAAGCCTTGAATGCGAAAACTAGAACTTCGTTATTTGAGGTATACCGTGAACTTTCAGATAGTTATACTATTGTGTAGATGTTAAGAGAACTCGAATTGGAGTGATGTTTTGAAACAAACCCAACGCCATAGACAAATACTTGCCATGCTCTCAGAAAAAGGTTTTTCCAACACTGAAGAGTTTGTGGAAGAGTTTGGTGTCAGTCCACAAACGATTCGCCGCGATTTGAATGACTTGGCGAAACAGGGACTGGTTACTCGTCATCATGGGGGAGCATCACTTCATTCTAGTACTGAAAATGAAGCGTACTCTTCACGTAAGGTCCGATATCAAGATGAAAAAAATCGTATCGCCAAGGAGTTAGTAAAGCGTATTCCTAATTCCTCATCATTGTTTATCGATATTGGTACGACAACGGAAGCCGTAGCGACGGCACTGCTTGATCATAAAGATCTTAAAATCGTCACCAATAATATTAACGTGGCCAACATACTGCGGGTCAAAGACGATTTTACCGTTATCGTCGCAGGTGGGCAGATACGTAACAAAGATGGCGGCATCATAGGAGAAGCGGCGAAAGAGTTCATTGAACAGTTTCGATTGGATTACGGTATCATAGGTATCTCAGGGATACACGAAGATGGCAGTCTTTTAGACTTCGACTTTTCGGAAGTCCGTATTGCCCAAGCCATTATCGCGTGCTCGGGACAAACCATATTGGCGGCAGATAGCACTAAAATCAATCGTGGTGCGATGGTCAATCTAGGACACATCTCCCAAGTCGATGCGTTTTATACTGATGCTATGCCACCGCAAGATTTGGTCGATATTCTTGAGCACAATGAAGTGGATTTGCAGGTGTGCTGAGTTGTTAGAACCACTCATGCACAACCGCAAGTGTCAGTTTATTGCATTGTTAATGGCGTTGTCCCATCCGCAGAGACATAATACTGGTTGATAACGCGTCCGTATGGGTCTAGCGCGTTGTGAAACAAACGAGCAACGTCGGCATCGGTCTCTTTCACCACCGACGTTTGGCCTTTTTCAATATGCACTCGCGACCCTTGCCCTAGGTCCTCTGGGTGATAGACATAGAGATCACCTTCGGTCACAAAAGGGCTAGTTCGGCTCCACTCATAAGTAAGCAATCCTTTGGTACCATCAATATGTTGTACATTTGTCTGGAATGGTGCCATTGTCTGTTTGTTGCGTGGCGGCTCAGTTAGGTAGATTCTTTTCACTAACGTCTTATCTGTATAGTGGTAAGTGACGTCATACACCTGGTTAGTGACCACCTTATCAGAAGAAAGGTTGATTGGGTAACCATCTAAAAGACCACTAGTACGGTTAGCACTATCGACTAGGTGACATTGGAGTGTCGTCGGGTCTTTGTAGACCTTATCCAGGACAATGGCACTTTGTGTAGGTGAAGTCACGCTGATGTTATTCAAGTCTAAGATCACATCACTTATCGGCGTTAGACTCTCAAAGAAGCTCGGAGAGTTCCATTGCCACTCGCCGCTTGTGGGTACTTTGGCGCAATGTTGTGGAGATAAAAAGCCCGTAGCTTCAAATACCCACTGAAATGCCTCTCCTTCAACCCAGTTATAACCTTGTGGCGCAGTATTAAGCTTATACAACGCATAGAAAGATGTAGGGTAAGGGTGGTCATCACCAACAAACATGAGTTCGCCATTGACCATTTCAAACCAGGCTTGATCGCGAGAAACGCTTGCCGCGGTGCTTGCCTCAAAGGTAGACGTATAGCCAACCAAGTACTGTTTCTGTTGTGGGCGACTGTCTAACAGCACCAGGTCGTGATAACGCTGAAAACTAGGGTCTGTCTCTGCGGGTAGCACCGCGAAATAAGTGTTATACAGGTCTTTACGGTCGCTGCCAAACCAATGAGCATTCTCAGCCAGCAATGCGTCGAATTGCGCTTTGTCTCCTTTCAATAACGCCATTTGTTCAAGAAGTTGACGCGCGGTATTGAGCACAGTCAGCTCTTGAGCTATTGACTCCAAATCGGCATCATCAGGAATCAGCTGAGCACCTTCCCAAGAATTAGCGTACGCCAACTCCACATGATATGCCTTATGTGGGGCGTAAGTGATAACGACCTTCTCCAAGTAATAATCAAAGTCTAAGTTTGCCAAGACGCTATCAAGTTCGGTTAGGTTAGCTGAGAAATGCAGTGAGAATAAGTTACTGTTGTTCTCAAGATTCGTAGCTTGTAGTAGTGGCTGAATGACTTTGGTTAACTCTGATTGCGCCTTCTGAAGGCCAGCTTCAGTAAATTTGCTTCTGTGTTCAGAGAAGTTGTCATACACCTGAGCGGCATCAATGCCAGCCACGCGTCCAATAATAATCCGAGTGAGTGGCGACAAGTTGATCCTATCGGTTTTATTGTCCAGTAACAGCGAGTACTCAGAAACGGCCTCTATTCCGTGAATGCCCTCGATTTGTAACATAACAGGGTATTCAAGGTCATTGGCGCACCCGATGGTGAACGTTCCATTTTCATTGGTTGTGAATAGACTAGAGCGAGCGGGGGTAAATGTGCGATTTTGTTGGCCCTGATTCAACGAGACATAACCTTTCAGACCACCCCCAGAGGAGGCCACACCGTTAACAGAGTGATGTAATTTGTCTAGGTGGTCTGAGTCGGAGTTTGAATCGCATCCGTAAAGTAATGTGGTCGCCACGACCAACGTGAAGATAGTATTGAATTTAATGCTGTACATAAACCGAAATAGCGCTAGCTTATGGTGCCTAAAGGCGTAATCCAGTGAAGCAACGATCGAGGGAGCGTGAAAAATGTTGCAGGAGTCTACATCAACGCTAACTTTCTATTCCAATTAATAAATTCATTCTTAACAACAACATTTCGTTGTTGATTTTATGCCAAAATATCGAATTATCAATATGTTAGTCATATCTTGCTAGGCTTAAGTCAGGCAGTTCGATACTACCGTCAGACGCTATCAATTCGGTTAAAATATCCGCCGAACCACATGCCATTGTCCACCCTAATGTTCCGTGTCCTGTATTCGTATAAAGATTATGGATAGAGGTTTTTCCAATAATCGGTGTACCATCTGGTGTCATCGGTCTAAATCCAGTCCAATATTCAGCTTGAGTCAGGTCGGTGCCTTTGGGAAACAGGTTACTGACAACATGGTTTAATGTTGCGAGCCTCTTGTCTGGAAGCTGCGGATCAAAACCTGCAAGTTCGGCTGTGCCTGCGACGCGGATCCGCTCATCAAATCGGGTAACGGCGACCTTGTAGGTTTCATCCATAATGGTAGAGGTAGGGGCGTGCTGCTGATCAACCACCGGAAGGGTTAATGAATAGCCTTTCACCGGATAAATCGGTAGCTCAATGCCAAGAGGTGCTAGCAAAGATTTGGAGTAGCTCCCTAATGCGACGACGAATCGATCACCTGCTATTGCACCTTGTGATGTGCTAACGCTTTTAATGTGCTGTTTTTTCACCTCTAGTGCATCGATATCGGTATCAAAGAGGAATTTGACACCTGCTTGTTCCGCCAAAGCCTGCAATTGTTGGCAAAATAAATAGCAGTCACCTGTTTCATCGTCAGGCAAATATAGGCCGCCAACCAGAGAACCTCTCATGTTTGCTAACCCTGGCTCTTGTTGTAAGCATTGCTGACGGTCGAGTAGTTGAAACTGAGTGCCACTTTCACTTAGTAGCGCCATATCTTTTTCGACAGACCTTAGTTGGTTATGATGTCGAAAGATTTGCAGTGTGCCTTGTCTACGTCCTTGGTATTGCAGTTGGTATTGTCTATTAAGCTGGGCTAAACAGTCTCTAGTGCGATTCGCAATGGTCAACATGCGAGCTTTGTTAGTCTTGTAATGACCTAATTGGCAATTCAACAACATTTGGCTCGCCCAGTGAATCAATTCAGGGCTTAAGCTAGGCTTTATTTTTAACGGTGCGTGCTGCTCAAAAAGCCATTTGAGGGCTTTTGTGGGAATCCCTGGCGCTGCCCATGGAGAGGAGTAGCCGTAGGAAATCTGTCCCGCATTGGCGAAGCTTGTCTCTTCCGCAGATCTGGATTGACGGTCGATGACTGTCACCTCAAAGCCAGCTTGAGACAGATACCATGCACTGGTTAGTCCAATGACTCCACTTCCTAATACGACGATTTTCACATTCAACTCTCACATTTTTTATTTTCAGTAACAATGAGCGATTTACATCTGCTTAACAATCGATATAAATTGATAATAGATTTTAGTAAAACTAAAGGGTGAGTATGAAATCGGCGCTACTTCATGGTATCAATCTAATTTGTATTGTGGCGCGCCACACCAGTATTACCAGTGCGGCAAAGGAGCTGAATTTGACGGTCGGTGCGGTGAGTCAGCAGCTACATCAGATTGAACAACGCTTAGGTTTTACTGTATTTGAACGCCACGCTCGGGGAATTCGGCTTACCGAACGTGGCAACAAACTGGTAGAAGCGGCGGGTCATCATCTATTGTCCATTGAAGAGGCGGTGTTTCAACTAACACGAGTATCTGAGCGTAAACAGATACGATTAAAACTCACCCCGTCGTTTGCCTTTAAGTGGTTAGTACCTCGCTTGGAGGACTTCTATCGCCGTTATCCTGATGTTCAGATACACACGTTCGCTGAAGGCGCACTCGTTGATAGTGACAGCCGCGATTTTGATGTTGCGATAGATTATGGACCGATTCCATATAAACGCTCCGATGCAGAATTACTGTTAGAAGAATCACTGATTCCGGTAATGAGTCATGACTACTGGCAGCGTCACCCAGATTTGGCAACCAGCTCTAGAGCGTGGGAACAAGTGACACTATTGCATGATCTTATGCCGTGGGAAGGTGCACCTAAAGATTATGAGTGGCTGTATTGGGCATCTCAACAGAGTCTGGATTTTGACACTAACCAAGGGCATTTCTTCAATCGTACCGATATGGCGATGTCGGCTGCCGAGGCCGGAGTTGGTATTGCTCTGGCTCGGACAGCCTTGCTAGGTGAAGAAGTCGCGCAAGGGAGGCTAGTTGCACCATTTGATAAGATGGCGGCGAATACCGGATATTTTGTCATCACCCATACTGACAATCCTTATACGCGACTGTTTAAGCGTTGGCTGCAAGAACAAGTACAGTAAAGTGAGATAAAAAGCTCACCTCATCGTGCGCGGTTGAGGTGAGTGTTGGCAATGATAAGTATGATTCCCCATGGTGATCAGTTTGCTAAGAATGTGCTCACCATCGGCACGCAGTCCATTGTGTTCGTATTCATTGGTAATCCAAGCTTTCGCATTAGGCATCAGAGCAAGGGTCTCGCGGCTGATATCCATTTCTACGAACATATCATCGGCGTAAACCGCGCAACTTACTGGAACTGAGTTATTGGCGAGTGTTTCGGCGTCATACAGTTTGCCCCAATCAGATTTCTCAGCCAGCAAGTTGGCAGCTTCTTTCAATGGCTTAAGGCATTCGTATTGTTCAAACATCCAAGGGAATACCATTTCGCCAGTAAAATAGAATTCGCTTTCTTCGCCCAAATAGTTGAATTCACTATGCTCTTGACGTACTCGATGTGCAGACCAATTAGAGCTAAAGCCTTGGCAATAAATGGATTCGTGCAGCAAGGCGTAGATAGGGTTAGTTTGAAAACCCTGTTGCATCAACATTTCATTTAGGAACTCATAACGCATAATAGTCTCACCGTTGACCTCAATCAGAGCGTTTTCTAAGTGGTAATAAGTCGGTAGGAAGGTATCACTCATACCAAAATTAATGCCAATCTGTTGAAATTGCTCAACAGTAAAACGCTGGCCATTAGGCAAGTAAACGTCATTGTTCATTAGGTGATTGGCAATGTTCTTACAGAGTGCTTGTGCATGAGGGAACTGACGAAAGAATGCCTGATTTTTCTCTCTGGTACGCTTAAATGTCGCTTGATAAACGTCATCTGGGTGACGCGAAATAGAGGGTACACCGCCAGTGATAAATAAACGCGATAAGCTTTCTGGGAATAAAGAGAGGTAGGTTAGTGAACAAAAGCCACCAAAGCTTTGACCGAGAATGGCCCATTGTTTAACACCAAATTGTTTACGAATCGATTCTGCATCGCGAACAATATTGTCCGCTCTAAAATGGCTGAGGTAATCGGCTTGCTGCTGTGGTGTTTGATTTGCCAAGGTTTGATGGCTGATTAAGGTGCTGTTCCCGGTGCCTCTTTGGTCCAGTAGAAGTACTTTATAATCCTGTAACGCGCGTTTTAACCAACCATTATTGCCATTCAGACGGGGTGATGGGAACCCGGGGCCTCCTTGAAAGTAGACTAGCCAAGGCTTGTCTGCCGTGTCATCGACAAGTGATACTTCTCGCGCAAAGACATTGATGTTGCCTTTATCTGGGTGCTGATAATCCAATGGAACAATAAAGTTGTGAGGGGTAAAACGTAAACCTGAGTCGATGAAAGAGGCGGTGTTGACTGTCATATTCGAACTTCCGTGATGAATAGGGAAACTGCTATTTCTGCAATGTCAGAAAATGAGGTATTCGCTATGCGAAGAAACAGCAGTGAAGTAGCACCGACGTTAACGTTTTTGCAATGAAAACGCCAGTGACAATCGAACAAATACAAAGTATGGACGCACAGGTATTAGTTTTCGGTACTTAAACGTGGTGAGCGCTTATTTTGTAATCTCAGGCCATCGCGAATATTTAATCCCATAAGCGTTAAGTTGATAAAACCTGCGACAAACTCTATGCCTTGAATCCAATAAAAGGTGTGGTCAAATTGGCCTTTAGAGGCAAGAGTGTGAAGATAGATCGCACAAGGTAGCAGCACCAACATGCCATTCGCTGCAATAAATGGCATCCGCTTTTTCTTTGTTCCAAGTACTCCCTTATTGGCTTTTGGCGCGAGCTTTGAACCCGTAATGCCAGCAATTGCCATACAAGGGATCAAAACCCATACGGCAAAGAAAATGGCAGTTTTCACTGTAGTCACAGCTTGCTCACTTCCGAACAGCTCGACTAAAACGCTGCTGGTGAAGAATGACAAAATCAAAACAAAAGCAATGATCGCTGCGGTTCGGTGAAGTAGAGAGAGGGTCGTGCGCATAATAAAACCTTTTGGGCTGATTTGTTTACGTGATTTAGTTTACATAACAATAGTTGCAACTGCAACTATTGTTATTGGTTTTATATGGTGCGGATTTATAAGAGGCAGTTTGGGGATCTAATTAGCTTGGATAGCAGACAATATTTTGAAATACCGCCCTCTCGGTTACGGCTTTATAACCGTGTGGCTGATCACTATAAAAGCGTAAACTTTCACCCTGTGCGACAGCATGCCACTTACCTTCAAACAGAATCTCGACGTCACCTTCCAACACAATGATGTACTCAATCAAGTCCACTCTATGAGTTGTTGGGGAGTAGGCAATGCTACTGCGATAACGCAATGTCAAAGATTTCCATTTTAGTGTCGTTGGTATAACGGAATACGGTATTGACCAGCATATTAGCCAGTTTTGCCTTGTTGGGAGCGTCATTGAGTTGTTTACACTCTGCATCTATGACAGAAAAGTAGTGAGAGGTGACATTACGCGTCGCATCTAATAAAAAAACCGCACTCGTTTTTTTCGAGTGCGGGTTTAATAAGTTTATGAAGAACTATACCTTAGTGTGATTTAGTTCGTTTGATCGCGTCTAACCAACCGGCGTACAACGCTTCTCTTTCATTTCGCTCGATTTGAGCACTAAAGATACGCTCGATTTCTTTCTTATCAGCAAGCTCTTCTTGGTTTTGCCAAAAACCAACCGCGAGACCGGCTAGCATTGCCGCACCTAAAGCGGTTGATTCTCTGACAACCGGACGAACGACTTTGCTGCCCATAATGTCAGACTGGAACTGCATCAGGAAATCGTTAGCAACGGCGCCGCCGTCAACGCGAATTTGGCTTAGCTTAATACCTGAGTCCTCCTCCATGGCAAGTAAGACATCCCGACTTTGATAAGCGATAGACTCAAGAGCGGCGCGGATAATATGATTGCGGTTCGTGCCGCGTGTTAATCCCGTTAAAGTGCCACGTGCGTGAGGATCCCAATAAGGCGCGCCTAGACCAACAAATGCAGGGACAAGATACACGCCGTTGGAGTCATCGACTTTCTCTGCAAAGTATTGAGTATCTTGAGCATCTTGAATGAGTCCTAGCTCATCGCGCAGCCACTGAATTGTTGCCCCCCCCATGAACACACTACCTTCGAGCGCATAAGTAACCTCATTGCCAACTTTATATCCAACGGTAGTGAGCAAACCGCGTTTCGAAGCAATGGGCTTATCGCCTGTGTTCATCAGTAAGAAACAGCCAGTGCCATAGGTGTTTTTGACCATGCCTTTCTTAAAGCACTGCTGACCAAATAGGGCGGCTTGTTGGTCTCCTGCGATACCACTGATAGGAATGTCTTCCGTCCCGCCGCCAATATGGGCGTAACCATAGACTTCGCTGCTCGATTTAACGTCAGGTAACATGGATTTTGGAATGTTGAAGATATTGAGTAGTTTTTCATCCCATTCAAGGGTATGGATATTGAACAACATACTGCGTGATGCGTTACTTACGTCTGTGACGTGAGACTTACCGTGGGTCAGTTTCCAGATTAACCAAGTATCCACAGTGCCGAATAGTAATTCGCCTTTCTCTGCGCGCTCTCGTGCACCTTCAACGTTGTCGAGAATCCACGCAATCTTAGAACCAGAAAAATAAGCATCAACCACTAAACCCGTTGTGTCACGAATGTAGTCTTCATGGCCGTCGGCTTTTAACTTTTCACAAAAATCGGCGGTACGGCGGCACTGCCAAACAATAGCATTGTAGATAGGATGGCCGGTGTCTTTTTCCCACACAATGGTGGTCTCACGTTGGTTGGTGATACCAATCGCCGCAACTTCTTCGTTAGCAATATCAGACTGAGCCAATACTTCAGTGAGGGAAGAGCGCTGTGTGGCCCAGATTTCCATCGGGTCATGTTCGACCCAACCGGGTTTAGGATAAATTTGAGTGAATTCGCGCTGAGCAGCACTGATCGTATGTGCGTCATGATCAAAAATGATAGCTCGGGAGCTAGTGGTTCCTTGATCTAATGCGACGACGACTTTCTTCTTACTTTCCATATCTTTCTCGTTATTTCTTTATACTTTTTCGCTGTCATCGCGAAATGTTCGTTTTCGCACACTGTAGTGTACGAGATGTCAAATGTACGTAAATTTAATGTTAATGAACTTTGGGGCGCATTGCAAAGGCTCAGTTCTCATTCTCTGATTTATATCGGCTGAATGAAACTTTCGTCGTGGGTGTAAAAAAATACTCGATTTTTTCGTTTTTGACGACTATATTGTACCAAAACGAACACAAACGCGCATTTGCGAGCAAGAGATCTAGACGGAGAAAGTATGAATGTAACGAGTAAAGTGTACGATTTAGTCGTAATAGGAGGCGGCATTAACGGTGTGGCTGTTGCAGCAGATGCAGCAGGACGTGGTTTGAAGGTAGCACTTTATGAAATGAACGATTTGGCTTCAGCGACATCATCGGCGAGCAGTAAATTGATCCACGGTGGGCTTCGATATCTCGAGCACTATGAGTTTCGTTTAGTTTCGGAAGCGCTTGCAGAGCGAGAGGTGTTACTCAAAAATGCGCCCCATCTTGTGTCTCCGCTTCGTTTCCAGTTACCTCACCGACCTCATCTGAGACCGGCTTGGATGATCAGAACCGGCTTATTCTTATACGATAATCTCGGCAAACGAGTGTCTCTTCCTGGCAGTCACAGCGTTAAGTTCTCGGGTGAGAAGGGCCCATTGTCGCCAGAAATGAAAGTGGGTTTTGAATACTCAGATTGTGCTGTAGACGATGCGCGTTTAGTCATCACGAATGCAAAACTGGCTCAAGAGAAAGGGGCAGATATTTTTACCCGTTCGAAATGTGTTAAAGCCGAACGATCTGGTGAAGGGTGGCGTGTCGATATTGAAAATACGTTAACAGGCGAAGTAAACGTTATTCAAACCAAAGTTTTGGTGAATGCGGCCGGGCCTTGGGTTGACCGTTTCTTTGGTAGTCAGTTGGCCATGCCATCACCAAGAGGCATTCGATTAGTGAAGGGCAGTCATATCGTCGTTCCGAAAATGTACGAAGGTGACCACGCGTTCATCCTACAAAACGAAGATAAACGCATCGTCTTTGTCATTCCTTATATGGATAACTACTCTGTCGTTGGAACCACAGACGTTGAGTATCAAGGCGATCCAAGTAAAGTTAAGATAGATGATAACGAAATCGCGTACTTATGCGATATCGTTAATCAACACTTTACGACTAAGATTTCGCCTCAGGATGTCATTTCTGATTGGTCTGGTGTTCGTCCATTGTGCGATGATGAGTCCAATGATCCTCAGGCGGTAACGCGTGATTATACTATCGAACTTGATGAGCAAATGGATGATGCCCCTTTGCTATCGATTTTCGGTGGTAAGCTAACTACTTACCGTAAGCTTGGTCAGGCAGCTGTCGACAAACTTGCTCCTTTTTTCCCTCATATGGGACAAGAATGGACTCGAGACGCGATTCTGCCAGGTGGAAATTTCTCAAGTCGAGATAATCTAGAACAACAGCTGGCGGCTCAGTATACTTGGCTCGATAAGCCGCTGCTCAAGCGTTGGGTTAGAGCGTACGGTACGCGCGTATCGCTATTCTTAGAGGGTAAGACAAGCATCGAGGAGCTAGGAACCGCATTTGGTCATGGCCTATATCAAGCTGAGGTCGATTATTTGGTGCAGCAAGAGTGGGCAGTGTCTGTAGACGATATACTTTGGAGACGAAGTAAACTTGGTCTTGAATTTGATGCTGAACAAGTGGAGCAGCTTGGTCGTTATCTTGATGCATTACTCGCAAAAAACAACGTTGTGAATCTTAAACGTGTTAGCTAGTCCTTTATAAGATTCACGGCCATTGACTGTAAATAAACAGCGCCCTCTGGAGGGCGCTGTTTGTGTTATTGGCTTAATCGTTTTGCTCTTCGTATCGAAACCACTGAGCTCAAACGGTAGAAGATCAAAGAGGCAAGCAGTAACAAACAACCAAAAATCTTGTTAATCGGCATGGATTCTGCGTAAAACAAGACACTTAAAATGAGTGTCCAAACTGGTTCGAGTAGCATCAACAAGGCTGCATTCGTTGGGTTGGCCAATTTTTGCCCCGTTGTTTGCATTAAGTAGCGAAGACTGGTCGCTAACAAAACACTCAGTGCCAACCACTTCCAGGTAATCAATGACACATGGTCAGGCCATGTTTCAAAACTGAGTGATAAAATGACACCTAAACAACCGGTTGCGAAAAGTTGTAGGGTCGTCAGCAGCATCGGAGAAAGTTGCGCGGAATACTTACTATTGAAATTAAAATGCAGCGCTAAACCAACCGCGGATACCAAAAACCAAATCTGACTGGGGTCAGTTTGCCAACTTCCTTTCCACGACAGTAGAAATAAGCCAGCAGCGGCAATGGGTAGTGAGAACCAAAATGCGCGTATCGGTTTCGTTTTAAATAGTATCCAAGCGACAATTGGAACAAATAGCATTGAAAGGCTCATAATAAATGCCCCTTCGCCTAAGGTGTCGCTAATGGAAATGGCGTGAATCCAACAAAAAATGGCGCTTCCTAAGAAACAGCCTACGCTCATTGCTTTTAGACAATCACCCAGTGATGCGGCCTTAAGAGCACGCATACAAAAGGGTAGCAAGATCAAAGAAGCGAAGATAAACCGCAGTCCAATAAAACCAAATGGCGGAAGCCCTTGAATGGCTTCTTTAGAAAACACCCATCCGGCGCCTGCAAGCAAAGTGGTAAAAACCAAAATAATTTCAGCGCGATATTTAACGTGCATAAAAGTTGACTCGTTTTTTTGCTCATTCTGCGTTATTTTGCCGAGATAAACCATACCAGAACGTGGTTGGATTATTGATATATCTGATAAAGACAATTACACATACAGAGGTAGTGTCTGTTAACACTATGATTAGCGGATTAAGTTTGATTGGCTATGCAGGGAGAGACTAGTGTCATTTATCACCTATAGCAATGGGACCCATACCGTGATTGACGTTGATGCGCCACATTTTGATGCTAAGACCGTACCGCGATTTAGGCAATGTATCGATAGTCTTGATGACTCGATTGATCGATGCATGTTGTTAGATTTAGTTAATTACAGAGCGCATCCCTGTACTTCAATTGCTAAAAGTTACCTAAGTAGATCAGTTAGTTACTGTTTATTCCGACCTAGAGCAAGCCATATCGGCAAATTAGCCATCATTTTACCTACAGAACGCATAAAAATAAGCCAAATCGAGGGTGCAACATACTGTTTTTGTTGACGCGAATCCGCTTGTCATACACACTTACTGTCAACATTTCGTGACACTTTCTATAGGAAGACAAAGTGCGTTTAGAGGTTTTTTGCGAAGATAGACTGGGACTCACGCGCGAGCTATTGGACATTCTGGCGTCCAACAGTATCGACTTGCGTGGCATTGAAATTGATATTTCTGGGATTATCTACTTAAACTGTCCAGACATTGATTTCGAGACATTTAGAAACCTGATGACAGAAATTCGCCGAATTTCTGGTGTAAAAGACGTTCGAAAGATCCAGTTTATGCCTAGCGAACGACACAATACCGAGCTTGTGTCACTGCTCACCAACTTGCCTTACCCAGTGTTATCAATCGATCTCAAAGGTGCGATTGATATGGCGAACCATGCCGCATTAAAGCTTTTAGCCAAGAGCGAAGAAGAAGCCATTGGGCAGTTAATCTCTCATTTACTGCCAAGTTTTAATTTCACTAAGTGGATAGAGGGTGAGATTTCTCGTCAAAAACAAGCCATTGTTATTGATGGTTTGGACTACACCATGGAAATATTGCCGGTTTATATTACCGGTGAGTCAAATGAGACGCTGTTAGCCAGTGCGGTAATGAGTATTCATCCAACAGCGACGTCCACTGCGCCAGATGTACTTGCCGATAGCAACACATTAGGTTTTGAGCATTTTGTTGGAGTGTCTAATCGTCACAAAGCGCTTATGAGCCAAGCGAAAAAGCTCGCTATGTTGGATCAACCGCTATTGATCGAAGGCGAAACTGGCACGGGCAAAGAAATGCTGGCGAAAGCATGTCATAACCGCTCGAATCGAGCGTCTCATCCATTTTTGGTATTAAGTTGTGCTTCTATGCCAGATGACGTTGCCGAAACGGAACTGTTTGGTCATGCTCCTGGTTCGTTTAATCATGAACACGGGCATAAAGGTATTTTTGAGCAAGCGAACGGCGGTACGGTGCTACTCGATGAAATCGGTGAGATGAGTCCTCATTTACAAATCAAACTGCTGCGTTTCTTACAAGATGGCACCTTTAGACGAGTAGGGGAAGAGCATGAGGTTCACGTTGATGTGCGTATTATCGCTTCCACTCGCTACAATCTAGCGGATTTGGCGGAGCAAGGCGCATTTCGCGAAGATCTCTATTATCGCCTAAACGTGCTGACGCTTACGATCCCGCCATTACGCGAAAGAGCAAGCGATATTGCGCCTTTATTAGAGCTGTTTGTGGCTAAACACAGTAACAAGTTAGGGATTGCGAGACCGGAGAGTGGTGAGGAGTTAGTTAAATCTCTCAGTCACTACCCTTGGCCGGGGAATATGCGTCAGTTGGACAATATGGTGCTGCGCGCACTCACTCAAGTGACAGGGTCGACGCTTCAACTTGCAGATTTCAATTTACCTAAGCTGGAAGGGGTAAATTCTGGTGCAGTGAATTTGAATATCGATGGTTCATTAGATGACATCATGAAAGATTACGAGTCCCGTGTCCTGGAAAAGCTCTATCAATCCTTCCCATCGAGTCGCAAACTTGCCAAGCGTCTTAATGTGTCACACACCTCTATTGCGAATAAGCTGCGTGACTACAATATCAGGAAGAATTAATGGAAGATCTTAGCTCGGCGGTGCAGCTGCATCGTCGTGAAGGGAATGTTTTGGTAAGAACGGCTAAACCATCCGACGCTTACACGATTGCCCAGTATTTTCGAGAGAATAAAGCCTTTCTCGAACCTTGGGAGCCTAAGCGAGATGCAGATTTCTATAAAGTGGAATCGTGGGCGGCGAAGTTGGTTAAATTAGAGGAGCTGCACCGTTTAGGGTTGGCGTATTACTGCCTGATATTCGACGCGCAGACCAATGAAATGCAGGGGACGATCTCGTTTAGCAGTTTAATTCGTTTTCCATTTCACTCATGTAACCTTGGATACTCATTAGCAGAAAGTGCACAAGGTCATGGTTACATGCGTAAAGCATTACAGTTAGCGATACCCTATATGTTCGAGGTTCAGAATATGCATCGTATTGCTGCTTCTTATATGCCAAGGAATGTTCGTAGTGAAGCGGTGTTGCAATCGATGGGTTTTGAGAGAGAAGGCTTTGCTAAAAACTATCTGTTAATCAACGATAAGTGGGAAGATCATGTGTTAACGTCGCTTATTAATTCCAGTTGGAAAGCGTCATCATGAGCAGGCTTGATCAACAACTCAACTTATTGATGGAACTAGACAAGCTCAAGTCGGTATTACGCCGTACTCGTATTCGATGTGCAAACGGGCGGTTTGAAAACAGTGCCGAGCACAGTTGGCATGTCGCTATGATGGCCTTGCTGTTGCAAGAGCACGCGAACGAACCGGTCGATATCACTAAAGTAGTGAAAATGCTTCTGCTACACGATATGGTTGAAATTGATGCCGGTGATACTTTTGTGTATGACACGGCGGCCTATGAGACGCAGCAGCAAACGGAACTTGAAGCGGCAAAGCGTTTGTTTGGCATGCTACCCGATGACCAAAGTGAGGCTTTGTTTTGTGTCTGGTGTGAGTTTGAGGCGGCAGAATCTTCAGAAGCTAAATTCGCAAAAGCCTTGGACCGACTTATCCCTATGTTATTGAATTACCATAATAATGGTCAAAGCTGGATAGAAAACAATGTCAGCGTGCAACAAGTAATGCAAGTGAACCAACGCATAGAAAAAGGTTCACAAGTGCTGTGGGATAAAGCAAAATTGCTGATAGAAGAAGCCACAGAAAATGGCTGGTTAAGAAATTAGGAGACTAAATGTCTTACATAACTTTGGATGAATACCAAAGAAAATGGATTTTTACGCATCAATCAATGCCGGTACCTGAGCAAGATTGGCCACAGATTAAACCCATGACTCAAGCGCGTGCGGCGCAGTTTTGGAAAGAGAATATCAGTGCTCAGAGTCCAGATGCAGAGCGTTTAAGCTCTCAAGATTGGCCGATGAAAGACAGCAATTGGCAAGATGACGTTGATTGGATGGCGGCTTGGGAAGCTGACGAGAATGACTTACCACAAGCGGTGGGGCAGTTTATCGATTGGCAAGATGATGTCACTGTGTATTTCTGTTATGAGAAGTACAATGTGATTGAAACCAAATGGTCGGTGTTTAAACAGTACTGGAAGAACTTCCTGTTTTACGATGATGGCCCTATCTTACTTGGTCGTCGTCGCTCGGAAGCACTTTGGTTCTCGACTCAGGGAACCGTGCGATTAGGCCATCGCAAATAGAATGACTCAAAAGCCAGACCATGCAACGTCTGGCTTTTCTATATTTACTTGAAAGTTGTAGACACTATACGTTCGCTTTCCATTGCGCTAACACGTTAATATGCTCTGGTCCAATCCCACAACACCCACCAATAATCGTCGCTCCATGCTGTTGCCACTGTTTGGCAAATCGCAAATAGTCTTGTGGAGAGACTTCTCTTAACTCCTGTACGGCATCATTCGCTTTGTGCCCAGACCGAATTGGCGTAAAGCTATTGGCAAAGGCTCCCAAATGAATTGAAGCGTGGTGATGTTTCAAAACTCTTGCCGTGACTTCTAACGCTGATTCAATCACCTCGGGTATCGAGCAGTTGAATAAGATGCCATCTGGGTTGTGCTTTAACAAAGACTGCACTGCATCTTCTACCGTTTCACCTGAGCGCAGTTTACCTAGCTGATTTACATCATCTAACAAGGTATAGGCGTAATATTTAGGTTTTGGGGACTGAGCTAACACATGGGAGACCACCTGAGCTTCTTCAATACTAGACAGAGTTTCAACTAGCCAAACATCGACATTGTGCTCTTGCGCTTGCAGTAAATCGTGCCACACCTGTGCGGCTTGCTCTGCTAAGAACAGATCGGGACGATAGGAGCCAAACACGGGAGGCAGGGAGCCTGCAATCGTTACATGACGTTGGCTGTGCAACACAGCGTTTTTTGCCAATTGCGCCGCTAAATGGGCAAGCTCTATGCCTCGCTCTTGATAGAGTTTATCGCCCAAGTGGAAAGGCACACACGCATAGCTGTTGGTTGTAATGATATCGGCACCAGCATCAATAAATTGCTGATGAGCGTGTTCTACAAAATGTGGTGCTTCTATTAATGCTTGTGCGCTCCAGTAAGGTTGAGAAAATGGTGCTCCCATGCGCTTGAGCTCTCGACCCATACCGCCATCAAGAATAGTGAGTGGATTCATTATCAGGTTACCTACAGCTAAACCGTTGTCGTATGATTTATATAAGTGCAATCATTGTTGTCTGTAACAATAGCAAATTGTTACCCAATTCACACTCCAAGAAACTTCATGATAAATATGCAAAAACTTTGATCCTACGCTAAGTCGGTCTATGCATAGCAGCGTGATACTGCTCACAGTAAAATATTTCTCAGGACGAGCAGTACCATGCAAAAGTTTTTAAAGTATATCATTCCGATATCTATCCCATTAATCGTTTTGCTTATGCCACTTTCGGCATTCCCCTTCGAAGGATTGACCATTGTTCAACAGCGTGTCATCGCAATTTTCCTTCTCGCGGCCCTATGTTGGGTATTCGAGCCTATCCCTATTTACGCGACATCCGTCGTGATTATTGTGCTAGAGCTGTTACTGGTTTCCAACAAAGGTTTGTATCTATTTAGGTTGAGTGAAGGGCAGCCGCATTTTGGTCAATTGCTGAGTTATAACGAAATCATGGCGACGTTTGCGAGCCCCATCATTATGTTGTTTCTTGGTGGTTTCTTTTTGGCGATGGCTGCGACTAAATATCGCCTCGATGTTAACCTCGCGCGGGTGTTGTTAAAGCCTTTTGGCACTGACCCTAAATACGTGATGCTGGGTTTAATGCTGATCACTGGCATCTTCTCTATGTTTATGTCGAATACTGCTACCACGGCAATGATGCTCTCTATTTTAACGCCGGTCATTGCGGTGTTTGGCCCCAAAGACCCAGGACGTATTGCTTTTGCGTTATGTATTCCCGTTGCAGCTAACATTGGTGGTATGGGAACCCCAATTGGCACACCACCTAATGCGATTGCGCTGAAATATCTGGTAGGGGATAACTACATCAGTTTTGGTGAATGGATGGCGTTTGGTGTGCCGTTCGTGGTAGTGATGATGGCATTGGCTTGGATGCTGATAAATTTTCTGTTCAGTGCTGACCAAAAGAAGATAGAACTGTCTATTAAAGGTAAGTTCTTAAAAACACCGAAAGCGATCATGGTTTACGTGACATTTGCATTGACCATCGTACTTTGGTTGATGGGCTCGAGTCACGGGATGAACTCTTACACCGTTGCCTTGATTCCTGTTGCGATCTTCTCGCTAACTGGAATTATCAACAAAGAAGATCTCAAGAAAATCTCATGGGATGTTCTTTGGTTAGTCTCTGGTGGTATTGCTCTTGGATTAGCGTTAGACAAAACAGGACTCGCGAAGCTTGTCGTTCATAGTATTCCGTTCGATGCGTTCTCTCCATATGCGGTACTGTTTGGTGCAGCCTTCTTATGTTTAGTCATGGCAAACTTTATGTCGCACACCGCAACGGCGAACTTATTGATGCCAATTATGGCGGCGTTGGGCACCTCGATGGCCTCTCTCGCTCCGCTGGGAGGCGAAATTACGCTCATCCTTGTTGTCACGTTCGCCGCATCACTGGGTATGTCGTTGCCAATTAGTACCCCGCCTAACGCTTTAGCTCATGCAACAGGACATGTGAAAAGTAACCAAATGGCCAAAGTAGGCGTGATTCTTGGTGTAGTCGGTGTGCTGCTAAGCTTCGTATTGGTTTGGCTGTTGCATGCTGTCGGGCATGTTGGGTAGGGATGTATGGAGCAATTAGTACGACACTATTTTTCGCAAAGTGATCGGCAGGTAACCTTATCTGCCGATGAAGTCGTGCTGCGTCAAAACGGTCAAAATTATCGCCTTTACCTAGTATTGAAAGGCGAGTTGGAGGGCTATTTTGAAAGTGACGAAGACGGTAAATTAACCAAACTCTTTACGGCGTCAGCCGGAGCGTTTATCGGTGTGCATAGTTTTTTTTCTGGGACCTGGATCGCCTCGTCGACGGTAATTGCTAAAACTGAAGTGACATTGGCGTGGATTGACCGACATACACCAGCGGTTTCTCCGCAAACGTTGGGACCACTTAACGCGCAATTTATGCCAGTAATGGTCAATGAACTTTCAAGGCGTCAGCGACGTGCGACTCAAGAAGCGCTGGCAAAAGAGAAAGCCTTGCAGCGTTTGCACACTGCTGAACAAATGACAACACTTGGACAACTTGCTGCTGGTATTGCTCATGAACTCAACAACGCGATTGGCGTGGTGAGCAGCAAAACAGAACGGTTGCAACAAGACTTGATTCAACTTCTCGAAGAGGTGCATCCTGAGGCGAGTCAGTTTTTTGATGTTGGCTTGATGCAAGGTCAAAGCGCGTCATCAAGTGAAGTTAGACAAATTGCCAAGCAAATACAGTCAGACTATCGGTTAGAGCGAAACCTAGCAAAACGCCTAGCAAGGGCCACGGCTAGCAATACGATTCCCGATAGTTGGTTGGCCGATCCAGAGCAGGCATTAAAGTACTGGGGTATGGGACGCGATCTCCACGACTTACGCGTTGCCGCCAAACACACGGTAGGTATCGTGAAATCGGTGAAACAGTTGGGACGCACTGACGGAGAGCCTGATGAACTGCTTGATATCAATGACACCATAAACAAAGCACTTGCGTTGTTGCAAAGTGACCTACGCCGTGTGTCGGTTCGATTGCGTCCGGCAACATTGCCGCTAATCAAAGGGGCATCCACTGAATATGTACAGGTATGGAGTAACATCGTCAAAAACGCTTGTGATGCTATGTTGCAAACGGAATCGCCTCAAATCGACATTCAGACCAAGTTATCAAATCAAAGAATTTTGGTCACTATCGCCAATAATGGGCCAGAGATTGATGAGCCTACCCGCCGTAAAATATTCCAGCCTAATTTCACGACTAAAAAGGGCGGTTTGTCCTTCGGTTTAGGGCTAGGGTTATCCATCGTTAAACGAATTATCAGTGAAAATGGTGGTTCTATTGTCGTTAAAAGCGATAAAGAGAGCACCATCTTCCGAGTCAAATTACCTTTAGGAGAAGCATATGGAGAAGCTTAATGTCATTTGTGTCGATGATCAGCGAGAAGTCTTGAGCGCGGTTATTCAGGATTTAGAACCTTTAGCCTGTTGGCTCAACATTGAAGATTGCGAGTCTGGTGAAGAAGTCCTCGAACTTATGGAAGATTTGGATGCAGAAGGTGAATGCATTGCGGTTATTGTCTCTGACCATGTAATGCCGGGAATGACAGGGGTAGAGTTGCTAACAGAAGTCTCAAGAGATAGCCGATTTAAAGAGACCAAAAAAGTGCTTTTAACCGGACAGGCGACGCACACCGATACCATTACAGCCATTAATACGGCAGGCGTAAGCCATTATTTTGAGAAGCCTTGGAGCGCCGATGAGCTTGTAGGGTGTGTACGAACTCTGGTGACCCACTATATTTTTGATAAAGGCTTTGATTATCAGCCTTATCATGAACAACTTGACCAAACGGTTGTGCTTGAAAGGCTGCGTTAGTGTTTTGAGTATTTGGTTTGGTATTTATTAGGAGGAGTTATGAAGAAACTACTGCCATTATCCGTGCTCTGTGTTGCCTTAATCACTGGCAACGTAATGGCATCTGAGCGTGCAGAACAAGGATGGCAAATGATCGAGCAAGGAGCGCTGCTGGTGGATGTACGTACCCCAGCTGAATTTGCGGATGGTCATTTGGCCAGCGCTAAGAACTACCCGTTATCGGATATCGATAAGTACTTTGCTCATATTGATAAGTCTACACCCATTGTTGTTTATTGCCGGAGCGGAAACCGTTCAGGCAAAGCGTTGGACTACTTAACCTCCATCGGTTTTAGTCATGTCCATAACGCGGGTGGATTCGAAGAAATGCGCGAACAAAAAAGCGCACAATAACAGCAGAACCCCACTATCATTCGTATCGTCACCCAAGCAAACTGTCCATTGATGTGTATCTATTGTGCAAGGGGTGACCATACCGAATGTTGGAGCCGCTATGACATTTTGTAGTGAATCATCCCGCTTTAACACAGATTATTTAATCCGGATTTCCTTGGATGAAAAGTGTGATCCTGAAACGAATAATTGCACTTTATTACTTGAATTTAATTCTATCTGATATATCGTCAGTAAAAACATAACTTATGATTCGGTATTTTCGAGTTTCTTAATTTGATAATATTTTTCTCGGTAAGATGAATATTCCGTCAGTAGAAGTTTTTGATCGATGATCATGCAAACTCCATTTATTAACCTGTTGAATTAAAAGAACAAGGCATGCCACCTCATTGTGGGCGATTCATGCGTCCATCTCTGTTAGTCTGACACCATTAGTTACAATCTGTCATCCAATTAAAACGCTTTTAATAAATATATTCGTAATTAGGCTTTCTTATACATTCGGAAATTGGAATTTCCAATAATCAACGAATTTTTACAATTGTATTCTGGAACTAAAATGCTCGCCAAGGATAGAATTTATATCGTTTAGGATGTAAAGATTATTTAATAAGTCATTTCAATGGTTGTTCTGATATTAAATTAGTCATATACGTGGCTACAAAAATCCCCCATCAAAAACAAGCACTACTTCGGGTATATGGAACTAATTGAATAAGGTTGCTGCAATGGTAAGTGACCGTTTTGCTATTTCTGCAATTTGGTATTTATCGTGAATTCACTTAGATATAGTAGATAAAGGTGAGTATTAACTTGAACATCGAAAAGGCTGCATTGACGTCCAATAAACTCGGCAAACAAGGTGAGCGTGTAAACCTGCAAAGCTCACAGCTATTCGCGTTGTTTGCTGTGTTTCCTCTGTCGATATTTCTTTCAATCTTATACTTGTATAGCCCTGAAGGCGTGGCGTGGACTGCATCGTGGGTTCCAAGCTTAGGCTTAGATCTCAGCTTTAGGCTCGACGGTTTATCATTTCTATTTGCCTGTTTGATTAGCGGTATAGGTACTTTAGTGCAAATATACGCGTTGGCTTATTTGCGTGAATATCCGAACCGTCTCAAATTTCACTTTTACTTAACGGCATTTATGTTAGCGATGCTGGGAGTAGTGCTCAGTAATAACGTGTTGTTACTATTTGTTTTTTGGGAACTAACAACCATTACGTCTTATTTGCTGATTGGTTTTAACCACGAGAACCCAACTACTAGAAAGAATGCACTGCAATCTTTACTTATTACTGGCGCTGGTGGTTTAGCGATGCTAGCGGGTCTGATTCTTTTAGGGAACATGGCCGAAAGCTATCAATTGACGACTATTTTACAGCAGGCGTCGGTCATTCATGACCACGCACTGTTTGTACCATCATTGTTACTCATTATATTGGGTGCATTTACCAAGTCAGCGCAGTTCCCGTTTCATTTCTGGTTACCTAATGCGATGGCGGCACCAACGCCTGTGAGTGCTTATCTGCATTCGGCAACGATGGTGAAAGCCGGGATCTTTTTATTAGCTCTGCTTTCGCCCATTTACGCCCACAGCGAGGTTTGGTTTTATACCCTAACAACAGTGGGTGGTTTCACGGCGCTTTGGTGTGCTGTTCTAGCTTTAAAACAGACCGACCTAAAACTAATGCTTGCCTACAGTACAACAGTCGTTCTCGGCAAGCTGACGTTTTTGTTAGGTATTGGTACCGATTTGGCGCTTAAGTCTGCATTAATGTTGATCGTTGCTCACTCGATGTATAAAGCGGGCTTGTTCATGGTGATTGGCAACATCGATAAGGCGACAGGGACTCGTGAGGTTGGGGTGCTTCGTGGATTACGTCCGGTATTACAAATTAGCTTTGTGGCTGCATTTATCGCGGCGCTATCTACATCGGGCGTTCCGCCACTACCAGGTTTTTTGAGTAAAGAGTACATGTACAAAGCTGGTTTGGAAGTGAGCTCGTTAGCGGTACTGTTAATGCTGGTGGTCAATGCACTGACCGTTACGTTGGTGCTTGCTCTTCTAATAAAGCCCTTCTCACGGAAATACCAGGGTGAACCAACACCAGCCAAACCTATTGAGGTAAATAAGGGGCTGTGGCTTCCTCCAATTACGCTTGCGCTAGTTAGTGTACTCGCGACGGTACTTGGGCTTGGCTGGCTTAATGAACAAGTTATTTTGCCCGGCGTGACCTCGATTGCTCCGATATCTGAGCCAGAGCCACTCAAGTTATGGCATGGCATTAATCTGCCTCTGGTGTTAAGTGCGGTGACGCTCTTGCTAGGTGTCTCAGTGTATAAGATTTACCCTTGGTTACTCGCTCAGTGGACACGGTTATCTATCACTTTGCCTAATGCGAACAAGGTGTTTGATGGTTTGCTAAAAGGAATGATGGCATTTGCGTCTTGGCAAACTAATCTGATGCAGCGAAAGCGCATGAGTTTTTATGGGTTGATTTCATTTTCAGCGTTGGCAGTACTGCTGGTATCTCAAGTTCATATTTCTTCGAACGTTATGTTTAGTCAACTTGTTGACGCTAAGTTCTACGAGTTTGCAGTAGCACTACTGCTTATTGTCTCAACGGTTGTCGTCATTGTTTCTAAAACGAAACTTCTTGCGGTTGCGGCGTTAGGAATGATCGGCTTCATGACAACTTTGGTGTTTATGATCTACAGCGCTCCTGATGTGGCTAAGACGCAACTTTTGGTAGAAACGCTAATGGTGGTGTTTTTGGTCTTGCTGATGCGTCATGTGCCTAAGCTGGCCACGGTTCGTCAACATTCAATAAAAAGAAAAACGCTCCACGCAGTGGTTGCTAGTGTGATTGGTTTTGCCATCACTATGCTGCTTATCAACATTACTTCACAGCCGATGGATACCAGTGTGGCAGAGTTCTTTTCTAACAACAGCGTTCCTGGCGGTCACGGGCGCAATATTGTGAACGTAATTCTAGTGGACTTCCGTGCGTTCGATACCTTTGGTGAAGTGGTTGTGGTGGTAATGGCTGGGCTATGTGCGGTCAGTCTACTGAAGCCGGGTAGTGTGACCTACAAGAACATTCAGTCGCTGATCTTTGGTACTGCTTCGCATATCGTTGCTGCTTTGATGTTGGTGTTCTCACTCTATCTCCTGATGCGAGGACACAACTCGCCTGGTGGTGGCTTTATCGGTGCGCTTATCGCAGTGATTGGTTTATCACTACTGATGTTTGCAGAGTCTCCCAAGTATGTGCGTGAGCGATTGCACTTCGCGCCATTCAGTATTGCTATGTTTGGCGTATTGCTGAGCTTTATCGCAGGCGTTATCAGCTTGTTATTCAACTTACCTTTCTTGACTGGGTTGTGGTGGAAAGATGTCCTTCCGCTCGGCACACCATTGATCTTTGATATTGGTATTTATCTGGGTGTTATTGGTGGTGTTATGGGAATGGTACTGCACGTCAGTGAGGAGCTTAACTAATGGAAATTTTATGGAGTGTGGTCGTAGGGGTGTTTGTTGCCGCTGGGATCTATTTGATGCTCGAGCGCCATTTGTTACGCGTTCTATTTGGCTTAATTATGCTGAGTAGTGCTGTCAATATGGCGATCTTTACAGCGGGTAGGCTGACAGTAGGTGAGCCACCATTGATTGATGCTAATGCAGTTGTGCCGCCTATAGGTGCTGCAAACCCATTACCTCAAGCATTGATTTTAACGGCCATTGTGATTGGGTTTGGTTTATTGGTGTTCACGTTGGTGCTGTTTTATCGAGCCTACCAAGAGTCCTTAACAGCGGATATTGATCAAATGACGTATTCAGAGGAGGAGCAGTAATGTCGCTTTGGTTAACGTTACCTGTCGTTCTCTCAGTGCTTACTTCGGCTTTAGTTTTCTTTAGTCGCAATCATGTGAGATACGTTGAGTGGATTAGTGGTGTTAGTGCGCTAATTACCTTGCTCGCCAGCGTAATGCTGTTTGCCGATGTCACTACTTTGGGCCCACAAGCGGTCGCGTTTGGTCAGTGGGCGGCGCCATTTGGTATCGTATTTGTCGCCGATATGCTGAGTGCAGGCATGGTAGTCATGACTGCTTTCATTGGGGTAATCATCGTATTCTATGTCATGGCAGATTTACGACCTAAACCGTCGTATAGCTTGTTCCATTCATTAATCCATATTCTATTGGCAGGTGTTTACGGGGCGTTCTTAACGGGGGATATATTCAACCTATATGTCTGGTTTGAAGTGATGCTGATTGCCTCGTTCGGATTAATGGTACTGGATGCCACTCGTGAACAGGTAGATGGAGCCGTTAAGTACGTAATGTTGAATTTGATCTCAACGCTAATGTTCTTGCTGGCGATTGGTTTGCTTTATGGGGCAACGGGCACTTTGAATCTTGCTGACTTGCATGGGAAAGTCGCATCCATTCACTCGCAAACTCAGTCAACGGTGGCGGTGCTATTCTTGTTTGCGTTCGCCATTAAGTCGGCATTATTTCCACTGTTTGCCTGGTTACCAGCGTCATACCATACGTTACCAAGTGGTGTTGTTGCTCTGTTTGCTGCACTACTGACTAAAGTTGGCATCTATGCGCTTATGCGGATGTTCACCCTTGTGTTTCCTTTGTCGGACAGTGGTTGGCAACCATTAATGTTATGGATTGCTGGGTTAACTATGTTGGCTGGCGTTTTAGGTGCGGCGAGTCAGTTCAACGTAAAGAAGATCTTGTCGTTCCACAGTATTAGCCAGCTTGGTTATATGGCAATGGGTCTAGCCATTGCGACACCGTTAGCGCTTGCTGGAACGATCTTCTACATCGTCCACCATATTATCGTGAAGTCGAACCTGTTTCTGATTGGTGGGGTATTAGAACGCAAGTATGGCACGAGTGAATTGCGCCACTTAGGCGGGGTATACAAATCGACACCATTGCTGGCGTTTCTGTTCCTTATCCCAGCGTTTTCACTTGCAGGCTTTCCTCCTCTGTCAGGTTTCTGGGGTAAGTTTCTGGTTATTCGAGACAGTCTACACGTTGAGTATTATTGGCTAGCGGGTACAGCTCTATTTGTTGGGCTACTGACACTGTTTTCGATGACCAAAATTTGGAGCGAAGCGTTTTGGAAGCCACAACCAGAAAATAAGCCAGCGAAAAAACTGTGTAAGAAAACCAAGGTGTTGTATTACGCACCTATCATCAGCCTGACATCAATGGCGCTGTTGTTTGGATTCATTGCAGAGCCTTTTTTCCAGCTAGCCATGGGAGCAGCAGAGCAGTTACTAGACCCGAGTGCCTACATCAATGCGGTCTTAGGAGGTGGAGCATGAACTACTTTTTCCTCAATGTTTTCCTAGCAGGTGCTTGGATGCTGATCAACGGCGAATACAGTGGTCTAAATTTCGTGGTTGGGTTTACGGTTGGCTTCTTTGCTTTGAGACTAAGTCAGCCATTTGGAATGAAATCCACTTATTTCACACGCTTCAGTGCGGTGATTAAGCTGTTTCTGTGTTTCTGCTATGAGATGGTGATTTCCGCAGCTCAAGTGGTTTGGGATGTGGTGACGCCAACACACTTGAGTGACCCGGATATTGTTTATGTGCCTCTGGACGTGACGACAGACTTAGAAATTACGCTACTGGCTAATATGGTGTCATTAACGCCAGGCAGTCTAAGTTTGGATGTCACAGAAGATAAAAAACACTTGGTCGTTCACGCTATGTTCGCACCTAAACATGAAGAGGTTATTCAAACTATTAAGCAAGGGATGGAAAAGCGTATTTTGGAGGTGACTCGTGGATAGTTGGTTACAGTTTACTATTACCATTTCTTACGCTGGATTATTATTTAGCTTGGTGATGGTTTTGATCAGGTTAATATTAGGACCGACCTTGGCGGATAGAGTGGTTGCACTCGATTTGATTGCATTCATTACCGTTGGATTTATTGCAGTACATACTTTAGATAGTGGGCAAAAATCATTATTAGACGTTGCGATAACGCTAGGTCTGGTAGCATTTTTGGGCACGATTGCTTTCTCAAGCTTTATAGCGAAGAGAACATTAGAGGAGGAAGAGTAATGGAAATCATAACGGGAATTTTGCTCTGTATCGGAACCTTTTTTGTTATCGTTGCTAGTATTGGTGTGGTAAGAATGCCGGATCTTTATACCCGAATGCATGCATCAACCAAAGCTAATACTATGGGATTAACAGCGTTGTTGGCTGCTGTAGCGGTGGGGATTCCGGATATTACAGTAACCTCACGTGTACTAGGCACCATGTTATTTATTTTGCTGACGGCACCGGTTGCGACGCACTTGTTGGGAAAAAGTATGCACGCTAGTGGTTATAAGATGTGGCGAAGAGAAAAATAACCTGTAACGATCATCGTCCATTGAGTCTACTTTTCATGGAAAGGAGAGTATTTCGACATATTTCGTTTTGTAATTCAGCGTTATATTTGATTGTGAATTGTATTTTTTGTGGTATGGCTTTAACTATCGAGATAAATTTATATTTGATGTTATTTTCATATTTACCTTAATTAGAGTGGAAGGTAATATAGTTTATAGAGTCAATGCTCCTCTTTTTGATAGCTCATTAAATTATAAGTTCCATTTTAAGTGTTCTGAAGTTTAGTCGTTCGTTAAAAATCGAAGGAGAATAATATATGCGTAAAAAAGAAATGATATTGCTTATTATTACTAGTACTTTATTTCTAGTGAGTCTAGTAATAGGGAAATAAGCTTAACTGTTCATCTTATAATGTAGAACGACATATTCCACAAGTAGGTCCTGTGACTAGTCGTGCTTCATAAATAGGTGTCAATAAGTTTGAGTATGTGGCGCGAACATAATAGCGTCGTGCCACTTCCAACTTGGTTATTGGTGTGCAATCTTCGCATCTAACTGCTGAAGCACTGATTCCACAAACTCCTGAGCAGGTAAACTCTCCCATTGTTCCGTTAAAGCCACCTCTGATAATGACTGCCGTTTGCTGACCATCACTCCCCGTAATAGATAGCTATGAATGCGGCAAGCGCACTGATAGCAATCTTTGCTGTCCGGATAATGTTTGTTAAACCAAGTAAGACACTCGTGCATTGCTTGCAACAAAAGAGATGGTTCAATGCTGGGAAATATGCGATTAAACGATTCACCGAATAACGTTATCGCCCAATCGCCGGCCATTGCAATGTCGAGTAGGAACCAATGCCTGGGGTCATTATTATGGTCAAACGAAACGTAGTCTTTCTTTAAGGTGCGACCCGTATTGAAATTAATAGCGTAGTGCAGCGATTGTGCTGTGCGCAGTTGGGCTTTGTGATATACCACGAACTCCAATTTGGTTGCTGGGCAGGGTAGGTGAGAGTGCGATAACGCCTCTATGATAGCCTGCTTTTGAGCGTCGCAAAGGGGTTGCGCTACCACCATTTGGACGTCTAAATCACTTTCACCCGCAACATAACTCCCCTGACTTGCTGAGCCAAGTAAGTAGATACCAACGATATTAGTACTTGCGACTAACTGAAGCACGTCGCACAAGCGATTTATGTATTCTCGTTCAGCAGAGGGTAGGGCAAAAAGACGTGAGTGCATGATGATAGTGTGGATCCGTGTCGATGATTGTCGATGCTACCATAAGCGATTAGTTCAAATCAGTGAAACGTCTGGCAACCTCAACAAGTTATCAGTTTGACTTAAATACTTTTGTTCAAAGCACACTCTGCTGAAGACTATTTCTGCAAATAGCTAAATTATTGCCGTTACTTCATCAAGCAAAACTGTGATAATGGCGACCCACAGTGACTATTGCCTTATTGGCGATAGAGCATCTTGGTCAAGTTATTCGTTATATTCATTAAGTAGGATTTTACATCTATGCGCGCCTTTGTACTTCGAGCTCGTTCCGCCCCTACCGAAAGCCAGCAACTTCTCGCTTCCGTTGGTCAGGAGGCTCACACTGAAATTTTAGCTCACACGTTGATGAACACGATCTTTGTCGCGCAGTCTCATCGTGAAGATGTGGTGGTTTACCTCGTCTTGGAAAGTACTAAAGATTACTCGCGCACGATACGTTTTAGTTCCAACGACATTACAAATGTTGGTGGCTTTCATGAGAAAGTGCTACTCGATAAAGTGGCGAGAGCATTAGACATCTCACAAGGCATGGGTAAAGAGCAAGAGCGTCAAGTTGAAGCGGGTATTACGGTACGAACCATTAGTTTCGAAAAACTGGTTCAAGAACTGGCCGAAGATTACCAGCTTTATATGATGGATAAGAAAGGAACTTTCATTCGAGAGCAGCAGTTTGTGGGCAACTCATGTTTCTTACTTACCGACCATATTCCGATGCCGAAAAAGAGCTTTAATAGTTTGAAACGCTTAGGGACTGAGAAAATTAGTCTTGGTCCTAAGATGTTATTCGCTTCTCAATGTGTGACTCTAATTCACAACGAGCTAGATTTGAACGAATAGGGTTTGAACCCTATCACTAGCCAATAAAAATCATCATTAGAACGCCATCCCTAATCGAGGAATGGCTTTTTTTTTGGCTAAGTTATGGGTATCTGAGTCAAGACATCAATATACCTGAGATGGAAATACTGGCTGCAAATCCAACCGCTGAATCTTTACCAATCAAGGGATTGAAAGTGGCCGTTGACGGTGTGGATTATCACGTTTCCTATCCCGATGGCTTGTACGCGGGCAAAACCACAACCGCTGAGCTTGTGAATCACTAATAACCACATCCAATTTTTCAGGCCTTATAATTCTGGTCCTTAGGGTCTGAAAAATTGCTCTTTATTTGTACTTACTGGTGATTACATCGCTTGGACGCGATGTCGTAGCGGAGATGGAACCATTTTAAAGGCGATCAATCAAAAGCTATATTGCGATATCAGTAGTGATGAGTTGACGGTGGTCAGAAAGGTATGTGATAAGCTTTTAAATCATCAATGATCGTTTAGCCTATGATGACGACGTGAACCAAAGTGCCACGGTGGAAACGCTAGGTTTCTCAGCGAGACTTAGGATAAAATAGCGTAACCAACCTAACAATGAAAAGATGACAAACCGAATGACTGAATTTGATAAAATGCTTGCTGGCGAAGAGTTTGATGGCGGTGCTGATTGTGTCAACCTTATTCGCCAGAACGCTTCAGATTTATTGCAAAGCATCAACCAAAATACCGATGATTCTCAGCGCAGCGAATTGTTTCAGCAGTTAATGGGCGCGATTTCATCATCGAGTATCATTCGATCTCCGTTTTACTGCGAGTTTGGTAAAACCATCTCAATAGGTGAAAAGACGTTTATCAACATGAACGTTACCATGTTGGATGGTGCTAAAATTACCATTGGTAACAACGTGTTAATAGGGCCAAATACGCAGCTTTATTGTGCTAGTCATGATTTGGATTATCGTAAGCGTAGACACTGGGAAACGGTGTGTGAACCCATAACCATTGAAGATGATGTGTGGATTGGTGGGAATGTTGTTATCAATCAAGGGGTGACTATTGGCGCTCGTTCAGTCATTGCGGCCAATTCCGTTGTCAATAAAGATGTTCCAGCGGATTCACTCTATGGTGGAACGCCAGCTAAGTTAATTCGAAAGATTAACGAGAATCAATAAGATAACGACACCAACCTGCCGTGACCACATAAGCCGGTCATAGGGAAGACGTCGCTAAGATTACGTTCAGTTAATAAGAGCGAAAAGGGCCTGCATTGGATGCAGGCCCTTATCATGAGTTATCGTCAATCTACCCCAATGGGTCGATTATTCGTAATCTGAAGCGTACGTTTCTTCATAAGTGTGTGAGTACAGTTCGAAAAGGTTGCCAAACGGGTCTTCTAGGTAAACCATTTTGGCAGGCTTAGTGTCATCTTCTGGGTGGTAACGCATGATATCCATTCTGACTTTACCGCCGTATTGTTCCGTGCGAGCAATAGCACCTTCAAAATCATCCGTTTGTAGACAGAAGTGAAAGATACCCAGACGAGAGAAGTCAACGTTGTGACGTTCTTGGCGCTGTTTCATTTCAAACAGCTCAACACCAATGCCATCGGTTGTCACTAAGTGTGCGATATTGAAGCCTTTAAAGCCCTCACCAAATACGGCGATACACATGCAGCCAATCGCGGTTTCACGTTCTTCAATCACTTTGGTATTGTTCATTACGATTTTAAGTCCAAGCGCTTTGGTGTAGAACTCAACCGCTTGGTCCATATCGCCTACCATGATGCCTACGTGATTCATTTTCATAATTTGCTCCGAATACTGTGTGATGTTTGTTTCGATGAGGAAAGTATAGAGAGCTATGATAATAGATTTAAATTATCATAAATTATAATTTCAATAACATTTTGTTATTGCATAAATGAATTACTGAGCTGTATTTGTGTGGTTGATACGTCGGTTCCATGAAAGTTGGTAATCGTCTGCGGCTTTAACAATTTCCAATCTTTACTTTTTTCAAGAGGTTCAGATGCGATGCACACGCTTTGGTCTTCTACTTTAATAAACACCGTTGGTGGTTCGCCATCACTGCTATAGCGCACTACCCAAAACTGCTCGCCATCGGACAAGCAAATGGAGGCTTTAAAGGGAAGTTGAACGCTTCGTTCGATTTTGGCGTGTTCAATATCTTGGATAGTCTGTTTTATGGCAGTACTCACATCGTTTGATAAGCCATTTTTCATCAGCAACAAGAAGATAAGCTCACTGTCTGTAGTACCTTTACGATAGTGATAAAGTGATTCGGGTAATAAACGCTCTAATTGGAAACGCAATTTTTCAAATTCGTCAATTTGCCCGTTGTGCATAAACATCCAATTGTCGACGACGAAAGGATGGCAGTTAGAGCGCGAGACGCTAGTCCCGGTGGAGGAACGCACGTGGGCCATAAATCGATGGGAGTGAATATGATGGGTTAAGGATCGAAGATTATCATCGCTCCACGCGGGCATCACTTCGTGGAACTGACCAGGAACACTACGTTGGGTATACCAACCTAGACCAAAACCATCTGCATTGACCCGAGTGGCGCCTTTTCTTGCCTCTAAGCTTTGGTTTATCAGCGAGTGCTCGGGCACATAAATTAGTTCATCTAAATAGATAGCTGTTCCTTGGTATGCAAGCCAGCGACACATAAAAGGCTCCTTTTTGACCATATGTGGAAATGAGTGCTGTTCCTAACCTAACCACTTTCATGCTACTGAGCAAGCACCCATGCCAACCGTTAAATAGAGCAGGGAGGTTATTCAACCAAAATACTGGACAGATCTACTCGAATAAGCGGCTTAGTTGCGCATTGCTACAAAAGCAATGATTGGGTGTAGTGCGTTTTAGTAGAAGCTAATAGGCAGATAAAAATCGAGCTCAAATGCTTCGTCAGCGGCTAAAAAATGATTGCGATGATAATGGACGTACGCAGGAGTAGCGCTGGCCTTGAAACCGGATTGAGGCAACCATTTTTCTTGAATTCGACTGATTTGTGGAAGCAGTTCGCCATAGATCCCGGACAAGCGAAATACAGCGTGCAAACCTCCGGGAATGGTCATTTGGTTTACTGTACCGCGAAGTTTGATCGGAGTATCGATTTCTAGACAAGCAACATATCGACATTGGTCTAGTTCGACCCAAGCTGGGTTGGAATGATGCAACCCAAATTGATTTGAGAATGCTCTGCCTTCGGCATTCGCCCAAGCTCTGAGCACTTGCCAAGCACCTTGAATCGAGCGGTTGTAGCCAATATGTCTAATGTAGGCTACTCGTCGGGGAGGAGTGTCGACAATTTTGGGCGTTGGCATAACTCGGTCTACCGCGCGAGCGTAGCCTGCGGCGACATCGGGGTCGGCTAAGTAAGGTTTATTAGATACTTGAAGATCATGTTTACGCCATTCGCCGGGAGAAAACTTAAATACATCTTTGAACGCTCGTGAGAAAGAGGATACTGAGCTAAAGCCACTTTTGTTGGCGATTTGCTGAATACTAGATTGAGTATCAAACATTAACTGGTTAGCGGCGTATTCCATTCGTGTTCGGCGAATATACTGATGTAAAGATTCACCGACCACTTCTTTAAACACTCGATGAAAGTGTTGTTCAGAGTAGGCCCCGATAGCAGCCAATTCTTTACCAGTGAGATCTTTACTAATGTCGCTATGAATATAGAACAAGACATCATTGATTCGACTTAAGTGGCGCGCGTTCATAAACTAAAATCGCATAAATGGACATGTTTATAAGCATAAATGGACAACATAAGACTGGCAATAGGGTGTAAGCTGGATTTTCGCTGTCACGCGCAGCCTAATTGTCTTCATAAACGCCGTGAATAGTCTTTAATATAAAATTATGCCCTGTTAGTGGCTGTGTTCGTAAGGAAATATATGGAAATTGCTCGCTCTCTTCAAAACGTCCCGTCGTCTTATATTCGTGAAATTCTTAGTGCGGCAAGCGATCCAAGTGTGATTTCTCTAGCGGGTGGACTGCCAGACCCAAACACGTTCCCGATTGAGCTTATGCGACCTACGTTTGAGGCGATGTGCGACAAACCAGAGGTGTTTCAATATGGCACAACCGCAGGCTACGCACCGCTTGTTAACTTTTTAATGGACTACTACCAACTTCTTCAAAATCACAGTGCGGTAATTTGTACTGGTTCTCAGCAAGGACTCGATTTGGTCGCAAGAGCTTACATTAACCCTGGAGACACGGTGGTAATGGAAGCGCCGAGTTACCTTGGTGCGATGCAAGTATTTGGTTTGGTGAGTGCCAGTATAGTGACGGTGTCACAAGTTGACTCGGGGCCAAACTTGGAACAGCTCGAAGCGTGTTTTAAAGCCCACTCGCCAAAAATGTTTTACGCGGTACCTGATTTTCATAATCCCACTGGGGTTTGTTGGAGTTTGGAAACCCGTAAAAAAGTGGCGGAATTGTGTATTGAATATGACGTCGCCTTTATCGAAGACGCACCGTATAGAGAGCTGCGTTTTACAGGCGAAGTATTACCACTGGTTTCGACGTTTTGCCCAGATCATTCTATTGTATTTCGCTCTTTCTCGAAAATTGCCTCACCGGGCCTGCGTATTGGGGTAGTGACGGGTAAAAAGAGCTACATCGACCCGATCATTAAAATTAAACAGGGCGCCGACTTACATTCGAGTATTCCAATGCAAGCTGCGCTTTTAGGACTACTAAAACACCCAGATTTCGATGAACATTTAACCAATGTTAAAGCGATTTATAAAGCAAGGTATCAAACACTGCACGATGCGCTCAACGATCAACTGCCTGCCAGCTGTACTTTGAATGCGGTTGATGGTGGCATGTTTATTTGGGTGGGCATCCCTCAGTGCGATACGTTTGAACTGGCGAGAGAGTTACTTTCGAAAGGCGTAGCTGTGGTTCCAAGCCCAGTATTCTATCCGGACGCTGAAGGACAACCTTCAGCCTTGCGATTGAATTTTACTAACTCATCGCCTGAAGAGCTGGTAAGGGCGGTAGAAATCTTGAGTAAAGAGCTCAATCGTTATTGTTAATCTCAATACCCTAACAAAGCGCCGACAAGCCTTGAGTGTAGTCGGCGTTTTGTTTTCATTAAGCATTAACTGTTGTTAGTCTCAGTACTGCTCATTTCAGCGCTCTGTTCACCATCTTTGGATAACTCACTTTGCTCTTCATAGTTAATCCAGAACAAGAATAATTCATACCAGATAGCAAGGACGATGGCACCAAGGAACAAACCAATGATGCCAGCGAATAACATACCACCTATAGCACCGATGAGTATGACTGGCATGGGCACATCAACGCCCCGTCCCATTAGCATAGGCTTGAGAATGTTATCGGACAAACCACCGGCTAATGCCCAAATGGTAAACAGTGTCGTGCTGGTTCCATCTCCTGTGGAATAGAGGTAGAAAATCACCGGAGCGACGATATTTCGTATCTGTACTCGTTTCTAAGCTTAGTAATCAATAGGTTAATTTTTAGATGAGTTTGCATGATGACGAGTGTTTTAATTGATGTAATTAGTATAACAGTGGTGACCGCAGTCGAAGTTTGAGGGAAGCTTATATGCAAATGGGATCGGTGAAGCGTTGGTAAGGCTGATCGTTGCCTTGGACGAAAAGTTGGCCTTGTGGTTCATAATTCCTTATGTAGCTCATACCAATTCATAAAAAACTAAAGGCACTATATGAGGTTTTGCGTGGTAATGTTGATGATAACTATCTTAAACGAAAGAAAAAAAGCGCTGCTGAGCAGCGCTTTGACGTTTACTAAGTTGTATTAACCAAATAGGTAGCTGTAGAGGTAGCCCGCGCTAATCGCCATACCTAAGATTACGGCTAGGAAAGCGGCAATCATTTGGTTCTTGAAGATAGACTTTAGCAAGATAACTTCTGTTAAGCTGGCACCAGCACTACCGATGATCAATGCCATTACAGAGCCCAACGCCATACCTTTTTGAACCAAAGCGGCACTCAGTGGAATAACGGCTTCAGCTCGAATGTAAAGTGGGATACCAATAACGGCAGCGATTGGAATTGCATACCACACACCTTCACCAGCATATTCTGCGATAAGGTTAGTTGGGATGAACCCGTAGATAAATGACCCTAGTAAGATACCAATCATCAAATATGGGAAGACTTGTTTGAAGTCGCTCCAAGTTGATTTCCAAATACGTAGCCAACGACTATCTTCTTTTGTTACCGCTGAAGTGGTGCCACAGCAAGCACTACCATCAGTGTTGATGTCGGTAATGGCCGGCTCTTCGTTTGAGCAGCAACTTGTTTTTGCTGCTACTGGCGCACAGCACGACGCCTCTTTTTTCGGAGTAGTAACAGGTGCAGCTGAAGTTCCACAACTGCTAGACGATGTCGCACAAGCAGATGTTTCTACTTTTGCAGGTTTACTATCACCGCACGAAGTACCACACGAACTCGCCGCCGAACTTGTTTGATACGCTTCAGGTTTTACATATCGTTCAAAGCCGAGTTTTTCCAACACGTAGCCTGCTACAACCGCAACGAACATAGCGATGGAAAAGTAGAACACGGCAACTTGAATACCAAATGTGACGACGAACAAACCGATGATCACTGGGTTCAACAATGGACTAGCAAACAAGAAAACCATCATAGGTCCAAAGCCGGCTCTTGCTCTCAATAGTCCTTTCAAAAAAGGAATGGTTGAACATGAACAAAAAGGTGTAATTGAGCCTAATAACGCGGCAACGAAATAACCTTTGCCATTTTTCGAAGTTAAAATAGATTGGATTTTTTCAGGTGTTAAGAATTCCTGCAATACACCAACAATGTAACTTATTGCTAAGAAGAGGATGATCAGTTCAGTCGTGAGAAAGGCAAACATGTTTGCAGTTTCTTTCGCCATTTCTAAAAATTCAGGATTCATAGTAGTCATTTCCAATTATTCGATATATTTAGAATTATAAAAATATTTGGTCTGAGATCAATATTTATTTCGACAATTGTCGAAATGATTTTTAAATGCCTGAAATCAATAATAAAAAAGCGGCCCTGTTAGAGCCGCTCGCGAGAGTGTTTGGTTGGTTATTATGTGTTTGCCCGCGTAAGCTCGGGTTGCTTGTTTTTCAGTAGTCGACTAGTAATGGTACCTGCTGTCATTGCACCAGAGACATTAAGCGCCGTTCGCGCCATATCTATCAATGGTTCGATGGAAATAAGCAACGCGGCGATAGTAACGGGTAACCCCATTGCAGGAAGTACGATAAGGGCAGCAAACGTGGCGCCGCCGCCGACACCCGCGATACCAAAAGAGCTAATAGCAATAATGGCAACTAGCGACAGAATAAAATTAATGTCCATCGGATCGATACCAACGGTAGGAGCAACCATAACTGCCAACATTGCAGGGTAAATACCGGCACAACCATTTTGTCCAATTGTCGCGCCAAATGATGCTGACAAGTTAGCGATAGCTGGTGGTACGTTGAGTTTGGTAACCTGTGCTTCTACGTTCAATGGGATGGTCGCAGCAGAGCTTCGAGATGAGAACGCAAAAGTTAGTACTGGCCAAATCTTCTGGAAATATTCTTTCGGACTTACGCCAACAAGTGAGACCAAGAAACCGTGAATTAAGAACATTAAGAAAATGGCTAAGTAAGAGGCGACGATAAAACCAAGTAGATTTAAGATGTCACCGGCACTTGACGTCGCGACAACTTTCGCCATTAGAGCCGCAATGCCATAAGGCGTTAACGCCATAATCATTTTTACTAGGCGCATAACAACAGATTGAGTTGCATCGACAAAAGTGCGGATCGGTGACTCAAGCTCTTCTTTTTCGGCCATCACTTTTCGTGCAGCGATACCGGTAAGGACACCAAAAATAACGACAGCGATAATAGAAGTAGAGCGGGCACCGGTTAGGTCGACAAATGGATTGGTTGGAATAAAGCTGACAAGCATTTGTGGAATAGTGAGATCGCTTACACGGTCTACACGACTCTCTAGTACAGCGATGCGTGCGGTTTCACGCGCGCCTTCTGTGAGTCCTTCGGCACTTAAACCAAACGCTTGAGTCACGGCAATACCGATAAGTGCTGATACCGCAGTGGTAGCAAGCAGCACTGAAATTGTTAGGCCGCTGATTTTGCCTAAAGAGCCGCCTTTTTCTAGTTTTACCACAGCGGCGATCATAGACACTAATACCAAAGGCATGATGATCATTTTAAGAAGACCAACGTAGCCACGTCCCACAACGTTAACCCATTCAAGGGTTTCAGAAACGGCCGCATGACCTTCACCAAGTAGTAGTTGTAATCCTAGTCCGAATGCACTACCTAGAACCAAACCGAACAACACAAGGCGCGACAGAGTGTGCTTCTTTTGTTGTTGCCCATACAAAAAATAGAGTATGCCTAAAAATATCGCTAGCGCTGCGACAACCGCAATTGACATTGACGTATCCTTTTATCCATCTGACGTGTAACCCTTATTTAGAATAAGGGAATTAGAAGTGTAGATGGCTAAAGTACCGATCTGTTGTAATCGTTAACAATAAATTAATGTCATTAGTTAGAGCAATTTGTTATATGCTGTTTAATATATAACCGAGCTACGTTTGATAACTAGAAAGCATATCCAACATGTTTGCAGAATTTAATACGACGCGATTCGCATCATGATGTTCAATTACGCTATAGAGCATCGCTTGAGCAACAGACTCTGCGGGGATAGGAGCGTAGGATCTAAGCGGGCCGAGCATGAGAGGTGATAAGAAGCTGGATATCTTTTGCACAACTACTTCATCTGATCGGATCTGTTTTTCTCTGCCTGCGAGTGGTCCAGGTCGAACAAAGACAACGTGGTCGAACCCCATGCTCTCGATACGTCGCTCAACTCGTCCTTTGCATTTTAGGTAATGTGAAAGAGAGCGTGGCGAGGCTCCCAAACTTGACACAACAGCAATACGCGTTACACCAATCATCTTCATGGTTTGGGCTACGTCACAGACAAGATCGTAATCTACTTTTTCTAGCGCTGCTTTGCTGCCGGCTTGTTTACGGGTCGTGCCGAGGCAGATAAAGCCAAGAGTAGGGGTAGGCGAGGAGTCTTCCCACTTTGTCACTCTTAGTGCCCCATCCATTAACTGGATCGTTTTTGAGGAGTGTGTATCTAAGGGGGAACGACACAATGCGTAAACGGTTTCAATATGCTTGGTTTGCTCTAATAGTGTCAGCAGTTTGCTTCCTACTAATCCAGATGCGCCCGCAATGATGGCATTGTAACTTATTGACATAAAGAAAAGTCCCATGAACCTAATGGTAAATGGGACTATAGTAAATGTTGAGCTAACATGCTGTGATAGAAGCGAAATTAATCAATTTCTGCTCGAGTTAGATTTTGTCGTTTCAGTTTATCTCGAAGCGTTTCCGTGGCACTTTTTTGTATCTGACGTACGCGCTCGCGAGTAACGCCGACAATTTCACCCACTTCTTCTAACGTCTTTGGATCATCGTCAAGCAACCCAAAGCGGTGATGTAGAATGACGCGCTGCTTATCAGGTAAACTATCGACTAAACCAATGAGCGCTTTATTCAGGTTTTGAGTCACAATATCTTGCTCCGGAAGCTCAAACACATCGTCATCATCGATGGTTTGCAAGTGATCTTTCTGATCACCGTCCTCATCCCAACCGTTATCCAATGATAAGGATTGTTCAGACAGCTTCAGCAATTTACTGACCTCATCCGGTGCTCGCCCCGTGCGCTCTGCTATCTCGGCGGAGGTGGGTTCGTGATTTCCCTCTTTTCGCAGTTCATGTGCGGCTTTGCTGCATTCGCGTATCTGTTTGGTCACGTGAACGGGTACACGAATAGTTCGTCCCTGGTTCATTATCGCACGGTCGATCGCTTGTTGAATCCACCAGACCGCGTATGTAGAAAAGCGATAGCCTAACTCTGGGTCAAATTTGTCGACGGCTTGAATCAGCCCAATGTTACCCTCATTGATAAGATCATAGAAATCAAGGCCCCTATTTGAATAGCGTTTTGCAGTCCTAATCACCAACCTAAGGTTGGAGTTGATGAGATGTTGCCTCGCCAACGTATCACCCGAGCGGGCTTTTCTTGCAATATGTCGTTCGTCCTCCGCGCTTAAAAGGTTGTGTCCTGCAACCTCTTTGAAATAAGTGACACCAATATTTAGGGATACATCTTTACTTGACGCTGTATGGACGCTTTTTTCCTTAACTACTCTCATATCTATCCCTTTCCAACTGTTTGTAATGAATAAGTATTTTTAGTGGTTATTTTTATTTTCTATGAAATTGGTATTTTCATCATAAATTACTATAATTTGCAACAGGGAAGAGGTATTTACGCAATATGATGTTAACAAATGAGAGGCTTAATTTCTTTGATAAATTTGTTACACGTCTTTGTTTGTGGGTAAACAACTTGTTGTCAGAATTTTCTTGACGGGATAGGTTGAAATTGGCTTCTTAACGTTATGATTATTATTGGGAATTGATGTTTATTTAAAACCTAATTTCACTTGAAGTACATGCGTTGTTAGATGCCCCTAGCAAGACAAATCGGACGCAAAGTTCTTAATCTAGCCGTCTCCCGTTATTTCACATGCATTGCTGTTAATTAAACTTTTTATAGTGGTTTATTTGTCGTTCTTGCAGGTTTGAGATACGAGTATGACTCGAAAAGATTACATTTTCATTGTGCGAGTTAATGATGGATTTGTAATTTGTGGGTGTGATAAATTTATCAATCTAGGTGAGTAAAGAATATCTAGTCTAATATAAAGATAAAACTTTAATATTTAGACAGATAAAGTACGTTAGAGCTAGGATAATAATATGGATCAAGAATTGAAACAGAAGATAGAAGAGCTTCTTGTGCTTGCGAAGTTGCAAGGAGTTTCGATTGTTGGATTAGCCGACCTATCTAATGAGGACACGTGCCACATCTTTAGAACTGTTGAGCACGATTGTAAACAAGGTACTCGTAATCTAGAGGACATTTTGATACGCCAATCGTGTGATGGAAATCGGAGTAACTGTGCCACTTGTCATAAAACCAAACCAATGTTTTCAGACGATGGTTTGGCACAGCTGTTCGCGGAGCTTCAGCTCTCAGTTGACACTCAAGAAGTCTAAATTACATCACAAAGCTACCGATGTATAAAAGCCCTCTATCGCATGGTAAAGGGCTTTGTTGTTTGACTAGAGTTAAGTAATTTGGTCACGTTAGTGCTAAAGGGACATTACGACGTTTCTTGTTACTATTTTGTTGTCTTTTTTTAGACGGAGCTCTTTGATTGGTAAACATTACTCTCTCCTCACTTCATTGTGATGTTGTCTTACGTATCACCCAGCATGATTTAACTCAACCCCCCCTCTTTTCAATATACGGTTATCGATAACATCTTGGCTTGATAAGGTGTCCTTCAGGCTTTGCTTCCAAGATTTGGTCGAGATCTATAGTTGGTTTGTGATCCCCTAATAAGTACACTAGGTGAAATCTAAGTATAGCTCATTGGCTTCAGTGCAACTTTTTTTATATTTTGGCAACGAGTTAGAGTCAATGGAATCATAAATTAAGGACATTATGTTAGTGAATACTTTTGACCGGTCTATTCAAAACCGAATAGACCAAAAGACTAAGCCTGTAGGGGCATTAGGAAAGCTTGAGACGTTAGCTTTTCAGTTGGCGAAGATTCAAAGTGTCGCTTCAGGTCAGTTAGCTACCCATATCGATGTATCGAATCCGATAGTGATTGTATTTGCCGGCGATCATGGTGTGGCTGCACAAGGTGTGAGCATTGCACCAAGTGCGGTGACGCAACAAATGGTAATGAATTTTCTTGCAGGTGGTGCTGCCATTAACTGTTTTTGCCGTGCGAACGATATCGCTTTCAATGTTGTCGACTGCGGAATGTTAGAGTCAGTTTCAGATAGCTCTGGGACCCTATTGTCGAGTCGTTTAGGGGATGGCACGGACGATTTCTCCTCACAACCAGCGATGACGTTAGAGCAAGTCACTAAAGGTATCGACGCGGGGCGAAACATTATTGCGTCAAAGATTGAAAGTGGGGTGAATTTACTCATGTTTGGTGAAATGGGTATCGGTAATACCAGTTCAGCAGCAGCGCTTCTCTCGGCGATTACTGAGCTGCCAGTAGAACAAAGTGTAGGACTTGGCACTGGAATCAACGCTGATCAGCTTGCATTGAAGTTGGCCTTGGTTCAACGAGGGGTCGATAGAGCACAGGGTAAATCAGTAACCGAAATCCTGTCTCATGTGGGCGGTTTCGAAATTGTCCATATGGTGGGCGGTTTCCTAGAAGCGTCAAAGCGACAAATTCCTGTATTGGTCGATGGTTTCATCGTTTCTGTCGCAGCGCTTATTGCCGCTAAATTAGACCCAAGCGTAGACGATGTTTTACTGTTTTCTCATACTTCTCAGGAATCGGCACACCATTATGTCTTGGAGCAGTTTGATGCAAAGCCGCTCTTAGATTTATCGCTACGATTGGGCGAAGGTACAGGCGCTGCACTGGCTTATCCAATCATTAAATGCGCGGCTGAGTTTTACAACTCGATGGCAAGTTTTGACAGTGCAGGAGTCACCGTGTGAGTGATATCACTTCTCGCTCATGGTGGCGGTGTCAATGGCAATTGTTTTGTCTTGCATTGAGTTTCTTTTCAAGGCTACCAATACCCCAGAGCACACCCTATTCCACGGAGCGAATGAATCGAGCTGGCCGTTATTTTGCTTTGGTAGGAATGGTTATCGGTGGGCTTTGTGCGCTCAGCTATTCTGTCGTGAGCATGGTGCTGCCAGTGCCTGTTGCCGTTGTTGTTACTATGGGCTTTAGCTTATTGTTGACGGGGGCTTTTCACGAGGATGGTCTGGCGGACATGGCTGACGGCATCGGCGGTGGAATGACTGTCGAGAAACGATTGCTTATCATGAAGGATAGCCGACTTGGTACCTATGGTGTCAGTACCCTAGTGATGGCATTACTGCTTAAATTTGTTGCTCTGGTTGAACTGGCTAATCACAGTCATTTTGTTGCGGCTATCATCTTGGCTTATGTTTTCAGTCGCGGCGTCGCCGCTTCTTTGATCTCAACAATGCCGTATGTGTCTGACCCTGAGGGGAGCAAAAGCAAACCGCTAGCCAATCAACAGACCCCAAAAGAGCTGATTTTTCTTGCTGTGTGCGCGCTGATTCCCGCGCTTTATTGGGGGGGACAAATCACCGTGACTTTAGTGATTTGGGCAGTGTTATTCCGAATAGGGTTTAAGCGCTGGCTCATGGCGAGATTGGGAGGGTTTACCGGTGATTGTCTGGGTGCAGCCCAACAACTTATGGAACTTTCGGTCTATCTCATCTTAATAGCATACATCGCGTCATAGGAGGGGAGGAGTGTCTGTAGAATTAATATTAGGTGGTGCTCGCTCTGGTAAATCAAGCTTTGCAGAACATCGAGTCGCTGAGTTAATAAACAATAGTGAGAATCTGACTAAACATTATGTAGCAACCTCCGAGGCGATTGATGAAGAAATGAGCGCCCGGATTGCGCATCACCGAAGTCAACGTGGCCTTGGCTGGCAAGAGTGGGAGTGCCCTCTGGAGCTGGCAACGTTACTATCGACGTTCTCAAGGTCGGATATAGTACTTATTGATTGTCTAACTTTGTGGCTAAATAACCACATTTTCTATTTGACTGACGACTGTGATGACCTGCGTTTGATGGAAGAGATTAACGTTTTGGTGAAGGCTTTAGACCAATGTCAAGCACGTGTGATAGTGGTGTCTAATGAGGTTGGCTTGGGCATTGTACCTATGGGGCAAGTGTCTCGCCTTTTTGTGGATAATGGTGGTCGTATGAATCAACAAATCGCAAAGATCGCAGAAAAAGTGGTGTTTGTCGCGGCGGGCTTGCCGCTGATTTTAAAGTAACGACAAAGAGAGTTAACAAAGGAACGTCATGCAGAATATTTTACTGATGCGTCACGGCAAGGTATCGGGAGCCCCCGCCTTGTATGGCGTTACTGATGTCGAAGTCGCTAAAAATGTTCATCTGGAGATTGTTTCAGCTTTAGTCGCAACCCAAATTGATATTCATACCATCTGCGCTTCTCCTCTTAAGCGCTGTGCCAAACTTGCGCGAATGGTAAGTCAAACGATGGGCATTGATACCACTTATGTTGATGAATTGGCAGAAATGAACTTTGGCGCTTTTGATGGTGTCCCATTTGATAGTATGAGTCGAGAGGATTGGATGACTGTCGAGCCGTTTTGGAATGACCCAATGAATCATTGTTTTCCAAACGCAGAACCATTAGCTCAGTTTAGAGAACGCGTACTAGCCTATTGGCAGCGCTTCCTAACGGAGCTAACAGAGCCGAATCAGACAACCTTAGTTGTTGCTCATGGGGGGGTGATTCGACTGATCTTGGCGGAAACTCTCGGTTTAGATTGGCGCAATCCAAAGCTTTACTCGACACTGGATATTGGCAACGCGTCCGTTACTCATTTGCAGCTGAATGCCAAGTTCCCAGAGCATATAAAAGTAAAAACAGTCGGAGCCTCTCTCCATTCTTTTAAGCTATAACAGTACATTAGGTCTACGAACCTGATAGATGACTGTAAGAATCAGTTAACTAGCTATCGCGAAATCGTTGCAATACAAGTTTCGCGAAACACGACTACAAGGAAACACGTATGAACCCCCCTGTGTCAGGATAGTTGTCGCCCTTAATCCTCAATAAAAGTAAAACAGGGAGCGGTAAGTTTAATTAAGTGAAGCGTTATTCAGAAGAGCATAAGAAGGCAACTATTCGCAGGTTTGTTGAAAGTGGTTTATCCTTGCGGGAGTTTGCAGATAATGAAGGTATGCATATCTCTACTCTGCACGATTGGAAGAATAAGTATTTAGAA
>NZ_OANU01000154.1 GCF_900089835.1 Vibrio thalassae | reverse complement strand
ATGGTCATGATTTCACTTTCTGACATTCGGCCTTTGCGATTACGCTTCCGTACGCCGCTCTCAAGCTGAAGTTTTTGCCACTGGGGTAGAAAAGCCTGACAAAAGTCATCGACATGGCAAAATAAGTCCACTAATTTGTGCATAGCTGGTTCCTTGTGATAAGTCTCTCTTGGTCGAAAGATCTGATCGCAGAACCAGCTTTTAGTTCCCGTCTTTTTTTATCCCGAGTTCAGGTTGAGTTAGGATATTTAGTGGCTAATGCATTGGGCAACCACACACCAGAATAGTCGCTCTGCTTAACATCTTGCCTCCAAATACTCTCTACGTGTTGTTGCTGACGCTGTATCGCGGGAAAGAGTTCTCTAGCCAATGTCACTACTCGATTCTTATTCCCCTTAGCACGCCATACTCTTAATGCGCCATAATCAAAGTCGATATCTTGATATCTGAGTCGTAAGCATTCCATAAGACGTAATCCAGAGCCATACATCAGTTGTGCTGGCAATAAAAAGCTTGGAGGCATATTTTCAAGTACCTTACGTACTTCCTTAACGGTGAGAACTGTCGGCAGCTTTTTGCTTTTGTTCGATTTCTTAAAGCGCATATTGACGTCGATGGGTTCATGAATAATGTGCTTGTACAAAAAGACCAGCGCATTAAGTGCTTGATTCTGCGTACGCATTGCTAGGTCACGACTTGTGATCAAATAGGAAAGAAAATCCTCTACCTCAGCGGTGCCCATCTCTTTTGGATGTTTTTTATCATGGTAAACAACGTATTGAAATATCCATGAAAGATAGGCGTCTATCGTTCTTTCCGAATAATGCCTCGCCCGCATAAAATCACGTATGTAGTTTAAAAATGGCGATCTCATCACACACTCCAATACTGTTTTTATATACAGCTACTGAGTTTAGGTAAGATTTGCGGACTTATACGGAAAAATTCCGCTTTTTGTGATGTGCAACAAATCCAATAATACTTAATCTGCTAATTTTCATAGACTAATGGTCTAACATAATCGGATTCTATATTTTTAGAAGTCGGTGGAGTGTGCGGAAGTACGGAAAAAATCCGTCTATAAAGCGTTAGAACATGACGGTTCTCACGAGTTGTATGTAACTCGTTGTTATTTACGTATGAAGAGAGTTTATTGAGTTGGCGTTGTAGCGACGAAAAGGACGAATATTAGGCATTTCTATGCTAGCCTTGAAGCGATTCAAGCGCACCTTAATACGCGCTAGCGATTGAAGAGTGACGCTAGACTCGCTTCAAGGTGTAGAGCGATACCAAATACTTCGGCTTCGATTTTTTGTCTTCATACCGTTAGTCCCTAGTTCGTGATAGAGGGGCTCATCAACATCATTGACTCTAGTCATGTTCTAACAAGACGCTGAAACAGACGCAGGAACGTAAGGCATGTGTGGCCTGAAGTTCAGTGGGTGTTGATAGTGTATCGAGTGCGCAGTTTAGCTAAGCGTTAGCTTTCTCGGTTAAGTATTGTGGTGTATGGGTTCAGCGTTCTAGCTTTACACCTGAATTTCAGTGTCAAATCGGTACGTCGAGCGTGCTGTTTCTTTTTCGCTGACACATCATGAACCAACTTATTAGCAGGTGCACTTGGTTGTCAGCTTCAGCACAAGAGCCTTGAGTTGCCTTTAAGTGTCGTTATCTTTGGCCGCAAATTGGTTGAAGGTTCAATGCTTCTGCATTGGGTACGGCGGTGGTTTCGGTTTTGGAGCGTTTCTTTAAAACCTTGGTGGCAAACGCTGGCTGCATCGCACGAAAAAAGCTAACAAATAAGGATTAAGCGTTGCGCAGCCAACGTTAAATCCCGAGTGTTGGACAAGCCCGAGCCTCTATATAAGTAAATTGTGCGATCTGCTCTAGAAGGGTGGCGACCTTGATGCTTTTCTCAAGGCGAGCGCAGGTATTGTAAGGTGGAGAATTCCGCCTTATCAATAGGTTAACTGACTAATGTTGGTTCTTAGTGGCTGTTTCTCCTTATCTTGTTGATGACGGCCATTATCCTTATTATTAGATGCCTTTCGGCTATCTCGGTCGAGTGATCCCCACACAGGCCATCTCATGTTGACAGCAAGGACAGCAGCGTGTGGCTTTGCTCTTTGTGACGGGTTCAAGGTTTGGCAACGAGTAAAACAGTCCAAGTAGTAACAGTTGTATACGACCCAGTGTTTGCCGAGCTTGCCCTCGCAAGAAGCCATAATCACGCACTCGTTGCAGCCCTTTAGGCAGGACGTGTTGCAAGATAAGCAGTAAGAACTTGAGCGTTGGCAGTGTTCGCTGTATCCACTGCTGAGTTTGACTCTCTTTGTATCGGAACGTCACCGAGTCTTCTTCCACTTTGATGATATCGCGGTCGGGTAACACACCTCGATATAGAGAGCGAGACAGATACTCCAGTGCAGGTTGACCTTTCCCGACACATCGGCAGTCAACGACCCACTTGCTTGGTAAACCGCCTGGCACCCATAACAGAGGATGTTGATGGAGCGCATGCAGTAACTGAGCCCGCCATACTTTAGCGAGAGCGAAGGCGTTAAATAGGTATTGCTTGTTGCCTTTGTGCCATACTTGCTTGGATGAATCATACC
>NZ_OANU01000005.1 GCF_900089835.1 Vibrio thalassae | reverse complement strand
AGGTTCATTATTGAAACGATTAATGACCAATTAAAGAATATATCTCAAATAGAGCACTCAAGGCATCGCAGCTTACATGGTTTTATGTTGAATTTACTTGGCGGACTAATCGCTTACTGTCTGAAACCAGAAAAGCCATCACTCAACATCACAAACACTGAAAAGACAGGATTGATGGCGATGGCTTAAACCGATCTCAGGTTAGTTAACGAGTTCGGAGAAATTGGCGTTGATGGTAGCTTAGTTGGCGGTCAATACGGTGAAAGCCAAAGCGTCTTTATCCGCGAAGTTCCCGGGGGTGTATGTGCTGTGCGGCTGGATTGCCCATGCAAATTGCACTAAATCAACTGCTTTCTGAGGCAAAACCCGATCGCTTACTGATGGAACCCACTGGTCTTGGTCATCCCAAAGAAGTGTTGGAAATACTCTCTACCAAGCACTATCGTCAGGTACTGTCATTACAAAAGAATGTCACCCTAGTCGATGCTCGCCGCTTGGCAGACCGTCGCTATACAGACCACGATACCTTTAACCAACAGATCGCCATCGCCGATACTGTCGTGGGCAATAAGATCGACCTATATGATGAGGGCGATGCCGATAAGCTGTCTGCTTATGTTGCTAAGATAGGTCGTCCGGATACTAAGATTATCTTCGCGGATCATGGTGTTATTCCTTTTAAGGAATTCGAAGGAAACACCACCATTCATCAACAGCCGACTCATCACCATCATCATAGTCATAACAAACCGCTTGTCTCTGAAATCCCCCTCCCAGAGACAGGAATTCTCAGAGCAATCAATGAGGGGGAAGGCTTTCAAAGTGTGGATGGCGGTTCTCTGCCAATAAAGTCTTCGACCGTAAGAAACTGATCATCTTATTGGTCGAACTCGATGTCGAACGAATGAAAGCCGTTTTATCACTCAAGATGGTGTTTTTGGCTACAACCTTACGTCCGATGGCCTATCAGAAATGCCACTCGATGATTGCATTGAAAGCCGTATTGAGCTGATAGCAGATACCATAGACTGCGACTTTGAAGTGCAGATACTCGATTGTCTTCAAGGATGAATCCATTTTTCGAGCTGTCACAACAAAAAAGAGCGGCTTGTAGGCCGCTCTCTACTACTGCATTATTAATAGTTACAGACTTTTCTGATGCGCTTCAATCAGTGCCAACATATTAACTTGTGCAGCTTGATTCGCTTGGGCATAGTCCATCTCTACCGGGAAGTCGCTGATGACCTCATAGTAGCATTTAAGTTTCGGTTCGGTCCCCGATGGACGTACAATGACTCGCGATTGATCTTCAAGCAGATAAATCAACACATCACTAGCGGGCAAGTCGATGGTTTCTGTTGACCCATCGGCGAATTGTCGAATCGATGAATTAAGATCTTCGATCACTTCAATGCGTTTACCAGCTATCTCTGTCGGTGGGTTACGACGAAGCTTCTCACCAATAGGCGGCGATTTAGGATCCAACGCAATACTGCGCTGAGCATTAAAGTAGAAACCATGTTGACGATACAGTTCTTCAAGCTTATCCCATAGCGTTTTACCTTGCGCTTTGAGCTTGCCGGTTAATTGTGCAAACGCCACAAGTGCAGAGAGTCCATCTTTATCCCACACTTTATTGCCAACCGTATACCCTAGTGCTTCCTCATAAGCGAACAGGAATGGATGGGCCGCGCTTTCTTGGGTCATTGCAACATTAGTTAACCATTTAAATCCAGTTAACGTTTGGTAATACTCAGCACCATAAGCCTTGGCAATACTGCTCAGTAGGCGCGATGAAACTATGGTATTCCCCACTAGTGAATTCGGTTGTCCTGCCAACAGGTAGTCCCCAAATAGTGACCCTACTTGGTCTCCCGTCAACATTTGATACTCACCGTCAGGACGTTTAACTGCAACTGCAAAACGATCAGCATCTGGATCGTTGGCACAAGCAATATCTGCACCTACAGACTTGCCGAGTGCCATCACCATATCCATTGCTCCAGCTTCTTCTGGATTTGGGAAGTTAACGGTTGGGAACGTACCGTCCGGTTCTCGCTGCTCAGCTACACTCGCCACTTGGTTAAAGCCTGCATCTGCTAACAGTGTTTCTGCCATATCAGCACCGACACCATGCATCGCAGTATAAACAATGGAAATATCCGTATCGCTATCCGGCGTTAGCAGCTCACTTTGATTGATGGTTTTGCGATAGGTTTGATAGTAGTCCTCTTCTAACCAAACCAATAGACCCTGTTGTTTCGCTTGGTCTAATGGCAACAACGTTAGAGGTTGAGTCGTAGCGTCGTCAATCTTTGCTGCAATGCCAGAATCATGAGGAGGAATGATCTGCGCCCCGTTTTCCCAATAAACTTTAAATCCATTGTATTCTGGTGGATTGTGACTGGCTGTCACTACAACGGCTGCCGCCGCATTCAGTTCACGAACACCAAAGGCAACGATCGGCGTTGCTGCAACTTTATAGGTCAAGTACACCTTAATACCTAGCGCGGTCAGAACGGACGCGGTATCGTGAGCAAACTGCTTGGAATCAGGGCGACCATCATAGCCAATGACGACACCTCGCGATGTGGCATCGTTAATTTGCTGGAGAAGATAATGACCCAATCCGGTCGCGGTTTCTTGAATGACCAAACGATTCATACGATTTGGACCCGCCCCTACTTTGCCGCGTAAGCCTGCGGTTCCAAATGCAAGACGAGATCCAAATCGGTCTTTTAACTCTCGCTCGTCATTCGATTCCACCAGCTGTCGTAGTTCTTGTTGAGTGATTGGATCAGGATCGCGTGCTAACCATTGAGTAATTTGTTCAGTCATAATGATGTTTCCTTAATTGAGGCAACCTGATCAAAGAGGGATATATTTCAGGTTCTCAGTGTCTATTTAAGAATAGTAAATGACTCTCAATACCATTAAAGAGAGGGCAACCGATAAAATGAACTTCAATTTGATAACAAGCTAGAGCGATCATGGCAGGTAAGCCAGCACCTACCTACCAATAGATATGGTGACTATGCCTCTTCAGGCTCTAAATCGAACGATGCATCAATCAGCTTTTGAGTATAGTCGCTCTTTGGATGATGGAAGATCTCATCGGTAGTGCCTTGCTCCATAATTTCGCCTTTTTGCATTACCAGTACACGATCCGATAGGACTTTGGTCGTCCATTTGTGTCTAATCCAGAGTTGGTCTTTCGCTTACCGCACGGCAAGCCTCTGGCAGAATTAGATGGCACAACTCTGTTTGGTGGTGATGAAAAAGGGTACACTGACTACCCTAAAATGTAATACATCTAAGGCTCACCCATAGGGTGGGCCACTCTTTTTTTGTAAGTAAATTCCTACAGTTACGGTAATTTTCTCTTTGCAAATCCGGTATTAGCTCCTTGCAAACCGTTCATTTGCACAAAATATGACCTCGCTCAAAAATATATGCATTGTTAGGAGTATGTTAAAAGCGATCATATTTCAGGAGTGAAAAACATGACTGCTTCAAAAATGTTCATAAGGGATTTTCTGGGATTACTGTTAATCATCTGTACCGTGCTCGCAGGATTGAGCATTCTGCTTTGCCTACTTGCAGTATTTGCTTACGCCAACCATGATACGGGGCTTGCTTCCGATTTCTTCCATGAACCTTTTTATCTCCTTGCTTTCTTTGTCCCACCCTACTTCATTGCAAGGTACATCAATCGTGCAGAGACTGTCGCTGCCGTTGAGCAATACCTATTGATGAAGAGTAAAAGTGAGCAACTACCGCACTGACGTGTTTTAAGGGTAATCCTCAATTTATCGTTGACCATTACCCTTGCTCAACTGCTCTCACTTCATAACATCAAGACCTTTCCTATGGACAATTCACACGTCCCTTTTTGTGCTTTTCTCTGTCCTCTTCGCTTTTTCCTTCACGCTATATCCATCCACAGATACAATATGTGATGATCCCTAACGTAATCTTAGTTTCAGTAAAACACCAAAAACCGCGATATCTTGAGGTTACATTAATGTCACTAACGCCCGCTCATCTTGCATTTATCGCATCCGCGTTAGCGGGTTCTAACCTAAGAAAAGAACACTTACGTTACCTTGAGTCGTTGCATCAACAACCAAGAATAAACATAACCAATTGTTATTAAAAAACTTCCATGATTATAATCTTCGTCTACAAGCCAGAATTAGTTGCTGTTGCCCCAGAAACACTTAATGCAATAAACACATAAACAACTCTTAAACATATGCATTTTATACATAATTAGAATGCAAACCTTTCATTTTACTCATAAAAATTATCCATAGTATTTTTGGGTGTAAATCATCCGGTGATGTTTTTCTTATATGAAACATCCCTTGACAGCAGCCCTTTGTCGTTATGCTTGGTGCGTTCGTCTCTTGAGGAATCTTTCATATAAGAATTAATCAGTATGAGGAATATTAACTAATGACAAAGTTAATCGAAGAAATAACGCTTGGCTGTCTCAGACCACGCTTAAAAACCGCATTGTCATGGCACCAATGACCATTCAATCGGCTTTTTTTGACGGTGGAGTAACACAAGAAATGGTCGATTACTATGCCTCTCGTTCGGGAGATGCAGGGGCCATTATCGTGGAAAGCGCATTTGTCGAAAACTATGGCCGTGCATTCCCTGGAGCTTTGGGTATCAACCACGACAGTAAAATTGCTGGTCTAAAAACATTAGCAACGGCAATCAAAGCAAAAGGTTCAAAGGCTATTTTACAAATTTATCATGCGGGACGCATGGCAAATGGCGAATTTAATGGTGGCCACCAACCGATCTCTGCCAGTCCTGTTGCCGCTTTACGCGATAACGCAGAAACCCCGCTCGAGATGACCGAAGAGCAAATTATTGGCATGATCGACCATTTTGGTGACGCGGTGAATCGTGCCATTCTTGCAGGCTTTGACGGTGTCGAAATCCATGGTGCCAACACTTACCTTATCCAACAGTTCTTCTCTCCACACTCCAACCGACGCACTGATAAATGGGGTGGCGATATTGAAAAATGCACCACATTCCCGCTCGCTATTTTAGACAAGGCGAAACAGGTTGCTAACTCTCACCAAATGCCTGAGTTCATCATCGGCTACCGTTTCTCTCCTGAAGAGATTGAAGAGCCGGGAATCCGTTTTGAGGAGATCAACTTGGGTCTTTCGATAGGACGCCCTATGACCTGACAACTCTACGCCATTAAGTCAAAGCAACCACCAGCCCAATCAGTACAAGCGTCACTCCAATGCCTCGAGTATACAGCCACTTCTCATTGAGGAACCAAATGCCCATTAGTAGCCCAAAAACGATACTCACCTGCCGCATCGCCACCACGTAACTGACGTTATCAACCATAGTCATGGCATACAACACTATCCCATAGGTCAACCCCATCATGACCCCAGCGATAGAGGAGCGGTAACGATGCTACCAAGTTAGCGCTAACTCATTGCGTTTATTGGTCGCCAATAGCCAAGCGATCAAAATTAACGCAATCGCAGCAAACTGCACACCCAGATAGAAAACGGCTAACTGAACTTTAGTTAATCCGCTAGTTTCAAGCTGTAGCCATGTCAGTGCTTGTTTGTCGATGATGGAGTAGATCGTGGTACCTATCGCAGCAATACACGACCAGAGCACACCTAAATTTAGATAGGAGCCAAGTCTTAAGTCTTTGAAGTGACGCATGGGAATCAACAAACAACCCAGTGTTAAGACCACAAAGCCAATCCATGCGTTAATAGACAGAGATTGCCCTATAAATACCGTTCCAATTCCAACCATCAATACGGGTAAGGCGCGCGCGATAGGGTAAATCACCCCAATGTCACCCATATCATAAGCCTTAATTAAGCCAATCAGATAGATGGCCTGGCCGATCCCACTTAGCGTAACCAATAGCCAAAAGTAACCGTCAAGGCTGTTAAAGCCAAGCACCGAAATACACCAGACTAAATAGGGGAACAGTAAGATAAGCGGAGCAATGGACGCGCCTAAAGTAAACGAATAGCCAGAGCCAGTATTCGATTTTCCAAGAATATTCCATCCCGCGTGGAGCAGTGCAGAAAAAATAACGAGAACAGCCGCATAGAGAGTCAAAGTGGGTACCAACAAACATAAAAGTCATCCCTATCGAGAAATCAAAAGGGATGAGTTACTTGCTATTAATCGAGCTGGGCAATAGATTCGATATTGATGGCATCGTGTCGCCAGTATTCAATATCACAGTCAATCAGTTCGCCATGTTGATTGTAGTTGATGCGCTCAACCATCATCGCCGGAGTGCCAGACGTTGCACGTAATGCTTGCGCGATGTCGCCAAGAAGCGAAGTCGTGCTAACTCGGTATTTCACCTTACTGTAGGTGACACCATACTCGTCACGATAGATATCCGTCAAAGAGGAGTTTGCCATGTCGAAATCTAACAAGTTGGCAAATGGTTCCGTCCGAATAAAGTTTGTCACGAACACGACTGGGCGATCTTCTAAATAACGAACGCGATCTACTCGATAAATATCGGAGAACGGCGGCAGATGCAAAAGCTCTGCTGCTTGCTTGGTGGCTAACATCGCTTTGGCTGACAACAGCTCAGTTTTTGGCGTTCGATTTTGACTTTTCGCCATATTGGTAAAGTTCAATGTTTGAGTAGGATCATAACGCAGTGGTTCTGGTGAGATAAACCAGCCACGCCTATCTTCGCGATAAATACGACCTTCCGACTCAAGTAGTGACAACGCTTCACGCAGCGTTACACGAGTCGTGTCAAAAGACTCTGCTAACTTTCTTTCTGCTGGCAGTTTTTGTCTTGGTGTGAGCATTCCTGAGTCTATTTGCTCAACGATAGCGTCTTTAATTTTTACGTATTGCACACCGCATCCTTAATTCAATCATTGTTATTAGCGCTTGCGCCACGCTTGAGTTCGACCTTCAAACAGCTTTCCAACAAACATATGGGTGAGTTTTGCCACCGCTGCCGATAGCATGCTCATCACAGCCATTGCCGCAGCGCTGCCCGTCTGCCCGGCATCGTCCATATTCAGCACCGCTACTGATGCCGGAATGGTGTTGGTTGAATACAAGAATACTACTGCCGATGTGGTTGTTAAAGCATTGATAAATAAATATATCGCTATATCTAATACCGCTGGTAAACAGCAAGGCAGCGAAACTTTGAAAAACAGCTTATATTGTGGGAGTTTAACTGAAGCAGCGGTGGCTTCAATCTCTGCCGGTAACTGCTTCAGAGCAGTCAAAGCTCGCCTAGACACGATGAAGCAACAGTATCCAGTCATTGGTGACGTACGCGGTATTGGTCTACTCTGGGGTGTGGAATTAGTGAAGAGTCATGTCACTAAAGCACGCGCATTCGACGAGGCAGAACAAGTTCTTTACCAATGTTTGAACCACGGACTGAGTTTTAAGGTGTCGCAAGGCAACGTTATTCAGCTTAGTCCCCCCCTCGTTATTACTCGTGAAGAGCTGACGACCGCACTCGATATTTTCGAGCAAGCAATCACTAAAGTATGTAAGGATTTCAACTATGTCTAATTCATCTCCAATTCAAGCCATCGTTTTCGACTGGGCAGGGACTATTGTGGACTTTGGTTCATTTGCACCAACGACTATTTTTGTGGAAGCATTTAAACAGGGTTTCAACTTTGATATTACACTTGCTGAAGCTCGTGAGCCCATGGGCATTGGTAAATGGGACCATATTAAAGCGGTCGGTCAATTACCAGGCGTAAAAACACGTTGGATTGCGCAATTCGGTAAAGAGATGAGTGAATCAGATGTCGACACGATTTACGCCGCCTTATGCCTTTGCAAAAAGCCAAAGTCGCGGATCATGCTGAGCCGATTCTTAATGCCGTTGAGGTGGTGAGTTCGTTTAAAGACAAAGGAATCAAGATTGGCTCGTGCTCTGGTTATCCAAGAGAGGTCATGGATGCACTTATTCCTGTCGCTGCAGACTACGGCTACAAACCGGATTATGTGGTTGCCACAGATGATCTCCCTCAAGGTGGTCGTCCTGCACCATTTATGGCACTGAAAAACGTGATTGAGCTTGGTGTTGGCTGTGTTGGTGCGTGTGTGAAAGTCGATGATGCCGCTCCGGGTATCGAAGAGGGTCATAATGCTGGTATGTGGACTGTTGGCCTACTGCTATCAGGCAACGAGGCAGGCTTAACGCTTGACTAATACCAAGCGGCAGATGATGCCACTCTTAACGCTGCCCGCGACCGCGCTCGCACAAAACTGGGCAAAGCGTCACCACACCACCTCATCGATACCATCGCTGACCTCCCAGACGTCATCGCGGATATCGAAAAACGTCTGGCTGCTGGCGAACGTCCTTAACGGCGACACGTCGACATTACAAGAAGCGCGTTGAGCTCCTTTGGCTTATCGAGCATTTGAACGCAAAACCCGCAGCCTAGCTGCGGGTTTTGCGTTAATGTCGCTTAGCTACCAAGGTAAATTTATATTCGCTAGATTTAAAGTAGTTACGACTATACTCGAACACCGTATCTCCGCGTAAATAACCTCTAGTTCGCTTCTCTATGATGGGCTGAGCTGGGTTAATTTGCAGTAGATCAGCAATATCTTCCGGTGGTAATACAGGAATGATCTCTTGTTCGCTACGATCGATAACCAAACCTTTTTGTTTCTCAATAAAATCATACCTAGAGCCTGTTTAATTGAGACTTCACAGGTTCACTATTGGTAACTTATGGTCCTGATAAGTTCATAATCAAACTCTTTGACCTACCCCGCTGCGAGGCGGGTTTTTTCGTTGTATTGGCTATATCAAGTTAGACGGCGAAGGCAAGTTAAAGCACTTTGGTCCCTGTTAGTGCTTCAAGCCATCTTCAAAATTGCCGTCATTCCCTTGAAAAAGGGAATCTCATTCAGCGCGTCGAAAAGCTAAATTACGTGACTTAGTTGAATGGTTTTAATTTGTTACACGCGGTTGGAGATCCTCACGTTCGAGAGGATGACGGCTATATGAGGTACGTTAGAGGCACTTATCTGACCAAGCGGTAATGTGCACCAACAGTTATCTAAAGAACATAAAGTGATGACAAATATAGAAAAGTAAGAGTTTCTGTGAGTTGCCTCTTAGCAACTCACATTTTTACATCTATTGGCTCGTTTTCTCATGCCACGGCATGATTATCCACCATTGTTATTACATCCTGCACCGACTCCACGACACAATCCGCAATTGAAAACGCAGGGTTATTTTCAAAAGGCATAGCAATGGTGGTTAGCTGCGCCGCAACAGCGGCTTTCACACCTGTTAGGCTGTCTTCTAATGCGAATGCCTGCTCCACTGGAACATCTAATCGCTGACAAACTTCCAAATAAACATCGGGAGCTGGCTTACCATTTGGTACGTCTTCTGCGCTTAACATCAAGTCAAAGCTGTCCTGTATGCCTAGTTTTTCAGTCACCGCATGGATAATTGGATAAGCAGAAGAGCTGGCTAAAGCGAGGCGAAAGTCTCTTTGTTTCAAGTCTGAGATCAGTGTCGGAATACCCTCTATCGCCTCGCCTTCCTGTTCGACAAGTGCAACTACTCTTTGCATTATCTCTGATTCCAGCACCTTAGCATCCACAGTCAAGTTAAACATTTGAATCCATGTTGCCGCGATATCATCAAGTCGTTTTCCCATGGTATGCTCGATGCAGTCTTCGACCGTCGCACTCGTCCCGTAATTCGCTAGTACCTCAATCTGCGCTGTACGCCAAAAAGGCTCTGATTCGATGAGTACGCCATCCATATCAAATAGAAAAAGTGACTTAGTCGTCATGTTTTATCCTACCTCAATCTGAATAAACTCTTTGAATAATATAAGGTTATGAATAACAGTGGAATAGTGACATGCGCCACAACAGACTTAATTGCAGCGCTTTCTGATTTATAACTGACTCATGTCCAACTTGTGACCTAGAGGCTCGACTTGCACATCAGCGTAGCCCATCGTCACTGCTTCAAATTGTTTGCTCATTTCCAAGGCTTGCTCAGCATCTTTGGCAAGTACTGCCACCAAGTATGTAGGTCGTACAACACCATTGTCTAGATCCTGAGTATCGATATACGAGGACGTAACAGTACCAACTTGATTAAGCGCTATCACTCGCTGTAAATCGATGCCCAGTACTCGGTCAATTTCTAAGGGTTCTACCCCTGCCTTCCAGATGAAAGTGAGCCCAAAGTTATTCGCTTGCGGTGTATTGTCTAACCACTTTGAGCCTAACCGCTGAACGTGGTTTATTGTGACCAACTTTTGTTGATACAAAGGTAATTTAGCTAACTGTTCGCGAACCGATTGCTCGTTCTCTGCTTCCATAACGAACTTCAAAAGTTGCGTTTTCTGTCCACCTACTTTGCTGTTTTCAACAAACATATCTTTGATTTTTCCACTCTACACCAGTTTCTTAAATGAGGCTCTTTGTTCCGGCATCGTATTAAGGACTTGTGCGATGTCGTCAGTGCTCCACTTTAGCTCAACGCCATAATCATATGCATAAGCAGAACCAGTACCCAAAAGAAGTGCACCGATAGCGAGTAGATTTTTGATTATTTTTCTCATGACTTTACCTTCGTATTTAACGGATATTTGTTACCAACGTGAACGATAACTGCGGTGACAACTTTTACATGTAGACTCCGCTGCCTTCAGACCCTTCTCGATTTCCACGGTAGATTGTTTTTGCGCACCCAGTGCCACTTGCTGATACCCCTCCTCCATCTGTTGTAGTAGGCGATTGAATTTTTCCGGCTTACCCCACACGCTCTCTCTCGCTTTACTTCCTACTTGAGTCCCTGACACAAATGCACCCTTTAGCGCATCGCTGCTCGCCACAAGCTGGTTGCTTGCTTCCAGTAAATTTGACCAATCGGTTTCATTGCCATTAAGTATTTTCTTTACGACTTTCGTTTGTGACTCAATGTCGCTAAAGGCTTTTTGCCGCGCATCTATGATGTCTTTCGCATTAGAATCCTGAGCACAAAGTGCCAAAGGTGAAGTGCTTGTCGATAATGCGAGCAACAGCACTAACTTGGTCTTCGAATACTGAATAAACATAATTCCTCCGTCTGTTTTGTATGTCTCTATGGATGTCATTTAATTTACACAACAAATATTTCGTACGCAACAGTTGTTGTGTAAATTAATGTCAACCACTCAAGATTAGAGGATCAAATTATGCAAAAGGTTAAAGTATGGGATCTTGCAACCCGACTGTACCACTGGGTTCAAGCCATCGTATTTTCAGGACTTGTCATCACAGGTTTTAACGGTCAAGGGCCTCATATTCAATTGGGATTGATATTATTCACTCTATTGATTTGGCGAGTAATATGGGGGTTTATCGGCAGTGAAAGTAGCCAGTTCCGTGCTTTCCTCAAAAATCCAAAAACGATTGTCCAATATGTATTCGGTAAAACAATTTCCTACGTTGGACACAATCCGTTGGGTGCGCTCATGGTAGTCACAATGCTCGGATTACTCTTTCTTCAATGCGTTACTGGCATGCTTTTAGCGGGAATCTTTGACGGTTTGGAGAGCGTCGGCTTCGTAATACCTGAATCACTTTATGATGTAGCAGGCACCTTTCATATAGTCTTAGCCGATATTCTGCCGATGATTATCGCGCTTCATGTTGGCGCTATTATTGTCTACAAGCTCGGTGGGAAGAGCCTTGTCATGGCGATGTTCACTGGACATCAACGATTGAATCGCGATGCTCATGCCCCCATTTTGTCTAGCAACGTCAAAGCTTTGTTAGTGCTAATTTTCTCAATATTGGTTACGATGGCAATAGTTGCTATTTCAATGGTATGAACATGAACAATGAATTTGATCGTCAATCCAGCTTTGGTTGGTTGCTAAATGTTGCGGCCAATCACGCTGCAAAAGAGTTTGATAAACGATTAAGAGAAAAGGGACTCACGCTCGCGCTCTGGCCCACTCTGATGTGCTTATGGGAAAAAGAGGGGATGACTCAACGAGAAATCGCCCAAATGTCGAAGGTTGAAAGCTCCACGACGACTCGAACGCTCGATAAATTAGAAGCGCTGGACCTGGTTGAGCGACGGGCTGATCCAGAAAGCCGCCGTTCATTTCGCATCTTTTTAACAGAAAAAGGACATGCGTTAAAAGAAGATGTCATTCATCTTCCTGTTGAAATTAATCAGGATTTACTCTCAGGTCTTGAAAAGGAAGAACAGCGTACACTTATAGCTATTTTACAAAAGCTAGTCGCGCCTCTTTAATCCAACGTAACCACTCGCCTGAGTTCATGTGTGCCAATGAACAGGCGAGTGACCTGCAATCGAATAATGGACGCATCAAGATTATCAACCATGATTTGATGATCTTTCAAACCTCTCATTATTTTTGTTTTGTTTCAGCCAAGATAGAATAGCGTTATCCCATCATGACTAGCAGATCCATTTTAACGAGGAATTACCATGGCAAAGCTGACTATCGTCGCTAACATCATCGCAAAGCCTGACCACATTGAACTTGTGAAAACAGAGCTACTCAAACTCATTGAAATCACGCGTAGAGAAGAAGGGTGTATCAACTACGATCTTCACCAAGATAATGAAAATCAAGCGCATTTCATGTTTTATGAGAACTGGGAGTCTCGTGAGTTATTGATGGCACATTTAGCGGCGCAGCATCTGACTCAATATAAATCGGCAACCGAAGATGCGGTTGAAAGCTTCACTCTCAACGAAATGACACAGATTGGCTAGATCATATTACGGCGTTAGCTAAACACTCATGCTCAAATTTCCGCTAAGCCCAAACTAACGTTTGGGCTTATTATTGTCACTATTGCTTTTCAAAAGTTCCCGTACTTTTGATCATCATATCCAGAAATCCGGATGCGTTGCTCTTATCAGACCCTGAGCCTTTCATCTGATTTTGGGCACCTTTCAATCTCGCCATCAATTCTTGACGCTGTTTCTCCACATCACTCGTCGTGTCTTTCTTATCTGTCATAACAGGTTCTCATGTCTCACATTGATAAACGACACGTTAATTCAGGTTGTCACCCTCAGCAAATCACAACTATTCGCCAAGCCCAACGGTAACCACATCATCTATCGTGAATTAATAGATAACTTAATTAAACTTAATGCTATCAACAAGTTAATGAGAAACTACCGTCTTTTAAACTCTATGAAGAAGATTCATAGAACGGAATTAAATGCTATAGTCATTTCGCTCTGAATGATGCGTTGAGAAATATTCCACAAACTCGAACTGCATATTGTGTTCCTCCATATAATAAGCACTACGACGATGTGGGTGATCGCCACCCCAATGATCCAGTTCATAACCTGCTGTTTTTAGACGTTCGACGGTGTTATTCAGATCATCGACGACGATTCCAATGTGTTTTACGCCCGTCCAATGGCAGTTCCAATCCCCTATTCGGCTCTCACCTCCCGACTGAAGGGCAATATACGATTGGTCATCACCAACATGAAACCATTCCACTTCTTTGCCAAACCACTCAGCCATTTTTCCTTGACCTCTGATGCGCCAATTAGGCAACGCTGCTAATAAGAAACCGATGGTTTTTTGGGGATTAACTAGGGTAATGTTGGCGTGTTCGATATATCCATTCATTGTGTTGCTCCTACTGTTAGCGATTGGAGATTAGCCTAGTTCCTCAAGTTAAGTTGAGGTCAACAACTATTTAATTGCCAGGTCATAAGCAGAAATTATCAGAGTATTAATGACTGATGATTAGTGTCTTTTGCACCAATCATTACACTAGCCCTCATCGAAACAGAGCACGGAATGTAAACCATAAGCAGGGTCGCTTTTGACAATAAAGGGTTAGTAATGAAAAAGTTAGTTCTTGCCACCGCTATCGCAGCACTCTCAACCGGTGCATTTGCCAATACCGATTTTAGTGGTCACCGTGTGGGCATCGGTGCTTCAAATTTGAAGTTTAGTGATACAGAAGGAAGCTGGAACTTAGGAACCGGCGTCAAGGTTGAATACGGTTATGACTTCAACCAAATCTTCGGTATTAATGTCTCTTATGCATGGAACCAAGATGATGTTTATATTCCTGATTACAAAGAAAAGTTAGACTACAAAGCACGTACTTTTAAAATTGATACTGATATTGGTTATGCGTTTGACCTCGGCCAAGCATGGATCAAACCTTACGGTGTGCTCGGGCTTGCTTTCCTTGGTGACGAAGTCAACACATCAGACTATGGCAAGATAACTGGTAATGACTCAAGCATCTATCTCGGCGCAGGCGTGCGTGGTGAACTTGACATGGGCCTTTACGCAGACCTTCGCTTTGATTTGCCAATGTACGGTGACCTTGACGCAGACTACCTATCATTCACGATTGGTTACAAATTCTAACCTATTAAATAACAGTTAGTTAAGCCACTTATTTCAGCCAATGTGGTCTCACATTGGCTTTTTACTTACTTCTAACTTGGAGAGTGCTACCATTTCCATGCCATTCACAAAACAGAGTAACCCTGTGGCTAAAAACCGCTTTGCAAACCTCGACCTAAATCTTCTTCGCGTCTTTAAGGTACTCTACGAAGAGAAAAATATGCGCAAAGCGGCGCAAAGACTGTATGTCTCTCAACCGGCCGTCAGTCAGTCCCTGCAAAAACTTCGTCATCAATTCGATGATCCATTATTCGTTAAAGTGAAATCAGGTTTATCTCCAACGCCGTTTTCTGAGCAGCTATCCAACTCGTTGCTGCCGCTACTTTACGATATTGAGAATGTCGTCAATGACACTGATGTTTTTGACCCTACTCAGCTAGACCAAGACATTACGATCGCACTCTCCTCAAGTTTTGTGTTCTCTATTTCCGGTGAGTTATACCGCTATTTTCGTGAACATGCTCCAGGCCTAAAAATCCATATCGCCTCATGGAATGATCAAACCGTAACGGCTATCGAGAAAGGAGACATATTATTGGGTATTAATGCAGAGCTAACCGACCGCTACCCTTTTATGGAAAAAAGGACCATTGGGGATATTGATGCCTGTCTGCTAGTTAGAAAGGAGCACCCAATTACGAGACAAAAGGTCACGGTTGAATCTATGTCAAAGTACCCGTTAGCAAGGCTCATCGTTAGTAACTACAGCAAGTACACCAGTCCGACCGTTGAAATATTTAAACGGTTAGGGTATCCACTTGAAGTAGGATTTAGTTCTGAATACCCAGTTGCTCTTATCGATGTCGTACAGCAATCAGACATGTTTATGGGAACGACAAACTGCTTCCCAATACATAATTACCCCAACTTGGCCATGTTAAGTCCTGACCAAGTGTTACCAGAAGCACAGTACCCTGCACTGTCCTATTTTCACACTCGCCACCAAAATAGTGCATTGGTCAATTGGCTTAATGACTCAATTACCCAGATCTTTCAGCAGCGTAAGACTGAAAATGCCCATCACCACTTAGCATCGGTTAACAATTGGCAAGAAACAAGCTAACGCACTCTTCTATGTATTGTTTGCGCTGTGCTTCGGTTTGCGTGCTATCTTCGCCCAAAAATGCCCAATAGGTGGCTTTGCCGTGAAACATCAACAACAGCTGCATCGCCGCATTTTCCGAATGATTAGGGAGACAAATCGTGCCTTTTTCGTGGTGGCGTTGAAGGTAGTTAGCCAGAACATGTAGCGTCTTTTCGGGCCCAGACTTGAGATAAAGCGCAGAGATTTTAGGATGCGACTGGACCTGACCAACAGCATTTCGAAACGTTTGCAGTACTTGGTCCTCAAGATGCATGTTTTGAAAGCGTACGCCAAATTCCACCAACGTTGATTTAATCGGGCTCTCCAAGCTGAGCGTCGATTCATCGATCGCCCGCTGCTCACATCGATATTGAATGCAGGTTTCGAATAGCTGGTCTTTCGTTTTGAAATGAGAATAGACGGTTTGCTTTGAGACATCGGCCAGTTTGGCGATTTGATCCATACTCACCTTATAGCCGTGCTGACAAAACAGCTGCCCCGCCGCTTTCAATATTTGCAGTCTCTTCTGCTCACTTTTGTGGATCATGCTCACAATACCGTTAGCAACCTTTGGAATAACCAATAATTAACATAATCAAACTAGACAGTCCAGTTTGATTGTGATTATTCTATGACCAATTAAGTGTGTTTTATAGGATGTTAATGATGCAAATAGGGCAATTAATCACAAAAGCATCAGCACTAACTCTTCTGATTTTGCTACAAGGTTGTCAAAAATCAGAACAACAAGAAGTGAAAGCCGTCGAACCTCTGACCGTTTCTACCACGAAAATCAGCTTAAACCCTTCATACAAGGTTCAAAGAGAATATGTTGGTACAGTGAAATCCGGCCAACAAGCGAATCTTGGCTTTGAATTGTCGGGCAAAGTAGAGGCGTTATATGTCGATGTGGGTAATGTGGTAGAAAAAGGCGCACCACTGATTAAGCTTGATACCGACTTATTAGCTACCGAAGCAAACCAACTAAAGGCGCAAAACAATGAAGTACGCGCTCAGCTAAAGCTCGTTAAAGCCAACCTAAAACGTCAACAGTCTCTTAAATCGAAAGGCTTCAGTGCAGAAGCGGAAATCGACGCTCTCACAAGTCAAGAAGGGGTATTGCAAGCCAATCTTGTACGGTTGCAAGCAGCATGGAACGCGAATAAGCTCAAACAAGAAAAGTCGACGATACGTGCTCCCTATTCAGGCGTCATCGCTAAGCGACGTGTCTCTCTTGGCGATGTTGTCAACGTTGGCACCCCCACCTTAGTATTGCTCGCTAGTGCTGGGAAAGAGGCCTTTATCGGTATACCATCTCAACAGCTTGAGCGCATTACTCAATTGGCTTCTCCTCACGTACGAGTTTCCAATACTCATTATGACGTCACACTTCTCAATCCTGGAGCGATGGTCGATACTAAATCACGCAGTGTATCACTTCGTTATCAATTCCCTGAAAATGCGCCGGTTTTAGAGGGAGAGCTCGTCTATCTGGCATTCGAGCAAACGATGGATGAATCTGGCTACTGGGTGCCACTCACTGCTCTGATTGATGGTTTACGGGGAGTGTGGAATGTGTATGTCATTGGGACCGACAATAAGGTGGAACGCCGCAGTGTTAACGTATTATATGCCGATAGCGAGCGCGCCTTTATCAATGGCTCCCTTGCCGATGGCGAGCCCATTATTGCCAGCGGCTTACATCGTGTGGTTCCCGGACAACCTGTACTAACAAGCGCTCAATAGGTGGTGGAATGAAAGCCGTTCAAATCATCACCAACACTCGGTTACTCATTTTAATGACCGCCTTATTGATCGTAAGCGGGCTGGCGGCGTTTTCGTCGTTACCAAGAGCAGAAGATCCCATTATCAGCAATCGTTTTGCCAATGTAACGACAAGTTTTCCGGGCGCAAGTGCTGAGCGGGTCGAAACCTTGGTTACTGAGGTGGTTGAAAACAAACTGAGAGAGCTAAGTGAAGTTAAACTGTTAAGCTCAACATCCAGACCAGGCATCTCCATCGTCACGATTGAGCTAAAGGACGACATCACTGAGCCAGTCTGGTCTAAAGCAAGAGACAAGCTGTCTGACATTATCCCTGTTTTACCAAAAGGTTCAGGTGCTCCTGATTTAGATAGTGACCATACCTACGCCTTTACCATCATTTCCGCTCTGACTTGGGATGGCCCTGGTAACACCGATATTCTGACATTAGGGCGCTATGCTAAAGAATTGGCGAAAAGGCTCCGAACCTTATCAGGTACTGAGTTTGTCGATGAATACGGAATGCCAAAGGAAGAGATACAAGTTAGCCTGCGTACCGCTGACACCGCGGCGTTTGGCCATTCTAGTATCAACATTGGTGATAGCCTAACCGGCGCAGACGCGAAAAACTCCGCAGGACAACTGGTCAGCCATTTTGTCCGCTTTGGTCTAGAAATTGAGTCAGAGCTGGATTCCATCGAACGTATCAAACAAGTGCCATTAATGGTTGACGATAATGGTCATATTATTCGATTGGAAGATATTGCCAGCGTCACTCGCCGCGCTAGGACACCTGAAAATGAAATGGCACTCATTGATGGTGAGCCCGGCGTTATTGTCGCAGCAAGGATGGCGCCTGAGCTAAGAGTTGATCAGTGGACGGCGAGAGCAATGGACGTCATTGATCGCTTCCAGCAAGAGTTGCCAACTAACATCAAGGTTAATGTACTCTTTGATCAGCAAGGCTATACGACGACACGCTTAGTGGACTTAGGGCAAAGCTTGCTTATCGGATTTAGCCTGATACTTATTGTACTGTTTGTAACACTAGGCGTGCGAGCGGCAGTTCTTGTGGCGATTGCTTTACCCTTAACATCAATGTTTACCCTATCATTGATGAAAATGACGGGCATCCCCATTAACCAAATGTCAGTCACCGGACTTATTGTTGCGCTGGGAATCATGGTGGATAACGCAGTGGTCATGGTGGACACTATCCAAAGTTATCGATTGAAAGGGCAAGCTCGCCTCGAGGCAACCATCAATGCACTATCACATCTGTGGGTACCCTTACTAGGCTCGACACTCACCACCATTCTCGCCTTTGCACCTATTATTCTAATGCCCGGCGCTACCGGTGAGTTTGTCGGCGCCATTGCCATCACCGTCTCTTTTTCTCTGGTGGGCTCCTATATCCTCTCGCACACTGTTATTGCGGGATTCGCGACTATGTTATTACCTAGTCACACATCCGGAGACCATTGGTACAACACCGGGCTTCGCATTCCCGCTTTGACGAACGCTTTTGCCCATTCGGTAAAACTGGCGATCAAACACCCTATGATTTCTTTGTTGCTCGTTTTGGCCGTTCCTATCACTGGCTATTGGAGCATGTCTCAGCTGACCGAACAGTTTTTTCCTCCTTCGGACCGTGACATGTTTGAGGTACAAGTATTCTTGCCACCACAAGCCAGTATTTATGCGACTAAAGCATCGACGGCACGTGTCGATGACATTATTCGCTCCTATGACGGTGTAGAGCGCGTTGATTGGTTAGTTGGCGCTAACTTCCCATCGTTTTACTACAATCTGCAAGCAACACAAAATAACGCGCCTTATTTCTCTCAAGCAATGGTTAAAATGGATTCATTCCAAACAGCCAATAAGGTCATTCCAGAGCTTCAGGAGAGGTTAAACAGAGAAATCCCTTCTGCTCAAATTTTAGTGAGAAAACTAGAACAAGGTCCTCCGTTTAAAGCACCAATAGAGTTACGAGTCTATGGTGAGAATCTCGATGTGCTCAAGGCTATCGGAGAAGATATCCGACTCATCCTTGCCAACATACCTCATGTCACGCATACCAGAGAAACCCTGCAACCAGGTACCCCAAAAGTCTGGTTAAAGGTGGATGAAGATACGGCTAAGCTCAATGGCATTACGCTCAACCAGTTTGCTAACATGCTGCAGGCAACGTTAGTCGGGCGAGAAACAGGATCGGTCACTGAGGGCAGCGAATCTATTCCGATTCGTGTCCGAGTTGCTAAGGAAGAGCGTGAAAACCTGTCGCACCTTGGTAACATACGCCTGCCTATCTCTTCCGATATCTATACTACGGGAGTCAGCGTCTCGACACTCGCTGACCTTGAACTCACCACCAGCCGAGGCGCAATTACCAGACGCAATGGTGAGCGGGTTAATACCATAGAGGGCTATATCCAAGCGGGAGTATTGCCACAAACCGTGCTCAATGAATTCCAGCAACGTTTGACTGACTATACCTTACCTACGGGTTATCACCTCGATTTTGGCGGTGAGTCTGCAGAGCGAGACCGCTCTGTCAGTTTACTAATTTCGAATATCTCCGTTGTGGTGGTCTTGATGATTTTAGTCGTCGTTATGTCGTTCAATTCATTTAGGTTGAGCACTATCATCTTTATGGTAGCGGGATTGGCAGGTGGATTAGGACTGCTCTCTGTGTGGATCTTCAACTATCCGTTTGGCTTTACCGTCATCATCGCGATGCTGGGCATCATGGGACTCGCTATTAACGCAGCTATCGTAATATTGGCGGAGCTGAGATTGGATGAGAAAGCATCATCAGGCGATATCGATGCATCCGTCGATGCGGTTATGGCATGTACTCGTCATATTACCTCCACCACTATCACAACCGTTGGTGGATTTATGCCTCTCATTATCGCGGGCGGTGGTTTCTGGCCGCCATTCGCGGTCGCTATTGCAGGTGGTACTGTGCTCACAACGTTGCTCTCTTTTTACTTTGTGCCTGTTGTTTATCGAATGATGGTTAAGCCTCGTCATCAAAAAGGCCTGCAACGTCAAGCACAACCATAATGGCCGAGTGGATATCGGCGTCACTGCTTTTTTGACGACAAGCAGCACGTTGATTAAACGGTCATTGGAGACATTGGTTCGTGAAACGTCTGAACCTGAAATCGTCACAGAATGACAGCTACCATCAAGGGCATCACGTATGCCCTTTTGTTTTGGCAGCAAGCTATTCGATAACAATTTCTCACCCGAGCGATTAGAAAATGTCGTGTGTAAAAGCCACACAATAGGAGTACAGATCAATATGTAACTAATTTTGTCTGTTAACATTTATCTGGATATTTAAACCACTTCCTAATGAATACTAAGGATAAAATTATGTGGAATAAACTAAATAAATCCATGATGTTCTGCCAAATGATGTTTGGCCTTTCGTTCTATGGAGTGGTGGTCATTCTCACGAGGTTTTTTCTAGAAAATCTCGATTACAGTGAAGCGGACACAATGATGGTCGTGGGTGCGTTTTCATCCATCGGCCCCCTATTTGCTATCGCAGGTGGCTTTATTGCCGACAAATTCTTAGGCGCGTACCGCTCATTGACGATTGCTTATTTCGGTTTTACCTGCGGTTACGTGTTGCTCGTCATTGGTGCATCGACTGTTAACATCCCTTTAAGTCTAGCTGGTATTGCTTTAGCAAGTTATGGACGTGGCTTAATGTCCCCTTCTTATCCTAGCCTTTACAAGCGTACGTTCAAAAGCCAAGAAGACTTTGAAAATGGCTACCCTGTTAACTACTCAGTTAACAACATAGGTGCTTTACTAGGCCAATATTTATTCCCAATGTTTGTGCTGGTTATCGGGTTTTACGGCAGCTTCTTGCTCTCTGGTATCCTTGCATTTGCAGCCCTATTCACGTTAATGACGTTCCGCAAGCAGCTTCAAAGCGTAGGCGATGACATCGACCAAGCGTCTGTTTCTAGTGCAAACTGGATTAAATTCGGTATTACATCCATCGCAATGGTTGGAATGGTGTTCTTTATGTTCTCTAATATGGACATCGGTAAGAACATTGTTTATGCCATTGGTTTGGCTGCAATCGGCTATTTTATTTCTCTGATGTTCAAAGCAGAGAAAGCCGATGCACTGCGTATGGGGACCATTCTCATTGTCACGGTTCTGACCACGGCGTTTTTTGTCTACTACGGCCAAATGATGACATCAATGACAATGGTGACTATCAATACAATGCGTGGTGATCTGTTCGGTATCATTCCAATCGCACCAGAAGCCTCAATGTCAATGAACCCACTATGGTGTATCGTTGCGGGCCCGGTGATTGCAGCAACCTTCTCAAGCTTAGAAAAACGCAATATCCACTTCACCACTGCAACCAAAATTGGTTTCTCGTTTATTCTGACTGCGATTGCATTTGGTATTCTGGCTCTAGCCGTTAAAAACATCGGCGAAAGTGTGATTATTCGTCCAGAAATCTTCCTAGTAATCCACTTCTTCCAAGCATTTGCAGAGGTAATTGTTGGTTCACTGGTTGTGGCATTTATTTTGTCTGTCGCACCAAAGCACATTGAGAACTTCTCAGTGAGTCTGTTCTCTGTGGCGATTGCACTCTCTGGAATTGTCGGCGCGGTGTTCTCAACCTCTATCGCAGCGGAAAAAGGTCAAGAGATCACTCAAGAGTTTGTTAAGACGGTTTATGGTGACTACTTCTCACTACTGACCGTACTAGCCGTCGTGATGGTAGCGGTCGCATTTACTGCATCGATTGCTATTCGTAAGATGCTAGCAGCCGCAGAACAACAGCAACCTCAAACTGAGGCAGCACTGCCTGAAGCTGAAAGCTAAATCACCGCAATAGTCCTGCCATTTGGTCAGCGGTTACCGGTTTACTGAACACGTAACCCTGACCATACTTACAGCCGTGTACACGCAAGTACTCTACTTGTTTTTTAATGCTCTAAATCTTCTGCTACGATATCAGTTCAAATGCACATCTCAGTTTACATTGATATTGCCATCACGTTCATCATACATATCTGGCGTTACGTGCAAGCCTCCTGAATATCCCGCTTTCTCTAACATCTCACGGACTTCTTTCACATCGTTGGCCGTAATAACCTCTTCTCGAGCGCCTAAATAAGCCCTTACAAAAGTAATCAGCTCAGCTAACCTCGCATCAGAGAGTACGTCCTCAAAACTTGCCATTGGCATGAAGTTTCTGTCCTTATCAATGTACGTGGGCTGAAGTCCTCGAATTGTGACCGCTATTGTATTGAAAGGGTCACTATGCATGATAATGCCGTTGTTCAACAAAGTAGGCGCTATTGGATCCCGTCCTTTGCCATCTTCACCATGACACGCTCCGCAAGTTTGGTTGTACGTGGCATAGATTTCCTTGCTATATGCGACATCATTAAACCCTGTGGGCTTCAATTGCACTGCAGCTTCATCGAGCAGATTGTGAGTGTCCCCTGTAAGCAGATAGTAAGACATTGACTCGATGTCATCTCTAGTCATTAAGCTAAGGCTATTCTTGATAACATCAGCCATTCCTGCGAAAGCAGTCCCTTTGGATGAGTGCCCCGTATGAAGAAAGTCCGTCAGGCTTTGAATATCCCAACCATCAATATACAGCTCTGTGGCCGTGATATTCGGCGCGTTCCATCCATCGATAAGGTTACCTTGGAAGATGTTGTCGTTCTCAAGGGCTTGGGCAAAGTCTCTAGGAGTATGGCATTCTGAACAATGTCCAAGCCCCGCGACCCAGTACTTGCCCAATTGCCACTTCTCTACGTCATCGACTTTGGCCTTCAATTCTTTTGGAACTTGATAATCAAGAGGAGTGCGATCGGCAAATACGAGATCCCAGCCAAGCAGTCCTAAGCGAATGTTGGCAGGGAACATCATCTTATTGGGGTCGTTTTTACGAGCGACTGGCGTGATGGACTGCATGTACTCCCAGAGGTCTCTCAGGTCTTCCTCATCAACATATTGGTATGAAGTAAATGGCATCGCTGGGTACAAGTAACCCTGTTTGCCTTTACCGTCTACTAATGCTGCGCGGAAGTCCTGGTAATCATAACTTCCGATACCGTCGATAACGTGAGGTGTAATATTGGTTGAATATAAGGTGCCGAAAGGCGTAACAAAAGGTAAGCCTCCTGCAAATGGCTCTCCACCTTCCGCACTATGACAAGCAACACAATCTCCAGCGTGAGCAAGATATTCCCCCCGCTCTACAGAGTCGGCATGAAGGCTGGAAAGTCGAGAATCGTTGTCTACTCGCTCCTTAGTGATGTAGGCACCTATAGCCCTAATTTCATCTTTTGTTAACTGCTGCCCAAAAGCCGGCATCACGTTATTCAGACCCGCTCTTATGGTATGTTGGATTTCTTTAATGCTGCCACCATGCAACCAAATGTCGTCTGTCAAATTAGGGACGCCCTTTTCAATATCAGATATGCTGCCATCTCCATGGCAAGAAGCGCAGTTCTGAATGAAAAGCGCCTTACCTAATTGGACATTGATGTCCGGAACATCGGTGTGCCTCTGGTTTAGGGACGCAAGATAATAAGAAATTTTCGAAATTTCGTCTGGCCTCAGCACATCAACCCAGCCTGGCATCGCACCATTTCTGCCCAACTCTATCGAGTGGATAATCGCCTCATCCGATCCCCCATACAACCATTCGTTGTCAACAAGGTTTGGAAAATGCTTGGCACCTTGCCCATTGTCCATATGACAGGCCGCGCAGTGAGTTTGGAACAATATTCTTCCAGAATTCACAATAGCCGGCTCGGCCGCCAGTGCCAGTAACGAGTCGTCAGTAAGCCCAGTGAATTCCTGCTCAAGTGTTGTAGTTGGACTACTCAATTTATCTTTAGCCTGATCATACCCCACTAAGCCTTTCCAATTGCCGACACCCGGATATAAGATCAGATAGCCGAACGAGATAGCAAAAGCGATAAAGTACGAAACAAATAACAATTTCGGTGGTGGACCATCGTTTTCGTCTATCCCATCAAATGTATCTAAAACTCGATCTTTATCTGCCTTGTAGTTGCTTCGCCAGTATTTAATAACAATTAGCACCATCAAGGCGAAAAAGACGATCGTGCCCACAGTAGCCCAAATACTCCAAAAGTGATTCATTGTCTGACCTCCTCTGCTGTATCTACACCTAAGCTTTGCAGGTAGTGAATCAACGCTTCACCTTTAGTTTTACCTCGCACTTGCAGTCGAGCACTAGCAATTTCATCATCGCTATAAGGCACACCCAAGAATCGTAACGTTATCATCTTCTCGGTAATATCATCACCACTAAGTACTTGCTCAAACAGCCATGGATAGGCAGGCATGATGGAGGTAGGGACAACATCGCGTGGGTTGATTAGATGGATTAAATGCCATTGATCCGAATACTTCCGACCAAGATTAGTAAGGTCAGGCCCAGTACGCTTCGAACCCCACAAAAAGGGAAACTCATAGATATCGTCTGGTTCTTGGCTCGCTCTGCCATAGCGCTTTACTTCAGGCTCAATAGGTCTCACCATTTGCGTATGACAAACATGGCAACCCTCGCTTATATAAACATCGCGACCTGCTACTTGTAGCGCTGTCAATGGTATTGCTTTGCTGCTGTCTATTAGTTCCGGCGTGCGCAGGATATTAGGAAGCACCCACACCAAAACCGAAAATGATGCGACCACGACAGTGGACACAATTAAAATGAACACCGACTTGGTAAAATCTGCACTCATACTACGCCTCCTTTTCAATCAAGGTGCTGGGCATGGTGACGGTTTTATACAGGTTCACCGTCATTAGAACTAAACCAAATACAAACAGTGAACCACCAATGAATCGAAGAAACAGCCAAGGTGCTTTAAAATTCATCGCTTCGACAAAACTATAAACCAACTCGCCATTGTCACTCTGAGCAAGCCACATGTAGCCTTCACCGATACCCGCTACCCAAAGCGCAACTGCGTAAATGACAACGCCAGCGTGAGCCAACCAGAAATGCCATTTTATTAGTCGAGGGGACCAGAGTTCTGTCTTGCCCCACAACCTTGGAATAAAAAAGTAAAACACGGCAATAGCAGACATTCCGACCCAGCCTAGAGCCGCAGAGTGCACATGGCCGATAATCCACTCACTGTTGTGAGCCACCATATTGAACCAACGAATTGCGAGCAATGGCCCCTCAAATGTTGCCAAGCAGTAATAGATAATGGCTGAAAAAAAGAACAACATAATGTAGTCAGATTTGAGTTTTTGCTTATTTTGTAGCAATGTCATCGCACTGTTAAACGCCCCACCCCATGACGGTAGCCAAAGGATCAATGACATTACAATACCGATGTTTTGAACCCATACGGGAACGGAGGAATAGACTAAGTGGTGCGTGCCTGCCCACGTATAGAAGCCGACCAATCCCCAGAAATGGATGATAGACAGGCGATATGAGTAAATGGGACGTTCAGATACCTTAGGAATGAAGTAATAGTTCATCCCAATAATTCCTGCAGTTAGTAAGAATCCCACTGCATTGTGTCCCCACCACCACTGCACGATAGCATCTTGTGAGCCTGCATAGATCGAATACGATTTCATAAAGGAGACCGGCATCTCTAGATTATTGACCACAAAGATCATCGCAATGACGATGATAAATGCCGCAAAAAACCAGTTCGCCACAAATATGTGTGTCACCTTTCTTTTGGCAATGGTTCCGAAAAACAGCACCGCATACAACACCCAAACAATTACAATGAGGATATCAATTGGCCATTCTAGTTCAGCGTATTCTTTCGACGTTGTATAGCCGAGTGGGAGTGAAATTAAGGCTAATAACAAAACGAGTTGCCACCCCCAAAAAACCATCCACGAAAGACTGCTGTTGAAGATTTCGCATTGCCCTGTTCTTTGCACGATATAAAGTGACGTACCCATGAGAATATTGACGACAAAGCCAAAGATGACACCAGAAGTATGAAGTGGTCTAAGTCGCCCAAACTGGAAATATTCGGAGTCCAGATTAAGCGCAGGCCAGTATAATTGAGCCGCTAAGATAACGCCGATCGTCATGCCGGCTAAAGCCCAAATCAATGAGGCGATGATAAAATATCTGACAACTTTAGTGCTGTAGTTAGGAGCTGTTGTGTCCATAAAAGTGCGCCTTATTGTTTCGCGTCATCAGAGCCAAGCTGAGAGTAATAGTAGGAGATATCTGAAATGTCTTGTTCGCTCAAAGCGTCGGCTTGTTGCTGCATCAGTACTGCGAGTCCACCTGAACGATCTCTGGTTTGGTAACTGCGTAGCGCGGTCATGAGATAAGCCATTTTTTGACCGCGTAAGTTGGGATAGGATTCGATGCTAGAGATGCCGTCAGCACCGTGACAGGTCATACAAACCCGGGCTTTCTCTTCACCAACCTGTAAACGTTCATCGGCGTATGTGAATGAGGGAGCACCCATGACTCCGAGAAAAAACAACAAGGGTACGGTAGAGACATATTTACCCATGACACAATTCCTTATGTGATCAGTGTGATAAAGTTACTGCGTTACATCAACTTTATTCGTCTATTCAAAATCTAGCCGATTCAATGCATTGTCAGTGTTGAGTGGCACTCTTTAGTGCCAAAAAAACGTTGCTGTAGTAACTTTTACGCCTGTATGTACAATACAGTGCAATAATTAGGGCAAACTTTGGTTTTACTTTAAAACATAGGAAGAGTAAGACGGGTATTCAAATCCGAAGTGTCATTGTATCGCCTTCGCAGTAAGCGAAGGCGTAAGAGAGTTAGGCAAGTAAGGTGTCTTTAAGCTCTGTCAGAGAGGTCACTTCGTAGTGTGGAGCGATCCCCTCTGGTCTTTGTTGGCCATGCGTATTCAACCAACAGGTTTCAATGCCGAAATTAAGGCCTCCCAAGACATCAGAGTCAGGGTTATCACCCACCATTAATATTCTTGACTTACTAGGTAAACCCATCAATTGATAAGCATACTGGAAAATCTCTTGGTCCGGTTTGGCGACTCCAACTTCTTCCGATATCACAACATGTTCGAAGTAATCCGTTAACCCGGTGCGTTGCAAACGAATAGCTTGTAACTCGGTAAAACCATTTGTGATGATGCCTAGTTTGGCCTTGCCGTTAAGTGCATCAAGCAGTTCTTTCGCACCAGGCAGCAGAGTACAAATATCAGCCATCGCTTCAAGAAAAGCACTATTCATTTCAAGCGGAGTAATACCCAGCTTGTTGGCCCACCCTTCAAAACGAATGCATTTGAGTTGTTCTGCTGTAATTTTTCCATCTTGGTAATCTACCCACAAAGGCTTGTTTACCTGTTGGTATTCCTCGTAATCATCTCGAGAAAAGTTGACGCCAAAGCGCTCAAACATGAGCTTCATGCCACCGAAAGAATCGAAGTGGAATAAGGTTTCATCGGCGTCAAAAAGGATCCAATCGTACTTCATTTGTCGTTTTCCATGCTAGTTACCGCAAGATTATATACCTAACTTTAGGTCACACGCACTCGATATTAGTCACCGATATCTGGACTCATAAACTATGCAAAAAATGCATAAATTAATTCACAAAATGTCATTTGAGTCCGACAAAGGGGATCATTACACTGCGCGCTCTTTTTTAACACCATTGAGCGTCATGTTTTCACAATCCATTTTTGCTCAACTTATGAGAATGTTTTTGCTCTTGGTTGTCACCTTGATAGCAGTGCACCACTCCCCGTTATTGCTAGATCTCATTGCAAAACAAGCGGTACATACTGGTTGCCACCAGCAAAATCCAACAGGTCCTATGGACCATTCTCACCACCATCATTAGAGCGTAATCATTAATGAGTATTTTTCGTTTTCCCCCACTCGTGTGGTTGGGTATCGGTATCTTGATCGTTAGCTTAGGCATCAGACAATCATTCGGCATTTTTATGATGCCTATTTCCGAACACTTTGATACTGGTCGAGAGTTCTTTAGTTTTGCCATTGCGTTGCAAAACCTTTTGTTTGGTATTTTTCAGCCCTTCGTTGGAATGGCCGCCGATAAATGGGGCTCAAAGCGTATTATTTTGGTTGGTGCGATTGCCTATTCGTTAGGTCTATATTTAACGTCAATAACCAATGAAACTGGTGTTCTTTACCTATCACTAGGGGCGCTTGTCGGTTTAGGATTAAGCGCGACAAGCTACGTTATTATTCTTGGGGCTGTGGCGAAAGTAGTCCCTGCCGAACATGCAGCAAAGGCCTTTGGTTTAACGACAGCAGCCGGTTCATTTGGCATGTTTGCCATGATTCCAGTCGCTCAATTAATGCTTGAAGATATGGGTTGGCAAGGTGCATTACAAGGATTTGCAGCGCTATGTACTGTGATGATAGCTTTCGCACTCTTTATGAGGTCGTCACAACAAAACAGTGCAAGTAAAACCGTAGTAGAGGAAAATAACTTGACGCTCAAGCAAGCACTGAATGAAGCGTTTCACCACAAAGGTTATTGGTTAATTCATGCGGGCTTCTTTGTTTGTGGCTTTCATGTCATGTTCATAGCTACTCATTTGCCAAGTTATCTTGCCGGCAAACATTTGCCAGCAAACAGCGCAGCTCTTGCGCTCGCCTACGTTGGTATTTTCAATATTTTTGGCTCCTACTTTTGGGGACTAATGGGTGACAAATTCAGTAAACGCCATGTCATGTCGATGTTGTATCTATTTAGAACCGTAGTGATTGCAGCCTTCGTAACATTTCCCGTCACTGAGTACACGGCAGCTTGGTTTGGTGGTGCTATCGGTTTCTGTTGGCTAGGGACAGTGCCATTAACATCAGGGTTAGTTCGCCAGATTTTTGGGGCCCGCTATCTTTCTACCTTGTACGGACTGGTGTTTTTTACTCACCAAGTGGGCAGCTTTTTAGGTGCATGGGCCGGCGGCCGAATTTATGACTATTATGGCTCTTACGAACCGATTTGGTGGTCGACGGTGGTCCTTGCCTTTATTGCAGCATTGATTCATTTGCCTATCAATGACAAACCATTGCGAGTTGCCGCAAACGCTTAACAAAAAAAGCCCCTCTAACAAGAGGGGCAACAGTACCATCGCTTATAGTTATAGTGATATGCCAGTAAATTTAGGCCGCTCGCTAATTGTTTGATTCAATGGAATCGCCGCGATAACTGGAAATTGTGTTCAAATACGATTAACCGAAGTCACCATTTACATAACCTTGAGTACGGTCATCCGCTGGGTTTGAGAAAATAATCGGTGTGTCATTATGCTCAACCAGCTCTCCCATTAGGAAAAAGGCCGTGCGGTCTGAGATACGACGTGCTTGCTGCATTGAGTGAGTCACGATAACGATGGTGTAGTCTTTCTTAAGCTCTTCCATCAACTCTTCAATTTTATGCGTCGCAATAGGGTCAAGAGCTGACGTCGGTTCGTCCATTAGAATGACATCGGGTTCCATGGCGATAGTACGTGCAATACACAAGCGTTGCTGCTGACCACCGGACAGACCAAACGCATGTGACTTAAGACGGTCTTTCACTTCATCCCAAAGTGCTGCACCACGCAAAGAGCGCTCTACCACCATATCAATGTGTTTCTTGTCTTTGATACCTTGAGCACGCAGACCATACGCCACATTCTCATAAATGCTCATCGGGAAAGGATTAGGTTTTTGGAAAACCATACCGACTTTAATACGTAGGTCAGCCACATCGATATTGCCATATATGTCTGCGCCATCCATCTCGAGCTTACCGGTGATTTTTACCCCTTCAATCAAATCGTTCATACGGTTTAAGCAACGTAGCAATGTTGATTTACCGCAGCCTGAAGGACCAATCAACGCTGTCACTTGACGAGTTGGAATCGGTAAGTTGATCGATTTCAGTGCTTGGTTCTCACCATAGAAAAGGTCAAGGTTTTCAATATTAAATTTGTTCATAGTCTTCATCTCTAAATTCTTTGTCGTGCAATGTGGTCGTATTTAAAGTGGCGAAACTCTTTATGGTCTGGCTCTACCACTCGACACCAATAATCTCTATTAATACGTTGCTGTATTGAAGCGGCTAGCAATAAGCTTGGTCAGCATATTGATAAGTAGTACCACTACAATCAATACCGTTGCTGTGCCATAGGCTTGGTTCCACTCTTCGATTGTGAACAGTTCCGTTGTGAGTTTATAAAGGTGAACCGTTAGTGTACGTCCTGAGTCCATCAATGAATCAGGAATACGTGCCACCATACCAGCGGTTAAAAATACTGGGGCAGACTCACCAATTACACGACCAATACTAAGAATGACCGACGTTAAGATACCTGGCATTGCGCTTGGCAAAATAAGGCGCCAGATAGTATAGATTTTTGAAGAACCAAGCGCGTACGAACCTTCTCGGTAAGTTTGCGGCACCGCCATTAGTGCTTCTTCTGTAGTTCGAATAATAACAGGTAGGATCAAGATACTCAGTGTGAGTGCGCCAGAAAGAATCGAGAAGCCCAAACCAAGAATAACCACGAAGAACGTCATACCGAATAGACCGAAGATAATCGACGGAATACCTGCCAAAGATTCGGTACAAAAACGAATAACCTTCACTAATTTGCTGCCAACTTTCGCATACTCAGTCAAGTAGATAGCGGTCATAATGCCCAGCGGCGCTGCGACTGCAATTGATGCGATAACCATGTAAATGGTCGACACAATCATTGGGAAAATACCGTGCTCATCGCCAGTACGCGTATAGTTATCGGTAATAAAACTCCAACTTACGTGTTGAAGACCATTGGAAAGGATGTACCAAATAATCCAGAACAAGAAACCCACGGTCAGAGCGGCAGCTGCCCACACGAATGCATTCAAAACCGCATCTTTGTTTTGGCGCGCTTTTTTTAATTTAACTGTATCCATAATGATTACTTCGCTTTCTCACGGTTCAAGTAAAGTAGTGCAGCGTTTAGCATCATGATAAACACCAATAACACTACGCCTGTCGCATACAGTGCGTTAGCGTGAACACCACTTGCGTAAGACATTTCAATGGCAATATTTGCGGTTAGAGTACGTGCTGAATCCAGAATACTGCCAGGCATCGCAGGCGCATTGCCCATTACCATGATGATTGCCATGGTCTCACCCAGTGCGCGACCAATACCAAGAATCACGCCAGTCATAATGCCTGAACGAGCCGCCGGTACGAGTAATTTGAAGATGGTATAAATCTTTGAAGCACCAAGTGCTAGCGACCCTTCTTTGTATGTGCGAGGGACCGCGCGAATCGACGTTTCAGAGACGGTAATGACCGTTGGAAGAATCATCACACCTAACACAATGATACCCGCTAGAATCGTGTTACCCGCAGGCACGTTAAAAATCTGCTGAATCAAAGGGACAATGATGACTAGGCCAAAGAAGCCGTAAACTACCGAAGGAATCCCCGCCAATAGTTCAACCGCGGGACGGATAATGTCAGCCAAACGCTTGGGAGCAATTTCTGCGATAAAGATGGCGGTTAGTACACCAACTGGCACACCAACTACAACCGCACCAAGAGTAGAAACCACCGACGCTACAATCATAGTAGCAACACCGTAGAGTGCTGGTGGAAGCCAGTTTTGGCCTAGAACAATGCCAGAAACGCCTACTGCTTGGAAAGCAGGAAGACTTTCTTTGAAGATAAAGTAAGCAATAACCGCTAGCGATACGATACCGATGATTGCACTGGTAAGGAAAAGTCCATGGAAAATTCGTTCTTTCCAATCTATTCGCTTTTGAGCCTTCAGGCCACTATCACGAGCTACGGACTGAGTCGCTTCGTTATTCATAAGCTTCTCACTATTTGTTGCGATGGTCATAATTCGTTTCTACTCGTTGAAAAATCGAGTTAAACATATAAAAGGCTCAGCCCTAAACGGTGGGCTGAGCAAGGTATTCATTATTTACTGCAGAGATTAGTTAACCGAGATGTAACCTTTGTTCTCTACGATTGCTTGAGCTTCGTCAGTCAGCATCCAATCAAGGAATTTCTGAGTTTCAGCAGATGGTTTACCTTGTTGGTAAAGTACTAGGAAAGGACGAGCAACTTTGTATGAGTCGTTCTTAACGTTATCTACCGTTGCTGGCGTGCCATCAATTTCTAGAGCATGTACTGAATTATCAACAGTACCTAGTGAGATGTAGCCAATTGCGTACGGGTTGCTTGCTACCATAGTCTTGAGAGCGCCGTTGCCGTTAGCCACTTGAGCGCGCTGAGAGATAGCGGTTACTTTCATGCCGTTGATCTTTTGCTTCAGGCTCATGATGTCTTCAAATGCACCACGTGTACCAGAAGCCGTATCACGAGTAATAGCAACGATAGGCTTGTCAGCACCACCCACATCTTTCCAGTTGCTGATCTCGCCTTTGTAGATTGCTGTTACCTGTTCAGACGTTAGACCTTTTAGGTCGTTTGCTGGGTTAACAACAACAGCAATGCCATCGCGTGCAACGACTTCTTCTACTAGCGTTGCTTGTTTTTCTTCTTCTTTAAGCGCTCGAGAAGACATACCCATGTCTGCTGAGCCGTCTTTCGCTGCACGTACACCTGCGGAAGAACCTGGTCCTTGTACTTCAATGAAAACATTTGGGTTTGTTTTCATGTATGTTTCAGAGAAAACTTCCATCAGTGGAGTTACGCTGCTAGAACCTACCGCAGAGATAGTTTCTTTAGCTGAAGCTGGAGTCACTGCTAGTGCGCCTAGTAGAGCGATTGCACCGATAACTGTCTTTTTCATCACAATTTCCTTTATTGGCTTAATTGCCGAGTTTCATTTGAACGCTGACAAGGTTAGTGCCCGAATATGACAGTTGTGTTTCACTTAGTTGAAAGGTGTGTGACAAATAACAAAAGCATCGAGCTCAACACTTGGGATAGGATCACATAAAAATCAGCAAGTTAGTGATAAAGTAAAAGATAAGACCAGATATGACCGTCGAATTATTTCAATTCAATGACCGTCATAAAGGCTAGGTTTGAGGGCGAACTGGTAAAAAAAAAGAGCCTGAGAGGCTCTTTTTTTGATTGAACTTACGCGTCTTCAGACGGTTTTGGTTTTTTCTTCGGGATGAATACTGAATCACCCACCGCAACATTTTTGTAGAAGGTTTTATCACGCTGCGCAGGCTTCTTCGCGGTCGCTTTCTTGTTCTGTGGCTTACCTTTACTTGCTGTCGATTGCTTATTAAACGCCGGCTTTTTAGGTCTAAAACCTTTAAATTTGCCTTTCAAGCCTTCTAGCTCTGAGAAAGTAAGATCTTGTTGTAAGAACGTTTCAATGCGCTTAAAGCTGTCCCAATCTTTAGGACCAACAAGAGACACTGCATCCCCTTTGTTCCCAGCACGCCCCGTACGACCCACACGATGGACGTATTCTTCAGTATGCTTTGGCATATCAAAGTTAATTACATGAGTCACGCTCGCAATATCGATACCACGAGAAGCAACATCGGTCGTCACCAAAATCTTAAACACATGACGCTCAAACTGACTCATGATCGCATTACGTTGAGTCTGATTGAGATTGCCACTCAGTGCGACGGCTTTCAGTTGTTTTTCATTCAACCACTTGGTGAGTCGCTCGGTATCCACACGTGTCGCAGTAAAGATCATCACCTGTTTATAATCGGCCTGCTCTAGAATTCGCTCTAAAATTGCCTCTTTATGGTCCAAGTGGTCACAAAGATAAAACTTCTGGGTAATGTCTTTGTGCTCTTCATTAGATACACCGATAGCAATGCGCTTTGGCGCGTCAAGCATTTCTGCAGCAATATCATTCACCTCAGCGTGGTCTAGTGTCGCTGAGAACATCAAAGTCTGACGACGACGGTGTTTAGCCGCATTATGAATACGGCGCAGCTCAGGGGCGAACCCAAGATCGAGCATTCGGTCCGCTTCATCAAGAATGAGCGTATCCAAACCGTCTAAAAACAGAGAGCGGTGTTCCAAGTGGTCAGCTAAACGCCCTGGTGTTGCTACGATAAATTTCGGGTAACGACGTAACGCTTTAACTTGATCGTTAAAGTTTTCACCACCCAAGATCAAGGTTGCGTCGTAAGAGAGACCACCTAGCATCGACTTTAGCTCGCCGTATACTTGTTTCGCCAGCTCACGTGTCGGAGCTAGAATCACAGCACGAGGATCTCTCGCTGAGAACGCTTTAGTCTTCAGCGCCTTATGGAGCATCGGCAGTACAAATGCCAAAGTCTTGCCAGAACCAGTCTTCGAAGAGGCCAGCAGATCTTTCCCAGCAATAGCTACCGGGATAGCTTGCTTTTGAATGTCTGTTGCTTTGGTAAAGTCGTAATGACTTAAGTTCTTCAGTAGTCGGTTATCAAGGCCAAGTTCTTTAAATTGCAATGCGTATTCTCCTAAAAAGATCGTGCGGATGAAAATAAGCGCGCATAATACCTGATAATTGTCATGGTAACCAGCAATGTCAATTCGGCTTAGAATTTGATATCGATCACGGCCTTGTAGGAGATCTCCCACTTAATCAGGTTCAAATTCTGCTTTCATTGGATAAAATCCTACGATACAGTGACTTATCGTGTTCTCGGGTTATAATCTTGACGGAGATCACATTATCTAATGCCAATTTATTCTCATAATTAACTAAAGAGGAAGTTTAACCATAAAATCGCGTAATTTTTTGGTTTTTCTGACTTTTAAATAATTTGCGTTCTTTAAATTAGGCACTAAAATCAAAAATAGCCTTAATGCGATGAATTAAGTAGCAGGGCTGTTTGAAATACTAAATCCTGAAGGAGCTTATAATGAAGAAAGTTTTAATTGCAGCAGCAGCGTCATCAGTTCTACTACTAGCAGGTTGCGCTTCTGGTCCAGACGAAGCAACAACAGCTAAAATGGACGACCTAAGCAACCAAGTAAGCCAACTAAGCGCAGATGTGCAAGCTCTAAGAAGCGAAGTTTTAATTGGCAACAAAAATGCTATGGCTGCTCAAGAAGAAGCTGAGCGCGCAAATGAGCGTATCGACAACATCGCTCAGTCTTATACTAAATAAGACCAAAAATACTATGAAAAACACCCGCTTCGTGCGGGTGTTTTTTTATGCTTAGTGTCAACGGTTCGCTATTCTAGCCCCTTCATTGCTGGCACTACTTCAATAGGTACTCCATTTTGGGCAAGCACCGCTGCTCGAGCAATTCGGTCATTAATGCCGTACTCGTCGAGCCACCAAGTCAGCTCTTGAGGGATGATCATTTCCTTTTTCGTACCATCACTGCGAGTTAATGGTTCATGCGCTTCAATGAACACGCTGCGATCGGGCTCGAGCGCTATCTTGATCGGTTCATCAATGATACGAACTTGCAAACCAACTTTTACTTCATGGAATAACCAGTCGATGTCTTTTGGGTCCATACGAATACAACCAGCACTCACTCGAAGGCCAATACCGAAATCCTTGTTCGTGCCATGTATGAGGTATGACCCCGTACCATAGGCTAACCGCATGGCGTAGTCACCTAGTGGGTTTTCAGGACCAGCGGGCACTACAGGTGGTAGCTCCACACCTTTGGCTAAGTATTCTTTACGTATCGATGCTGGCGGAGTCCAAGTTGGCGCTTCTCTAAGCTGGCTAATTTTAGTGGTCATTTCCGGGGTGTCCTGACCAATTCTACCGATTCCGACGGGGAAAATGTGTACCAAGTTTTTGTCTGGCTCAAAATAGTAGAGTCGTAGCTCAGCTAAGTTAATCACGATGCCTTTGTAGTCTACGTGAGGCAAAATCGCCTGACTGGGGATCGTCAGCACGTACCCTTCTTGAGGTAAAAAGGGATCCACACCTTTATTAGCCGCCATCAGCGAGAGAAAACCAACATCGTATTGCTTGGCAATATCTGACATGGTTTCTCCTGCCACTACACTGTGATATTGCAATGTGCCTACCATATTACTTCCATCTGTTGGCAGCGAGTAAGTGGCTGCACTCAACCAGTGTGAAAAGCCTAAACATGCGGCGATCAGGGTTTTACGAAGCATCAATGTTGGTCCTTTGCATCTTTATACAGTGCTAAGGTTATCTCTCTTTGTGTCTTGTGATCAACCATAGGCTCAGGATAATCAAGATTATCGAACTCGTTCCAAAGCCAAGGTTTATGAATAAACTTGTTAGGAACAGACTTCAATTCTGGGATCCAGCTCCTTATAAACTCACCATTGCTGTCAAACTTTTCCCCCTGACTAATGGGATTAAAAATACGAAAATAGGGTTGCCCGTCACAGCCTGTTGATGCACACCACTGCCACCCTCCGTTGTTAGCAGCAAAGTCTCCATCAATAAGCTGAGACATAAAGTACTGCTCTCCCAGTCGCCAATCTAAGTGCAAATCTTTAGTCAAGAAACTGGCTACCACCATTCTCAACCTATTGTGCATCCACCCAGTGCTGTTGAGCTGTCTCATTGCAGCGTCAACAATAGGGTAACCGGTTCTAGCCTCACACCACTTTTCAAAATGGTCACGTTGGCCAACCCAATTGAGGTGTCTCTCCCAAGCTAAGTATCCACGATGCTTGCAGAGTTTAGGCTCGAAGTAGATCAGGTGCTGGTAAAATTCTCGCCAGATAAGCTCACTCAGCCAAGTCTCGGCTCCCAAAGACAAGGGAGCATTTAGCGAATCGTAATACAGTCTAGCCACGCACTGACGAGCCGAAACAGCGCCAATAGCAAGGTAGGGGCTCATCATACTGGTGCTATCTAGAGCAGGGAAATCTCGTTCAGCTTGGTATCGAGTCGCTTTTTCTGCTGAAAACGCTCTCAGTTGGTGAATGATGTCATCACTACTGACACTCCATTTCGAGCTGTCTCTGGTTGGAAATGAAAATTTTGAGTCCTTCTCGAACAAGAGACCGGATGGTACAGATACTTGCACCGATACCTGAGGTTTGCGCACCGCGACGTTACCCACCATTTTTTGCCACGATCTTTTGAAAGGGGTAAATACTTTGAAATACTCTCCTTTTTGATTAAGGACGGCCCCAGGTCTTAGAATGCATTTATCATCAAAGCTCTCAACACTCCATTTGCCTTCACCCAACTTCGCCAGCTGTTGCAGTCGCCATGCCTCATTTACCTCATAGTCGCGATTTACGAACACTTTGTTAATGCCGAGTTGCTGTGCCACCGTAACTAGCCACTGGTTAGCATCCGCATAATCTCGTGCTTCATGATAAATGAAAGGCACATTTAGCTGCTCTAATTCACCCTTTAATACGTGCAGACGGCGCTGAATCAAATCGGCCTGAATGGGAGAAAGAAAATGACGTTCCCATTGCTTTGGTGTAGCAACAAAAGCGGCTACGACGGGAGTGTGCCCATCTATTGCCTCAACAAGTGCCGTATTATCGATAACCCTCAGATCTCGATTAAAAAGAACTAGCCTCATGAAGCCGCCCCCTGTCTTTCTTCTATCAAATGAGCGATAACCGGCGAGACATAAACGTTACCAGTTTCCATTTCCTTAGCTTCTAAAATCGCATCAAGCTGTTTTTCGGGGAGAGATTTCTGCGCAAAAACATGGATTGCCTTGTAATGACTGGCATCACTAAACAGCGTACTGACTTCTTCTACACCGTCTAACAATACAACTCTTTCACCTCTTTCAATCAATTGTGCGTAGTAGAGCCAAGCATAAAGATTGCCCGTTTCATCCAAATTTACCATGACTCTGTCAGGTCGATGACCGCGTTTACTCTCTGAATTGATTAATATCGTTAGGTGTTTAACGAACATAGTTTTGAATAGAGCAAGCTGCAACGCACGAGGACCAAGCTTCAAAAAATGGATAGCCGCTAAAATAGGAATAACAAATTTCGACTCCACGATCGACAGTGGATATTCCTTGAGAACCATTGATATTAGTCGGTCGGTTTTGTTGCCATCCAAATCCCCTAAAGCATCAATCGTGTCCGACACTTCTTCTAGTTGGTTTGAATCTTCTACTGCGCTAGAAATAACATCCGACTCTAGAAGCGACTTAACTTTACCGATAGAGACGCCTTTATTGAGCCAGCTCTGAATGGTTTTTATCTTCTCCAGATCGTCAGCAGTATAGAGTCGGTGGCCCTTGTCTGTACGTAATGGCTGCACCAGATTATAACGACGCTGCCATGCTCGCAACGTAACAGGCTTAATCCCGGTTAAGTCTGCTATTTCACGGATGGCATAGCGCCTTTCTTTACAGCCCATAACGTAAACGCATCTCTTCTGGATGAGGCTGTAGGAAAATTTGATCCGCCAAATAGTCATCTGGGTAAGCGTTCAAGTAATGCTTGATTAGAGTAAGCGGCGCCAGAATTGGCAGCAAACCTACACGATAATCATCAATGACTTTGGCAAGTTCGGCTTTTTCATCTTTGTTGAGGGCGCGCTTGAAATAACCCTGAATGTGCATAAGCACATTCGAAACATTTTTTCTGCTAGCGCGATTTTTAAGCGCATCCATTAATCCTGTTCGGTACGCTTGATAAAACTCATCTGGATTGTAGTCAATTTGATTGGCTACAAGACGTCCCAACGACTTGTATGCACTAGGGTCGTGAGCCATTAGCGTCAGTTTGTATCGAGAGTGGAAAGCAATAATTTTTCCGGGTGTTGGTTTACCTTCCATAGAGCGATAGAAGTCTTTCAAGCTATATACGCGAGAAATGAAGTTCTCTTTCAAGACAGGATCATTAAGTCGCCCATCCTCTTCCACTGGCAACCAAGGCATTTGCTTCATCAGATGCTTGGTGTACAAGCCAATGCCGTCTGTGGAAGCATGGCCATTACCATACACCTTTACTCGTTCCATTCCGCAGCTTGGCGACTTGGCACAAACGATATAACCGCACATTTCAGTGTCTTTGATTTCAGCTACTTTCTCGCGTGTGAAACGTATCATGCCGTCGGTGTGATCGCGTGTATAGTCTTTGGTATCGACTAGAGCAATACGTTCTTCGTTCGTGATCAATCGTATGGTTGGTCTTGGTACGGGAAGCCCCATTCCAACTTCAGGACAAACTGACACAAAGTCGAAATAGTCCGCCAATTCTTTGTTTACATAGCTGCTCTGCTTATGTCCAGAGTCGAAGCGAACTTTTTCACCTAATAAACAGGAGCTAATTCCTACAACGATTGCGTCTTCCATGTTAAATCCCTCGCTACTTAACATTACATCTTTAGATGGTGGTCACCAATCAGGTGATACAAAATTTTGTCTTGTACAATTATATGTGACGAGCTGCTATTTGGTTCACACCGAACAAAATAAATCTTACACCGATGGATTTTATTGGTAAAAATCGATTGCCTAACCACTTTCAACATATTTAGTTATCATTGTCAGACTTTTATATAATCACCCGCAAGAATGTGACCACAATCTCATAGAACACCAATTTAACGATATAAACTCCCCCTCAACAACGAACAATACGTTCAACAAAATTAGTTAAACCTTAGGAGTGATACAATGGCTACCCCACACATTAATGCTAATCCAGGTGATTTCGCGGAAACTGTACTCATGCCAGGTGACCCACTTCGCGCCCAATATATCGCGGAAACTTTCCTTGAAGACGTGGTAAAGGTGTGTGACGTACGCAACATGTTTGGCTTCACTGGTACTTATAAAGGTAAAAAAGTGTCGGTAATGGGCCACGGTATGGGTATCCCATCGTGCTGCATTTACGTTCACGAACTAATCAAAGATTACGGCGTAAAAAACGTTATCCGCGTTGGTAGTTGCGGTGCGGTACGTGACGACGTTAACCTAATGGACGTCGTTATCGGTATGGGCGCATCAACCGACTCCAAAGTGAACCGTATCCGTTTTAACGATCATGACTTTGCAGCTATCGCCGACTACGGCCTACTCGAAGAAGCAGTGAAACAAGCGCGCTTACAAGAAGTACCAATAAAAGTAGGTAATATTTTCTCTGCGGATCTTTTCTATACTCCAGAAGCAGACATTTTCGATAAAATGAAGCATCTAGGCATTCTTGGCGTCGATATGGAAGCGGCTGGTATCTACGGTGTTGCTGCTGATTTAGGTGCTAAAGCACTGACCGTACTGACAGTATCTGACCATATTATTCGTGGCGAGAAACTCAGCTCAGAAGACCGTCAAAAGTCATTTAATGACATGATGGTGGTAGCACTAGAAACCGCAATCAATATTTAAAGAATAAAGCTAGCTCAATGCCTGAATGAGCTGGCTTTTCTTTGCCAAGGAACTCGACCGAACCATAGGGGGTGAACGTGTCAGAAGGCAGACTGCCGTTAGCCGAAAGTGGATTACAGCTCAATTTTTGTAAAACATTGGCGTGTGACAATTTTGGACGAAGTGATGCAAACCTTTATATCCTGCAGCACAGTAATCCTAAAAGGCCAGCGATGGTATGCCGAGAGTGTGGCGCGTTTCCCCCCCTACTCAATAATCAGGAAGTTCTGCACGAGCTCGCTCGCCTGAGCCAGCATCATCACGAGGGGTTACCTTCTTGCAAAGACGTTCAATGTGACAACTATGGTCTCTCTGTCCATACACACAAAGATCGTTATCACGCTTTTGGATTTAGTGGCGATCGTCAGCGGTACCGTTGCAAATCCTGCCAAGGAACCTTTGTAGACCGATGGTCCGGCAGCAACAAAAAGCGCGTTTTTCAAGAAACGATGCTAGGGCTTCTATTCACCGGTTACTCAGTAAGAGAGATCTGTCGCAAGCTCGAAATCAACCCCAAAACTTTCTATGATCATATTGACCAAATTGCTAGCCGATGCCGACGCAAACTCGCTGATATTGATGCGCGCTGGATCAACCATGCCGAGCAGTATCAGCTGACGTCCAATTACCGGACGCTTCAGCCTCACAGTAACAATGGTGTTTTTTGGTTCGCAACCTGTGACGCTAATTCGGGTTATGTGCTCTGCCAGCATACCAATTATTCTCTCAACGACTCGCCAACAACGCTGACAGATCACAATGCGTTTCAAGCCAATTGTCATATCGTGCCATCCGATTACAGTGCTGAGAATAATAATGAAGTCAACATACCCACAGACGATCTGAAAAGCCGTATCGACGTTAAGTATCAAAATATTCTGGCACGCAGTAATGTTGAAGATCCATTAGGTAACTTCGCTTCATTTAGCTATCCAGCAGTTGGAGCACTAATACGTGCGCCCTACACCTCTTATGCCCATTACCTGCACATTTTACGCTCATTAACCCCTAGTAAACGGGTTTCGATTTATATGCCGCAAGACCCAGTCTTGCGCTCAGCGGCGCTCACCGTCTGCTTGCCTCGAATCCAGACAGGCAACGTGGATCTCATGTACGTTGAGCAAGATGATCATTGGTCTGATTCAGAGGTGTCTGAAACGATAGATGTCGTGCTTATGGGGTGGTGGCGTGATCGCTGGGCAGTGACTCGTCAACCTTCTGGAGCCAGTAAGGGAATATGTTATTTAGCAGGCAGTAATCCAAATGCCTCTCATTGGCTAAAAACCGCCTCAACCGAACAGATCGATTTTTACCAAGAGCGATTTCAGTTGCTGTTTGAAAGTTTTATTAACGAGCCGAGAAGAAAGCTAAGACCAGCGGGAATTCATCCACTATTGGATATTTTTAGAGCGTGGCATAACCTGTGCTATCAAGATAAACACGGTCAAACGGCCGCACAACGTTTAGGTGTGACCGACGTTCCAATGACACTAAAATGCCTACTTAGCTAAGTAGGCATTTAGGTTTATTTCCTGCCCGTCGAATACGCTTAGAGGAAGAACAGTGATATTCCTCCGAGTGCACAAAGGGTGCCCAATACGCTGCGTTTAGTGACTCTTTCTCCACGAATCGCATAAATAATGAGAATAAACAGTGGGCTGGTCGCGATTAATGTTTGTGCAATAGCTGGATTAGCGTGTTTCAAGGCTACTTGTTGCAACCATAACGCTAGGAATGTTCCTACAAATATCGCTGCGAGCAACCAACTCCAGTTGTTACTCGACATATCGCGTCCCAGTGAAAGAATAGTGGCGAATGGCTTTTTCTCAACGAAACATATAATGACCATCACGGCTAAAACACCAATGACGAGCCGAATTAAAGCGCCTAATAATGGTGGAAGATCGCCTTGTACTAAAGCGAAGTGCGAGATGACGACGCCAGATGCCTGACACACACTGGCAACAAGTCCGTAACCAACCCCTTGAAGATTAGTTTGCTCACCATCTATGTCATTGGGTTGAAATATCACCGCAGTGACCGCGATAGTAGTAATGAAAATGCCTAGCCAACTTTGTAGCTGAAGCACTGCCCCCAAAAAAACTAAAGCAAGCACACCTGACAAGGGGGGAGCCAAGGATTCGAGCAGTAGGGTTTTATTGGCACCAATTCTTTTCAAAGCAGCGAAGTACGCACTATCGCCAATAGCAATACCAATAACGCCTGAAATACCTAAAACCCAAAGGTATTTGGCGTCAATGGCGACCTCTGGCATGGGCGTGAAAGGCAAAACAAGCAACATCATTACAGACGCAATGGAGCCTTTGATAATGTTAAGTTGTAACGCAGTAAAGTGATGTGAAAACTGACTGTAAATCCACGTTGCAATTGCCCAAACCATCGCAGCGCCTACCGCAGCTGCCTCTCCAATAAATCCCAACTTTATACCCTTTTAATTACCGAACAGTGTTGTTTAATACATAAATATAACAGATACTTAACTTACCGAATGAACATATCGTTCTCTTCATTACTTGTTAGCAAGGATGCATTATGTTTCTTGATTATTTTGCTTTAGGCCTTCTTGTCTTCGTTGCTCTGGTTATTTTTTATGGAATTATCGTCATTCACGACATTCCGTACGAAATCGCCAAAGAGCGTGACCACCCACATCAGGATGCCATACATGTTGCTGGCTGGGTAAGCTTATTTACGCTTCACACAATATGGCCTTTCCTATGGATCTGGGCAACGTTATGGCGCAGTGAGCGTGGTTGGGGCTTCCATAAGTTGGAGGAAGAACAGCACGATCTCCATCATCGATTGGAGCGCCTTATCGATCAAGTCTCCGAACTTGAACAAGAAGTCACTTATCTTAAAGGCAAGCAATCGACGGCTGCCAGTCAAACACAAGAAGAGGAGAAGTAATCCATGGATTTATTACTGATACTCACTTACGCAGCACTGTGTATTGCTATTTTTAAAATATTCAATATCCCTTTAAACAAGTGGACAGTACCAACAGCGGTTCTCGGTGGCGTGGTTCTCATTGGGACACTGATTTTGCTGATGAACTATAACCACCCATTTAGTCAAATCGGTGGTCAGTTTTATAGCACTACCCCTATCGTTTCTAGTGTGCGCGGCAAAGTTATCGAGGTTGATGTGCAAGCCAACCAACAGCTGGAAAAAGGCGATGTGTTGTTCCGAATTGACCCTATTCCATTTGAAGCCGAAGTTATTCGCGCAAAGGCGGCTTTAGCCGATGCACAGCAAGCCGTGCTGCAATTGGAAAGTGCGTATAAAGCGGCTCAGTCTGACACGATCAAAGCGTTAGCAGAGCGCGATAAAGCAGAGCGAGAATACGATCGTTATCAGACAGGTTTTAAGAAAGGCGCATTTACGGCACAACAAGTAGACACTCGTCTACAAACTTTCAAAGCAAATCAAGCTGCATTAGAGGCATCACAAGCGAAAGAAGAGAGCGCTCGATTAGCGTTTGAGTCTCAAATTTATGGCGAAAACACCACCGTTGCCCAGCTTAAAGCACAGTTAATTCAAGCCGAGTTCAATCTTGAAGAAACCGTCGTTCGTGCACCAACAGACGGCTATGTCACTCAGCTCGCCCTTCGCCCGGGTATGATGGCGGTACCGTTGCCGCTCGCTCCGTTGATGACGTTCGTCCACACTGAAGAAAATTTCTACGTTGGGGCATTTCGTCAAAACTCATTACAGCGTCTTCAACCAGGATTTGAAGCAGAATTCTTGTTCAGAGCGTTACCCGGCAAAGTATTCAAAGGTAAAGTCGTAGAAGTGTTACCAACAATTGCTGAGGGACAAATATCGGCAAGCGGTACATTAAGAACCACGCAAAGTTTTAATACTATGGGCCGAGCCATGGTGAAACTAGTTATTGAAGATGACATGAGTCAGTACGTTCTTCCAACTGGCTCTAACGCAGAAATTGCTATTTATTCAGACAGTTTTACGCATGTCTCTATTATGCGTAAGGTTTTGATACGAATGAAGAGTTGGCAGAATTATCTCTATATTGACCACTAATTAGGCATTTGTATTAAAAAGCAACACAGATCCCCAAGGACACCATATGGTGTCCTTTTTTTGTACTCCTATTCTGACAAAGAAAGTGAGCTGTAGCACAGTTATAAAAGCCCATATATTTAGTGCGCCTATCTATGATTCAAATCAATTCCCAACATCTCGTCCCAATGAAGAAGGTAGTGGAACCTCAAGGAGAAGCTCGTAATGACTTCGACATATTTGCTGATATATCTGAGCAGATTAAAGCAGGTGGCCGTGACGTGTACACCGAAAGCAAATCTGAAATGGATTGGCTGAAAGGTTTCTATGAAACCGCTCAAAAAGGTGGTCGAGCAGCGCGCGTTCGTATGCCAAGCTTTGGTAAGTTATGGGAGACCAATGAACTGATCGAGATAAAGTTCAGCAAGAAAGCCGCTGGATTTGTCCGTCATGCCGATTTTAGAAAAGATCCGGTAATGAATCCACTAAGTACACCAAGTGGCAAAATTGAGATCTATTCGAAAACTATTGAAGGCTATGGTTATGAGGACTGCCCTCCGCATCCAACGTGCATGGAGCCAACCGAGTTCTTTGGTTCTGCTAAAGACGGCGAACTCTTCATTAGTCCGCATTGAGAAATACACAGGCAAAGTGCCTAGACTGATGGCATTTACTCCACCTAAAAATGCTTAAGATAACATCGTAACGAAAATGGGAAACCTCTTCAGGTTTCCCATTTTTTTCGCGTCGTTAAAGCACAAGGGCGTGACAGCGCTTACTTGACCTGAACTACAGTGAATTGTTCTACTGGCGCGACGATTTCTTCCTGAGCTGCGATAGTTTGCAGTTCCCACTCTTGACGCTTCTGCGTTTCCTTTAGAATGGCGTAGCTTGCATTGTTAGCATGTGCAAAAGCTTGCTCTGCGTTCCACCCTTTTAAGAGTCCCGCAGTAAACAGCGCCGAAATCAGGTCACCAACACCAACAGGTTGTTTTGCAAACTTCAAATGAGGACGTTGGGCAATAAAGCAGCCCTCTTGTGTGGCTAACATCATGGTGAATTTGTCATTAGAGATGCTGTGCAGATGCTTCACTAGAACCATTTTTGGACCTAATGTCAGTGCTTTCTGGCAAGCAGCGATAGCATCTTCAAGCGATTCGATCTCCAATTGAATAAACTGACTCAGTTCAAATTGGTTAGGGACAATAACATCAGCCATAGGCATAACGTCATTAACCAAGTACTCAGTTGTCCCTGGAGGTACGATACACCCCTTCTCAGGGTCACCCATCACTGGATCACAAACATAGATAGCGTTAGGGTTTCTTTGCTTGACTTTAGCAACGGCATCTTTCACGGCTAAACATTGTTCAGCGCTGCCTTGATAACCTGACAATACTGCATTACATTCCTTCAACTGCCCGATGTTATCAATACCGGCAATCAGCTCTGAGATATCCTCAGCGGAGAAGGCTTTCCCTGTCCAACCTTGTTGATATTGCGTGTGGTTTGAAAACTGCACGGTATGAATGGGCCATACTTCAAAACCCATTCTTTGAAGTGGAAAAACAGCAGAGCTGTTACCAGCATGACCGTACACCACATGTGATTGAATAGAGATAACACCTTTCATTGGAACTCCTAGTTATTATTGTTCTGATTTCATTATATCTTGTATATGATTGCCACCGTGTCAGCAAACAAGGGCAACGAAATAAATTTATTATTAGATCTTGGTAACTTTCATTAAACTGTATTGGAAACAAAAGCGTACATTCGTTTATTCGGCTACGCTTTGTACATGTATACCCCAAAAACGGTCTACCAATATCAAAAACTAAGGACGTTAGTTTGATTGAACATCATTTTCGCGACGTTGTCGCAGATAAACTGAGCACTTATATGTCTACGGGTAATCTCGATGGCGGAACGATGACAATCGTTTTGATTGTATTAAGTCTTGTAATGGCGCTCATCTGCTTTTTTGTTGCCCACCATGTATTCGTACGCTTCTTTAACCACATTCTGACTAAAACGAATAAGCCATTAGCGGAGTGTGTCACCAACAATCGAGTATTCGAAAAACTCTCCATTTTAACCCCTTTGTTGGTGCTGAACATCTTCATCCCAATTGTGATTGGTCACTACGAAATACTGTCCAGCGTTGTTGACCGAGTATTGGCAATTTTAATACTGCTGGTCATTCTATGGATGGTCTACTGCTTCTTAGATGCCGTCAACGACCTTGCGACCTACAAAGGCATCACGCGCCGTATGCCTATCAAGAGTTTTGTTCAGCTGATAAAACTGTTTACTTTCTTTGTTGGCGTCATTATTACCATCTCTATTTTGGCTAATGAAGCGCCAGTCATCTTGTTCTCAGGACTTGGCGTCGCGACCGGTTTTGTCATGTTGGTTTTCAAAGACACCATTTTAGGCTTTGTCGCAGGGATCCAGCTCTCAGCCAACAGAATGGTAAGCTTGAACGACTGGATTCAGATGGACTCCTATGGCGCGAACGGGACGGTTGAAGAAATCTCTCTCACGACCATTAAAGTGAGGAATTTTGATAATACGATCACCATGTTACCAGCATATGCCTTAGTGCAAAATGCGTTCATTAACTGGCAAGGGATGTCAGAATCCGGTGGTCGACGAATCACCCGCTCAGTCAACATCGACGTGAATTCGATTCGCTTTGTCAGTGATGAAGAAATCGCCGAATTGACAAAACTGCGATTACTCAGACAATATATCTTTGAGAAATCGAAAGAAATAGACGAGTACAACCAAGGCTTAGAACAAGACGATGTCGACGCGAATCAACGCCGATTGACCAACATCGGCCTATTTCGCGCCTATTTGAATGCCTACTTGCATGCCAACAAAGACATTCATCAATACATGTTGATCATGGTAAGACAACTGCAGCCTACACCAGAGGGGGTACCTTTGCAGGTCTATAGCTTTACCAACACTACTGAGTGGGGCAAGTATGAGGGTATTCAATCGGATCTTTTCGATCATATCTTCGCCATTATGCCTCAGTTTGGATTGAGACCATTTCAGCAACTCACTGGTCATGATTTTGCAGCTGGACAACACTCGCTTCCTCGCGACATCTAATCTAAACTCTGGACACTGGGGTGACGCCACCCCAGTTCATAAGGATAATACTTTAATAAATTATCGGTTGTTAGTTTCTTAAACCAATGATTTACAATGTTAAATATATTGATTATAGATTAGTAACAGGCACGTTATTTCAATGTCATTTTCCGCTGTTATGATCTGTTTTTAATCAAGGTAGTGGTTGTAAACACAACCCTTAAAGGGACGCTATTTGCTCTATATACTTTGGGCAAAGTTCTACGTTAAGGCTGCGCAAATGGGTCACCTCTTGGTGTCCACGCTTTCGCATCGTTGTTGCTTAATTACCGAATAAGACGACTCACAGGGATCAAAGCTGTCGTTATACTTTCAGCCTTAAGGACAGAACACATCATCGAAGTTTACTATGCACAGCACTATTACTATTGACCCTTCACCATCGTTTCTTATCGCGATTGTCGTCCTGTTTGTCGGTAACTTTCTTAAAAAGAGAATTGCATTTCTCGACAAATACAACATTCCAGAACCCATTATCGGTGGTTTGATTGCTGCAACCTTAATCACTATCCCTCACTTTAACGGTATTGCGATCGAGTTTTCTCTGCCGTTAAAAGATACCTTCATGATGCTGTTTTTCAGCACTGTAGGGTTAACCGCGAGCTACAAGCAGCTCGCAAAAGGTGGCTTCAAAGTATTCTTGTTTCTCTTTGTCGCAACGGCCTATATTGTGATTCAAAATGGTGTTGGTGTTGCGCTGGCATCGGCACTAGGTCTGAATCCACTAATGGGATTGATTGCGGGCTCCATCACGCTGTCCGTGGGGCATGGTACTGGAGCGGCATGGGCAAGCACATTTAGCGAGCAATACGGTATTCACAACACCCTTGAGCTTGCCATGGCATCGGCGACGTTTGGTCTTATTATCGGTGGCATCATCGGCGGCCCTGTCGGCAACCGATTAGCTGCTAAAAATAACCTCCGTTCAGAGTTTGGCCTCAAGCATGATATTCATGCCTCACATCCTGATTTAATGACATACGACGAGGCACAGGAAGACTAAGTGACCTCTAAAAGTATCGTGGAAGTCGTTGGTTTGCTGATGATTTGTGTCGTCGGCGCACAAACTATCGGCCCGATGATCAAATCGTTAGGGATACGTTGGCTGATGATTCCCGACTTTGTTTACGCTTTGTTCATTGGTGTCATCATCACCAACCTATTTGAAGCCACAGGAATTAAGAAGATCAATATGGAAACCGTCCATATTCTAGGTACGACTTCTCTTAACTTTTTCTTGTCTATGGCCTTAATGAGCCTTCAACTGTGGGAGATTTATAATCTGGCGGTTCCGTTCTTAATTATTCTTACCGTTCAGACAGTCGTTATGGCACTTTTTGCGTACTTTGTTACGTTCAGAGCTATGGGGAAAAACTATGATGCGGCGGTTATTGCTAGCGGACACTGTGGTTTCGGAATGGGAGCAGCACCAACCGCCGTTATGAATATGGGATCAACGGTGAATCGCTTTGGTCCCTCCCCAATGGCATTTATGGTCGTGCCGATTGTCGGCGCTTTCTTTATTGACTTGACCAACCTAATTATTATTCAAGGTTACATATTCTTTATCGGTTAAGATTGCTGTTAACGCTCTCGTAAGGGGCTTGACGACTACGCTCAAGCCCTAATTTCCAACCGTGATCCCTACAATGTCTGTTCGATCATCTGAGTGATTTTGCTGTCTGTGGGAGAAATGCCAGACGAAAAGACGCCGATAACGGACCCGTTCTTATCGATGAGGTATTTGTAGAAATTCCATTTAGGTGTAACACCACTTTGTTTTGCAATTTCATCAAACACAGAGTTGGCTTGCTGACCCTTGACTGAACTACGGGCCATCATCGGGAAGGTAACACCAAAATCAAGATAGCAGACTTTTGCCGTCCTTTCCTCACTGCCTCGGTCTTGGTTGAAGTCATTAGATGGGAAACCCACAACGCTAAAGCCTCGATCTTTAAACTGGTTGTGCAGCTGTTCTAGTTGTTCAAACTGCCCCGTAAAGCCACACTGGCTCGCCGTATTGACCACTAAAAGTACTTTCCCATGGAACGACTCACACAGGTTCACTTCATCAGTGGAATTTAATGCTCGCTGTGTAAAGTCCAGCACTGCTGGGCAGGCAGCTGCTAGCGTTTCCTTCGCTACCAAGCCAAACAATAAACCTAACAACAATGCCTTAAAAACCATTCTCATACTCACCTCCCTCAGACAACACATTGTTTACGGGTAAGATAAAGAATAGTTCATCATTATCGATGCTCAAGAATATAGAATGAGAGCATGATAGATACCAGCGTTGATAACCTATTGCTTTTGTGAATAAAAATGAAATTGATATTACACACTCAAACGTTTTATTCGTCGCATTAATATCTTTTAAGATTCAAGCGCAAAGAAAACTGATTAGCCACCATTTATATTCTGATTCACAAAATCAATTAAATACCGCTGCTGCATTTTCAATTCGCTGATTAACTAAACGATCAATCAAGCCTAAACACAAGCGCCCCACATACCAGCTGAAAACTGCCAACTGGTTGGTGAGGCGCTTACATAGTCGTAACCCATTTGCCTTGTTAGATAACCGACTCCTGATTGATGGCACGGTATTACATGCGAATGTCGGCCAACGTCAGTAAAAGTATTACAACGTCGCTCTAAACTGTTCTAACAACTCACGTTGAGCTTCGGTCAGATTGGTTGGTGTCTCAACTTGAATTTTCACCAACAGATCGCCCGTTTCATCTTTACGGTTTGTTACGCCTTTGCCCGTCATCTTGAACTTGCGTCCCGTTTGCGTACCCGCAGGGATTTTAAGTTTAAAGCGACTATCTAGCACATTGACTTCCACTTCACCGCCCAGTGCTGCCGTTACCATATCAACTTTAGTGTTGCAGATAAGGTCGTTACCATCACGATCCAAAAATGCGTGTGGTCTCGTTGCAATAATAAGTAACAAGTCACCCGCAGGCCCACCGTTGCTACCCAAACCACCTTTACCAGAATAGCGAATCTTTTCGCCATCTTTGATACCAGCAGGGATCTTTACATTGATCTTTTTCTGTTCACCATTGATTGGCAATTCGACCGTTTTTTCAGCCCCTTGAACGGCATCAATGAAATCTACTGTCAGTGTGTACTCATGATCTTGGCCTTTTTGAGCGCGCGGACGTCCTCGTCCACCACGAACTTGGGAGAAGATATCTTCAAAACCACCGAAGCCACCACCTCCGAAACTACCGCCGCCAAAGCCTCCACCACGTTGACGGAAGGCATCACCAAAAATGTCTTCAAACCCGCCACCATGGCCGCTATGACCACCGTGACCACCAAAGCCACCATTCTCAAATGCCGCATGACCGAATCTGTCATACTGACCGCGTTTTTCTTTATCCGTTAGAATTTCATAAGCTTCTTTTACTTCTTTGAAATTCGCTTCTGCTGTCGCATCTCCGGGATTTTTATCGGGGTGATATTTCATCGCCAACTTTTTGTAGGCTTTTTTAATATCTTTCTCTGAGGCTCCCTTGGAGACACCTAGCACGCTGTAATAATCTCGTTTTGACATGCTAAAACCTCACTCAATTTCTCACTCAAACGGAAAAAAAGGGCGTATGAGTTCCCTCGTACGCCCTGAATACCGATAAGTTTATGTATTTATGAACATAACTCAACTTTTAATTGCAGGAATGCAATCCTAAGTCAGCGGCGTTACTTCACTTCTTCGAAGTCAGCTTCAACCACATCGTCATCAGCATTGGATTTAGCCTGAGCTTCACCATTTGCCGCTTGAGCTTTCTGCTGAGCGATTTCTGCTAGCTGTTGAGCCGCTGCGATTAACGCTTGTACTTTCGTATCAATCGCTGCTTTGTCATCACCTTTACGAGCTTCTTCTAGTTCAGTAATCGCCACGTCGATCTTCGCTTTCTCTTCAGTTGGAAGTGCTTCTCCCGCTTCTTCCACTTGCTTACGAGTACTGTGAATCACTTGGTCAGCCTGGTTACGCGCCGTTGCTAGCTCTTCGAACTTCTTGTCCGCTTCTTTGTTAGCTTCAGCTTCTTGAACCATTTTCTCGATGTCTTCATCGCTTAGACCACCAGACGCTTGGATTGTGATCTTCTGCTCTTTGCCTGTCGATTTATCTTTAGCAGAGACATTCAAGATACCATTGGCATCAATGTCGAACGTGACTTCAATCTGCGGCATACCACGAGGTGCAGGCTGAATACCCTCTAGGTTGAATTGGCCTAGAGACTTGTTGTACATCGCTTGCTTACGCTCACCTTGAACAACGTGGATAGTCACCGCACTTTGGTTGTCTTCTGCCGTTGAGAATACTTGATTCGCTTTTGTTGGAATCGTTGTATTTTTTTCAACAAGCTTGGTCATGACTCCACCCATGGTTTCGATACCTAGAGATAAAGGCGTCACATCAAGTAGCAGTACATCTTTCACATCACCCGCTAGTACACCACCTTGAACTGCAGCACCCATTGCTACTGCTTCGTCTGGGTTCACGTCACGGCGCGCTTCTTTACCGAAGAATTCAGCCACTTTCGCTTGAACCATAGGCATACGCGTTTGACCACCAACAAGAATGATATCGTCAATATCACCCACCGTTAGATCGGCGTCCGCAAGTGCGGTTTTTAGTGGCTCAATAGAGCGCATAACAAGATCTTCTACAAGAGACTCGAGTTTTGCACGAGTCACTTTCACGTTCATGTGTTTTGGACCCGTTGCATCCGCCGTTACGTACGGTAGGTTCACATCGGTTTGAGAAGTAGAAGAAAGCTCAATTTTCGCTTTTTCTGCGGCTTCTTTAACACGCTGCATAGCAAGTGGATCGTTTTTAAGATCGATGCCTTGCTCTTTCTTAAATTCGTCGACTAAATAGTTGATCAGACGGTTGTCAAAGTCCTCACCACCAAGGTGTGTATCACCGTTAGTTGCTAGAACTTCAAAGGTTTGCTCGCCTTCAACTTCATCAATTTCAATAATAGAAATATCGAATGTACCACCACCAAGGTCATAAACCGCAACCGTGCGATCGCCACCTTTCTTATCCAAGCCATACGCAAGTGCAGCGGCGGTCGGCTCGTTGATGATACGTTTCACTTCTAGACCTGCAATACGGCCTGCATCTTTCGTTGCTTGACGCTGTGCATCGTTAAAGTAAGCCGGAACTGTGATTACTGCACCGGTGACTTCCTCACCTAGGAAATCTTCCGCCGTTTTCTTCATTTTCTTAAGTACTTCAGCCGATACTTGAGGAGCCGCCATTTTTTGGCCTTTCGCTTCTACCCATGCATCACCGTTGTCTGCCTTAACGATTTTATAAGGCATGATTTCGATGTCACGCTGAACTTCATCATCTTCAAAACGACGACCGATTAAACGCTTGATTGCAAATAGCGTGTTCTCTGGGTTTGTAACTGCTTGACGTTTTGCAGGTTGACCTACCAGTGTCTCGCCATCGGTATAAGCGATAACCGATGCGGTAGTGCGTTCGCCTTCCGCATTTTCGATCACTCTTGGTTTGTCACCATCAAGAACAGCGACACATGAATTTGTTGTACCTAAGTCAATACCGATAATTTTACTCATAATAATACCTCTCCCCTTCGCATTATTTAATCGGCTCTTCTCCGCTTAGATGAGCTTGACAGAAGGGTATAATATTGAACTTACCTCAGGTACTGAAAGCTGTTTAATCTTCAGTTTGAAGTATTCGGTATCTCTTATCCCGCGAGCTCTTCTACGCAACAATCCTATTGATACATTGCCAGCCTCGATTATAGAGCTGGTTAGTCGGTCATACTTTGCAAAGTTACAGATGCCTTCT
>NZ_OANU01000107.1 GCF_900089835.1 Vibrio thalassae | reverse complement strand
AAGAAGGCATCTGTAACTTTGCAAAGTATGACCGACTAACCAGCTCTATAATCGAGGCTGGCAATGTATCAATAGGATTGTTGCGTAGAAGAGCTCGCGGGATAAGAGATACCGAATACTTCAAACTGAAGATTAAACAGCTTTCAGTACCTGAGGTAAGTTCAATATTATACCCTTCTGTCAAGCTCATCTAAGCGGAGAAGAGCCCTTTACTTATTTGTATGTTGATGGAGAACCGCTTAAGTTTCGTTTGCCACAGGTCTATACATTGACTAAGCGAGGACGACGTATGGTACTGAATTTTACATTGCCGTTGTCGCGAGCTATCGATGTCTCGACTCAGGAGCTGGATGTTCAGGTCTACGACAATACGTACTTCATCGATATTTCTTGGAAAGACCCGTCTACCGTTATGCTTAGTCCAGACGTGAGTGGCAAGTGTAGAACAACCCTTGAAACCCCAAGTCCGTCTCAAGAAATCCTTGATTACGCGAACTCATTAGGCATTGATGAACAAGGGGATGACGACCTTGGTGCTCATTTTAGTCAAAAAGTGAGCATACATTGTGAATAGCTTTAAGCGCTGGATTCAAGCCTTAACGCTGGTGCTAATAGTGGTTGTTTTTGTCACAGTGATGGTGGGCGTGATAGAGAACATTGACTCCCTTCGATGGGCGTTTGTCTCGATACAGCGTTCACTGCTAGAGCAGCTATCTGACTACTTGGATATAGTTGATTCTGGCGACTGGAAGGCACTCATTATTACTGCGTTGTGCACCTTTGCTTATGGTTTTACTCATTCATTAGGACCGGGGCATGGCAAAAGTGCAGTGATGTTGCTCGCGACAAGCTCAACCTTAAGCCGATGGAAACTAGTTTGGTTAAGCTTACTTATCAATATGTTGCAAGCAGCAGTGACGATCTCCATTGTTTTACTTGCCAATCAGTTTCTATCTATTGGGTATCGGGCTTCCATAGGCTGGGTTGCATCCATCAATCAATTTGTAGGTGCTGGTATGGTAGTACTCGGCGTCGTCTATTTGATTAAAGGTTGTATTAAGCAAAAACAGCCACGCGAACCTGAAGCCAGTACCGTGGCGACATGGAATTTCTCAAACGTTGTATTATATGGATTGCGACCTTGCAGCAGCACGGCATTGATAGGGCTTTTCAGTATGCTTTGGTTTGGTTGGCAACTGTCGTTAGGTTTGATGTTGGCGAGCTTTTTCGGCAGCTTTTTATCATTAAGTTTAGTGGTAGTGTTCGGTCAAAGCGCTTGGTTTAAGCTGGAATCTTTACTTCAACATCGATACAAAAACCAAGAGAAACAATGGATATGGGGTTATGTCGCGGTTTTCGCTATTTCAAGCTTTTATATCATGATCGGCTGGCTGTTTTGGGAGACAAGTGCGGTACAAATGTCTCCCATCTTGTGACTACTAACGTTCTATTTTAATTTGTGGTTGCTGACTATTGGCTGGTTTAGTCAGTGACCCAATTCTTGTTGCCGTAACACCACAACTTCTGCAGAAGTTAAGCATATCGTTTACGCCGCTATTTTCCACCGCCAGAAGCAGGCCGCCAGAAGTTTGTGGATCGCATAAGATGGCTTTGTCAAAGTCGCTTATTTCACCCAGCATATGTTTGACTGAGTCATAGTTTCTGTGGGTGCCTCCGGGAATGGTGCCTAACTCAATATATTCCTCAACGCCAGGTAGCAAAGGGATCGCAGGTAAATCGATATGGGCATCTAGGTTGGAGCCATTACAGACTTCAGTAAGGTGACCAAGCAAGCCAAACCCAGTTACATCTGTGATAGCTTTTACTTGTGAAAACTCGGCGAGCTGTTGACCAATCACGTTGGACTCACACATCCATTTCACTGCTAGCCCTTTATGTTCTGGTTTAAGCTGCTTTTTCTTCTCAGCACTGGTTAATAAACCGATGCCTAGAGGTTTGGTTAGAAAGAGGTCACAGTCTGCGGTGGCTTTTGAATTCTGTTTGATTTGATCTAACTTGCCAGTTCCGGTTACGGCCAAGCCAAATATCGGCTCTGGGGAGTCAATGGAATGGCCGCCCGCAAGCTCAATACCTGCTTTTTGGCAGACGCTGCGTGCTCCCTCTATAACTTTTCCTGCAATCTCTGGAGCCAGTTTGTCGATAGGCCAGCCTAAAATCGCTAGCGCCATAATAGGTTTCCCACCCATCGCATAGATGTCGCTGATAGCGTTGGTGGCAGCAATACGCCCAAAATCAAATGGGTCGTCAACGATTGGCATGAAAAAGTCGGTGGTACTGATAACGCAGTGTCCATCGCCAATATGATAAACCGCGGCATCATCACGGCTAAGGTTGCCAACGATCAATTGGTCACTGCTTGGCGTAGGTGTGTAGGAGGCAAGAATTTGGTTAAGTACTTTAGGTGACAATTTACAGCCACAACCGGCACCGTGACTGTATTGGGTAAGCGCGACATTTTCCATAGCAACAACTCCGTACATAAGTGAATTAGGGAGAGAAGCATCAATGGGGCAATAACCAAGTGTAGAGTGGTTATTACTGTGCCCCATTTTAGCTATTGAGAGCGTTCAACACGAGATTGTTGAAAATAGTTAGCTATAGCACTTCTCGTTCAGACCATATTTTTTGAGTTTTCGATAGAGAGTAGCAATTCCTATGCCTAGTTCTTCCGCGACTAATTTGCGGTTGCCTAATCGGCCAATTGCTTCTTCGATTCGAACTCGTTCCATGTCTTCTAAACTCATTCCTGAATCCTGAATAGGGCTAGGTTTGGGCTCGGGTTGGTGGGCTTCAAAGTGAGGAGGGAGAAGGTCGACGTCGATCTGTTCACCTTCCGGTACGATATTAATCAGATACTCAACCAAATTACTCAATTCACGAACGTTGCCCGGCCAGTGGTAACTGGTTAAACAGCTCATCGCTTCTTCCGACATACCTGGATAGTTGGTGCCCAGCTTCTGGGTATGTATGTCCATAAAGTGACTGACCAGCAGCGGGACATCGCCCTCTCGCTCACGCAAGGCGGGTAATTGCAGTGGTATGACGTTCAGACGGTAATACAAGTCTTCACGGAATTTATTGGTCGCAATCATTTCTGAGAAATTACGGTTGGTAGCAGAAATAATGCGAATATCGACGGGAGTCGCTTTGTTGGAACCGATCGGCATCACTTCTCTCGCCTCAAGTACACGTAGCAGTTTTGCTTGTAACTGCATCGACATATCACCGATTTCATCTAAGAATAATGTGCCGTTGTTCGCTGCTTGTATTAAGCCAACTCGCCCTTTGCTGGATGCTCCAGTAAAGGCACCTTTGGTATAACCAAACAGTTCACTTTCCAAAAGTTGGTCGGGGATAGCTGCACAGTTAATAGCAATGAAAGGGCTCTGAGCGCGTCCACTCAATTTGTGCACAGCGTTGGCGATGACTTCTTTACCCGTTCCACTTTCACCATTGATAAGAACACTCGATGGACTTTTAGAAATACGCGACATTAATCCTTTTAATTTTTGCATTTTTGCACTTTCACCGATGACTTCAGCAAATACGGTGTTCGTTTCGTAAGGCAAAACGGGATTATGTGGTTGGTAGAAGGACATTAAAAATAGTTTATGAGAACGACAATTATAAAACTGTCCCACTAATAACTCTTCTCGACGACCAATAGAGACAATATGCTGCTGTTGGTGGTCATTACTGCTTCTACATTGTGATAGAGGTCTAATATTTATTTTCTTTTCAGGCAATTCTTGAATGGTGATATTTAAATTTGCCAATGCAGGCTGATTGCCATATTTAACATAGTTATTTTCGTCAAGAACTAAAACCCCCTGGTCCATATTGTCAATAAGGTTAATAAAGACATCTTCTAGACCTTTATTTGGTGTTTGGTTTTCAGTGACTTTAGCGACAACTAACTGTGCGGTATGTTTTATGTAGTCGGAAAAAAGCTTGGCATTATCCTTTATGGTTTGTTGCGACTCTTCAGTAAAGGCAACGAGGCTCATCACACCAATACAACGGTCTTCTAGAAGAATAGGGACACCTAAGAAGGCAGTTTCTCGACAGGCATCCTTGGATGTGCACTCTGTACATAGAGGGTCTGCTTGAGATTTGATGAGTGTTTTTTCTTCTTTTGTTTCAATGATATATCTAAAAAGTCGTGAGCTGGCGTTGAGTTTTTTTCCAAAAAATTGGCTATAGGGGCCTGTTCCCGCGATACGGATCAAATCCGCGTCAACCACTTCGGCATCTACCTTGAGAACAGTAGACAACATCTGGGTGAATCGGATGATGGTAGGCTGTATAGCCATGAGTTCGGAAGCGTTCTTAGTTTCAGGCATAATGATTTAATCGTTATTAAGAGATAGCCATTCTATTTTTAATTACTCCTGACGAGTTTGATTTAGGTCAGAGACAAATGTACGTACATGGCAATTTTCAGAGCTTTGGTATCTGGGTCACACATTTTTCTAAAATAGGGCGTGAATAAATAATCATTATTCACATCTTATTGTTCAAAAATAACACAATAACCCAATGCGCCTATCAGAATGTAAAGCTATCAAATTGAGAGTATCACAATGATAAATCGCTATTTGCTGGTTTGTAAATAAAATATCTTAGATTCGATTATTTTATAGCTAAGATATATATCGCCGATATATAAACCAATAAATAAAATCTCCATCACAAATTTCTAGACAGTTCATTTTAGGCAAGAATATTTATGCTGACGAGTGACTTAAAGAAATTAGTGGCTTGATAAATGCTTTGAACTAGCTTTGCGGTACGTCTGCTTTATTGCTCTATTTTGTGGGCGTACCGCGAATCGTGATGCACACCTCATTCAACCAAGAGGGAGTTATTATGAATGAAGCTGGCTTAGGCAGCAGAATGCCTCGAGTAGATGGACGAGCCAAAGTAGAAGGTACGGCAGTTTACGGCGACGATGTTCACATATCGGGTTCTCTTCACGGAGTTTGCCGTTACACAGATATACCTGCGGGTAGAATTCTGTCTTTAGATACCACAGACGCAATAAAAGTCCCGGGCGTCGAACGAATTATCACTTATGACGATATTCCGGGCGATCCAAAAGTAGGGGTGATCATTCGAGACTTTTACCCGATATGTCAGGAGTGGGTACGTTTTAGTGGTGATGTGATTGCACTCGTTATTGCAGACAGTTACGAGACAGCCTGTGAAGCAAGTGAAAAGATCCGGGTCGAATATGAACCATTTCAGCCCGTTACTGATCCAGCGTCAGCGTTAGAAAGTGATGCAAGACGGATTCATCCGGATAAAGATTCTAATGTCGTTAACACTCACCACACTGGTAAAGGTGATGCAGATAAGGCCATTGCGAAGGCCGATGTGGTTATCGAACACACCTATCAAACGCACTATCAAGAACATGGCTATATTGAGCCAGAATCAATAACCACTTATCTAGACCCCAATAATAACGAGCTGACTATCGTTGGTTCAATTCAAAACCCTCATAGAGTAAGAAGCTTTGTCGCTGGTTTCCTTGGCATTCCACAAGCAACTATCAACGTGAAGCGTTCTGTGCTTGGTGGTTCGTTTGGTGGTAAAGATGAAACCATTGATCATCTTGCTTGTCGTGCGGCGCTATCCACTTACCTTACCAAACGCGCAGTCAAGTTCTCTTATAACAGAGAGCAGTCACTTATCGAAAGTACCAAGCGTCACCCATACACTATGCGCTACAAAGTAGGCGTATCGCGTGAGGGTAAAATTGAAGGGATTAAGATCAACATCATCGCGGACGCTGGTGCCTACGCGACTTGTACGCAGTTTGTAACTTGGCGATCTTCAGTTCAAGCCGCGGGTCCGTACGATATTGACCATGTTCGAGTAGACGTGACAGGGGTTTACACCAACAACAGCGTATCGGGTGCAATGCGCGGTTTTGGTTCTCCTCAGATTATCTTCGCTCACGAATCCTTGATGGATGAGATAGCACTAACATGCGATATCGACCCAATTACGGTGCGTGAACGTAATGTTCTCAAACAAGGCTCTTTGAGCATGACAGGGCAATGTTTTGATCAGCATACGGTTTCGGCATCAGAAGTGTTGAAAACCGCAGCGGAAAAATCTCAGTTCTATGAGCGTATGGCGGAAATGAATGCCAAGAACAACGTCAATTCGCCCATCAAATATGGTATTGGTTTAGCACTTAGTTATCGCGGCTGCTCTTTAGGCGCGGAAGGTGCAGATAACTCCACCGCGTTGTTATCGTTAAATGCAGACAGCAGTCTAAATATCTCAACCGGTGTGTGCGAAAACGGACAAGGCCTGCAAACTACCATGGCGATGGTAGCGGGCGAAGTGTTAGGTGTGCCTTTGGATATGGTGCGTTTCTCAGAGTCGCCAACCAGCCTAATCGCTGACGGCGGACCAACCGTTGCATCTCGCGCCACAATGACAGGCGGTAATGCGGTGAAACTCGGTGCAGAAACCATCCGAGCTCGCTTGTTTGAGACCATAAAATCCGATCTCAAAGTGACGCGAATTGAAGATACCACATGGCGAAACGGTCAGATTAAATCGAACTTACAGTCTGATATTCAAGTGCCACTGCAAGAGGCGATTTCACGTTGTCGTCAGCAAGGGATTAACCTTGCGGCCTATGGCTGGTTCGATCCACCGCCGATTCACTGGGATGAAGAGAAGGGCACAGGCTCTCCGTACTTTACGTGGGTTTACGGCTGCCAAGTCGCAGAAGTAAAAGTCGATACTTCAACGGGTAAAGTAGAGGTACTCGGGGTTACCGCCGTACACGATGTCGGTAAGGTCATTAACCCTGTCGGATTTGAAGGCCAAGTAGCGGGCGGTATCGCTCAAGGTATCGGATTCGGTATTTTAGAAGACTACAATATCGAGCAAAGCGAAGTGAAATCCGATAACTTCGACACCTACTTAATGCCTACCATCAAAGATATTCCCAACCTCAATATCCACGCGATAGAAAATCCCGACCCAGCAGGCCCTTACGGCGCGAAAAGTATTGGTGAACCTGCCGCAGAGCTCGCAGCTGCTGCCATCGTTAATGCTGTTGCGTTTGCCACTAAAAGACGTCATAGAACGTTACCACTGACACTGGAGCAAGTGTACTTAGGCTACAACCTTAAAAAGCCAGTACGTCAAAGCGAGCTCTTATGCAGCGGTGATAACCATCATCAAGTGAACCGCTTGTGCGATCTCAATGTGACTCGACCTGAAACCTTGGGTGAGGCGTTGTCGTTAATCCAGCAAGGTTCAATGACTATCTTAGCGGGTGGTACCGATGTGCTTGTTCAGCATCGTTTGCAACAAACCGCAGCACCGCTACTCGATATCACGGGCCTCAAAGAGCTAAAAGCCATCACTCACGAAGGTAACAGCATAGTGATTGGTGGTGGTGCATGCATCACTGATGTCGTGGAGCACGAAGAAGTCCGTCACCACTTCCCATTATTAGCAATCGCATGCAAAACCATAGGTTCAACACAAATCAGAAACCGTGCGACGTTAGGTGGCAACATTGCCAATGCAGCACCATGTGCCGACTCAATTCCGCCGTTGATCGCTTACAAGGCCGACATTGAGCTAGCGTCTGAAAAACAAGTCAGGCGTGTGCCTATCGCTGAACTTCTTAAAGGCGGTTATCGCACAGATATTCAACCAGATGAGCTACTGACTAAGATCATTCTTACCATTCCAGATAAACCATTCGAGCTAACCGAATACGTTCAACTAGGACGTCGTAATGCACTGAACATCACGCGTTTGAGCTTGAGCTGTTTGATGAATGTCGAACAGGGCATAGTCAAAGAGTGTCGTCTTGTTGATGGCGCGCTATTTAGCTACCCACGACGCTTGTATCAAGTGGAAGAAGTGTTGTGCGAAACCACGTTAGACGAGCGGGTTATTGGCCGTGCTATCAGCGTGCTATCGAACATTATCGAAACAGAAATTGGGGGGCGTTGGTCAGCGGCGTACAAACAGCCGGTTTATCTAAATATGTTCCGAGAACTTATGTCGGAAATCCAAACCAAACTGTCAGATGGCCAGTCGTTAGCATAGGAGTGCATGTCAATGGTTAAAGAAACAAAACAAATATCGCTAACGGTGAATGGCGGTGTTTATAACCTCGAAGTTACGGGTAATACACGGCTACTCGACATGTTAAGGGAGCAATTGTCTCTGACAGGCACGAAAGAGGGATGTGCAGTTGGCGAGTGCGGTGCGTGCACCGTCATCAAAGATGGTAAACCGATATGTTCTTGCCTGGCACTGGCGGTTCAATGCGAGGGCAGTGACATCGTCACCATTGAAGGGTTAAGAAAGGACCCGCTGGGCGTGGTTCTGATGGATGAGTTTCTCACTACGGGAGGAACACAATGCGGTTTCTGCACCCCTGGCATGATTATAAGTGCTTGGGCGTTACTTAAACGCTATCCGAACCCAACGGAAGACGAAATCCGAGATGCGTTGGAAGGCAACTTATGCCGCTGCACCGGGTATCAGCCAATCGTAGAAGCGATCAAACGCGCCACAGAGTTTTGCAACATTCCTCAAGCACAAGTAGAACACAGCCAATAAAAAAAGGAAACAGTATGGAACTCCTCTATGAACTAGATGAAAAACCACCGTATGGCGTGACCTTATTTCTCGCAATACAACACATGTTGGCGTCAATAGGAGGGATTGTCGCCGTGCCGCTAATCGCGGGCAGTGCGATTGAATTACCGCCGCAAGATATTGTCACGTTGATCAGTGCTTCGCTGCTTGTATCTGGAGTGGTGACGGTCGTTCAATGTATTGGCTTTAAACAAATCGGGATCCGGCTTCCAGTCGTTATGGGTTCAAGCTTTGCTTTTATTGGCAGTATTATCGCGATCGGTAAAACTGAAGGACTAGATGCAGTGCTAGGGGCGGCATTTGTCGGATCGTTTTTGGTGGTAGGCTCAAGTTTTTACATGAGCCATATTCGCAAACTGTTTCCCGACATTGTGAGTGGCGTCGTCGTAACCTTGATTGGTCTGACGATCTTGCCTGTCGCAATGAACTGGATTGGAGACGCGCCGCAAGGGCATCCTGAGTTTGCAACCCTACCGAAAGTGTTTCTAGCCGCGGCGTCGTTAGCTGTGGTGATTGGCGTGTCGGTATTCTGTAAAGGTGTTGTCGCCGCATCGAGTATTATTATTGGTTTAGCCGCAGGTTATATGATGGCAATTCCAATGGGTATGGTCGATGTTACCCAGATTAGTGAAGCGAACTGGGTGGCTGCGCCGATGCCGCTGCATTTCGGAATGAGCTTTTCGATACCAGCCATCATTACTATGAGTTTGGTGTATTTGGTGGTGGTGGCAGAAGCGACAGGCGATTTTATGGCACTCGCGAGTAACTGCCGTGTTGAGCTTAAAGGGAATGACCTGAAAAAAGGGCTGCTCGCTGATGGTTTAGGCAGTACTTTTGGCGCGTTCTTCTCAGCAATGCCGGTCGCGAGCTTTAGTCAGAATGTCGGCATTGTTGGTATCAGTGGGGTAGCCAGTCGCTTTGTGGTGGCGGTTACCGGCTGTTTGTTGGTACTCGGTGGTTTGTTCCCTAAATTTGCGGCTTTGGCGGTAACCGTGCCAAAACCAGTGTTAGGAGGAGTAGGATTCGTCATGTTCGGTATGATTGCTTATGCCGGAATACGAATGCTAATGAAAGCTACCGATTCTCGACGCAATGCGATCGTTGTGTGTGTTGCGTTAGCCTCTGGTTTGGCGGTCACCTATGAGCCCAATCTATTGCGCCATTTCCCGGAGAGCTTGAAACTTGTATTCCACTCGGGCATCACGACAGGAACATTGGCTGCCGTCACGCTCAACTTGATCCTGCCTAAGTCAAAATCAACGGACGCGTAATCGCTGTCAACAAGACGCTCTTTTCGCCCAGATAAGAGCGTCTATCACCCGATATCAATATGATACTCGCCCTTTTGTTATCGCTATCAATTTGGTTTCGGCGTTCTATTTAGAGTGATAGTTGCAACTGTCATCGTTTTCACTCTGTCAGTCGTTGGTCGACAAACCCTTATAAAACGGGGTTTTCAAAGATTTTTCATTCTTTTTTATTTGATACGAATGATTGGCACAGAACTTGGAATATAAGAACCAGTGACAGAAATCTGAAGGCCAGACGATCGGCCAGTTAGGAGTAAATACAAATACAAACAAGAGGGCAAATACGCTTTGTTAGCCTGTTAAATATAAATAGCATGCGAATATTATCTTGAGTTGTATTTTTTATAGTTAATCTAGATGGATAATGGGATAGCAAATGAAAAATATGAATGAACTGATTAAAGAAATTTCTCAACTAGAATCAAAACTTCACGATAAAGACTTTCTATTAACGTGGGAGCAAAGCCCAGAAGAATTAGAAAGAGTATTAAAAACTGCACAAGTACTAAAAACCATGCGTGGTGAAAATATCGCCACTAATGTATTTAAAAACGGCCTAGGCATTTCCTTATTTAGAGACAACTCGACTCGTACTCGCTTTTCTTATGCTTCCGCTATCAACATGTTAGGCCTAGCGCAACAAGATCTTGATGAAGGTAAATCTCAAATCGCTCACGGTGAGACAGTTCGTGAAACTGCGAACATGATTTCTTTCTGTGCTGATGCGATTGGTATTCGTGATGACATGTACCTAGGTGCTGGTAATGCTTACATGCGCGAAGTAGGTGAAGCGTTAGATGATGGTGTTAAAGAAGGCGTACTTCCTCATCGTCCAGCATTAGTTAACCTACAGTGTGATATCGACCACCCAACGCAGTCTATGGCTGACCTAGCATGGTTGGAAGAGCACTTCGGTGGCTTAGACCAACTTAAAGGCAAGAAGATTGCGATGACGTGGGCGTACTCTCCAAGTTACGGTAAGCCTCTATCTGTGCCACAAGGCATCATCGGTCTTATGAGCCGCTTCGGTATGGATGTCGTGCTAGCACACCCTGAAGGCTATGACTTGATTCCTGAAGTTGTTGAAGAAGCGAAGAAAAACGCGCAAGAGTCTGGCGGTAGCTTCACTCAAGTAACTTCTATGGAAGAAGCATTCAAAGATGCAGACATCGTTTATCCAAAATCTTGGGCACCTTACAAAGTTATGGGCGAGCGTACTGACCTGCTACGCGCTAATGACCATGATGGACTAAAAGAGCTAGAGAAAGCGTGCTTGGCACAAAACGCACAGCACAAAGACTGGCACTGTACTGAAGAAATGATGAAGCTAACTAAAGGCGGTGAAGCGTTGTACATGCACTGTCTACCTGCTGATATCACAGGCGTGTCTTGTGAAGAAGGTGAAGTAGAAGAGTCTGTATTCGAGAAGTACCGTATTGCGACTTATAAAGAAGCAAGCTGGAAGCCATATATTATCGCTGCAATGATTTTGAACAGAAAATACCAAGATGTAGCTGGCGTTCTTGACGAACTATTAAAAGATTCAGCAAAACGAGTTAAATAAAGCACTCCCGTAATATTTACCCTAAGTAAAAAGGGTATTACACCTCGCCTTAACTCCTTTCTAAGGCGAGCGTGTAAATGGATTAAATAAGGTATCGCTATGTCAAAGTTGAATTTTAATATTCATATTGCCGATAACCAGCATTTTAATGGACGCCTCTCCGATCAGTTTTCCATCAGTGAAGCCGAAAAAGCGCGCCGATTTCATTTGCAATTAGATGGCTATCAACCAACACCTCTTCACAATCTAACTCACCTTGCAAAAGAGTTTGGTGTGAAGAACATTCTTGTTAAAGACGAAGCGTATCGTTTTGACCTAAACGCATTCAAAATGTTAGGCGGCGTTTACGCTATCGCACGACTCTTGTGTGATGAATACAAGATGGACATCGACGGTTTCAATTTCGAAACTTTCAAAACTCAAATCAAAACCAAAATGACCTTCGCAACGGCTACAGATGGTAACCACGGTCGTGGTGTCGCTTGGGCGGCGAATCAACTGGGTCAAAACGCAGTTGTCTACATGCCAAAAGGCGCTGCTGATGAGCGCGTTAACAACATTCGTGCCCTTGGCGCAGAGTGCATTGTTACTGATATGAACTACGACGATACCGTAAGACTAGCCATCAAAACCGCTGACGAGCATGGTTGGAAAGTGGTTCAAGACACGGCGTGGGAAGGCTATACCGAGATCCCGACGTGGATCATGCAAGGTTATAGCACCTTGGCAGTGGAAGCCGTTGAACAAATGGTTGAGCTAGGTCTGGATAAACCGACGCACGTGTTCTTACAAGCGGGTGTAGGCGCAATGGCTGGTGGTGTATTGGGCTATCTGGCTGAATATTGTGGCCCAGGTCAGCTTCGCTCAGTCGTTGTTGAACCAAACCAAGCAGACTGTATTTATCGTTCAGGTATTGCTGAGACTGGCGACATGGTCAACGTAGATGGCGATCTGGCCACCATCATGGTTGGTCTAGCTTGTGGCGAACCAAACCCATTGGGATGGGAAGTACTTAAAAACTGTGCCACTCAGTTTGTTTCCTGCGAAGACCGTGTAGCTGCGTTTGGTATGCGCGTATTGGGTAACCCGCTAAGTGGTGACCCTGCGGTTATCTCTGGTGAGTCCGGTGCGGTTGGTTTGGGTCTATTGGCAGCGGTGGAATACAGCCGTGAAAAAGAGAGCTTAAAAGAGCATTTAGCGCTTAATAAAGATTCTGTTGTTTTGGTTATTAACACCGAAGGCGACACAGATCCTGTGCACTATCGCGAAGTCGTTTGGCAAGGTAAGCACGCGACAATCTAAAACAACGCAGAAAAAGTGACAAAGAAAGATTAGTAATTTCAAGCATTAACATTCCCGGTGGGGCAAGGCTCCATTGGGAACAGAATTTGGAGTAGTAACAATGACTGTAAGTATCCCTTTTGCAACCGTATTGGAAAAAGCGCAAGAATACAAAGCTGATATGTCTCGTTTCCTTCGCGATATGATTGCGATTCCAAGCGAAAGTTGCGACGAAGAAAAAGTCGTTCTTCGCATCAAAGAAGAAATGGAAAAAGTAGGTTTTGACCGCGTCGAGATCGACCCAATGGGTAACGTATTAGGTTGGATTGGTAACGGTCCTACACTGATCGCAATGGACGCACACATCGATACAGTAGGTGTGGGTAACCTAGACAACTGGAACTTTGACCCATACGAAGGTATGGAAGATGATGAAGTTATCGGTGGTCGCGGTGCCTCAGACCAAGAAGGCGGTATGGCGTCAATGGTTTATGCCGGTAAAATCATCAAAGACTTGGGTCTAGAAGACGAGTACACACTGCTTGTCACTGGTACGGTTCAAGAAGAAGACTGCGACGGCCTATGCTGGCAGTACATCATTGAAGAAAGCAACATTCGTCCTGAATTTGTGGTGTCTACCGAGCCGACAGATTGCCAAATTTACCGCGGTCAACGTGGCCGTATGGAAATCCGCGTAGACGTTTCTGGTATCAGCTGCCACGGCTCTGCGCCTGAGCGTGGTGATAACGCTATCTTCAAAATGGGTCACATTCTTAACGATATCGAGAAATTGGCTGGCAACCTTGGCGACGACCCATTCTTGGGTAAAGGTACGCTAACTGTGTCTGAAGTGTTCTTTACTTCACCAAGCCGCTGTGCGGTAGCAGATAGCTGTGCAGTATCTATCGATAGACGTATCACTTGGGGTGAAACTTGGGAAGGCGCAATCGAAGAGATTCAAAACCTACCTGCAGTTCAGAAGTATGGCGCGAAAGTATCTATGTACAACTATGACCGTCCTGCATACACCGGTTTGGTCTACCCAACAGAGTGCTACTTCCCAGCATGGAAGATCGACGAAGACCACATTGCAACTAAGACTCTAGAAGCATCTTACGAGCTACTATTCGACAAAAAACCACTTGTCGACAAATGGACGTTCTCTACTAACGGCGTATCTATCATGGGTCGTTACGGCATTCCAGTTATCGGCTTTGGCCCAGGTAAAGAGCCAGAAGCTCATGCGCCAAACGAGAAAACTTGGAAAGAGCATTTGGTGACTTGTGCAGCAATGTACGCGGTTATCCCTCAAATGTATCTAGAGAAAAAACGCAACCAATAAGGTAGTACCACGCGCTAACACATTGAGTTGTAGCAGTTAGCTCGTGACGACTCACGTCGTTCTCCATCCTAGAGTGCCAACTTGTGTCTGCCTGAAGTTGGCGGAGTCCGCTCTAGGATGGGATTTTCCGTCACAGCTTATCGCGACTCCTTTATCTTGATGCGACATGTAACTTTCCGGTGATCTTATGACTTTTGAACAATTCAACAATATCGAATCCCTTCTCGATAATTCATCGTCGCCATTGCTGATTCAAAATGGCACTGTGGTTGACCATGCTGAAATTCGTAAAGCCGATGTTTTGGTCATTGATGGAAAGATTGAGCAAGTCGCTGAAAACCTAAAGCCCGTGAGTGAAGATACTCGCGTGGTGGATGCAACAGGGTTGTACGTCATGCCAGGCGGTATTGACGTACATACCCACTTCAACATTGATGCAGGAATCACTCGAAGCTGTGATGACTTTTTTACTGGCACCAGAGCGGCTGCTTGTGGCGGCACGACGATGATCATCGATCATATGGGCTTTGGTCCAAAAGGGTGTGATTTGTTCCATCAATTGGACGTTTACCATGGTTACGCAGCTGATAAAGCGGTCATTGACTACAGTTTCCATGGGGTTATTCAGCACATTGATGACCAGATTTTGGAACAGATGCATGCCATGGTGCATGAGCGCGGCATTCCGAGCTTCAAACTATACCTCACGTACTCTTACAAGCTGGATGATTGTTCGGTCCTTAAAGCGTTAACGCAATTGAAAAAAGTTGGCGCACTGACAACGGTTCACCCAGAGAACGATGCAGCACTGTCACTGAAACGCAAACAGTTTATAGAGCAGGGCAAAGTAGAGGCGAAATATCATGCGCTAAGTCGTCCGCTAGAATGCGAAGCGGAAGCGATTGCAAGAGTGATCAACCTTGCCAAGCTTGCTGATTCTGCGCCGCTCTACATCGTCCATCTCTCTAACGGTCTAGGACTGGATTACACCCGCCTCGCAAGAGAGAACAACCAGCCAGTGTGGGTTGAAACTTGCCCACAATACTTGGTGTTGAACAATGACCGTTACGAACGTGAAGACGCGCTGAAATACGTGCTTAGTCCACCATTAAGAGACAAAGCGGAAAGCGAAAAACTCTGGAAAGGCTTAGCGGATGGTTCGATTGATACTGTCGCGACTGATCACTGCTCGTTTACGTATGCAGAACAAAAACAGCTAGGCGCAAAAGATTTTACCAAAACACCAAACGGCATTCCTGGCGTCGAAACTCGTATGCCTCTGATGTTCTCAGAAGGTGTCATAGCTGGACGAATTACCCCCAATCAATTCGTGTCTCTAACCAGCTATGAACCTGCCAAATTATTTGGTCTCTATCCACAAAAAGGCCATCTAGGCTGTGGCGCGGATGCCGATTTGGTGTTGTTTGACCCGAACAAGAAACAAACTATCAGACACGATAGCTTACATGACAATGCAGACTATACGCCTTACGAGTCCATTACCTGTCAAGGTTGGCCACTCATGACGTTCAGTCGAGGTAGGTTAGTAGCGTACGACGGCGAATTTACCGGAGAAGCGGGGGACGGGCAGTTTATTCACCGTCAACCTTTCTCAGCAGAATAACGACAGAAACAACTCAAATAACACACGATTTATTACATATACAGAATGTGGAGGCCGAGCACAGCGAATGATCGGCGTCTTTCAAGGAGTCCCTATGAACGCAAGCAAAACAAACAAAAGCACTGTAGTGGTTGCCCTCGGTGGTAACGCACTATTAAGACGTGGCGATGAGCCAAGCTTCGCTAACCAACTCGACAACATCAAAATTGCCGCCAAAGCGATCGCTGAAATTGCCAAAGAATACCGCGTGGTGATTGTTCACGGTAATGGCCCTCAAGTCGGTCTGTTAGCATTGCAAAACCTAGCGTACGACAAAGTATCACCTTATCCACTGGATGTATTGGGCGCAGAAAGTGAAGGCATGATCGGCTACATGCTAGCTCAAGAGCTACAAAACAAATTGCCTGAAAGAGACGTCACTACGCTATTAACTCGTATCGAAGTCGACTGTGATGACCCAAGTATTTCCGATCCAACTAAGTTTGTGGGTCCAGTTTACGATGAAGTAGAAGGCCGCGCGTTAGCTGAGAAGAACGCATGGACGATGAAGCGCGATGGCGAATACTGGCGTCGAGTGGTGCCTTCACCACTTCCGAAAAACATCATCGACAAACACTCTATTGATACCTTGCTAGAAGCTGGACAACTTGTCATCGCTTGTGGCGGTGGTGGTATCCCAGTATGTAAATGCGAATCTGGCTTTAAAGGTGTTGAAGGCGTTATTGATAAAGACTTAGCCGCAACCTTGTTAGCGAAACAGCTAGGGGCAGAGAAGCTACTTATCCTAACTGACGCACCAGCAGTGTTCCTAAACTGGGGTAAAGAGAACCAACAAGCACTGCGCAGTGTGGGTCCAAGTGAGTTGAAACAATACCAATTCCCAGCAGGTAGCATGGGACCAAAAGTGGATGCGGTTGTCGACTTCGCAGAGTTTGGTGGCAGAGCGTATATCGGTGCTCTTGATGAGAGCTTAGATGTACTGGCTGAAAATTGCGGAACTTGTGTATCGCTAGACTTTGAAGCGGTTCCAGCTTAAACGATTTAACTTAACCCACTCAGGCCGTGTTTGTTTTACGGCCTGTTTTTTTTCCTTACTTTTATTCGATACCTTCTTTTTATTCAATATATTAGTTTATTTCGTGACTATGTGGTTAATGTGTAAACACTTTTCCTGACTCAAAATGGCTAACTCGGTTAGCCAACTTTTCCGTTTGTTTGGCTGAGTGAGACACCATGATAATGGTGTAGCGCTTGGCTAATTCTACAATCAACGTCTCTATTTGCTGCGCCGTGTGTTTATCTAATGACGCGGTAGGCTCATCAAGTAATAAAATTTCTGGCTCCAAAGCCAACGTTCTCGCCAAACAAAGCCGTTGCTGCTGTCCTCCCGATAGCGAAGCAGCATGATCACTCAAGCGATCACTGACTTCCTCCCAAAGAGCTGCTTGTTTGAGTGCGGTTTGGGCGATTTGATGTGCCTTTTGTCCGGTGACTGAGTTGACTATTCTCAATGGAAGCAACAGGTTATCGAGAACTGAACCCGGCAACAGTTGAGGATGTTGAAATACCATCCCGACTTTTTGCCTAAGTTGGGGAAGTTGGTGTTCAGGCGTTTGCTGAACATAGTGCTGAGTATCATTGAGCGTAAGCTTGATATCACCTGTAGTTTTACATTCGGAAAAACAGTCATTGAGGCGATTTAGAGCGCGTAAAAATGTAGTTTTTCCAGAGCCAGAAGCTCCAGTAAGCACATGGATCTGGTGTCGATAAAAATCCATATTGGCGTTTCTGACAACTTGATTGGAGCCAAAGGCGATGGTCAAGTTTGAGACTGAACCAGCAAGCTGTGAAGAGGGTTGAAAGCTCATGTTAGGCTCTCCTTATCGATTTACGCTGAGTGAGTCCAGCTAACGAAAATAAGCTGGCAGTCAGACAAAGTAAGGTAAACGCTGCACCGAACGCCATATGCAGTTCAGTCTCACTTTGATATTGCGCACTGTAGTAAAAAATGGTGAAAGGTAGCGCTTCGTAGCGTTCAAAAATACCACCGGGCAATCCAGCGTTGGCAACCGCCCCAGTTAACATAATGACTGCTGTGTCTTCGGCGGCTCTGCCTATGGCGAGCATAATGCCTCCGATAATGCCGCTTTTCGCTTGCGGTAATAAAACGGTTCGTAACGCCTGCCATTGCGACATCCCCAAAGAAAGGGCTGTGACGTTGAGTGATGGCGGAAGAGCTTGTAAAGCCGTTCGTGTAGCAACGGCCAAATAAGGGATGATTAGCATGGCGAGGCATAGTGCGGATAACAGCAAACAAGCATTGGCAGAGGGTAAAAACCAATGCCTCAAAGAGAGAATCAGAGTAAAACCAAATAGCCCCATCAAAATAGACGGAATGCCAGCAAGAATATCGATGCCAATCGCAAGGCAACGTTTTAAGAACGAAGGTTTACTCGTCGCGAGCCAAATTCCGGTAGCGAGTCCAGGCAAAAGGGCTAGTGTTAGCGCCAATAAGATGACCGACAGTGTTCCAACGCACGCGGGCCATATACCATCCCAGATAGGTTCCCGACCTAACATGGCATCAATGGGTGATGCATCACCAAAAAACAGCTCAGTACTTATCGTTGGTGCACCGCGATAAATAATAAAGCCGATAAAAACACTCAAAGCCGCGAGTAACAGTAACGTGCACAGCACACTCCAGAGATGGAATAAGCGAGCTTTCATCCGTTTATTCCTCCATCAGTTGAGTGAGTCAGTTTGCGAATCAGTAAAGTAACGCAAACGCTAATGGTGAGTAGAAGTAGGCCAGCAGCAAATAACGAATTGTACATAGCGCTGCTATTTTCGGTGGCGAGAACCAAGCCAATATGAGCGGTGAGGGTGCGAACAGAATCTAAAATACTGCCTGTGATTTGTGGCGCATTGCCTGCCAACATCAATGGTAACAGAGTGTCTCCAATCGCTCGGCTAAACCCTAACAAGGCGGCGCTTGCTACGGCGTGCATTGAGTTTGGTACGATGACATGGGCAATCATTTGACTGTCGGTCATGCCAAGTGAACAAGAGGTTAATCGCAACTGCTGCGTCAAGGATTGAAACCGAGAGTCCAGCATCATGATCATGACGGGTAAGATCAACAGCACCATCATCAACATAACTGCAAGCAAGGAAAAGCCGGAACCACTACGAAAGGTCTCTCTTAATAGTGGAACCAACAAGAAAACCGCGGCTAAACCATAGACCACAGTCGGAATGCCAGCCATTAGCCTGACGGCTCTTCTCCGCTTAGATGAGCTTGACAGAAGGGTATAATATTGAACTTACCTCAGGTACTGAAAGCTGTTTAATCTTCAGTTTGAAGTATTCGGTATCTCTTATCCCGCGAGCTCTTCTACGCAACAATCCTATTGATACATTGCCAGCCTCGATTATAGAGCTGGTTAGTCGGTCATACTTTGCAAAGTTACAGATGCCTTCTTT
>NZ_OANU01000006.1 GCF_900089835.1 Vibrio thalassae | reverse complement strand
GGTAAGGTCGCTTATATCAAAGGTTACTACAAGGATTTTCAAGCAAATACCATTCGAACACGCCGGGTACTTTCCTACTTTTTTCTCGGTAAAGAGTTGATAGGAAGAGAAGCTTACTCATTTAGCGTGAAGGATCTGGCCTTAGCCGTAGGAGGCCTCAAAGCGATAAGTGCGGCAGAGTTCCGGTGAAAGATGTGGGGATCCCTCAGCTTTTAAAGTACATGGCGGCGGGGATTGATTGCGTTGCTGTAACAGATCATAACGGGGCTGGTTGGGTTGATGCTTTGCAAAGCGCATACGAAGAAATGAAAGTTAATCTGCCTGAAGGGTTCAGAGATATCACTGTGTTCCCTGGGGTCGAACTTACAACCGAGGATGAGTTTCATTTAATAGTTATATTCGCGCCAGGTACTAGCCAAAAGAAAATCGAACAGTTTATTACCTCTGCTGGTTACATAGGAGATTGTGGTGACCACAGCGGCTCAGGTTCTAAGAGTTTTCTCCAAGTTCTTAATGAAGTTATAACCCTACCTGAATTTGACTGCATTCCTATAGCGGCACACGCAGATCGAGATAACGGTCTTCTACAAACCAAGAGTGAATCACAGTCACCAGTAGCTAATGATAGGTATCTTCGTAAAATATTCAAAACAGGATTACTTAGCGCCATTGAAGTTGTCGATACTGAAGTTGATAAGCCGCAGAGCTATATTCAAAGCAGACTTAACTTATCAGAAGTTGTTGGATCTGATAGTCATGGTTTTCGTGGAAATGATAAACCAGGTAGTCGATACACTTGGGTCAAAATGGAAACCCCTACGCTTGCATCTTTAAAGCTTGCTTTGGTAGATGGTCAAGAGTTCTCTATTAAGCGGTTTGATGACCCAATTCCATTCAATCCATATGAAACACCAGATAACTTCATTGAGTCGATACAAGTTAAAGATGCTCGATATATGGGGCGAGGGAAAACCCCCTCGTCGCTCTCATTTAGCCCTTATTCAAATGCTATTGTAGGAGGAAGAGGTACTGGTAAGTCTACTATTACGCATTCTCTACGAGCTGTATCAGGGAAACAGTCTGAGCTCGATGAAGATACTACGCCATATCAGACATATTCCAAATTCATGCAAGTACCCAAATCAAAGGACGATTTTGGAGCTCTTAAGGAAGATACTGAAGTAGAGCTAATTTATAGGCGGTTGGGTAAGCGTTATCGTCTAATTTGGTCGCAAATCACTAACGAAACAACAGTTTTTGAGGAGGACGGGGGTGATTGGAAAAAAAGTCAAGATCAGGAAATTACCAAAGACCGATTCCCTATTGACCTTTATAGCCAAGGACAAATAGCAACTCTAGTTGGTGAAAATAAGCAGCCTTTACTTGAGTTAATAGATCGTTCGGCAAACATTGACCATGATGAACTTCAAACGGCCCAATTGAAGTTCTGCGCAAAGAGATCTGAGGCTAGGAGTTTAAAACAGGTTGCTGATCAGATACCAGCACTCGAGAGGCAACTACAAGACATAAGAGCAAAAATTCAAAAGCTCTCACAGAGTAACCATCAGAAAATTCTCACTGAATACAACAAGTTTCATAAACAGAAACAACAATTTGAGTCCAAGAAATCTGAAACATGGGATTTGATAAATAGATTAAGCGGATTTTTCCTGCATGAGGAAATAGTCTCCACTATTGCGACACCTTCAGACTTTGACGCTGACATTCAAGCTTTTACTAACTCTTTAGATACTGCTGTTGGTACAACAAAAAATGCCATAAAAGATTCCATTGAAGAACTAAAGACGAGTGTTAATGATATAGAGGCCGTTTTAATAAGCAGCAATTGGAAGGCAAAGTTTGACCAAGCCTTAAAACAATATACTGATTTACAAAATCAACTACAGAGCGAAGGGATCAATAACCTAAAAGAGTATGGCCAACTTGTTCAATCTGAGAAGGAGTTAGCTGATAAGTTAATTAGGGCAATGAATGCAAAACAGCAGCTTAAAGAAAAATTAAAACTGGCTAAAGAGGATCTTAATGAGATCAGGCAGCAAAGACTTAAGCAAACAGAGCGTAGAATACTATTTCTTCGAAAAGTGCTTTCGGGTAACAACTATGTGAAGATCTCGGTAAGACCATATGGTAGTAGCGCTATGGTCATGGAACATGCATTTCGAGATTTGCTTTCAGCTAAAACCGAGTTCGCATCGGATATTTATATAGAGGGCGAAAACGGTAGACAAGGTGTTGTCTCGTCTTTTTTGAATGCGGCTAAGCTACAAAATCAAGAGGATCGTGATAGAGCCATTTTTGATATACAAAGCTTGCTTTACAATGTAACTACTGGAGCAGATAGGCAGACATTCTCCGCTAGATTCAGGAACAAACTGGTGAATATGAATTCTCAGCATCAAGACTTTGCTGACTCTCTCTTGTACTGGTTCCCAGAGGATGGTTTGGACGTTGAGTATAGCCGCACAGGAGATGGTAAAAACTTCACTCCAATAACCCAAGGCTCAGCAGGCCAAAGAGCAGCTGCAATGCTGGCTTTCTTATTGGCGCATAGCGAGAAGCCACTTTTTATCGATCAACCTGAAGACGATTTGGATAACTCTTTAATATATGACTTGATAGTGTCGCAAATTAAGGCAACAAAGAGCAAGCGTCAGATAATTATGGTCACACACAATCCCAACATCGTGGTAAATGGTGACGCGGAGATGGTACATGCACTTAACTATAATAATCAGTGCTTTATTAAGAATAAGGGTTCGATACAGGACAATGAAATGCGTGAAACTATATGTAGGATCATGGAAGGTGGAACCACTGCCTTTAACAATAGATATAAGCGTTTAATATAGTGGCTGAAAGAAGTGAGAAGTTGGCCACTCGATTAGAGGTTTTGCCATATTTTTGATAATCCGTGAAAAGCTAATTTAGTAAAATCACTGACAAACTCTTGTCCAAGCTCGTGTCAGGCCAACCAGTAATGACACCAACCAGTTCTGGCACTGTGATCATCGAGCGATTCTGTCGTACAAATCTAAGCAGATGCAGAAGCGAAAGGCATCAGTATTAAAACCTATCGAGCAACTAATAGTCGGGTATATTCGTTGACTTCTAAAAGAGCCCAATGGTGACCCCTCTGCAATCTAATTATATTACCGCCAGTGATTCTCGAAGCGAGAACTAAGGAGGCCGCCATGGAACTCTTCAAGGGAAGTGGCGGTTTCTCAAGCTCGGCACCATCCGCAGAGTACCAATAGGCGTGATACTCATTTTGCCTCATGACTATCAAATTCTCGGCTTATAATCTGGTTTAATTTTTTACTGAAGTTGCCTCTGTTGATACCCAAAATTCTTGCCGCCTTTGATTGGTTACCGCGTGTGTGCGCTATCAACTCGGAAAATAATACATCAAGTACCGTTGGTGTTACCCAAGACATATCAGGTGTTGCTGATTTGTTATCAAACCACGTCGGCGCTAATTCTTCTCGGATAAGCTTTTGGATTTGGTTCTTATTGATAGGAGATAGATGGTCATTCATATTTGTTAGATTGGGCACTGGCAAGATTAGCATTGGTTGTTGAGTGAACCGAGTTTAACGTAAATCTTCTTGGTCTGCACTTTACCCTAGCTTCCTATCAGTGCGATCTTTGTTTTAGACTAACTGCTGGAAACGAATTTGCCATACTTGTGATTATTCGTAGTTTGCTAATGTATGATTTTCCGAATCAGGATCAGGCTTGCCCTGTAAACAGAGCTCCCACACACAAGGATCCGTCTCTTTGATTTTTATTTATTGTAAACTTCTAACTGATATAGATTAAATAACTCAGCAGAGTTGATATCAAAATTCTTTAGACATTTAAAGAACGTCTGAGCTATTGATATCAATCTCATTGCACAATGCTTTGAGGTCTTCTAAACCAGCTTTTGCTCTGCGTTGAATGGCTCGTGCTGAGAGAGTGTTCTTTTTGTTTCTTGCCGCAATATCTTCTGCCAGCTCGTTAGGTGACATGTCTCTAAGATAAAGATCGTAGATCAGCCCGAGTTTCTCCGGATCGACAAATTTAGTGATTGTTGTCAGCTTGCTAATGGCATTGTTATAGCAGTAGTTGTCGACCATTTCTTGCTCTGTATCACAAGTGGTCTCTTCGCATTGTTGCTCGACACTCGCACCCACTTCGAATACGTCAACCCATCTGGATCGAGGTGTTTTTACTATCGCAAGAGCAGCTCCACGATCAATTATTGCGTGTTTGACGCTTTTCTTTGCGTATGCAAGAAGATTTTGTGTTTCAGAGAGGCCATTGTCCTTTTTGAAGTCTCCAGCTTCATATTTGCTTTGAAGTACCGGTGTAATTTCAAATAACTTAATGCGTGATACCTGGCGCAACTCCTCCACATCGTCATGACAATGCGTGATTCCTTTGAGCGCGATACACTGATTTATATAGTTGGACAGTTGTGCTTCTAAGAATTCGTAGTTGAGAGTGATTTCTGTCGTTGTCATCCCTAACCTTTTTACCTAGCCAATTTTTTAGTGCTGTAACTCTTGGTTACAGTATTGTTTTTATATTGTTAATGCGAACGTTGAGCGTTCAGGTGGTTGGGAGTCTTTTTTACCCCTGTTTTTGTCTCATTAAGTGTACAGTTTGACCATAAAAAAAGCAAAAATCACTTGTCTCAAAAATGACGGAATTAGCTTGCAATCACATAAATTACACGCGGAAACATTGTTATTCTTACTTATATGTCCACATAGCATATGATACTTGGCTCACGATATCCTGCCTGCTTGGCCAAAATTAATATAAAAAGAACTAAAACAGAATATAAACCTTAGTTTATATCGGGTTAATGCAATAACCGCGATATGTTGTATAATTGTTATCAATTATGTGGACATATAAGTAATTTCTTGAACTTTATAAAGCACAAATATATAAAAAGCCCTCAATATCATTACGATTTAAGGGCTTTGTTATTGTTTCCTTATGTTCCGCCTTTCGACGTTTAAATTGGTCCTAATTGCTCTTGATCAGCTTGCTTGTTACCAAGAAGCATGACTTTGTGCTCAAACTTTGAAACAACAACTTCTGTCGTATAACGATCGACTCCATTGTTATCCGTCCATTTACGCGTTTTGTTTTGACCTTCGATGTAAACTTGTCGACCTTTTTGGAAGTATTGACTAGCATACAGCGCCGGTTGCCCGAAAATAACCACTCGATGATATTCGACCGACTTTTTCTGTTCGCCGGTGGACTTATCTCGCCATGATTCGTTGGTGGCTACCGTAAAACGCACGACATCACCATTTTGCCCGACCATCTCTGGTTGGTCGCAAAGGTTTCCAATTAAGATTGTTTTGCTTAATGAACTCATACTTATCTCCTTATTTTTCTTTTCAGAAGTTGGTGGTTGTGTCTGTAGGTACGACTACCTTCTCAACACAGTTGTGCAGACATTGAGAAAAAGTGCCGAAGCACGAAAACTGGCAATCAGCCATTCACTGGAGTGTTTCAGAAATGAATCGTTGGTTATCAGCTTGTGATGGAAAGGTGAGTGTGCAATTGATGCGAGTAGAGTTAAATCGTAGCGCATGGTTTTCGTTTAATCAATAAGAGAAAGCAACTCACACTCTATTTAATAAAGTGTGAGCTGTTTCTATTCTTAATGATAGTCTGAACTGAGCTCACTATTGAGCAGCGACACATCGCCAACGTAGCCACCGACAGCACTCACATATTCGAGAGGTTCCCATGTATCATCAACGTATTCGAACGTCTGTTCCACGATACAGTGTATACCATCATCGATGATTGCATTGTAGGTATCAATCCGGCTTTGTGCCATGTATCGAACCGCTTTGCCATAAGCGCGATTAAGTTGGAAAGTTGTGCATGATTTTCTATCGATACGTTCATTGGCCCAAGCAATGCAAGTTCGCAAGTCTTTGAATATCTGTATCTGACCATGCTGCAAGAACAACGTTTGGTCCGTGATATCCAGCGAGATTTCTCCGCTTGCATTATTACTTTCAATACTGCCAATCAAGAAGATATTGATCAGGTGCTCAACGTCTGCCTCGAAGCTGAAAGCCTTGTAAACATATTCGTAGTCTACTGTCTCTCTGATCGATAGACGACCATAGCTGTCTTCATCAACCAACACTGTGTGCTCCTGGAGTGCCTCCCCTGCTGCGTTGTTACGTACATAAGCTACATCTAAAGCGTGTTTATGCATTAGATGGAATAGCGGCTGGTAATATTCGCACTCTATTTCACTATCAGGATTGGAATCGAGCGACAATTCTTCCTCTTCTGAAATGAGATAGTCAACATATTGACCAATAATCGCTTTGTACTGTAATAACTTAGCCTGAATTTTCTCAAACTCGGTCATATTATGCGTGATGCCTAACATGGCTGAGATGAGCTCCGATGGATCGGTAATCGCCGTTTTTTTGGTCTGATTAAGCACTGGATGGAATTGTTTTCGGTGAAAACCAAACCTTGCTTCTAAGTGCTCTATCACAACAAAGGTCGCTTTCTCGGTTAAGGCATTTATGACTTCGCTTTTAAAGTCGGCGTCATCCATGCATGTCCTTACAATCTCAAAAATTGTAAGAAGGCAGATTCCATGTTCAGAAATATCACAAGCACCAAGCGGAGCTTGCTCATTCGTCTGCACATATCCGCCAACGAGATCTGTTACGTCGTCCCAATCCCACGAAGGCTGAGGTTCAAAGTATCTCAACTGAACCCGATTGCCGCTCTTTTCAGTCAAGATAGCCTCTGTACCGCATGAGTGCTCGACGAGCTCCAACAGGTCTTCCTTTAATTGCTGGCTTTTTTCCATTTTCTTATCTCCTAAATTGGCTCTTTCGAGCGATGAAATGTCGGCCAAATAATAGGCCGACACATCTTAGATCATTGCCTGGTAGTTAATATTGCCTACTTTGGTCAATGGTTTGGGTTCTGTAGCTGTTTCTGATTGCTCAGTATAAGCATCGTATGCTTCAGATGGTGGAAGTTCAGCACCATTCGACGCCGAAGATTGAGCTTTAGCTTGCGTAGACTCTGTTCGAGCTTTTGCTTTTGCTTTTGCTTCAGCAAACAGTTTTCTAGCGTCACTGGAGGCTGCAGAATGCTCGGGGTGAGCTTTAGCTTGCGTAGACTCTGTTTGAGTTTTAGCTTGCATAGACTCTGTTTGAGCTTTAGCTTGCGTAGACTCTGTTTGAGCTTTAGCTTGCGTAGACTCTGTTTGAGCTTTAGCTTGCGTAGACTCTGTTTGAGCTTTAGCTTGCGTAGACTCTGTTTGAGCTTTAGCTTGCGTAGACTCTGTTTGAGCTTTAGCTTGCATAGACTCTGTTTGAGCTTTAGCTTGCTGAGCTTTTTGCATCGCACCCTCAAACATAGTTGATATGGTCACTTTTATAGGGTTTCCATTATCATCACGGTGTACTTGCCCATGCTGATCGACTTGGAAAATTCCTTTTCGAACGCACGTTGGTATAGCCATTTCAGCGTCTTGTTGACGAATCATCAACGTTTTGGCTGTCACTTCCATTAAGTTCTGGTGATTAACTTTGAGGGTTTTAAGTAGGGCGTTTGCTTCATAAAAGTGCGCATCAAAAGCGTCGGCTTGTATCTTGACCTTCGAAGAACGTTGGTTCTTGTTCTGCATCGCGGTCTTGAACGCCTTTTTCTTTTGACTTGCACCGCGGGTTGTCTCGTACTCCTTACTCACTATGACGATCCACCTTTTCACACATTTAGCGATGAAAACAGTAAATCGTATTGGTGATGTTAGGATCCAGACAATTCCGCTGCACATCATCGCAATACCTTTAAATATCCCTTTCGACGTAAACATAAGACTTTCCGCGAGACCATGAAGCACTTTTGCCGTGATCTTAGGAATCGACAGAATGAGTCCCATTGCTATAATCCACATAACTAAACTTGCCATTTTTTTCTCCTAATTTCCTCTTTCGAGGTTGTTTGGTGTCGTTCAGAGTGAGCTGAACGACAGCGTGTAGAAATTAAGTATTTCGCCAGTTAATGATACGGCGCGTTAATTTCTGATAGATTTTGGTGCCATAAGTAAGATTACTTATAACGTTATTGTCATTGTCTCCAAAAATACCTCGATAGAGGCGTTAGTAAATATCCATTTCGACCGTTTTAGGAAAACTTACTATCCTAGCCCGACCATGTTCAATGTGCTCATTGATAGTGGAGTACGTTCCAGTTAATTCGACTTTACTTAAATAGTCGTCGAATGTTACCGCAGCGTGTCCTCCCAACAATTCAAGAACCACTTCATCTTCTCTTGCAACTGCAATATCACCTTGCTCCGTAACAAGAAGTTTTCCGAATTTGAGTGTGATCCCTATTTCTCGTGAAAATTGCTTGGTGTTGTACCAAGCCAATTTCTGAAAAATATCGAGTTGTTGACCATCGCAGGTCTCAAAAATGCCTAGCTTGAGGTGGTTATTCACCATAAATCTTTGTCCGTTTGTGTACGCTACACAAAGTTCGCAGGTCCCTAGCGGGATCTGTTCCAACATAGTTCTCTCCTTTGTTCTCCCTTTCAGGACATGTTGACGTTCCATTACTACTCAAGAGTAGCCACTACCTTAATGGTGATAGTGTTTTTTGCAGGTATGCAAAAATCTGCATTCAAAACAGGCGTTTTGGGTGCAGACTTAAACAATAAGATGGCTTGAAGTTAATGGGCACCATAGGTGCAGGTAAGTATTAAAATTCTAGCACTCTTCGGGTTATGTGACACCTTTTATTCTTTCGGTGCAACCGAGAGCTAATCTATTGAGGTGGACGGATTTTTTAACCACCTCTGGTGACGACGCTTTCAACTATAAGAGTTTGCATTTAAAAAATCGCTGGTATCGTGGAGCTGAGCGGGAAAGTTTATCCCTTATTTGATTTACCTTTTCATGAGGTTCCATATTTATGGAAATGTTACTGACGTTATGGAAACAAATGAACATCGATCATGGCTTAGTCGATACGTTACTTATTAGTGCTATCGGCTTGGTGTTCTGGAAAGTGGTCTTAGACCACCTATTCAGCCACCAATGGTCTTGGTGGCGTATGTTCGTCTTTTTGGTTCACCGTTTGTGGAAGGTGTTCTACCTTAACTGTACCGATAATAAAGGGAGCAATTAATGCTCCCTTCGTTAATAAGGCACTAGGCCGCGTGTTTTCTCCGAAAACGCTCTTTCAAGCCGCTATGGTTAGTGTTGTTCTCTCCCTGCGGAGTCCCACCTGAAACTGGTGAGATCAATCAGCGAAGCTGATGAACAGCTTAATTATAGCGGGTAATGGATCGTTTACGTACTAAATCTACGTATCTTTTTTGATTTTAAATTTCAACGGTGTTAGACGTTTCTTCGGCGGACTCTCTTCTGATTCCTTTTTCGACTGAAATTCATTTCCGTATCCTTTCGCTTGCATATCAGCAAGTTGATCGCGACGTATGCTCTTACGCATACCTATCATATGATAGATCTCACTGCTTCCGCTTTTCGTTGGCTGAATTGGGAAAAACATATGGGTTTCTGTGTCATAAAGTAAGTAACATTTCTCTCCAAATCGCTTGCGAATCTTAGTGAGGTAGTCGTTGTTATCGTAAATAACTTGTGTGGCCGATTTTACCATCTTCACGACCGTATCAAACGGTCTTGGCTCAGAATGCGATTTGGTTTCGATCATGTATCGCATCCATGGGTTCGTCATAACCTCTTCAACGCTGCGGTAGTTGATGATCACTTCACCGATGGCGGTATAAATAGTCTCTGCCGAGCGAGCATCTAGCTCATTGACGGAATTGTAGTAATCATAGGATGCATCAGATTCGAGATAGTCTTTTACCCATTTTGGTGATGACTCATGTTCAAATGACGCCCCATACAGATAACCTGCCGGGACCGTTGTCATGTTGGATAACATTCCATAGTTAGTAAAGAACTCTTGTTCTACGCCTTTTCGTTGCAGGTGTTTTAGGGCGTCCAACTGACTCAGCTTAAAGAGAAGCTGGTCTCTACGAACAGTCATCATCATACCATTATCACTGGTCTGGAATCCAAACACGTTTACTCCGCTGTTCGCTACTAGGTGCTTGGCTGCAATTGCCTCTGCATACGCCAGCGCTTTTTCAGGTGTTGCTTTGGTGTTTACCACTGTGTGATTCGGAATAACAACTTTAAGTTGCCCAACCCCTTCTTTGAGAAGCCGTAAATCGTGCTTGTATTTACGTTTGTTGAAATACGGCGCCAGTTCCATGTTGAACTTAACAGTCCATCGAACATCAATAATGGTGTCTGTCTCATTGGTTTTTACACAGTCTGCGTCGGTGTACAAGTTTATGACATGATGTTGCATACTTTTCTCCTTTGTGTTCCTGCCGGATGCGCATTTTTAACGACACTCAAGAAAGCGCCGTTAAAAATGGGGACTGCAAAAAAACAGACCCATTTAATAATAGTTTACCCGACTTTTGAAAACTCAGACCATTGCTTTGCAACTTCAGGAAACCCTTCCGGTCCAAGTTGGTTCAAGACATCGAGCCAGTCTTTCGATTTCGCATCTCCAAGCTCAATTGGAGGGCTTAATCGAATCACGGCGATACCTTGTTGAAGTAATCGCTCTTCAAGTTCCATCGCGACGATTTCACCTGTTTTAGAACGATCTTTATCTTCAAAGATAAACACCAATTTTGTGCCTTTGCGCGGAACATAATCTTTCATTAGTCCTGCGTTTATCGTGCAATCCATTGGCATACCCGTGACCTGCTTTACAGCTAAGACGGTTTCTAAACCCTCACCAATTCCAACCACTTCTTGAGGTGGGTCGATGTGACAAGAACAGCCATTAACTTCTAGGCCATAACCACCAGACATCATCTTTTTCACCTCAAAACCTTCTTTCGAAAACGATGCCTTATTGCCATCATTGTCTAGGAAGATTCTATGTACGCGTTGTGCTTTACCTTCTGGCGTTCGTACAAGCGCTACAATAGCCGGATGAAATCCCATATGTGCACTGCTAGGTTCACCATCTTTGATATAAAACTTCTCAAATGACGGATGATTTTTGCAGTAATCAATGAGCCACAATCGATTCTCTTTGTCGAGCTCATCTTCATCTTCTGACGAGTGCCAGATGGGAAGATAGAACGGCAAAGCAGGATGCATTTTGACATCCCCTTTCATGAGACTGTGTAGCTTAGTGATCCCTCTTTTAGCAAAATACTTCGCCACTGGCAAAGCTTTTGGATCATCAAGAGGTAGTGACTCTAACCACACACGATTCATTGCTTTGCGATTTTTATCCGCTAGGGCAATTTCTCTTGTGGAAGGGCCTCTTGGGATGCGTGTTTTAACTGGTGCTGGCTTGTAATGAGGATCGATTGTAAAGCCAATGTGGTGCTTCACTTCTTTAGCCGCGGTCGCAAAATCCCACCCTTTGAACAGCATAATAGTGTCCATGGGCGAGTGTTTCTGCCGACATTTGAAGCAGTATCCTGCGCCACTTTCGTCTTTGAATAAGGCAAAGTTGCCAGCTTTACCCGTTCCACGACCTTTGACTTTATGGCCAGAACATTTTGCGTCTGGACACACATCGAATCGCCGTGAGTTTGTGGTACCCACATATTTCACAGCGCCCTCAAGCGGCGTCATTTCACTTAGGATGTTCAGCCACCCGTAAGCTTCGCACGCCGTTCTAAACTGCTCATTTACAGCCGAATAGTCTTTGTTTTGTTGCATAATTTTATCTCCTACTGTGCCTCCTTCGAGGCTAAAATGGGCGCAAGCGCCCATGGTTTAGATAACCTCTTTCGCTACGCGTAGTAGCTCAGATGGCAAATCTTCAAAGTCTTCAACCACTAGCCACCGATTGTGACCGTATACGTCGTTGAAGATTTTTCTTGCTTTTATTGCTCCACAGCCAACACCCATACAAATGACCGTAATACCTTCACTTTGTAACGCCTTCACCATCTCTTTCGTAGCCGACGGTGAGTTAGGTTGTCCATCCGTGATCATAACGACCACTTTTTTCTTACCTTGCATTGCAAAGAGTGCATGGGCTGCAGCCCAATATGCTTCAGCTGCAGGTGTGCCTCCCCACGATTGCAATGTGGCAATTTTGCCTTTTACTATGTTGGAGAAACGCTCATTGGGTTTCTTGATTTGAGCAATATCCGTTGAGCCGTAACCGAAGGCATAAGCCGCCGTGTTCGCTCCATCGATACGTTCAAGCGCATCCAAAATAGCGTAAGTCGCTACTTTCATGTGCTCAATGTTTGTATTCATAGAACCGCTACTGTCAGCCAATACGACGACATCAACATCAACATTCTCTCGTTCGGAGAACTTGCGTTTAAAGATTCGCGTGTTTCCGCATGTAAGACGATGCAGCTTTCCCTTAGCTAACCTTCGACCTCGCTTCGTCACAATTTTTTGAGTACGAGTTTGGTCTTGGATTAACCTGAGTAAACCTTGCCTTAGCGACGATGTTGCATGAACAGCATTTGCTTCAAACGATTTTAATGTAATGTCTGAAACATCAACGTTCATGATGTCACCTTGACCAGAATCGTACATCTCAACCTCTGTCATTGCCTCCTGATTTTCATCTTGAGACAAGAATTCAGCTGTGAGTGCCCCAGTGTCACTTTCAACATAGCTACCTGAATCACCAGATAGAAATGCTTTCAAGATTTGGCTTCCAACATCGGCGTCATCCAGCGAATCAGAGTCCTGACCATTTTCTCCACCATCACCTGATGAACCGCAGTCCTGACCACTTTCTCCACCATCATCTGATGAACCAGAGTCCTGACCATTTTCTCCACCATCACCTGATGAACCAGAGTCTTGACCATCTTCTCCACCATCATCTGATGAACCAGAGTCCTGACCACTTTCTCCACCATCATCTGATGAACCAGAGTCCTGACCACCTTCTCCACCATCATCTGATGAACCGGAGTCCTGACCATTTTCTCCACCATCATCTGATGAATCAGAGTCCTGACCATCTTCTTCATCATCACCTGATGAATCAGAGTTACCCTCAGACGCTTGCAAGTAATCGACAATCTCTCTTGCTAGGTCTAACGATTCTTGCGTCGATTCAAGACTTTTTGCCTTGTTGAGCAAGTTTGTCAGCCCAGCCATCATGCTTATTCCAAGTTTTTGAAATAGAAACTTCTCAATTTCTTCTAACTGTTCATCCCAGTTTGGGTAACCTGTCAGCTTACCCCGTACATAGTGGAAACAATAGACTGATAACACTTGGTCAATTGAGTCCAGCGGATGGTCATCCTTAAGACAGATAACTTTCTCCGCTAACGCACAGAAGTACTTCTTGCAGCCTGGAAACAGCTTAATGAACTCTAGCTCGATACGAGTGTCTTCGCATGTTTGCAGCAGATGTTCAACTGGTCGTGGTAGTGATTGAGGATTAATGCTGAAATCCGTAAAGCGGTTGTGGGCCGCTTCATGAGCCGCATAGCCCCAAGTAAGATCTAGACAATCTAAGTTCGGCTTGGGCAAGTGGATTTCTTTGCCATTTGTGCACGCTTTTCCCTTATTGTTCAGTATGATTTTGATACCAAACTCATTGGCGTACACTCCTGACATAATCACAATAGATTTGCTTAGGTTTCTCATTTTTTCTCCTTTATCGCCCTTTCGAGCATAGTTTGTGTGTTCTCACCTCACACTATTGTGAGTGATGCGCTGTCGCGAGAACTGCACCTTTTCTGTTGCTAAGCAACACGAAATTTCTACTCAATACTATCGATAAATCTCCAAACGAGTGATGTGAGCATTTCTGACAGAGGCTCTTGCTGTGACACATCCACAATTACAGTTGGTCGTTTTAGCATTATCTTCGCCGTAGCTTGTCGTTACTCTGTTTATATGAATAGGTAAATTTGCAGTAGCTCCTGCGGATACAGATTTCCACTCACCGCCACATTTGCCATATTCGCTTTTACTTTTTGTATCTGATGCTATTGCGGTGTCTCCGACGAGCCCCTTTCGGTAACCTGTTTTCCATTTCCAGTCAGTATCTTGCCATTTGTACCATATTCGGTAAGCTACAAAATCTGGTGACTCTATTCGCTGTGTTCCAGCGCCATTGTACTGAACGTGCCACCCTCCGTTACTGTTGTTTGCGATGTCGTGATTAATTCCATATGACTTAGCAAGATTTATCGTTGGCGTACCAGTTGCTTGATCCAGATTAATCCTGGGTGCTCCTGTTGAATCAGACAAATCTAACATTGGCTTACCACTCGAGTTGTTGAGGTTTAGGTCTGGAGACCAAGTTCCACCAAGGTTGTTCGTTTGATAGCCGGGGCCGGATGCATTGGCGTTGTAGACAGTTTTAGCTTGAGGTAACGGCTTAGCCGATGGTGCGTTTTTCAGATCCGAAACACTCGCTGCGACGGTAAATGACGTAAGCGCAGACAGTACCAGGGTTAGAAATTTGGAATGGCGCATAGTTATCCCCCTTTATTTTGAATTATGCGCAGCAAAAAAACATCAACAATGTTGTTGATGTAAATTTAATAATGTAACTGAGCATAAAGGAGACTATGCGTGTATCCTAATTGTACAGCTGAATTCAATAATTTCAACATTAACGTAATGGTCACTGAACTCAAACTAGCTACTTTGGTTGTCCGATCGGCCCTGGTGAGACAACATCAAACACTTTTGAACCACTTTTTCTACAGCATCGAAAAGGTCGATAAATCTTGTAAATGGCGGCGTTGTTGCCATTCTTTTCTGAGAATTTCGCCGTCAATTTATCTTCTTCCATTTGCTCTGATAGCGTTAATGGCATGAGCGCATTTCTATCATTCGTATTATAGCGCGTACATCTTTCACCTTTGTATGGATACACCATATCAATTTTGAAACTTTTTACATCCTGTGGTGTTTGATAGTTCGATCCAGTGAAGCTACTGCTGGCGTATTGGGGCAACGGTACATAGATGTGCAGTCCTGCGAGCCCACTAAAAAGTGCTCTATTTTCGGCAGCGATGCTGGTAGCTCGTATAGCACTGGTTATCGAAGCGTGCCATCTGTTGATCGTATCTACGTACCCCACTCGTGGCATGGTACTTCCATAGCCTCGGCCTATATCATTCCATGCTAAGTATTTAGCTTGGTACAGACCAAGCAAGATGGTTTCTGAGGTTGCCAGCCATCGCCAAGAGAATTGGTCGAGGCTTGAACTAAAATAACTCACGCCCGGCAATGTTGGAGAGTTGCAGTACCCGACTACACCTATAAATGCTCCCGCCACTGCGTCGAACATGTTACGTTCAATATTGCCGGATACTAGTGCGTCGTTATAGAGATAATTTGTTTTTCGCGTGGCAACTGTTTGACCTACTGCATCGGTCAATCCATCAGGTATAGCTTGGGTAAGTAACGACGACCCGAGTGTTCTGTTCAGTTTCCACATGTAGGGATACATCATTGCAATGTCTTCTACTGCCGAGTTGGACGAAGGCAATACCGTATCGTCAGGCACCGACGTTAATGGATCTGGTGGTGATTGTGGAACGACTTCGGTATGAACATCTCGAACAAAGTGTTCAACGGCGATGCCGGGCGTGAAAACAGGCCCAAGCCACGTCCAGCGAACTGATAAACAGTAGCCGACTATGCTGTACTCCATGCAATTAAACAGGGCACCAAAATCCCCATAGTCATGCTCGAGGGAGTAGGTATACTCTTCTGTCAGTGTCCACGCATCTCTTTGTTCCAGTTTATCGGTAATACCGCCTAATGAGTTCAAAAAGCTGCCATCATCGTTCACTGCATCGGGCGCTTTCGATGTCCCTCCAATTCCTTGTTGAGACAATCCTAGTGTACTCATTGCAGCCGATTTCCAGTTACTGAATGACTCTGCTAAATCAATCCCTTTAGAGATCTCGGAAACTTGATCTGCGGATGGCGCTTGAGCATATGCATAAAAAGATACACTCCATACCAATAACGCTGTGCGCCACTCTCTTACCATTTTTCTCTAGTTCCTTTGGCGAGTTTTGATATAGCGGTTTACGGATTGTTCTACGCTCAACCCATAAGTAATGTACTTATCATTGATGATGACCGCTGGTACACGTTTAATCTGGAAGAGTTTGACAAGGCCAATTCCCATTTCAGAGCGCATTATCTCCGGTGTATAGGCTTTTAGCTGAGGTGCAAAATGTTTTGCAATATACTGATTTCGCACTTCTTCTGGCTCTTTAATTAACTTCTTGGGAAAGGCTTGTTCAAAACCGCTTAGGATTTTTTTGCTGTGGTCAACAAAGTAGTAATCAAACGCTGCGCCTTTAGCAGCGCGCTTTTCTTCACCAATCGAAGCCTTATTGTCTGTGGTCGTAAGCAATATGATTTTATCCGGCCAACTCAACATAGGAGCCGAGTGTAGTGGGATTGGAATCAATAGCCAAAAGAGCAGTACAAGTTTTCTCATATTTACCGCTTAGAATAACTGTGGTTTGTCGACTCGAAGTACCATTTCAACTCTTCGATTGCACTCTCTACCCTTGGGCGTACTATTGGAACACGCTGGTACTTCTTCACCCTCGCTCCGAGTCGTTATTCGAAATTGATGAACATTATTGGACACCAGTACGTTCTCAACGGAGCGAGCTCGTGAAAAACCTAGCTTTAAGTTACTCGCTGCGCTGCCTACGTTGTCTGTGTGACCGTATATGCGAATTGTGCTTTCAGGGTAGGTGTTGAGAAACTGACTAAACAACGCCAACTGATCTTGCATAGGGCGTTTAAGCGCAGACTTTCCCGTTTGGAAGCCGTAATCCATTGGAATAACAATGGTGATCTCACCATTATTCTTTTGAGTGATTTTGAGATTCTTAAAGATGTCCTTGAGCACCACATACTGATTATTGATGTAAGGTGTTGCAGAGTAGTCCACAATCTCATTCGCGGCGACAGCGCCAGTAAGAGTAACTAGCCCTATGAATAATCCTATTTTCTTCACGTTATATATCCTCGTAGGCTAAGCGCCCCTCAATGCCTCTAGCTTTATCCATTCTGTTTGCCATTTCATAAACCGCTTCAAGTTCGTCAGTGATTCCCATTTCTTTCATCAATCGACGTCGCTCAGCTTTTTCGATACTGTCTGTCATTGCAACGGCCAGCATGAGAGATGGCGGACTAACTCTGAATAGAATTCGGTGGCGCTTCGTCAGCGCTACCCCTTCTGTGTAACACCTATCGAGTTTGCGTGTGCTCTCCAACAGTTTCACATCCGCATCTGTTAGGTTCTTGATGTCTTTAACAAGACGCGCTTCTTCTGAACCAAAGTTGAGGCAGTAGAACCACTCGATGTTATTCAAGATCTTCTTAGTTTCCCCAGACAAATCCGCTAAGTCCTGAGTAGCAAAGAAAGGTATATGACCGAGCTTACGTGCTGTTTTTACGACCTTTGTAAGAGCTTTACCAAGCATGTTGTTGTTTAACAGCAAGTGCGCTTCGTCTGTCATTGACACAATATCGCGCTCATCAAACTGCGTTGATTCAGCTAGGTTATTGATGTGCTGCATCAAGGAAACAAATGCTACGTTCAACTGTGAGACGTTGGCATCTTGTGACAGTAGACCAAGATTAAATATGGTTACGTCAGCATCCGGCCAAGCATCACCTGGAGTGTTAAATAATGTATGGTTAATGCCGTTGGTGAAAGTGTGCAAAGACAGCGCCATGTCTTTAAGCATGTTACGTTTTTCATCACTGAGATCTCTTGATTCGTCCCTAGAGAAATTTTCGAGAGTTTCAATGATATCGGATACAACAGTAGGTTCTGCTTTACCCTTGCCCGCATCTAATCCCTTTCGCCGTTGACGTTTGGCTGTCTCGATCAAGGCTTGACAAACTAAGGCGCGATCTGCCCGCTTGTATCGCGACAATTCTGCATCTTCTGAACCGGTGATCATCAGCATTAGAATGAATTCTAGCTCTCCTAAGATGTCGCCCTCACGAGACGAATCTTTCTTATCGCTGTTCTCTTTTTCCTCGCTCAACGAGTCTTGGCTATCATCAAGACTCTGGGTGAATTCATGAATGAGATCACTGTCATCCAGTGCAATGTTATCCAGTATCTTATCAATATTGGCAAACGGTGCGAGTGCAGGCGCGCTATTTGGCATTACTTTCAGATAGTTGACGTTTAGACCTTTTTTCTTCCAATCCTCTGCCGCCATAGCAAACGAATCACCATACTCAATGACGAACATTCGAGGCCGCTTCATTGCCATCATCGCATAGACCATTTGAGTTATCGTGACGGACTTGCCAGATCCAGCCGGTCCTGAGATGAATCCAAAACTGTTGTTGGCTTTGTCTTTTTTGGAAATCGGATCAAAAAGAACGGGTGCCCCACCTCTGTTGAAGAATGAGAAACACGGGTTTCCTGTGCCCTCACCACGACCAAAGGCGAAGCACAAGTTGGCCGCATGTTGAGCCCACATGGAACGTAAGTACATGCCCTTGTCTTTCTCTGGTCGGAAGTTCATTGGTAGGTGGTTGATGAATGAGTCAAGTGATAAACCATCGACGGCATCTTTATAAACCATGATGTTATTGTTGTTCAGCGTTGATATTGCTACGCGTTGGTTATCATTCAATTCATCGAGTGTTTGGCCTCGGACGTATACGCCCATCGTAACCATAACTTTTTTATAGTCGTGTTTAAGTAGTCCATCCAGCTGGGCTAAACTTATGGCTGCTCGCTTGGACTCATCATTAGTGCCATTCGCACTCTTCTTGGTCTTAGAAAAACGCTTGTTGAAATCAGGTTGTGGCGTGATGACTGTGGTTTTAGAAAGAATAGAGTTGCTTGGCAGGCTATCCATTGCACAGAATGCTGTTTGTCCATTGCCCTCGCCTTGCTTTACTTCTCCCGTTAACGCTCCTATCCGTGGCTGCTTACGAAGCCCACCAAAACGTAAAAATCGCGTCGGTGCGTTGTTGAAGTACCAGCAGTTATCGTCCACATCTGAACGGGGCTGCTCAGATAGCAAGGCTTCACACAGAGCGCCTCCTGTGAGAAGATCGCCATCCACATCGCACATTCGGTCGTAGTATTCACCACGAGACTCAAAGAGATTGAGTTCCGGATTCGGATTGAAGAAGCGGAATAACCAACCGAATAAAGCAACGTCGTCATCGATTTCACATTTAATGTCAGCCTGACCAAACTTAACAATGAGATCTTTGGCTAACTCATTGATTTCATCGACTGGCGAGTGTTTGCCTATATTGAATTTACGTACATCTGATACACCTTGACGTCGATAAATGATGAATTTTGTGCGGGGTGTTTTAAAACGCCATGGCCGACGAGTGACCTCTTTATCTTCATACAATCCTTCATCTTTGGCTATTGTGCGATAGTGACGTTCCATTAATTTGAGGTAAGATTCAGTGAACTTGGTTTGCTGAGCATGTGGTTCTACAGAATCACGCATTAAATTTATGATCCGCTCTACCGAGTTATCCTCATACGTGAATTCTTGAATGACCCACTGACCATCGTTAATATCTCGTTCTTCAAAACTTCGATAAATATCTTCGATTGCATCTCGTTTGCTTGCCAGTACGTCGGCACTTTGGCCCTCTGTGGCTATCGGACTGATGGTAAAGACTTTTGCGCGCGAGATAAGGTCTTCTAAGATGAAGGTTTCCGATTCCGCATCATACCCACTATAAGGCAGCTTAGATGAAAAGCTTGGTATATTTAGAGTATAGAGCTCGTCCAAATCGTCTTGAGTGTACAATGACTTGGTGCTGAACGCCTTGCTAATGTTCATCACTCTACGAAGTAATGTAGTCATCGAGTAGCCTCCATGTTCAGCTCACCGGGAAGTGCGTATTCGTCCTTGTCATACATCTGAAACTCGGTCATCCAAGCAGGAATGGGCAGTCGGCCGTCTTTCGACAACGATGGTGCAAAATAGATATAGAGAGTCGGATTAGGTAAACGCTTAAACGTTGGCCTTTTTTCCACATTATTGTATTGATATACGTTAATTGTCATTTCTTCAGAAGTAGCGGGACGCTTCACTACAAGTTTTTGATTACTTAACGTATTCGCGGTTGATGACGAAGTACTGTGTTCTTCATAGATTTCTTTCATCGATTTATCAGAAGTAGGAATGATCTCTTCTTTCTCGCTGACGGTAGTACCACAGCCTATTAACACGCTTGTCATGGCACACATGATCCCTTTTTTTATTGTTACCATTGCAAGTATTCCTCAGCATTCGCTTGATGATAGAGTTTTCGGCCATCCAATTCATAGTCGATGTGAAGTGACTGTTCGATATTCAAAACGAGAGGGGTGCCTGTTTCGACAAAGACAACATCAAATGCGCTTTGCTGTCTCTCTGCGTGCCATTTGCTAATCTCATCAGTACCATTGGTGATACCGTCCCCTGCAGCTTTTTGAAGACTGTCTTGAACAACCTCAACGGTCACACCATCTGCGTTAGTAGATGTAGTAACGGCTGAATTGGCAAGTGAAGCTGCAAAACTTGACGCACCCGTTAACGCTGCCTGCTTAGCCATATATGACGGAAAATTCGTGATGTATTGGCCAGGAATGCAAGGAACACCATCTTTATCGGAAATCCATCCGAGCGATTCTCGGATGTTGTTTTCGTTTACCTCACCAATGATTTGTCGCACTGTGCCGTCATTGAATGTGAATGTAATTTTGTCCAAGTTGCCGCGCACGCACTCTAGGGTAAAGTCACCATAGGCTTCACCACTGGCTACCATCGATTGGATATTGGGTATATACAGACCGTTCGTGGCGAGGTTGTCATTACCCACCAGCACCTTGAATCGGAATGGATTTGAGACTTCGTTGTTAATCGGTACACGGCCTAAGAGAGCTGACATACCCACGCTGCCAAATAACGTAGAGTTGGCTGGCACTGTGTAAATTGGAACCAAAGACTGCTCGTTCTGACTTTCTGTATCGATGGTATTAGTAAAATCATCAAGTGGAGTAGACGCGCTATTTCCTTCAGCCAAAAAAAGCGTTGGATATTGTCTTTCTTGTGCCCCCGTTTTTTCATTTATAACGATGACTGCATCTTTTTGTTCGACAGTAAATGTGCCGTTACTGACCTGTGTCGCTGATGATATTGGCTCGACTTCTACACTAATGGTCTCATTCAGCCATTGGTTAGCCGGTTGCTTGAACTGTTCGATCAACACATTTTCAGTGCCTTCATTTGTCTCAATGGGTTCAATAATGGGTGCGCCACCAGCCACACTCTTTGGTACCTGCGATGGCGCTTCAAATGGTGGTGGTGTATTTTTGAGAGCCTCTATCTCCCCCATCAACCCGAGATATTTTTGTTCCAATGTGTGGTATTTATCATCGTTGTTGTTGCTAGCATTATTTCTACGTTCGCGATCTAACGAGTCTTGGAGTGTTTTGATCTGGGTTTCTAGCGCTGAAATCGAGTCTTTGCGTTGTATGTCTCGCGCAACCAGAGTTCTTAGCGTGCTATTAGTGTTACTCAGCGGGTCACCACCTTGGTCCAGTTCGCTATCCAAAGCAGATTTTGTTTTTTCGAGCTGCTCATCAACAGACATGGTTGGTTCATCGTCTTGAAAAACGATGTATACTCCTGCGACGATAACAAGGGCTGAGATCGCGACATTTATGCTGACTTTCATTTCTTTTCACACTCCGATTCATCTCTCTCTTCTAAGTGTATCTTTACGGAAAACGAGCACGTTTAACTGCCCTTTTTGCGGTAATACGTTATAAATAGAGATGTCCGAGACTGGCCCAAGAACTATTAAAATAGGAAATCTAAACGTCCAGTTTTAGGCTAGAACGCATAAACGCTATCTTCGCTGAGCGGCCGCTCAGTCACGAGGTACAGCACAGTAGATTGAGCTAGCCCCCCCGCAGGACCGACATTAGCATGTTGTGAAGATGCAGCAATGAATGATGGGTACATATCTGCAAAGATAACTGGTTGTCTTTTTGCCGTTCTGTTCGTTACAAGTATGGCGGTCAATGTGTATCGGGATGTTCGATACTGCTTCATCGGTTGCAAATCAAACAACGCGGCAGATCGTCCCATAAAAAGCAAATCAAGGTTCAGTTTGCTCTTGATACGAGTCTCAACGATAGGCTTTGAATTGTCCTTAAGCCTTGATGGTGCGTAGAAATCATGACTAGCATGTTGAATAAGGTCTTTGATAGTCAGTGATGTCGATTGAGCAATCAGATCAGTGTCTTCCTTTTGCTTCTTTTTCACTTCTTTCATCGTGACCACTTTGACAGAACCCTGAGACAATTCGCCTGTCGGCTCAACCGCAAATAAATCCACGAATATCAGTTCATTCGTTGACGCTAATCGAATATCTATACGTGTCTTTGGAAACTCGGCAATCGGTGTTATGTACATAACGCCAGCCGCGGCAGAAACGCGTAATCGTGACCTTAGCTTGTTTGGAATCTCGATAGAAATGTTATCTGGAAACTCGATAAGTCTTTCTTGATTTACCTCCAGTCTAATAGACAGCGGTTTTTTGTCCCAAACTAATACTTCAGTAGCGCTTGCTTGGGTCATGCTAAACACAAAGACCACCGTAGCAATCCATTTTTTGATTAGTTTCGTCACGATCATAGCTCCGAAATAATTTTAGGCGATCCTTCAAACCCAGTGATGATCAATCCTAGTGGGTTCTTTTCGTAATTCGTATCGATGCGCTCCACAACAAGCGGATAACGAACTTTTACGTGTTGCACTCGTTCATTCAAATAGAAGTCTTCGATGATCACATCAAGTAGGACAACCCATGATTGATTCTTAGTTACTTCAATGACCCGCTTATCCACTGCGTTTAGTGTACCTGGGACCAATGTGATACGTCTGCGTCTATCCAGCTCACCTTTGATGTCCATAACCTTGTATTGACGTTCCAATTGTTCGATGAAGCTGTCACCAAAGTAATAGGTGTAAGCTTGTAGATTAGCGACAGCATCTTGTTTACCGTTCTTAAGCCAAGTGTTCAGCTCTAGCCATAGATAAGATGTATCGGAGAGAACGCGAGATTTTGGAATGTCATTGACGTTCATCACTACGCCATTCGCGGTGTTAGGTGGAATACGAAGCGTTATGTAGTCAGGTGCACGTATTAGAGCCACCATAGCGAGCATTAGTGCAACACTGAGAAGAAAAATCGTTATACGTAGTGACACTACATGATTGGCATGTTCATGCAGAGCGCTGGTCATTTTCTTAGGTAAATTCAGTTTGAGCGATGCCATTTATATTTAACCTTTATTGCGTGAACCGGTGTGCCAGTAGGTAGATTCGACAAAGCCAAAATTCAGCTTAATACCGCAAATGCCCTTGAATTGAATCCTTCTCTTCACATCTACCCACATCATGTAACTCGGTCGCCCTTGCTTGATGACGTAAGCTCGATGCGATGCGATTGACGTTAAGAGAATGGCGACAACGACAGCAATGATTAACCCAAAAGCAAAGTGGCCAAGAAATAAAGCGCACAAAGGCGTCAAGGTCAGTCCAAGAGTGACAAAAACCGCAGTAAATAAAGCGAGCATTTCTTTATGGGTTAACCCACCTATGGCTGGAGCTTCGTAGTCCAGCGAGTCAAGAACAACTGGTATAGTGCCTTCTTCGTCAATCATTTTTACCTACCTTGGACTGATTACAGTATTTTTTCAGCTTGAGTCAGGAGCACTAGACCAAACGCCGCTACAGCTAGACCGCCGACGACAACGCCAGTAAGATCGGTCCACTCTGCTTTGCCCTTTCTTACATCCCAAAACGACTTAATACCAGCGGCTGCAACAGCAATCAGTATGCCTGCCCCAATCAGCTGTGCGACGAGTTCGATCCCCGACTTGGATAACTCTCTACCCATTGCGATGTAGTCGCCTTTGTCTGCGTTCGTCGACGTTACCGCCGTGGGCAAGGCCGCGTACGTACTCGACGCGTAGAACATGACGGTTGCTATCACGCTATTGATGTATTTTTTCATTCGTATCTTTTCCTTGTTACATACTGAGAAGTGAAATAAAAGCCGTAGTGATAACGAGCATTCGAACAGCCAAAATGAGTCCTTCTTTGTTCGTTATCTGATGTTTTACCAGTGTGGCGTCGTAGACACCGTGTAGTGACCATGCTGTAAAAATGAGTGCTACAGCTGCTGCCACCGACTTAATCAGTGTCGATACATTTGACCAAGAGTTATTATCTAATACGTTATTAAACGCTTGCTCTGGCGTCACATTACTTGGATCGGGTGTCAGAACCGTCGCCTGTGCGCTCAATGAGACCGAGATCAGAACAAGTAGTAAAAAAATGGCTAATGTGGACATTTGGGGCCTACTCATCATTGTGTATTGACCTCTTCTGTGTTGATAGAAGTCGTTAGGCTTCGGTATTCTTCCAGTGGCGTGTTCAAATGATGACGAAGCTTATTGACTATTTCGTTCGCATCTCTTTGCACGCCTTGGTAGTTGAGCTTAATTCGATGATGAGGATCGGCGGCGTCTTGCGCATCAACGAGTAATGTTTTATTCAATATTTCGAGTTGTGTGATGTAGCGTTCTAGCAACTCTCTTTCTTCCCACACACTAGCTTGCGGTGAGGCAGCAAATATCAGTGTCAAAATGGGTACAATTTGTTTCATCATGTGAGCCAATTCTAATGAGCCTTCTGAACCTTTTAATCAAGATTGGAAAATACCCACCCACCTAACACTGCCCTTTTTGCGGTAAACTTGTAATTAGAAGTATTTTTTGTAGTTGGCGACAACATTGCGAGCGAAAAAAGCTGTCGCAAGGGCACTTGGAATCATCACTGTGCCAGCTTGTAAGCTGTTTGGAATGGCGATGTAGAGGAAAATAATCGTGTAAGAACTACTTTTGAGTGCTAAAAACCACCACTCGATTTTGTCTTGAGAGTCTCTTTTACCTTTATACGTGTTAATTTTTCGCTCAACACTGCCGTCGATAACGCCAGCGATAATGATTGCTAAACAAGGAATTAGCATAGATATGATGGTGATGACCTTGGCCATCCACGTGTAAGACACGATTACCCAAAGCGCCATTATGTCCGGAATGGCTGCAACAAGAGCAATGACAAGTTCGTAAGCCCATTGAAGGTACGAGTTGGAAAGCCTTTCCTGACTCAGCAATTGGCTGAGTTGTGAGGTAACGTCTTGAGTTTCAGATATAAACGTCGGTAAGTGGAAAAACTGTGACAGCGTATTTTGCAGATACGTCAACAGATCTTCGTTCGCAACCCAAACGGCTGAACCGGTAAACGTGGATATGCGTTCATATCGTTCCAAAGACAGAGCTATCGCATCGTCCATGAAAATATACATACCTAGTTCTATAAACAGACAAAGAGCACCTGCAAAGCACGCGATGGAGAGCACTTTGAATATGATAGAGAGATAAAAAGAAATCAGCGGGATCTTTATCGATGATTTCTTTCTATCTCTTTTGGTGTTCTTATCTTGCTCAGTCATTAATTAACTCATTGGTCAGTATAGATGGCTAGTATCTGCTCGGGCCTCAAATAACCTTCAAATGGATAACCGTTAACAAAAAATGATGGTGTACCACCCACACCCAATGATTGGCCCGCAATGAAGTGGTCTTTCACCACGGCATGGACTGGTTGGCCTGCAATGTAGTCTCCCTTGAACGCGCTATCTAACCATTTTTTGGGATCGGCACTCGCTGCAATGGCAGACATTCGCTTGGCACTCTCACTCGACAGTCCTTCTCTTGGAAAATACATCACTTCCAGCGTTATACCTTGTGTCATGTAGTCATCGATATTGTTATGGACTTTTGCGCACCAACCACAAGTAACATCTGTGAACATTTGTACGACTGCTTTTTCGTTTATAGCCTTATACACTATTTTGTTAGGGACCGATTCGACACGCTTTTTGTATATCTCTTGGCTAACTAGTGCCAATTCGCCATCCTTTATTTCTAAAGGCTTTGTTGCGGTAAAAAAGACGCCTTTTGCCGCATCCATGTAGATAATGCCCTGCTCTGTTACAATGGTTTCAAGTGAAATATTGTCTAACTTCTTTTCTTGAGATCGACTGATCACACGAAAGTCTTGAGCCCTAAGAAAGTTTTCTGCTTCGCTTGCTATAGTTGGCATCGAAATATTGAGACTTGCCAATAGAAAACTAGAAATCACACCACGTACCATACGCCACAACTCCTTGATAGAAATAAGATTTATTACCGGAACTATTTTCCGCTGTTGAGCGGAAATAGATCCGCCAGTGATTGCCCGAATCCACATCCCACGATGCGAAGTTTTTGACGTTATACTGCAAGTCGGTTGTACCTAAAGAAACCGTCCAGACCTGTATTTGTGCGGTGTAACCAGAAGGACAAGCAGGTTTTGCCACAAGTACCCCTGAACTATTTGAAATGACAACGGAGCCGAGTTTTATACTTCCTGTTAATGCTGTTCTGTCAGTGATGTTCTTGAAGCTAATGTCGTCAACGTTATTAATGTATTTCACATTATTGAGATCGAAATTTCCATAGTCCCAGTCGGCGGTCATTGGTGCCGTACCGTCTCTACGAACTAGATTGTCTTGAGCAACACTTGAACCTGGTCGTGTAAATGCAATAGTCACGTTTCCAGCCGCATCTTCGGTATAATTCGGTAACTGAGAAATCGCGTTTCGAATGATCATGCGCTTTTTCATAGGCGCGATATTGGCTATCGAAAAAGTGATATTAAACGCAGGATAATTGTCAGATGGGTCAATAAATGGAGTGATGGTCATCAGTTGATCTGCGTTGGTCATTGTTACCCACGGCAACTTCGTTTGGTCAATACATTGCCCAGCAATTTCTTGGCCTATCGAACAAGCTTCAATGAGGTCTAAAGCGATTAGATTTGCCCGACTAGCTGGATAGGCTGCAATGTTGTTTGGTGCGACTCCTTGTGTAATGGCATTGATATAGCCTCGCTGCATCGCATCTTGTACGACGGTAATTCGATTGACCGCGACTGCTGCGGTTTGTTCGTATTGCCACTGTTTTGCGGCTTGAGCTAGCATCAAGGTGACAATAATCAAGATGACTAAGGATATGAGTGTGCCAACTAGTATGTCACCTTGTTGTCTTTTTATAGAATTCATAACATCTCTATCCCTGACAAAAGTTTCTTGTCGTATTCTGAATGACGAGGTTAGAAACATTACGATTAAACTTCTTTCTAAAACGAATCTCGTCGGCACTTACAGCAAAGGTATGTGGCATTCTGAATAGCTCACGAGCATCAAAACTCGAGATTGGAATGGTGATTTCCATTTCAGTTATTTGACCTGTTGACGCGTGAGGTAAATATGTATAACGAATACCATTCACGTCATAGAAATTCTCTTCGAGATAGACCGGATCAATCATGCCTTTCACGACGAGTTGGACAAGGTTTATTGGTGGTGGGGCATCGGTGTAACACCGACTATTGGAATTTACATAGTCGTAAAAATAGGATTGCATAGCGATAAAACTGTCATTTTGTAGTCTTTGCAAACTGGCTGTTCGGATCGCCATGCTTCCATATCGTAAAGCCGTGGATGTGATAATTAGCGCGAGTACGATAAGTACCAAGAGAGTCAAAGAAATTCCAACAAATGTGACACCTCGCTGTCTCGTTAACTTAGTCATACTCACTCTGCTTATTACAGTGTTAACGTAATCGTTGTACCCGCGACGATGATAGAGTTGCAGCCTTGCGCTTGAGTACAGTTTTCTGCCGTCATTGATGCCAAACCATCAGCGAGTTCATTAATTCGGTCAGCGGGTAAACTGGTGATCTGAAGTGATTTCTGTGAAACGTTTGCAGCTGGCGCTAGTACAAAGTTGCCACCGAATGAGTTAGCGTTTGCCCCTGCGCCGCCAACTCCTCCACACGTAGATTCACTGACTGATTGTTGTCCTGCTGCACAAATTACGGTCATATTCACGCCATTGAAATTACTTCGTAATCCTTTCCAAGTATCTGCTCCCGAGTTAATTTCGGTAACTTGTGTGTTCAACTGCCATTTTTTGAAACGGAACATGCCTTCTTGAAACCCCGCAAGTATGACCATAGCGACTAAGATCATAATTAGAAAGCCCATCGATGCTTCCACCCATGTTACCCCTTTCCGGCGGGCTTTAAGCTTTAACAAAGTTGTATGTTGCATGATTTTTTGAACCTCTGATTTTATTCATTACCACTAATTAATGCGGTGCATACAAAAAAGAGCAGCACTCAGCTGCCCTTTTTGTGGTTGCATTTAATTAAAATGCGTTGATTGACATTACTAGGAAGAATACGGCTGAAAAAAACGCGAGAAGCGAGCCATAGAGCAAAAATATAAAGATGTAATGCGTCATCTGATTAATCTTTTCGATTTGTCGAACCAGCGTCTTGTTGTGCTCGTTAGCAGACTTTTGCAAACGAGCACCCAACGTTATTGCAACGTTGCCTCGCTTGAGTCGATTGGTTTCACGCGCGTCGATCAGTCCAGTATGTAAGATATGGCCGATATTACCTCGACCCACATTGTTGACTAGGTTTTGCTCCATCATCTCTAAGTGATAGCGTATATAGCGAGTCGTTCGAGTTGCCATGAATCGAAAAACATTGAGGGTGGCCATATCTGCATTGAGCAGAGTGGCCATCGTGCTAAGTGAGGCGCCTGCAGACATCAAGCGATATTGTTTAAAGAATGGAAGCTTATCAATGACACTTCTTGGTGCTCCATGCACAAATTGAATGACTATATAGCTTACGATGGGAATCAGTAACGCGATCGCAATGATCTTGTAAGTACTTTGATACAAAGTATCGCTGTATGCATAGAATAACTGAGAAAGTGAAGGCCACTTGGCTACGGGGGATGTCATCATTAGTTGTTTAAATATATAGTCTCCCACATGGCCCGTTATCAGCAATAGCAATGTCAATTTGAACCCTGGTATCAAAAAGGCTTTTAGGAGTTTAATGATTAAACCCTCGCTCGCCTGCAATGCTTCTTTGGCTCGAATAAAGCCTGTCGCGAGATCGTGACTTTCTTCACCGGCCTTTATTGTTTGTAATGTGATCTCACTGACCACGCCTTCAAACGCGGTGTAAACAGGTTTGGTATGATCAACGGCGTATTTAATCCGTTTACCCACTAGTTTTTCTAAACTGTCACCAAACCGCATTAAGTCATCCGCAATATCAACCATCGACATATCCGATGCCAGTAGTTCAGACACATCTTCGAGTAAGTTGACTTTCTGATCTACTGATGTCAACGTTAATGAAAGTCGCTCTAAAGCACCTAAACGATTCATAGTCAGATCTCTCTCATTTCTTGATATAGACCTTTCAAATCCTGCTTAACAAGACCATCAACCTCTTCGGCTACCGAGCGATAATCCAATATTCCTGCCAATAATTTCAGTTCCGCATGTTCTCGAATGGATGGCCAACCTTGTGATTCAAGATACTGTTTCCATTCTGATAGTCTCAGTTCTCTGATGAACTCTCTGCCTTTATCATCTACCATAATAATTTCAAATAGAGCCGTTCGGCCTTTTTCGCCAGTTCCTTCACATTCAGAACACATACCGCCTATATCATTTCGGTAGTAAACGCTATCGACAGACTTTTCTTGTTGCTCTCCTATGGTTTCAACTGCTTTATAAGCCATCTCTAACGTTGGGTCTTCGACAAAATACTTTGGCGCGTCCTTGTGGGATATTTTGCATTTGGGACACAGAGTACGAACCAGTCGTTGGTGAGCAAGCGCAGACAATATGCCCGGTGAGGCCAGTTGCGAAGTTGGCACACCAAGTTGCTCCGCTACGGTAGTGATGGTTGCAATTGCAGAGTTACAGTGAATAGTGCCGAGCATCACCTGACCTGTAGAAGCCAATCGCATATAACAGGCCGCAGCACCTTTAGTCCTAATCTCACCAAAATATAGACCGTTTGAATCGTGACGTAATAGGACTGCACCATAGACCTCAAAAGATTTAGTGCGTTGCTTCGTTTTCGGATCGATGTAACTTTCTACTACATTCGTCGCAAAATGGTTACGACCAGTTCGGTGAAACTCAACTGGATCTTCGAGCGAGTGGATAACTTTGGTATCATCAACTGTCGATAAAGCACTGTTGATTGTTGTTGTTTTACCTGAACCTGTCGGTCCAGACATAAACAGGGAGCCTTGAGCAGAATTTACGACTTGCTTAAAGGCCCGTTCATGCCCTTTCGATAATCCTAATTCTCGCAATGATGGGATTTTTCCTGAGCCGGTATCAAGGTTTCGGATAGTGATTTTGGCTCCATCATCGAGCGGGATCTGACTGAAGCGCCACTTTATCGACTTGTTGATGACAATGGTGCTGCCATTGTCACCTTTTCTCTTAATACCCACCGCCATTTTGAATGTAACGTCAATTTGGGCACTAATCGCATATTCCTGCTTTCCACCCAACGTGACCGTCGCTCCAGACCCAATATTCTTGCCATATTCGATGGATTGGTTTTCCATCATTTTGCTAAAGCGACCGTCAACTCGTTTGTTGACCTCAGTGATTGACTTTTCCTCAATCAGTTTCAAGTGGATATCGGATATACCCTGATTCGCAGCGATTTCGAGTAAGCGTTTGAGCTGTAATAGTGACTCTGTGTTCTCAGTGTCATTATTTTGACTTGTAGCCTCAGAATCCATTTTGATGTTCTGAACAGCGTCACTGACAGCTTCCTTATCGACCACGACGATACGTGGTTCACAGCCATAGAATCTACCGCCAAACGCCGTAGTACTCTCTCTAAGTTTGTCTATAACATCATCAAAGGTACCTGCTGGTGCGTCAGGAACGTAGACACACAGTTCACCTTCATCATTGATATAACAGTCACTTCGTTCTGAGATAATGTTGAATAGAGCTTCATCTTGCTTGATTCCATCTATATAACTCATTGGCCCGATTCCTCCGAAATTGAAAATCCTGTGTGACCAATTATGCGAACTACATTACCTTTTATGTAAGTTATTTTGACACTCTCAGCTTTCACTTCCTCTATGCGGAAATCACCGATGCGCTTTCCTTCAATGGCCCGAACCAGTTCATTATCAATCCGCACATGAGCTCTGGGTTTATTGTCTTGTACGATAATTGAAGCAACTTTAATACGATCAAACGCTTCTTCAATTTGAGCATCTGATAAACCGGCCGAAAGGAGCGCTGGCTGAACGGTTTCGAACTCAGTGAAATCTGCGCTGCTTGTCGGGATCATTGGCGGTGGTGCGGCATGAATAACCTGTTGAGGTAAGGCTGCTGGAACCGTTGCAGGTGCATTTAACACCTTACTTTCATTTTGTAGTACCTTGTTTTCATTTCGGAGTTTAGTGAGCAGCTTGCTTCTTAAAAGCTGAATAATTTCACGGTCTTCTTCGGTCAATGTGAGGTTTCGCTTGATACCACGAGGGGCTGGCGGTGGTACGACGATAGCGTTTACGATATTACCGTTTGCATCGGTACGTTGCAGTACTTCGGGTTGGGCAATGACTTCTTTAGTCAAGGTAGCGTCGGTATTGACCGAGGTGATACGATTGGTGTTTTTTGGTCCCAGATCCACACTAGAGTCGGTTGCCTCTATTACGTTAACATCAGTAGAAGGCTCATTGGGTATATTTGTCTCTGGTGTGGGCGTTGATGACGCGAAGAAATGATAATAACCCATGCCTAATACTCCCACGAAAAGTAAAACTATTACTGGCAGTTTCTTTTTGTCTGATTCTGATAGCGCCATCTTATTATCTTCCTACAATTTTGACTGTCATATCGATGCTGATTAGACCTAGTGAATCAGCCATCGGACGTACTGTGAATTCTTGAATGAATATTGGTCTGTCATACATGGAACTGGCAAACAGGTCTAAATAAGCCACTGATACATCTTCCATTGTTACATTGATCGTTTGCTGACTATATTGAGCATAAGTCTCTGTCGCATTGGATTTGATTTTGCCTCCAAGCAGGATCATTTCGTCCATAAAAGCGTCACGTTCACTGCTAAAGTCTGCCGTCTGTTGTGTCCAACGAAACCAGTCGTCATTGATGATTGGAAATGAGTAGTTAGCACTTTGTCCATCTATCTGTATGAAGTCGCCATTGGCATCTTGCTTACGAAACTCTTTAAGCTGTTGCGTTTGGCCATTAAAGTTGTCGATTCTTCCAATCAACTGGTTGTTAGCCAGTGTGATTGTTTCAATTTTCCAACCATTTGGAAGCTTGAAAGCGGTAAGTGCCATTGCGAGAAGCGATTGATGAATATTGTGATACTCAATGCCATTCTCTACCGATTTTTTATATTGATGATGCCTATCGAGCTCTACCGTCAAGACTTTTGGTGGTGGTGGTGGTGCTTTTTCCGCCACTTTCGGTTCAGGCCAGAAAATGGTGAGTAGACAAGCGAACGTCGCAACTACACACGCTATTACAATTTGTTTCTTTCTCTGTGCTTCCCTCTGGTCGGTTAGTTGGTGAAGCGTGGTACTCAAAACGTCATCACACAGTGGCTCTAGTGCCAATATTTCGTTTTGAGGTCGATGAATATCGATAGACTTAACAGTTGAGAAGATGGGCCATGTCATCAAAGACATATCTTCTATCTGTTCTTCTAAAACAACCTCAATGCGAGAAACTATCCAGTTCTTGACTGTGATGAGAGTAAACGTACCTATGTGCTCAGAAAGCAATTGATAGTAGTTTCCATCAATAAGGGACTCAGAGTACTCTTTCTTTATCTGATCAGCGTATAACTGCGCGACCACTACTCCTGTCTCATTGCCGCTATAACGGATCAGGTTCTCTTCAGTCGTAATGACGTAATCGTAGCGCGAAGGCAGTGCCTGGCGCATACGCGACAAGCTTTCTTTTTCTCCACCTTTGACGAGTTTTACGACTTGAACTTTGATGTTCAACATGTGCTTTCCTCAGCGTTTTGGGGTAAGTCTTGGTGCATCAACTTTTGACACAACGCTGTTAGCACTCCAGTTCGAAACGACTTTACGCGGTGTTAGCAGTACCAACGTATCAACGACCGTTTTTGAACCTGACTTGCCTACCGGTATATCTGCATAATTGTTGGTTGTAGATTCATTGGTTTCTTGTCTCATATGAGTCACTATAATTGTGGAGTTGTACTCATAAGCACCCGTGATGTTGAAACGTGCCTGTCGAACGCGCGGTGACCGAATCTTAACGCCATTGATTTCCTGATCGTCAAATTTCAATAGCTTAGACAGTACACCGTTCAGCTTGAGGTGGACTCTATCTTCTTGAATGGAAGGCATCGCCAGCATTTTTACACCATCACGGACTTCATCGCGTTCTATACTGGTTGTTGGGATGTCGTTATTGGCACCTTCGAAACTGGTGCTTGCGGTGGCAATGTATGACTGTATGGAGCTAAGGTCTATCTCTTGGACCATATGGTTACTGGCTTTTACGGTTTGCTGCGTTCGCACACTAACATTGCCAGTGACATTTAGAGCGTTAATAACCGCAGCTGAACCGGCAAACGAGCCCGTTGTGGCTTTATAGCCCAGCCCCAAATTTTGGATTGCATCTGAGATCTTAGGTGTTGATAGATCAAGTGACCAATCGCCTCTGCCCGCAGCTTTCTTAAGCTGAGCGTCGATACCTAACTCTACATCGTCATCTGCTTGGTACTCGATCACGACCACTTCGAGCTCTACTGATTTGACCAACTCATTAATCATGCTTTGAACGTAATCATCGATAAGCAACATCATTGCAGGTGAGGTACGCACAACTATTGAGGACACACCTTCAATCTTCTCCGCGTAACCTAACGTTTCGGAGTTGGCTGAGGACTCTTGCAACATCACCATATCATTGCTACCAGTGGTGATATTAGCTTCGCCATTGAGAATTTTCTCAATGCCTTTGTAGATTTGGTCAGTTAGATTACTTTTATTTGTTTCGGTATTAGCATATTGACCATCGTTGCCGCCAGTCGTAGTTACTTGACCTGATAGTGCATCGTCCTCTGTCCCGCCCGAACTGCTGGAGCCTATCTGAAATGAGTTGTTTCCAACAGTCGTTGGTAGTACGTAGGTTTTTGTCGTAAATTTCGCAATATCAACACTGTCTTCTTTTGCTGTAAAACCATAATCTGCGGTTAGCGAAATAATATTGAGAGCTTCTCTCTTCGTCCCTTCGAACGTCAGTGTGATCAATTTATTTGGGTCCACTGAAAATCCGTAATGAAGTAGAATATCAGAACCAACCACATCTTTTAGCACTAGCGACAAAGGCATAGATTTCACAATAATGGCCGTTTTATCTTCAAACCAAGATGGGTCATTATTAGCTACGATTTCTTCTATCAACTGAGGCGGTCTGTCTAAAGTTCTGACTTTCGCATAGCGCTCTGCCGCAAGTTTCGTGTGTATTTCAGCGCTGTCAGCTTCCGATACTTTTTTGAAATCTTCAGTTTTGGTTAGCGTTGTACATCCCGATAGCAGTACGAGTGTTACGGCAGCGAGCATCCTATTCATTTTCATCTTTGTTTATTCCTCAGCAAATACATACGTTGTTCTAGTAGAGGGGACGATACCACCCGCTAGTTTCGGAAAATCCGCTAGCAAGATTTCGAGCGCTTTCTTGATGTTTCCTTGTTCAGTAACGATCGGATACCCAAAAGTTACTTTGTAGTCTTGGGTTAGATACTGGTTTTCTGTTGCTTTCCATCCGTAGGCGTCAGTTAAGCGTAAGAAGTTGTCCTTGAGTGACCCACTTGTGACCATGAACATGTAAGTAGGTTGTTTGCTTGAGGTGAGTACCGCTTCTTTTTTAAGATCATTAAGACGCAAGTAAAGCTGCAACCCCTCTTTACCCTCGTCAGAAATCCAGCCTTGGCGTTCATTCTTCTCATTCTGCCGAGCGGCTAGCAAAGCGGCGTCCATCAATTCGGTAGTAGCGGCTGCGAAATTACCATAGAAATCTTGAGAGCTTGAGATGGTTTGTTTGAGCACTTTGGTTTCATCTTCATCGAGCAACTTGCCAACACGAACATACCCTTCTTGGGCTAGCCATCGGTACAACACCGTCTCATAGGTTTCACCTGCGTAAGCGCTATGGAATTTCTTGGCAGTAACCTTTTTGCCACCTGTGATTTTAATCGATGGCGGATTGCCGATTAGCGTTGCTGTTTTTGATTCGTGATCGAGCAGCAAACGGAATCCAAGCTCAACTTTGGCACTTTCTGACAACCAATCCATTTCCCATGCGTTGAGCTTAGCTTGTTCAAGTAATTGCTTAGTCGCTTTATCAAACGTGTTATAAGACACACTTGAAGTACCGACTTTCTGTTTCAGTACCTTGGTTGAGTTCTTATTGAGCGCTTTGTAGAACGGAGCGTAACCTTCTCTGTCGAGCCAGCGAGTCAGTACTTGTTCATACGTTTCATTGTCAAAAACTTCATACGCTTTGGTCGTCGTTCGCTGTGATTGCGTTGCATCAACAGTCACCCCTTTCGTAGTTTGTGCAGATGGCTTTTGGGCCATGACATTACTTGGCTTTGCTACAGTCAACTTTGTCGGGACTGTAGTTTTAGTGGTATCTATTTGATTGCCACCTTTCGGCTTTGTCACATGACTTGCAACCAGAGCTGACTCTACATGTTGATAGACCATTGGTTGGTTAAGTGCTCCACTTTCAGGGCTTGTTGTTGGGGATTCGTTTGCGCATCCCATCAACGTAGTCGTAAGCACTACGGCTAGAGGTCTCTTACTTATATGCTTCATGCTTTGTTTCCTCGCACAATTATGCGCTTGCTAGAGTCGATAACCTCTATATCGAGCGGATATTGCTGAATAACGGATTGAATGGATGCTTTAGTGTATTGGGTTAACACGGTTGAATATGGTGTTTGAATTTTGTAATCAGGCGCTTGATAGTCCAATGTATAGCCGTAGAAGTTAGCAATACGAGACAGATTCTGACGAGTGGTGGTCGGTTCAATATCAAAACTTCGAACAATCTCTCCGCGACTGAATGGGTGCAAGATTAGCTTGTTGGTCGATGCTTCATAAACGGCAGTGACGGAGACGCTGCTACTTTGTCTTTCTTTCTCTTCTTTTATGAACTTAGTGATAACCTTTACTGGCGATTGTTCAATCACAAAGTCGTTCTTTTGGATCGTGTCATTCAGGAAATTGGCGGTCGCCTTATCGTCGAAGTACCAGATGACTCCCGAGTAATTCGCATGATTGGCCCATGCGTCAATTGTGTCTTTGACGGTATAACCTTTATAAAAGTGGTACTCCAATGCTTTGTGAGCTGTGACTGACTCTTTAGCGTTCGCTAGCTCAATATCCTCTCGTTGTCTCTCACTGCGATCAAACTTTGGAGTGAATACGTGCGGCTGTTGTATACGCTGATTCAGAGAAAATGGATAGACGGTGACACTATTATCGCGCTTATCGTAGATTGGTAGTAAACCACTGCGGTCAAATAACTCTAGAAAAGCCGCTTGAGGATCTTCAAAATTTAAGTTGATTCGCTTTGAACGCAGCTGATAGTAAACGTAAGGATTCAGTTCCTGTGTCCACTCGACAAACTCAATCCCAAGCTTGTCGGCTAACTTATTCGCTGCGGTTAGCGTTTGAGAGCCGCTGGTGACACGTAGCTGAGCAAACTCCACTGTCGGATAGCTCTTGAGCTGTTCTGATTCTGACTCCATTGGAGGCACTACGTCGTGAGTATCTTCATTGACTGCGGTATTGATCGGAGTCGTCGTGCACCCCGACAATAAAGCGCCAAGGGCAAATAACGCTGCTATATTTTTCATTTAATAAGGTTATCCATTTTTAATCTCAAATAGATAACCTTATCAAATGAAAAATCGTACTCCTTAACTGCCCTCTTTGCGGTTAAAGAGGTTCAGTTCGCTTACAGTTAGGATAGTTGTTACAGCCCACAAATCGCCTTTTCCCTTTTGGCTTAATGATTCGCATATCAGAACGGCAATCTGGACACCGTTTATAAAATGGTTTTTGCATCAAGTCAGAAAACATTGAGGTGCAACTATCACATTTCCAAAACACGCTTGTCTTAGTTTCAATTCTCTTTGCTGTCTTATTGCACTTTGGACATCGTTCGGTTAGAAGTGAACCACCATTTTGATTTTGTTTAGAATTGCTTGTTGTTGGCAGATTCAAGCCATTAAGTTTCACTCTCGCAACTTCTGACTCAATAAACTCATTGACCATTGAGAGAAACTGCTGCTCAGGAATTTCGCCTCGTTCTATCTGGCTGAAGTGATGGGCCCATATTGCTGTCGTATTTGGCATCGTGAGGTTAACGGGTAACATATCAAAGAGAATTTCGCCTTCCTCGGTTGGTGTTATCTTCGCTGTTGCCATAGAGCCTTTACGCTCCAAGAAGTTCCTGTCGAACAAGCTCTTCAAAATAGAATCACGAGTCGCTGGCGTGCCTATGCCCCCCAGGTCTTGACTGTCTGCATCTTTGTCTAACATCCATTGTCGAAGTGTGTCATCCGAAATGTATTTGGCGGTGTTCTTGATATCTCGCAGTAGCGACTCAGTGGTATATTCTGGCGGCGCTTGTGTTTCTTGTTCATGACTATTCACATTAATAGCCGCACACTGTTGACCGTTTACCAATGCATCCACGTTTATTGTTTCATCATATACATGCTCTGGCTCATCTTCGCTATTTCGAAAAACGATACTCCAGCCCGGTTCTTGTACACTTTGGACTTTACCTTTGAAGGTGTGAGGTACTCCACTAGCTGATTTGACACCAATCACGTAATCCGTGACTTTTCGCTCGCGCTTAGGTAGGAACTGAATAATGAAGTTGCGTGCAATCAACAAATAAATGACTTTTAATTTCTCAGGCATGGTGTCCCACTCAGCCATTGTTCCGTTGGGAATAATGGCGCCGTGAGCAGTTACTTTTTCGCTATTGAAAGCACGTGAACGAATACTGGTATCAGCTCGATTTACTAAAGGTTTTAACAAATCGAGATCTCTTAGACGTTCAAGGATAGCTGGTGCTTCTGTGTAATACTGATCTTCCAAATATCTACAATCAGTTCTGTTGTATGTAATCGCAAAATACGGAGAACTTCTCAGCTTCTGCGTAATTTCCAGCGTCTCCTCGGGTGGTATACCATAAGATTTCACAGCTTCTGATTGGAGTGAAATCATGTCAAAAGGCAATGGCGGTGAGTCGTGTGTTCGTTTCGTTACGACCGACTGTATTGTAGCGACACCACTAGATAAACTTGAGGCCAACTGCTGTGCTTGTGTTGAATCGCTAATTCTACCTCTGTCATCCAACTCTAACATTGGAGACTCTGGTAGAACGTAACGTGCTTCCAGTTCACCGGCTGGCGTGCTGAACGCACCCTTAATTAAATAATAAGTTTGTTTCACATGACTTTTGCGCAGACGGTATCTACGAACGACAAGACCAAGGACTGCGGACTGGACACGCCCTACAGTAAATAGTCGCTTATAGCCCTGACTTTCACTTTGCTTTGTTAATAGCCTTGTCAGATTGTAACCAACTCTCATGTCGGCAATTGCGCGGTTCTTCTCTTTGAGATGCAACCCGTAGAAGTCAGTGTTTTTCTTAATGTCTTGCAGTGCTTGTTTTATTTTGATTGGATGGTTGTCATTGATTAAAAGTCTTTCAACTGAATCGTCATATAGGTTCGCATATTCAAGTATGGCATCTCCTATATGCTGTCCCGCGGCATCAATATCTGTGCTGATTATGATTCGGTCAGCTTCTTTAAGTTTTCTCACCACTACATCAAGCTGTTTCTTGGTCTTTGGATTTGGCTTGTACTCAACAGGCCATTGGATCGGCAAGTGGCTGAGTGACCATTGTTTATAGTGGTCATCGTGGTCTTCCGGATCGGTAAGCTGCAGCAGGTGGCCAACACACCACGTCACAATAATATCATTACCGCAGTCGATATAGCCCTGACGCTGTACGAAATTAGGATTCAAAACCGATGCTAGGTGCTTGGCAACTTCCGGCTTTTCACAAAGGTAAGTGTCCATTTTTTCCTCGACCTTTTATTGCTCTGTTTTCTATAGCAACATAGGTATTAGCGCATGTTGTCACCGCTTCGCTGCACTAAATGCGGTCAATTCTTCGTCGGATAAATAGGTCAACGTTAACGCATCATGATGATTGAGATTATACGAGGCTATTAAGTCTCGCCGGTTGCGGCGTTTAGCAATAGCTACAAACCTTCGTGGTGTAAGGAACCGCAGTTCCAGTTCATCCAAGTTAAAACTCTCAATATCTTGTGCGTGAATATTGATCAGCTCGCGCTTCAAGCCTTGCTCAACCTCGTTCTCAAGGATAAAAAGCAGTCTAGCTTTTGCGTATTCGGTTAGCCGTTGGAATAACTCAAGCTTATCCTCTATCGCGAGAATGTAGATACCAGGTAGCATTTTTTTGATTACGCCTATTTCTTGCCATCTTGGGTAGGTTTTATCAAAGACAAAAATAGGTTGATTTAAATACTCGATTGCTAGTTGAAGTTGGAAACGTGTTAAGCATAGCGTTCCCCCTTTGTTCAAAATGTCCGTTACCTGTTGCTCGGTAAAAATCGGATAGCCAGCAACGCCGGCTTTTGATATTGAGATTGCGTATAACAAAATATCGTACCTCAAGGGAGACTGTTAATTGGGCGCATAACGTTAGAATACTTCCAATTTGTTAATTTGAACTCTATTTTCTAACTTATTTGTTGTGACATCCGTACGTCATAGATAAAAAAACCTCCGCAATGAATCATTGGGAGGCTTTTATATTAAGTGTATTGAGCGAAAAATTCTGTTGCTGTGAGCTTCACATAACTATTTTCCATATATGATTTTGCTTTAGCAACGAAGTGTGTGAGCGTTTCAACACGACGCACATTTACTTTCTTAGCACGTTTGTGCTCTCTTAGCGTAGCGCTCAACGCCGTTATCATCGAGGTTTGAATAACCTCAAGACGAACGCCGAGCGATTCTGCCACTTTACTCGCTGTGAAGTCATAATCACTCCTGTCATCGCAGAACAACCAGACAAGCGCTTCATTGATTGAGCTTATCGAAGAGTTCTTACGACGCAGAATATCGAACACATCCTTTACCAGTTTAGTTTGGACGAGATACACGTCCTTACTAGTCCAGTTCACAGTGTCTGTGTTCATTAGCCATTCAAGATAGTCTTGCGGAAACTCCTCTGGAAAGAGGATAACCATCAGGTCATCTTTTGACAGACACTTCTTCACTACTTTTTTGCGGCGTGATGCAGTTGTCCTCGGATACACCGATTCGGGTTTATCCGGTGCATCAATATCAACATCTAAAGTTAATTGTGCCATATTTTTTCTCCTAATTTACCCTTTCGGGCAGTTGTACTTAAGGTTTTCTGTTCCCCTCAGATTCAGACTATCCAACTCATGCTGGCCTATGTCTGTGTAGAGATAGTAAGAGATCTCCTCTCTCGATCTACTCAGAGTTCAGTCGCGGTTATTTCTCCAAAAAATTCTGCCTCTCGGCTTGGGTTAAAGTGCGTTAACCGCACGTTTGCGGTGCCATAAAAATAACGCTATGGCTTTTGCTACAAGAGCAAAAATTGTATAGGTCAGTAATGATTGCTGACCTATACAATCTCTACCACTACTCTAGCATAATGAGAGATGCTTTAGTGTTTTTGATGATAACTCCGTCCACCAGCAATATTGCTAGTGGACGGCAGCTATTTATACGTCAATGGTGATCTGATTAGCGATATCTTTGAAGTCGTCTACTCGATGAAGAGTTGAATTTCTGGCTTTAGGTGCAGGAGCGGGCTTGCCCAGTTCCATGGCATCAACGACAGAATCTACCCCAAACAGGTCTTGCTCATACTCGGCCTCCAGTTCCTTGCGGTAGTGTCTGCTGAGTAATACACTATGCTCTTCGTCACTGATTGAATTATCCCGTAGGTATTCATCCACCGACATGATTAGATCGTCACCCGTGACTATATCTTCTTTCATCGGAGTTTCCGATTGCATGAGTTTGTAAATATAATCATGGCGACGCGCTATATCGTCGTATCGTTTGACATCCGCTTTACGCATGGATATCCAACGATTCTTCAGTGCTGCTCTGCAGACCTCTTGGTGGTCGACTAGATGTAGCTCATAAAACGCATTTCTTACTGCTCTTAAATAGCTCCAACCAGAACCTGGCTCGACAGATAAGGCGTCAGACAAGCTTATCTCTCCCAAATACAACGTTTGCGTTTCTGGAATCAAGTAAAATAGACCATCAACATCTTCGTCATGAGGAAGCGCTTTAGATACATCGAACCAACGACGTTTCGGTATAGAAACACGCGGAGCTTCTTTAATAGAAGGGACCGGATATCGATAACCCAAGTCATGGATTTCAATGTAGTCTTTTGCTGCTGCGCTTGCTTCACCAAAATCTCGCTGAAGTGACCACGCGAAATCAATGATAAGAACATCGTCGTAAGTGATATACTGGAACATAGGTTCGCACAACAAGCTGTTGTGATCAGTATGCTCAATCTCATTAGCGTCCCACTTTCGCTGATGCTCTTCCGCTCTCTCCTTTTCCATGACATCAATTGTAATAAGGTAGCGCAACAATTCTCTCTTAGTACGGGAGTTGAAATAGTCGGGTGTCACCTTTAAATACCCTGCCTGCGATACGTTTCGACCTCTGAAATCACGCCTCGACAAGTCGAATCGGATGTTCTGCAAAAAGGTACGAAACTCAATCAAAGGCGACATAAAGCCATACTTATCAACATCTTCCCTAATGAGACTTTCAAGCGATTTGTCACGGTCGCCATTCGACAGGCACCAACTGCATCCAAACCTCGACCCACACCCACTCGAATGTTTCTTATCAAAAACGAGAGTGCAATGTCCATCATTGGCATCCCGGTATAGGGTTGCTAATTGGTCGAAATTCTCATTGAAAGTGGCAAAGCATCTTGGTGGATGTTCTTTGGAACCAGAACAGGAGACAATGAGACTCCAAACGTCATCTAGTTCCCAGTCACTTATCAACGAGTAGGTACGCTTACCGTCGATTTCCACAATTGCGGTCTCGGACATTTGATACTTACGCATCGACCTTTCACGCTTGCTAGACTCCGAGGCTCGAGTTCCCACTAAGGTTATGATTTCATGAATATTTTCATCTTCAATCAACTTAGTTTGACGTTGCATTGGTGTTATCTTCTCATCGACTGAGCAATCGACAGATTGGCCTGGATAGCGAGGCAGCTTGCCTCTTCCTAAGCACGTCCAAGTCCATCGCCCTGCGATTGATGGTTCAACCTGCACCACCTCAACTGGCAAATCATGTTTCGCACAGAAGACGCGAATATTTGACAACGATTCCTCTAGATAGATGTTCATCATCGGCATATCGCGTCGGGTGTTTGAATTCATGATGTAGCAGTTAGGAACGTATTCTCCCTCTTGCTTTAGCTGTCGCATAGCCTCAAGCATCAAGATGACGCAAACCGTAGAGTCCTTGCCACCACTGTAGCTCGAGCTAATTGAGTATTTTGAGCGCAGAAGGTTTTTCAACCGACTGATAGCAAGTTCCATTTTTTCTTCACTAGTTAGATCCATTGTTTTCTCCTAATTTGCCCTTTCGAGCGAGCGTAAGTATTACGTACTGCACGATTGCAGTGTCACCCAAACGTTAGTGACGTTTTTTACTTCAATTGAAGTAAAAATCAACAAAGGAAATAACTTAGCGCTATTTGCTTTGTTGACTGAAAACCTTCTGCCGCATTTGTAGCGGCAGTGAGGTTTTTTCATAGTTACTCAAAGAATGATAGATCTTCAGTTTCGTCATCAAAAGGTAGCTCTTTAAATAGTGCAAGAGCCGCTTTTCGCTGATTGATTAGCACATCATCTTTTAATGAGTCCAAGTTATTGCGGTTTTTAATCGCGCTAACTCGGTAGCTTGGGTTGCCTACTTTAGTGAACTGTTCACGCTCGGAGTCAGATATGGTGATACCTTTACTTTCAAGGTACTTCGCAGTATCAAACGTTTCCCTCCCTTTCACGGTAGTAATTTTTATACCGTGAAGAGATAGCATTTTAAATTCACTTGCCATTCCAGTTAGCTCTGAAGCCAGCTCTCTCTTTCGAGCGCTGACCTCTTTGAGTTGTTTTTTCAAATCGCTTTCTTCTTTTTGACAATCAATAAACTCTAAAGTCTGTTGATCCCATTTCAAAAGCTCTTTGGCCGTTGGCTCGTAGTAGTCCCTATCAGGATCTTTCTGGGGTGCTATGGCTGGCACTACGTTGTTTTCAAAAAAAGCATCAACGCTGTCAAATATGTTCTCGATCTCTGCTTTGTCAGCATTGATACGAAATATCTTCAAGTCATTATTATGCTCAAAATAAAAAACAAGAAAGCCATAAGGTGCTTCTAGCAAGCCTATCTGATACACCAACTGAGAACGATGTTGTTTCACTAGTTCGGAATTCAGTCCGTGAGTGATCAAATCATCGTAAAGCGTGTCACAAGGACACTTTATCTCAGCCGGAATGTACTTCTCGGCTATCTTTGCTACGCCATCAAAAGACACTTTTCTATGTGGGTAATCGATATGGTGCCCACACCATGACGAGAACGTGACTCCCAGTTTTACAGCCAATGTTTTTAGCACAAGTGGTTCAAAGTATTTTCCCCTACGGACATGTGGATTCCGAGAAAAATCGTCCGGCGTTTTAATACCCAACTTTTCAGCCCACAAACACCACAACGTCTTGTACTTGGAGTCACCCATGATGACAGGGACATCCGAGCCACCGATACCAGTGTCACGCCATGCACGCCATTCGTCCGTATCTTGGACAAGTTCGTTCCTGACTAATATCATATCTCTCTCCTAACTTGCTCTTGCGAGCATTAATTGTTTTTTTACCGCCTTTGCTGCGTTTACCATCTCTCTTAGCATGGCTGGTGATGTAATCAGTCCTGCATGGAGCATTGGGAGCGGCAACTTCATCTCAAATGCAACCATTTGATAGGCTTCCTCGGTGTTGGCACCGCAACTACAGATACCATCAATCTCTTTATGGTACTGGCGTCGCAGATAACATGTTTGTGCATTGCCGGGCATCGAGATGGGGAAACCGTGTTGATCTGCGTAGCCTTTGTAACCACACTTAGAACAATGATAGCCATTCGCGTTAGCAGAGTAAGAACCTCCACAATAACACTGGAACTCACCATAAAAAGGTTGTGCTTTCTCTCTGGTTAGCCAGCATCGTGCAAGCGCTACAACATATTCAAATTGCGGTTTGTGTTCAGGTAACATCTCCGTGGTCAGAAGTGCTTTGAGTAAGTCCTGCTCTTGAAGCAGGGAAATTCTCATTTTACCTGTTTTGATAAACAGCAATTCTGCATAATCGCGTAAGCGTCGATATTCTTGCGAGTATCTACTCTTTCCAACGGGCCTCTTTAGTTCTTTGTATTTGCCAATGATGGCCGATACAAATTTCCTTTTCTCACGCTGATACATAATTATCTCCTAATCTGGTCCTTTCGGACTTGTTAGATAGGCTCGCTTCCAAGGAAAGTCGAGCCCATTTCGTTTACTCCGCAATATTCAGAATATGGGCTAAATAAGCCGCACACATCAATATAATGAAGAGGACGATAAGCGCGATATCATGCGCTTGAAAAATTGGATTATCCCAATACATTTATTTTCTCCTAATTAACCCCTTTCGGGGCTTTGTTTATCTTAGTAAATCAACTTGCTGATCAAACCATTTCAAAGCTAATTGATCTTGAATGATGACACGCTTCGAGATCAGCTTAGTCAGAGGTAATCGACCTTCCTGAGCCATAATCAAATACGGTTTGACTATGGCCAACACAGTGCGGTTAACCATTACTTCATCAATCAATTCGATGGATTCAGTATTGGCTTCTACTGGTGCTTTTTCGGTTGATTTAGCTTCAGTTTCCTCGGCCACTTCATCAGTTGATTTAGCTTCAGTTTCCACGGCCACTTCATCAGTTGATTCAGCTTCAGTTTCCACGGCCACTTCATCAGTTGATTCAGCTTCAGTTTCCACGGCCACTTCATCAGTTGATTCAGCTTCAGTTTCCACGGCCACTTCATCAGTTGATTCAGCTTCAGTTTCCACGGCCACTTCATCAGTTGATTCAGCTTCAGTTTCCTTTGCTACTTCACTAACCGAAGGATCACCTTCGATGGTCACATTATCTAAATCAATATTGAGTGCTCTAGGCGTTTGCTTAGTACTACTCGTTAGCTGATTCGTTAATGGCGTTGGAGTCGGATTATCAGAGGTTGAGTAAATCTCCATTTGAGCTTGTGTCGCTTTCGCTTCATATGCGGCAGTAACATCAGCAATGATGTCACTGTCTGCCAAAGCGTTAACAGAGATGAGTTGTCTTAGTGCTTGAATAAACGAGACATGTCGCAACATACGAGCAGGTCGACTCCAGCTGGGCATGTGGTGTTGAGCATTCTGAAAGACTTCTTCGAAGTATTCTCTCGCAACACTGATTCCCCTGTCCTTGTGAACGACTTTACACTCTATCCATTGTGGTACTTCATATTCTCTACCATTGATCTCCACTTTGTTCGAACTATCTGAATAACAGTAAGTTCGCTCAGTAATGGGTTCGCTTGTAGCGATCCGCATCCATCCATCGACAGTTGCCATCACTTTTAGCTGACCAAATGGCGTGATTACTGGATAAATCTCGTTGTTGAACGGGCTTAACCCAGTCTCAATAGAGACCTGCATCACCAAAGCTCGGTGGTGGTTTCCCACGACCAGCCCCTTGTTTTCAATGGCGCTTGCAAAAAAGTGCTCATCAAGCAGAGCATTGCATTCACTGATAAGCGGTGAATTTTCTGCATCGAGGAGGTTATATCTTTCACAAAACGAATCTCGAATCTTACTCTGCACATTGACACTTTTCAGGGCGCGTTGCCTATTGAGAGGTACCGGCTCTGACGAATGTGCTTGCGCGACAGTTGGTATTTCTTTCAGCATGGTTTATCTCCTAATTTAGCCTTTTCAGACGTTTGTGGATGTGGTAATTACTGAACGATTTCAGCTTGACTTTCATACCTGTCAATTTTTTTTGCTTGGAAGCAAAAAAAAAAGCCAATGGGTAACCGCGGTTACCGATTGACTCTTGTGTAGTGTGGGCCATGAAGCCCCATGTACTATTACTGTATACGCTTTCGCGCTATTTATCTAATAAAATCGTCTCAACGTAACTTTTTTTGCATCAGCCCTGATAGCTTATAAGTAATACATTCTGATTACGGTGCAGCAGATCTAAAGATAAAAGCGCCAATAGGCGCTTTTATCCTTAGACCCAGTTTTGACGTCTGAGCACTTCCGCTCTTAGCTCACATTTAAGTTTGATTGGTTGATAATTGGGGTTTGATTTTGCGTTATTGGTAGCTTTTAGACCGAAAGAACGGCAAAGAATTGGCCAGTCCCTCCTGTCATTCATAATTAGCATTTGTTTTAAGTCAGCTTTTTGAATTACACTGCCATATGACATATACAGTTCTCCTATATTGTGTGTGTTGCAGAACAGGCTTTGAGCTGGCAGGCGGAGGCCTGTTCTATTTTCGATACTTGCTTTACATATGCTCTTTAATCCATTTGTCTAATTCTTCGAGTATGTGGGATGGCTGATTATTGAACGAATAGACTACTTTGCTTTTCCCCACGTGTTTTTTTGACGCCTCTAACTTGCTGTCTCCTGGATACTCCACCAAGCACATCTGTTTTGGTTTAGCTGTAGGCGATGAACCAGTAATTTCAGCTTTCATTACAGCAAGCTTGGTTTTTAAATCACCGTCGTTTTCTTCCAGAGCCTTAATAACGGCTTCTAACTTACTTTCTACCCATTGTTGACGTTTCTTATCATATTCGGCTCGAAGGAGCTCATTATCAGCATTTTTTTGTCTGGACTTACGAAACTTACCTAACGCTTTGAAACTTTCTCTTTCGATACCACCCACATGTGAAACTAAGTCTTTAAACTCTACGAATGTCATCATTGAGTGCTCGGGAAACTGAGCTATCAAGGCTTCAGGTATCTTCGCAGCGCTTGTCTGTACTCTAACGGTTTCCAACGGTCTTCCAACATATTCAGCAAGCTGTTCTAAAGTATCAAGCTGTGGGTTTCTCTCTTGGATTTTCAATAGCTCTACACCATACTCACGCGATGACAACGACTTAGTAAGCCTCGAAATGTCTGCTAGCTTGCGTGCCTCTGGTAATGTCAATGTTCTGCGAGCTACAAATATGCTGTAAACCGATCCGGCTTTAATACACGCCATGCGTCTGCGTGAACTATCCACAACCTGAATCTTTCCATTCTCCAGATAATGTCCTATGCCGGGAAATGTGTTTTGGCCACTTGCTTTAATGCTAGGCAAAATGTCTGCAATCGAGGCATCGGTTAAGTCATCTTGACTACGGCCATTGTCAGGGTGAACCTCCGTTTTTTCCTCTATCTCTGCAGGTGCAATCTTGACAAGATCGCAAATGATTTCCTCGCCATCTAAAGTAAACGATGTCGCCCCATGCTGTTCAAAACCGAGGGCGAGCAGAATGTCGCTATCGGTCACACCTTCTGGTTTGTCTTGTAACTCTCTATTGAGTTTTCTTTGAAACTCATTGAGAGCCACGCCTTTGTTAGATAGCCATTGCTCTGCTTTTGTTGTTGATTCAATATCGTCTCTCTGACTAACAGAATTAGAAGCTTGTGAGACTTGCGACTGAAAAATAGCGTCCAGTGGATTAGCAGTCATAATCAATCCTCAACTTCATCGTAAAGCTTATCAATATCGGCATACATACTGACAGCCAGTTCGTTATACAACGAGCGAATGGATTCCAATGCACTTGCCGGATTTCGGCTTCCATGGTCGATCAGCTGGATTGGCAAATTATTCTCTGATGCTGTCTCATACGCTTTAGCTTCGAAAATCGTAGTGGTAAACGCTCTCGTTAGCTGAATCATTTGCAGCGCTCGATTAAAGATCCCGCTGTTCGTTTTTGTATTTTTAGTAATTAATGTGTAGATATCGGTAAAACCCGCCCAGTCATGGGGCATCATCGTTTCGATAATGAACGCGGCAGAGTCTAGATACTCTACATACGCATTTATGTCTTGTTGGCGACCAGTGACAGGAATGATCAGTGACGTTGCTGCGTAGTATAAGCAGTAAAGCGTCATATCTGTGGCAGGGTTAGTGTCGAGAATAACTACATCGTAATCATGCTTGAGCGGACTAATAACCACATCTTTGTAGACGCTGATTACTTGCTCAATGCCCACACCGCGAGCCAACGCTCCCGAGAAAAAGACGTTAATATTTTTACACTCAGGAAACGACGGTAGTAGATCTATATCCTCTGCATACGTCGACACAATGATCTCTTTTAGCGCCGCTCTGTAAGCTGCTTGCTTCTGAGGCGAAAGTCTCACATCTCGTGGCACTTCCACTTCGTCTTTTAACAAAGCAAAAAGACTATGCTTAGGTGTCGTATAGTTTGGAGCCAACTTATGGCGTTGAGAGCCTTGAGAATCGGTATCCGCAAGCAAAATTCTAGGTGCTCTTTTGATATCAAAAGTGCCTTGAATTGAAAGTGTTTCACAGGTCGTGCTCTTGCCAATCCCACCCTTGGCATCATGAACTGCCAAAACCGGCATTTCGTAGTTATCAGGCCGGATCTCTCGCATTGGCTTATAACCCATGAAGCGCGCGACTTCTAGTGCTTCCTCTCGATTTAAGTTATACGCATTATTTCCTTTGCGTGGAAAATCTATACCGCGTGATTTTTCGCACATAGCGATACCCGCTTTGGTAGCTAGTTCTGTTTCACCCAGCAATTGTTCAATCTGTTTAGCATTAAAGTTTGGCATTCTAAGAATGCCTTTCGCTACCTTACGTTTGGATTTGAGCGACTTTACTTTATCGTACTGCTGTCGAAGAAAATCGATATTTCCTTGTTTAGACCTAACCATTTACATTGTCCTTTCAACTAATTATTAAGCAGATAATAATTGAAAAACAGCAAATGTTCAAACTCAGTGCAAATTGCTAGGCCAGTGAACCAATTGCAGCAGTAATAGCAATTTGCATAAATCTCACGAAAGTGCGACAGGACTCACATTAAGAATTGATAGCGCGTCAACTGGCCGCATTTGGAAGCGATATGCATACGCTTTTACCACCAACGTCAGTATTTGAGTCACTCCACTCGGCGGTATAATGCAATATGATTGCTTTTCTTGGCCCTCACGCAATGCCACATATAGCCCACCATCGTTGTTGAAATGAGCTGTGAGACTTTTATTGTTATTAGTTCCATGAAAGTCGAACTTTACTTTATGTCCGGCTGGACACTTCCGCATGAGCATATGAGCGAATGTAATCAGTTCTGTGTTGGGATTTAATTGCAACTGTATCTTTTTACTCCAATCGCCTCTGCGCTTTCTGCCCTCTGTAATAATGGGCGCTTGTTGCACGCCGACTGTTGCCAGTCCAGATTTTGTCATTTCGACTTCAAACTGAATAGCCGCACCTAACACGAACTTAACTTGCTCAGCTGCTCGTCTCCGTTCCAGAGCTTCTTTATCGTCTTGACTCGGTTTAAGCATACTCGTACCTCTTTTTATGACCATTATATCGATGCATACCGAAAGGTTATTGCTTATTTAACAAAAGCAAGTCGTTTCGTTCACTAAAATGTCAGTACATTAATTACTAGCGCTTAACAACGAAAGATAAAGGTAAATGGATATCATCCAAATTAATGAGGCACTAGAAAATAGAATTTTCTATCCTGTTTTTCAGCCGATTTTCGACTTGAGAACACTTGAACAAGTGGGCTTTGAGCCTGAGGGCTCCCCACAACTAGCATAGAAGAATCATGCAGATGGCATGAAAAAGTAGGCAGATTCATTTTGATCGGCGATCATAGCATCAACTGAAAAGACATGACCCGACGAGCCCCATGAACCTATCCACTATCTTGAATACTTTTTTCTTAATGTCAGCGTTCTCCGCTATCAAAGATAAGAGACGTATCACTGCCGTTCTTGAC
>NZ_OANU01000037.1 GCF_900089835.1 Vibrio thalassae | reverse complement strand
TGGTCACTTCGTTTCATTGAAACCTAATTTGATACCGCTCTTTATTAAGAGAAATATCTAATTTGATTATCATCAACGAGTGCCCACACAGATTGATAGGTTTATATTGTTAAAGAGCTTGTTTTGAGCTTCACTCAAAACGGACGGCCATTTTAGCGAGATAAGTTGTCGTGTCAACCACTTTTTTCAACTTATTTTGCTAAGCTTCTTAGAAGCTTGAGACCTTCTGACCGAATGCGAACTTTCGTCTGCGTTCCCGTGTCAGCGAGGGGGCATTATAGAGATCGAAATCTTCTTGGCAACCCTTTTTTTGAAGTTTTTCGCATTTTTTTATCGTTCGATTAAAATCAAATCAAAACGACGTAAAAATCGACATTTTCTTGTTAGAGCTGGGCAAATTTCTCTGCAAACACACTCACTTTGTCCCAGTTCGTATACTCCACTTCTTTTGAAGTATCCGTCTCCCCACCCGTCATCGTCATAATCAGTTTAATCATAAAGCGGTCGAACGAATTATAACGAGGGTAATACAATGCCCCCGCAAACACACCGATCAGTTCTGGTTGCCAAGGTGACTTTTTCAAGAAGGTTTGAACATAGACACTGCCTTCGGGTGTGTCTTTTCCTTGTTGTTCTTTTCTCGCCGTTAGGTTAACGCAGAAAAATGCTGCTTTCATTGAACTTAACTTGGCACTATTAGCCGTTAGAAACTGGTAGAGCTTTTTATTAAGACGCCCATAGCGAATCGATGCTCCAATCAACACTTTGTCAAATTCTTCAAGATTAATACTCATCTCTTCATGCAGATTCACGATAGTGGCATTGCTGTCACCTAAATGCTCTGCGATACGAGTGATAATTTTTGTCGTTTGTCCTTCTCGAGAAGAATAGAGATAGAGAATTTTTTCCACGATGTTTCCTTTACCTAATCATAGGCCGCTTAACTACGCCAAAATGCAGGAGTTAATAAAATAAGAAGGGTAAATACTTCAAGTCGACCAAATAGCATCGAAACGATAAGCACCCACTTCGCACTATCATTGACCTCTCCAAAGTGGACAGCCACTTCACCTAGCCCCGGTCCGAGATTATTTAGCGTTGCAGCTACGGCCGAAAACGCACTCAATTCATCCATACCGGTGGCAATAAGCGCCAACATACAGACGACAAATACCAGTGCATAGGCTGAAAAGAACCCCCAAACTGCATCGACTACTCGTTGAGGAAGGGCGCTCCCGCCTACCTTAATAGTATATACCGCCCTTGGGTGCACGAGACGTTTCATCTCACGAGCCCCCTGCAAAGTAAGCAATAGGATACGAATTACCTTCATACCACCACCTGTCGAACCCGCACAGCCTCCAATAAAGGAGGAGAACAATAGCAATACTGGTAGAAACAACGGCCACTCGGAAAAGCCGGTTGTCGTAAAACCAGCTGTCGTCGAGATGGATACAGACTGGAACAGAGCCTGATCAAATGCATCGTAAACTGAGTTGTAAGAGTGATGCTTCAATAGAATAAGGAAGCAAATCAGGAACAACACCACTTGAATAAAGATAAACGCTCTAAATTCTGGGTCTTTCCAATAGTACTTAGGATGTACGCCACCAGAAGCAAAGGCAGCAAAGTGCAATGAGTAGTTACATGCAGATATAAGCAGGAATACCACAGTAATCATGTTAATAGCATGGCTATCAAAATACCCCATACTCGCATCGTGAGTAGAGAATCCGCCTATCGCAATCGTCGAGAAACTGTGGGCTATCGCATCAAACGGTGTCATACCAGCTACCCAGAACGCAGCAGCACAAGCAATAGTCAAGCTCAAGTAGATGTACCAAAGCGCCTTTGCTGTCTCAGCAATTCGAGGCGTCATTTTGCTGTCTTTTACTGGTCCAGGAATTTCTGCTCTGTATAGCTGCATACCACCGATGCCCAGTACAGGTAAAATGGCCACGGCGAGTACAATGATCCCCATTCCTCCAAACCACTGCAGAAGTTGGCGATAAAACAGTATCGCTTTGGGTAATTCATCCAGCCCGACAATCACAGTCGCGCCCGTCGTGGTTAAAGCCGAGAAAGATTCAAAGAACGCATCTGTTATCGATACATTAGGGAAATCTGAGATAAGGAACGGTAAAGCACCAGCACTGCCAATTACCGTCCAAAACAAAACGACAATAAGGAAGCCATCTCTCGCTTTAAGTTCATGCTTGTGACGTCGATTAGGGAACCAGAAAAAGGCACCACACATTAACAACACAAAAAAGGTGGTAACAAAAGGCACACCCGCACCATCACGATAGATGAGCGCGACCAAAGCTGGTGCCAACATTGAAACACTAAACAGCGCTAATAGAAGCCCTACAATGCGGATTATGGATCGAAATTGCATATATTTTGAATGAAGCTACGCTTCGTTACGTCCTAGTTGTGTTCGACAGGAGAAACCATGGTCTTGGCTCCACTTTTATTTATTATGCTTTGTGTGAGTGCATCAACCTTATTCACCTCAACTTCGACAATAAGGGTAACTGTATCGCTATAGTAGGACTCTACTTCTACTGCAGAGAATTTACTAAGTTCAGACTGAGCGGTAGCTACAAATGCATAGTCTAACTCTAGTCGTAATTGTGTGGTGATTTTTTTTTCGATTGTTTGAATCAGCTTAAGTGCTTGTTGAACACCTCCACCATAAGCTTTGACCAATCCCCCTGTTCCTAGCCTAATTCCACCATAATAACGGGTAACCACTGCCGCCAGCTCTCCAATCCCAGAGCCACTCAGTTGCGCCAAGATGGGTTTTCCGGCTGTCCCTGATGGTTCTCCATCATCGCTAAATCCCCACATCATTGAATTCTCAGGACGACCTGCGACAAAACCCCAGCAATTATGTCTCGCATTGCTGTGTTCTTTCTTCACACCATCGATAAAAGCTTTAGCACTTTCAATACTCGGCGTATGGGCAATTTGTGTGATGAAGACACTCTTTTTGATTTCTTCTTCAAAAATCACCGAGTGCTCTGGTATCAAGTATGCAGTTGAGTTCATTAGGATTTATGAGATCTGTAGCCTAAAAGGGGTATTCTAACACGGGCAAATAGGATTGACTCCAAGATTGGACCCTGGTCATAATGTTAAACAGTTGTTTAAAAAATGTATTGAAATTAAATTCAATGCGGTTCAATATTAGACAACTGGTCTAACCAGAAGAAAAAACAATAACTACCGCTTTCGCACAATCACGGATTGTCTGTCACGGAGAATGACAATGATTTACCAATCTGAAACCCTACAGGTAAAGGAAGTACACAACGGCATCGCCGAACTGTGTTTTAGCTCTCCCCAGTCGGTCAATAAACTTGATCTGGCTACTCTTGAAGCCCTAGACAAAGCACTTGATGCTCTTGCAGCATGGAATGATTTAAAGGGTCTCATCCTCACTACAGATAAAAGCGCATTTATCGTTGGCGCTGATATCACGGAATTCTTAGGATTGTTTGCCAAACCAAAAGAAGAGCTCAAAGAGTGGCTTGGTTTTGCAAATAGTATCTTCAATAAGTTAGAAGACCTACCCGTTCCGACACTTTCAGCCCTAAAAGGTCACACGCTTGGTGGCGGTTGTGAGTGTGTATTAGCCACAGATTTTAGAATTGGTGACAAAACCACCAGCATCGGCCTTCCAGAGACAAAACTTGGCATTATGCCTGGCTTTGGCGGTACCGTGCGTCTACCACGCCTCATTGGTGCCGATAGCGCGATGGAAATCATCACACAAGGTAAAGCATGTCGCTCAGGTGAAGCGCTCAAGCTTGGTTTACTCGACGCCATCGTCGAAACCGATGCCCTGTATGAATCTGCACTTAACACAATTCAATTAGCCATCAATGAGAAAATCGATTGGAAAGCGCGCCGCCAAGCGAAAGTGTCTCCACTGACACTGAGTAAGCTTGAAGCGATGATGAGCTTCACCATGGCTAAAGGCCTTGTTGCTCAAAAAGCCGGTCCACATTATCCAGCACCAATGGCTGCAGTAAAAGCGATTGAAGAAGCTGCTCGCTCTGGCCGAGATCAGGCACTTGATGTGGAAGCAAATTACTTTATACAACTGGCAGGCTCTGATGTAGCTAACGCACTAGTAGGTATCTTCCTTAACGATCAATATATTAAAGGTCTTGCTAAGAAAGCTGCGAAATCAGGTAAAGACACCGAACGTGCTGCCGTACTAGGTGCTGGTATCATGGGTGGCGGTATTGCTTATCAGTCTGCGCTTAAAGGCGTACCCGTCATCATGAAAGATATTGCTCAAGCTTCTTTAGAACTTGGTATGACTGAAGCATCCAAACTGCTCAACAAACGCTTGCAACGCGGTCGTATTGATGGCTTTAAGATGGCTGGCGTTTTGGCATCTATCACTCCAAGCCTTCATTACGCTGGCATAGAGCAGAGCGATGTGATTGTCGAGGCTGTGGTTGAGAATCCAAAGATCAAGGCGTCAGTATTGAGCGAAGTCGAAGGATTGGTCGGTGAGAATACTGTTATTGCATCGAATACGTCGACGATTCCTATTAATGTCCTTGCAAAATCACTCAAACGCCCAGAAAACTTCTGTGGCATGCACTTCTTTAATCCAGTACATCGTATGCCACTGGTCGAAATCATTCGAGGTGAGCACACGTCAGAAGAAACCATTAATCGTGTTGTGGCTTACGCAGCAAAAATGGGGAAATCGCCAATCGTGGTTAATGATTGCCCAGGGTTCTTTGTTAACCGCGTACTCTTCCCATACTTTGGCGGCTTCAGTCAGCTATTAAGTGATGGTGCAGACTTTATTCAGATTGATAAGGTTATGGAACGCAAGTTTGGCTGGCCGATGGGTCCTGCTTACTTACTTGATGTGGTTGGTATTGATACCGCTCATCACGCTCAAGCGGTAATGGCGGAAGGATTCCCTGAGCGTATGGCTAAAGAAGAGCGCGATGCAATCGATGTTCTCTTTAGCAATACTCGCTACGGTCAGAAAAATGGCTCTGGCTTCTATGCCTATACTACAGACAAACGTGGCCGACCGAAGAAAGCACCAAGCGAAGACGTCACCAGCTTGCTAGAACCGGTTTGTAAACCAAGTCAGGCGTTTGATGACGATACCATCATTCAACGTATGATGATTCCAATGATCAATGAAGTGGCCCTTTGCTTAGAAGAAGGCATCATTGCCACACCTCAAGAAGCAGACATGGCTCTGGTATATGGGCTGGGCTTCCCTCCATTCCGTGGTGGTGTATTCCGTTACCTAGATAGCATTGGTATCGATAATTACGTAGCAATGGCAAAACAGTACGAGTCATTGGGTGCAATGTACAAAGTCCCTCAGTCGCTAGTAGACATGGCAAGCTCTGGTAAGCGCTTCTATGAACTTCAGCAAACTGGCTCACTGTAATTATCCATTGGAAGAGGAATATCAAAATGAAAAATGTTGTCGTTGTTGATTGTCTTCGCACACCGATGGGTCGTTCCAAAGGTGGTGCATTTAGACATCAACGTGCTGAAGATCTATCAGCGCATCTTATGAAAGGGATTTTGGCTCGCAACCCACAAGTCAAACCAGAAGAAATTGAAGATATCTATTGGGGCTGCGTACAGCAAACATTAGAGCAAGGCTTTAACGTGGCGCGTAACGCTGCATTACTCGCAGGCTTACCGATAGAAATAGGTGCGGTTACCGTTAACCGCTTGTGTGGTTCATCAATGCAGGCTCTGCATGATGCAGCACGCTCTATCATGGTAGGCGACGCAGAAATCTGCCTTATCGGTGGTGTAGAGCATATGGGACACGTCCCAATGACTCACGGCGTTGACTTTCATCCACAGTTGTCAAAGAACGTTGCAAAAGCAGCCGGCATGATGGGTTTAACCGCCGAGATGTTAGGTAAACTGCATGGTATTAGTCGTGAGCAGCAAGATGAATTTGCTGCTCGTAGTCATCAGCGAGCACAAGCTGCCACGGTAGAAGGTCGCTTTAAAAACGAAATCCTACCAACAGAAGGTCACGCAGAGGACGGGTCTCTGTTCACTTTAGATTACGATGAAGTCATCCGTCCGGAAACTAACGTAGAAGGTCTATCTAAGCTTCGCCCTGTATTTGACCCGGTAAACGGCACCGTCACAGCTGGGACATCATCCGCACTGTCTGATGGTGCTTCTGCCATGTTGATCATGAGTGAGGAAAAAGCCAACGAACTGGGTCTGCCAATTCGTGCAAAAATCCGCTCAATGGCTATTGCTGGTTGCGATCCATCTATTATGGGTTACGGCCCAGTACCCGCGACTCAAAAGGCGTTAAAACGTGCTGGTTTAACAATGGATGATATTGATATTGTTGAGCTTAATGAGGCATTTGCCGCTCAGTCACTACCATGTGCTAAGGATCTCGGTCTATTGGATGTGGTTGACGAGAAAGTTAACCTTAACGGTGGTGCCATCGCGCTTGGGCACCCGTTGGGCTGCTCAGGCTCTCGCATATCCACTACACTCATCAATATCATGGAAAGCAAAGATGCGAAGATTGGTCTAGCCACTATGTGTATTGGTTTAGGTCAGGGCATCGCGACCATATTTGAACGTCCATAGCCCAATTTCGACCACCAAACAGCTCCGCTTGCGGGGCTGTTTTTATTTATGCATAAAACGCATGCATCAAATGTTCAAGTTTCATTTTTTTTTGTGAATTTGTCGCCTACACTTTGCAGCAGATAACACGTCAACTCATTGGAGACAAACATGTTCAAAGCACTGTTACTTAATCAAGAAGATAAAAAAACAATCGCTACTATTTCACAAATAGATGAGTCTCAACTTCCAGAAGGTAATGTAAAAATAGATGTAAAATATTCATCTTTGAACTACAAAGATGGGTTGGCAATTACTGGTAAAGGTAAAATTATCCACAATTTCCCAATGGTACCGGGTATCGATCTTTCTGGCGTAGTGTCTCAATCTGATGACCCTCGTTACAAGGAAGGCGACGGAGTGGTTCTCACTGGCTGGGGGGTCGGTGAGAATCACTGGGGTGGCATGGCTGAGAAAGCAAGCTTAAACGGTGACTGGTTAGTACCATTACCAGCAGGTCTAGACGCTGAGAAAGTGATGGCTATCGGTACTGCTGGTTTTACGGCAATGCTTTGTGTGCAAGCTATCGTTGATGCTGGTGTCAAACCAGAAGATGGTGAAGTCTTAGTGACTGGCGCAAGTGGTGGCGTAGGTAGTGTCTCTGTCACACTACTAAACCAACTAGGTTATAAAGTTGCCGCTGTAACAGGCCGCGCTTCAGAAAACGGTGAATTACTGACTTCTCTTGGCGCTTCTCGCATTGTTGAGCGTAGTGAACTTGAAGAGCCAGCTAAACCACTTGAGCGTCAAGTTTGGGCTGCAGCAGTTGATACTGTAGGTAGCAAACTTCTAGCGAAAGTATTGGCCCAAATGAACTATAACGGTGTGGTTGCGGCATGTGGTCTTGCTGGCGGTTTCGATTTACCAACGACGGTTATGCCATTCATTTTGCGTAACGTTCGCCTACAAGGTGTTGATTCAGTAATGTGTCCTCGCGAAAAACGCGTTAAAGCATGGGAACAACTTGCTACTTTGCTTCCTGAGTCATATTACGCACAAGCGAGCAAAACTATGGCACTAGAAGACGCTATTCAAGCAGCAGAAGATATCACTAATGGCGCTATTACAGGCCGTGTGACCATCAAAATCTAAACGTTAAATCATACGTTTTAAGGCCGACTAATGTCGGCCTTTTGTTTATCCCAAACCCACATCTTCAATACGTTTAGCGATCAACTCACCACACTCTTGTTTCAACACTTTTCGCAACCATTGTTGTGATTCAGATGTATCGCAACGCGAGTGCCAAATCAAAGAGTAATCGAACGGTGTAAACGCAAATGGCAGAGGCTTAATAACTAAGTCATAACGCTCCGCAACCAAATACGCCAAATCGGCAGGAACGGTGATGATAAGTGGCATCGCATCAACAATCGCCAGCGCGGCTTCAAGATGATAGGCACGTAAGACCATTCGTCTTGGCTTTTGATTGACTAACGCAGCATCAAGTAAAGATTTAACGCCATTGCTTATCGCAATCATGGCATGAGGAGCATGGATATAGTCTTCTAGGGACAAGGGTTTATCCGCGAGAGGATGCTGTTTAGACACCAAACACGATACACCTACGGGACCTAATATGTCTTGATGCAGCGGCGACACGGACCCCGATGGTCGACAGATAGCCATATCAACCTTGTCGGTACTCAGCTGCTTAAAGAGATTTTCGTGTTGAAGCGGCGCAAACTCTAACGAGATATTCGGCGCTTGTTGATAGACCTTAGGTAAAGCATAGGGAAGTATGGTCTGCATAGCGTAGTCCGTTGTAGCAATCAGAAAACGCTCGTTACAGTAATATGGATTGAACTCGCTTGGCGTTAGCAATTGACGGAACGATTCTAACGGCGCATCAATTTGTTTGCAGATTTCTAGAGCTTTACTGGTTGGAATAATTCGCTGTCCTTGGCGAGTAAATAGTGGGTCGCCCAGTAAATCTCTCAATCGACCTAAAACACGACTGGTTGCAGACTGACTGAGGTTTAAACGCACAGCGGCTTGACTAACACTACCTTCTTCAACCAACACTTTTAACGCAACCAACAGATTCAGGTCACGACGATAGATTTCTTCGAGTTCCATAAACACGTCCTAATGGGTTCTTTTATAGTGTACACCGAGCCTAGATAAGTTTACTGGGCTTCAGATAAAAAAAATCCCGCCTTTCACAGCGGGGAAGCCCAAGAAAATGGGGATAGTGTCGGAATGTCGTATAGTGTCAGAAATCTATATTAGCCAGATGTTTATAGAATGTTAATTTTCTTGTTCTTCTGAAACATCTTGCCAGCGTCTCATTTCAATCCAGATCCCAAAAATTGAAGCGCTCAATCCAATTAAAGGAAAGAAACTGGTCTCTGATGAAGTCTTTAATACCAAGGCACAGAAGGCAATAAAGCAAAGCACCGAATAAATGGTCAATCTATCTAAAGCGGTCAACATAGCTACTCCTTCGCCTCTTTGTTACCAACTTGTTAAATAAAGTTAAAACAAAAAAATCGATTTGCCAAGAGTTATTGCATATTTTTTCTTCATAAGTAGAATTTGAGCTGTTTTTTATAGATAAGAGCACATCATGACAATCAATACCGAACTCGCCACGCAGACTTTAGAAGCAGAAGGCTTGCGCTGCCCAGAGCCCGTGATGATGGTCAGGAAGACAATTCGTAAGATGGAACAAGGGGAAGTGTTGTTAGTGAAAGCAGACGATCCCTCTACTACGAGAGATATCCCAAGCTTCTGCCGTTTTATGGATCATCAATTACTCGGCTCGCAAACGGAATCCATACCTTACCTTTACTTAATCAAGAAAGGTCTCGCTTAAAGAATCAAAAAAGGTCTCGCTTAAAGAATCAAAAAAGGCTGCATCATGCAGCCTTTTTACTATTCATCATATTCAAGCGTTCTGACTTCCGCTTGCAATTGCCTAATCTGCTTTTGCATTGCACGCATCTCATTATGCATGGGAATCAAGTGTTGCACTCTAATCCACGACTCAACAGAGAGTCCTGCCATAACAATGGCGCCAACAACCATAGGCGTCCACATATCGGTCAATGCCATTCCAAGGACCGTCAACACAAACCCAAATGTGAACAAATAACTTTGACTTTTTGCGGTCATTCCTGTGTAACGTGTAAGCATAATGTTGCCCTCTCGCTAGGATCCACATGATTAAAGTAGCATGACAATTGTGATACTAATATGTCATCCATCACGAAATTCGTTAGATTTGAATCAGAGTTTGATCTTAAGTAATTTCTTAGTAGTTACTTGATATTGTTATTAAAAAGCAATCGAGCCAACGGCTAAAGCCACAAACAGTATTGCGGTAATACGGCGTATCCAATCAAGGGGGAGTCGGTCAGCAGAAAACTTACCTATCAAGACCACAGGAACATTTGCTAACAACATACCAATCGTCGTCCCCAGAATGACCATCATCAGCGCATCAGCGTACTGTGCCCCTAATATTGATGTCGCAATTTGCGTTTTATCGCCAATTTCAGCAATAAAAAATGCAATGAAACTGGCCATAAAAGGCCCTCGATTAGAAAGGCTCTCTTGTTCATCTAATTTATCAGGAATCAACACCCACGCAGCCATCGCTAAAAAGCTGACGACCAGTACCCATTTTAATACCTGCGGAGAAAGATGATCAGCGACAACGACACCTAACCAAGCGGCGAGCGCATGGTTGGCAATTGTGGCAAAAAAAATGGCAGCAATAATGGGAAAAGGTTTACGGTAACGACTGGCCAATAGAAATGAGAGAAGTTGGGTTTTATCCCCAATCTCAGCTAAGGCGACGGTAGTAATTGAAATAGCTAAAACGCTCACGACATGCTCTAAGGGGCAGAGATTGTAGTTTTTAACCTATAGACAAGCCTCGCGCCCCACCCCGGTTCACGGTACTTATCTATGGTCTTGCTAAACTTGCTGGCACAAGTCTCGAACGCCACGGTGATTTTGCACCAATTATGTTGACGAACGAATTCTGACTCATGTTAAAGCCAGAATAAGCTACTCCCCAGAGATGTCGATATTGTAATCACACTACTCGCCAAATTCAACCATGATACCCTCTCTAGACTCTTGGTCCGAAGATAAAATAGAAAATCTGACCTTTTTTCGCGTAATGACGATTAATTAACCACTTTTACCCCTACTCCCCTAAGGAATTACTGGGTATACTTGATCGTTATTTTTACCTTTTTCAGATAAAGAATCGCGCGAATTGACTATGCAAAAATACGATATCAAAACCTTCCAGGGAATGATCCTCGCGCTGCAGGATTATTGGGCACAAAACGGCTGTACTATTGTACAACCTCTAGATATGGAAGTAGGTGCGGGCACCTCTCACCCAATGACATGTCTGCGCGCACTTGGCCCAGAGCCAATGTCGACAGCCTATGTCCAACCATCTCGTCGTCCTACTGATGGTCGCTATGGTGAAAACCCGAACCGACTACAGCACTACTATCAATTTCAGGTAGCGCTAAAGCCTTCTCCAGATAACATTCAGGAGTTGTATCTAGGCTCACTAGAGGTGCTTGGTGTCGATCCGTTAGTTCATGATATTCGCTTCGTAGAAGACAACTGGGAAAACCCAACGCTAGGTGCATGGGGCCTTGGTTGGGAAGTTTGGTTAAACGGCATGGAAGTGACGCAGTTTACTTACTTCCAACAGGTTGGCGGCCTAGAGTGTAAGCCTGTAACAGGTGAAATCACCTATGGTATCGAGCGCCTTGCTATGTATATCCAAGAAGTTGACTCTGTCTACGACCTAGTATGGAACATTGCGCCAGACGGCAGCGCCGTGACTTACGGTGATATCTTCCATCAGAACGAAGTTGAGCAATCCACTTACAACTTCGAGCATGCTGACGTTGATTTCTTATTTTCGTACTTCGATCAGTGTGAGAAAGAAACCAAAAAGCTGTTAGAGTTAGAGAAACCTCTTCCTCTTCCAGCTTACGAGCGCATCCTAAAAGCAGCTCACGCATTCAACTTGCTTGATGCTCGTAAAGCTATTTCTGTGACAGAGCGCCAACGTTACATTCTTCGCATCCGCAACCTGACTAAGTCAGTAGCAGAAGCATACTACGCATCACGTGAAGCACTTGGCTTCCCAATGTGTAAGAAATAAGGCGAGGAGACAGTAATCATGGCAAAAGAATTTTTAATTGAACTTGGTACTGAAGAGCTACCACCAACGCAACTTCGTACTCTTGCTGAAGCATTTGCAGCAAACTTTGAGTCTGAACTGAAAGAAGCCAACTTAACACACGAAGGTGTGAAATGGTATGCCGCTCCTCGTCGCTTAGCGCTTAAGGTTGCAGCATTGGCTGAAGGCCAAGCTGACAAAGTCGTAGAAAAGCGCGGTCCTGCTGTATCGGTAGCTTTCGATGCCGATGGTAATGCAACGAAAGCAGCACAAGGCTGGGCTCGTGGTAACGGCATCACCGTTGATCAAGCAGAACGCTTAGTCACAGATAAAGGTGAATGGCTACTATTCAAGCAAGAGATGAAAGGTCAGGCAACGTCTGAGATCATCGTTGAACTTGCGGCGAAAGCACTCGCCAATCTACCGATTGCAAAACCAATGCGTTGGGGTGATAAAACCACTCAATTTATCCGACCAGTTAAAACACTGACAATGCTGATGGGTTCTGACCTTATTGAAGGCGAAATCCTAGGTGTTGCCTCTGATCGCACGATCCGTGGTCACCGTTTTATGGGTGAACAAGAGTTCACTATCGAATCTGCAGAGCAATACCCAGCAATTCTAGAAGAGCGCGGTAAGGTAATGGCAGATTATGAAGCACGTAAGGCCATCATCCTAGCAGACTCGCAAAAAGCAGCAGCAGCGGTTGGCGGTGTCGCGGATCTTGAAGATGACTTAGTCGAAGAAGTGACGTCTCTGGTTGAATGGCCAGTCGTTCTCACAGCCAAATTTGAAGAAGAGTTCCTAAAAGTACCGTCTGAAGCGTTGGTTTACACCATGAAGGGTGACCAAAAATACTTCCCTGTTTACGACGAGAACAAGAAGCTACTACCAAACTTCATCTTCGTTTCTAATATCGAATCGAAAGAGCCTCGCTACGTTATCGAAGGTAACGAGAAAGTTGTCCGTCCTCGTCTAGCCGACGCTGAGTTCTTCTTTAACACCGATCGTAAGCGCCCGCTTATCGACCGTCTACCTGAGTTAGAGCAAGCTATCTTCCAGAAGCAGCTTGGTACTATCAAAGATAAGACAGACCGTATCACCGAGCTTGCTGGCTACATTGCTGAGCAAATCGACGCTGACGTTGAAAAATCTAAGCGTGCAGGTCTGCTGGCTAAATGTGACCTAATGACATCGATGGTATTCGAATTTACCGATACTCAAGGTGTGATGGGTATGCACTATGCCACACACGATGGTGAAGATGAGCAAGTGGCTTTAGCGCTTTACGAGCAATACATGCCTCGTTTCGCTGGTGATGAACTACCGAGCACAGGTATCTCATCAGCTGTCGCAATGGCAGACAAGCTAGATACGATTGTGGGTATCTTCGGTATTGGCCAAGCACCTAAGGGCTCTGACCCATTTGCACTTCGTCGTGCATCGCTAGGTGTGCTACGTATTATCGTAGAAAACGGCTACAACCTAGACCTTACAGACCTTATCGCAAAAGCAAAATCTTTGTTTGGCGACAAGTTAACCAATGCAAATGTTGAAGAAGACGTGCTTGAATTCATGCTGGGTCGTTTCAACGCATGGTATAAAGACGAAGGTTTCAGCGTCGACATTATCCAAGCGGTATTGGCACGTCGTCCAACTAAACCTGCTGATTTTGACCAGCGTGTGAAAGCGGTATCTCACTTCCGTGAATTGGAAGCGGCAGAATCACTAGCAGCAGCAAACAAGCGTGTGGGTAATATCCTTGCCAAGTTTGATGGTGAACTCGCAGCTGATATCGACCTTGCACTTCTACAAGAAGATGCTGAAAAAGTATTGGCAGAAAACGTAGAAGTCATGACAGAAGCACTGGAGCCGGCTTTCGCTACAGGTAACTACCAAGAAGCGCTAAGCAAGCTAGCTGATCTTCGTGAACCGGTTGATGCTTTCTTCGACAATGTAATGGTAATGGCAGACGATGAGGCGCTGAAGAAAAACCGCCTAACACTGCTGAACAACCTACGTAACCTATTCTTGCAAATTGCTGATATCTCTCTGATTCAAAAGTAATTTACTAGAAAAGTTGCAAAAGCCCAGTTACCCAACTGGGCTTTTTTTTATTCCCACTACAAATAGTGCTTTGACTCACAGTTTCATTAATGTATGTTCAAAGATTAATCTTGCCACCAGCAGGATAAAAAACCGAAAAAATATAACAAGTGAACACAATGAACTAGGTACAGCAATGCAATTTTCTAAGTTTGGTGAAAAATTTAATCGTTACTCAGGTATTACCCAATTAATGGATGATCTTAATGATGGCCTCCGCACTCCAGGTGCCATTATGCTCGGTGGTGGTAACCCAGCCGCCATCCCAGCCATGCTCGAGTACTTTCACCAAGCCAGTGCCAATATCCTTGCCAATGGCGATCTCGTCGCGGCGATAGCTAACTATGATGGCCCACAAGGAAAAGATGCTTTTGTTAAAGCGCTTGCTAAGCTGCTGCGTGACACCTATGGCTGGACAATTACAGAAAAGAACATCAGCTTAACCAATGGCAGTCAGAGTGGTTTTTTCTATCTGTTCAACTTGCTTGCAGGTAAACAACCCGATGGCTCGCACAAGAAAATTCTATTGCCGATTGCCCCAGAGTATATTGGCTATGGTGACGCGGGCATTGATGAAGATATCTTCGTCTCTTATCACCCAGAGATAGAATTACTCGACGGTGGCTTATTCAAATACCATGTCGATTTTGAGCACCTGAAGATAGATGATTCCGTCGCTGCCATTTGCGCATCGCGTCCAACCAACCCAACGGGCAACGTACTGACTGACGAAGAGATCCACAAGCTCGATAAACTGGCTCGCGCCAACAATATCCCACTGATTATTGATAATGCTTATGGTCTGCCATTCCCAAACATCATTTTTGAAGATGTCGAACCATTTTGGAATGAGAATACCATTCTATGTATGAGCCTATCTAAGCTTGGGTTACCAGGCCTGCGCTGTGGCATTGTTATTGCGAGTGAAGAAGTCACACAAGCGATGACCAATATGAATGGCATCATTAGTCTTGCTCCAGGGAGTTTTGGCCCTGCGCTTGCCAACCATATGATTGAAAAAGGCGATCTGCTGGATTTAAGCTCGAATGTCATTAAACCTTTCTATCAGCAGAAATCACTGCGTGCGGTAGAATTACTGCAATCAGCCATCACCGACCCACGTTTTAGAATTCACAAACCAGAGGGAGCTATTTTCTTATGGCTTTGGTTTGATGAATTACCGATTACCACCATGGCGCTATACCAACGACTGAAAGACCGTGGTGTATTAATTGTTCCTGGTGAATACTTCTTTATTGGTCAAGAAGACGAGTGGGATCATGCGCATCAGTGCTTACGTATGAACTATGTACAAGACGATGAAAAAATGCAGCAAGGGATCGCTATCATTGCCGAAGAAGTCGCGAAAGCCTACGCTGAAGCTTAAACCCAAAAGAGCGCCTTCTGGCGCTCTTTCACTCTTTATTTCCGAGTATGATTTCAAGGCAAATGATTAGCCTTCGATCAGTTTATTACCACCGATCTCAATTTTACGCGGTTTCATCGCTTCTGGTATTTCACGCTCTAGGTCAACGTGAAGCAAGCCATTTTCCATGCTTGCACCAACCACTTTCACATAGTCTGCTAGCTGGAACTTACGCTCAAAGTCGCGCTCTGCGATGCCTTGGTAAACATAGTTTTTACCTTCTTCAGCTTTACGCTCGCCCTTAACAATCAATAGGTTCTCTTTTTGAGTAAGATCGAGTTGCTCTTCAGCAAAACCAGCCACAGCCATAGTGATGCGGAAGTGATTCTCATCTTGTTGTTCGATGTTGTATGGAGGGTAACCACCAGAAGAATTTTTCGCGGTATTCGCTTCCATCATATTAAAAAGACGATCAAAGCCGATTGCGTTACGGTATAAAGGAGTGAAATCTACAGTTCTCATATTACTATCCTCAAGTAAGCAATAGTCTTAGTTCTTTGTTACAAAGACTAAGTGGATTCACGGCTTATTCCCTAATCTTTGCTGATAAACCAGCAAAGGGACATAAGTTGGAATCAATCTAAATAGTGCGCTGCCACCCTATCCTCTCTTGAGCAATAAGAAGTCAGCAATTTACGAGGTCCATTTGTTGGCATCCTCTTCTTTACTTTATATAGGGGTGATGCGTTCTACATTCAAGGGTAGTGATCTAATTTTTGTCAAAAGAGGCTGTATTACGCGCTGTATGCTGAGTGTAAATAATAAAAAAACGCCACCATACTGGTAGCGTTTTTTGTTCAGTAGAATAACCTAGCTAACTTATACGTCTAGGTTTGCAACTTTCAGTGCGTTCTCTTCGATAAAGTTACGACGAGGCTCAACTTGGTCACCCATCAATGTCGTAAACAGCTGATCCGCTCCTACCGCATCTTCAATAGTCACCTGCATCATACGACGCGTTTCAGGGTCCATTGTGGTTTCCCAAAGCTGATCTGGGTTCATTTCGCCTAGACCTTTATAACGCTGCAGACTTAAACCACGGCGCGACTCTTTGATTAACCATTCAAGCGCATTAACGAAGCTAGAAACCTCTTGAGTACGCTCACCACGTTTGATATATGCACCCTCTTCAATCAAGCCATCTAGAGCTTCTGAAGTCTCTGCCAGCTGGCGATACTCTCTCGAATTTAGCAAATCAACGCTAATGACGTGCTCATGGGTAACGCCATGAGTACGAACCACAACTTTAGGTAGATTAACACCCAACTCAGCATGTTGCTCTACTTCATAACTGTATTGGCTTGCACCAACCTCTTTGCTGTTGAGCTGCTCGACTAATTGCTTAGCCCATGCTTCAACAACTGACGTGTCCTGACATTGTTCTTCTGTCAAACGAGGCACATACATGAACTCACCAACCATCGCATGTGGGTAACGGCGACTCATACGATCAACCGTCTTAGCCGCAGCGTTGTATTGCTGAACTAACTTCTCAAGCGCTTCACCAGCTAATGCGGGTGCTTGTGCATTGACGTGCAGCGCTGCATTATCTAGCGCCAAAGACACTTGATACTGATTCATGGCGTCTTCGTCTTTAATATACTGCTCTTGCTTACCTTTCTTCACTTTGTAAAGTGGTGGCTGAGCAATGTAGACATAGCCACGCTCAATAAGCTCTGGCATTTGACGATAGAAGAACGTTAATAGCAGAGTACGGATGTGAGAACCATCCACGTCCGCATCGGTCATAATAATGATGTTGTGATAACGCAGTTTATCTGGGTTGTACTCATCACGACCAATACCACAACCAAGTGCTGTGATCAGTGTTGCGACTTCCTGAGAAGACAACATTTTGTCGAAGCGCGCTTTTTCTACGTTAAGGATTTTACCTTTAAGTGGAAGAATCGCCTGATTCTTACGGTTACGACCCTGCTTAGCACTACCGCCCGCAGAGTCACCCTCCACTATGTATAGTTCAGAAAGCGCTGGGTCTTTCTCTTGGCAGTCCGCCAGCTTACCTGGTAGACCCGCTAAATCTAGAGCACCTTTACGACGCGTCATCTCACGAGCTTTACGCGCAGCATCACGAGCACGAGCAGCATCGATGATCTTAGTACAAACAATCTTCGCTTCACCTGGGTTCTCAATCAAGAACTCCGACAGTTTCTCACCCATTGCAGATTCAACGGCGGACTTCACCTCTGATGAAACCAACTTGTCTTTAGTTTGGCTCGAGAATTTAGGATCTGGTACCTTCACCGAAACGATAGCCGTCAGGCCTTCACGAGCATCATCACCAGATGTTGCTGTTTTCGCTTTCTTCGAGAAACCTTCTTTATCCATGAAAGTATTAAGCGTACGTGTTAGCGCAGCACGGAAACCCGCTAAGTGCGTACCACCATCACGCTGAGGGATGTTGTTGGTGAAGCAGTAAATATTTTCTTGGTAACCATCGTTCCATTGCATCGCAACTTCAACGGTAATGCCATCTTCACGCTCGTTGTCGAAGTGGAAGATTTTTTGAATGATAGGTGTTTTGTTGGTGTTTAAGTGTTCAACAAACGCTTGGATACCGCCTTCAAACATGAAGTGATCCATTTTGTCTTCTTCGCGCTTATCAATCAGTTTGATAGACACACCAGAGTTAAGGAACGATAGCTCACGTAGACGCTTGGCTAGGATATCGTAGTGGAATTCAATGTTAGTGAAGGTTTCTTCGCTTGGCCAAAAACGGATTTCTGTACCCGTTCTATCTGTATCACCAATAACGGCTAGTGGTGCTTCAGGCTCGCCATGATGATATGTTTGAGTATGAATTTTGCCGCCACGATGAATCGTTAGTGTAACTTTCTTTGATAGTGCGTTTACTACCGATACACCTACACCGTGCAGACCACCTGATACTTTGTATGAGTTATCATCGAACTTACCACCCGCGTGAAGTACCGTCATGATAACTTCCGCAGCAGAAACCTGCTCTTCTGGGTGCATTTCCGTCGGGATACCACGACCATCATCGCTAACAGAAACTGAGTTGTCCTCATGGATCGTCACGATAATGTCGTTACAGTGACCAGCCAACGCTTCATCAATTGAGTTATCAACCACCTCAAAAACCATGTGGTGCAGACCGGTTCCATCGTCCGTGTCACCAATGTACATTCCTGGACGCTTACGTACTGCATCCAGACCCTTTAGTACCTTAATACTCGATGAATCGTAATTTTCTGACATGAGTTTCTCTCACTATTTACCTGGTTCTATTGTGCCATGTTCCACATGAAACATCTTGCCATTTTCGCCAATCATATCGGCGACTTGGCTTTGGGTAATAGAACTTACAAAAACTTGAGCTTTCGTCTGCTTTAGGTAGTCCGCTAAGCGTTTACGACGAAGGCTATCTAATTCTGAAGCAAAGTCATCTATCAAATAGATACATTGCTTACCGGTCAATTCCGCTAGATGCTGCCCTTGCGCTAAACGCAGTGCGCACATCATCAGTTTTAATTGACCTCGAGACAACACATCCTCTACCGGTGTGTTGTTCACCTTTATTCTTAAATCGGCTTTGTTAGGGCCACTAAAGGTGTACCCCAAACTTTGGTCTCGTTCAAAGTTACGCTCTAAGAACTCTGCATAGGGCGTGTCTTTTTCCCAACCACGATAGTAGCCAAGCTTGATTTCAAACTCTGGTAAAAACGACAGACACATTTCCTCAGCTAGAGGCTGCATCTGTTCGACGTAGCACCGACGCCAGTTATCAATTTGTTCTGCCAGCTGGGCCAAATCACGGTCCCAATAACTTAATTCTCGATAACTGGTTGCAGTTTTAAGTAGAGCATTACGCTGCTTACTTAGACGCTTAAATCTTCCCCACGCTTCATGAAAGCCGGGTTCAGAGTGAAACACACCCCAATCGATAAAAGCGCGACGAAATTTAGGTCCATCTGTTAGTAATTCAAACCCTTCAGGGTGAATTAATTGCAGCGGTAACACCTTGGCAAGCTGAGCTAACTTTTGCCCAGATTGACCGCCTATTTTAACCTCAGTTGAGCCATCACGCTGCTTATTAATGCCAACGGGTATCTCAAATTGGTCCGAGTTCAAAAAACGGCCATGAACAAACAGATCTTGGCAGTCATTTTGAATCACTCGTCCGGTCAATGAGCTCTTAAAAGAGCGCCCATGACCGAGTAGATAGATGGCTTCCAATACACTGGTTTTGCCACTGCCATTGGGACCAATAATAAAGTTAAAGCCTGTAGATAGTTCTATATCACAGGCTTTAATATTGCGAAATTGCTGTACGATTAAGCGCGTAAGCGGCATAACTTCATGCCTAACTTAGAGGCGAATCGGCATCACCACATACATGGCACTGTCATCTTCGCTATTTTCAATTAACGCACTCGCATTGGCATTTGACATCGAAATACGAACCTGGTCACAACGAAGCGTATTTAGAACATCTAGTACGTAGGACACGTTAAAGCCAATCTCTAGCGCATCACCTTGGAACTCTACGTCCAACATCTCTTCCGCTTCTTCTTGTTCAGGGTTATTCGCAGTAATGCGCATTTCATTCTGATCAAGATTAACGCGTACACCTCGGAATTTCTCGTTAGAAAGAATCGCAGCACGCGAAAACGCTTGTCGCAATTCATCGCAATTTGCTTCTAGAGTCTTGTCGGTATTTTGCGGTAAAACGCGGCGATAATCCGGGAAACGACCATCAACTAGCTTAGAAGTAAAAACAAAATTATTTACTTCTGCGCGAATATTTGAACTGCCAATTTGCAGCGTAACAGGCTGCTCTGGAGCATCTAATAATTTAGACAGCTCCTGCACACCTTTGCGCGGCACGATAATTTGTTTGTTATCAAAACTGCCTTCAAGTGATACTAAGGCAACCGCCATACGGTGACCATCTGTCGCAACAGAGCGCAGCGTATTTTGGTCCAACTCAAACAACATACCATTGAGATAATAACGAACATCTTGGTTCGCCATTGAGAACTGCGTTTTTTCTATCAGTGACTTAAGCTCAGCTTGAGTCACTGTCACTGCAACTTCTTGTTGCCAATCTTCAATATTTGGGAAGTCACTGGCTGGCAATGTAGAAAGCGAAAAACGGCTGCGCCCGGAACGTACTTGTACGCGATCACCCTCTAAAACGATAGTGATGTTAGAGTCATCTGGTAATCCACGACAAATATCTAGGAATTTACGCGAAGGCACAGTGACACTGCCTGCCTCAAACTCACTCTCTAACGTCACTTTACTTACTAGTTCAACTTCTAAGTCGGTTGCAGTAAGGGAAAGCACCCCTTCTTCAACCTTCAATAGCAAATTGCCCAAAATAGGTAGTGTTGGTCTGCCACCTAGTGCGCCAGAGACTTGTTGTAACGGCTTTAATAAGTGATGACGTTCGATAGTAAATTTCATAGATAACTCTTCGTAAAGCTGGCAATCCATGCCACTTATATGCGAAATACAATAACTTGAATGCTAATTATAGCGATTATGCCACTATTATGAAGAAAGCGTGCGAATTAAGTTCGAATAGTCTTCTTTAATATCGTGACTTTCTTCGCGTAGCTGAGCAATCTTACGGCAAGCATGAAGCACCGTTGTGTGGTCACGGCCACCAAATGCATCACCAATTTCCGGAAGACTGTGGTTGGTTAGCTCTTTCGCCAGCGCCATCGCTAACTGACGAGGGCGTGCGACCGAGCGAGAACGTCGTTTTGACAGCAAGTCTGCCACTTTGATTTTATAGTACTCAGCAACCGTTTTTTGAATGTTATCTATGGTCACCAGCTTCTCTTGCAATGCCAAGAGATCACGTAGCGCCTCTCGAACGAAGTCGATAGTAATTGGGCGACCTGTAAAGTTTGCATTAGCAATAACGCGGTTCAACGCCCCTTCCAACTCACGCACATTGGAGCGCAGACGCTTAGCAATAAAGAACGCAACTTCATCAGCAAGGTGAATTTGATGATCTTCTGCTTTCTTCATCAAAATTGCCACGCGGGTTTCAAGCTCTGGAGGCTCGATCGCCACCGTCAAACCCCAGCCGAAACGAGATTTCAGACGATCTTCTACCCCATTTATCTCTTTAGGGTAGCGATCAGAGGTAAGAATGATCTGTTGATTACCTTCTAATAACGCATTGAAGGTATGGAAGAATTCTTCTTGTGAACGTTCTTTATTGGCAAAGAACTGAATGTCATCGATAAGCAATGCATCAACGCTACGATAGTAGCGTTTAAATTCTTCAATCGCGTTATTTTGTAGCGCTTTTACCATGTCTTGAACAAAACGCTCAGAGTGCATGTACACCACTTTAGCGTTTGGCTTGTTATCAACAATCGCGTTTCCTACCGCATGCAACAAGTGCGTTTTACCCAGGCCTGTACCGCCGTATAAAAACAGTGGGTTGTATGCTGCACCAGGATTATCGGCAACTTGACGCGCGGCAGCTAAGCCGAGTTGGTTCGACTTACCTTCTACGAAGTTATTGAATTTATGCTTGATGTTAACGTTAGAGCGATGATTAATATCGGAAACTTCAGTCTCATCATCCCACGTTTTATGCACAGGCTGACGTGCTTGCAGCTGTGCTGGCGCTGAAGACTCTGCGGCAACATCAGCCGCAGTCTTTACAGGCTTAGGCGCTGGTGGCGCAGACACTGGCTTGCTACCAACTTCAAAACGTAAGTTCGGTACGTCATTACCGCAATACTCTTTCAGTAGGCGGTTGATGCTGTTTAAGTATCTGTCACGTACCCAATCTAATACAAAGCGATTAGGCGCAAATAGAGTTAGGGTGTTGTCATTAAGTTCAGCTTGTAATGGTCTGACCCACATGCTGAATTCGGTAGCGGGTAGCTCTTCTTGTAGTCGTTGCGAACATTGCAACCAAAGCGAAGATGACACGGTGCTCTCACTCTATTAATTTGAATTGGAAAAGATTGGTAATTTTACCTGTTGATAACCAAGATCGCCAGCAAATGATCGGCGATCCAGTGAATAAGATCTAAGTTATTCACAATTTTTTCGGCCAAATTCGCTTGATCCGCACAATTTCCCCTAATTTTACTCACAAATGAATGCACAAAACACAGATCTACCCACAAAAACACTATGTTGATCTAACTTGTGCATAGATCCACATTAAAGCTGTCATTATCTTTTTACTGATCACGAAAAGAGTGACGAAAAAGCCAACGTTCAACCCCGGGTTTGTTATGTTTAATAACAACTAGTTATTTAACTTATCGACATATTTGCCAGTAACATCCTTCTCCATACACAGGTAGGAGTAGTAATATGAAAAACTGGATAAAAGGCCTTCTTACAGCTTTAGCGCTTTCTGCAACCGTATCTCAAGCAGCATATGCTGCTACACAACAAGAAGTGAAAGTCGGCATGTCTGGTCGTTACTTCCCATTTACATTTGTTAAACAAGATAAGCTACAAGGGTTTGAGGTTGACCTATGGGATGAAATTGGTCGCCGTAATGGCTATAACGTTGAATACGTGACAGCAAATTTCTCAGGCTTATTTGGTTTACTTGAGACAGGTCGTATCAACACTATCTCTAACCAGATCACTATGACAGATGCTCGTAAAGCGAAATATCTGTTCGCTGACCCTTACGTCGTTGATGGTGCTCAGATTACTGTTCGTAAAGGCAATGACAGCATTCAAGGCATCGATGATTTGGCTGGCAAAACCGTCGCTGTAAACCTTGGTTCCAACTTCGAGCAATTACTACGTAGTCATGATAAAGACGGCAAAATCACTATCAAAACTTACGACACAGGTATTGAGCATGATGTGGCTTTAGGTCGCGCCGATGCATTTGTAATGGATCGTCTCTCTGCCCTTGAACTTATCAAAAAAACAGGCCTACCACTGCAACTTGCCGGTCAACCTTTTGAAACCATCGAGAATGCTTGGCCATTTGTGAACAATGACAAAGGTCAAAAACTGCAACAAGAGGTCAATAGCGCGCTTGCTGACATGCGTGCAGATGGGACGCTAGCTGCAATCTCTGAGAAGTGGTTTGGCGCTGATATCACTAAGAAGTAAGTGATTACTATTAATACGCCCACTACTCTCTGTAGTGGGCGTTTGTTTTTCTAAGAGTGTGGTACTGTTATGGGATTTGATTTTCAATACATGCTTGAGTTGATGCCGATACTATTAAAGTATTTGAGTACAACAATGGAAATGGCAGTGTGGGGACTGGTTTTCTCACTGATTCTGTCCGTTATTCTGGCCAATATTCGTGTGTTTAAGATCCCGGTATTGGATCAACTCAGTCAGCTCTACATTAGCTTTTTTCGTGGCACACCATTACTAGTGCAGCTTTTCCTTCTTTATTACGGGTTACCACAAATTTTTCCTTGGATGGTCGGGCTGAATGCATTTAGTGCGGCGGTCATAGGGCTGACGTTACATTTTGCCGCTTATATGGCAGAGAGTATTCGCGCTGCAATTATTGGTATTGATAGAAGTCAGATGGAAGCCAGCTTGTCAGTAGGGATGACAACGAGCCAAGCCATGCGTCGAATAATTTTGCCACAAGCGACACGCGTCGCTTTGCCATCATTGATGAACTATTTCATTGATATGATCAAATCCACATCATTGGCTTTCACGCTTGGTGTCGCAGAAATTATGGCAAAAGCACAAATGGAAGCGTCATCTAGCTTCCGATTTTTTGAAGCGTTTCTAGCCGTTGCATTGATTTATTGGGGTGTAGTGTTAGTGCTTACTCGCGTACAAATCGTGGCAGAGCAGAAATTGAATAAGGCTTATCAACGATGATTACACTAAAAAATATCCACAAGCGATTCGGTAACACTGAAGTGCTAAAAGGCATCGATATTGATATCAGACAGGGTGAGATTATTGTCATAATTGGTTCGAGTGGTACCGGAAAGTCCACTTTATTACGTTGTGTCAATTTCCTCGAACAAGCTGATGAAGGCCACATCACCATCGACGATGTCAGGGTCGATTGTCAGCGTCATAGTAAAGCAGAAGTGCTGGCTCTGCGACGTAAAACCGGTTTTGTGTTTCAGAACTACGCACTGTTCGCGCACATGACTGCACGGCAAAATATCGCCGAAGGCTTAATAACAGTTAAGGGCTGGAAAAAAGAACAAGCTCTTGATAAAGCACAACAAATTCTCGATGACATTGGTCTGGGAGATAAAGGGGAACAATACCCTGCTTCCCTTTCTGGTGGTCAGCAGCAGCGCGTCGGTATTGGCCGAGCAATGGCATTACAACCTGAACTGCTGCTTTTCGACGAACCAACTTCAGCACTCGATCCTGAGTGGGTAGGTGAAGTACTTAACCTAATGAAAAAGCTCGCAACTCAGCATCAAACTATGCTTGTTGTGACTCACGAAATGCAATTTGCGAAAGAAGTCGCCGACAAAGTGATCTTCATGGCTGACGGCCATATCGTGGAACAAGGAACACCAGAGCAAATTTTTAACGATCCACAAGATATCCAACTAAAGAAATTTTTAAATCAGGTTGGGATCGAATAGGATCCTTGCGCTCTGGCTCACAAAAAGTATAATTCGCCCACCGGTATTGAAGTTGAACTGATTATTGACTCTTGACGAGTCAGTGATTACAATTCCGCCTCTTTGTTGAGAGGCGTCGGATTTCCTCTCTATCTCTATATAGAGAAAGAAGAAGGGAAATGTGTCCCACGCCGGGTTCAACGAGAACCTAAAACTACTGATCAGTAAAGGTAATAACCATGTCTAAACGCACTTTTCAACCTTCAGTTCTAAAGCGCAAGCGTACTCACGGTTTCCGTGCTCGCATGGCGACTAAGAACGGTCGTAAAGTAATCAACGCACGTCGTGCTAAAGGCCGTGCACGCCTATCAAAATAATTTCCTATTTTGAATAAGCACGCCTTTAATCGGGAGTTACGTTTGTTAACTCCCGAGCATTATCAAACCGTATTTAAGCAAGCTCATCGAGCTGGCTCCCCTCATTTCACCATCATTGCTCGTAAAAACTCTTTTTCTCACCCTCGCCTTGGTCTTGCGGTTCCTAAAAAGCAGATAAAAACAGCTGTAGATAGAAACCACTTCAAGCGTCTGGTACGTGAAAGTTTTCGTAACAAACAACATGAGCTTCCAAGCAAAGATTTTGTTGTAATTGCAAAGAAGAGTGCGCAAACTCTAAGCAATGAAGAAATGTTCAAACTTCTAGATAAGCTATGGCATCGCCTGTCTCGCCCTTCGCGTGGTTAGCTATCGGACTCGTCCATCTTTATCGATGGGTCATTAGTCCTCTAATCGGACCTCGCTGTCGGTTCACCCCAACCTGTTCTCTTTACGCAATAGAAGCCTTGAAAGCTCACGGTTTTGTAAAAGGATGTTGGTTATCAGGCAAACGTCTATTAAAATGCCATCCTTTGAATGAAGGGGGATTTGACCCCGTTCCACCAGTCCAAAAACAAGACAGAGATAAATAACGATGGATTCTCAACGTAATATTCTGTTAATCGGTTTGGCTTTGGTTTCTTTTTTGCTATTCCAACAATGGCAATCGTACAAGAATCCAGCACCAGCTCCGACTCAACAGACGCAAAGCAGTACTCTACCTGCGCCATCTTTCGCTGATGAGCATGATCCTGCACCTGGTCAAACCCAGACGGCAGCAGAAAAAATCATTACAGTGAAAACTGACGTTTTAACACTCGGCATCAACACCGTTGGCGGGGATGTAGTAACCGCAAAATTAAACGATTACACAACTGAGTTAGAATCTAGCGAACCGTTTGAACTTCTAAAAGATTCCCAAGGACACCAATTTATCGCTCAAAGTGGTCTGGTGGGTCCTCAAGGCATTGATCTGAGCAGTACAACGCGTCCATCTTACACTGTGGCAACAGATAATCTCACTCTTGCAGATGGTCAAGATGAATTGCGCATTCCACTTGTTTATGAAGCAAATGGTATTAGCTACACCAAAACATTTGTACTCAAGCGCGGCTATTATGCATTGGATGTAGAATACGTTGTGGACAACAAATCTGGTCAAAATGCCACATTTGGTATGTACGCTCATCTTCGTCAAAACCTTCAAGATGCAGGTGGCAGCATCACTATGCCAACCTACACTGGTGGTGCATACTCCACACAAAATGTTCGCTACAAAAAATACAGCTTCGAGGACATGCAAGAGCGTAATCTGTCCCTCAACCTGACTGATGGCCAAGGATGGGCGGCGATGATCCAGCATTACTTTGCAGCCGCTTGGATTCCTCGTGAAGCACCAGGTACTAACCTTTACACTCGAGTGATCGGTAACCTAGGTGACATCGGCGTTCGCATGCCAAACACCACTATTGCAGATGGTCAATCGGCAACACTGAAAGCGACGCTTTGGGCAGGCCCTAAACTACAACAACAGATGGCTGAAACCGCGCCAAACCTAGATCTTGTTGTCGATTATGGTTGGTTATGGTTTATCGCAAAACCACTTCATTCGTTACTATCGTTTATTCATGGTTTCGTTGGAAACTGGGGTGTAGCGATCATCTTTTTGACCTTCATTGTTCGTGGTGCCATGTACCCACTAACAAAAGCGCAATACACCTCTATGGCGAAAATGCGTATGCTTCAGCCTAAACTGCAAGCAATGCGTGAGCGTATCGGCGATGACCGTCAACGCATGAGTCAAGAGATGATGGAACTGTACAAGAAAGAGAAAGTAAACCCTCTCGGTGGCTGTCTTCCAATCTTGCTACAAATGCCAATCTTTATTGCGCTTTACTGGGCACTGATGGAGTCAGTTGAACTGCGTCATTCACCGTTCTTCGGTTGGATTCATGACCTTTCAGCTCAAGACCCATACTACATTCTGCCTCTATTAATGGGTGCAAGTATGTTCATGATCCAGAAGATGAGCCCAACAACGGTAACCGACCCGATGCAGCAGAAGATCATGACCTTTATGCCGGTTATGTTTACTTTCTTCTTCCTATGGTTCCCATCAGGCCTTGTGCTTTACTGGTTGGTATCGAACATCGTGACTCTGATTCAGCAAACCTTGATTTATCGTTCGCTGGAAAAGAAAGGATTACACTCTAAGTAGTCCTACTGATTCGTTGACGATAAACGAATAGAATAAAAGGCGACCTAAATGGTCGCCTTTTTCATTTACCATGATTACAATTTGGCTAAAGTACTGCGATTAGGCAACACAATGACAACAGACACTATTGTGGCACAAGCCACAGCCCCAGGCCGCGGTGGCGTGGGCATTATACGAGTATCAGGCCCTCTTGCTGCAGAGGTTGCCTTACAAGTGACAGGGAAAACGCTGAAGCCACGCTACGCTGATTATCTGCCATTTAGAGCACAAGATGGCAGCGAGCTTGACCAAGGGATCGCCCTTTACTTCCCTAACCCACACTCGTTTACCGGTGAAGATGTTCTTGAACTGCAAGGACATGGCGGCCCTGTTGTTATGGATATGCTAATTAAACGCATCCTGCTCATTCCAGGCGTCCGTCCAGCAAGACCTGGCGAATTTAGTGAGCGCGCGTTCCTCAACGACAAAATGGATTTAACCCAAGCAGAAGCCATTGCGGATTTGATTGATGCTAGCTCAGAAGAAGCGGCAAAGTCAGCACTGCAATCACTTCAAGGTCAATTCTCTAAACGCATTCAAGTGCTGGTTGAGTCGCTGATCCACCTGCGTATTTATGTCGAAGCGGCTATCGACTTCCCAGAAGAAGAAATCGATTTTCTCGCTGATGGTAAAGTCGCAGGTGATCTGCAACACATCATTGATAATCTTGAATTGGTGCGCAAAGAAGCCAATCAAGGTGCGATTATGCGTGAAGGGATGAAAGTGGTCATTGCTGGTCGCCCAAATGCAGGTAAATCGAGCCTGCTCAACGCCCTATCAGGGAAAGAGTCAGCTATCGTTACCGATATCGCTGGCACAACTCGAGATGTCCTAAGAGAGCATATCCATATTGACGGCATGCCACTGCATATTATCGATACCGCAGGTCTTCGCGATGCCTCTGATGAGGTGGAACGTATTGGTATCGAGCGAGCATGGGAAGAAATCGAGCAAGCCGATCGCGTGCTGTTTATGGTAGACGGCACCACCACTGATGCTACGGATCCGAAAGAGATTTGGCCTGACTTTATCGATCGCTTACCAAACTCGATCGGCATTACCGTGATCCGTAATAAAGTGGATGAAACCGGTGAAATGCTTGGGATCTGTCACGTTAACGATCCAACCTTAATTCGACTCTCAGCACGAACAGGCGAAGGGGTGCCAGCACTAAGAGAACACCTTAAAGCAATCATGGGCTTCTCTGGCGCCAATGAAGGTGGCTTTATGGCAAGACGTCGACACCTCGATGCGCTAGAACGAGCGGCTGAACATCTCGATATTGGACAGCAGCAACTTGAAGGCTATATGGCGGGCGAAATTCTGGCTGAAGAGCTACGTATTGCCCAACAACATCTGAATGAGATTACTGGAGAGTTCAGCTCCGACGATCTGCTTGGACGAATCTTCTCTTCATTCTGTATTGGTAAATAAGGAACATTAATGATTCATATCATCACAGGTAGCACACTTGGCGGTGCGGAATATGTCGGTGATCACTTGAGTGACCTACTGATAGAACAAGGGTTAGAAACCACAATACACAATCAGCCTGAACTGAGTGACATAGAGGCCGAAGGGATTTGGCTATTAATCACGTCAACACATGGAGCGGGTGATTACCCAGATAATATTCAACCTTTCATCGCGGCTCTGCAAGATACACCACCTCGCATGTCAAACGTAAAATACGCGGTTGTTGGTATTGGCGACTCTAGCTATGACACATTTTGCGCAGCTGGAAAACATGCCTATGAGCTATTGGAAAGCATAGGTGCAACTCCGTTAACCGACTGCCTAGAAATCGATGTATTAAACGATCCTGTACCCGAAGACGCCGCAGAAGTTTGGCTTAACGAGCATATGAGCAAGTTTAATTAGAAGTAACCCTAACCATAAGCGGCTTTAGCCGCTTTTTTTATGCCTGTGCGTAACTTTTCAACTTCAATCAGTTCATACTGTACAATAATCACCCAACCAGACTGTGGATAAAACATGATCTTTCCGGTGAAAAACCTATATTTATCCAAAGAACAACTTAATCTCCCTCAAACGCCTGTGTATAACCATGCATTTTGATCCCAACTAATACAGAATCAGATCAACACTAGATCACAACAAGCGATCATTAAAAGATCTATGGATTTGTTGATCATTTTTGAGTTATCCACAGAAAACGAGGATCCTAATAATAGATCTAATAAAAGATCATATATATAGATCTTATCTTTATACTATCTATTTCTTGGATCCAAAAAATGTGAAAACCGTTTTTCTCACTTCAAGAAAAGCGGTAGAATATCGCTCCTTTTGGTTTGTCTAAATTTATCGATTGAATACTGAGGTCGGTTCATGCTTTATCACGAAACATTTGACGTCATCGTTGTTGGTGGCGGACATGCAGGAACGGAAGCCGCACTCGCATCTGCTCGTACAGGGCAAAAAACACTACTCCTAACTCATAATATTGATACGTTAGGTCAAATGTCATGCAACCCAGCCATTGGTGGCATAGGTAAAGGACATTTGGTTAAAGAAGTGGATGCTATGGGTGGTTTAATGGCTGAGGCCATTGATCATGCAGGTATTCAATTTCGAACTCTGAACGCGTCAAAAGGTCCAGCAGTTCGTGCAACTCGCGCTCAAGCAGACCGAGCACTATACAAAGCTTATGTGCGCAGCTCATTAGAGAACACGCCAAACCTGACGTTATTCCAACAATCCGTCGATGACTTGATCGTAGAACAAGATCAAGTCCGTGGCGTTGTTACTGAAATGGGATTGAAATTCCATTCAAGATCGGTGGTATTAACAGTTGGTACTTTCCTTGGCGGAAAGATCCACATCGGTATGGAAAGCTCTTCTGGTGGTCGAATGGGTGATCAGCCTTCTATTGCTTTGGCTGCACGTCTAAGAGAATTGCCGTTTAGAGTTGATCGTTTAAAAACAGGTACGCCACCACGTATTGATGCTCGAAGCGTCGATTTCTCTGTGCTAGAGGTTCAGCACGGCGATAATCCAACGCCTGTTTTTTCTTTCATGGGTAACCGAACTCAGCATCCGACACAGATTCCGTGTTTTATCACTCACACCAACGAGTCGACCCATGACGTTATTCGCAACAACCTAGATCGCAGCCCGATGTATGCAGGCGTGATTGAAGGTATTGGACCTCGTTATTGCCCATCGATTGAAGATAAGGTAATGCGTTTTGCGGATAAAAATAGTCACCAGATCTTTATCGAGCCTGAGGGACTCACTACACATGAGTTATACCCAAATGGTATCTCAACCAGTCTGCCATTTGATGTTCAGGTACAAATCGTCCGCTCAATGAAGGGTTTTGAGAATGCGCACATTGTCCGCCCTGGTTATGCGATAGAATACGACTTTTTCGATCCGCGTGATTTAAAACAAACTTATGAAACTAAGTTTATATCTGGTCTGTTCTTTGCGGGTCAAATTAACGGTACCACAGGTTACGAAGAAGCCGCTGCACAAGGTTTAATGGCCGGTCTAAACGCAAGTTTGTACTCACAAGGCAAAGAGGGCTGGAGCCCACGTCGCGATCAAGCGTACATGGGTGTGCTCATTGACGATTTGTCGACGATGGGAACGAAAGAACCTTATCGTATGTTTACTTCTCGCGCCGAGTACCGTTTATTGCTTCGTGAGGACAACGCCGATATTCGTTTGACTGAGCACGCGCACAAATTAGGCTTGATTGATGAGCAACGTTGGGCTCGTTTCAACGAGAAATTAAACAATATGGCGACCGAACGTCAGCGTTTAAAAGAAACCTGGGTTAACCCAAAATCTTCTGGTATCGAAGCACTGAATGCGTTGCTGAAAACACCAATTTCTCGTGAAGCAAGCGGTGAAGATCTGTTGCGTCGTCCGGAACTAAATTATTCACAATTGACCTCTTTGGACGCTTTTGCTCCAGCGATGGATGATCAACAAGCCAGTGAGCAAGTTGAAATTCAAGTGAAATACGAAGGCTATATCCAACGTCAACAAGACGAGATCGCGAAGTCATTGCGTCATGAAAATACTAAGATCCCTGCGGATCTCAATTACAGTGACGTGAAAGGGCTATCGAATGAGGTTGTCGCTAAGCTTTCAGAAGCGAAACCAGAAACGGTTGGTATCGCATCACGTATATCAGGTATTACCCCAGCTGCGATCTCTATCTTGCTGGTTTACTTGAAAAAACAAGGATTGCTTAAAAAAGGTGAAGCCGCGTGAGCAACAACTTAATCGTAAAACTTGAACAATTACTCGCAGAGACCTCGTTAGAGGTCTCTGAGCTTCAAAAGCAACAGCTTGTTGGCTACGTGCAGTTACTTGATAAGTGGAACAAAGCTTACAATCTGACTTCAGTACGTCATCCAGAAGAGATGTTAGTGAAACATATCCTCGATAGCATCATTGTTGGTGAACACCTTGAGGGCGAGCGTTTTATTGATGTTGGTACTGGACCAGGGCTTCCTGGGATACCTCTGGCTATCATGCACCCACAGAGCTCATTCACTCTACTTGATAGTTTAGGAAAGCGTATTCGATTTATTAAACAAGTCGTTCACGAACTTAAACTGAAAAATGTCACAGCCGTGCAATCTCGTGTCGAAGAGTTTGATCCAGAAAATGGTTTTGACGGTGTGTTGAGTCGGGCATTTGCCTCGATGACGGATATGGTAAATTGGTGTGAGCATTTACCAAAGTCGCAAACCGGTCGCTTCTATGCACTAAAAGGTCAACTTCACGAACAGGAAGTCTCAGAGCTGCCGGAATGGTGTTCTGTGATCGATGTCAAACCTTTGCAAGTTCCTGAGTTGGAAGGTGACCGTCATCTTGTAATCTTATCCAAGAAGGGATAATGGAGAGGTTGTCGTGGGAAAAATTGTCGCTATTGCGAACCAAAAAGGTGGCGTTGGTAAAACTACCACGTGTGTAAATTTAGCGGCATCAATGGCTGCCACCAAACGTAAGGTATTGGTGATAGATCTTGATCCGCAGGGAAATGCGACGATGGCCAGTGGCGTCGATAAGTATCAGGTTGAAACAACTGCTTACGATTTACTGGTTGATGAGCTTCCTTTTGAACAGGTAGTTTGTCAGGACACTTCCGGTCAGTTTGACCTTATTGCAGCGAATGGAGATGTCACGGCTGCAGAAATTAAACTCATGGAAGTATTTGCCAGAGAAGTGCGTTTAAAACATGCACTTGCGCCAATCCGCGATAACTATGATTTCATCTTTATCGATTGTCCTCCCTCTTTGAACCTACTTACAATTAATGCAATGGCCGCTGCTGACTCAGTGTTAGTGCCAATGCAATGTGAATACTTTGCCTTAGAGGGACTGACGGCATTGATGGATACCATTAGTAAGTTGGCAGCGGTAGTCAATGAAAACCTGAAGATTGAAGGGTTACTTCGTACCATGTACGACCCTCGTAATCGCCTCGCTAATGAAGTGTCTGAACAGTTGAAAAAGCACTTCGGCGATAAGGTTTATCGAACCGTTATCCCTAGGAATGTACGCCTCGCAGAAGCGCCAAGCCATGGTAAACCAGCGATGTATTACGATAAGTATTCCGCTGGTGCCAAAGCTTACCTTGCTCTTGCTGGTGAGATGCTACGACGCGAAGAAGTATTGGCTTAACGCTCTTAAGGAAAATAGATTCAATGTCTAAACGTGGTTTAGGAAAAGGGCTCGACGCTCTGCTGTCGACGAGCTCTATGGCCCGAGAAAAACAACAAGTCGCAACGCAAAGTCAAAGCTTATCAACGGATGGTGATTTGGCTGAGCTTTCAATTAACAGTCTGCGTCCAGGTATTTACCAGCCACGCAAAGATATGGCTCCCGAAGCGCTCGAGGAGCTTGCAGCCTCCATCCAATCGCAAGGCATTATTCAGCCTATTGTCGTCAGAAGAGTCGGTCACGACCAATTTGAAATCATCGCAGGTGAGAGGCGTTGGCGTGCCGCAAGACAAGCTGGCCTGAAAATGGTGCCTTGTCTCATTAAGAATGTGCAAGACCGTGCTGCTGTTGCGATGGCACTGATCGAAAATATCCAACGTGAAGATTTAAATGCGATTGAAGAAGCGCAAGCTTTAGAACGATTGCAGGATGAATTTGAATTAACCCACCAGCAAGTCGCGGATGTGATTGGTAAGTCACGTACAGCGGTGAGTAATTTACTTCGTCTGAATCAACTGGAATCATCAGTTAAGAAACTGGTTGAATCTAAACAGATAGATATGGGTCATGCTCGTGCACTTTTGGCATTGGAAGGTGAAGTTCAATGTGAGGTGGCAAACACGGTTGCTAAGAAACAGCTGACAGTTCGTCAAACCGAAGATTTAGTGAAAAAGTGCTTAAAACCGAACTCTCTAGAGAAAAAACAGTCAGAAGACCGTGATGCTAAAGAAATTTCACATCGTTTAAGTGAAATTCTAGGTGCAAAAGTGTCTCTTGTCCGAAATGCAAGCGGAAAAGCAAAAGTAACGATAAGTCTTGATGAACCTCACAAATTGGAGCAACTTATTGCCAAGCTTGAGAGCTAAATGAGATAATTGATGTAGGTCAATTATTTATAAATTGAAATTTTGTGCGAAAGTTACGGTTTTGTGAATGAAATAGCACCTTTTTGGTGGTGTTTGATTGCAATAACTTTGTCGGAAAGTATAATTTTCGCGAATCTCCCAGCACAGTAGTAATTTAGGTGCATTGTGGAAAAAACTATAGGAAAGAATACATGGTAGCTGTGCTAGCTAGACCAGGACGAGAGCTTGCAAAGCGATTGTTACTGATCCAAGCCAGCGTGGTTACATTGGTAGCTGTTGGAATGGCAGTGGCTGTAAATGCTGAGTGGGGAATTTCAGCGCTCATTGGTGGTGGCAGTTTTGTTATCGCTAATGCGGTTTTTGCATTGTGTGCATTTTTGTTTAGTGGGGCTCGAGCAGCGAAAAAGGTTGCCGCGTCTTTCTACGCAGGAGTGACTCTGAAAATCCTCATTACGGTTGCTCTATTCTCAATGGCTTACATGTATATTCAGGTGGAAGTGATTCCCTTGAATCTCACTTTTTTACTGGCCGTCTTAATTAACCTTATGGCACCAGTAATATTCGTCAACAACAAAAAATAGGATGAGTTATGGCTGCGCCAGGTGAAGCGCTAACATCGGCCGGATATATCACTCACCACTTGACCAACCTTTCGTTAGGAAGTCTGGGTTTAGTGGAGGAGACGAGTTTCTGGAACGTACATATCGATAGCCTGTTTTTTTCTGTGTTTACTGGTCTGATATTCCTTGGAGTATTTCGTTCAGTAGCTAAGAAAGCAACAGCTGGTGTGCCGGGCAAGCTGCAGTGTTTTGTTGAAATGATCGTGGAATTCGTTGACGACAACGTCAAAGAAACGTTTCATGGACGCAACGCGCTAATCGCGCCTTTAGCACTAACTATCTTCTGTTGGGTATTTTTAATGAACGTCATGGACCTTGTTCCAATTGACTTCTTACCTTACCCTGCAGAGCAGATGGGCATCCCTTACCTCAAAGTGGTTCCTTCTGCTGATGTCAATATCACCATGGCTATGGCGCTAGGTGTTTTTGCTCTGATGATTTATTACAGCATCAAAGTAAAAGGTCTAGTTGGCTTTACAAAAGAATTGACTCTACACCCATTTAACAATCCAATCATGATTCCTTTCAACATGCTGATCGAAGTTGTGTCTTTGCTTTCAAAGCCACTGTCTCTCGGTATGCGTCTGTTCGGTAACATGTTTGCGGGTGAGGTGGTCTTCATTCTTTGTGCTGCAATGCTACCATGGTATTTACAATGGATGGGCTCACTACCATGGGCGATATTCCATATTCTGGTTATTACGATTCAAGCCTTCGTGTTTATGATGCTAACGATTGTTTATCTATCAATGGCACACGAAGACAGCGATCACTAACTTTATTAACGCTTTTTATTTGGGCAAATTTAAGCCAACAACTATAAATTGGAGATAGTAATGGAAACTTTACTGAGCTTTTCTGCAATCGCCGTAGGTATCATTATCGGTATGGCAGCATTTGGTACGGCGATCGGTTTTGGTCTTCTAGGTGGTAAATTCCTTGAAGGCGCGGCTCGTCAACCTGAAATGGCTCCGATGCTTCAAGTTAAGATGTTCATCATCGCAGGTCTACTTGATGCGGTTCCTATGATCGGTGTTGTTATCGCACTGCTATTCACATTCGCGAACCCGTTCGTTGGTCAGCTAGGTTAATCAGCTTTTTCTCAGACAAGTTTCGGACTTGTCACCTGATTAAACTTTAGCTCGTCAATGAACTATTAGAGGGGTAGCTGTTGTGAATATGAACGCAACTCTGCTAGGTCAAGCAATCTCATTTGCACTGTTTGTGTGGTTCTGCATGAAGTATGTATGGCCGCCAATCATGAATGCGATTGAAGAACGTCAGAAAAAAATTGCTGACGGTCTAGTAGCGGCTGAACGCGCTGCTAAAGACTTGGATCTAGCACAAGCCAACGCTTCTGACCAAATGAAGGAAGCGAAGCGCACTGCAACAGAGGTCATTGAACAGGCAAATAAGCGTAAAGCACAAATTATCGATGAAGCTCGTGAAGAAGCTTTGGCAGAACGCCAAATGATTCTTGCGCAAGCAGAAGCAGAAATTGAAGCTGAACGTAACCGTGCCCGTGATGAGCTGCGCAAACAAGTTGCAACTCTGGCTGTAGCTGGTGCTGAGAAGATTCTTGAGCGTACTATCGATAAAGATGCGCAAAAAGATATTCTCGACAATATTACTGCGAAACTTTAAGGCGAGGGGCGCATATGTCTGAATTGACTACAATCGCACGCCCCTATGCTAAAGCAGCATTTGACTTTGCGGTAGAAAAGCAAGCATTAGACCAATGGGTTGAGATGCTAACTTTTGCCGCTGAAATCACCAAAAATGAAGATATTGCAGACCTGTTATCAGGGTCTATTACTGCGAAAAAAGTCGCGGATATCTTTATTGCTGTTGGTGGTGAACAGTTTGATGAATTCGGTCAAAACTTGATTAAAGTAATGGCTGAAAATGGTCGACTAGCCGCTTTGCCATGCGTTTTAGATGAATTTGTAGCTTTCAAAAAAGAGCTAGAAAAACAAATTGATGTTGAAGTGATTTCAGCATCGGATCTAAGCGATGAGCAACGTGCAGCGATCAGTGACAAACTTGAAAAGCGTCTTGAGCGTAAAGTTAAGCTGAATTGCAGTGTAGATGAGACCCTACTTGGTGGGGTTATTATTCGAGCCGGAGATCTGGTAATTGACAACTCAGCACGCGGTCGTTTGAACCGACTGAGTGAAGCAATGCAGTCTTGATGGGGATTGGAGCATGCAACTTAATTCCACAGAAATTAGCGACCTAATCAAGCAGCGTATCGAATCTTTCGATGTTGTGAGTGAAGCTCGTAATGAAGGTACTATCGTATCGGTAAGCGATGGTATCATTCGCATCCACGGCCTAGCGGACGTGATGCAAGGTGAAATGATTGAATTACCGGGTGGCCGTTATGCACTAGCACTTAACCTTGAGCGTGACTCGGTTGGTGCGGTAGTAATGGGCCCATATGCTGACCTTAAGGAAGGCATGAAAGTAACAGGTACTGGTCGTATTCTTGAAGTTCCAGTTGGTCCTGAAATGCTTGGTCGTGTTGTAAACACACTAGGTGAGCCAATCGATGGCAAAGGTCCAATTGAAGCGAAGCTTACGTCACCAGTAGAAGTGATTGCACCTGGTGTAATCGACCGTAAATCGGTTGATCAGCCAGTACAAACTGGTTATAAGTCAGTTGACTCAATGATCCCAATCGGTCGTGGTCAGCGTGAACTTATCATCGGTGACCGTCAGATCGGTAAAACCGCGATGGCGATCGATGCAATCATCAACCAGAAAGACTCTGGTATCTTCTCTATCTACGTAGCGATTGGTCAGAAAGCTTCTACTATCGCAAACGTTGTGCGTAAACTGGAAGAGCACGGTGCACTACAAAACACTATCGTGGTTGTAGCATCTGCTTCAGAATCTGCTGCACTGCAATACCTAGCGCCATACGCAGGTTGTGCAATGGGTGAATACTTCCGTGACCGCGGTGAAGACGCTCTGATTGTTTATGATGACCTATCTAAGCAAGCGGTAGCTTACCGTCAGATCTCTCTACTACTTAAACGTCCACCAGGCCGTGAGGCATTCCCAGGTGACGTATTCTACCTCCACTCACGTCTACTAGAGCGTGCAGCTCGTGTAAGCGAAGAGTACGTAGAACGTTTCACTAACGGTGAAGTGAAAGGTAAGACTGGTTCTCTAACTGCTCTTCCTATCATCGAAACTCAAGCTGGTGACGTTTCTGCATTCGTACCGACAAACGTAATCTCGATTACCGATGGTCAGATCTTCCTACAAACTGAAGCCTTCAACGCGGGTGTTCGCCCAGCTGTTGACCCAGGTATCTCAGTATCTCGTGTAGGTGGCTCAGCGCAGACTAAGATCATTAAGAAGCTATCTGGTGGTATCCGTACTGCACTAGCGGCTTATCGTGAACTAGCAGCGTTCGCACAGTTCTCATCTGACCTAGATGATGCAACTAAGCGTCAGCTAAGCCACGGTCAAAAAGTTACAGAACTAATGAAGCAGAAACAATACGCTCCTATGTCTGTATTTGACCAAGCACTAGTTATCTTTGCTGTTGAGCGCGGCTACCTAGATGATGTTGAAATCAACAAGATTCTAGACTTCGAAGCAGCGCTTCTATCGTATGCTCACAGTCAATATGCTGATCTTGCAAAAGAGATCAACACTACGGGTGCTTACAACGATGATATCGAAGCTCAGCTTAAGAAACTGACTGACGATTTCAAAGCAACTCAGACTTGGTAATTGGTGGGTGACCTTTTGGTCACCACTTATGGAGAGTAACGATGGCCGGCGCAAAAGAGATACGTAATAAAATCGGTAGTGTGAAAAGCACTCAGAAAATTACGAAAGCGATGGAAATGGTAGCAGCTTCAAAAATGCGTCGTTCGCAAGATGCGCGTGAAGCTTCTCGTCCATACGCTGAAACTATGCGTAAAGTGATCGGTCATTTGGCTAACGCAAATCTAGAGTACCAACATCCGTACCTAGAAGAGCGTGAAGCCAAGCGTGTTGGTTATGTCATTATTTCTACCGACCGTGGTCTTTGTGGCGGCTTGAACATTAACTTGTTCAAAAAAGCTGTCTTAGAGATGCAGGATTGGAAACAAAAAGGTGCTGAAGTTGAGCTAGCTGTGATTGGCTCAAAAGCGACAGCATTCTTTAACAACAGCGGCGCAAAAGTATCGGCACAGGTATCGGGTTTGGGTGATGAGCCTAGCTTAGAAGACCTTATCGGTACTGTTGGTGTGATGCTGAAGAAGTATGACGAAGGCGAATTGGATCGCCTGTACGTAGTGTATAACCACTTTGTTAACACTATGATTCAGGAACCAACGATCGATCAATTGCTACCTCTGCCTAAATCTGACAGTGAAGAGATGCAGCGCGAACATTCATGGGGCTACATTTATGAGCCTGAGCCAAAACCACTACTAGACGCACTATTGCTTCGTTTTATCGAATCTCAAGTGTATCAAGGTGTGGTAGAGAACCTTGCTTGTGAGCAAGCGGCTCGAATGATTGCAATGAAAGCTGCAACGGACAATGCGACCAACTTGATTGATGATCTAGAGCTTGTGTACAACAAGGCGCGTCAAGCGGCTATCACACAAGAACTATCAGAAATCGTTGGCGGCGCAGCTGCGGTTTAAGCTTAGGTAAAACGAAATAGATTAGAGGATTAACGATGGCTACAGGTAAGATCGTACAGATCATCGGTGCGGTAGTCGACGTAGAGTTCCCGCAGAGTGACGTACCAAGTGTATACGACGCTCTAAACGTAACGGACTCTAAAGAGCGTCTTGTTCTTGAAGTTCAACAACAGCTAGGCGGTGGCGTAGTTCGTTGTATCGTAATGGGTAGCTCTGATGGTTTACGTCGTGGCGTAACAGTAGTAAACACAGGCGCGCCAATCTCAGTACCAGTAGGTACTAAGACGCTTGGTCGTATCATGAACGTTCTTGGTGATGCGATTGACGAGCGTGGTGAGATCGGTGCAGAAGAAAGCTATGCGATTCACCGTGAAGCGCCAAGCTACGAAGAGCAATCTAACGAGACTGCGCTTCTAGAAACTGGTGTTAAAGTAATCGACTTGGTTTGCCCATTCGCTAAGGGTGGTAAAATCGGTCTATTCGGTGGTGCAGGTGTAGGTAAGACCGTTAACATGATGGAACTTATCAACAACATCGCACTTCAACACTCTGGCCTATCCGTATTTGCGGGTGTAGGTGAGCGTACTCGTGAAGGTAACGACTTCTACTTTGAAATGCAGGAAGCGGGCGTTGTAAACGTTGAGAAGCCTGAAGAATCAAAAGTAGCAATGGTTTACGGTCAGATGAACGAGCCACCAGGAAACCGTCTACGTGTTGCCCTGACTGGTCTAACAATGGCAGAGAAGTTCCGTGACGAAGGTCGTGACGTACTACTGTTCGTTGATAACATCTACCGTTATACACTTGCAGGTACAGAGGTATCGGCCCTTCTAGGTCGTATGCCATCTGCGGTAGGTTACCAGCCAACTCTTGCAGAAGAGATGGGTGTTCTACAGGAGCGTATCACGTCAACTAAATCAGGTTCTATCACGTCTGTACAGGCTGTATATGTACCTGCGGATGACTTGACTGACCCGTCTCCTGCAACGACGTTCGCGCACTTGGATGCAACGGTTGTACTTAACCGTAACATCGCAGCTATGGGTCTATACCCTGCGATCGACCCACTAGATTCTACATCTCGTCAGCTTGACCCACTTGTTGTTGGTCAAGAGCACTATGATGTAGCACGTGGTGTTCAGCAGACGCTGCAGCGCTATAAAGAGCTGAAAGACATCATTGCGATCCTAGGTATGGATGAGCTATCTGAAGAAGATAAGCAAGTCGTATCTCGTGCTCGTAAGATTGAACGTTTCCTAACTCAGCCTTACCACGTAGCAGAAGTATTTACTGGCGACCCAGGTGTTTACGTACCTCTTAAAGAGACTCTACGTGGCTTCAAAGGTCTACTAGCTGGTGACTACGATGACATTCCAGAGCAAGCGTTTATGTACTGCGGTACTATCGACGATGCTATCGAGAATGCGAAGAAGCTATAAGGCTAATTAGGAGGCGATATGGCAGCAATAACCTTTCACCTAGACGTAGTAAGCGCGGAGAAAAAACTTTTCTCAGGTCGTGTTGAGACGTTTCAGGTGTCCGGTAGCGAAGGTGAACTTGGTATTTACCATGGACACACACCGCTGCTGACCGCTATCAAGCCTGGTATGGTGCGTATCGTTACTCAATACGGTAAAGAAGAGTTCATTTATGTCTCTGGTGGTATCGTAGAAGTTCAGCCGGGTACTGCTACAGTACTGGCTGATACTGCTATCCGTGGCGAGGAACTAGACGCAGCTAAGGCAGAAGAAGCCAAACGCAAAGCTGAGGAGCATATCCAGAATCAGCATGGCGACATGGACTTCGCGCAAGCGGCCAGTGAACTGGCTAAAGCCATTGCTCAGCTACGAGTAATCGAGCTGACAAAAAAACGTCGTTAATTCAGGTAAACTGAACTAACCGCGATGAAAAAGGCGACCTTAGGGTCGCCTTTTTGCTTAATTTTTATCAGAAATTTTTCCAATCTATTTAACACTGCTGGCATTCATCGCTAGAATGACGTTAGCTTAATTAACGTCAATGGTTCAATAATAATGAAATTTAGTGCAGTCGTTCTTGCTGCGGGGAAAGGAACCCGCATGTACTCCCACATACCTAAAGTATTGCATACTCTGGCTGGCAAACCGATGGTAAAACATGTCATCGACACTTGTGAAAGCTTAGGTTCTCAGAATATCCACCTAGTGTATGGTCATGGTGGTGAAATGATGCAAGCGGCTTTGCAGCAAGAGCAGGTAAATTGGGTGCTGCAAGCGGATCAATTAGGGACGGGTCATGCTGTCGATCAGGCGTCTCCACATTTTGCTGATGATGAAAAAGTACTTGTTCTCTATGGTGATGTTCCGCTTATTTCTGAAGAGACCATTGAAAACCTACTCGATGCTCAACCCACCGGTGGTATTGCACTGTTAACCGTTGTCCTTGATAACCCGATGGGTTATGGCCGTATTGTGCGTAAGAATGGTCCAGTAGTCGCTATTGTTGAGCAGAAAGATGCAACGGAAGAGCAAAAGCTCATTAAAGAGATCAATACCGGTGTGATGGTGGCTACCGGGGGGGATCTAAAGCGCTGGTTATCTGGTCTTAGCAATGATAACGCGCAAGGTGAGTATTACCTGACCGACGTGATTGCCGCCGCTCATAATGAAGGTCGTGCGGTAGAAGCGGTTCACCCCGCAAATCCGATTGAAGTTGAAGGGGTTAACGACCGCGCCCAGCTAGCGCGTTTAGAGCGAGCCTTTCAATCCATGCAAGCACAGAAGCTGCTCGAGCAGGGAGTGATGTTACGCGACCCAGCTCGTTTTGACCTTCGTGGCGAGCTACAGTGTGGTATGGATGTAGAGATTGACACCAATGTTATCATTGAGGGGAGTGTCACGCTTGGTGATAACGTCGTTATCGGTACGGGTTGTGTGCTAAAAGACTGTAAAATTGACGACAATACCATCGTACGTCCATACAGCGTAATCGAAGGCGCGACAATCGGTGAAGAGTGTACGGTTGGTCCATTTACGCGTTTACGCCCTGGAGCAGAGCTACGAAATGACGCTCACGTTGGCAACTTCGTTGAAGTGAAAAATGCTCGTCTAGGTGAAGGCTCGAAAGCGAACCATTTAACATACCTAGGTGATGCCGACATTGGCCAGCGTACTAACATTGGTGCAGGTGTTATCACTTGTAACTACGATGGGGCGAATAAGTTTAAGACGGTGATTGGCAATGACGTTTTTGTCGGCTCTGACAGTCAACTGGTTGCCCCTGTGACTATCGCTGATGGGGCGACGATTGGTGCGGGTACCACGTTAACTAAAGATGTCGCTGAAGGTGAGTTAGTGATTACTCGTGCAAAAGAGCGCAAAATTTCAGGCTGGCAGCGTCCAACCAAGCAGAAATAGTCTCCTTCATTAAAAAGGGCCTCATTGAGGCCCTTTTTGTCTCTCTGAACTTATTGTTAGTGGCTTGGAATCGCAATACGCTTTTCAAGCCAGCGCACAGCTTGTGATACCAACAGAATTAATGCTAAATACTCGAGAACGAGGAAAGTATAGATTTCTAAAGGTAAGTACTCATTTACAACCAACTCGTTCGCTCTTCGAGTCAGGTCACTAAGCCCGATAACACTTACTAATGATGACATTTTGAGAATGTAGACAAACTGGTTACCCAGTGGCGGTAGTATCTGACGAAAAGCTTGCGGTAAGATAACCAGTCGCATCTTCTGCCAATAATTGAGGCCAAGTGACTCAGCTGCCTCATGCTGACCACGGGTCACTGCCTGAATACCGCCACGAAACACCTCTGCCATAAAGGCACTTTCCGCGATAGTAAGTGCTATCACTCCGGCCCAAAAATGATTGAGAGAAATGTCTAATAATGTGGGCATGCCGTAGTATACCCACAGTAACAAAACGAGAACCGGTATGGAGCGAATCACTTCGACATAGATTCGATTAATAGCGCGCAGCCAAGGCTTCTCTGACAAGGCTGGAAAGGCGACAAGCAGACCTAACAGCATAGCAAATACCATACTGAGCAAGGAGACATAGATGGTGTCTTTAAATCCCGCTAATAGGAAACCGAGGTTAGTTTTTCCTTGTTCCGTTGAAGGGTTGAGTACATACCAGCCCCACTCATAGTCAGAACAACCACTTAGTAGTGGCAGACATAAAACAACAGCAAGTAGTCGATAGCTCACAATCGTCCCTAATTATTTCTGAAAAATCCATCTGTTACTGCTATGTTATCAAGTATGTACCACTAATGTTTAATAATTTTAGGGACTATTCAATGAAGAAGTGGATTCTGGGCTTTATTATTACTTTTCTTTCTATCGGTCAGGTCGCAGCGGAAACGAGTCGTCTGCAAAAGATTTTGGATTCTGGTGTATTGCGCGTGGGGACAACAGGTGATTGGAACCCCATGACCATGAAAGATCCAGCGACCAATTCGTATCGAGGTTTCGATATTGATGTGACGACACAGCTTGCCAAAGATCTTGGTGTGAAAGTGGAATATGTGGCGACGGATTGGAAAACGTTGGTGAATGGCATTACCGCTAACAAATACGATATAACGGGCAGTGCCTCTCTGAATATGTCTCGTGCCAAAGTGGCGGGATACAGTCAGCCCTATTTCTATCTAGCATTTGTTCCTGTTGTCCAAAAGAAAGACTTAGAGAAGTTCTCTGATTGGGCAGATTTTAACAAACCTGATATTAAAGTAGCGGCCACACTAGGCACAGTACAAGAGAAGATGGTGAAAGACTTTTTCCCTGATGCAGAACACATTGTTATTGAAGCGCCGGCTCGTGATTTCCAAGAATTACTCGCACGTCGCGCTGATGTGTCTGTGACCTCAAATGTAGAAGCAGCAACGTTAGTCACCAAGTTTAAGCAACTTGCCATTGTGCCCGTGAAAGACCCTCGAAAGCCAACACCTATTTCGATGCTACTACCGCAAAGTGACCAGATTTGGATTAACTATGTGAATCATTGGGTGGAGCTGAAAAAGACACAGGGTTTCTTTGAAGAAACCGCGAAAAAGTGGGGATTACAAAGCCTGTAATACAAGAAAAATGGGCGATTCACTCGCCCATTTTTTCATTACTCGTCGCTTACGACTCGAGAGTTATCTGGTATCGTTAGCTCTTCGGTTAGTGCCGGTGTGGCAATCAGGTAACCGACCCACATTAAGGCTAAACAACCAAGAATCACATAACCAACCGCTGATTGAGCGAACACTGCAAATGCTGCAACAAGAGCGCTGGCTAAACTGCTAATACCAATCTGTACGCTGTTTTGCAATCCTGCGGCCGTTGCTGAGCAATGTGGTGCGCTTGATAGGGCACGGTTCACTACAATCGGATACAAAGCGCCGTTTGCAACTGCTAGCAAGCAGAAAGGTGCTAGGATTGGCCATACACTGGTGAGCTCCCACTGACACGCTGTAAATACCAACAGTATAGCGACCGTTTCCAATCCTAGTAGCTGTTTCAGTACCACGTCATCACCTAACTTAGCGACTAACTTCTTGCCCATGTAACCACCAAGCATAAATGCGATAGTTTGTGGGATGAAGCTTAAACCGATGTCTTTGGCTGAATAACCAAGTTGACTCATGATTTCGGGCATACCTGTTAGGTAAGCGAAGAACGCCGCAGAAGCGACAGAGAACAACATTACGTTACCCACGTATTCACGTGATCCGAATAGACTCTTAAGATCAGCGCCTACCGATGATCGTTGACGCTGTGCTTTTTTATGATCTTTCATCGATAAGGTGATCGCGGCTAATAGGGCACCTGTAATCGCTAATACGACGAAGATACTGTGCCATCCCCATAAATCTGTTAATAGCACACCAAGTTGCGGCGCTAGTGCTGGAGACAAGGCAACAAGAGGCATGATCGTAGCGAAGATTTGCTGGCTAGTTCTTTTATCGAATTTGTCGATCACCATAGATTGCCAAATCACGGCTGGAGCACAAACACCAATCGCTTGCAGCATACGCAGTGCCAACAATTGCCATACTTCTTGGCTCCAGGCTAAGCCGATAGAGGCAATAGTAAAGATAATGAGTCCGGCAAAGAGCGTTTTGCGGTGTCCAAAACGGTCACTGGCAAGTCCCCATAAGAACTGTCCAAGACCCATACCGACTAAAAAGACCGTTAATGACAGAGCGATCTGTTCTGGTCCGGTAGCAAAATCTTGCTCGATAAGTTTAAACGCAGGCAAATACATATCGGTAGCAATGAAGCCCAACATGGATAATATCGCAAGATAGCTGAGTTGTAGTTTGGTTATTTTCATTGTTATTCCTTGAAATACTTTCACAGGAATGAATTGGCGCCAGCCCATACTGCTGATGGCGTGTATTCTATTTTTGGATCTTATAAAAATAAAACGCTATATTTTGTGGTTATCTATCAAAAATTTTGAAAGCTAAAGTATGTACTCTCGCTCATCACTAAAAATGCTAGACGTTGTTGCTCGTCTAGGAAGCTTCAGTGCCGCTGCCGATGTGCTCCATAAGGTGCCTTCAGCGATTAGCTACAGCGTGCGGCAAATTGAACAAGAGCTCGGTGTAAAACTGTTTACTCGTCTTCCAAGAAAGGTTGAATTAACCGCGGCTGGTGAAGTCTTCATGGTAGAAGCTCGGCAAATGCTGCGCAAAATGGATGAACTGACGCATCAGACACGACGTACCGCTCTCGGGTGGCAAAATAGCTTAAAGCTGACCTTAGACAATGTGGTTAGAGTAGATAAACTCTCTGATTTGATAGAGAACTTTTATCAAGAGTTTGAATTTGCCGAGCTGCAGATCAATATGGAGGTCTATAACGGCTCCTGGGAGGCGATCTCCCAACAACGAGCGGATATCGTGATCGGCGCGACAAGTGCGATTCCTGTTAGTGGTGAATATGGCGTAAAGAAAATAGGTAGCTTAGATTGGGCTTTGGTCATGTCTCCTTCGCATCCATGCGCCCACCAGGAGCGTTTGGATGAAGATTTTGTCAGTCAATATACGGCTATATGCATTGATGACACGTCGCGAGTATTACCTAAACGTCACAATGAACACTACCCGCAACAACGACGGCTATTACTGCCTAATTGGTTTACTGCTATTGAGTGCTTGAAGAAAAATGTGGGCATTGGTTATATGCCAAGACATATTGCTCAACCACTTATCGATTATGGCATGCTGGTGGAGCGAACTCTCGAAGATGCCCAAACCCCAAGTGAGTGCTGCTTGGTGTGGAGAAAGCACGATAATCATAATCTTTTGGATTGGATGGTGGAGTATCTAGGAGATGAAGACCAGCTGTATCACGATTGGTTGAAATAAAAATGGGAAGCTGTCGCTTCCCATTTTCTGATTAAGACAAAAAGAATTTATAAGACAGATTATCGGTCTCATCTTTGCACTGATAGCCTAGTTCTCTCAGGTGAGCAGAGAACTCGTTCAAATCACTGTCTTCTAATTCAAAACCACACAAAACGCGTCCGTAATCTGCGCCTTGGTTGCGATAATTGAATAAACTGATATTCCAATGTGTTCCTAGTGTACTTAAGAACTTAAGTAGCGCTCCTGGATACTCTGGGAATTCAAAGCTGTATAGGCGCTCTTTAAGCGGTTTAGACGGTCTGCCACCAATCATATAGCGAATGTGCAGTTTTGCCATTTCATCATCAGAAAGGTCAACCACAGGGTAGCCACTTGCTCTGAGATCGCTAATGATGCCATCCAGTTCTTCTTGACCACCGACGAGACGCACACCGACGAAAATGTTGGCTAATTTGTCATCATTATAGCGATAGTTGAACTCAGTAACCGCTCGGCCGCCAATAATACGACAGAAATCGAAAAAGGCGCCCTGACGCTCTGGAATGGTCACCGCGAGAATACCCTCACGTTTTTCACCGAGTTCACACCGTTCAGAGACATAACGCAAACCGTGGAAATTGGTATTAGCACCTGACAGTACCGTGCCTAGCTGCTTGCCTTGTAGTTGATTCTTCTCTGCAAACTTTTTCAGACCAGCGAGTGCCAGTGCACCTGATGGCTCGGCAATAGCGCGAGTATCTTCGAAGATATCTTTTACTGCAGCGCAGATTTCATCACTGGAAACGGTAATGTGGCCATCAATGTACTTTTGGCACAGCCTGAAGGTTTCATTACCAATAATTTTTACCGCAACACCATCTGCAAACATACTGACCTGATCGAGGACCACTGGCTCTCCAGCATCCAACGCCGCTTTAAGGCACGCAGAATCTTCTGGTTCAACAGCGATGACCTTTATCTCAGGCATCAGCTGTTTAACCAACACGGCAACACCTGCGGCAAGACCGCCTCCGCCAACTGGAACAAAGATATAGTCGAGATGCCCGTTTTGTTGCAGCATCTCCATACCAATCGTGCCTTGTCCAGCAATCACTAGTGGATGATCGAAAGGCGGTACAAAGGTGTAGCCATTTTCTTCGGACAGACGCTGAGCTTCGGCTTTGGCTTCATCAAAGTTGCTGCCATGCAAAACCACGTTACCCCCAAATCCACGAACGGCTTCTACTTTGATATCTGGAGTCGTTTTAGGCATGACAATGGTGGTATTGATAGCTAATTTAGTGCCTGAGAGTGCCATGCCTTGAGCATGATTACCCGCTGATGCGGCTATCACCCCAGCACGCTTCTGCTCATCGGTTAGGTTAGCCACCATGTTGTAGGCACCACGCAACTTAAACGAGTGTACCGGCTGGCGATCTTCGCGCTTGATTTGTACCTGGTTACCGATGCGTGCTGCCAGTCTTGGCATGTCTTGAAGTGGCGTTACGGTCGCCACTTCATAAACCGGAGCTCTGAGTATCTGGCGCAGATATTCTGCGCCAGATTCAGGATGATTATCTGCTGCACTCATCGCTGTTAGCCCTCGAGTTTCGACTTATCGCGCACCGCACCTTTGTCTGCACTGGTGGCAAGGTTGGCATAAGCTTTAAGTGCTAGCGAAACGATACGTTCGCGATCTACTGGTTTCCAGCCCAGCTTGTCTTGTTCTGCGCGTCGAGCAGCAAGTTCAGAATCAGCAACGTCTAATGTGATGCTGCGTGATGGGATATCAATGCTAATGGTGTCTCCATCTTTAACAAGGCCGATTGTGCCGCCATTGGCCGCTTCAGGAGAGGCGTGACCGATAGATAGACCCGAAGTACCGCCAGAGAATCGACCATCAGTGAGAAGTGCACACTCTTTTCCTAGGCCCATCGATTTTAGGTATGTCGTTGGGTATAACATTTCTTGCATACCTGGACCGCCTTTTGGCCCTTCGTAGCGAATAACCACAACATCGCCCGCTTTTACTTTGCCGCCTAAAATGCCATCAACCGCATCTTCTTGGCTTTCAAAAACAACAGCGGGACCTTGGAATACAAGACAGCTTTCATCTACACCAGCGGTTTTAACAATACAGCCGTCTAAAGCGATATTACCTTTGAGCACGGCAAGTCCACCATCTTGGCTGTAGGCGTTGTCTTTTGTACGGATACAGCCATTCTCACGATCATCATCTAAGGTATCCCAGCGACAACCTTGCGAGAATGCTTGAGTAGTGCGAATACCAGCAGGACCTGCGCGATAGAACGACTTAACTTCCTCGGAATCTGTCAACATGATGTCGTACTGATTGAGTTGTTGTTCCATGGTAAGACCTAGAACGGTCTTAGTTTGATTGTTAAGCAAACCAGCGCGATTAAGTTCACCCAAAATACCGATCACCCCACCAGCACGGTGAACATCTTCCATATGGTATTTAGGGGTTGAAGGAGCCACTTTACACAGGTTTGGGACACGGCGAGACATTTGGTCGATATCTTCCATATCGAAATCTACTTCACCTTCTTGTGCGGCTGCCAATAGGTGAAGCACCGTGTTGGTTGAACCACCCATAGCGATATCAAGCGCCATCGCGTTCTCAAAAGCATCTTTGGTCGCGATGTTACGTGGAAGGGCCGTTGCATCATCTTGCTCGTAGTAGCGCTTAGTCAGGTCAACGATGCGCTTACCAGCATTTTTGAACAGTACTTCACGGTCTGCGTGAGTCGCAAGTAGTGAGCCGTTACCTGGTTGAGAAAGACCTAACGCTTCTGTTAGACAGTTCATCGAGTTAGCAGTAAACATGCCTGAGCAAGAACCGCAAGTTGGGCAAGCTGAACGTTCAACTTGCTCACTTTGCTCGTCAGAAACCGTAGGATCAGCACCTTGGATCATGGCGTCAACCAGATCGAGTTTGATGATCTGATCAGAAAGCTTAGTTTTCCCAGCCTCCATCGGGCCACCAGACACGAAGATCACTGGAATGTTCAGGCGCATTGAAGCCATCAACATCCCCGGAGTGATCTTGTCACAGTTGGAGATACACACCATAGCGTCTGCACAGTGGGCGTTGACCATATACTCCACAGAGTCGGCAATAAGTTCACGTGAAGGTAGTGAGTACAACATACCGCCGTGACCCATCGCGATACCATCGTCAACGGCAATGGTATTGAACTCTTTGGCGATGCCGCCCGCTTCTTCAATTTCTTTGGCGACCAGTTGGCCAAGATCTTTAAGGTGAACGTGACCCGGAACAAACTGGGTAAACGAGTTTACAACAGCAATAATTGGCTTACCGAAATCTTCCTCTTTGACACCTGTTGCACGCCAAAGTGCACGAGCACCAGCCATGTTGCGACCATGAGTTGTGGTGGCTGATCTATATTTAGGCATTGTACTTCTTCCTTATTTTGCTGATGCTGGGTTTTGTTCTGGGTATACGTAATCTAGCCAGCCCCACTTATCTTCAGTGGTGCCATTGAATAAGCCAAAATACGCGTCTTGCATAACTTTGGTAATTGGACCGCGTTTACCTGTGCCAACATCGATTTTATCAATGCTGCGTACCGGAACGATTTCAGCGGCGGTGCCGGTCATAAATACCTCGTCTGCGAGGTAAAGTGCTTCACGAGCAATATTAGCTTCACGAACGTCGTAGCCCATATCTTTTGCAATCGTCATGATCGAGTCGCGTGTGATGCCCGGTAGGATGGCGCTGGTTGCTGGTGGAGTTGTGATAACACCATCTTTGACTACAAAAATGTTCTCACCAGCCCCTTCTGATAGGTAACCATCAACGCTAAGAGCGATGCCCTCGTCATAGCCGTGACGACGCGCTTCACCGCCAACCAGCAATGAAGAAAGGTAGTTACCACCTGCTTTTGCAGCGGTCGGAATGGTATTGGGTGCGGCGCGGTTCCAACTTGAGATCATCGCATCAACACCGTTTGCCAGTGCTTCTTCACCTAGGTAAGAGCCCCAAGGGAAAGCAGCGATGATGAGTTCCATTTGTGTGCCTTCTGGAGGACAAACCCCCAAACCAACATTACCGACAAAACCCAATGGGCGAATATAAGCGGATTCAAGCTTATTCTGGCGTAGCGTTTCACGGGTCGCTTCCATGATTTCTTCTTCAGTATAAGGAATTGGGAAGCGGTAAATTTTAGCGGAATCTTTCAGGCGCTTGGCATGCTCTGGATGACGGAACACGACAGGACCATTAGGCGTGTTATAACAACGAACCCCTTCAAAAACAGAAGTACCATAGTGCATTGCATGAGTTAAGACGTGAACGTTCGCCTCAGCCCATGGAACCATCTCACCATTAAACCAAATAAAATCTGCTGTACTTTTAGCCATTTAGCATTCCTTCCTTATGCATTTGTTCTTGTAGGTTATGATTGGTCAGTTCGTTGTGTTTAAGCTCTGTCACCTCAATGGTGCGAATATCCCAAAGCTTCTCAATCTGGTTGATTAACGTCGTGATAGGACGATTGCTATCAACAATGATCTCAACACTGGCAATCTTACTTTCATGGTTTTGTGTTGCAGCCACTTGTTTAATGATAAAGCCACGATGGCGAATGACGCGCAAAACGCGCTCTAGTAAGACAGGTTTGTCATCGGCTTTGATGTCTAGTAAATATCTGTCCATTAGGTATTCTCCAACATGTCACTATTTGAGGCGCCTGGTGGAACCAAAGGCCATACGTTTTCTTCTTCATCTATCAACACATGAAGCATGTACGCGGTTTTGCTCTCTAGCATTTCTTTGAGCGCAGGCTCGACTTCTTCTTTGCGAGTGATGGTTTTTCCTGGGATATCGAATGCTTTAGCAAGCATGACAAAGTCAGGGTTATCATCCAAAATCGTTTCGCTGTGTCGACCATCAAAAAACAGTGACTGCCACTGTCTAACCATACCAAGACGTTGGTTATTTAACAGCACAATTTTGACGGGTATTTGTCGGCGCTTCAGTGTGCCTAGCTCTTGAACATTCATCATGAATGAACCGTCACCAGTAATTAATATGGATTGGTCTTCAGGGCAACCGACAGCTGCTCCCATAGCGGCAGGAAGGCCAAAGCCCATAGTGCCGAGCCCTGCTGAAGTAATGAAGTTCTCTGGCAACCTCGGTTGGATGTGTTGTGCTGCCCACATTTGATGCTGGCCCACATCTGTCGATACAATTGATGAATCTGGCATCATATCGGATAGCTGCTTCAGAAGTAGCGGAGCGAAAATTAAGTCACCAGGATGGTCATAACGCCACTTAAAGCCGTCACGTAAGCTTTCGCTATGATGTGCCCAAGAGGCAATATCTTTCGACATTTCAAGCTGTGGCAATATGACATTGATGTCACCACGAAGTGCGGCATGAGCTTTTCTGAGCTTGTTGAATTCTGCGGCATCAATATCGATATGAATCACTTTGGCATGAGGGGCAAAGGTATCCAGTTTTCCTGTCACTCGGTCATCAAAACGAGCACCAACCACGATCAAAAGGTCACATTCTTGAACGACTAAGTTTGCGGCTTTTGTTCCGTGCATGCCCAACATGCCTAAGTAGTGGGGATTGTGTCTTTCTATCGTTCCCAAGCCTTTGAGTGTGCTGACACTAGGCATAGGATTGAGTCGTAAAAATTCACGAACAGACTCGGTAGCATGGGCAAGTTGCACTCCTCCACCCACATAAAGAACCGGGCGAGAGCTCTGATCAAGCAACTGCTGTGCTAATTGAATCTGCTCTTGTGATGCGACCGGCATTGCTGGTGGTGTGAAAGGTGGTAGGACATCGACCGGAGCATTAGCAAGTTGGACATCTTTAGCAATATCGACAATAACAGGTCCGGGTCTGCCTGTTTTGGCAACTTCAAATGCTTCGGCAAGGGTTGGGGCGAGTTCTTCAATCTCTGTGACTAGATAGCTATGCTTAGTACAGGAGAGTGACATACCAATGACATCCATTTCTTGGAATGCATCGGTACCGATGTGGGAACTGGCGACTTGACCAGTGATAGCGACTAGGGGGATGGAATCGAGGAAAGCATCGGCAAGGCCGGTTACTAGGTTGGTGGCGCCGGGGCCGGAGGTGGCCATACAAACTGCAACGTCTTTAGTGGCTCTTGCCAATCCTATGGCTGCCATTGCGGCGCCTTGTTCGTGTCGGCAAAGGATATGTTCAACCCCACCATCGTACAAAGCATCGTAGATTGGCATGATGGCCCCGCCAGGATAACCAAAAACCGTTTCAATACCTTGCTGCTTCAATGCGGCTACAACTAATTCAGCACCTGTCATTATAGCCTCCTTGATTGTCACGCTTGCTGTCGTGACCATTTGTCGTTCGATTGCACATGGTGTGCTCCATTTCTTCCTATCATTTCCACCGAGTGAGGTTTCTATGAGTGATCATTATCAAATTTATATTTTGAGTTTGTAAAAAAACCCCCGGACTTTTCAGTGCGGGGGTTTTTTTGAATCTCGTGGTTATTTTCCGCCCACATGCCCCCGTGTAGTACCAATCAGGACCACAATAATCAGGCTAATCAGAGTGTGAGAGTGAGCGTTAAAAGTCATTATCTTGTTTCTAAATCGTTGCGTTAATTCTAACGAAAATGTTTGCGTCACTAGTGGTATCACAAATTTCTGTTACCTGACAAGCAAAAAATCATACTTTTTTCACATTTACTCAGCATTAAATGTGGCTGTATAACATAGGGTATATATAAAACTCTGACTTTTAACCATCTAAGTGAGAGAAGTCGGAAGGAAAAAGGGATTTCATGGGATTATCGATTATTTATAGTCGAGCGAGCGTTGGTGTTGAAGCTCCACTGGTAACGGTTGAAGTCCATATCAGTAACGGCATGCCAGGCTTTACACTGGTAGGACTTCCTGAAACCACAGTCAAGGAATCAAAAGACAGAGTTCGCAGTGCAATCATCAATTCTCGCTTCGAATTTCCTGCCAAAAGGATTACGGTAAATCTTGCTCCTGCGGATCTGCCTAAAGAGGGAGGGCGGTTTGATCTTCCTATTGCGTTAGGCATTTTGGCAGCATCTGAACAGTTACCGCATGATAAATTGCTTGCTCATGAATTTGTTGGGGAGTTGGCACTGTCGGGAGAGCTGAGAGTTGTAAAAGGTGTGTTGCCAGCTGCATTGGCGGCGAATAAAAGCGGTCGATGTTTGGTGGTGCCAGAAGGCAATGGGAATCAAGCAGCGCTAGTCGGTCGAGATGACCACAAATCCGCTTCAGGACTGTTAGAGGTATGTGCGTACTTAATGGGACAGCAAGCGTTGTCTCTGTATACCGACACCAAACCAAACAAAATGGCACTCAAAACTCGCGATCTTCAAGACATTATCGGTCAGCAGCAGGGAAAGCGTGCACTAGAGATTGCAGCGGCAGGTAACCACAACCTGCTTTTTCTTGGCCCACCAGGAACAGGAAAAACCATGTTGGCGTCGCGGTTGTGTGACTTGCTACCGGAAATGAGTGAGCAAGAAGCGATGGAAACCGCATCGGTCGCGTCGCTCACGCAACAAGAAATCAATGAAGAGAATTGGAAAACACGACCTTTTCGTGCTCCACATCATTCCAGTTCGATGGCCGCATTAGTTGGCGGCGGGTCCATACCGAGACCTGGAGAAATTTCGTTGGCACACAATGGGCTTTTGTTCCTAGATGAGATGCCTGAATTTGAAAGGAAAGTATTGGATTCGTTGCGTGAGCCACTTGAGTCCGGAGAAATTATCATTTCACGTGCGCAAGGTAAGACGCGTTTTCCGGCGCGATTCCAGCTTGTTGGTGCGTTGAACCCCAGTCCTACAGGTTACTATGAGGGCAATCAGTCTCGTACCAATCCACAACTTATCTTGCGTTATTTAAGTCGATTATCGGGACCATTACTCGACAGGTTTGATATGTCGATCGAAATACCGTCGTTACCGAAAGGGACGTTGTCAGAGGGAGGGGAACGAGGTGAATCGACGCACGTAGTACGACAGCGTGTTCATCAAGCTCGGGATATCATGTTAAGTCGAAGTGGCAAGGTTAACGCGCTGCTACATAGTGGTGAGATTGAGGACTTCTGCCATTTACAAAAAACCGACGCTGAGTTTCTCGAAAATGCACTACATCGATTGGGATTATCGGTACGCGCCTATCATCGAATTATCAAAGTAGCTCGTACGATTGCTGATCTTGCCAATGAACAGAATATCCAAAGAGTTCATTTAGCAGAAGCGTTAGGTTATCGGGCGATGGATCGATTATTAAAGCAGTTGACGGCGCAATCGGTTTAGAGGCAATAGAGGAATCCGTTGCGTTATAGCCCGAAAGAGAGATAAAAGACAACGAATCAACATTCCACAAACAAAGATATTCATAAGCCAAAAATGCGCCGTACTTTTCATCAACACGATGAGTCTGAGCGAAAAAATGGCTTAGCAAACTACGTTGCCAAGCCATGTATAAGGGAATGGATGTGCTTGGAGCTTATTAGAATTTCCAGCTTAGGCCGACGGCGGTGATCCAATCTTTCTCATCGTAGAAGTCGATGTTGGAATCGCTATTAGCGGCACCAGCAAAAGCAACCAGTGATACGTCATTGGAATAGAAAATTCCTGGATATTCATAGGCTAGAAAAGCTTTCCATTCATCATCTTTACGGGTTTGGTCAAAGAGAGGGTTTGATGCATCGTAATCACGTTTCAAATAGCCCAAGGTTAGTGCTAGTTTATGGTTGCCAAACGACATAAATGATGACAATTCAGCGCCATAGGTATTGTGTTTCATGGCATTGCCATCAGCATCCTGCTGGGTATAAATTAGGGCGGGATAAAGCAATACTTGTCGGTTTACGGGTAGCATCATTTTGAACTTGCCGTAGAGGATATCGGCGTTACGATTGAGTAGTTGCGCCTCCTGTGGCGACAAGATTGGAACCCCCGTACCAGAGCGTTCCTCATCCAGTTCGCGTTTACCGTAAGCAAGGTCCAAGCTGAATAATGATCCGGCAATGTTGTCTATTTGGAGACGATAAGCGTTGCCGTTTTCTTTCGTTGTTTGGCGAGCATCCATGGTGTAAGGGTCTTGCCAGACTTTGCCTTCTAAAATAGTTGGCAAGAAAGAAATACTGACTTTGGTTCTATCACTAAAGAGATGCTTGTAACCCGCTTCAAGTGCGACGGTACCAACGGCAATGTCAGCGCGTGAGGTACCTAAAAACAATTGATGAGTGGACTGCGAGCCAAATGTGTATTGAAGACTACCCAAGGGTAGCACCAATGCGCCGCTATCTTCTTGTTGACCGCCTGTGTATTTACGAAACTCATCGTCAGTGTTAGTAAGATTTGATGTTTTACTTGCGTAAGCCGCATTCAATGCAATTTCACCACTAAAGCCGTTGCTTTCACCTAACTTAGCCACTGCACTCTGTGAGATAAGACCAAGCGACACTGCCAAGACACTCCATGTCGTTTTCATAACGGATCCTCATCATATTCTGATTATTTTGGTCGAGAATGTAATTATATGTTTATGCTATGTTATTAGTTCAGAATAAGCTTGTTTTCTATGAGTTACAACACAAATCAGACCAATGATAAAACCATTGCAACAGATGGTCTGGCTTGTACAATTAACCGCCATAAAATTGTTACAAAAGAATCATAGATAGTTGGTTATGCTTGGATACCTACTTTTTATTGTTAGTGCCTCTCTGGTAATTATTAATACCGCATTTTGTTCTATTCCTATCCTTGGGTTTGGCCTCTTGAAGTTTCTGCTGCCCATAAAACCGTTACAGCGGCTGTGCACATCTTTAGCGAACCGATTTATGTGGTTGTGGGCGACGTGTAACCACGGAATTATTCATCTGGTAAACCGTAAATTACAATGGCAAGTAGAAGGGGTAGATTGTCTCAATAAGGATGGTTGGTATTTGATGATCAGCAACCATTTGAGTTGGACTGACATCGTGGTGCTCTGCAGTGTTTTTAAAGATACTATTCCAATGCCCAAGTTCTTTTTAAAGCAGCAACTATTGTATGTTCCGTTTCTCGGTATGGCGTGTTGGGCTTTAGATATGCCATTTATGAAGCGTTACTCACGCGAGTACTTAATTCGGCATCCAGAAAAGCGCGGACAAGACTTAGCGACGACAAGACGCTCTTGCGCCAAATTCAAAGATACCCCGACAACGGTCGTTAACTATGTGGAGGGGACTCGTTTTACGGCTGAAAAGCAAGCCCGAGGCCGTGCAGGGTATGAGTACCTACTTCAGCCAAAATCGGGTGGTATTGCTTATACGTTGGCGGCGATGGGAGATCAGTTCGAGACCATTATTGACGTGACCCTTGCTTACCCAGACAACACGGACCAACCTTTCAAAGACGCGTTAATGGGGAAAATGAACAGGATCGTTGTAAAAGTGAGGGTGTTACCTGTCGATGATCAGGTACTGGGAGATTACTTCAACGATAAACGTTATAAGCGGGACTTCCAAAAATGGTTAGGCGATGTCTGGCGGCAGAAAGACCAAACGTTGAAAGATATTCATACCAAATAAAAAAACGAGCGATATTCGCTCGTTTTTTAACTCAATCGAGACTACTTCTTCAGTAAGAAGTTCACTAGCTCAAAGTACTCATCTAGAGACTGAATGCCACCAGCTTCGACTAGGTACTTGTTGTTGACGATAACCGCAGGAACGCCGGATAGTCCGCTATCTTTAAACTGTTTATCAAAACGACGTACCATAGAATCTACAGCAAAGCCGTTAAATGCGGCATCAAACTTCTTCGCGTCCACGCCTTCATCTAAGAAGATTTGACGCAGTTCTTCATCATTGCGAGGCGGTTTGTTCATGTTATGAATGCGGTTAAACATAACAGGCACCATCTTGTCTTCAATCTTTAACGCCACCATCGTTGCGTAAGCTTTACTCATTGAAAGGCCCATGTTGCCGCCCATAAACGAAACGTGGTTCTTTTGCAACTTAGCATCGGCAGGAATCTTTTTCTTAAGCTGAGCAATGATAGGCTCGAAACTGTTGCAGTGTGGGCAGTAGAAAGAAAAATACTCAGTAACGATAGGTTTAGAGGACTTTTCTAAATCGAGGACTTTGTAATGTGTACCTTCTTGAAATTGTGCTGCACTTACTCCCAGACTGACTAGAAGCGTCGCAAATAATGCGATGATTTTTTTCATTATTTTCTCCATGTGTAAAACAAATCCTTAACAGGAATGGGAATAGTTTGTCACCACTGCGGTTGTAATGAAAGTGGCTTTTCATTCAGCGCGGCTATCTGCTCTTTAAAACCTAGCACTTGTCCTTCCCAATATTTGGCATCATTGAACCAAGGAAAGGCCTGTGGAAAGGCCGGATCATGCCAGCGTTTCGCTAGCCAAGCCATGTAGTGCACCATACGTAGACCGCGTAAAGGCTCAATTAGTTTCAATTGATCGTTCGCTAGGTCACTAAATTCTTGATATCCCTCTAACAGAACATCAAGTTGCATCATCTTGTCCTGGCGATCACCATTGAGCAACATCCATAGATCTTGAATTGCAGGCCCATTACGAGCATCGTCTAGATCGACAAACATAGGGCCGTCACGCCAAAGTATGTTGCCTGGGTGGCAGTCACCATGTAGACGAATGGTTTCACTAGATTGCCAATGCGCTTCAATTTGCGAGATCAACAAATCTAAATCACTAAAAAAAGCATTTTCTAAATGCGCAGGGATGAATGTGGACGACTGTAACAGTTTTCTTGGTTGATACACGTACTCTTCCAGACCAATAGTTGGGCGGTGAATAAAGTTCTTCTTTGCACCAACTTGGTGGATGCGGCCCATAAATCGTCCGACCCATTCTAGTTGTTCTAAGTTATCGACCTCAAACTGGCGGCCACCTTCGCTATTGAACAAAGTAAATAGATAACCTTGATACTCATGAATGGTCTCTCCGTTAATCGATAGCGGTGCCGCAATCGGCACGTCGTTGTCGACCAACTCATTGGAAAAATCGTGCTCTTCTTGGATCTGTTCACGGCTCCAACGTTGTGGTCTATAAAACTTGACCACAAAGCGCTTTCTATCTTCGTCAGTGAATTGGTAAACGCGGTTTTCGTAGCTGTTAAGCGCAAGCAAACCTGACTCAGCTCGAACACCTATGCTTTCTAAGGCATACCACATGAAATCGGGAGTGAGAGCATCAAAGTTAAAGGCTTTATCTGTCATGTATAAAATAAAAGGACTCATTACTGAGCCCTTTTCCTGTAATAGGTAGCTAACGCATCGGTTAGAGCTTCTTAATAAATCGACTCTCTACTTCTGTTGAGAAGTCATTGTTGTCGTTCAGTATAAACTGAATTGTCGACACAGGTGAACTGAGTTGCTCTGGATCGGCACCTAAGCTGATTGGTAGGTTGTAAACTTCTCCCGGCTCAACGGAGATGGTTTGTCGTCCATACCAAGTTGCATTTTCTAGTCCAGAAACACTGAGCGTATATTGTTGCTTTTGTTGTGTTTTATTGATGACCTTCAAGGTGTAGGTATTCTCAACCAGACCATCACTGTTAACTCTAAACAGTTGGTTACGATCCCTAAGAACACTCAGCCCCGCGGGGTCGACGGCCGAAATCTGCACAAAGAACAGGGCAATCATCACCAGTAATACCGAGCCATAGCCTAGCAGCTTTGGTCGCATGACTTTAGTGTGTTTACCTGAGAGGCGGTGCTCGGTGGTGTAGCTGATTAGGCCTTTCTCATAACCCATTCTGTCCATGGTCTTATCACACGCGTCAATACAAGCGCCGCAGTTGATGCATTCGTACTGCAAGCCATCACGAATATCGATGCCTGTTGGGCACACTTGCACACAAAGATCACAGTCAATACAGTCACCTAAGCCCAGCGTTTTGGGATCCGCTTTACGAGAGCGTGGACCGCGAGTTTCACCTCGTTGACTGTTGTAGCCAACTATAAAGGTGTCCTTATCAAACATGGCCGACTGGAAACGAGCGTAAGGGCACATATGAATACACATGATAGAGCGCATCCAGCCAGCATTCGCGTATGTACAACCGGCAAAAAACAGCACCCAGAATACGGGCCAGAAGCTGGCATTTAAGGTGAAAAAGTCGCTAACGAGCGCACCAATTGGTACAAAATAACCGGTAAAGGTAAAGCCAGTTGCTAATGCAATCGCTAACCAAGCAACATGCTTAAGGCCTTTACGTACTATGAGATTGGGACTGAGTTTTCCGCTGTCTTGCTTGCGTCGTTTGTTGGCGCTGCCTTCTAACTTTTCTTCAAACCAGATGTACATAAAGGTCCAGACGGTCTGTGGACATAAGTAGCCACACCATACTCGACCTAAAAACGTGGTGATAAAAAACAGGCCAAACGCGGCCACCATAAACAGTAACGCGAGTAGAGTGAGATCTTGCGGATAAAGTGTGGTGCCAAAAAAGTTAAATTGCTGATTACCAATATCAAGCAATACCGCTTGTCTCTCGCCATAAGGTATCCAAGGTACCAGTGCGAACAATAGGAGTAAAAACCAGCCGCCGTAGCGTCTAAGTTTTTGAAAGGTGCCTTTACTTTCACGAACGTAGATGCGATTGCTGGGGTTAAATCGATCGCCGTTACCTTTGTGGGTTTTGGGGTTGAACGTTTTGGGTGTTACATCCTTTACGTCAATCTTATCCTGACTCATGCTGAGGCTGTCCTTCTAGGGCTGACGGTGCGTTTTGACGCACTCTATCTATTCCGACATTGCTGCGACTCTTTGTTCTGTACGCAGTATTAAAACCCAGCGATTATAACCCTGATAACAATTTTATTTCTTTAACGCTATCAACCTTTAACAACAAAATTAGCGTCGCCTCATATAAAAAGCGACCCTTAGAGAGTCGTTTTTAGAATATTTGGTTATTTGATGATGCCGCGAGCCTTCAGTAGGGCGGTTTTGAAATCGTCCTCTTGATCTTTGGCTAATCCCGGAATCATTTCGTCTTTCTCGCTATTACGCATTTTAAGGTGATAGATCAGCACATCGTCTGTCAGCTCTTCAAGCTTACCTTTGTATCCTGCTTCGTCAGACAATTTTACAATGAATTCCAGCAAGTTAAGGTCTGGTTCTTTTTGCCATTCTGGGTGTATTAACTCAATCAGTTCATTAACGCGGTGGCACTTCATAACTTTCTCCACAATATTTATAAGTATTTTTGAGTAAAAGTACCAAAAATCAGGGCTAATACCAATATATGAAGGAATTGGACACAAAAAAAAGCGCAGGGTGACTGCGCTTTTTATTATGCCGCTTTAACAACTTTAGTTGGAGCTGGTGTTGAAGGAACACTAGGCTCAACAAGCGTCATTGAAGGGGCGATGTTTTTCGCGACAAGAGCAGAAGTGAAACCACTGCGACGACGCGACGCACCATTATTTGAGTACGAAAACCTGACGGGAGTTGGGCGCATTTTTTAACCTAACAAGTCAGGCAATTCCATTGCCAATCTAATGGCCTGATTGCTTATGAGAACATTGAAATGACCTTCAATGTCACTCTTTTTTGACTTATGTCACTCCAAATAAACAATCAGGAATAACGATATGCATGCATATCGTGCATAGAATACCATCAAGTTTGTGTGGATTCGATAGTTTAGGGTGAATTGTTTGGTTGTTTTTTCTACAGTGCATTTGTGCGTCGGATATTTGTTTTCTCTACCAAATTGCGATAAAACGGTAGCACTACCTCGGGATATAAATGGATGTGCGTATGTCTTTTTTTAAGAAAACCTTAGCAAGTTTTGGTATTGGCGCCGCGCGAGTGGATTCTGTTCTTCACCAAGAGTACCTCTACCCGGGTGAAACAGCCAAAGTCACGATTCATGTATACGGTGGCAAAACTGCTCAGACAGTGGATAACATCAATATGAGGCTTTGTTGTCGCTACATCGATGAGGTGGCACGTAGCAATCACAATAACAGCAATCAACCAGGAACACCGAAGAAGCGAGTATCAAAAACCTTTGCACTGCAAACGTGGAAGTTGCCTTATACGTTCACCATTGAGCCTGGAGAAACTCGAGATTTTGAAGTGGAGCTCGATGTACCTTGGAATACACCAGTTACGATTGGCGACTCTAAAGTATGGTTGGAAACCGGGCTAGATATCGCCTTGGCTGCCGATCCAACCGACAAAGACATGCTGACAGTGCGCCCTGATCCTCTACTTGATGGCATATTCTCTGCGTTAGAAGATCAAGGGCTACGGATTCGTCAGGTAGAATGTGAAGCGGCAAAGGGCTTTGCGATGCCGTTTGTTCAAGAGTTTGAATTTGTTCCAACGACAGGGCCTTACCATGGTCGCTGGCGCGAACTTGAGATCATTGCTTACCGCAGCGAAGACGAGCTTAAGTTGTGGTTTGAAATCGATAGAAACAAAGAGGGGGTAAAAGGCATGCTCTCGAGTCTTATTGGATTAGGACAGTTGAAACGAGAAATGCAGCTTCCATGTTCGCTCTCTGGTAAAGAAGCGGGTCAGCAAGTTCTAGCTTATCTAGAGCAAACGACCTAATTTCAGCTAACACATGTTAGCTGAGTGTGGCATACTCTTTAATCACTATCTGTTTAGAGTATGCCTTAATGTCCTCAGTAATCAATTCTAGTTATAGCACACGTGAAGAGTGGGCCAACAGTATCTCTCATGGTATTGGGGTACTGCTGTCCATTGTTGGCTTGGTGCTGCTACTACAAAAAGCACTGGATGCGCACGCCGATGCACTGACAATTACCAGTATGAGTCTGTATGGCGCTAGCATGATCACCTTGTTTCTTGCTTCAACCTTGTATCACTCAATTGGCAACCCTAACAGCAAACGCTGGTTAAAAACCTTCGATCATTGCGCCATTTTTTTACTGATTGCCGGCAGCTACACACCGTTTATGTTGGTGAGTCTCAGGACACCTTTAGCGATAGGACTCATGGTCGTGATTTGGGCTCTGGCACTGATTGGTATCGTTATGAAGCTGTTCTTTGTGTATCGTTTTAAGCGCGCTTCGTTGATTACTTATCTAGTGATGGGGTGGTTATCGGTCATTGTTATCTATCAGTTAGCTAAGCATTTAGCTCCTCCCGGCTTGATGTTATTGGCACTGGGCGGAGCGATTTATACTCTAGGCGTTGTGTTCTATGCCAACAAACGGATCCCTTATAATCATGCGATTTGGCACCTGTTTGTGCTCGCTGGCGCCGCTTGTCATTTTTTTGCAGTGTATTGGTATGTAGCGCCGGTCTAGCGGCGCCAAAATGCAGGGAAGAAGAGAACGAGCAAGGTAAGAATTTCCAAACGTCCCATCAACATACCAAAACTGAGTAACCACTTAGCGGCATCAGGAAGAGGGGCAAAGTTACCGGTTGGACCTATGATATCACCCATCCCCGGCCCCACGTTGGCCACTGCTGTTATGGAGCCTGTAATACTGGTCACTGGATCCAGCCCCATCGCACTCAAACCTGCAGCGATGACGATAATGGTGACAAAAAACATCAACACAAAGGCGACAACGGAACGGACGATATCGTCATTGACGGGACGGTTGTTGTAGCGCTGAACAAAAACACCAGATGGATGAATAAGTTTCATCATTTGCTTATTGAGCAAAGTGACAGCAATTTGAAAGCGGAATATTTTGATGCCGCCGGACGTAGAGCCAGAGCATGCGCCAACCATCATCATAAAAGCAAAGATAACCGAGGGTAACGGGCCCCAAGCGGTGAAGTCTTCCAAGCCAAAACCTGTTGTTGTCACCACAGAAACGATATTAAACATCGAGACACGAAACGCATCATCTAACGCGTAGCCATCTTCCCAAAACAGCCATAGTGCGACCACCGTGCTCGATATCAAAAATAGATAGCTGAAGCCGCGAACTTGGGCATCTTTTAGCAGTATCTTAGGGTCACGTTTTGTTAAGGCAGCGACAAAGAGTAGGAATGGTAACCCACCCAAGAACATAAAGATGGTTCCAACCCAATGAGCACCTTCGGAAAAGTGGTTCATGGAGCCGTCGGATGTGGAATAGCCGCCAGTAGAGAGCGTCGTGAATGAATGGTTAATCGCATCGAACAGATCCATACCCGTGAAAATATACCCGAGCAAGCACAAAACGGTTAGGACTAAATAAACCAACACGATATTTTTCGCGACGGTTTTGGCTCGTGGACTACTCTTATCTGACCAATCTGACGATTCGGTTTGGAATAGGCGCATTCCCCCCACGTTAAGCATAGGTAACACGGCTACCGCCATAACAATAAACCCAATGCCACCCAACCATTGCAATAGTGAGCGCCATAATAGAATGCTCGGTGCCATGTTGTCTAAACCACTGAGGACGGTCGAACCTGTCGTAGTGATACCCGACATAGTTTCAAAGTAGGCATCGGTAAAACTAATATGATTGATAAACACAAAAGGGAGAGCGGCAAATGCGCTGGCTATGGTCCAAACCAAACTGGTGATCAGGAACATGTCACGCACGCTGAGTTTGAAGTCTTTGGTACGCCCTAAAGAGAGGCAAACAAAAGCGGCAAAATGGGTAATAACAACCGCTAAACCAAAATCAAGGAAACCATCGGTACCTGTGAAAAAAGCAACGAGTGTTGGTACATACATAAATAGGGCTAGTTTTGATAGCACTAGCCCTATAACAAATGAAACGGGACGAGCGTTAACCATTAGAGTGCCTTATAAGAAAAATGCACTTGGTTGGAACAATGCCTCAACGTCAGGCACGTATTTTTTGTCCACGAGGAACATGACAACGTGGTCATCCTGCTCAATCACGGTGCGATCGTGAGCAATCAGTACCTCTTCACCACGTACAATCGCCCCAATGGTAGTGCCTGGAGGTAATTTAATATCGCCAATCGCTTTGCCCACCACTTTCGATGTGGTCTCATCACCGTGTGCAATGGCTTCAATGGCTTCTGCCGCGCCACGACGAAGCGAAGATACGTTAACGATATCAGCACGACGAACGTGGGTAAGCAACGCCGAGATCGTTGCTTGTTGAGGTGAAATTGCGACATCAATAGTGCCACCTTGTACAAGGTCAACATACGCACCGCGTTGAATCAGTACCATTACCTTTTTGGCGCCCATTTTTTTCGCCAACATCGCAGACATGATATTGGTTTCATCTTCATTGGTTAGCGCGATGAATACATCCACTTGGTCGATGTTTTCTTCCGTTAATAACTCTTGATCTGCGGCATCACCACAGAACACGATGGTGTTCTCTAATTCTTCTGATAGCTTTTCAGCACGTTGGTAACTGCGCTCGATAAGCTTGACGCTGTACGTTTGCTCTAGACGTTTAGCAAGGCTTGCACCGATGTTACCGCCACCAACAATCATGATACGGCGATATGGTTTTTCGAGGCGTTGTAGCTCACTCATTACCGAACGAATATGGTTACTTGCGGCTACGAAGAAGACTTCGTCGTCGGCTTCAATAATGGTTGTGCCTTGAGGACGAATTGGGCGTCCTTGGCGGAAAATAGCCGCAACACGGGTGTCAATGTGTGGCATGTGTTCACGTAGTGTCGACAACGCATTACCAACGAGCGGACCGCCATAGTAGGCTTTTACCGCAACCAAGCTTACTCGTTCATCTGCGAAACTGACGACCTGCAGCGCGCCTGGGTATTGGATCAATCGCTCGATATAGCTGGTCACCAACTCTTCTGGCGCAATCAAGTGATCAACTGGAATTGCCCCTGAATTGAAGAGGCTTTCTTTCTCAATCAGGTACTCACGTGAACGAATTCGAGCAACACGGTTTGGTGTATTGAACAAAGAGAAGGCCACTTGGCACGCAGCCATGTTGGTTTCATCCATATTGGTCACGGCCACCAGCATGTCCGCATCTTGCGCGCCAGCTTCACGCAATACATCAGGGTGGCTAGCGTAGCCATTGACGACTCGCAAATCGTATTTATCTTGCAGCTCCCGTAAACGGTCACTGTTGCGATCGACGATGGTGATATCGTTGTTTTCACCCACAAGGTTTTCTGCGAGTGTGCCACCAACTTGACCTGCTCCAAGAATGATGATTTTCATAACATTTCGCTCTTTTGATCAATTCGACTTAACGAGTCACTAGCATAACTATCAGTAGGTTGGCATTCTACGCCTTTTTTAGCACAGCGTAATAGAAACCATCCATATCGTCTTCTCCAGGAAGAATCTGACGCCCTGGGTTATCGATGTCTGACCCAATTAGCGTTGCATTATTTGTGCGAGCAAGAAACGCTTTTACTTGCTGTTTATTTTCTTGTGGTGTGATTGAACAGGTCGCATACACTAAGGTTCCACCTACTTTTAGTTGTTGCCACATGGCATCGAAAATTTCACTCTGTAGCGCTGCCAGTGCCTCAATATCATCAGCGCGGCGTAGCCATTTGATATCCGGATGTCTACGAATCACTCCGGTTGCAGAACATGGTGCGTCCAATAGAATGCGGTCAAATTGTTCACCTTGCCACCATTCACTTGGTGTTCTCGCGTCGCCACAGACTACTTTAGCTTGTAGTTTTAGGCGTTTAAGGTTGTCATGAACGCGTTTTAATCGAGTTTCATCACAATCAATAGCCACTACTTGGCTATCTTTTGTTCGCTCTAGGATATGCGCGGTCTTGCCTCCAGGAGCTGCACAACAATCCAAAATCAATTCACCATCTTTAGGCTCTAAATAGTTGATAGAAAGCTGAGCAGCGGCATCTTGTACCGACACCCAACCTTTGTCAAAACCAGGAAGAGTATTCACATCGCAAGGAGCGGCCAATTTTAGAGCATCCAAAGCTTCGGGGTGAGCGGTGGAATCTATGCCTTCATTTTTAAGGAGTGCTTGGTAGTCGTCGCGATTGTGATGTTGGTGATTGACACGCAGCCACATTGGGGCTTTGGTGTTGTTCGCCTCGACGATCGCTTCCCATTGTTGTGGATAGCTCTCTTGTAGGAGTTTGAGTAACCAACCTGGGTGGCCGTATTTTCCGGCATTGTGGCTGACAGAAATTTCATCAAGCTGTTCTTGGTTGCGTTGGTAGTTTCGCAGCACGGCATTGATAAGGCCGCGTAGTTTTGGGCCTTTGAGCGTTTTGGTTGCCTCAACGGTTTCCCCTACGGCTGCGTGAGCTGGAATACGCATGTAACCAATCTGATAGATGCCGACCAAAATTAGGTGATGAAATACACGCTGTTTACCCTTTAAGGGTTTATCCATCAGCTCGGAGGCAACCGACTCCAAACGAGGTAATATGCGCAGTGCACCAAAGCAAATTTCTTGCAATAAGGCTTGGTCTCTAGGTTTTACTTGTTGCTGGCCCAATGGCAGGGCACTCGATAGAGATTGACCCTTATCAACCACTTGGAAAAGGATATTGGCCGCAGCAGCGCGAACATTCATGTTGGTTACCTAAATTTTATCGACATTAAAAACAAAATAAGGCCTGCACTTAACGTGCTGGCCCTAACTATCAATGAGCACCTGCGTTGTTAACTCAGAATGCTACCCACTTCAAACCAGCTGGCCTTAGAGTTTAATACATCACTCACTGGCATGGCTTTTTTACCTGGTATTTGAATGTGCTCTAATACTAAGGTGTCTTGGCCGGTAGCGACGTAAATTCCTGTTTTATCAGCCTTAAGAATAGTCCCAGCTGCGGACTCTGTCGCTTTGGCTTCCACACGTGATTGCCAAACTTTGATGTTGTTCTCTTCTACAGAGAAGAAGCTCATTGGCCATGGATTGAAAGCACGAACGCAGCGTTCAATGAATTCTGCTGGCTGATTCCAATCGATCTTCGCTTCGTCTTTACTTAGCTTGCTGGCGTAGTTCGCTTCATCGTCATTTTGTTTTTCTGGTAAAGCATTACCTGAGGCAATGTCAGCAAGACATTCAACTAGGGCCTGTGGGCCAAGCTCTGCCAGTTTATCGTACATCGTTGCACTGGTATCTGTAGCTTCAATCGGCAGCGTAGAGATTTTCAGCATATCACCCGTATCTAGGCCAATATCCATCTGCATAATCGTGACACCTGTTTGAGCATCTCCAGCCCAAATAGAGCGTTGAATAGGTGCGGCACCACGCCAGCGAGGCAGGATGGAACCATGCACATTGATGCAACCTAGCTTTGGCGTATCAAGAACCGCTTGTGGTAGCAATAGGCCATAAGCGACGACGACCATGATATCGGCATTAAGGTCTTTGAGCTCTTGCTTAGCTTCGTCAGATTTAAAATTCACAGGTTGGTAAACCGGAATATCATGCTCAAGAGCAATGTTTTTGACCGGACTTGCCGTTAGCTTTTTGCCTCGACCTGCAGGTCTGTCTGGCTGGGTGTAAACAGCGATAACCTCGTGCTCCGAAGACAATAACGCCGCCAAGTGACGGGCGGCGAAGTCTGGAGTACCGGCAAACACAATACGTAATGATTGGCTCACGGAAACCTCACTTAATATTATTGTTTAGCGTTGAAGCGCTTAATTTTCTCGAGTTTGTCTTTGATGCGTTTACGCTTTAGAGGAGACAGGTAATCAACAAATAACTTGCCCTCTAAGTGGTCAAGCTCATGCTGCACACAAATCGCCAATAGGTCATCTGCATCAAACGTAAACTCTTCACCATCGCGGTTCAGCGCTTTGACACTCACTTCAGCGGCGCGTGGTACCAGTGCGCGCGCACCAGGAACCGACAGGCAGCCTTCTTCAATACCATCTTCACCGCGCTTTTCGGTAATTTCAGGGTTGATCAGTACCATTGGTTGGTCGCGAGTATCTGAAATATCAATCACAACAATTCGCTGATGAAAGTCAACTTGCGTTGCTGCAAGGCCAATGCCTTCTTCGTCATACATGGTTTCAATCATGTCATCGACGACTTTTTGGATTTCCGGCGTTACGGCTTCAACGGGCTTAGCTACCGTTCTTAGGCGATCATCCGGGAAAGTTAATACTTGTAATACAGACATATACACTCAAAATGTTGAACTGTGCCGAATAGGCATGGACTTCGTTGGTTCAATTCTAGACATTTTCGCACCTAAATGACAGCATCCCTTGAAACAAAGCGAAGGATTGCGGTGTATGAAGCAGGTAACATGTCTGTTATTGACTCTTTTATCTCTTGCCCCTGTCACCTTTTGGGCTACTCAATCTTACGCTAACGTCAGTGATGTTCTCAAACCAGATGCTCCGCGACATTATGTTGTTAAGTCCGGCGATACACTCTGGGCGCTGTCAGGAAGGTATTTGTCCTCTCCTTGGCGTTGGCCTGAACTTTGGCAGCAGAATTCTCATATCACCAACCCTCACAAAATTTACCCAGGAGACACACTGTTATTGATCTGGGTGGCGGGACAACCGCAATTAATGAACAAAAGGGTAAAGCATCTTTCTCCTGTGATGACGGTTACGCGAAAACAACCATCGAATACGGTTAATCCTCGTTTTCTCTCTCATTATCGAGAACAAGAGAGATTGATATTAGAGAGTGAGCTGGTGATGTATCCCCAAATAATAGGATCCAGTCGAGGTTTGGATTACATCTCTCAGCAAGATGAAGTGTATATCGATTATCAAGGTAGTGAACAAACTTGGGTCATTTATCGAGTCGGCAACTCGTATCATCATGATGATGAGCGCTTTACTATGAGAGAGATTAAGCGTCTGGCTACCGCCCGTTTGACGAAACAGGTTGATGGTATCGCTATTTTACAGTTGAGCGATGTTGCGCATGAACTTAGGCGAGGAGATATTGCTATTCCCATCTCCGATCTTATTCACGATAAGACAACGAGGCTTTTTGAGCCAAAAACAGGCCCTAAAGTAAAGGACATTGGTATTATCGGTATGCTTAGCTCGCTGCATTTTGCGGTTCAAGGTCAAACGGTAGTATTGAATGCAGGCAGAGACGCTTCTGTTGTTCAAGGCAGCAGCTACATACTAACAAGGCCCAGTGAAACGTTTATTTATTCCGGTGGTCGACAAGGCCTGGGTGGCAGCGATGACGCACCTACAGCCAATTCTCGGTTTCCGTTGATAGAAATAGGACGTTTGTTGGTCATTCAAAGCTATCAAGGCTTTAGTGTTGCGCTTATTACCGAAGCGACAGAGCCCATCACCCAGCAAGTGATGGTTAATGCACCGAATATTGATGGAACGATGCATGAGTGAGGCTCATATTCTCGCTTGGTTGAGGCTTTCTCTATGTCCAGGAATCGGTGCGATTACATTCGAAAAGCTCCGAGCGATAGATAGTCCTATCAATATTGTCAATTACACAAAACAGGAACTGACAGCCATTGGCTTGAAGCCGAATCAAGTCGTATTTATCCATCAGCAATCAATAGCCCTAGCCGAACAAGCACTCGCGTGGGCGGAGGGGGAACACCGCTTTATCGTTACTAGCGGTGATTCGTTGTATCCACCACTTTTGAGTGAAACTAGGGGGGCGCCACCAGCGTTATTTATTGAAGGGCAGTTACCATTACTGACAAAGCCTCAAATTGCTATGGTGGGAAGTCGAAATGCGACTGTAGAAGGGTTAGATATTGCGCGCCGCTACGCTGGGATATTTGCCCAGCATGGCTACTGCGTGACCAGTGGCTTAGCATTGGGTATTGACGGTCACGCTCATCAAGGGGCGCTGGATGTACAAGGCTCTACTATTGCGGTATTGGGCTCTGGTTTATCGCAAGTCTACCCTGCACGTCACCAGTCATTGGCTTCTCGTATCGCAGAGCGTGGAGCGTTAGTCAGTGAACATTTACCGTCGGTAAAACCTAGGGCTGAGCACTTCCCGCGTCGTAACCGAATCGTAAGTGGATTATCTTTAGCGGTACTGGTGGTTGAAGCGACAGAGAAAAGTGGTTCGTTGATTACAGCCAAGTATGCCGCTGAACAAGGACGAGATGTTTTTGCTATTCCGGGCTCGATTCACCACCCTTTTCATACTGGCTGTCATTCCCTGATCAAATCAGGAGCGTGTTTGGTGCAGTCTCCTGATGATCTCCTGAGTGAAATAGAATCGCTCACCAACTGGTCTAAAAAAGTACAGCCGACACTTTTTGACCAATTTATTGATAAAGAAGAATTGCCATTTCCTGATCTGTTGGCTAACGTAGGAATAGAGGCAACACCAGTTGATATTTTAGCGCAAAAGACCCATATTCCTGTGCAAGAGGTCATGCAACAACTACTAGAGCTTGAGTTATTAGGGCATGTTGTTGCAGTTAACGGTGGTTATATTCTTAAGGGGAGAGGCTAGCTATGATGATGGACATACTGATGTACCTGTTCGAAACCTACGTGCATAGTGATGCAGATCTGCAGGTAGACCAAGACGAACTTGAGGATGAACTGCTGCGAGCAGGCTTTAAGCAAAAAGACATTTACAAAGCGCTGGAGTGGTTAGAAGACTTAGCCGAGTTGCAAAATGCGGATAACCAATCGGCGATTGCAACCAGTGCGGCCACGTCGACACGCATTTATACCGCGCAAGAAATGTCACGCATGGATGTAAAAAGTCGTGGTTTGCTGCTGTTTTTGGAACAAGTTGGCGTGTTGACTGCGGAAACTCGTGAGATGGTTATCGATCGTGTCATGGGGTTGGAAACCAACGATTTTGAATTGGACGACCTGAAATGGATTATTTTGATGGTTTTGTTCAATGTTCCTGGTAACGAAAACGCATACACTCTCATGGAAGAGTTGATCTACACCGCAGAGAGGGGTGTAGTCCACTAAACGAGGCCAATATTGGCAGTAAGTTAAGAGACACCCATGAGTGGTAAAATCAATCAGCAACTTTTCTCGGCTCATGAACATGCGTTGGATCATGAGCCGTGTCCACAATGTCATTCAGGCAAATTGTTACTTAAGAATGGTAAACATGGCCCGTTCTTAGGTTGCGACCAATACCCAAGCTGCGATTATATTAAACCTCTGCACCAGAATGATGGCCATATCATCAAAGAGCTTGGCGTTGCATGTCCAGAGTGCGGTTCAGAGTTGTTATTACGTCAAGGACGTTTTGGTATGTTTATTGGGTGCAGTCATTATCCTGACTGTCATTTTATTCAGTCGCCAAATAAACAAGATGAACCTGAACAAGAAGCAAAAGATTCTGTTCGCTGTCCAGAGTGTGGCAAGGGAACGCTCAAGGAGCGAAAATCGCGTTATGGAAAGGTGTTCTTTGCTTGCGATTGCTATCCTAAATGCAAGTTTGCCGTGAATCATGCGCCGGTTACTGGTGTGTGCCAATATTGTGGCTACTCGTTGCTGGTGGAGAAAAAACGCGCAGCAGGAACGGTATTGGAATGTGCCTCGAGACGTTGTCAGAAAATACAAGAATAAAAAACGGCTCCTAAATGGGAGCCGTTTTACTAAGTATTGAATCGACTAATGCTTACAAAGTTTTTGCTGCAGGTCTTAACGCAGGGTAGGCCGACTCATCCAGTAGGTCGGCAAGTTGAATAAGCGTTGCTTTGAGGTCGCGTTGATTTGCAGCCGAGACGTTGATATGGCCCATTTTGCGTCCAGCCCGCTTTTCTTTGCCGTACCAGTGAACATGACATCCAGCTAGAGCATAAACAGCATCAGGAACAGAGTCTTCGCCGAGAATATTTACCATAGAGGTTGCTCTAACGGCGTCGGTGGAACCAAGAGGCATATTACAAACTGCACGTAAGTGGTTTTCGAACTGACAGGTATCGGCACCTTGCTGAGTCCAGTGTCCTGAATTGTGTACTCGCGGTGCAATTTCGTTGACGAGAAGTTGGCCGTTCACATCGAAAAACTCCAACGCCAGCACACCGACATAGTCGAGAGACTCAGCCACAGCGGTAAACATCTGGGTAGCTTGTGCTTGTAGCTCAGGCTCATCAATAGCTGTAGACAGAGTAAGCACTCCGTCAGTGTGTACGTTTTCTGCCAGCGGATAAATGGCAATATCACCGTGTTGGTTGCGAGCACCCACAAGTGATACCTCACGTTGGAACGGCACAAACTCTTCCGCTACGATGGCTTGATTATTTGAATCAGCAATACATTGCGCCATCTCTGTCCATATTTGCTCTAGATTATCGAGTGTTTTAAGTCGCCACTGTCCTTTGCCGTCGTAGCCGCCCAGCGCACTCTTCAGGACCATAGGTAACCCGACGGAGGCGATAGCGGCATCAAGACCATTACGCTCGTTAATAACCGCATACTTTGCGTTTTTAACGCCAGCGTTATCAAGTAGCGCTTTTTCAATACGCCTATCGCCACCAGCTTTAATCGCGTCTGTCGATGGTAAAAACTTGCCACTTGCTTCGCAAACAGCTAGGACATCAAGAGGGATATGTTCAAATTCAGCGGTAATGACGTCAGCTTGTGATATTGCTTGCTCTAGACCTTGTCCAAGCACTTCCAGAGTCAGTGGGTGCACAATGTTTTCGCTATGAACATCAAAAGCAGAGATCTTGATATTAAGAGGTGCACCCGCTAGCGACATCATTCGCGCTAACTGACCTGCACCAAGTACTAAGACGTGTTTCATTATTAGTCCTCAGACGGATCTGGGTTAGCAAGGACGGTTTCGGTCTGTTGGCTGCGGAAGGCTTCAACTTTTTCCATCACAGCGTCATCATGAACACCAATGATTTGTGCCGCCAAGATGCCAGCATTTGCCGCACCAGCTTCACCAATGGCTAGAGTGCCAACGGCAATACCTTTTGGCATTTGTACGATAGACAGTAATGAGTCCATTCCTTTAAGTGCTCGGCTCTGTACAGGCACGCCAAGTACTGGAACGCTGGTAAACGCTGCCGCCATGCCCGGAAGGTGTGCCGCTCCGCCTGCACCAGCAATAATAACTTTGATACCACGCTCTTTTGCAGTCGTTGCATAGTCTGCTAATAGTTGAGGCGTGCGGTGCGCAGAAACAACCTTGGTTTCATAATCTACACCAAACTGATCAAGCATCTCTGCTGCTAGTTTCATGGTTGGCCAATCTGATTTTGAACCCATAATAATGCCGACTTTCATCCGAAGCTCCTTCAAGGCGTGTGCAAATGGACTAACTTGCGCGCATTATACGAGGATTTTTTTCTAAGGAAAACGTTTGCGTGGGTGGTTTTTGTGTTTTTTTCTGGATTCTCATGCCGCTTTTCCGCATAGTGCCGTTGAAATGTAAATTAATTGTTTAGCTTTTAATAAAAGGAAGTCTCGGTGGATAATTTTCAAAATACAGTAGCCGCACTGAAATCAGGTGAAGTGATTGCTTATCCGACTGAAGGAGTATTTGGTGTTGGTTGTGACCCTGATGATGTCAGTGCAATTAAAAAGCTATTGGCAGTTAAGCAGCGACCAGCAGAGAAAGGATTGATCCTAATTGCTGCCAACTATGAACAGCTTCGACCTTATGTGGATGAGAGTCAATTGACATCGTCTCAGCTCGAAAGTGTGAGAAAAACGTGGCCTGGTCCTTATACTTGGATTATGCCAGCGAGCGACCGAGTTTCCTCGTGGTTAAGTGGTGCATTCGATACGATTGCCGTTCGTGTCACGGATCACGAGCTAGTACAGAAACTTTGTCTTTCTTACGGCAAGCCAATTACCTCGACTAGTGCTAATTTGTCTGGAATGCCATCTTGCATGACAACTGGAGAAGTCAAAACGCAACTTGGTGATCGCCTGGCACAAATCCTTGATGGTGAAACAGGTGGTCGCAATAAACCTAGTGAAATTCGAGATGCAAGAACGTTAAAAGTATTGAGACAAGGCTGAGGATATTAGATGCAACAAGTGGATAAACACCAGGTCAAAGCTTTTCTACTGCAGCTTCAAGACGATATTTGCCAAAAGCTTGAGCACGAAGATGGTGGCGCAACATTTCAGCAGGATGAGTGGCAGCGTGAGCAGGGCGGCGGTGGACGCAGCCGAGTACTAAAAGATGGCCTCGTTTTTGAGCAAGGTGGCGTTAACTTTTCGCATGTTTTTGGCGACAAGATGCCAGCTTCTGCGACAGCTCATCGGCCAGAGTTAGCTGGTCGAAAGTTTGAGGCAATGGGGGTGTCTTTAGTTATTCATCCAAAGAACCCTTACATTCCAACTTCTCATGCCAATGTGCGTTTCTTTATCGCTGAAAAAGAAGGTGAAGCCCCTATCTGGTGGTTTGGAGGTGGCTTTGATCTTACGCCGTTTTATCCATTTGCAGAGGACTGTCAGCATTGGCATCAAGTGGCGAAGGATATTTGTGCGCCATTTGGTGAACAAGTCTATAACGAACACAAAAAATGGTGTGACGAATACTTCTTCCTGCCTCATCGAAACGAAACTCGTGGTGTGGGGGGATTATTTTTTGATGACCTTAACCAATGGGGCTTCGAACGCAGCTTTGCTTATATGAAAGCCGTTGGCTCGGGTTATACCGAGGCGTATTTGCCGATCGTACAGAAACGAAAGCAGACAGAATTCGGAGAGAGAGAGCGTCAGTTTCAACTTTATCGACGTGGTCGCTATGTCGAATTTAACTTGGTCTACGATCGAGGCACCTTATTTGGCTTGCAAAGTGGTGGGCGAACAGAGTCTATTTTAATGTCGATGCCACCACTCGCTCGTTGGGAATATAGCTATCAGCCTGAAGAGGGTTCACCAGAACACGAGCTTTACGCCCACTACCTTCAAGCGCGAGACTGGTAATGCGACAGGCATAACTTGGCGAATGTGTGCCGAAGTGATAGTGTCGAACTATTCACTTTGGCACGCAGCAGGCAAGGACATGAGTAAGCCCGATCAGTACGTCGTTTTTGGAAACCCCATCTCACAAAGCAAGTCTCCTTACATACACACACTTTTTGCACGTCAAACGTCACAAAATATTGAATACGGACGTTTGCAACCGGAAGAGGGCGAATTTACTCAAGCTGTGAGTCAGTTTTTTGCTGATGGTGGTCGAGGTTGCAATATTACTGCTCCTTTTAAAGAAGAGGCATTTCAGTTTGCCGGTCGATTAACTGAGCGCGCCAAACTAGCCGGAGCTGTCAATACACTGAAGAAATTGGACGATGGTGAAATCATTGGAGATAACACCGATGGAGAAGGGCTGGTTCAAGACCTGTTGCAGCATCAAGTACCATTAGAGGGCGCTTCTATTTTAATGATAGGAGCTGGCGGCGCTGCTCGGGGTGTACTTAAGCCGTTACTCGATCAAAAGCCGAGCTGTGTGACCATCACTAACCGAACTTTTGAAAAGGCTCAGCAACTGACAGAACTGTTTTCTCCTTTTGGCATGATACAAGCGGTTGGGATAAACGATATTGATTGCGCCTACGATGTAGTCATCAATTCGACATCTGCAAGCTTATATAAGCAAGTGCCTGATATTAGTGACGTGATCTTCGATAACAATACGGTGAGTTATGATATGGCTTATGGTCAAGGGCTTACCACATTTAATCAGTGGGCCAAAACATCCGGCGCTCGGAGTGTCTATGATGGATTAGGTATGCTTGTAGGACAGGCAGCAGAAAGCTTTGTACTCTGGCGTGGATTAAGACCTGGAACGAAACAAATTCTTAGAGAGTTACGAAAGAACCTTGAGGCTTAAGTCATGAATCAATCTATTTTATTCTCTGATCAAGTGACGTGGGACGACACAACTGAAATGGTAGAGTTTCATGCACATCAGTCAGGTATGCTTATTGTTTGTTTAGTGAGTTTAGAAAAGCTAGCGCAGCTAGCGTACCAAAAAGAGGTTGCTAAACACGAAGCTGTAGCAATTTTTGATTCGGTTCGCTTTGATATTGAGGAGATAGCAGAAGCTCTCATAGAAGATGAGAGCTTTGATGAACAAGGTAAGATTATCATTCGTTAACGAATGGAATGGACCTTATGCATATAATCGTTTTTATTCTGAACATAGTTATCCGCTGATTTTTGCAAAAAAGCACGTTCTTTATCTGTGAGAGGACGTGCTTGTTTTACTGGACTGCCTACATACAGATAACCACTTTCTAGTCGTTTGTTTGGCGGTACTAAGCTACCAGCTCCAATCATTACATCAGATTCAACAACAACACCATCGAGAATAATCGTCCCCATCCCCACTAAAACGCGATCTTCAATAATACAACCGTGAAGCATGACTTTATGGCCGACCGTGACATCATTTCCTATAACGAGTGGATAACCATCAGGGTTGTCGTTGTTCTTGTGAGTCACATGAAGAACACTATTGTCCTGAATATTAGTACGCTCACCAATAACGATATGATTCACATCCCCCCTTGCAGAAACCAAAGGCCAGATACTGGCATCCTTTCCTAAACGCACATCTCCAACAATGACGCTGGTCTTATCTATATAGACGGAGTCGTCAAAGCTAGGAGAGATACCTTTATAGCTACGTATTGAAGTCATAATGTGCCCTAAATTTTACATTTAGCCTTTAGTTTGGCGATAAATTTCGGTTATTTATAGTGTTTGAGAGCAAAATATAACCATCCGAACAAAAAAACGGAAAAAAATGTATTTTGACTATTGCCAAGAAGATTTCGATCTCTATAATGCCCCCTCGCTGACACGGGAACGCAGACGAAAGTTCGCATCCAGTCAGAAGGTCTCAAGCTTCAAAGAAGCTTAGCAAAATAAGTTGAAAAAAGTGGTTGACACGACAACTTATCTCGCTAAAATGGCCGTCCGTTTTGAGTGAAGCTCAAAACAAGCTCTTTAACAATATAAACCTATCAATCTGTGTGGGCACTCGTTGATGATAATCAAATTAGATATTTCTCTTAATAAAGAGCGGTATCAAATTAGGTTTCAATGAAACGAAGTGACCA
>NZ_OANU01000002.1 GCF_900089835.1 Vibrio thalassae | reverse complement strand
AAAAGGTTCATTATTGAAACGATTAATGACCAATTAAAGAATATATCTCAAATAGAGCACTCAAGGCATCGCAGCTTACATGGTTTTATGTTGAATTTACTTGGCGGACTAATCGCTTACTGTCTGAAACCAGAAAAGCCATCACTCAACATCACAAACACTGAAAAGACAGGATTGATGGCGATGGCTTAAACCGATCTCAGGTTAACTAAGTTGTCAACCACCGTTGAATTAGCTTGTGTCAGTTGAGAAGCGCTATTTAAGAGATCGTTTGCCGATTCTGAATTGATGCTCGATAAGTCAAACTCTGCGTATCAGTGAAATGACAGAGTAGTGGTAGCCAGCGCTAGAATTGATATTGAGCGTTTAATCATGCTTTGTCCTAATCATTATCGATAGATAAAGCATAGCGCAAAAAAAAGCAGCGCTTAATAGCACTGCTTTTGGATTCAATTAAAATGCGACATTAGGCTAGAATGTCTAGAAGCTCTACTTCAAATACAAGAGCTGCAAATGGAGGGATAGCTGCACCAGCGCCACGCTCACCGTATGCTAGGTCTTGAGGGATGTACAGTTTCCACTTAGAACCTACAGGCATAAGTTGAAGTGCTTCAACCCAACCTTTGATTACGCCAGTCACAGGGAACTCTGCAGGCTGACCGCGAGATACTGAGCTGTCGAATACAGTGCCGTCTGTTAGTTCACCGTGATAGTGAACACGGACTGTGTTTTCTGCCGTTGGTACTGCGCCAGTACCTTCAGCGATTACTTCGTATTGAAGGCCAGACTCAAGAACCGTGACTTCTGAGCGTAGAGCGTTGTCTTTTAGGAACGCTTCGCCGTCTGCTGCCGCTGCTTTAGCTGCTTCTTGACGAGCAGATTCAGCGCGCGTGTGAAGCTCTTGAAGAGCTGCATTAATTGCGTCGATTTCGATTTCTGGCATATCACCAGTTAGCGCAGTTGCAATACCTTTAGCGATTGCGTCTACGTTTAGGCCTTCAAGGCCGCTACCTGCAAGTTGTTGGCCCATTTGCAGACCAATACCATAGCTTGCTTTCTGTTCTACAGTTTCTAATTTCACGTCAGACATGACGGTCTCTCTTGCTATTCGAATGAAGATGAAAGGATACCAGTTCTAGTTTGAAACCGAAACGCTCTAACCAACTTTTACTAATTAATTCGTTTTCGTTGTTAAAGTTGTGACATTAGACTGCTATAAAAGGTAATTCCTGCGATTTTCCTATACTCTAAACGCAGGTTTTTTTACACTGAAGCGGTTGTTTATTAGGAGACGGAATGTAATGAATCGTCGTCAAAGAAAGAAGCAAAAAGTTGACCACGTTCAAGTGCTAAAGGATAGATGGCAGGCTATCGATTTCTCGAGCTTAAAGAAGATAAACAAGCCAGATGTTTCACAATGGGCGTCTAAAGTTAAAACGTTCTGGACACGACTTCCACGTCTTCATCGACGTCTTTTAAGCGTTCTCGCTCCTCTGTTGGTGGTATTACTAGTTATTCCGACCAAAAAGAATGAACCAGCGCAGGCAAACCAAGCTCATCAACGCGTCGCCGTAAGCGTCAATACCGAATCTTTGAGTGAACAGCCTTCAAGTGTGCAACCAGAGCAGTTGGTCGAAACCAATTGGCGAGAGTATACCGTCAAAAAAGGCGATACACTGGCACAAGTCTTTCGTAAAAACCAATTGTCCATGGCCGACCTGAATTCGTTGGCAAGAATCGAGGGAAGCGACAAACCGTTAAGTCGTATTAAGCAAGGTCAGTTAATCCGCTTTAAATTCAGCCCTGAGGGCAATCTCGACATTCTACAAATTGAGCGTGGTGACCAGTCCATTATGTTCTTTAGGTTATCTGATGGTGGTTTCGGTCGCAGTAAATAACGGCTACGTAATTTTACTCGATAGAATAAAGGGGCTAGCTAGCCCCTTTACTTATTTCAACAGCCTCATATCAATATGGGCGATATCGTCTTCAAGATACTCGTCGGAACACGCTTCAAAGCCATGACGTGAGTAATAGTCTTGTAGATGAGATTGTGCACCGATCTTTATGCTTTCGTTAGGCCAAAGTCGCTGGCATTCTTGTTTGGCTTGGGCTATCAGATTATGGCCTAGACCGTTTCCTCTATGGGATGCTTTGGTTGCGACTCTGCCAATACTGACGTATTCATAGGTCGTACCTTTCGGTAATAGTCTTGCGCATGCGACAAGAGTTTCCCCCTCATAACCCATTAAATGATGAACACCGTCTACATGATCATGATTATCCAATTCTGGGTAAGGACAGGTTTGCTCCACAACAAAAACGTCGACTCGAAGCTTCAATAGCTCATACAGCTCAAGTGTGGTTAGCTGGGTAAAGGTTTTAGTGTTCCAATTAATCATAGTTCTTACTTGTCACGGTTTTTTCTTAGACTATACAGCCAGAACAAAAAAAGCCACGCATTATGCGTGGCTTAATTTCGTTTAGCGCAATTATTTTTGTAGGTCGATTTGGTATACCGCGAAACCTACATCGTCAGTAGCGACTTTCTTCATTGGATATTGGCCTTTGTCTTCGATGAACTGTGCAGCTTTATCAGAAGGAGATGTTTCAAAACGAACATCTAATGCAACATCCGCTTTGATAGGAGCAAAACGCCAGTTGTTGTCTGCACTTGGTGTCACTTCACCTTTTTCTTGGCTAACTTTAGAGATGTAGTTGGCCACGATAGTACGGTTTTCATCTGGTGAATCAAACGCAATGAAGTCACTGCCTGTACCCGGGAACTTGTTGCTATATGCTCGATAGTTATTAGTTGCAATGATAAAGGTTTGCTTCATATCGATTGGCTTACCGTTGTACGTAAGGTTTACGATTCGCTCACTGTTACCATCAAGTAGTTTGCAGTTACCATCATAACGAGCAGGCTTACTGACATCGATCTGGTAGTTTACGCCATCCATAACATCAAAGTTATAAGTGCGGAAACCATCCCAATCAAGAAGAGATTGAGGCTGGCTTGATGTCACATCAATTTGTTTGAATTGACCTGCAGAACATTCAAGCCATTCTTTCACTTCTTTACCGGTCACTTTCAGGGCAACTAGTGTGTTTGGATAGAGATAAAGGTCAGCTGCGTTACGGAATGTCAGCTGACCAGACTCCACTTCGGTGAAGTTGGCTGGGTCATTTTTACGACCACCGGCTTTGAATGGTGCTGCTGCAGAGAGTACCGGCAAGCCATCGAGGTCTGGATCACCTTGAATCATGGTCTCGACGTAGTCTTTCTGCGCTAAATTGACGATTTGAACCGTAGGATCATCCTGAACCAGAGCTAGGAAGCTGTGCATCACGTCATTCGCTTGACCAATAGGTTGGTTGACGAAATCGCGAGTAGCATCATGGTCTTCTTTGACTGCGCTAACGATGCCTTTATCTGCATCAACCAGTGGCTTCTTATTCGCGGCGTCGAAAATAGGGCGCGCTTCTGTTTGAGCCTCTGCTACTTTCCAACTATCACCATCTTGCTCTAACACAAGATCCATCACACCGACGTGGCTACCCCAACGGCCAGGCATAACCGCCGCAACACCGTTAATGGTCCCTTTTTGGTTATCAACACCTTGAATATTGTCAAAACCTTTGCCTGGGAACACGGCATGAGAATGACCAAATGCAATTGCATCAATACCGTCTACTTCAGATAAGTAATAGGTTGAGTTTTCAGCACCTGCTTTGTAAGGGTCACTGGATACGCCAGAGTGAGGAATCGCAACAATAATGTCGGCACCTTCCTTTTTCATTTGAGGAACCAGCTTTTCAGCGGTTTCTTTAATGTCTTTGGCGAAAACTTTACCTTCTAAGTTCTTTTTATCCCACACCATGATCTGTGGTGGTACAAAGCCGATGTAGCCAATTTTGACTTCATGAGCATTGCCGTCAGTATCTTTGAACGTATGTGTTTTGATTAAATAAGGCTTGAAATAGTGCTCGCCGGTTTTCTGATCAAACACGTTAGCGCTTACATAAGGGAAGTTTGCCCCTTCCAATGTGGTCGCTAAGAACTCAAGCCCGTAGTTAAACTCGTGGTTACCGATGTTACCCACATCGTAATCCAATTGATTCATCGCTTTATAAACAGGGTGTGTTTCACCCGGTTTGATGCCCTTAGACGCCATATAGTCGCCCATAGGACTGCCTTGAATCAGGTCGCCGTTATCGACAAGAACACTGTTCGTTACTTCATTACGCGCTTCTTTGACGAGTGTGGCAGCTCGAGCTAAGCCGATCTTCTGTGTTGGCTTATCTTTGTAATAGTCATAGTCCATGACATTAGTATGAATGTCGGTTGTTTCAATAATTCTGAGCTTAATCTCATCAGCCATTGCCGGGCCAGCCATAGCCAGCATGCCACCAAGCACTGCTATTGAAAAAGGTTTCACTGCCACTTTCATCTTCATATCCTTTTCAGGGGGAATTGATTTTAAACCTGCTAAGTCTAGCAATTTGTTGTGTAAGAAAGTTTACGTGTACATAAAAACTGTGATCTTAAATGCACATTCAGGCGCATTATGATACACATCTCGCAACTTTTTGTTAAAGCCTCACTTCAATATTGAAATGAGGAAGGAGAGTCGGCCAAGACACGACATAGTGGAGAAAAATAAAGTTCTTAGTGGGTTTTGGAATAAAAAATGAAATTTTAGAATTTCAGGTAATATAGAGGAATGGTCATAATGCCATCATTCGATTAGCGAAGGATTGTTATTATGGATTCGTCCCAACCATTACCAAAGGGCAAGGTAGCCACACCAACTTTGGTGAGCAGCTACCGTAAGCCCAAGTTGCCAAGTTCAATATTGCGAGCAGGTGAAGTTGCGCTGATTGGAGCCGGTCCTGGCGATCCTGAATTATTGACCCTGAAGGCATTTAACTTCCTTCAACAAGCGGATGTCGTGCTTTACGACTATTTGGTTTCTGATGAAATCATGGCGTTGGTTCCGGAAAGTACCATCTTAGTTTGTGTAGGTAAGCGCGCCGGTCATCATAGTGTTCCCCAAGAGAAGACCAACCAACTGTTGGTAGAGTTTGCGAAATGTGGGCATAAAGTCGCACGCATTAAAGGCGGCGATCCTTTCGTATTTGGCCGTGGTGGTGAAGAGCTTCAAATGCTTGCAGCAGCAGGTATTCAATTCCAAGTCATTCCAGGTATTACTGCAGCAGCAGGCGCAACAGCTTACGCGGGCATTCCACTTACTCATCGTGATTACGCACAATCTGCACTGTTTGTCACCGGACATTTAAAGCCTGATGCTGATGATATGGATTGGTCAACGCTCTCCAGAGGTAATCAAACACTTGTCATCTATATGGGGCTGATGAAGTCCGACTACATACAGCAACAACTACTGGCGCACGGTCGCAGTAAAACGGTTCCAGTTGCGATTATCGAACGTGGGACTCAGCGGTCACAGAGAGTATTACGTGGCACCTTATCGAACTTACTGGAATTAGCACAACACGCTGAATCTCCAGCACTTATTGTTGTGGGAGAGGTCGTGTCTCTTGCTGATGAACTTTCGTGGTTTGGCCAAGACCATGATGAGATGAAGCCACAACAGCAGGTCGCAAGCCAGCGTGCCTGATTATAGCTATTACTGAATCAGTCTTGTGTTAGTCACTGGGTGGCTGACATAGAAAAAGGAAGCACAACACATGGATCAAGAAAGACTCACACACCTAAAACAGTTGGAAGCCGAAAGCATCCATATCATCCGAGAAGTGGCGGCCGAATTTGATAACCCGGTGATGATGTACTCCATCGGTAAAGATTCCTCTGTCATGTTGCACCTAGCGCGCAAAGCGTTTTATCCCGGAAAAATCCCATTTCCATTGCTGCACGTAGATACCGACTGGAAATTCAAAGAGATGATCGAATTTCGCGATCGCACTGCAGAGAAATATGGATTTGAGCTTTTGGTTCACAAGAACCCAGAAGGGCTGGCGATGGGGTGCAGTCCATTTGTACACGGTTCTTCAAAGCACACCGATATCATGAAGACACAGGGACTTAAGCAAGCACTAAACAAATACGGTTTTGATGCGGCGTTTGGTGGTGCAAGACGCGATGAGGAGAAGTCGAGAGCTAAGGAGCGAGTCTACTCTTTCCGTGACAAGAACCATACTTGGGACCCTAAAAACCAACGTCCAGAGCTGTGGAAAACCTACAACGGTCAAATCAATAAAGGTGAGAGCATTCGTGTATTCCCGCTCTCTAACTGGACTGAGCTTGATATTTGGCAATACATCTACTTAGAGAATATCGAAATCGTTCCACTCTATCTTGCCGCCCCTCGTCCCGTTGTCGAGCGTGATGGCATGCTGATCATGGTTGATGACGAGCGCATGGAGATTGGTCCTGATGAAACGGTGGAAGATAAGAGCGTACGCTTTAGAACATTAGGTTGCTACCCATTAACGGGGGCCGTTGAATCGGAGGCGAACACACTGACAGGCATTATAGAAGAAATGTTAGTGGCCACATCTAGTGAGCGACAAGGACGAGCGATCGACCACGATCAGTCAGGATCGATGGAGCTTAAGAAACGTCAAGGCTACTTTTAACGATCGAAGGAACAGATTATGAATAGCGCAGTAGAAGCACAACTTGCTGAACTAGGTATTGAAGGCTACCTGAATCAGCATCAACACAAATCTTTACTCCGATTCCTGACGTGCGGTTCGGTTGATGATGGCAAGAGTACCTTAATTGGTCGTTTACTCCACGACTCTAAGCAAATCTATGAAGATCAATTGGCGGCTGTTCACTCGGATAGTCAACGAGTGGGAACAACGGGTGAGAAGCCTGACTTAGCCTTATTGGTTGATGGTCTGCAAGCGGAGCGAGAACAAGGTATTACCATCGATGTGGCTTACCGTTATTTCTCAACCCAGAAACGAAAATTCATTATTGCTGATACGCCAGGACACGAACAATACACTCGTAACATGGCGACCGGTGCGTCGACTTGTGACCTTGCGGTTATCTTGATCGATGCTCGAAAAGGGGTATTGGATCAGACGCGTCGTCATTCGTTTATTTCGAGCTTGTTGGGTCTCAAGCACTTTATCGTCGCAGTGAATAAAATGGACCTAGTGGACTTCTCTCAACAGCGTTACGAAGCAATTCGTGATGAATACCTAACGTTTTCGGAAAACTTAGGTAAAGACATCAATATCCAGATGATTCCTATCTCTGCTCTAGAAGGCGATAACGTGGTCGACTTGAGCAGCAACATGGATTGGTATCAAGGAGAGCCACTGCTTGATCTGCTAGAAAAAGTCGATATCGATCAGGAGAAGCAAAGCGGAGATTTCCGATTCCCAGTGCAATATGTGAATAGACCTAACCTCGATTTTCGCGGTTTTGCTGGCACCATTGGTTCAGGCGAAATACAGGTTGGCGATGAAATCAAAGCACTACCTTCTGGGAAAACATCACGTGTAGAACGTATTGTGACGTTCGATGGTGATTTGCCTCGCGCATTTGCTGGTCAAGCAGTAACTCTGACTTTAAGTGATGAGATCGATATTAGTCGCGGTGACTTGATTGTGAAACAAGACGCGAAAGTGGTGTCGTCAAATCGTCTGCTTGCTGATGTGGTTTGGATGACTGATGAGTCTTTGGCTGCAGGTAAAAGCTATGACATCAAGATCGCGGGTAAGAAAACTCAGGGCCAGCTAGAAGGTGTTCGTCATCAATATGACATTAATACACTGAAGTCTTTTGATACTGACGCCTTGCCTCTTAACGGTATTGGTTTATGTGAGTGGTCACTTACAGAGTCGGTTGCGCTAGATAGTTATGATGCGGTGCAAGATACCGGCGGTTTTATTGTTATCGACCGACTCACTAATGTCACAGTCGGTGCAGGCTTGGTTCGTGAGGCATTAGCGGAAGAACAACGTTCACCTCAAGAGCGTATGGGGGCATTTGAGAAAGAGCTGAAAGCACTGATTATGAGGCACTTCCCTGAGTGGGATGCCAACATCTAACGTCATGGTTAGTTAGAACGATTGTGACGTGAAACCAATGCAACGTAGCGTTAAGCAGTAAGGGGAAGGATATGTGGGAACAAGGAGTAGTGCTGGCACTGTTGATGTCTATCATTGCTTGCTTGGTAGCGACCCAGATAAAACCGAGCTTTATCTTTGCTGGTGCTGCGTTTATTGCATTTATATCCGGGATGTTGGAGCTCAATGCGATAGCGACTAATTTTACGAATTCGTCGCTATTAACATTGGTGCTACTGATTCTTTCATCCGCTGCGTTAGAAAAAACGCGATTGATCAGTTGGGTCAGTCGTTCCATTGCTACAGGCCGTTTAGGCTCAGTGGTGGCAAAGCTTGGGGTCTCTACGGCTTTGCTCTCTTCTTTTACCAACAATACCGCTGTTGTAGTGTCATTAATTGGCGCTATTAAGCGCAACCAGCGTCATGCCCCTTCAAAGCTGCTTATTCCTTTATCGTATGCGGCTATCCTTGGAGGCACACTGACGCTCATTGGTACTTCTACCAACCTTATAATCAATAGCTTCGTCGAAGATGTGGGCTTACCCAGTTTGGACTTTTTCGCACCTACTTGGATAGGACTTAGTGTCTTAGTCGGTGGCGTTTTGGTGCTGATTCCATTGAGTTATCTTCTGCCCAATTATGATGATGCGAATCAAGACGATTTACCCTACTTTTTAGAAGCTCGAGTAGAGCCAGGCTCACCACTAGTAGGACGAAGCATTGCCGAGAACAATCTCAGGGCACTGCGAAAGTTGTTTTTGGCCGAAGTGGTACGAGATGGTGAAACACTGGCTTCAGTTGACCCGCACTTTATCCTTCAAGCTAAGGATCGCCTGCTGTTTTGTGGTGATGTGGAAAGCGTTGCGACTCTTCAAGAGATTCAAGGTTTGACGTTTTTTGGACAACACCATCTCAACGGACAAAATCTATTGGAAGTGGTGGTCAGCTCCTCGGCGACCTTCTGTAATAACACACTTAAGTCGAGCCATTTTCGTGACCGTTTTGATGCGGTTGTGGTGGCGATTCGGCGTGGTCATGAACGACTAGAAGGTGGTCTTGGCAATATTATCTTACAGGCCGGTGATACATTGGTGTTGGCGCCTGGGAAAGGGTTCGAACAGGCACGCCGCCAGCATCGAAAAGAGTTTGTGCTGGTCAATGACTTAGATTCCAGTGCCAAACTTGATTTTGCTAAATCGAGTTACGTGCTGCTTGGTTTTGTTGCTGTGATTGCGTTAGCACTCACTCACATTCTCCCCATAATTAAGGGGCTAGCACTGTATCTAATTGCGGTTCTGGCCTTTGGCATCGTTAATATCGGCGAGCTAAGGCGTCGCTTTCCGGTCGACATTGTGGTGATTGTTGGCTCGGCGTTGTCTATCGCGCAGTTGATGATATCAACTGGCCTCTCTGAGCATATGGGGGAGATGTTTATCGAGCTATTCAATGGTTGGGGCGTATTTGGAGCGTTAGTGGCCACTTACTTAGTGACACTTATCCTAACCGAATTGGTGACCAACAATGCTGCCGCGGCACTGGCATTTCCCATAGGCTACAGTATGGCGGTCGGCTACGGCGTTGATCCCATGCCTTTCATAATGGCTGTGCTGTTTGGTGCGAGCGCGAGTTTTATCTCTCCTTATGGTTATCAGACTAATCTACTGGTTTATAGCGTTGGTAATTACCAACTGAGAGATTACATGAGAATTGGGATACCTATCTCTATTGTCTATTCCGTTTTGGTATTGGCACTTATTCCCTATTTCTTTCCGTTTTAAGTATTTTTACAAGGACTTACTATGTCAAATAGTGTACTGGCAAGCGCCGAAATAAACAAAGATGAAAACGTTATTTGGCATCAGCATCAGGTAACCAAGTCAGAGCGTGCAACCTTAAAAAATCAGCAGCCAGTAGTATTGTGGTTTACGGGGCTTTCCGGGGCTGGAAAATCAACGGTGGCAGGGGCTCTAGAAACTGAGCTGACGCAACGCGGTTACCACACCTATTTGCTAGATGGCGATAATGTGCGACATGGACTCTGTCGAGATCTGGGTTTTTCTAAGCAAGATCGGCGAGAGAATATTCGACGAGTTGGTGAACTAACAAAATTGATGGCGGACGCGGGCCTTATCGTGCTTTCTGCCTTTATCTCTCCTCATCGTGAAGAGCGATCGTTAGTACGTGAACTATTACCTCAAGGAGAATTCTTGGAAGTCTTTGTGAATGCGAGCTTAGCAGTTTGTGAAGCGCGCGATCCTAAAGGGTTATATAAGAAAGCACGAGCGGGAGAGATTAACAATTTTACAGGGATAGATTCTGAATATGAACAACCCGTTGAACCTGAAATTCATTTAAATGCTGATGTGTATGAGGTTTCAGAACTGGTGAAGCAGTGTATTCAAGTTCTAACTGAACGAAGTATCATTCGCTAAACCGTATGATGAAACGAGTGGGTCGTGTCAGTTCTCACAACAAACTTTCTATTCAGTAACTCGAGTAGTTTATCATGATATTGGTTATTGCTGCGGTTTCCAAGCAATTGACACAACTCGTTACCCGTTGGGGTAAAGCGGTAGTAGGTTAACGTGATGCCTTTAAGCTTTGGTTGCAACATCAGTTCTTTACCTTGATAGTTGAGTTTGAGCGCCGGTTCTTTGGTGATTTCTCCTGATTCTAACTCGGTGGCGAGTAAGATGCCTAGCTCCACAAGTAGCAATAAGCTGGAGTAGGGAAGTTGGAATTCACCAAGGCTTAGTTCATCAAGACTTTCACGTTTGGAAAAGCTAAATAACCCAGCCTGATGACGAATGCCAAGCAGTAACTTCCTGCTAGTATCAGTCCCAAAACTGCAAGCCAAAGAGGCTGCTCGTTGTAAGGTTTGTGCTTCTTTTGGCGTCATGTCTCTGAGGGTTTTTAGAGCTTTCATTGACGTTGACCCTGGATTGGTTACTTCTCGCTTTAGTACCTGAGCCCACAGCTTTTGCATTGAACTATTATGAATTTCTTTCGCCATGTCGAAATAACGTATCAGCCAATCAAAGTCAGGTTCTCCCGCCACTTCATTGTTACATGATGCCAGCGCGGCTTTGACAATCTGTTCTAGGTTTTTCTGTCGCTGTTCTTTGCTCTGTTTTTCACGCAGCATAGCGCGTTCAAACAAGCTTTTCGTTGGTGTTTCTTCCGCGATTAATGCGTCCAAATTGTGTGCTTGAGCAAGAGCACGTATTCGGCTGCCGCTGTCTTTCATATGGTGACTTTTTTTGTGAGCCTGTTCGCTGTGCGAATGGGGTTCTGAGAGATTTGGTTGTGGTTCGACAGGTAGTTTGCTCATAAAAACGAATTCAGAGTAGGTGGTAAAATTGTCCAATTGCTGATCAATTTAGCGAGATTTTCTGGTGCTGACTAGCCCTATTTGTGTGAGCTATTTTCCGAATTATCGGTAACGAGCGGCATGTTGTAAAAAAAGCTGGGATAAATGATAAATTTTTGTTAAATTTATGAGCGTAACTAAGGAGGGCTATATGAGTCACTCAGGAGGGAATAGAGTTAAAAAACACGTTTCGGTAGCACTATTACTTTGTGTTTATCTCGGTGTGCTAGCTTATCTTTCTACTTTCATCAACTAGGTAGAAGATTGTTTGGCAAGGTGACAAGCTAGCACCGTTGAGGAAATGTTTACTTTTAATGTCTCTACGCTATTCAGCGTGAATTCTAACCATCGTCATAATCTTCAATACGGATTCCATCAATCAGGTAGCCAGTTTCAGCAAGCTCAGAGTTGATGGTCTCCGTTTTTAGTGTACCTACCACGTAAATAACATCCCACAAACGATGTACAGGCGCACCTTGTTTAAACTTCACATAAATGATTTGGTTTGGCGGCGGTGGTGGTACGTGAATACATGCCCCAAAGTATGGAACCAAAAGAAATTCGGTCACCATATCTTCATCGCCTTCAAGTGGAATAACAAAGCCAGGAATTTTTACGGTGCTACCGTTTAGCTCTTGTCGTACGGAACCGAGTTTGGATTGCTCCATAGCAGCACCTGAGTGGTCAATTGCAGGCATGCCCATTACGTCGAATTGATTACGCTCTTTCTCAGGGATCAAATCGATCCAATCAAGTTTTAATAGATCCGATTCATCCTGTGCCAACGCCATATGTGGTGTGAGCATGCTTATCGTTAATAATAGAATGCCAACGAGTTTAGGCAGTATTTTCATGTCAATCTCGCTAAATTCGGATGGTCATGCCATCGCTTAATGATTGTCGGTATGCGCGCAGCGCAGGGAAGAATCCAATGACCATTCCTGCGATTTGAACAAACCCTAGTAACATCCACTCGTGAGCGGTAATCGCGGTCAGTGCTATATTGATACCGTAGTTTGCTGTAATTATTGGCGCAGCGACCGCTAGCATGGCATACATGCCACCAATACCGCAAATGATACCCGCAGAAGTTAGAACCGTCGCTTCACTGACCAACAAGGTAAATACATGTCGAGGTCTTGCTCCCATGGCACGCAGTATCGCCATTTCTCTGCGTCTCTCTTGTAAGCTGGTTAACAAGCTGGAAAGCATCCCCATCAAACCGGCGACAACAACAAAAATAGAGACGATGAGCAACGCTTGTTCAGCCACACTCATCATGCCCCACAATTCATGCAAGGCAACCCCAGGAAGAATAGCGCTTAGTGGTTCTTGCTTATAGGTATTAATCTGTCTTTGTAGAGCGAAGGTTTGAATCTTGCTCTTAAGACCTATCAACATGGCGGTGATTTGCTTAGGCTGGAAGTCAATCTGCTCTAGTTGTTCTTTGCTGGGTGTGTTGCCGAGGTTCGCCCCTGACTCCCAACCAACATGTATTGCTTCGATTGCCTCAAGCGAAACATGAACGGTTTTATCGACAGGTGTCCCTGTTGGAGCCAGTATACCGACCACTTTAAAAGGGAGGTTTTCATGGCGGCTAAAGCCTACATCACTGATGCCGTGTGCAATAATGATTTCACTGCCAATGTCATAGCCTAGCGATTTGGCAACATCAGAGCCGAGTACGGTTTCAAATAATCCATTAAACTCATGACCTGAAGAGAAGCTTAAATGTTGCTTCTGTCCATATTGGTAGCGCTCAAAATAGCTGTGATTAGTTCCCATGACTCGAAACCCTTTGTGTGAGTCTCCAAGCGAAATGGGAATCGCCCAATCAACGGCGCGATGTTGGCTAAACTCTTCGTAGCTTTTCCAGTCGATATTGTTGGTAGCATTCCCAATACGAAAGACAGAGTAGAGCAGCAGGTTCACTTGGCCAGAACGGCCACCAACGATGAGGTCAGTACCTGAAATCGTATTGGCAAAACTGCTTTTTGCTTGAGTTCGAATCCGCTCAACACCCATGAGAAGAATCACCGAAATAGCGACGGTCATAATGGTTAATAATGCGGTAGTTTTTCGGTTGAGAAGACTTTTCCAAGCTAGTTTCAATGTAATACTCATAGTGCTCTCGCTTGGTTGATATCCAGTAAATTTTCGCTACGCGTAAATAGAGATTCGAGCGTCGGATCGTGACTGACAAAGATTAGCGTGGAATGCGCTTGGTTGGCTTGTTCCATCAGCAATTCGATAAAGGCTTCTCGATTATCGTGATCCAAGGCAGACGTTGGCTCATCGGCAATAAGAAACTCAGGCTGACCAATTAAGGCGCGTGCAGCGGCCACACGTTGCTGTTGACCAATGCTCAGTTCAATCACTGGTTTGTTGAGAAGTTGGGCCGGTAACCTTAAGTGATCGAGAAGTCGCTTCGCTTCCTGCTCTAGAGAGCCCGCTACCTTACTTTTTCTAACTTGAGAAAATTGACAAGGTAAAGTGACGTTATCAATAACAGAGAGGTAAGGCAGTAGGTTGAACTGCTGGAATATGTAGCCGATATGGTCAGCTCTAAACTTATCTCTAGCACTGGCAGATAAGGAATGCAGTGATTGTCCTAACGCGACAACATTGCCAGAGGTTGCGGTGTTGATACCTGTGAGTAGCCCCAGTAAGGTCGATTTTCCGCAGCCACTCGGCCCTTTTAAGAATAGGTGCTCACCTTGGTCTACAGTTAGGGAGGGAATATCGAGTGTTGGTGCTTGGTCTGGGTGCCATTTGAAAGTGAGATCGGTGAGTTCAATTACTCTAGCCATAATGTCCTCTTATCCAAGAAGATGCCCTAAGAGAGTAACGTGACTCCTTAGGGCAGGGTGCTTGGTGCTTAAAGTTTAATGACAGTGTTGCCAGAGCTTAGTTCAGTCGCAGATTGTGCGGTGTCGGTTAATAGATTAACGGACACTTTTTCTGTTGCAGGGAAATAGCTAAACCATTTGGTGTCAATTTGATTTAACTCACTGAAATCACTGCAAGTAAATTGGTATTGCACGTTGAACTCGCCATGCCCATCATGATGGTCGTGGTCGTGGTCGTGGTCGTGGTCGTGGTCGTCATGACCTTTATGATCATCGTGGGCTTTATGGTCATGGTGGTCATCATGACCTTTGTGATCATCATGATCTTTATGCTTGTGATGGTCTGAGTGATCATCATGATTTTGATGAGACTCTAACGTGTTATCGATATCCACATCTACCAACTGGCATCCAGCAGCTTTTGGTAAAATCAATAAGTTATTCACGTCGTTGAGTGTTGCTTTGGCTTTGCTAAGCGCTGCTTTTTCTGCATCAGTGTTTGGATCATGCTCAAAACCAACGACATCGGCACCTGGAGCCGTAATCTCAACCAGAAGGTCTTGTCCATCTTGAGCAATATTAAATTCGACATGACCATGAACATGTGCGTCATGTTGGCGGAAGTCGTCTTCTGCGACTGCGAATTGAGAGATTACGAGTCCAGCTAATAGCGTCATCTTGAGTTTCATTAGGATTCCTTAAATTTTTAGTCTGTGATAACAAGAGATAATTTTAGTCAATTTAGGCCAGCCAAGGTGGTGAGCGAGCGCTGATCGACTCAGGTTTCGAATCGCAGACAAGGTGGTGTTGATGTTTCTGTGTAGAATGAGAAACTGCTAGAGATGGTGTGTTGAGAGAACTGACAGGAAGTGAATGAGTGCCTTTAGTAAATAAAGGGCAATGATGTTGCTGGTGATCGATATGCGCGTCATAGCTGTGTTCGATCGATAGTGCGTTGAGAGCAAGTAGCAGAATTACTAAGCACAGTGCTGCACTTAACTTGTTGTTGGGCTTAATAGACTGTATTAGCGACATGCAACTTATTCTCGTTTAGTTTCGGTTTGTTATGTTATAACAAATCAAAACATTTACCAACGTTAACACACTTCGCTTTGAGTCCCTGACAGGAATAAAACAAAGGAAGCAATATTGCTCCCTTTATCGATAAAGTTTGGCGATAAATTATAGGTTATCGTTGATCATCGTTAACACTTGTTGAATCTCACCGTCTGTTAACGCACCTTCTTTGACGTAGAGAATCTTGCCTTGTTTGTCTTGAACAATGATCGCAGAGTTGTCTTCTTTCAGTTGCCATGCATTTGCCACTAAGCCGTGCTTGTCGAGCACCATAGATGACCAAGGAAATTCTTGTTTGCTGTCTTCTGCTGAGGATTTAACAAAAGACCCGGTTCCCCACATCGCATCATCTTGGTTGATGATCGTTGTGGTTTGGTAACTATCCTCAGGAAATTTTGCATCAGTAATGGCTTTCATTAAAGTTGCATTCATTTCTTTTGAGCTGCTGCGTCCTGCGATAGCTTGAATAACACGTACTTTGCCAAGCATATCTTTGCTGTTCCATGCTTGATAGGTAATGGTGTCATTGTTGAGGACAAGTTCTCCATGATCTTTCACGGAAATTGAGCGGGCATTACCGCCAACTTGCAAGTTGGTGGCCATAGCAAGTGTGGGCAAACACAGCATTGCTATTGTTAGGAGAGGCTTTAGTTTCATTGTAATTGTTTCCATTACTTTGTGTTGAGTGGCATACCATAGGTCACCCTAGCAATTACCACAATATTATTAGTGCGATTTGACCAAGAGATGTACGTTGCTTGATAAAATCCGACGTAGCATAACAGTAATTTATATTTTGTTGCAAAGATGTTAATTTATTTTTGTGAACAAATAAATATGCTGTATACTTGTATCGATCGCAAAAAATATTGCGACGTTATTCGCTTAAAGCGGAAATATGATTGTTGTACTCAAACGGATATTGAGGTTAATTTATGCTGCGAAAGTTTATGGTTTATCGTCCAAGACAAATTGCAAAATTTGTTAAAACCCTGTTTAAGGGACAGTTTTTCATTGCGGGTATCGGGGTGTTTCGTTTCGATAATGGCAAGGTGTTGTTACCCGAAGTGGGTGACAAACAAAAGCTCGATGCATTTAAAGAAATTAACATCGAGATAGCGGCTTTAGCGCTATAGCGTACTGACCGATAACAAGGTTTTTAGGAAACGCTTTTGGTGTAAATCAAAAGCGTTTTTTTATACTACTCAGTTATTGAGGAGGGAAGCAGACGCCAGTTCCACCAATTCCGCAATAACCATTGGGGTTCTTAGCAAGATATTGCTGGTGGTATACCTCAGCGAGGTAGTAGTGGGTAAGCATGGCGATTTCTGTTGTGATAGAAAGATCTCCAAGCGCCTGCTGATATTGCTGCTGAGTTTGCTGTGCCGTTAGGAGTTGTTGCTCATTATTAACGTAAATAGCGGAACGGTATTGGGTGCCGATATCGTTCCCTTGGCGCATACCCTGAGTAGGGTCATGTTTTTCCCAAAACACTTTGAGTATGTCAGCTAACGCGATGACTCGAGTATCGAACACTACGCGCACCACTTCGGTATGACCTGTATCTCCAGAACACACTTCTTCATAAGTTGGATTCGGGGTATAGCCGCCAGCATAACCGACAGACGTCGAGACCACACCATCTAGCTGCCAAAACACCCGTTCGGCTCCCCAGAAACAGCCCAATCCGATGATGACAGATTGTTGATGTTCCATCAAAGGTGCATTAAGGTCTGATTGGTTAATAAAGTGAGGCTCCATAACCGCGATAGCATGGTTGCGCCCCGGTAGCGCTTGGTCTGCTGATATCATTTCCGTTTTACGCATCAAAGGCTCCTTTTTTAGACTATTATTGGGTGTACGAAGCTTCTGGAACATATTAAAAAATAACGCCAATCTGTCATCATCTGGGTAGTTACCTACAGACTTCTAAATTGATAGGGGTTATCATTCTAGATCACAATAAAAGCAACGAATCACAGTCTCAACAATAAAGCATGATAAAGAGAGTATTACCATCGCTATTTCTTCTGCTGTCGTCGAGTGTTGTGATGGCTAAAGATAGTGTGTCATTGGATATAAATGGGCTAAGCGGCGCATTGCAAGATAATGTTGATGCCTACTTATCGGCTATTGAACCCAGTGAATACTCAACATCGCTTCGATTTCAGTCTCGTCTCACCAAAGAAATCAATACCGCCCTTAATGCCGTGGGTTATTACAACGCAAAGATAGAGTTTGTTGTCGATGAGAAAGACTCAGAGTTGATAGTGAACGTGACGCCAGGGCCACCCACGAGAGTCAAGTTAGTGGACGTTGAGATAACGGGCGAGGCCAAAAAAGACGAAGATTTTTTGCGGCTTATCCGGCTGTCACCATTAAAAGAAGGCGTCACTTTAAATCACAGCCAATACGATGCGCTTAAATCAAGTATTCGTAACCTGGCATTGCAAAAAGGTTACTTTGATGGGGGGTACGTACTAAGCCGCTTAGAAGTGGTTCCTGAACTGAATCAAGCTTTTATTCGATTGCATTACGATAGCGGCATTCGCTATCAATTTGGCAAGACGACTATTACTGGTAGCCAAATAGATATTCAAAAAGTTGAGTCACTACAACCGTATAAAATGGGCGATGACTATCTCGCGTCTGAAGTTGGTATCTATAACCAAAACCTCTCTAATACCGAATGGTTCTCATCCGTCTTTGTTGAGCCTGATCTAACTCTGATTGGCAAAGGACGAGAACTGCCTATGAAGGTCTCTTTAGCTCCGCAAGTGAGGAACCAATTTGAAACGGGTCTTGGCTACTCGACCGATGTTGGTGCAAAACTGCAGTTCAAGTGGAAGAGACCTTGGCTTAACGAACAAGGCCATAGCTTCAATACCAGTCTTGACCTCTCAATTCCAGAGCAACAAGTCACCGCGAGCTATAAGATTCCTTTGAATGATGTGCTCAAAAATTACTACTTGATTCAATATGGACTGAAGAACGTCAATCGAACGGATAAAAAAACGCTAGAATCCAACCTTTCGTTCGAACGACATTGGGTATTGGAAAGTGGTTGGCATCGCACGGCTTACATTCGTTATCTCGTTGAAAACTATGAGTTCAATACGCAAGGCGAGTTAGGGCAATTTGTCTTACCTGGACTTTCTTATTCACGAGTTGTGTCCCGAGGTGGAGTGTTGCCAATGAGTGGTAACAAACAGACGATTATGTTTGAAGTTGGAGATGATCATGCCGTGTCGGAGACGTCGGTATTTCGCATGCGTGGTACGTCGACATGGATATCTAGCATAGGGGAAAATCATCGAGGTATTTTTAAGGTCGACATCGGTGCCAACATCGCAAGTGACCCGTCAAAATTATCCCCGTCATTGCGTTTCTATGCGGGTGGTGACAATAGTGTCCGTGGTTATGACTATGAAAGTATTTCGCCACAAGATGACGTTGGCAATAAAACGGGTGGACAATATTTAGCGACAAGCACACTTGAGTATCAATATCGCATTACAGGAAATTGGTGGGCCGCGACGTTTTTTGATATTGGTGATGCTTTTGATGACACGCCGGAATGGAAGCGCGGTGCTGGTGTTGGTATTCGTTGGGTTTCACCCGTCGGTCCGGTGAAGTTTGACTATGCCAAAGGATTAGATGAAAAACCACAAGCAAAATGGCGTATTCACTTTAGTTTAGGGCCAGAATTATGATGTTAAAAGTATGGCGAGTAACAAAGTGGGCCTCCATAGGTTTTGCCACTCTGCTGTTAATTATCGTGGCGATACTTGCATTTGCCTTATTCACGAATGCTGGATTAAACACGCTTCTTTGGGGGGCAAACAAGGCGCTTCCCCAGCTTCAAGTGGCAGAAGCTAAGGGGGCTCTTTTCCCCAGATTCACTCTCAATCAAGTCCGTTTCGTTGATGAAAGTCTTCATATCGATCTTAATGCTCAATCTTTGACGCTCGCTGTTGATCTTAATTGCTTGAGCTCACCTAGGGTTTGTATTAACGAGCTAGCGATAGATGGTGTAAATTTCGCTATGCCGGAGGTGGCGCCGAGTGAACCTTCGCCTGAACCAAGTGAACCTTTAACGTCTATTTCAACGCCTATCCCTATTGCTATCGGAAAGGTTAACTTTAGCGATATTAACCTGGATATTTTAGGCACTAAGGTTAATTGGGAGCACTTTTCGACGTCATTAGCGATGACGGGCTCTAAGCTCACTGTCGGAGAGACCTTACTAAAAGCACCGAGAGTCAAATTGGCGCCTTCGGATGAATCAAAGGCTGAACCGACAAAATTACAAGCCGAGACACAGCCTACTGCGATTGAACTGCCAGAGGTGCTGATTCCATTATTCGTTAAGGTGACAGGGATTGAAATTCAGGACTTTAGACTTGAGCAAGCTGAGTCCATTATTGTCAATAATTTGAAATTGGTGGGACGCGCTGGTGAGCACAACGTTCACGTAGACAAACTGCAATTGGATATGCCACAAGTGAATGCATTACTCAACGGTGATGTGACTTTGCAACAAGGGTATCCATTAGATCTCCATTTAATGGCGGATCTAAAACAAACTGATTTAGCAGGCCAAAAGGTGAAGTTGCACGCTAAAGGCAGCGTTGAAAAGCTATCTTTAGATAGTCGATTCTCTGGGGTGATCAGTGGCGCTTTGAACGGAGAATTACAACCGTTAGAACCAACACTTCCCTTTGATGCCACGATCAGTGATGCAAAAGCGGCTTGGCCATTTACTGGGAACAGTGATTATCAGGTGGTGGTTGATAACCTAGCCGCTAAAGGTTCATTGAAAGGGTATAACGTTGATCTTAAAGCGCAAGCCTCGGGTAAGGCTATTCCAGATGTTTCGGTGACGTTGGCTGGCAACGGAGACTTGAAACACATTGACCTGAGTGAGCTCTCAATTGATAGCCTAGGGGGCAACATCTCGGGGCAGGTGATGGCGAACTGGGAATCACCAATAAACTGGCAAGGAGATATTCATCTCACACATATTCAACCCGGTCTTCAATGGCATGAAGCTGAAGGTGATATCAGTGGCCATGTGGTAACAAGTGGTGAGTTAACCGAAGCAGGAGGTTGGGATGTGTCCGTCCCTATCCTCGATATTGTTGGTGTCCTACGTAACTATCCATTAAATGTAAAAGGCCAGCTGGATGCCTCGGACTCGTTTGGCAAGGGCAAGTACAAAGTGAAGACTGAGGGGCTGTCAGTTGCTCATGGTCCAAACCAACTCAGTGCTAAAGGAACACTAGACAAAGATTGGAACATGGACGTCAGCATCGATTTCCCTGACCTAGAGAAATCGGTTCCCGATCTTACCGGCCTTTTAAAGGGGAGTATCGGGGTTAAAGGGGCTATGTTAACGCCTGATATTAGCGCCGATCTTAAGGTCGAAAAGGTAAAATGGAAGCAAGAAGCCAGTCTTGAACGTTTATCTTTATCAGGCTCTGCGACACCATTACCGATTGAAAAAGCTCAAGCCAACATTACCCTAAAAGCGTCCGGGATTAAGTATCAAGATCAAGCTGTTGACCGTGTTGATCTCGCGTTAAGTGGTACTCAAGCGCAACATACGCTGTCGCTGGAACTTGTGTCCGACATCTTATCCGCAAACATCGATCTGGATGGTTCACTGCAAGATAAACCGAGCCTTGTTTGGACAGGGCGGTTAGCTGACGTACATTTGGAGTCGAAGCAGGGGCCGCTTGACCTGGTTGATCCCATTGATATCAAAGTGGATATCGATAAGCAAATAGCTGACGTGTCAGCACACTGTTGGGCTCAGGCCGGTTCAAAAGTATGTCTCGAGAAAGATATTCAAGCAGGTACTTCTGGTGAAGCACTGGTCACGATAAAGAATTTCAATTTTAAACAGATTGATGCCTTCATTCCGCAAAACACCAAGGTTGAAGGGAGTGCTAATGCGACAGTTTGGGCGAAATGGTCACCACAGGCTCCACCTCAAGTAAAACTGGATGTGAGCTTACCAAAGGGGACGGTGACGCAAACGCTTGAAGCACCTTTGATCTTTGGTTGGGATAAGGTCAATATTGCCGCAAATTTAGCTGATGATAAATTAGAAGCCAGTTGGTTGGTCGATGTTACTGATAATGGCGATCTCTCCGGTCAGGTGACGTTGCCTGATGTGCTAGCAGAAAACAAAAATATAGAAGGTGAAATAAACCTCTCAACGTTTAACCTGGATTTTCTACAGCCTGTCATTGGTGAGTTTAATAAGTTGACAGCAAACCTTGATTCCAACATCAAGATCAAAGGCGACGCGTTGCATCCACAGTTATTTGGTGACTTCTCTATTTCAGATCTCTCCTTGCAAGGAGATATATCTCCTGTTCAAGTGAAATCGGGAAAGGTGGGCGTTACCTTTAATGGTTTTGATGCCAACTTAGACGCCAAGATTCAAACTAATGATGGTGAGCTACAACTTTCTGGAGACGGCAATTGGCAAGATCTTAACGCATGGCGAACTAAACTGAGAGTTTTTGCGAACGAGCTTAATGTCGAAGTGCCACCAATGGTGAAAGTGAAAGTGGTGCCCGATATGACGATTGAGGCCAACCCAAAGGTAGCGAAGGTAACTGGGACGATTGGTTTGCCTTGGGGGCGGGTCTTAGTGGAAGAATTGCCACCAAGTGCAGTCTCGGTCTCTAGTGATCAAGTGCTACTTAACCCAAATATGACACCGATAGATAAAGAAGCCGCAGTACCTTTCAATATCGAAAGCGATGTAACTATCACTATCGGTAACGATTTCAGGGTGTCTGCGTTTGGCCTTAAAGCGGATCTACGAGGAAGACTTCAAGTCTCTCAAAAAGACAAAGGACCATTTGTTCAAGGTGAAGTGAATATCGTTAATGGCTCGTATACGTCATTTGGACAAGACCTCATTATTGAAGAAGGTAAGATTTTGATGACAGGACCTGTCGATCAGCCTTACGTCAATATTACTGCAATACGAAATCCTGATACCACCGCTGATAATGTTAAGGCTGGGGTCAAAGTGACAGGGTTGGCGACGGAACCCAAAATTAAGATTTTCTCTGACCCGACAATGCCGCAAGCGAACGCTCTGTCTTATTTGCTGCGAGGACAAGATATTGATGGTGAAACCGGGGGCAACGCGCTGACGACGACGTTAATTGGTTTGAGTTTAGCACGCAGTGGTAAAGTCGTCGGTGACATAGGCCAAGCCTTTGGCGTTCAAGACTTACAGTTAGATACCGCAGGAAGTGGTGACGACTCTCAAGTGACAGTAAGTGGTTACGTGTTGCCGGGCTTGCAGGTGAAATACGGTGTGGGGATCTTCAACTCTTTGGGTGAGTTTACGATTCGTTATCGGGTTCTTGAAGACTTCTATGTTGAAGCGGTGTCTGGGCTGTATAGTTCGGTGACCTTCTTGTATCAGTTCGAAGTGAACTAGTGCCGAAGCGGAAGCAACATTGAGCCACTTAATCCATCGGTGATTTTTTCGTATACTTAGGTAAGCGAGAGTGGGTTAACAGAGGATGTTATGAAACCTGTAATTTTGTTGATATTCGGAGGGTTGCTGTCAGGCTGTGTTCAGTTACAACCGCCAACAGACCGCAATGACGCCAGTTGGCAACAGTTTGGCAATCAATGGGCTTTGAAAGGCTACGTTGAGGAGACCGAAACGGAGCTACGAGCGAAAGAGCCTGCAATTAGCGAGTCTCAATACCAAGCGTATACAAAAGGTTACCAACAAGGCCGCGCTGACTACTGTAAGCAAGATCCATTTGTTTTAGGATTCAATCGTAAAATCTACTATGGGATTTGTAATGATCTGAACCGGATATACCTTCATGAATATTGGCGGGGCAAAAACGCTCGCGCAAGACGCTAACCTAAAGGATGGAGGTGGTATGGTAAGACACATTTCTCTTGCTCTGATGGTTCTCCTTTCAGGCTGTGCTCAGCAAGTGTTATTGACCTCAATGCAGCCTAATGAATGGCAGCAATATGGACAGGAACAAGCTCTGGCTGGTTATGAGAAGCTCTCAGAACAGCAGTTGCAACCAAAGGCGAAAATCGATGTTACTCACGTGCTCTTTCAAGCTTACTCGACAGGTTACGAGAAAGGCCGCGTAACATACTGTCAGCAAGATCCAACCATTTTTGGGAAACGTGGAGAGATGTATCGGGGTATCTGCGATGACATTAGACCTACGTTTAGAACGTGGTACAACAATGGCATGGCATCCCGTGGGCGTTACGGTTATTGAGTAGTGCTATCAAAAAACGAAAAAGCTCTCTAATTTATCTAGAGAGCTTTTTATTAGCGACCGTACCGGTTATTTTACTTTGGCACGCTCATAAGAGGTTTCAATCTCTTCTCGTGCTGCTTGAACATCTGCCCAACCATCCACTTTTACCCACTTACCCGCTTCCAGTTCCTTATAGCGCTCAAAGAATTGAGTAATTTGTGCTTTGAGCAACTCTGGAATGTCACCGACATCTTGAATGTGATAGTATTCTTTAGAGAGTTTGCTATGCGGAACCGCAAAGACTTTGGCATCTTCACCAGATTCGTCAGTCATCTTAAGCACGCCGACTGGTCGGCAGCGAATCACTGAGCCTGGCATTAAGGGATAAGGTGTTGGTACCAATACGTCGACAGGGTCACCATCAAGGGAAAGTGTTTCATTGACGTAGCCATAGTTACATGGGTAAAACATAGGCGCAGACATAAAGCGGTCAACGAAAACGGCGCCGGAGTCTTTGTCGACTTCGTACTTGATGGGATCAGCGTTGGCTGGGATTTCAATCACTACATAGATATCATCAGGTAAAGATTTACCTGCTGGTACATTGTTCAAGCTCATTTTGACTTTCCTTTTCTTTATTCATTATTCCGTTGATAAGGGAATAGAGGGCTGAAACACAAATCGTTTTCAAAGAGTATACTTGGTTAATTTTAAAACAAAAAGTGCCTCTGTTGAGAGGCACTTCGAAGTTATTGGTCTTTATACTCCTCTAAGAAAGATTCGACTTTTTCAACCATTTGGCTGGAGCCTACGAAGAATGGGACTCGCTGGTGGAGCTCCGTCGGTTTGATGTCCATGATACGCTGCGTACCGTCTGACGCTAAGCCGCCAGCTTGTTCCATGATGAAGGCCATTGGGTTGCATTCGTATAAAAGGCGTAGCTTGCCATTCGGGTGGCTTTGCGTACTTGGGTACAAATAGATGCCACCTTTCAATAGATTACGGTGGAAGTCGGAAACCAACGAGCCTATGTAGCGTGATGTATAGGGTCGTTTTTCTTCTGGCACATTCTCCTGACAGTACTTAATGTACTTTTTCACGCCCATAGGGAAGCGAATATAGTTGCCTTCGTTAATGGAATAGATGGTGCCATTTTGAGGGATCATCATATTTTCATGAGATAGACAAAAGGTGCCGATCGATGGGTCGTAGGTAAATCCGTTTACGCCTTTACCCGTGGTATAAACCAACATAGTCGACGAGCCGTACACCACGTAGCCCGCTGCCACTTGCTTGTTACCCGGTTGGAGGAAGTCTTCTTGAGTCGGAGGAGTGCCAACCGGTGAAACGCGACGATAAATCGAGAAGATAGTACCGACTGACACATTGACATCAATGTTTGACGAGCCATCCAGTGGATCCATCAGCACGACGTATTTGGCATTTTTGTTGAGCTCTTTGTTAAAGGTGACGGCCTCATCTTCCTCTTCGCTAGCTACACCACAAACTTGGTCACGCGCTTCCAGAGCGGCCTTAAACTTGTCGTTAGCATAGACATCGAGTTTTTGCTGAGCTTCACCTTGAACGTTTTCAGAACCTACAGAGCCGGTAATATCAGCAAGTCCAGCTTTGTTGATTTCTCGGTTTACGATTTTTGCAGCGAGTCGAATCGAAGACAAAAGGGAAGATAAATCACCGCTAGCGTGGGGGAAATCAGTTTGTTTCTCAACAATGAATTCGCCAAGGGTGCGCATTTCAGACATGTTATATCCTTAACTTTTCTGCTTATTTTCTTGGGGGGAGTGTGTGAGAGAAAGGTAGCAACCAAACGATTGCGTTTATTGGGGGTATTCATCAACACACAAGGGTATTGTAGGTGGCAGAACTTTTTAATGGTAATGAAGTAACCCTACCATACTCAGATTTGTATGATGAATGTCACATTTATTCCCCTAACCGCTAACTTTCTCGCTTTTGACCCACGCTTTGGGTATATATAGCGACAATAGCGTAAAATTAGACGCAAAGAGTTAAGAGAGCGAACTATGCATATTCATATTCTGGGTATTTGCGGTACCTTCATGGGAGGGGCTGCGGTGTTGGCCCAGCAGTTGGGGCACCGAGTGACAGGCAGCGATGCGAACGTTTATCCCCCAATGAGTACATTATTGGAATCGGAAGGCATAGAGATTATCGAAGGGTTTGACCCAGCTCAGCTCGATCCTGCTCCAGACCTTGTGGTCATAGGGAACGCAATGAGTCGTGGTAACCCTTGCGTTGAGTATGTGCTTAATCATAACTTGAAATACACCTCTGGCCCGCAGTGGCTGCAAGAGTTTCTTTTGCATGACCGCTGGGTACTGGCTGTATCAGGGACACATGGAAAAACCACCACATCTAGTATGCTAAGTTGGATTCTTGAAGACTGTGGCTACCAACCGGGTTTCTTAGTTGGTGGAGTATTAGGCAACTTTGGCCAGTCAGCTCGCCTCGGAGAATCGATGTTTTTTGTGGTAGAAGCGGATGAATACGACAGCGCTTTTTTTGACAAGCGTTCTAAGTTTGTTCATTACCATCCACGCACACTCGTTATGAATAATCTCGAGTTCGATCATGCGGATATTTTTGATGATCTTGAAGCCATCAAACGACAATTCCACCATTTAGTTCGCACTGTGCCAGGAAACGGGCGCATTCTGGCACCACGTAAAGATAAAGCGTTAGCTGACGTACTAGGAAGAGGGTGCTGGAGTGAGGTGGAACACACGGGAGAGAATGCTGACTGGCATGCACATAAGTTAAAGCGTGATGGTTCGCATTTTGAAGTGTATCTGCATGGCAGCAAAGTCGGGGAAGTGAAATGGGATCTCGTAGGTGACCATAATGTCGATAACGCCCTGATGGCGATTGCGGCAGCAAGGCATGTTGGCGTAACACCTGATCTTGCTTGTGAAGCGTTAGGAAAGTTTATTAATACCAAACGACGCTTAGAGCTGAAAGGCGAAGTCAATCAAGTGACGGTTTACGATGATTTTGCTCATCATCCAACGGCTATTGAACTGACGTTAGGCGGTTTACGTAACAAGGTCGGCAAGCAGCGAATCCTAGCTGTTTTAGAACCACGCAGTGCCACCATGAAACGCGGTGTTCACAAAGAGACATTAGCGCAGTCGCTTCATGAAGCCGATGCTGTGTTCTTGCTCCAACCCGACAATATTGACTGGTCAGTAGCAGAGGTTGCTCATTCCTGTTCGCAACCGGCTAGGGTTAGCAACTCTATTGACGAACTGGTGCAGTCCATTGTTGAACAGGCGCAACCAGGCGATCAAATCTTGGTAATGAGTAATGGTGGCTTTGGTGGTATTCATCAAAAATTGTTAGAGGCATTAGCGTAATGAAACTCGCAGAGAAAGCGATCACGCTGGCATTTACTGGTGCATCTGGCGCTCCTTACGGGATGCGCCTGCTTGAGTGTTTGTTAGCTCAAGACTATACCGTGTACTTATTGATCTCTTCCGCTGCGCGAGTGGTGTTGGCAACGGAGCATAATATTAAACTGCCGAGTGGGCCGGATGCCGCGCACAAAGCTCTGGTGGAAATACTGAAGTGTTCACCAGACAAGCTGGTGGTGTGTGGTAAAGAAGATTGGTTTTCACCTGTGGCTTCTGGTTCAGCGGCACCTAAACAAATGATTGTCTGCCCATGTTCAGCTGGCAGTGTGGCTGCGATTGCTCATGGTATGTCGGATAATTTGATTGAGCGCGCTGCTGATGTGGTCATTAAAGAGCGCGGCCAACTACTGTTAGTGGTGCGCGAGACACCATTCTCAACCATACATTTAGAAAATATGCACAAGCTGTCGCAAATGGGAGTCACCATAATGCCTGCAGCACCAGGCTTTTATCATCAGCCGCAATCCATTGAGGACCTGATAGATTTTATTGTTGCTCGCGTACTTGATCATATGGGTATTGTTCAGGCTCTTGTTCCTCGCTGGGGCTACGATCAGCGCTAAACTCACATCAATCAAACCTATTTAGGGATAGATTTGGCGAATCTGTGACGAAAAGGTTACAATTCGCTTTCTAAAAGTTGTGACTCACGGGGTGCACTAGCAGTGGTGCTGAGAGAAGGTAATACCCTGACACCCGTATACCTGATCCAGATAATGCTGGCGTAGGGATGAGAACTCCGTTCTATGGAGGCTTTTTCTGGATCATATAACTAAAAAATATCTCTAAGGATAGAACCAGTGAAAGTACATCGACTCGCTAAACTCGCTTTGGCAACATCACTTCTGAGTGCCTCTCAACTCGCGGCGGCGAAGACACTTACCGTTTATACCTATGACTCATTTGCTTCCGATTGGGGACCTGGTCCTGCCATTGAAAAAGCCTTTGAAGCCAAATGTGGATGCGATCTCAACTTTGTTGCGCTGGATGACGGCGTGTCGATTTTAAATCGCCTGCGCCTTGAAGGTTCAAGCACCCAAGCTGATGTTGTTCTGGGGCTTGATAATAATCTTATGAGTGAAGCGAAAGCCTCAGGTTTATTGGCAAAGAACAGGGCTGATCTTTCGGCACTTGATCTACCAAATTGGTGGAGTGACGATGTTTTTGTGCCTTTCGATTACGGTTATTTTGCGTTTGTTTACAACCAAGAAAAGGTAAAGAATCCGCCGAAAAGCCTGAAAGAGCTAGTTGAGCAACGTGATGATCTCAAGGTGATTTATCAAGATCCGCGCACCTCAACACCAGGGCAAGGGCTGTTACTTTGGATGAAGTCAGTTTATGGTGATGACTCTAGTGAAGCATGGCAAAAGCTAGCGAAAAAGACCGTAACGGTGACCAAAGGTTGGTCGGAAGCGTATTCTATGTTCCTTGAGGGAGAGTCTGACTTAGTGCTCTCTTATACAACTTCTCCGGCTTACCATATTATTGCAGAGCAAGATAATCGTTTTGCCGCTGCAGACTTTTCAGAAGGCCATTACACTCAGATAGAAGTCGCGGCAAAAGTGGCAAGCAGTGACAACCAAAAGCTCGCCGATGAATTTATGCAGTTTATTGTTTCTGAGGACTTTCAGTCAAAAATTCCAACAGGGAATTGGATGTATCCGGTGGTCAATAGTCAGCTTCCTGAAGGGTTTGATAGCTTAATTATCCCAAACAAAGCGCTCACATTCAGTCCAGATGAAGTGGCGGATAATCGAAAAGCTTGGATTCGCGAGTGGCAGTCTGCGCTAATTCAGTAATAGCCGTTATCGGATAACATCCATACCTTAGTGCCCCTGCTTAAGCAGGGGATACCGATGTTTATTCCAGAGCTTTCCTAGTGCGATGAGGCATTATCGCGTCCCGTTTTCATTGAGGTAACTGTGGCCCAAATACCCAAATCAGGTTTAGCGTTGGCTTTACTCATCGCCATGTATGTGCTGGCTTCGCTGTGGACACTGCTTTCCTACTCATCAATGACTGATATCGGTCTGCTATTGACCGACCCTTACTATCAGCACGTGGCTAAATTTAGCTTTTGGCAAGCCAGTCTATCGATGTTACTGAGTGTGGGCTTTGCTATCCCTGTGGCACACGCGTTTTCTCGGCGTCATTTCTGGGGAAGGTCATTGATACTGAAGCTGTTTGCGACGACCTTGGTGATGCCAGTGTTAGTCGGTGTATTTGGTATTGTTGCCATCTATGGTAATCAGGGCGTCATTGCTCAATGGTGGCTGACATCAAATGATGCTATGCCGTTTTCTCTTTATGGTTTGAACGGCATTTTGCTGGCTCATGTGTTTTTTAATCTGCCTTTTGCGACTCGTTTATTGTTAGTCACGATAGAGAGTGTGCCATTAGAGCAGCGCAAATTAGCACTGCATCTAGGCATGAACAGTTGGCAATGTTTTCGCTTAGTGGAATGGCCTCGACTAAAAACTCATTTACCTCATGTAATTGGCTTAGTTTTCATGTTGTGTTTCACCAGTTTTGCCACCGTGATGGCATTAGGTGGCGGCCCGAAAGCTACCACCATTGAATTAGCGATTTATCAAGCGATTAAGTTTGATTTTGATCTACAAACCGGAGCAGTGCTGGCGCTGTGGCAAATGTTAATTTGTGCGTTACTGGTGCTGTTTATTGGTCAGTTCAGCCGAGATTTGGACGGCAAAACCAATTACAGTGACAAGCCAACACTGCAGCCACAAGACTCACTGTTGAAAAAGGGCTGGGATAGCTTTTGGATCATGGCAACGCTCATACTCGTCATCCCACCTATTGTTGCTATTATCGCTAGTGGATTGAATGAGAAATTATGGACCGTGCTTGCCGACAGTCGCTTTTGGTCGGCGGTGATGACCTCACTACAAGTCGCCATTATGGCTGCCAGTATGGCGTTAGTCGCTGGCATTATTTTATTGAGCAGTTCACGAATGTTGCGGTTAAAATCTCAATATGGCCGTGCAGATGGTGTGGAGTTCGTTGGCACGGTCATTTTAGTTACACCAGCATTGGTATTGAGCACGGCGACTTTCTTAATGCTTCGAGGAATGACGAATGTGTTCAGTCTTGCCTTTGGAATCGTTGTCGTTGTGAACGCTCTGATGGCTCTACCGTATGTTATCAAAACACTGAATCAGCCGATGTTGAGGTTAGCCAAGCAGTATCATCCGCTTTGGCAAAGTCTAGGAATGCATGGCATTCGACGCTTTTGGTTAATGGAGTGGAGGGCCATTCGTGCCCCCTTATTGCACGCCTTCTCGATCAGTTTTGTCCTCTCTATGGGTGACCTCACGGTTATTGCGCTGTTTGGTAGTCAGAATTTTAATACCCTACCGCTGTATCTATACCAGTTGATGGGCAGTTACCAATTGCAAGCTGCGGCTGTTGTATCCTTAGTGTTATTTGTATTGAGTATTGGTGTGTTTACCTTAACAGAGTCGTTGTTACGGCCTGTCGTTAACAAGCGAGAGAAATCAGAATGTTAATCATGGATCAGGTCGATTACCGCTACCACAGTGAGTGGTTTCGATTTTCTATCTCGGTAGATCAAGGTGACGTACTGGCATTGATAGGACCGAGTGGTGCGGGGAAATCGACACTGTTGGCGCTTATTGCCGGTTTTTGCCGTCCTGAGTCGGGGACGATCTCGGTCGATGACGAAGAGATTCAATCTAAGCCGCCGCACCAACGTCCTCTATCTATGCTGTTTCAAGAGCACAATTTATTCGAACATCTTTCGGTGTTCGATAATATTGCTTTGGGGCTTAATCCAGCGCTTCGACTGACTGAGGAAGATAAGCTGCGAGTACGAGAAGCGGCAGAAAAGGTAGGTTTGATTGATAAGATAAGGTCTTTACCCTCAGAGCTCTCTGGCGGGCAGAGGCAGCGAGTGGCCTTAGCTCGCTGTTTTGTTCAGCCTCACCCGATCTGGCTGCTTGATGAACCATTTTCGGCGTTGGATCCCGTACTTCGCAAAGAAATGCTTTCAGTGGTTAAATCATTGTCACAAGAGAAACAAGTGACAGTGATTATGGTGACACATCACCTGAGCGATGCCAGAGCCATTGCGAATCGGTTTGCTTATCTTAGCCAAGGTCTTATCACGACCGAGGGAGCGATCGACACGCTGACTGGGAAGCACCAGAATCCAGAACTCGCACAATTTGTGCAAGCGGCACACTAAACAATAAAAAAGGCAGCCGATGTGTAGGCTGCCTTTCAATTTAACAAGACGATAGGTTAGAACTCTTGTTCTTCCTCATGCTTGAGCACTTGGAAAATTTCTCGAAATGCCTTTGCAGGCTTTCCGGCTTTCTTTTCCTTGTTAGCTTGGCGTGCAAGCTGGCGTAGACGTTGGCGATCAAGGTTTGGATAAAGCTCAATCGCATCCGCGATAGCCTCATCACCTTGTTCAATAATTCGATCACGAAGTTGTTCAAGCTTATGAAGGGCTGCGGTCGATTGCGAATGTTTGTTACGCACACGGTCCAGTGCCGCTTGAATTGGCTCTGGATCTTCGGTACGCATCAGCCTACCAATGTACTGGAGCTGACGGCGTCGAGCTTCGTTTTTAAAGCGCTGGGCATCGGCGACCGCTTCTCTCAGATCTTCACTAAGAGGAAACTTGTCCAACACAGCTGGCTTTAGTCCAACTAACTCTTCACCGAGTTTTTGCAACTCTTCCATGTCGTTCTTCATTTCGGTTCTGCTCACCCAAATGATTTCTTCTTCCTCTTCCCAAGGCGCTTTCTGATTTTTGCGGGCCATGTTTATTGCCTATATCACTATCTCATTACGAATATCGGCTATTTTAGCAAGAAATCTGGGGAGAATGCGAAAACCTTGTTATTCTAGACTCAATTAAACGACAAAAGTTAGATGAATTATGGATGTTAGAGAGCAAGTTGCTCAGCAGCAAGCTGAGCTAGAGGCCGCAGTTGCAAAAGCACTAGATATGGCTTCTGAAAATTCAGATGCAGCTGAAGTCGCCATCACTAAAAGCACTGGCTTAAGTGTTTCTACGCGTATGTGTGAAGTGGAAAACGTTGAGTTTAATAGTGATGGAGCCCTTGGAATTACCGTCTACCGAGGGCAACGTAAGGGCAGTGCATCGACTTCAGATTTAAGCGAAAAGGCGATTGCTCAAACGGTGGCAGCAGCACTTGATATCGCTCAGTACACGTCAGAGGACCCTTTTGCAGGCCCTGCTCCTAAAGAGCTGTTGGTCAAAAATATTCCTGATCTTGATCTCTTCCATCCTGATGAGCCTAATCCAGATGTTGCAGCGCAAAAAGCGATCTCCGCAGAGAGAGCGGCGTTAGCGTATAGCGGCAAAATCAAACAAAGTGATGGTGCGAGCTACGACAGCCATTATGGCGTAAAAGTTTACGGTAACTCTCATGGTCTCCTGGCTGGTTATGCGTCTAGCCGTCATAGCATCAGCTGTAGCGTGATTGGTCAAGGTCAAAACGGTGATATGGAACGTGACTACAGCTATACCTTAGCGCGTCACCGTGATGACTTATGGACGCCAGAATCGGTTGGTGATCAAGCTGCAATGAAAACCGTTCAGCGTCTAGATCCGAGAAAGGTAAAAACAGGTAAGTACCCAGTGCTGTTTGCGAACGATGTTGCAACGGGCTTGATGGGGCACTTAGTAATGGGAATTAGTGGTGGCAATTTATACCGTAAGTCTTCATTCTTGTTAGATAAGCTAGGTGAGCAGATTCTTCCAGATTGGTTTGCTATCGAAGAAAAACCTCATGTATTAAAAGGCTTGGCGTCTAGTCCGTTTGATAACGAAGGAGTAGCGACGCAAGATATGGACATTATCACCGACGGTAAATTAGCGACGTATTTGCTAACGAGCTACGCCGCTCGCAAACTGAACATGACGCCAACAGGACACGCTGGTGGTATTCATAACTGGTTCGTTAAGTCGACGGGGCAGGATTTTGATGCCATGTTGAAAACACTGGGTACTGGCTTGTTAGTCACGGAAGTGATGGGGCAAGGGGTAAACATCGTGACCGGTGACTACTCTCGCGGCGCCGCTGGATTCTGGGTCGAAAATGGTGAGATTCAATACCCTGTCTCAGAACTTACTGTTGCAGGTAATCTGGCGCAAATGTTCAAGCAGATTGTGGCAGTTGGTAGTGATGTTGAAACGCGCTCACAAATCCAAACAGGGTCTATCTTATTAGAATCCATGAAAGTGGCGGGCGAGTAAGTCGAGAATATAGCGAAAGGGCGTACCCTCATGGTTACGCCCTTTTGTATGTCTTAGCTGAACATTATAGTGGCTAAGCCCAGGAATACCGAAAGACCAACCACATCGGTAATGGTTGTCAGCGCCATTCCACCTGCCAAGGCGGGGTCGATATTCATTTTCTTAAGTAGAATCGGAATGGTCACGCCAGCAATACCGGCCACCAGTAGATTGGTCATCATCGCAGCAGAGATAATGCCCCCAAGCATCCAATCGCCTTTCCAAGCCACGACGATACCACCGATGATTAATGCCCAAAGGATACCATTGAGAAATCCGATAGCGGCTTCTTTGAGTAGCAGTTCTCGGCGGTTACTTTCACCGATATGACCTAAGGCTAAGCCCCGAATAACCAGTGCAACGGTTTGGTTACCCGCAACCCCTCCCATAGAAGGAACAATGGTCATCAAAACGGCTATCGCCGCCATCTGTTCTAGCGTTGCTTCAAACATATTAGAGACTGAAGCGGCTGCCAAAGCCGCGAGTACGTTGGCACCTAGCCAAACGCTGCGTCGACGAGCCGACTTGACCACAGGTGCAAAGGTGTCTTCGTCATCGTCCATACCAGCCATACTCATCATTGAGTGCTCGGCATCTTCACGGATAATGTCGACCACGTCATCGATGGTAATACGGCCCACTAGGTGGTGTTCACTATCGACAACCGGCGCTGAAACCCAGTCGCGTCGTTCAAATAGTGAGGCCACGTCGGAATCGCTGGTTTCAACGTGGATCGCTTCATCGGCATCGTCCATCACGTCGACGACTTTGACATCGGGCTGAGTGGTTAAAAGTGTGGTCAAAGAAAGGTGACCAATCAGCATGTCTTCTTCGTCAATCACATACAGTGCGTCTGTCGCTTCTGGCAATTCACCTTTCATGCGCAGGTAACGCAAAACCACATCGACATCGACATCACCACGTATGGTGATCACGTCGGTATTCATAATACCGCCAGCGGTGTCTTCGGGATAAGAAAGCGCGGTTTCTACCCGCAAGCGGTCAGCGCTGTCCATCTGTGACAGAACTTCGCGTGATACGGTGTCAGGCAGACTACGTAGGACATAAGCTACGTCATCGGTATCCATCCCTTCCGTGGCTTCCGCCAGCTTTTCAGGTGCCATTTTGGAGACAAGGCTATCTTTGACGTCCTCATTGAGTTCATCAAGGATTTCACCATAATCTTCCGGGTCGGTGAGCTGCCACAAGACTTCACGGCTTTTGCGAGGTGAGGCTTCTAGAAGATGGGCGATATCTTCAGGTTCCATGTCCTGAAGTTGTCTTCTTACGTAAACGAAGCGGCCATTCTCAAGCGCTTCACTAACTTCTTGGAGGGTTTGGTGAGCTTGATCGAATTCTATTTGCTCTGCCATGGAGGCCCCTACACTCAACTGCTTTTTAATGTACTGAATAGTAGCTTAATTTTAGGTTCAAGTAACCTAAAGGCCACGAAGAAGTTATCGGAGAGTGGAAATAAAACAGAAATGAGTGCGGAAATTATTCGTCTTCGTCAAAGCGATGTTCAACCAGGTCACATACCGCTTGTAGCGCATCTTCAGCTTGGTGACCGGATGCTTTAATCGTGATGTTTTCTCCTTGCGCCGACTCAAGCATGAGTAGCCCCATAACGCTATCTGCGGTTGCTTCTTTCTGTTCGTGATTGCAAATCGTCACGGTTGCCTCGAAGCTCTGTGCTAATTCAACTAACTTTACGGCGGCACGAGCATGCAAACCAAGGCGATTTTGAATAAGAACCGTGCGAGAGAGTGACATATAAGTTCCTGTTAGCTGTTTTTTTCTAGCGATGTATGGCGAATTTTGACTTGATGGCCCAGTTGCTCAAAGTACTCTCCAATTTGTTGAGTAATATAAACTGAGCGATGTTTACCGCCGGTACAACCAATAGCAACAGTAAGGTAACTACGATTATTCTTTTCTAGCAGCGGTAACCAACGTTCCACAAAACCTTGGATCTGTTGTTTGAGCTCGATGACGTCGGGGTAGCTTTCTAAGAACGATTTGATTGGGGCATCCAAGCCTGTCATAGGTCTAAGCTCAGGTTGCCAATGTGGATTGGGGAGAAATCGCACATCAAACACATAATCGGCATCACTTGGCATACCATATTTAAAACCAAACGATTGAAACACCATGACAAGATCTTTCTTCTCTTGGCCTTCTAAGTCAAAACGAATGGTTTCACTTAAGTCGTGTATGGATTGTTCACTAGAGTCGATGATGTAGTCGGCATGCTCTTTAATTGGCTTAAGCAATGAGTGCTCTAAATCAATGGCTTGCTCTAGTGACAGTTTATCTTTGCGCTGTGAGAGAGGGTGAATACGACGAGTTTCACTGTAGCGCTTTAGCAACACAGGCTTTGAAGCATCAAGGAACAGTACTTTGACGTCGTGGTGTTTAGACAGTTGTTGTAACTTAGCGGTTAAACTACCCAGATTCTCCGGCAAGTTGCGGATATCAATACTGACAGCGACACTTTGTTGGGAATCTTTTGATGAATCCACAAAGGCTTCCAGTAAATCAATAGGTAGGTTATCGACGCAGTAGTAGCCAGAATCTTCCAGTACTCGTAGCGCTACGCTCTTACCTGCGCCTGAATGTCCACTCACAACGACTAATCGCATTTTTCTCTCAGTTGGCTTTAATGACTAACTATAATATCGTAAAGCTCTTGATCAGATTGAGCGTTACGAAGTTGCTTTAAGACAGTTTTATCATTTAATCGCTCCGCCATACATGACAATGTCTTTAAATGTTCTTTACATTGCGCATCTGGAACCAGCAGAGCGAACATTAAGTCAACCGGGCGGTTATCAATAGAGTCGAAGTCAACGGGCGCTTGGCACTGAAGTAGTACGGCCACGGCTTTATCGCTGTCATGCATTCTTGCATGAGGAATAGCAATCCCATTGCCAATACCAGTACTGCCTACTTTTTCACGACTTAGCATGCACTCAAACAATTCGGTAGAGTTTTGACCGGTATGCTCTGCAGCGATTTCGCTAATAATTTCTAAGGCGCGCTTTTTACTCGTACAAGGGACTGCACTTTTGGTGCAGTCCAGAGTTAATACTTCACTTATTTGCATTTTAGTGATTACTTAATTTTTCTTTATGCTTGTTCAATTGTCTGACGAGCTTATCGACGAGCGCGTCAATGGCGGCATACATACTTTCATCATTTGCCGCCGCATGAATTTCAGCTTGATTAACGTGGAGCGTAGCTTCTGCGATCTGGTTTAATTTTTCAACTTTTAATATGACGTTAATGCTATTTATATGATCGAAAAAACGTTCCAGTTTTTGGAATTTACTCTGAACATAGTCCTGCATTGACTCAGTGACATCGACGTGGTGGCCTTCAATTTGAATTTGCATAGACTTTCCTTCTTAGTTAATGGCCTTAAAGTAGGCGTTTACGCTGACTGGAAGGGGCAATGCCCAACGACTCACGGTATTTCGCTATTGTTCGTCTAGCAACCTGAATTCCTTGGTCAGCTAGTTGCGCTGCGATTTTACTATCGCTCAATGGCTTGGCTGGGTTTTCAGCAGCGACAAGCTTCTTGATTAGTGCTCGAATGGCGGTCGAGGAACACTCACCGCCATTGTCAGTCGATACATGGCTTGAGAAGAAATATTTCAGCTCAAAAATGCCGCGAGGGGTATGCATATATTTCTGAGTCGTGACTCGAGAAATGGTCGATTCATGCATATCGACAGCAAGGGCAACATCGTTGAGAACCATAGGTTTCATTGCTTCTTCACCGTATTCAAAAAAGTCGTGTTGATGTTCGACAATGCACTTCGCGACCTTGAGCAAAGTTTCATTACGACTTTCTAGGCTTTTTATTAGCCATTTCGCTTCTTGCAAATTAGAGCGAATATATTGGCTGTCTGCACTGTTACCAGTGCCCAACTTGGCATACTGCTGATTCACTTTCAGCCTTGGGACACTGTCAGGATTAATCTGAACAACCCACTTCCCGCAGTCTTTGAATACAGAGACATCAGGGACGACGTACTCAGTTTCATCGGGCGTAATTTTACTGCCTGGCCGAGGATCCAGCTGTTGGATGAGCTTCAAGACTTCTCGAAGATCCGCCTCTCTAAGCTTAGTCTCTTTTATCACCAGTTTGTAGTCGCGATTACCTAACTGATCGATGTGATTAGATAACACTAATTTCGCCTCAGCAAGCCACGGCGTGTCTTCTGGGAATGTAGCGAGTTGCAGTAGCAAACAATCTTGTAAGTTCAGTGAAGCGACACCTAGGGGATCAAATTGCTGAACGCGTTTTCTTACTGCTTCAATTTCATCGAGTTCGACGTCTTCAATATCGACACTCTCTAGAATGTCTTCACAGGATAGAGTCAAATAACCGTAATCATCGACGGCATCGATAATCGCGAGAGCAATAGCGCGATCGGTTTCTGTGAATGGAGTCAGATCGAGCTGCCAGATTAAATAATCTTGCAATGACTGGGTGGTTTCACCTTGATAAATAGGCATGTCATCGTCAACGGCAATACCTGTGTTACCCGTATTGGCACTGTAGACATCGTCCCATGTGGTGTCCATTTCCAGTTCCGTAGATATTTCAGAACTTTCGATTTGTTCAGAGCTATCTTTAGGCTCAGCTTCAATATTGGGTTCTGCAGAAGCGTCATCTTTACTTTCAGGGCTCGACTTTTCCTCATTCGACGGCGGGGCTTCTTCCGCGGCTTCTTCTACGTCAAGTAATGGATTTGAGTCTAGGGCCTCTTGAATCTCTTGTTGCAGATCGAGCGTCGACAATTGCAGTAAGCGAATGGCTTGTTGCAACTGAGGCGTCATTGCTAATTGTTGACCTAGCTTGAGTTGTAATGAGGGTTTCATGCAGTATTGCTAGCCTATTATTAAAATTGTATCCAAGCCTATTAAATCATAGTCTGAATTGTTCACCGAGATAAACCTGTTTTACGTGTTCATTATTGAGAACATCTTCAGGACTTCCTTCAGCAATCAGGTGGCCTTGGCTCACAATGTACGCTTTTTCACACACATCTAAGGTTTCTCGGACGTTATGGTCAGTGATCAATACGCCCAATCCTCTATCACGAAGATGCTCAATGATTTTCTTAATATCAATGACTGAAATTGGGTCAACACCGGCAAAGGGCTCGTCCAACAAAATGAATTGTGGATTGGCCGCTAGTGCTCGGGCAATTTCGACACGTCGACGTTCACCACCAGATAGCGCCATCCCCGCGCTTTTGCGAATGTGCTGAATATTAAACTCATCCAACAAGTCTTCGAGTTTATCTTGGCGCTGTTCTTGAGTGATTTCATTACGGGTTTCCAGAACCGCCATAATGTTATTCTCAACACTCAGTTTTCTGAAAATAGACGCTTCTTGTGGTAGGTATCCGATGCCCATTTTAGCTCGGCTATGCATGGGTAGAATACTGATGTCCTCACCATCGATAGTAATGCTACCTTCATCACGAGCCACTAGGCCGACAATCATATAAAACGATGTGGTTTTACCTGCACCATTAGGGCCGAGTAATCCGACAATTTGACCGGATTCTACCGAAAGGCTAACGTCGGAGACGACCTTGCGGTTTTTATAGCTCTTTGCTAAATGAGTCGCTTTCAATAACGCCATAAATACAATTACTTCTCTTGAACCTGTTGTGGCTGTAGTACGGTAGATACTCGACCTTTCGAGTCTCCGTCAGCGATAAGCTTCTGTGATGATATTCGGTATCGGATCACCGAACCGCGAATGATACTGTCATCTTGAGAAAGCATGGCTTTGTTCGTCATCGTCAACTGGTCATTTTTCAGTGAGTAATGCAGTTCTTTTGCTTCACCATAGAGCGTTTTTCCGTCATCGGTAAGCTGAGAGAACGTCGCTACATCACCAAATCCCTCGATGATTTGAATTGTGCCTGTTTCTGCTTCGCGCGTAACAATCACTTTGTCTGCATTGATGTTGATGCTGCCTTGTTTGAGCTTTACGTCGCCCTCGAAGGTCACTTTATTGCTTTTCATATCTAGCTGTTGGGAGTCAGAGTCAATATACACCGGTTGTTCTGAGTCCGTTGATAATGCCATTGCTGATATAGGTAAAAGTAAGCAAATACCTAAACTAAGGTGTGAGAGTTTCATATCTACTATTCACTTTGTTATAAACTTCGGCGATATTGTCAGCGAAATTTCCTTTCATTGCTTCACCGTGAGTTTCAAATTGAGGGCCGAGCATAATGACTTTGGTATCAGTCCAAAAGTCTCTGTTGGTTAGCTTAATACTCATTTTCTGTGATGATAGTGTATCAAATCCTGAGTCGGGTAATAGGTTCTGAGCCAGTACATTATCATATAGGGTGAGCACTTCATCTTTATCTAAAATGGCTTTGTCTGCAGAAATTTCCCACTCTTTCGTCGTCCCATTAGCATAAATAGATAACACCGGACTGTCGAAGACCGTACTCCCTTGTTGAGCGAAATGTTCTAAATGTACTGAGTTGATGGTATAGCTTCGGATACCAGTATCAGCATAGGAAATATTATGAACATTCACACCGCTGAAAGCAGGCAATTCAATATCAGGAACGATCTGGATTGTGCTCGACTCATCCTTGGTGTATAGGTAAATCGCACACCCGATAGATATCATGGCAAGTAAACTATAAAGAATACGAGACACACTCATATACTCAGACCTTTGTGATGCTCCAGTTCTCCTTTTGATTCTAGGATGAGATCACAAATTTCCCTAACTGCACCACGTCCTCCAGGAATCGTTGTGATGTGATCGGCTTTTTTTGCTAGTAACGGATGTCCATCTGCAACACAGACACTTAATCCAACCTGCTCCATAACAGGCCAGTCAATAAGGTCATCGCCGATGTAAGCGGTTTGAGCAGCTGGTACACCAAGCTTTTGGCAAATATCTTGGTAAGCAGCGACTTTGTCATCTTGGCCTTGATAAATCAAAGAAATGCCCAACGCTGTCATGCGATTTTCTACAATTTGCGAACGACGTCCGGTGATAATTGCAACGTCAATTCCGGCGCTCATTAGCGCCTTGATACCGTAACCGTCACGAGTATGAAAGGTTTTCAGTTCCTCTCCTTGGTTCCCCATATAAATCAGGCCGTCTGAGAAAACACCGTCGACGTCGCAAATCAGGAGTTTAATGTCTGCAGCTTTATTGTAGGTAGACGAAGCCACTGGGCCATAGAGCGTTTCAACTTGTTTAGACACTACATTACTCCTGCTTTTAATAGGTCATGCATATTGAGTGCGCCCACGACTTTACTGTCATCAAGAAGAACAAGACCGTTAATGTTCTTTGATTGCATTAAGTTTAAGCCTTCGGCAGCAAGCATGTTAGGGGCTGCGGTGGTCGGGTTGAGTGTCATGACTTCACCAATGGTGGTGTCATGAATATCGACTCGTTTATCAAGAATACGACGCAAGTCTCCATCGGTAAAGATACCAAGCAAGGTCATATTGTGGTCAACGATAGTCGTCATGCCGAGTCCTTTGTCGGAGATCTCTAATAGTGCATCACGAACTAAAGTTTGCGGACCCACAACGGGAAGGGCGTTGCCCGTGTGCATAATGTCACTGAGTTTCAGGAGTAGCTTACGACCTAACGCACCACCAGGATGAGAAAGGGCAAAATCTTCTTCACCAAAACCACGAGCCTCAAGTAAAGCAATAGCGAGAGCATCACCCATAACTAAAGTGGCTGTAGAGCTTGACGTTGGTGCCAGGCCAAGAGGGCATGCCTCTTTGGGTACGGTAATCTGCAGATGAAAATCCGACAGTCTCGCCATGCTTGATTCTGGCTTTCCGGTCATACTGACGGTAGTAACACCAAGTCGCTTAAATACCGGAAATAAACTGATGATTTCGTATGACTCACCAGAGTTAGAAATCGCGATCACAAGATCTCGCGCTTCTATCATACCTAGGTCACCGTGAGCCGCTTCTCCCGGATGAACAAAAAAGGCCGATGTTCCAGTACTGGCAAGTGTGGCGGCTATTTTTTTACCAATGTGCCCCGACTTACCCATCCCCATAACGATCACTTTACCTTGATGGTGAAGAATCGCATCGCAGACGGCTTCAAACTGAGCATCAAAGTAGCGCTCAAGGTGTTGAAGTGCTTGAACCTCTGTCGCTAAGACACGCTTGGCAGCGCTGACATAATCAAATCCAGACATGATAACCCCTGTTAAGCAGCCATATTAGCTAAGAGATAAACCTGATATCCAATGAATAACACAAGCAGGATGAAGCCTTCAATTCGACTGATGCTTTTCGATTTACCCAGTGCCATGACAACTAATAATAATGATACCGCGAGCATGACCCAGAAATCGCGACCCATGGCATGTTCACTGAGTATAGAAGGGTTAATGATGCCAGGAAGCCCCATAACCGCGAGAATATTGAACACATTTGAGCCGATGATATTACCAACGGCCATATCATCTTCACCTTTGAGAACCCCAGCAAGAGAGGCGGCAAGTTCAGGTAAACTGGTGCCAATAGCAATAATGGTTAGACCGATAACGAGGTCGCTCATACCGAAGTATTGCGCGATGGTTACCGCACTATCTACGAGTCTGTCAGCGGCAATTGGAAGAATAATTAAACCAATAACGACCCACATAGCCGCTTTCCAGTTACTCACACCTTCAGGAATTTCTGATTCTTGCTCTTCCAGCATAGCATCGCTATTGCCACTCTCTTTTTCAGTCTTGCTGATACGAAGCATCGCGAGAATAAAAGCGGCAAAGAGAGCAAATAAGATAATACCTTCATAAAATCCGAGATGGCTGTCCCAAAGGATGAGACCCGCGATGAGCGTAACTGCAACCATCAATGGTAATTCGCGTCTCAGAACGGCAGATGAAATAGACAATGGCTTGATCATGGCAGTAATACCAAGAATCAACGCGATATTGGCGATGTTGGAACCTAAAACATTACCTACCGCGGTATCGGTTTTTCCTTCTAGGGCTGCTGTGGCAGACACCATCATCTCTGGTGCTGATGAGCCCATTGCCAGAATCGTCATACCGATCACGAGTGGTGATATACCAAAGTTTCGGGCTAGTGCGGCAGAGCCATAGACTAACTTATCGGCACTCCAAACGAGAAAAACCAGTCCTATAATCAGAAACACCACGGCTTCAAGCATGTTTTTATCCACTTCTATTTTTCTGAGACATTTGGCGGCTAATTTTGACGCTTTGTCGGCCAAAATGGAAGCCAATCAACAAATAAAATAACAATAGTGTCCTGCAGCCAATACGCTAATAGATAGGTTAAGGTGGATAGAAAAGACATAAATGCGATGAATGGCGCAAGTTTGTCATAGCTGGGTACGGCTTTGGTAATTATCCAACCAATTGGATATAAGGGTTTTAATTGTCCGCCTGTATCATTATTATTGATTATAAGGCTATTGTTAAGATGATAAGGAAATGTATGTCAAACAATGACTTGGTTTCCGTAAAGGGACTGACTTTTGCGCGTGGCTCACATGTCATTTTTGATGATGTAGCGTTGCATGTGCCAAAGGGTAAGATAACTGCCATCATGGGGCCATCTGGAATTGGCAAAACCACACTACTTCGCTTGATCGGTGGACAAATTGTGCCTGAGCAAGGGGAGATTTGGTTCGAAGGCGATAATATTCCTGCGCTGTCTAGAAAACGCCTCTACCATGTTCGCAAGAAAATGAGCATGCTATTCCAATCCGGTGCACTGTTTACTGACCTTAATGTCTTTGACAATGTTGCGTTTCCTTTGCGAGAGCACACTGAACTGAGTGAGCCGATGATTCGCACGTTAGTTTTACTAAAGCTTGAGGCCGTCGGGTTACGTGGAGCATCTCAGCTTATGCCAAGCGAGCTTTCTGGTGGTATGGCAAGACGCGCCGCATTGGCAAGAGCGATTGCACTTGATCCTGAATTAATCATGTACGATGAACCATTTGTCGGCCAAGACCCTATAACCATGGGCGTGCTGGTAGAGCTCATCGGAAAATTGAACAAAGCCCTAGATCTTACTTCTATTGTCGTTTCTCACGACGTTCCCGAAGTCATGTCCATTGCTGATTGGGTTTATTTGCTCGCAGACGGTAAAGTAGTGGCTTGTGGTACTCCTGATGAACTGAGAAATAATCCTGACGCTCGAGTCCAACAGTTTTTACTTGGCGAAGCCGATGGACCCGTTCCATTCCGTTACCCAGCAAAGGCATTAACTGAGGAGCTATTCTAATATGTCGTTTCCATTGGTATGGATTCTAAAAGTCGGTCAGCGTACCTTATCTCTTTGCCAGGCATGGGGCAGGGCAACCTTTATGCTTTACGGCGTATTGTTTTCAAAACCACAGCCCAAAAAGCATTTTCCCCTGCTAATAAAGCAGCTACATAACGTTGGTGTGCAATCGCTGGCCATTATCATGGTATCTGGTCTGTTTATCGGTATGGTTCTCAGCCTACAAGGGTATGTCGTACTCGTGGATTATGGTGCAGAAGGCAGTCTAGGGCAGATGGTCGCGTTATCGCTGCTCAGAGAATTAGGTCCGGTGGTCACCGCGCTGTTATTTGCGGGTCGTGCAGGGTCGGCACTGACCGCCGAAATTGGTTTGATGAAAGCCACTGAACAGCTATCAAGCATGGAAATGATGGCCGTTGACCCGCTTAAACGCGTGATTTCGCCTCGTTTTTGGGCTGGTGTTATCTCTATGCCACTGCTAGCGATGATCTTCATGGCTATCGGTATTTGGGGTGGTCAGTTGGTTGGGGTGGATTGGAAAGGTATCGATCATGGCAGTTTTTGGTCAGCGATGCAGTCGTCAGTTGAGTTAGGCCGAGATATTGGTAACAGCGTCATCAAGTGTTTGGTGTTTGCTATCACAGTGACGTGGATTGCGCTATTTAATGGTTATGACGCCATACCGACCTCGGAAGGTATCAGTCAGGCAACAACAAGAACCGTCGTGCACTCATCATTGGCGGTATTAGGATTAGATTTTGTGCTGACAGCACTGATGTTTGGCAATTAAGAGTAAAGGACAATTCAATGCAACAAACCAGAAAGTTAGAATTGTGGGTCGGCAGTTTTGTCATCATCGGACTTTGCGCAATCTTGTTTATGATTTTTCAGGTTGCTGACGTGAAAGGGCTGGGCTCAGGGGATACTTATAAGCTTGAAGCTCGTTTCGATAATATAGGCAGTCTAAAAGTTCGTTCTCCAGTGAAAGTTGGTGGCGTCGTGATTGGCCGAGTGAGCGATATTAGCCTTGATAAAGAGAGCTATTTGCCAGTGGTCACCTTATCTATTAGCTCGGACTACCATTTCCCAGATACGTCAAGTGCACAAGTACTAACCTCAGGGTTGATTGGCGAGCAATACATCGGACTTGTTCCAGGGTTTATCTTTGATGATGAAGGATATCTAGCCGATGGTGACAGGATTGAGGATACTAAATCTGCCTTGGTGCTTGAAGACATGATTGGTCAAGTGCTGTATAGCATTGGCGGTTCTGATGAGAAAAAGGAGTAAAGTGATGTTCAACAAATGTTTACTGATGTTTAGTGCCTTGATGCTCTCATTGGGGTTACATGCTAATGAGATTGATGCTACCAAACCTTATGACATGATGCAGAAAGTGGCTGACAAAACGTTTACGCGTTTGGCCAATGAACAAGAGAAAATTCAAAAAGATCCCGATTATCTTAAGGTGGTGGTCGAAGAAGAATTGATGCCTTATGTCAATGACCGTTACGCCGCGCTGAAGCTACTTGGCCCTAACTTAAAAGGCGCGAAACGAGAAGACGTATTAGAGTTTGCTAGGGCATTTCGAGACTATTTGATTACTTCCTATGCACAAGTTCTGACGCAATATACCGGACAGGAAATTCAATTTGGTCCAGAACCCAAAATTGATGATAAGACTACCATTATTGGTGTTCGCGTCACAATTATGGACTCACCTAGACCAAATATTAACTTAGAGTTTAAGCTCAGAAAGGATAAGAAAACAGGCGAATGGAAAGCCTTTGATATGATTGCAGAAGGCATTAGTTTGCTCTCTAGCAAGCAATCTGAATGGAACAGTAAAATCCGTCAAGATGGCATCTTAGCGGTCGCCGAAGAACTTGAACAGTTGGCGCAAGCTCCGATTCGTTTTGAAGGCAGCAAAAAATAATGACCACAAAATTAGCGGTTCGTAATCCAGGTGTTTTAGAGTTGATAGGTAACGTCGATCGCGATACCGTCCCTGAGCTTTGGAAGAACATTCAAAGTGTTAATTTTGATCTGCCTGAGATGGAATTGGCGTTAGATAAAGTAAAACGCTTCGATTCTGCGGGATTGGTGATGCTAATTCACTTATTAGAGCATGCAAAAAATCGAAAGTGTCATATAATGCTCAGCTTCGTGCCCGATGAGCTGAAAATACTGTTTCAGCTATATAACGTTGAATCAGTTATTGAGAAACACATTTAGGAGTATCTTGTGGATAGCACAAAAGTACAGGAACTATTACAAAACGCATTGAACCTAGAAGAGCTACATGTAAAAGGTGAAGGTAGCCACTACGAAGTGATTGCGGTAGATGCTCAATTCGAAGGCATGAGCCGAGTTAAAAAGCAGCAGATGATCTATGGTCCTCTGATGGAATATATTCAGCGTAATGACATCCACGCAGTTTCAATTAAAGCCTACACTCCAGAAGAGTGGGCACGTGATAAAAAGCTGATGTCTTTGTAAGGTTTATTGATGGATAAGTTTCGAGTTATTGGATCGGATCAGCCGTTATCTGGCGAAGTGTCGATCTCTGGTGCTAAAAATGCAGCACTGCCTATTTTATTTGCTTCTATTCTGGCTGAAGAACCAGTTGAAGTCGCTAACGTACCTCACCTTCGCGACATTGATACTACAATGAAGCTACTTAGCCGTTTGGGTGCCAAAGTGCACCGCAACGGTTCTGTCCATGTTGATGGTAGTGAAATTAACGAACTCTGCGCGCCTTATGATTTGGTAAAAACCATGCGCGCCTCTATTTGGGCATTGGGGCCATTGGTGGCTCGTTTTGGTAAGGGACAAGTTTCTCTTCCAGGCGGTTGTGCTATTGGTGCTCGTCCAGTTGATTTACATATTCATGGCCTTGAACAGCTTGGTGCAACGATCACGTTGGAAGATGGTTATGTAAAAGCGGAAGTTGATGGCCGATTGAAAGGTGCTCACATTGTTATGGACAAAGTGAGTGTTGGCGCGACGATTACCGTGATGTGTGCAGCGACGCTAGCAGAAGGTAAAACAGTACTTGATAATGCGGCTCGTGAACCTGAAATCGTTGATACTGCTGAGTTCTTGAATAAGTTAGGCGCAAAAGTTACAGGTGCAGGCACAGATACTATTACTATCGAAGGGGTTGGGCGTCTTGGTGGTGGTAAACACTCTGTGGTTCCAGATCGTATTGAAACAGGTACTTTCCTAGTCGCGGCGGCGGTATCCGGTGGCAAGATCGTTTGCCGTAATACCCATGCTCATCTACTAGAAGCGGCGTTGGCGAAGCTTGAAGAGGCTGGAGCTAAAATCGAGACTGGCGATGATTGGATCTCATTGGATATGACCGGTAGAGAGCTAAAAGCGGTTTCAATTCGTACGGCGCCACATCCAGGTTTCCCTACAGATATGCAAGCGCAGTTCACTTTGCTCAATATGATGGCAAAAGGTGGTGGCGTGATTACGGAAACGATTTTTGAAAACCGTTTCATGCACGTACCTGAACTAATGCGTATGGGTGCAAAGGCGGAAATTGAAGGCAATACAGTCATCTGTGGTGATGTAGAGTCGCTAAGTGGTGCTCAAGTCATGGCTACAGACTTGCGTGCATCGGCGAGTTTAGTGATTGCTGGCTGTATCGCTCATGGCGAAACGATTGTTGATCGTATTTATCATATTGATCGTGGTTACGAGCGTATCGAAGACAAATTGTCGGCCTTGGGTGCGAACATTACGCGTATTGCAGGCTCTGCAGAATAACAACGATAGATTATAAATAGCCGAAATCTTAAGGTTTCGGCTTTTTTTGAAGCCATTATCGGAGACCAAAATGGTTGCTTTCCTACGCTGCATTGCAGTGGCTATATTTGCATTAATTATGTTCGTATTCGGATGTGGTTATTGCTTACTTAGCCCAAGAAACCCTAAACACGTATTTACGTTTGGACGTTATTTTGGTGCTATGTCGAAGATCTTTGGTATCAAACTTGATCTTCGCTTACCTGAAGATGCGTACAAGCGCGGTCAACATATCTATATCGCTAACCACCAGAACAACTGGGATTTGTTTACGGTATCTTCTGCTGTCACACCAAATGTAGTGACCGTTGGTAAAAAAAGCCTGCTCTGGATGCCATTTTTCGGTCAGCTTTATTACCTGACGGGCAATATCCTGATTGATCGTGGTAACCGCAGTAAAGCGAAAGGTACGATCGACCAGGTCGTTGATAGTATGAAGAAGAGTAACCTTTCAGTCTGGATGTTTCCTGAAGGTACGCGTTCTCGTGGACGTGGCTTGTTGCCATTTAAGACTGGCGCGTTTCACGCAGCAATTGGTGCCCAAACGCCAATCATTCCTATTGTGTGTAGCAGCACAAGCCACCTAAAGCTTAACAAGTGGGACAATGGGCATATTATCGTTGAAATGCTGCCTCCTATCTCAGTCGAAGGTTACGGTAAAGAAGACGTGAGAACGTTAGCGAATATATGCCGAGAGCAGATGGCAGAAAAGCTTGAGCAGCTTGATGCTGAAGTTGTTGAGCTAAATAGCAAAAAATAAAACTAAAAAAGGGTTGTCGATGACAACCCTTTTTTGATGCTTAACAGAACTTATTTACGTACTGCGATAGCTTCAATTTCAATCTTCACATCTTTAGGAAGACGAGCAACTTCAACACAAGAACGTGCAGGATAGTTAGCCACTTGGTGCTCATCAAAGAACTTGCCATAGACTTCGTTTACTGTGCCGAAATCGTTGAGATTTTTTACGAAAACCGTCATTTTTACGATGTCTGAAACAGTTAGACCAGAGGCTTCAACAACCGCTTTTACGTTGTCTAGAGACTGACGTGCTTGCTCGGCGATGTCTTCTGACACTTCACCCGTTTGAGGGTTGACTGGGATCTGACCTGAAGTCAGTACCATGTTACCAAGATCGACACCTTGTACGTAAGGACCGATTGCTGCTGGTGCAGATTCTGTATGAAGTACTTTTGTCATCGTTTTATCCATTGTTCTGTGAATTCAAAGAGAGTCTAGACTGCCTCTAGCCTCAATAAAAATCAAGCCTACAATGTGTAGGCTTGTTTAATAATCTTGTCATTCTTAGCTTTCAGTAACGATCTCACGTGAATAGACTTTTTCACAGTACTTACACTTGAGGTGAATATCTTGATGTTTCTCGAACACTTTGAAGCTGCTGTCTACTGGTTCATTGTGAGTAATGCAGTTGCTATTTGGGCACTCAAACACACCGGTAATCGTTTCAGGCAGTTTTAACGCTAACTTTTTGCAAACTTCATAGTTCTCAATCTGGTTCACGGTGGCATGAGGAGCGTAGAGTGCCAATTTGTTCGCTTGTTCTTCGGTGATAAATACGTTCTCTATTTTCAGCAGATCCTTACAACCTAATGCTGAAGAAGGTAAGTTAAGACCGATGGTGACACGCTGTTTGGATTGATCCATGGCGAACAGTTTGAGTACTTTGATACCAATGTTTGCTGGGATATGGTCGATGACCGTGCCATTTTTAATTGCTTCTACTTGCAACTGGGTTTCTTTAGACATGATCAATTCTCCTTAAAGCGTTTCGTTTAGAACTAGAGCGAGTAGAGCTTCACGGGCATAGACGCCGTTTTCTGCTTGTTGGAAATAGTACGCGTAAGGGGTTTTATCTACGTCTATAGTGATTTCATCAACACGAGGCAGAGGATGCAGAACTTTTAAATTATCCCGCGCGTCTTTTAAAGTGTCGGCCGAAAGAATGTAAGCTGATTTGATATGTGCATATTCAGATTCATCGAAACGCTCTTTCTGTACTCGTGTCATGTACAGGATATCAAGCTCGCCGACGACACTTTCCATGTCTGTGTGTAGACTAAAATCAATTCCTGCTTCCTCAAGTTCCTCACAGATATAATCCGGCATCGCTAAGGCGTCAGGAGCGATAAAGAAGAAGCGAACATTATTAAATTTTGCTAAGGCTTGCGTTAACGAGTGCACCGTACGCCCGTATTTCAAATCACCGACAAACGCCACATTGATATCATCCAGACGGCCTTGTGTTTCATAGATGCTATACAGGTCTAGTAGTGTTTGTGTCGGGTGTTGGTTGGAGCCATCTCCGGCATTGATAACTGGGACGCCGTTTGAAAACTCAGACGCTAGACGAGCTGCGCCTTCTTGTGGATGACGCATCACAAAAGCATCGACATAAGATGAAATAACCTGAACCGAGTCAGCTAACGTCTCGCCTTTCTTTGCAAGAGAGGTATTACCGCCACTATCGAAACCAATTACGTCTCCGCCGATACGTTGGATGGCAGTTTCAAATGACAGACGTGTACGAGTCGAAGGTTCAAAGAAGCAGCTAGCGACAACCTTGTTTTTAATAAGCTCAGGCTGAGGGTTTGATTTTAGTTGACCGGCTGTCTTTACAATGAGTTCCAGCTCCTCACGTGACAACTCTGGAATTGAGATAATGTGCTTTTGATAGAGCGTATTCGCCATGTTTATCTTCCCTATAGTTAAAACCAGACCAGATGGATATTCCCAGTGCGAAAGGCTAACGACCAATCACGGCTTGGAATGCAGGCATAAAAAAACCCCCCATAATGGGAGGTTTAGCAATCAATAGGAAATAATAACGGTGCATGATAAGCAAAAAGCTTATCGAGAGCGTGATATGTTGTAAAACTCGCTTGCGCCATTGATTGTTCCCCAGAAAAATTGCGAAGAATTATACGCCTAAAATTCGTGAGCGCAAGCGATTACATCAAAGGTTTATCGTTAAATTAGTCACGTTTTTGACTAGCTGCCTAACGTGGCAACCATGACAGCTTTGATGGTGTGCATCCGGTTTTCTGCTTCATCAAATACGATAGAGTACTCGGATTCGAACACATCATTAGTCACTTCAAGACCATTCAAACCATATTTCTCGGCGATTTCTTTGCCAATAGTGGTTTGGTCATCATGAAACGCTGGCAAGCAGTGCATAAATTTCACATCTTTGTTGCCCGTAGCCTTAATCGTATCCATGTTTACTTGATACGGTTTCATCAAAGCAATACGCTCTTCCCATGCCGATGCTGATTCGCCCATAGAAACCCAAACGTCCGTGTATAAGAAGTCACAATCAGCTACGCCTTGTTGTACGTCTTCGGTGAGAGTAATGGAAGCACCTGTTGATAAGGCGATGGTCTGACATTCATCGACGAGGCTTTGCTCGGGCCAAAACGCCTTTGGCGCAACCAGACGAATATCCATGCCCATTTTTGCGGCCCCAACCATTAGAGAGTTCCCCATGTTGTTGCGCGCATCGCCTAAATAGGCAAATTTAATTTGGTGTAACAGTTTGCCTTTGCCGTGTTCTAGCATAGTCAAAAAGTCTGCGAGAATTTGCGTGGGGTGAAACTCATTGGTTAGCCCGTTCCAAACGGGTACACCCGCATGAGCGCCTAGCTCTTCAACGATATCCTGACCAAAACCACGATACTCGATGCCATCGTACATACGACCTAGTACGCGAGCCGTATCTTTCATGGACTCTTTATGACCGATTTGCGAACCTGAAGGGCCAATATACGAGACCTGAGCACCTTGATCAAAAGCGGCAACTTCAAAAGCACATCGGGTACGAGTCGAGGCTTTTTCAAAGATCAATGCAATGTTTTTCCCTACCAGTTTTTTTTGCTCAGTGCCGGCATATTTAGCGGCTTTAAGATCTTTAGACAGGTCGAGAAGAAACTGAATCTCTTTTGGTGAATAGTCGAGAAGCTTGAGAAAATTCCTATTTCGTAAGTTGTAAGCCATGATTCGTACCCTTTTATTTAGTTTCTTGGTTTATTTATACATAAAAATTCTTTTAATGTGAATAAGTATTTTTATTTGATGCAAAAAAAGCCCCTTATAGGGGCTTTTGGTAAATAATTATGTTTATATACTGTCTCGCTCGATAGGACAGCTCATACAACGGGCTCCGCCCCGACCACGTCCTAGCTCATTGCCTGGAATAGTTAGGACCTGAATACCCGCCTTGTCGTACTTTTCATTAGTATACACATTTCTTTCATATCCGATTACGACACCCGGTTTGACGGTCAGCACATTATTCGCGTCATTCCACTGTTCACGCTCTGCTTCGTAGTTATCGCCACCTGTCGTAATGATCTTCAATTGATCGACCTTTAATGCACTCTCTAGGGCTTTAAGGTAGTTCGGTAACTTTTCAACTTGCATCTGGCCTTTACTGTCGGAGGTTAGACGCCAAGTGTCGAGTTTATCGTTGATGATCTCTGGATATACCGAGAAAGTATCGATATCCATATGAGTCATGACGGTATCAAGGTGCATACAAGAGCGATGTTTCGGAAGATCAATAGCAATAACCTGAGAGGCTTGTCCGGATTTAAACAGATTCGCGGCCAAGTTTTCCACCCCTTGCGGGGTGGTGCGCTCAGAAATACCAATCAGTACCGCGCCTTTACCGATAACAAGAACATCGCCGCCCTCAATGTTGGCGTTGTCATAATGAAGATCTTCATCACCGAAGTATTTAATGAAATCCTGACCAGCAAAGATTGGGTGCCAGCGATAAATGGCTCTTAGATGATTGGTTTCGCGTTGGCGCGCTGGTTTCATCATTGGGTTGAGTGATACGCCACCGTAAACCCAACAAGAGGTATCACGAGTGAAAAGGTGGTTTGGTAGCGGTTCAATTACAAAATCAAGCGGCTTGCTCATTTTGTGCAAGATAGACGGGGTTTTGATGGGCAGCTCAGAGTAAGCGAGGCCACCTAGTAAAATCGTCGCTAAGTGCTCGTCGTCCATTTCTGTCAGATACTTACGCAGCTCGTTAGCAAAGATAGGCCCATAACGGAAATCAGAAATTTGTGTTTCTAGAAGCCATTCCTTGGCTTCTGGGACGGCAAGCGTCTCAACCAGTAGATCGTGCAGAAGCAGTACTTCGACATCTTGGCTACGTAATGTATTGGCAAACGCATCATGTTCTTCACCTGCCGCTTCCACGGCTAACACGTCATCAAATAATAATTCATGACAGTTAGATGGCGTGAGGTGGGTGAGGGCGCGCTCTGGACGATTTAATAATACGCGACGTAACTGGCCAACTTCCGACCCAACGTACAACTTGCTCATTGTGATTCCTTTCAGTTTTGATTGCGCTATTTATGACAAGCTTGTTATCAAGATGCAAGTTAAAACATCAGTGTTTGTTACTGTTAAAAAGTTAAATTGCAGTGATATTGTGGAATAAACTAAAGAAATGCAGATGAATTTTTTATGCGTTTGCGAGGTTTAGCGTCACCAAACTGTGCTTGAGTATGCAGCATTATTGTGCAGTTTTAGCACAATATTCATGAGCGATATATGCATAAAAAAACGAAAATATGCAATAAAAGGCCAAGATAGTGACTAAAATAAACCAAGGATAAATCATAAATTGAGGGGGGGGATATGCAAAATAGACTCATAACCTTTCTGGTCGATATCGTTGCTACTATTTTAATCAGGAGCCTGCTTTATACTGAAATCAGAGAGGAATGACAAAATGTTAAGATTATGTTTCTGTGATCTCGATCTAAATCGGTTTGATTAAACCGAGAAAAAAATTGTCAGGAAAGATCTCGGTTTGATCTTTCGATTTTGGCTGACTTCTCGTATCATTCATGCCGATAACCTATTTATAGCTGGAGCACTTTATGTCTCAACAAGATGAGTATATGTCCGTTGAAGATTTGATCGAGATTCAAAAGGAAGAAACTCGCGATATTATTCAAGCCTTAATTGAAGATGGAAGTGATCCAGAGGCATTGTACGAGATCGAACACCACCTGTTTTCTGAAGACTTTGATCGTTTAGAGAAGGCCGTTGTTGAAGCATTCAAAATGGGTTTTGAAGTGCTAGAAGCAGAAGAAACCGAAGATGAAGACGGTAATAAACTGCTTTGCTGTGATGCGACAATGGAGTCGACGCTCAATGCTGAGCAGATTGACGCACAAGTGGAGAAGCTAGTGAACTTAGCTGAGAAGTACGACATCATTTATGATGGGTGGGGTACGTACTACGAAGGCGAAGATGCGCTTTATAGCGATGAAGATGAAGACGACGAAGAATAAGTCGTATTGATGCGTAAAGGCCGGCTCTGCTGGCCTTTACGCTATCTAGCGGGTTCAACCTATCTTTCGATAACGGATTTGATTATACTGCGCTAAATATGATCTAGGTCAATTCACACCATGAAGAAAAATTTGGCTGACCTATGGCAGCTGTCCCCGCTTACCGATCTTTCCATACCTCAGGATGATCTGTCTTTCCCTGGCGCTTTAAGTCTGGTTTTACCTTCCCATCTCTCCGAAGAAATGATTGCCAACCAAGAGTGGCACCTCATGCATGACTTTGAGTTAACAGAAGAAGAATTACGCCATCCTGCGGTCGATTTAGTGATTGGTGGTGTCGAGCATTATGCTGAAGTTCGTATCAATGGCCGTGCCGTGATGGATTGTGATGGCAATGAAGTAATATATCGCCGTGAAATAAGAGCTCACTTACAGCAAGGTCCTAATCGTATTGAAATTTTGTTCCTTAATTACGATGAAGAGGATTTATTGCTTGAGTCAGACGAAGCACCGCAGTGCTCTTTATGTGTCCCATCAGCGGTAACTGAAACGCGTATGGGAGTTTGGCAGACGCCCTATTTACAGTTTATTCCCCATGTGCGTTTGGAGCATGTGGTGATGGAACAAATTTGGCATCATGGTGGGGGCTGTGAATTTAAAGTTGATCTTCATTATCATACTTACCGTGCAGGTTTGGTGTCGGCAGCAGTCAGATTTAATGGTATGACATTGCACTTACCCATTGATGTTCGAGCAAATCAAGCGTCTGCTCTGTTTCAAGTAGAAGCGCCTAAATATGCCGATCTGGATCAGTTAAATTCAGATGATTTGTATCGCTTGGTCGTGACTTTAGATGGTCAAGTGCAAGAATTTGATGTGGCGCTCAGCCAGTCGTTGTGTGTCACACATCTAGCCATTTAGTGAAACACGTAGCGGTTAGATGGTTGGTGCACAACTTAGAGGGCTGTGATGCTTCTCTAAGCTGCTGTGCTCGATATGACATTGTCTCCCTTTAAACCGAATCAGCAGGAGACAATGTCTAAACCCTTATAACAAACGTTTTAGACGATACAGCTCTTCTAACGCTTGTCGTGGTGTCAGCTCATCCGGATCGAGTTTTGCCAGTGCCTCCTCTACTTCGCTTGGCTCTGGAATCAAACTCAATTGATTGGCAATATCGACTTGTGGGGCGTCTTTGCTCGTTGGCTTGTTGCCTATTTGCTCTAACTGAGTCAGTTTCTGTCTGGCATTCTTGATGACCGCTTTGGGAACTCCTGCCAATCCTGCGACAGCAAGACCGTAAGATTTGCTTGCAGCCCCTTCTTGAACCGCATGCATAAAGGCGATAGAGTCGCCGTGTTCCACTGCATCGAGGTGAACGTTGGCAAGGTGCGGTAGCTGATTTGGCATTTCCGTTAGCTCAAAATAGTGGGTAGCAAATAGAGTCATGGCACCCACTTTGGTTGCCAGCCATTCAGCACTTGCCCATGCTAGCGATAAACCATCGTAGGTACTGGTTCCGCGACCAATTTCATCCATTAGCACCAAACTGTTTTCTGTCGCATTGTGTAAGATATTTGCGGTTTCCGTCATCTCGACCATAAACGTAGAGCGACCAGAGGCCAGATCATCTGACGCCCCTATACGTGTGAAGATGCGATCCAGTGAACCGATCTCAGCAGATTCAGCCGGTACATAAGAGCCAATATGAGCCATCAGCGCAATCAGAGCAGTTTGACGCATATAGGTCGACTTACCTCCCATATTAGGCCCGGTAATGATCAACATTTTTCGCTCAGGGTTAAGTGAGATAGGGTTCGCAATGAATGGCTCATCCATCACCTGTTCTACGACTGGGTGACGGCCCCCCTGAATTCGAATACCAGTATTATCACTGAGAACAGGACGGCAATAATCAAGGCTTTCCGCGCGCTCTGCAAGGTTTTGCAAAACATCCAGTTGCGACAGGGCGGAAGCGAGGTTTTGTAGTTGCTCCAACTGAGGAAGTAACAGATCAAACAGTTGTTCCCATAATTTCTTCTCTAATGCGAGTGCTTTCGATTTTGAGTTAAGCACTTTGTCTTCATGCTCTTTTAACTCAGGGATAATGTAGCGCTCGGCATTCTTTAACGTCTGACGGCGAATATAGTGTGGAGGCACTAGGTGACTTTGACCGCGGCTGACTTGAATATAGAAGCCGTGGACATTGTTGTAACCAACCTTCAATGTATCGATGCCATGACGATCTCGCTCATCATGCTCCAGCTTCTCAAGATAAGCCGTCGCACCATTAGCTAAATCACGCCACTCGTCCAATTCAGCATTGTAGCCATCAGCAATAACGCCACCATCGCGAATGACCACTGGTGGATTTTCTTTGATAGCACGCTCTAGAAGTTCTGCCATGCTGTCCATGGGGGCAGAGTACTGAGCCAATTGCTGCAAGTACGGATGAGCAACGGTTTCAAGACTCAGTGCTAGTTCAGGCAAAAGGTTTAGCGCACTGCGTAATCGAGCCATATCTCGTGGTCTTGCAGAGCGAAGTGCTAAGCGTGCCAAGATACGTTCGATATCACCAATTTGCTTTAACGTTGGAGAAAGCTCAGTGTATAGCGCCTCTTGTTTGAGTTCTGAAATCGCATCTAAACGGTAGTTCAGGGTCTTAAAACAGCGCATCGGTTGATGGATCCAGCGTTTGAGCATACGGCTACCCATTGCCGTTGCTGTGTGATCCAAGACTTCCGCCAAGGTATTATCGTAACCACCTGACAAATTCTGAGTTAATTCAAGGTTGCGACGTGTGGCGGCATCGAGTACCACAGATTGATCTTGGCTGACCAGTGTCAATGAGCGGATGTGTGGGAGTGCAGTGCGCTGAGTATCTTTTACATACTGAATCAAACAGCCCGCTGCGCAAAGTCCGAGTTCGCATTTCTCAACCCCAAATCCAATGAGGTCTTTGGTACCAAATTGTTGATTCAGTTGCTGCCTTGCCGTGTCAATCTCAAATTCCCAGATTGGGCGACGACGATTCCCATGGCGACTCGCCATCAGTTCAACGGGTTCAAAATCCTCTGGGAATAACAATTCTTTAGGAGCTGTACGTTGCAGTTCGGCCAACATTGCTTCTTCGGTACTAGGTTCACAAAGTTGAAAGCGACCCGAGGTAATATCTAGCGTGGCATAGCCAAATTTACCGTTTTGGTGGTAGATTGCGGCAATGAGGTTATCCAATCGTTCCGATAGTAGGGCTTCATCTGAAACGGTTCCTGGCGTGACAATTCGAACCACGCGACGCTCTACCGGACCTTTACTGGTCGCCGGGTCGCCAACTTGCTCGCAGATGGCAACCGATTCGCCCAGTTGAACCAGTTTTGCTAAGTAGCCTTCTACGGCATGGAAAGGGACACCAGCCATTGGAATGGGCTCGCCCGCGGATGCGCCCCGTTTGGTTAGAGAAATATCGAGCAGTTGAGACGCACGTTTCGCATCGTCATAAAAGAGCTCGTAAAAATCACCCATTCGGTAGAAAAGCAGGATATCTGGATTCTCGGCTTTGAGTTTCAGATATTGCTGCATCATTGGCGTATGTTTTTGTTCCGCTTTCACTGTCACATCTTTAGCTGCTTGTTTCAATTGCTGCTTAGGATACGTGAAACCGACGTGAGCGAAAAGGGAATATAAAAAAGTGGCTCTATGGCTTGGGGTCGTTGTCAAACATTGAGTTGCTTAGGAGTTTGCTAGATGAACACTATTGAAGAGTTAAGTTTCAACCTAGGCGCGTTACTCGAACAGAAAGATCATATCCTGGTGACCGCGGAGTCTTGTACTGGTGGCGGTGTGGCGACGGCAATCACTGATATTGCTGGTAGCTCTGCGTGGTTTGATCGAGCATTTGTTACTTACAGTAATGACGCAAAAATCGATATGCTTGGCGTCGCAACTGAAACCCTTGGACAGAATGGAGCGGTGAGTGAAGCCGTTGTTGTTGAAATGGCACAGGGTGCGCTGCAACATTCTAAAGGGACGCTTAGCGTTGCCATTAGTGGAATTGCTGGTCCTGGAGGGGGGAGTGAAGACAAACCGGTAGGAACCGTTTGCTTTGCGTGGGCTTCACAACAAGGTTGGCTCAAGGTCGAAACCTGTTTGTTTGAAGGTGACCGAGCCGCAGTACGTCAGCAAGCTGTAATGCATGCGCTATTGATATTGTATCGTCACGTATTGGAAGACGAGCCTTACTGTTAACAAAATAACACTCGCGGCATCAACGATTTGCTGTTTGTGTCGGAAAAATTTTCATACAGGTATAGACACTGTATGAATCAACAGTATAATAAAACCATATCGCGATGCTTTTATGCATCGCTCACTAATTAGAAAACTGCCAAAGCAAGTAACTTGCGTAGAGCCTATATCCGTAAAGGATAGTTGTGGAGAAAGTAATGGACGAGAATAAACAAAAGGCGTTAGCCGCTGCATTAGGTCAGATTGAAAAGCAATTTGGTAAAGGCTCGATTATGCGCCTTGGTGATAACCGCACCATGGACGTTGAAACCATTTCAACAGGTTCACTTTCTCTAGACATCGCTCTAGGCGCTGGTGGTCTTCCTATGGGTCGTATCGTAGAAATCTACGGTCCTGAATCATCAGGTAAAACAACGCTAACACTTGAGTGTATCGCTGCGGCACAGAAACAAGGTAAGACATGTGCGTTTATCGATGCAGAACATGCTCTAGACCCAATCTACGCGAAGAAGCTTGGCGTAGATATTGATTCGCTGCTGGTATCTCAGCCGGACACGGGTGAGCAAGCGTTGGAAATTTGTGACGCACTAGCACGCTCTGGTGCTATTGATGTCATGGTTGTCGACTCTGTTGCAGCGCTAACACCAAAGGCAGAGATTGAAGGTGAAATGGGCGATAGCCACATGGGTCTTCAAGCTCGTATGCTTTCTCAAGCGATGCGTAAGTTAACCGGTAACCTTAAGCAATCTAACTGCATGTGTATCTTCATCAACCAAATCCGTATGAAGATTGGTGTGATGTTTGGTAACCCAGAAACTACAACTGGTGGTAACGCACTTAAGTTCTATGCGTCTGTTCGTCTTGATATTCGTCGCACTGGCTCTATCAAAGAAGGCGATGAAGTTGTCGGTAACGAAACTCGCATCAAGGTGGTTAAGAACAAGATTGCAGCACCATTTAAACAAGCTGAAACTCAAATTCTATACGGCCAAGGCTTTAACCGTTATGGTGAGCTAATCGACCTAGGTGTTAAGCATAAGCTAGTTGAAAAAGCGGGTGCTTGGTATAGCTACAATGGCGATAAAATCGGTCAAGGCAAAGCGAACGCATGTAAGTTCCTACGTGATAACCCAGAAGCGGCACAAGCTATTGATGCGAAACTTCGTGAAATGCTACTAACGCCAGCACTGGAAGAAGCGCCAGAACAAGGTGAAGCGCCAGCTGAAGAATTGTAAGCTTAGCGTCTAATTGAGATAAGCCCTGCTATGCAGGGCTTTGTTGTATCTGCACTGGTTTATCGAGAGATTATGTTTCAACGCAAACCGCCATCATTGTCAGCAAAAGAAGCGGCAATCCAATTATTAAGTCGTCGAGATCACGGTGAATATGAGCTTTATCAGAAGCTTGCTTTAAAAGGCTATGAAGAATCTGAGGTGGAAGCCGCGCTAGATTTTTGTCGTGACTGCCGTTACCTCGACGATTTACGCTTTGCCAAGAGTCAAATCCGTCAGCATGTTTATAAGGGACATGGGGAGCGTCGAATTCGTCAAGAGTTGAACCAAAAGCGTGTTTCAGATTCTATCGTTGATGAAGCAATGCTAGAGGAAGAAGTGGACTGGTTTGAGTTAGCTAAATCAACGGCGGCGAAAAAGTTTCGCCATGGGAAATCGCAAGATCCGAAAGAATACGCGAAACAAGTGCGCTTTTTACAATATCGAGGGTACACATTTGAGCAGATAAGCTATGCATTAAATGCCGCTGAAACCCCTTAGTTGACCTGCAACTACTTGTCCCAACGAGATTAATCTCTCATTTTTTTCAGTTTCCGTCCTTTTTTACCAGAAGACTAGGCGAATCCTTACTCATGGGGTTACAATACGTCCCCAAAATCTAACTCGAATTATTTCAGGAAGAGCTGCATGTACATGAGCACAGATGAGGTTCGCAACGCGTTCCTTAAGTTCTTTGAGAGCAAAGGGCATCAAATCGTAGACAGTTCATCGTTGGTTCCACACGATGACCCAACTCTGCTTTTCACTAACGCCGGTATGAACCAGTTTAAAGACTGTTTCCTTGGCTTAGAGAAGCGTAACTACACTCGTGCCACTACGGCCCAGCGTTGTGTTCGCGCTGGTGGTAAGCACAACGATTTAGAGAACGTTGGCTTCACTGCTCGTCACCATACTTTCTTTGAGATGCTGGGTAACTTCAGCTTCGGTGACTACTTCAAAGAAGATGCTATCAGCTTTGCTTGGGAGTTTTTAACAGAAACGTTGAAACTGCCAAAAGATCGCCTACTCGTGACGGTATATGAAACCGACGACGAAGCGTTTGAAATCTGGAACAAGCAAATCGGTATCCCGGCTGATCGTATTGTTCGCATCGGCGACAAGAAAGGCGGTAAGCCATACGAGTCAGACAACTTCTGGCAAATGGGTGATACGGGTCCTTGCGGTCCATGTACAGAAATATTCTATGATCACGGTGAGCACATTTGGGGCGGCCGTCCAGGTTCTCCTGAAGAAGATGGCGACCGTTTCATCGAGATCTGGAACAACGTATTTATGCAGTTCAACCGTCATGCCGACGGCACTATGGAGCCGCTACCAAAGCCATCGGTTGATACCGGTATGGGTATTGAACGTATCTCTGCGATTATGCAGGGCGTTCACTCAAACTACGAAATCGATGTTTTCCAAAGGCTGATCAAAGCAGCCGCTGACGTTATTGGCTACGAAGATCTTTCTAACCAGTCACTGCGCGTTATTGCTGACCATATTCGCTCGTGCTCATTCCTTATTGTTGATGGTGTTATGCCGTCGAACGAAGGTCGCGGTTATGTACTTCGTCGTATTATCCGCCGTGCAGTTCGTCATGGTAACAAGCTTGGTGCTCAAGGTGCTTTCTTCTACAAACTGGTGGGCACACTCGCATCAGTGATGGGCACTGCAGGTGAAGAACTTAAGAAGCAACAAGCGGTAGTAGAAAAAGTTCTGCGTATCGAAGAAGAGAACTTTGGTCGTACTCTTGAACGTGGTATGACAATCTTGACAGAAGCCCTTGATAACCTTGGCGATGAAAAGGTTCTTGATGGTGAAACAGTATTCAAACTTTATGACACCTATGGCTTCCCAGCTGATCTTACTAACGATGTTGCTCGTGAACGTGAGTTTGCGATCGATGAAGAAGGTTTTGAAAAAGCGATGGAAGCACAGCGTCAGCGTGCTCGTGAAGCCGGTCAATTTGGTACGGACTACAATGCTGCGATTAAAGTCGATACCGACACTGAATTCTGCGGCTACATAAGCACAGAAGGTTCAAGTTCGGTCGCGGCAATGTTTGTTGAAGGTGCAGAAGTTGAAGCACTATCAGCAGGCGATAAAGCGATAGTCGTTCTTGAGCAAACGCCTTTCTATGCAGAGTCAGGCGGTCAGTGTGGTGACGCGGGTGTGCTGAAAACGGCGGCAGGTATCTTTAAAGTTGAAGATACACAAAAACTGGGTAACGCGATTGCGCACCACGGTGAGCTTGTTGAAGGTGTTCTAGCGAAAGGTGACGAAGTGGAGGCGATCGTTGATGCGCAACGTCGTACTGCTATCTCATTGAATCATTCAGCGACTCACTTACTGCATGCAGCACTGCGTAAAGTTTTAGGCGAGCATGTTACACAAAAAGGCTCTTTGGTTAAGCCTGATAGCTTACGTTTTGACTTCTCTCATTTAGAAGCGATGACGAAAGCGGAAATCAAAGAAGTTGAACGTCTGGTGAATGCACAGATTCGTACTAACCACGTTATTGAAACTAACGTAATGGATATCGAATCAGCGAAAGCTAAAGGTGCGATGGCTCTGTTTGGCGAGAAGTACGATGATGAAGTGCGTGTCTTGTCTATGGGTGAGTTCTCAACCGAGCTTTGTGGTGGTATCCACGCAAGTAATACCGGTGATATTGGTCTATTCAAGATTATTTCAGAAAGCGGTATCGCTGCGGGTATTCGTCGTATTGAAGCCGTGACCGGTGAGGCAGCACTCGACGCTATCGAAACTCAAGCTTCTCAGTATGAAGATAAGCTAAGTGACGCGGCGAGCAAAGCTAAATCATTAGAAAAAGAGATTCAGCAACTGAAAGACAAACTTGCAGCGGTTGAAAGTGCCAACATCATGGGCAAAGTAGAAGAAATTGCGGGCACGAAAGTTCTGGTTACAGCTCTAGAAGGGGCAGATAGCAAGAACCTTCGTACTATGATGGACAATGCGAAAAACCAAATGGGCAGCGGCATTGCGTTTATTGCCAACGTGGCCGACGGCAAGGTTGGTTTTATTGCGGGTGTGACAAAAGACCTTACGGGCAAAGTTAAAGCTGGCGACCTCGTTAAGATGGTTGCAGAGCAAGTTGGCGGTAAGGGCGGTGGTCGTCCTGATATGGCGCAAGCTGGGGGCTCTGATGTTGAAGCGCTTCCAGAAGCGCTAAAATCAATTCGTAGTTGGTTAGAAGAGCGTCTATAACACGCGAATCGACATCATAAAATGCCCAATCAATGCACGTTGATTGGGCATTGTTGCTTTTGGTCTAGAACTATTTCAAAGATCAATTGCATAAGACGCTACTATAGAAATGATTGAACAAGTGCGTGTGTGGACGTGACTTACGATAAGGGAGCGACCAATTTGGTCGTAATTTCAACAAACGACAATATAACGTTGTCTTGGGAAGGTGAAGACTGGTGAAAAGACCACTAATCGTGCAAAAGTTCGGTGGAACTTCTGTTGGCTCTGTCGAGCGTATTCATAACGCGGCAGAACATGTAATTCGAGCGAAAACGTCTGGCAAACAAGTTGTCGTTGTCGTATCTGCTATGTCTGGTGAAACCAATCGATTGGTTGAGCTAGCCAAACAGATCGACAAAGTACCCAATGTTCGTGAACTGGATGTTCTGTTATCTACCGGAGAGCAGATCTCTATGGCATTGCTGTCGATGACGTTAAGCAAGCTGGGGCATGCTGCGGTTTCTCTCACTGGCGGACAGGCAAGAATTACCACCAACAACAATCATAATAATGCAACGATTAGTCACATTGATACCAGTGTGATCGATGACTATTTGGCTCAGGACAAAATTGTCATCGTCGCGGGCTTCCAAGGCATAAATGACATTGGCGATATTACTACGCTGGGTCGTGGTGGTTCCGATACCACGGCTGTCGCTCTCGCTGGTGCGCTAAATGCCCAAGAATGTCAGATATTTACTGATGTCGATGGTGTCTATAGTTGTGATCCTAGAATCGTATCCAAAGCACAAAAATTGGATACGATCGATTTCCCAACGATGCATGAAATGGCTCACAAGGGAGCAAAGGTCCTACATCTACCTTGTGTTGCTTATGCTTGGAAACATCAAGTACCACTTCGAGTTTTATCGAGTTTTGAGGACGGTGAGGGAACTTTAGTTGCCGGTATCGAATCCAAGCAAGGTATCAGTGGTTTAGCAATACGTAAGCAAATGGTAGCGTTAACCGTATTGGCTGAGCATGCCGACAACATTGACAAACAACGTAAGATGTTAGGGGTTGCTGACGGACATTGGGTGACAGATTCTACCTACAAGCGGTTGCTAGTGGGGGCAGACTGTTGTGATAAATTAAGAATGGTCATTGACGATAAAGTAGAGGCAACTCAAGACGTCGCCTTACTAACGCTTGTAGGTGCTAATACAAAGGAACAAGCGTCACAATATCAACAACTTCTCAACTTATCAGACATATCTGTTCTACACTTTTGTGAGGATAAGCACTCAATTACGTTAGTATTGGAACCGGGAACTATCGACAAAGCGGCTAACGTACTGCATGATAACTACATTATCGCCAGTGAATCCGTTCTGAGAGAAGAAAAACAGGTACATTTGGGGTAAATACTTTCCAGAAGATAGTTTACGAAAATATAACTTTTGTTGGATAATAAGTTTCGTAGCAAGAAAATTAGAGAATACTCAAGGAGCAAAGAATGCTGATTTTGACTCGCCGTGTTGGCGAAACGTTGATGATTGGTGATGAAGTCACTGTTACTGTACTAGGCGTTAAAGGTAACCAAGTTCGCATTGGTGTTAATGCTCCTAAAGAAGTGTCGGTGCATCGTGAAGAGATTTACATGCGCATTCAAGCTGAAAAAGGAAATGGTAACGTTGCTTCAGGTAACTACTAATCCAAACTGAGAGGGCTGGCATTATGCCGGCCTTTTTGTTGCGTAAAATTCGGCGATTAATAGAGGCGCTCAGTTGAATTTTGTGTAGGAAAGCTACGATTAAATGGTGGTTTGGTTAATTTGCCAACGCTTAGTCTGTTTTTTCCAAATTTTGCCAAGAAAATGTTTGACTTATTTTTGGTAAATCGTAATATGTGCCTCCGCAAGACGGTGAGGTGGCCGAGAGGCTGAAGGCGCTCCCCTGCTAAGGGAGTATACGGTTTGTAGCCGTATCGAGGGTTCGAATCCCTCCCTCACCGCCATTCTTGCGATGTGTTGTATAACACTGTTCTTTTTGAACAATATTGCGCGCTCGTAGCTCAGCTGGATAGAGTACCTGGCTACGAACCAGGCGGTCGAAGGTTCGAATCCTTCCGAGCGCGCCATTTCTTTCTTCGGAGAGAAATAGAGTGGTGAGGTGGCCGAGAGGCTGAAGGCGCTCCCCTGCTAAGGGAGTATACGGTTTGTAGCCGTATCGAGGGTTCGAATCCCTCCCTCACCGCCATTTATTGACTGTTTCAGTCAATTTTTTTGTTTAAAAAGAAATTAAATGTGATATGCTTCACAACCTTGCGCGCTCGTAGCTCAGCTGGATAGAGTACCTGGCTACGAACCAGGCGGTCGAAGGTTCGAATCCTTCCGAGCGCGCCATTCTTTTTGAATGATGAGGTTAGGTAAAAGAGTTAAGTAATGACTTAATTCAACACCTGTTATAGCGAAGGCTGTACAAAGACTTGTTGCGCGCTCGTAGCTCAGCTGGATAGAGTACCTGGCTACGAACCAGGCGGTCGAAGGTTCGAATCCTTCCGAGCGCGCCATTCTTTTCGAATGAAGAGGTTAGGTAAAAGAGTTAAGCAACCACTTAATTCAACGCCTGTTATAGCGAAAGCTGTACAAAGACTTGTTGCGCGCTCGTAGCTCAGCTGGATAGAGTACCTGGCTACGAACCAGGCGGTCGAAGGTTCGAATCCTTCCGAGCGCGCCATTCATTTAGGTAAAAGAGTTAAGCAACCACTTAATTCAACGCCTGTTATAGCGAAAGCTTTACAAAGACTTGTTGCGCGCTCGTAGCTCAGCTGGATAGAGTACCTGGCTACGAACCAGGCGGTCGAAGGTTCGAATCCTTCCGAGCGCGCCATTCATTTAGGTAAAAGAGTTAAGCAACCACTTAATTCAACACCTGTTATAGCGAAAGCTGTACAAAGACTTATTGCGCGCTCGTAGCTCAGCTGGATAGAGTACCTGGCTACGAACCAGGCGGTCGAAGGTTCGAATCCTTCCGAGCGCGCCATTATTTTAAAACCTCGCTTCGGCGGGGTTTTTTATTAACAAAAATTTATCATTCCAACAATCTTTTAATTACAACGTGATGTTTTTTAAGGATAAATTACGGTAATTTTAAGCCTGTCTCAGTTTTCCAATCCCAGTTTGTTTATGTTGAAATCTATGGTTGAGTCATAGTATGAAGTTCTGTGTAAGTACACATACACCATAAATTGTTGTGCTCATCATAGTTTTTCATCTGAATGACGTTTTAATGACGGCTGTAGATTAAACAAAATTGACAAACTTTCACCAATCGAGATAATCCTAGATCTCTTGCAATGGATCAATGCAAGAACCATTGCTTGTCAATCTGTGCGCAGTGACGCCACGTTTTATGATTGAGTAACTTGTCAGGATGACAAAGAAAGGACGCAACATGACTAATATTGGAAGCCTGCTAGGAGACGCAGCTACCCTAATGTTCACGGGTATGGCTGTAGTATTTTTGTTCCTAACAATCCTCGTTTATCTCGTTCGGTTAATGTCGAAATTGGTACCAGAAGAAGTGCCCGAACCGATCGCAGTTCCTACACAAATTAAAACACAACAATCCCCCTCAAATGGTGTTAGCCCAAGTGTTGTTGCAGCGATTTCTGCTGCTGTACATCAATACCGCACTTCGGCCGCTAAATAGATTGAGTTAAAGCTTAAAAAGGAGTTAATGAGCATGTCTAAACCACTAGCTATTACGGACGTGGTACTTCGTGACGCCCACCAATCTCTGTTCGCAACTCGAATGCGTATTGAAGATATGTTACCTATCGCAGCAGAGCTGGATAAAGTGGGGTATTGGTCTTTAGAAACTTGGGGGGGCGCAACCTTTGATGCGTGTATTCGTTTCTTAGGGGAGGATCCTTGGGAACGTCTACGTGAATTGAAAAAAGCGATGCCAAACACACCCATGCAAATGCTACTGCGTGGACAAAACCTGCTGGGTTACCGCCATTATGCAGATGATGTGGTGGAAAAATTCGTAGAACGCGCTCACGCCAACGGTATGGACGTGTTCCGCATTTTTGATGCGATGAACGATGTACGCAACTTTGAGAAGGCGGTAAAAGCGACCGTAGATGTGGGCGCGCATGCGCAAGGTACGCTGTCTTATACAACAAGCCCTGTACATAACACGGAAACTTGGGTTGACCTTGCCAAACGCCTTGAAGATTTGGGCTGCCATTCACTATGTATTAAAGACATGTCAGGCTTGCTTAAGCCTTATGAAGCCGAAGAGCTGATATCTCGTATTAAATCATCTTGTGATGTGCCATTAGCGCTGCATTGTCATGCTACAACAGGGCTGTCTACGGCAACAGCAGTCAAAGCCGTTGAAGCGGGTATCGACATCCTAGATACCGCGATTTCTTCGATGAGTCAGACATACGGACACACGCCGACAGAAACCGTGGTAGCAATGCTACAAGGCACTGAGCGCGATACCAATCTTAAACTGGAGCAAATTGAACCTATCGCCGCCTACTTCCGTGAAGTGCGTAAGAAGTATGCAAAATGGGAAGGTCAGTTGAAAGGTGTTGATTCACGCATTCTGATTGCGCAAGTGCCGGGTGGTATGTTAACCAACATGGAAGGGCAACTAAAAGAGCAAGGTGCTGCTGATCGTATTGACGAAGTTCTTGAGGAGATCCCAAGAGTTCGTGAAGACCTTGGCTTTATTCCTTTGGTGACACCAACGTCGCAGATCGTTGGGACCCAAGCGGTGATCAACGTCTTAACGGGTGAACGCTATAAGAGTATTACCAAAGAAACCGCAGGGGTGCTAAAAGGGGAATACGGTAAGGCACCCGCTGAAGTGAATGCTGAACTGCAAGCGAAAGTGTTGGATGGCGCTCAAGCGATTACCTGTCGTCCGGCCGACTTGCTAGAAGCGGAGCTTAATACATTGACCGAGGATCTGCTTCAAAAAGCCAAATCTGAGGGCATCTCACTGGCTGAAGACACCGTTGATGATGTTCTTACCTATGCATTGTTCCCACAAGTAGGTCTCAAATTCCTGAAAAACCGCCATAACCCTGACGCATTTGAACCTGCTCCGGGTAAAGAAGAAGCCAAACCAGCCGCGGCGGTTGCAGCTCCAGTAGTTAGTGCTGCAGGTATTGAGTCTTATAGCGTAAAAGTGGACGGTCAGGTTTATGAGGTTGAAGTGGGGCCCAAAGGCGAACTTACTTCAGTGACACCTGTATCTGCCGCCGTTCCTGCACCATTACCTGCTGCTGCAACAAATGTTGAAGCAGTTTCCGCTCCATTAGCTGGCAATATCTTTAAGGTCAATGTTGCTTCGGGTGCGCAAGTTCAAGAAGGCGATGTACTGCTTATCTTAGAAGCGATGAAGATGGAAACGGAAGTACGTGCTGCGCAAAGCGGCGTGGTTCAAGATGTACACGTGAAAGAAGGTGATGCTGTTGTCGTCGGCGCGCCTCTTGTTAGCTTAGCGTAAGGGAGCACCATGGAAGGATTGATGACCTTATGGTCAGAAACAGGGATCGCTAACTTTGAATTCGGCCAAATCTGTATGATTTTGGTCGGAGGCATCTTGTTGTTCTTAGCGATTCGCAAGGGCTTTGAACCACTGCTACTGTTGCCGATCGGTTTTGGCGCTATTCTAGCCAACATTCCGAATGCGGGCTTCACCGAGCCAGGCGGTTTGTTGTACTACGTCTATTATGTCGGTATCGAGTCTGGGGTTTTCCCACTGCTTATCTTTATGGGTGTTGGGGCGATGACAGATTTCGGGGCATTAATCGCTAACCCGAAAACCTTGTGGCTAGGGGCGGCAGCTCAGTTTGGTATCTTTGCTACCTTGTTTGGTGCGATCTTACTGAACTATGTGCCGGGTATGGAGTTTTCCATGCAAGATGCGGCATCCATTGCCATCATCGGTGGTGCTGATGGTCCAACCGCTATCTTCTTAGCAAGCCGACTTTCGCCGGATCTTCTCGGTGCCATTGCCGTCGCTGCTTATAGCTACATGGCGTTGGTTCCGATTATCCAGCCACCAATTATGAAGGCTTTGACCACGCCAGAAGAGCGCACTATCAAGATGGCGCAACTTCGTCACGTCAGCAAAGGTGAAAAGATCTTATTCCCCCTTGCTGTGTTATTGATGACCATCTTGTTCTTACCGTCTGCAACGCCTTTGGTCGGTATGTTCTGTTTGGGGAATTTGATGCGAGAAGCGGGCGTAGTCGACCGACTATCGAAAACGGCACAAAATGAGCTTATCAATATTGTGACGATTTTCTTAGGTCTTGGTGTTGGCTCAAAGCTTCAAGCAGAAGAGTTTTTGAACTTTGAAACCCTAGGTATTCTTGCTCTTGGTGCGGTGGCCTTTAGCATTGGAACTGGCGCTGGGGTACTAATGGCGAAGCTACTTAACAAATACTCAAAAGAAGATATTAACCCGCTGATTGGGGCTGCAGGGGTTTCTGCGGTACCTATGGCAGCACGTGTTGTTAATAAGGTTGGTCTACAAGCGAATCCACAAAACTTCTTGTTGATGCATGCCATGGGTCCTAATGTTGCTGGTGTATTAGGCTCGGCAGTTGCCGCGGGTATTTTGCTCGCTTTAGTCGGCTAACGACAATCTGTATGTGATGACTAAGGGGAGCTGAGATAAGGCTCCCTTTTTTATCTTTGGTTATCAGTACTCAGACAGAGTCACAAAAGTGATTGAATTTGTTACATACTGAGTGCGGGATGACGAAAAGATAATCTAGACTCATACGGGTATTTCGTTACTATGGAACCTAGAATTGGAAAAGGAAGCCGCGATGAAGTGTAAACAAATAGTCATCCCAGAATTTGGTTCAGCAGAAGTATTAGCATTTCAGGAGATCGATATTCCTCAGCCTAACGCTGGCGAGGTATTGGTGAAAATCGCTTATGCTGGTGTCAACCCGATTGATGTCAAGACCCGTGCTGGATTAGGGTGGGCGGCGGCCGAAAACAAAGATAACTTACCTTGGGTCCCAGGTTATGACATTTCGGGTGTTATCGCGGGCTTAGGTGAAGGCGCACAAGCGTTTGAAGTGGGTCAAGAAGTCGTTGGATTTATCGGTTTCCCTCTTCGGGCTGGGGGCTATAGCCAATATGTGTGTGTGCCAGAAACAGAACTGACAGCGTTACCTAAGACGGTTGCGTTGGACGCCGCCGCTGCATTGCCATTGGCGGGACAAACGGCAGCCCAAGCCATCAATAAAGCGCAAGTGCAAGAAGGTGAACGAGTATTGATACTCGCCGGGGCTGGTGGCGTTGGACACATTGCCGTTCAGTTGGCTGTCGCCACTAAAGCAGAGGTGTACACGACGTGCAGTGAACGCAATCTCGATTACTTGGCTACATTGGGCGCCCATGCTATCAATTATGAATTCGCTCCCGCTTCCGAGCGTCTAAGCGATGTCGATGTGTTAATTGACCTAGTTGGTGGCGATGTTGCACTAGATGCGCTCAAGTGTTTAAAAGACAACGCTCGAGTCATCACCACTCCTACGATTACTGCCGAGTTGGTATGCGAAAAAGCCAAGCTGCTTGGTTTTGAAGCGAGTGGAATGCTAGTGTCTCCCGATACAAAACAAATGGAAACCTTGCTGTACATGGTAGGCGTTGGGTTGCTCAAAACTGAAATTCAGCATGTTTTGCCTTATTTACAAGTGGTTGAGGCTCATCAACAAGTCGAAACCAGCCGAACTCGCGGCAAAGTCTTACTTGATATGCAATGCTAGAAACGTTTTCTCAATATCTCGCGGAGTCATGGTTTGCCGACTCCGCACTCGCCGTCCTTTTTATTTCTGGTTTTTTAAGTGCGACCTTGCTCCCAGGAGGCTCAGAAGCAGGGTTAGTCGCGACATTAAGTCTGCAACAATACGCCCCAGCGATGGTGATTTTGGTTGCCACCATAGGTAATACTCTTGGGGGATTAACCAACTACTGGATTGGTATTTGGTTGCCAAATCGAACTCAGAACGAGAAACATGGTCATAAGGCCATAGCATGGATACAGAAATACGGTTACTGGACGTTATTGTTTAGCTGGTTGCCTATCATTGGCGATCCCCTGTGTTTAGCGGCAGGTTGGTTGCGGATGAAGTTCTTACCGTGTGTTGTGCTAATTACTATTGGTAAAGCGCTACGTTATATCGCGCTGACCGCTATCTTCTACGGTCTTTTCTAAGGAGCTTTTATGAAAAAGATTTGGCTCGGCGCTTTGTCGCTGATCTTTCTATACGGTTGCAGTAGTTATGAATCGTCAAATCAAGCCAGTAGCGCTTTACCTAAAGGGGTAACGCTAATTGAAGAAACAAAAGCGGACCCAAACAAGGTCATGATCCCTTATTCGAAGTATCGCTTAGATAACGGTTTAACCGTCATTTTAGCACCAGATGACTCCGACCCATTGGTGCATGTGGATGTTACCTATCATGTAGGCTCGGCACGCGAAGAAGTAGGAAAATCCGGCTTTGCGCATTTCTTTGAACATATGATGTTTCAAGGCTCAGAGCACGTTGGTGACCAGCAACATTTTAAGATCATTACCGAAGCTGGTGGGACTTTAAACGGTACAACGACTCGCGATCGAACCAATTATTTTGAAACGGTTCCTTCTAACCAATTAGAGAAGATGCTGTGGTTAGAGGCGGATCGTATGGGTTTTTTACTCGGAGCGGTCTCTCAGAAAAAATTTGAAATTCAGCGTGATACGGTTAAAAACGAACGTGCTCAAAACTACGACAACCGCCCTTATGGGCTGATTTGGGAGAAAATGGGTGAAGCCATGTTCCCAGAGGGACACCCATACTCTTGGCAGCCAATTGGCTACGTTGAAGATCTTGATCGTGTTGACGTGAATGATCTCAAAGCGTTCTTCCTACGCTGGTACGGACCAAACAATGCGGTGCTGACTATTGGTGGTGACATCGACAAAGCGCAAACATTGGCATGGGTAGAAAAATATTTTGGCTCTATCCCCAAAGGTCCTGAAGTCGATAAAGCACCGAAACAGCCAGCTGTGCTGCCCAATGATCGTTATGTCACATTAGAAGATCGCATTCGTCAGCCGATGGTCGTCATTGGTTGGCCTACGACAAGCTATCGAGGCGCAAAAGACCAAGCTGTACTTGAAGCAATGGCTGATGCCATTGGTGGTGGCACCAATAGTTTGCTGTATCAGAAGTTGATCAAAACGCAAAAGGCGCTCGATGCTGGAGCATTCAATGATTGTAATGAGTTGGCTTGTAACTTTTACGTGTACGCCATGGGCGCTTCTACAGATAAAGATGGCCTAAAAACACTATACAATGAGTTGCTAGCAGCGTTGAATGAGTTTGAAAAACAAGGCATCAGCGAAGAAAGACTGAAACAGATCACAGGCCTTTCCGAGTCTGGAGCCGTGTTTGCGCTACAAAGTGTCAAGGGTAAAGTCTCGCAGTTAGCTTCGAACGAAACCTTCTTTGGTCAGCCCGATCGTTTAGAGCAGCAATTGCAGCAAATACGTGCAGTGACTCCAAAGGATGTGGCGACTGCCTATGACACCTTCATTAATGGTAAGCATAAAGTCACGCTAAGTGTGGTGCCGAAAGGTCGCAAGGATATGGCAGTCGAACCAGATAACTTTGTGACACCGCCGAGAACGCTACCTAATTACAGTAAAATCACAGAAGAAGAATTGGTGTTACGACGACCTGTTGACAGCTTTGATCGCAGTGTGATGCCGAAAGTCGCACAAGGGGTGAAAGCCAAGATGCCAGAGCTGTATAGTTTACAGTTTGATAATGGTAGTGAACTGCTAGGCACTGAGACGCGAGAAACGCCAACGGTGGAGATTCACTTCCAGTTACCCGCTGGCGATCGCTACGTTGCGGAGGGCAAAGAAGGCTTAGCGGGACTGACCGCTTCTATGATGGAAGAAGGAACCACCACACGCAGTGTGGAAGAGCTGCAAGCAGAGCTTGACCGCTTGGGTAGCCGAATCGGATTTAGTGCTGGTGCGTACACAACTCGCGTCTCCGTGTCAGCATTATCGAAAAACCTGCCTGAGACCTTAACGCTGCTCGAAGATACCCTGTTTCATCCGGCAATGAAGCAGCAAGATTTTGACCGATTAAAAGCACAAACGTTAGAAGGCTTGGTGTATCAACATCAAAAACCAAGTTGGATGGCATCACAAGCGACAAGGGAAGTGTTATTTGGCGACTCAGTATTTGGTCGCTCATCTGATGGTACTGAAGCATCGATTGCTTCAATTACGCTTGATGACGTGAAGCGCTTTTATCGTAAACATTACACACCACAAGGTGCACAAATCGTAGTGGTTGGTGACATCTCCCCAAAACAGATCAAGAAGCAACTGGCCTTTTGGCAATCTTGGAAAGGCGAAGCTGCACCCTTGATTCGTCCGGAAGCCGTAGCGCCTATAACGGGTCAACACATATTCTTGGTAGACAAACCAGCAGCGCCGCAAAGTATTGTGCGTTTGGTGCGTCGAGGATTGCCGTTTGATGCAACGGGTGAGCTGTATTTAAGTCGATTGGCTAACTTTAATCTGGCGGGCAACTTTAATAGTCGTATCAATCAAAATTTACGAGAGGATAAAGGCTACACGTACGGCGCGAGCGGTTATTTCGCAAGTAACCGTGAAGTTGGGGCGATAGTCTTTAGTGCTCAAGTGAGAGCAAATGCTACGATTCCTTCGATTGAAGAGTTGCTCAAAGAGCTAAAAAACTACAGCAAAAATGGCATGACTGATGACGAGTTGGAGTTTATGCGTCTTGCGGTAGGACAACAAGATGCATTGACATACGAAACGCCAAGTCAAAAAGCCAGTTTGTTATCGTCAATTTTAACCTATAGTTTGGATAAGGATTACCTTAAGCAGCGTAATGACATCGTTGAGTCGGTAGATAAAACGACACTCGATAAGTTGGCTGCTAAGTGGTTTGATCCAAGCCAATATCAAATCATAGTTGTGGGAGACGCGAAGAGTCTAAAACCGCAACTTGAGAAACTGAATATTCCAATTGAAGAACTTGAAATCACGCAATAGAGTGACCATATAGAAGGGATGGGGAACGGCAGCACCTGTTGATTCAATAACATAGCTTACGTCGTATCCCCAGCTCTCAACTGGAATAACAAACTATAAGCGAATCGCATTGTGACTAAATTTGCTGCGCGACTGGATCAAGTTGCTAAAGACCAAGCCATTTTCAAACAGTTTGGACGAGGTGTGGAAAGAGAAACGTTGCGTTATACCGACGATGGTCGCCTAGCGACAACACCACATCCAAAGGCACTAGGCTCAGCCCTAACGAACCAATACATTACGACGGATTTCTCCGAGTCACTACTGGAATTTATCACACCAGTTTCTCGTGATGTTGATACGCTGATTCATCAGTTATCCGATATCCATCATTTTACTCAGGCCAAAATAGGTAACGAGAAATTGTGGCCATTATCAATGCCTTGCTATGTAGGTGATGAAGATGATATCGCGTTAGCTCAGTACGGTAGTTCAAACTCTGGACGGATGAAGACACTTTATCGTCAAGGGCTAAAGCATCGTTATGGCAGCTTAATGCAGATCATTTCAGGTGTGCACTTTAACTTCTCATTTCCTGAGTCATTTTGGGATGCGCTATTTGGCGAACAAGATGAAAAAGCACGTCAGGATGCGAAGTCAGAAGCCTATTTCGGTCTTATTCGCAACTATTACCGTTTTGGTTGGTTAATCCCATACTTCTTTGGTGCGTCCCCTGCAATTTGTTCGTCGTTCCTGCAAGGGAAAGAGACCAAACTGCCATTTGAGAAAGTAGGCGGTACGCTGTATTTACCCAAAGCAACGTCGCTTAGATTGAGTGATTTGGGTTATACCAATAGTGCTCAGAGTGCACTAAAGATTGGTTTCAACGGCCTTGAGCAATATCTTGAAGGATTAAATCAAGCAATCCATACCCCTTCTGAGGACTTCGCGAAAATTGGTGTCAAAGTGGACGGTGAGTATCGTCAACTTAACGACTATGTTTTACAGATTGAAAATGAACTGTATGCACCTATTCGTCCTAAACGTGTCGCTAAAAGTGGCGAAAAGCCATCGGAAGCATTATCACGTGGTGGGGTCGAATACATCGAAGTTCGTTCTCTGGATGTTAACCCATTTAGCCCGATTGGTATCACCGCTGATCAGATTCGTTTCTTAGACTTGTTCTTAACTTGGTGTGCTCTTAAAGACTCTGAGCCGATGGACAATTGTGAGCTTGAGTGCTGGCGTGAAAACTGGAACAAGGTGATTATTGAAGGCCGCCAGGTTGGTCTTGAGCTGAAAATAGGCTGTGATGGTGAAGTGCTTGATAGCCAGTCATGGGTAAAACGTGTGTTTATGGATCTTAGGGAGATCGCTAAACATATGGATGCCGCTCATGGTGGAAATGAGTACCAAAGTGTTTGCGACACCTTGGAGGCTTGGAATGAAAATCCTGAGCTATCCATTTCAGGCCGCATACTGGAAAAAACGAAAGCATTAGGTGGGTTAGGAAAAGTAGGGTGCGAGCTCGGTAAAGAGTATCGTCAGAAGAACGTAGACCACCAATATCAAGCGTATTCGTCCGATTTTATGGAAACTGAGGTCATTCGTTCCGTTGAGGTGCAAAAAGTGATTGAAGCATCGGATAAGGAAAGCTTTGATGATTTCCTAACCCATTATTTTGCTTACCTCACCCCAGAACGTATGCCGGCGATGAACAAGTAAGTGAGGTTGCACCATACGGTGTAGCCACTTACAATCGAGCCACTAATCACTTACTCACTGCGTTAGCGGTGAGTAACGCTAAGGAGAATGAATTATGCCACTACTGGATAGCTTTACGGTAGACCACACAAAAATGCACGCACCAGCAGTACGTGTCGCGAAAACAATGCAAACCCCTAAAGGCGACACCATCACGGTATTTGACCTACGTTTTACGGCGCCAAACAAAGATATCCTTTCTGAGAAAGGCATCCACACACTTGAGCATCTTTACGCAGGCTTTATGCGTGCTCACTTGAATGGCGATGCAGTGGAAATCATCGATATTTCCCCGATGGGTTGCCGCACCGGTTTTTACATGAGCTTGATTGGTACGCCTTCAGAGCAGCAAGTGGCGGATGCGTGGTTAAGCGCGATGCAAGATGTGCTGAAAGTAGAAAGCCAGAACAAGATTCCTGAGCTGAATGAGTATCAGTGTGGTACGGCGGCTATGCACTCGTTAGAAGAAGCAAAAGCGATTGCTGAAGCGATTATTGCGGCGGGTATTCAAGTAAACAAAAACGACGAACTGGCTCTGCCAGAGTCAATGCTTCAAGAATTGAAAGTCGATTAATTCACTGTCTAATCAATGACCTTAATAGGTTGAGTAGACATCATCGATTAAAAGGATGACTCTTTGGTCATCCTTTTTTGTTACTGAGCTTAAGCCCACTGAGTTTCAAACCAGCTTTCTAAAATCACTACTGCTGACTGACAGTCGATATTACCCTTTGACAAAGCTTTATAGCCGCCCATCTCAAACAGTTCTGCGCGCGCTTCCGCGGTGGATAGACGTTCATCGTGCAGCTCTACTTGAAGTCCAAATCGACCATGAATTCGATTAGCAAACTTTTTCGCTCGTGCAGTAATGTCTTCCAGAGCTTTGCCATGTAGGTCAGTAGGCAAACCAACAACGATCAGGTCGGGTTGCCATTCTTTAAGCATAGCTTCAATATCATCCCAGTTTGGAATGCCATCTTTGGCCTTGAAGGCTTTCAGTGGACTGGCAGTGCCAGTGACTTCTTGGCCAATGGCGCTACCAATACTCTTGGTTCCAAAATCGAAGGCGATAATGGTTCTGGATGTCATAGTGTCTTGTCTCTTACGTCGTGCTGTAAAGGGGTTAGGCATGCCCAACTTGTGTGGATAACTGGGCAATATCGATGCCAAGCATAGCAATGGCGGTACTCCATCTTTCTTCAACTGGAGTGTTGAAGATAATGCTAGGGTCAGCTTCGATCGTTAACCAAGAGTTTTCAGCCAACTCTGATTCAAGTTGACCAGCACTCCATCCAGAGTAGCCTAGAGCAACTAGATAGTTATCCGGTTGGGCATCAGTACCCAGCACCGCCAAAATATCTTTTGATGTCGTAACAGAAACCTTATCAGTGATCTGTATGCTTGACTGATATTTATCTTTGGGGTTATGGAGGATAAAGCCTCGATCTTCAGAAACCGGGCCACCATTTAGTACCGCTTGATCGAGACTTTTACTGTAAGTGGTTTGAGAGGCAATGGGTAACTCAACCTGCACTTGCTTAAGCATATTGGCAACGGTGACATCAATAGGGGTATTGATCATAATCCCCATTGCGCCTTCTTCATTATGTTCACATACATAAATAACGCTGCGCTGAAAGTAGGGGTCTTGCATCCCCGGCATAGCGACAAGAAAATGGTTGGCTAGGTTCATCATGGCCTCTCCCACAGTTACTTCCCTAAACGGCGCTCGATGGCATCCATCAGCTTACCAGTAATAGAGATGTCAAAGGCTGCCTCAATCTCACGAATGCAAGTTGGGCTGGTGACATTGATTTCAGTTAGTTTGTCGCCAATCACATCCAGACCTACCAATATTAGGCCTTTCTCTTTTAAAGTTGGAGCAACGGCTTCGGCTATTTGCTTATCCGTCTCACTCAAGGGACGAGCTTCACCACGCCCCCCTGCAGCCAGGTTACCACGCGTTTCGCCTTTTGCCGGAATGCGAGCTAAGCAATATGGCATAGGCTCTCCATCGACAACGAGAATGCGTTTGTCACCATTGCTGATGTCAGGAACAAAGGTTTGTGCCATGGCATAGTTTTGGCCGTGATTGGTTAACGTTTCAATTATGACTGACACGTTAGGGTCGTCTTGCTTAACGCGGAAAATGGAGGCACCGCCCATACCATCGAGTGGTTTAAGAATGATATCACCGTGCTGGTCACGGAACTGCTTAATCTTTTCGGCTTTACGAGTCACAATCGTTGTTGGCGTTAGTTCAGGGAACCAAGCGGTGAATAGCTTCTCGTTACAATCACGTAGGCTTTGTGGTTTGTTAACGATTAATGTGCCTTTCTCTTCGGCGCGCTCAAGGATGTATGTCGCGTAGATATATTCTGTATCAAACGGCGGATCCTTACGCATCAAAACCACCTCCAGTTCTGACAGCTCAATCGTTTGTTCAGAAGTGAATTCATACCAACCATTTGGGTCTTCTTTCAGCGTCACAATCTTGGTATCGGCAACGGCCGTGCCTTGATCCAAATGTAGATCGTTCATTTCCATATAGTGGATTTCGTAACCACGACGTTGGGCTTCCAACATCATCGCAAAGCTAGAATCTTTTTTGATGTTGATGGACGAAATTGGATCCATCACGATACCGAGTTTGAGCATTATTTTTCTCCCGTTAACCTAAATCGCCAAAGCGTACTTGCAGTGCAGTAATGGCGGTTAATGCTGCCGTTTCTGTTCGCAAAACACGAGGACCAAGCAGGGTTTCTTCGAATTGATATTGTTCTGTCATTTCAATTTCTTGCGCTGACAAGCCACCTTCTGGACCAATAAGCAGGCGAACTTTAGTCACAGGTTCAGGCAAGGTATTGATTGAGTATTTCGCTCTTGGGTGCAGATTGAGCTTAAGGGCTTCTGAGGGCTCGGCACACCATTGCTCTAGTGACATAATGGGTCGAATTTCAGGTATGGTGTTACGTCCGCATTGTTCACAAGCACTGATAGCAATTTTCTGCCATTGCTGCAGTTTCTTTTCAAAGCGTTTCGCATCGAGTTTAACGCCACAGCGCTCTGAGATAAGCGGGGTGATCGTATTAACGCCTAACTCAACCGATTTTTGAATCGTGAACTCCATTTTATCGCCGCGAGACACAACTTGGCCTAAATGCAGGTCCAAAGGCGATTCTATACTGGCAGAGACTTTCTCCAGTACTTCGACATCCACATTCTTTTTGCCAATCTGCGTAATGGTGGCTGGAAACTCATGGCCCGAGCCATCAAACAATAGCACTTCTTGACCTTCTTTCATGCGCAATACGCGGCCTAAATGGCCTGCGGCATCTTCACTTAGTGTAAGAGACCCTAAAGCGTGAATTGGTTCAGGGTGATAGATACGAGGTATACGCATAAAAACTTCCAAAGAACAAAACTGTATAGAGGTATAAGATGGATGCCCGCCCTTAAAATTACAAGGGCTGGCGTAGCGATTTAACTAGGATTTTTACAGGCTTCCGCCACAAATGGGTTGTCGTTACCTTGGATGCGCTTGATGCGTTCGTTGCGAGTGCACTCCCAAGCATCGACTGGGTAGGTTTTATTCCAGGCCTGCATGAGTTGCGTTTGCTGTTTAGAGAGCTTAAATCCGTACTCTTTACTCATATATAAGTAGGTGCGAGCGATGGAGCCTTTCGCTCTGTCTGGCGGCATAACCTTGCGCTGTTTGAAATTAACTTGCATGTCACAACGTCCATAACTGACGCCATCCATACCATTCCACTGTGAGAAATTGTAATTAGAACGGTCGCCATTGACTTCACCGATAGCCGGAGTGAGGTTGTGGAGGTCTGCTTCCATCAATTTGAAAGCGTTGTCGTTTCTGGTGCAGTTTTTACGACCGCCTTCCTGCCAACACTGGCGCTGGTGGCCAAATTGCCATGCGGGTACGACATGTTCCCACTCGATACGACTTGCGCGTTTTTGCTGTTTGCGTACTTGGTAACCACAAGATGATAGATCAGGAATACCTTTCTTCCCTTGCCACTGAATGTTGCACCCACAGTAAAAACTAATAGGGTGATCCGCATAGATTTTAACGGCTTCTTTCTTGGCTTTACTAAAGCTACTAGGTGGGGCACTGAGTGCTGAAAATGAGATTAAGCTAACAAGTAGGGCTACAGCAAAAGAGAGATAACGGTACATTACAAGTCTTTAAAAAGGTTGAGATAACCTAGTTTAACTCGCAAAAATTACTCGATCTACAGATAGATCTATAGATTATTAAGGGTAAACCTAAACTTAGCTGAGCTGTTTGCCGGTGAATTCAATTTGGCTGCCACATTTTCGGCACCGATAACTCGCTTGCTGACGCATTACTTTGTTATGTCGTCTTATGGAAACGGAGAAAGTGTCACACTGGCAGCGATATTCGAAGGTACGACCCTGAACAGATTGGACGTTCATCGAATGTGTGGTCTTGGGGGCTAACGAAAAGACTTGGCTCATGAGCATTTGCCATTCAGCTCCGTGAGGACGCACTCTGCCGAAGCAGGCAAACGTAATGAGGTGAGCGACCTCATGGGGAATCACCTCGCTGATAAAAGCTTGTTGGTTCTCGGCAAATAGTACTGGGTTTAAACGTATTTCCCATGTTTGCAAATAGGCTTTACCAGCAGCTTTGCCACGAAGCTGATAATTGAGGGCTGGCATGGGAAAGTCTCGCTCAAAATAGCGACGGGCCAGTCCGATACATTGTGCTAGCTTTTTCGCCGCCAAGTAGTGTAGCTCTTCGGATGGAGATGACTTCATTTAACTCAATCATAAAATAACGCCCAAATGAGGGCGCTATTCTAGAGACATTGGTTGGGTTTGCAATATATTGCTCTTTGCCTTATGAATTATGTTTTTTCTTAATGGTTTCATGATAAGCGTGCCACGTACCATACCCAAGAATTGGCATGGTAATGATCATGCCAATGCCGTAGGTGGCGAAACCAATCAAGATGCCACCGCAGATAACCAACGCCCACACAATCATGGCGGGTATGTTCGACTTCACTGCATTAAAGCTGGTAAATACGGCCGTCATTACATCGACGCGTCTCTCCATCATGAGTGGAATCGAGAACGCTGAAATGCTGAAGATAATCGAAGCAATCACAGCGCCTACAACGCTACCCGTAATCAGAAATGGGGCAAAATCAGTCAAGGGTGCACCTTGAACAGAAGGATACAGAGCGTGGAGCAGAGCAGCGATTCTCATCCAGAAAATCATCGCGACAGCGAGCAGCACGGCAAAGGCCCATTGTGAGGTGGAGTTTCTGCCGATGGCTTTCATAGAATGGAATAAACTGGGTTTGTGTCCTTTTTCTCTTTCCCATGCTGCATCGTATAACCCGAGCGCCAAGAATGGCCCAATGAGCATATAGACGACGAGACTTGGCATGATAACCAAATGGGTTCCTTGCCACTGAACTAATAGCACAATGGCGACAGAGGCAGCAGTAAAGCACAAGCCGTAAAACGCACTAATGATGGGCATGCGAATAAGATCGTGCAACCCAAGTGCTAACCAGTGAAATGGTGCTGAGACACTGAGTTCGTTGCATGGAATAGTTTTAGCGTAATCTTGATCCCTGACTTCGTGTTTCTTGTGGAAGTCGTCGGTATTTACAGTTCGAGGCATATGTCCTCCCTGATTTGACAAACTGGCCTACGTTTCTCAGGGCATGGCGCTAACGATGCTGTTTTATGAAGCATGAACAAGCTTAGCAAAGCGTCGTTGTGTAGCGTCTTCCCCTCATAAGTGCTCTATTTACAGTACGAAACTCAGACCTAAAGGGTCTGGTTACAAGGGCACTTTTGATTAACTATTGACCGAGTTGTGAGAAAACACAATTTTCAAAAGGGTATAAATCGCGTGCTGCAAAAGATGGATTTAACAGTTATGTAACGAAGTAATTGAAATAGTTAGTAATAAAAACAAAAAAGCCTTCAAAAGATATTTTGAAGGCTTTTTTAGAGTATTAACTCAGGCCTGGCAGATTATAAACCAGCGAAGTCGCGCAGGATTGCTGCTTTATCTGTCGCTTCCCAAGGGAATTCTTCGCGACCGAAGTGACCGTATGCTGCAGTCTTCTTATAAATCGGCTGTAGCAGGTTTAGCATTTCTTGTAGACCGTATGGGCGTAGGTCGAAATGTTGACGCACTGCTTCTACGATGATGTCGTGAGATACTTTCTCAGTACCGAATGTTTCCACCATGATAGAAGTTGGATCAGCAACACCGATAGCGTAAGAAAGTTGGATTTCACAACGATCAGCCATACCCGCAGCGACAATGTTTTTCGCCACATAACGTGCTGCGTATGCTGCACTGCGATCTACTTTTGATGGATCTTTACCAGAGAATGCACCACCACCGTGACGAGCTGCGCCGCCGTAGGTGTCAACAATGATCTTACGACCAGTTAGACCACAGTCACCCATTGGGCCACCGATAACGAAACGACCGGTTGGGTTGATGAAGAAGTTAGTCTCTTTGTTGATCCACTCAGATGGTAGAACTGGCTTGATGATCTCTTCCATTACCGCTTCACGTAGATCTGGCGTAGAGATTGAATCACAGTGTTGAGTTGAAAGAACAACTGCATCGATACCAACGATCTTACCTTGATCGTATTGGAACGTTACTTGAGATTTAGCGTCTGGACGCAACCAAGGTAGCGTGCCGTTCTTACGTACTTCAGCTTGCTTTTGAACAAGACGGTGAGAGTAGGTAATAGGTGCTGGCATAAGAATTTCAGTTTCGTTAGTCGCGTAACCGAACATGATACCTTGGTCACCAGCGCCTTGCTCTTTAGGGTCAGCTTTATCAACGCCCTGGTTGATGTCAGGAGACTGCTTACCGATAGTATTAAGAACTGCACAAGAATTGGCATCGAAACCCATGTCAGAGTGAACGTAACCGATTTCACGAACGGTTTCACGAGTTAACTCTTCGATATCAACCCATGCTGAAGTAGTGATCTCACCACCTACCATCACCATGCCAGTCTTAACGTAAGTTTCACACGCAACGCGTGCTTTAGGGTCTTGTTCTAGAATTGCATCAAGTACCGCGTCTGAAATTTGGTCAGCGATTTTATCTGGATGGCCTTCTGATACAGATTCAGAAGTAAACAGGTGCTTAGCCATGAGAGCTCCAATTACATTTTTAAGCGAACCTATTGAGCCCGCTTATTGAAAAATCAACGATATATTGTAGGTGTATCTACATCTAGACGTCTATTCTAGTCATCGATGTGCGTTTAGCAAGCGATTTTTGTTTTTAACTTATAGCCAATCGTTTGCCCATTTTTGTTGAATAAACGTGTTTTGGTACCACATTATCGCAGTAAAAAGCCAAAAAATGACGGTAAAACGTTTGCAGAGACTATGGGGCTTTGCGACAATAGCGCCGCTGACTATTCGCTCAGCCTATGAAAAACTTGGAATTCGCTTAATGCACTCAGGAGCCTACATGTCTTCTCGTAAACAACTCGCTAATGCAATCCGCGCGCTAAGCATGGATGGTGTTCAACAAGCTAACTCAGGTCACCCAGGTGCGCCAATGGGTATGGCTGATATCGCTGAAGTTCTTTGGCGTTCTCATCTAAATCACAACCCATCAAACCCAGAGTGGGCTGATCGCGACCGTTTCGTACTTTCTAACGGCCATGGCTCTATGCTGATTTACTCTCTGCTTCACCTAAGCGGTTACGAGCTATCGATTGATGATTTGAAAAACTTCCGTCAACTGCACTCAAAAACACCAGGTCACCCAGAGTATGGCTATGCACCCGGTATCGAGACGACAACAGGTCCTCTAGGTCAAGGCATCACCAACGCAGTGGGTATGGCGATTGCTGAGAAATCTCTTGCAGCGCAATTTAACAAAGAAGGCCACGACATCGTAGACCACTTCACTTATGTGTTCATGGGTGATGGTTGCTTAATGGAAGGTATTTCTCACGAAGCGTGTTCTTTAGCAGGTACTCTAGGTCTTGGTAAGCTGATTGCTTTCTGGGATGACAACGGTATCTCTATCGACGGTGAAGTTGAAGGTTGGTTCTCTGACGATACGCCTAAGCGCTTCGAAGCGTACGGCTGGCACGTTATCCCAGCGGTAGACGGCCACGATGCAGACGCAATCAATGCTGCTATTGAAGCGGCAAAAGCGGATCCACGTCCAACACTTATTTGTACTAAAACCATCATCGGTTTTGGTTCTCCGAACAAAGCGGGTTCACACGATTGTCACGGTGCACCACTTGGTCACGACGAAATTGCAGCGGCACGCGAATTCCTAGGTTGGGAATACGGTCCATTCGAAATTCCAGCTGACATTAAAGCACAGTGGGATGCGAAAGAAGCGGGTAGTGCAAAAGAAGCGGCTTGGAACGAGAAGTTAGCGGCTTATGAAGCGGCATACCCAGAGCTAGCTGCAGAATTCAAGCGTCGTGTAAACGGTGAGCTTCCAGCTCAGTGGGAGCAAGAAGCAAGCAAGATCATCGCAGACCTTCAAGCTAACCCGGCAAACATTGCATCTCGTAAAGCGTCTCAAAACGCGCTTGAAGCGTTTGGTAAGATGCTTCCAGAATTCATGGGCGGCTCAGCTGACCTAGCGCCTTCTAACCTAACCATGTGGTCTGGTTCTAAGTCTCTAACCGCAGATGATGCGTCTGGTAACTACATTCACTACGGTGTACGCGAATTCGGTATGACGGCTATCATCAATGGTATCGCGCTACACGGTGGTTTTGTTCCTTACGGTGCTACATTCCTAATGTTTATGGAATACGCTCGTAACGCAATGCGTATGGCGGCACTAATGAAAGTGCAAAACATCCAAGTTTACACTCACGATTCTATTGGTCTGGGTGAAGATGGTCCGACGCACCAACCGGTTGAGCAAATTGCATCATTACGTGTGACGCCAAACATGAGCACATGGCGCCCATGTGACCAAGTTGAGTCTGCGGTGGCTTGGAAATACGCCATTGAGCGTAAAGACGGTCCGACCTCACTGATCTTCTCTCGTCAAAACCTAACGCAGCAAGAGCGTGATGCAGAGCAGTTAGCCAACGTTGCTAAGGGTGGTTACATCCTGAAAGACTGTGAAGGTACGCCAGAGCTGATTCTTATCGCAACAGGTTCTGAAGTTGAGCTAGCGACTAACGCTTATGCTGAATTAACGGCTGAAGGTAAAAAAGTACGCGTAGTGTCTCTTCCTTCTACTGACGTGTTTGACGCGCAAGATGCAGCATACCGCGAAGCGGTGCTTCCAGCGTCAGTGACTAAGCGTATCGCAGTTGAAGCAGGTATCGCGGATTACTGGTACAAGTATGTTGGCTTTGGTGGCAAGATCATCGGCATGACGACATTCGGTGAGTCTGCACCGGCAGATGAGCTATTCAAAATGTTTGGTTTCACAACTGAAAACGTTGTAAACACAGCAAAAGAACTGCTTGCTTAATTTGAGGTAACATTAAGTTACTTTGAACGATGAAAAGCCGAGCTCTACAGCTCGGCTTTTTAAATGACTATTCAAATTCACTACCTTTGTTGTCCAACTCGCGCCTGCCACAGGTTTGGCAGGTGACATAGCGGTCCATATCGTAGTAGTGCCCACCATTGATAAACGCATGCAGCAATAACTTAATTCGACCAAAGATCGTTGGATCGTTGTCATAGCGACTTGGCTTACGTATCAAGACTTCGTTATGAATAGTTTCTTTGTTACATGATTGGCAGTAATACTGACCAGTAAACATAAGGGCACCTCCTGTGTAGTGAAATCGAGGTCGTTAAATGGTATGCGAGAAGCCTCTTCAATCATGGTAGCAGAGTGAATTCTTAGCGATGACGTGTTTGGGAGACTTGCCTCGCAACTGTTAATGCGAAATGACAGTTGATCGGTTACTATGCACACCACCATAACGTGAACTAAGGATGTAGTGCGATGTTAAAAGTGGCTATTAATGGCTTTGGTCGCATTGGACGAAATGTACTTCGAGCAATTTATGAAAGCGGCAAGAACGATAAAATACAAGTCGTCGCAGTCAACGAACTTGCTCAACCTGAAGCAATGGCTCATTTGCTTCAGTATGACACCAGTCATGGTCGGTTTGCCAAAAAGGTTTCCCATGACCAAGAGCATTTATATATCAATCATTGCGACGGTAAGTTTGATACGATTCGCATTCTACATTCTGCAGACATCAGCTTACTACCATGGCGCAACTTAGATGTAGACATTGTCCTTGATTGCACAGGGGTCTTCGGCAGTCGCGCAGATGGTCTCGAGCACATTGCAGCTGGTGCCAAAAAAGTTCTATTTTCACACCCCGGTTCGCATGACTTGGATAACACCATTATTTATGGTGTGAATCATGACTCACTGACGCAACAGCAGTTGATCGTGTCTAATGGTTCTTGTACCACCAATTGTATTGTTCCTATCATTCAAGCGTTAGATGAAGCGTTCGGGATCGACTCCGGTACGATTACCACTATCCACTCAGCAATGAATGATCAACAAGTGATTGATGCCTACCACAGTGACTTACGAAGAACGCGCGCGGCGAGCCACTCCATTATTCCGGTTGATACTAAGTTACATAAAGGTATTGAACGTATCTTTCCGAAATTTTATAACAAATTTGAAGCAATTTCTGTCAGAGTGCCAACAATTAACGTTACCGCTATGGATTTAAGTGTAACTATAAATACGAATGTGAAAGTTAATGACGTAAATCAAGTCATTATTAACGCATCTCGGTGTACATTAGACGGCATTGTTGACTATACTGAAGCACCGCTAGTTTCAATCGACTTTAACCACGATCCACACAGTGCCATTGTTGACGGGACACAGACCCGAGTGAGCGATGGTCGTTTGGTCAAAATGTTAGTCTGGTGTGACAACGAGTGGGGCTTTGCTAATCGTATGTTAGACACTGCTTTAGCAATGCAGGCGTCCAAGTAGTATCAAGGGCGCAATTTGGGAAAATATTAATTTTGAAGCTTGAAATTAATATCGTTAAGCCCAATATAAGTAAGCAGTTGATGAATTTCAAAACTTGGCAAGAAGCCGGGTTTTCAAAAACTTTATTTATTTTTTAGTTGAGAGGACTAAACATGTCTGTAATCAAGATGACTGACCTGGAACTAGCAGGTAAACGCGTATTTATCCGTGCGGATCTGAACGTACCTGTCAAAGACGGTAAAGTAACTTCTGACGCGCGTATCCTAGCGTCTCTACCAACCATCAAGCACTGCCTAGAAGCTGGCGCTAAAGTAATGGTAACGTCTCACCTAGGTCGTCCTACTGAAGGCGAGTACGCAGAAGAGTTCTCTCTACAACCTGTAGTTAACTACCTAAACGACGCGCTTGATTGCGAAGTTAAGCTAGCAAAAGATTACCTAGATGGCCTAGAGCTAAATACAGGTGAGCTAGTTGTTCTTGAAAACGTTCGTTTCAACAACGGAGAAAAGAAGAACGAAGAAGAGCTTTCTAAGAAATACGCTGCACTATGTGACGTATTCGTAATGGACGCATTCGGTACGGCTCACCGTGCTCAAGCTTCTACTCATGGTGTAGGTATGCACGCACCTGTAGCTTGTGCTGGTCCTCTACTTGCTAATGAACTAGAAGCGCTAGGCAAAGCAATGGACAAGCCTGCTCGTCCAATGGTTGCTATCGTAGGTGGTTCAAAAGTTTCAACTAAGCTAACGGTTCTTGAATCTCTATCTAAAATTGCTGACCAGCTTGTTGTTGGTGGTGGTATCGCAAACACGTTCATCGCAGCGGCGGGTCACAACGTAGGTAAGTCTCTATACGAAGCAGACCTAGTAGAGACTGCTAAGAAGCTAATGGATGAGTGTGCAATTCCAGTGGCAACGGATGTAGCTTGTGCAAAAGCATTCGATGAGAACGCAGAAGCAGAAATCAAACACGTTTCTGAAGTTCAAGACGACGACATGATTTTCGACCTAGGTCCAGACTCAACAGCGGAACTAGCGAAAATCCTAAAAGATGCTAAAACTATCCTGTGGAACGGCCCTGTAGGTGTATTCGAATTCAAGAACTTCGAAGCAGGTACTGAAGGCATTTCTAAAGCGATCGCTGAATCAGAAGGTTTCTCTGTAGCAGGTGGTGGTGACACGCTAGCAGCTATCGACAAGTTCGGTATCAAAGCTGACGTTTCTTACATCTCTACAGGTGGCGGTGCATTCCTTGAATTCGTTGAAGGTAAAGTACTACCAGCAGTAGCAATGCTAGAAGAGCGTGCGAAAGCATAATCAATCTTTTATAGAGCGGGCTGATTGGTCCGCTTTTATCTATGCTGCAATGGCGGATTAACTCTGATACAATGCCGCGCATTGTGAGCAAACGATTGCCAACTTTTATTTAAAACGACAGAAAATAGGACTTATTCCATGTCTAAGATCTTCGACTTCGTAAAACCAGGTGTTATCTCTGGCGATGACGTTCAAAAAGTATTTGAAGTTGCTAAAGAGAACAACTTCGCTCTTCCTGCAGTAAACGTAGTTAACACTGACTCTATCAACGGTGTTCTTGAAGCAGCAGCTAAAGTAAAAGCTCCAGTTGTTGTTCAGTTCTCTAACGGCGGTGCTGGCTTCTTCGCTGGTAAAGGCGTTAAGCTTGAAGGTCAAGGCGCACAAATCCTAGGTGCAGTTGCTGGTGCAAAATACGTTCACGCAGTTGCTGAGTCTTACGGTATTCCAGTAATTCTTCACACTGACCACGCGGCTAAGAAACTTCTACCTTGGATCGACGGTCTTCTAGATGCAGGTGAAGAGTTCTTCGCTCAAACTGGTAAGCCACTATTCTCTTCTCACATGATTGACCTTTCTGAAGAGTCTCTAGAAGAGAACATCGAAATCTCTGCTAAGTACCTAGAGCGCATGGCTAAAATGGGTATGACTCTTGAGATCGAACTTGGTTGTACTGGTGGTGAAGAAGACGGTGTAGATAACTCTCACATGGACGCATCTGAGCTATACACTTCTCCTGAAGATGTTGCATACGCATACGAGAAACTAAGTGCTATCAGCCCACGTTTCACTATCGCAGCTTCTTTCGGTAACGTACACGGTGTATACAAGCCAGGTAACGTTGTTCTAACTCCAACTATCCTACGTGACTCTCAAGCATACTGTGCAGAGAAGTTCGGTATTGCACCTAACGCTCTAAACTTCGTATTCCACGGTGGTTCTGGCTCTACTGAAGCAGAAATCCAAGAATCTATCGGCTACGGTGTTATCAAAATGAACATCGATACTGATACACAGTGGGCAACTTGGGACGGTATCCGTTCTTACGAAGCTGAGAACCATGATTACCTACAAGGTCAAATCGGTAACCCAACTGGTGAAGACGCGCCAAACAAGAAGTACTACGACCCACGCGTATGGCTACGTGCTGGTCAATCTTCAATGGTTGCACGTCTAGAGAAAGCATTTGCTGACCTAAACGCTATCGACGTACTATAAGATAAATCGCATAAGATTTAACTGATAGTAAGGTTAAAAAAGCCGCTCTTTAGAGCGGCTTTTTTTGTCACTAATGAAAATTATGTGATGGCGATTAAAAAACTGGCGTAAACGCATATGTTTGCGTTACCTTTTGTTAAGTAATGTGTATTGGTATTCATACTCTCAATACTTTTCGCCAGGCTCGCTTTTGCTAATAGTACAATGGTAATAGCTAAGGTTTGCTTCGCACTATTTATATTTTCAAGAGGTAAAACAATATGGCCAATGAGTCAGTTGAGATCCACGCACCTATCGTTGATGGATTTTCGAAAGCGGAGCAGTGGTTAACCAACAACTCCGATTTACTTGTCCAATACGGCGTAAATATCATTTCAGCTATTCTGATCCTGTTTATTGGTAACATCGTTGTAAAAGCGGTAGCGAATAGCGTTTCTAAGTTGCTGCGTAAGAAGAAAATGGATAAGGCCGTTGTTGAGTTTATCCACGGTATTGTTCGCTACACATTATTCGTTATTGTTTTAATCGCGGCATTAAGTCGAATCGGTGTTCAAACCGCGTCAGTGGTAGCGGTAATCGGTGCTGCTGGTTTAGCTATCGGTTTGGCGCTGCAAGGTTCACTCTCTAACTTTGCTGCAGGTGTCTTGATTGTGGGTTTTCGCCCATTCAAATCTGGCGACTATGTAGAGATTGGTGGAGTGGCAGGTTCAGTAGACTCGATTCAAATCTTCCAAACGATTCTTACTACGCCAGACAATAAAATGGTGGTAGTACCTAACTCGTCGGTTATTGGCTCGCCAATCACTAACTATTCTCGTCATGCGACCCGTCGTATTGACCATGTTATCGGTGTCTCTTACGGAGCCGATCTCAAGAAGACTCAAGAAGTGATTCGTAAAACTCTTGAAGCCGATGAGCGTATCTTAAAAGAACCAGGCACTACGATTGGTGTTGTTGCCCTTGCAGACTCTTCCGTGAACTTTGTTGTACGTCCTTGGGTTCGCACAGAGCAGTACTGGGATGTCTATTTTGATTCGCTTCAAGCGATTACAGAAGCACTGGATGCAGAAGGCATCGAAATTCCATTCCCGCAAATGGATGTGCATTTGAACAAAGTCGATAGCTAAACAGCGTTTAGTGTCGAAAAAGCACCAAGGTGAAGCACTATGCTTCACCTTTTTTTATGTCTATCTCTACGATGTGATTGGGGAGCCACGACAGTACTCGTTGTAAATCTGCGCCGGATAGGCCGAATGTCCATTCAGGCAGTCCTGGGGTGTATAAGACTTCCTGAGCTAACAACAGAGCCTTATCGACGACTATTGTTATCTCTTCTGGTAATCCGATAGGGCAGACCGCCCCTTGTACACAACCTATTTGCTCAATCATCTCTTCGTTGCTGCAAATGGACGTGCGCTTCCCAACCGCTTGTTTCAAAGCGGTTTTATCGAGTCGAGTATCTTTGTCGCTAAGAAACAGGACAAAGCCGCCCCCTTTCTTCTTCAAAAATAGACTTTTACTATGCACGCCAGTCCACCCTAGCTCTTTGGCAATGCGCTCATCGGTGGCAAAGTCGAGAATAGGCTCGTGTTGCCATTGGTTAAATGAAATAGCATGCTCTTCGAGTAGGGCAACATTGGTCAAGTATATCTGCTGAGTATTATCCATCGTTAAGCCATGAGTCCTTTCATCAACAGTATGGCGATAGTAAACATCATTGCAGCTACTGCCAAGTCGATGCCTTTTTTCACTTTTGGCTTAGACAAGGTAGGCCCAAGCTTTGCAGCACCCAGTGATAGGGAATAAAACCAAACAAATGACGCGAGTACAGTACCAATAGCAAAAGCAATACGATCGTTTCCTTCAAACTGTCCGCCAATAGAGCCAAGAATCACTACGGTATCTAAGTAGAGGTGCGGATTTAAAACGGTCACTGCTAATGCGCCAAGAACCACAGTGCGGCGACCGCGAGCTAAGACCTCACCTGAAGATTCTTGAGCAGATGGTGTCTTAAAGGCACTTTTTAGAGAGAGCAAGCCGTAACCCGTTAGAAATGTAATTCCACCCAGCGTCACGCCGGTCAGTAGCAGTTCATTTTGTGACAAGATGGCCCCACCACCGAAAATGCCTAAAGAGATAAACGTCATATCAAGCAGGCTACACACAGTGGCTGTAGTTAGGTGATGATTACGTTTAATTCCCTGATTTAAAACGTAGGCATTCTGAGCGCCAATTGGGATAATCATTGTCGCACCCAATCCGAAACCTTGAAGAAGCACCCAAAAATTCACTTTAATTTCCTCACCACTGTACAAAAGAGAGCGAGAGAATAATGATTGGTTTATTATTAGCATAGTTAATAATATTAATGCTAAATAAGTCATGCTTATGATGTGTGATTTGTAATCAAAACGGTGAAAAAGAGGACGATTTATGCGCGGATTAGATTACAAATGGATTGAAGCGTTGGACGCTATCGTCGAACAGCGCAGCTTTGATAAAGCAGCAGAACATCTGTACATTTCTCAGTCTGCCGTTTCTCAGCGAGTAAAGCAATTAGAGAAATGGCTCGCTCAGCCGGTACTGGTTAGAGAGCAACCACCAAGACCGACCGCCGTCGGGAAAAAATTGTTAGGGTTATATCGTCGAGTTCGGCTACTTGAACAAGAATTAGTACCAGAGCTTGCGGCTGATCTCAGTGATAAACCTCTTTCGGTATCGTTAGCCACCAACGCTGATAGTCTTGCAACCTGGTTGTTGCCAAGTCTATTTCCGCTGCTAGAAGCAAAGCGAGTTGAGCTTAACCTGATTGTGGATGACGAAGGGCGAACTATTGAAAAACTCAAAAATGGTGAAGTGGTCGGTGCGATAAGTTTGGAATCACAATCTATCTCAGGTTGTGTCGCTGACTATTTAGGCCGAGTGGATTACTTATGTGTGGCAAGCCCAAGTTTTATCAAACGATACTTTAGTCAAGGTGTGAACCGAGAAAGCTTAATCAAAGCCCCCGCAGTCGCCTTTGATCAACATGATAAGATGCACCAACGCTTTGTTAATCAACATTTTAACATTATGCCAGACAGCATACTCAAACATACGGTACGTAGCTCCGAAGCATTCGTGAAGCTTGCTGTTGCTGGTGTTGCTTATTGTTTAATCCCTAAGTTACAGATTCAAGATGAGTTGGCCTCAGGCGAGCTAATAGAGCTTACGCCAAATATATTGTTGTCCCACCAAATCTATTGGCATCATTGGCAGCTTGAAAGTGGGGTACTTGGTGAGGTCTCTGACGCCATTATCCGCCATGCGAGACAGTATCTCCCTCAATAACAGAACGTCAGTTTTCTGTCAGTGTTTGCTTTTTAGGGAACCTATATTCTCAACTTATGCCTAATCTTGAGTATAAAGGTTAAAAAATATAACGAGGAGTCTCAATGAAACGCTCATTTGCACTAGGTATATTAGTCGCTGCTTTGTTTGCTGCACCTGTTTTTGCTAACCAACCGGATTTTCCTCACATCTCTACTACGGGTTATGGCGAAATAGAAGCAACGCCGGATATGGCAGAGTTCTCAGTGCGAGTTGTACAGTCTCAAATGGATGCTGATCAGGCCAAGCAAGCCGTCGATGCGGTTGTGGACAAGTTTCTTACAGGCTTGATGTCTAAGGGGATTGAAAAGAAAGATATTCAAAGCTCGAACCTCTACCTATCACCTCAGTACCACTACCCGGAAAAGGGTAAACCAGAACTGGTCGGTTATCGTGCTTCACGTACCGTGACTTTGCAAGTTATGGATCTTGATAACCTTAATAGCTACTTAGACTTAGCGCTTGATTCTGGGATTAATCAAGTCGATAACATTCAACTTAAGGTGAAAGATCAAGGTCAATACCAAGAAGCGGCACGTATGGCGGCGATTAAAGACGCACAAAGCAAAGCGGCATCGTTAGCGAAAGGGTTTGATCAAAAACTGGGTAAAGTATGGCGTATTGAGTACCGTCAACCTATGAATCAACCGGTGGTGATGCGAAATATGGCGATGGACAGTAAGGTAGAGTCCAACAGCTATCAAGACTCGGTGATCACTATTCGCGATCGAGTGGACGTCACTTATCAGATTGGAAAATAAGATAACGCCCTGATTAGTCAGGGCGCTTTTTTAAAGGATTAGTGCAGAATGCGTGCTCTGACTGTACCCTCGATTAGCTTCAGTTTTGCTAACGCTTCTTCTGATCGAGCCGTTTCTACATCGATGACCACATAACCGATATCTGCTGCGGTTTGTAAGTACTGACCGGCAATGTTGATTCCTTCATCCGCGAAGATCGTGTTGATCTGTGTAAGGATACCAGGACGGTTTTGGTGAATATGCAGTAGACGTGAACACTCATTATGTTCAGGCAAAGACACTTCTGGGAAATTGACACTCGACAAGGTTGAACCATTGTCCGAATATTTTGCAAGTTTTCCAGCGACTTCGACACCAATATTTTCTTGAGCTTCTTGAGTTGAACCACCAACGTGAGGTGTCAGGATGACGTTATCGAATTTCATCAAAGGTGATTCAAACGGATCGGCATTAGTTTTCGGTTCTTCTGGGAATACGTCGATAGCCGCACCAGCAAGGTGCCCTGCTTCTAACGAATCACAAAGGGCTGGAATATCTACGACCGTACCACGAGCGGCATTAATGAAGATAGCGCCTGGCTTCATTCTTTCAAACTCGGCAGCGCCCATCATATTTTTCGTTCCCGGAGTCTCAGGAACGTGCAAAGAGATCACATCACACTTGTTAAGCAATTCAGTCATCGTGTGAACTTGAGTGGCGTTACCCAGCGACAATTTGTTTTCGATATCATAGAAGTACACTCGCATACCTAGGTTTTCAGCGATAATACCTAGTTGAGTACCGATATGGCCGTAACCAATAATACCAAGTCGTTTTCCACGCGCTTCGTACGAGTTATCTGCGCTTTTTTTCCAGATTCCACGGTGAGCGAGAGCATTTTTTTCAGGAATGCCGCGAAGCAGCAGTAAGATTTGACCAAGCACCAGTTCAGCCACACTTCGAGTGTTGGAAAATGGCGCATTAAAGACCGGGACGCCTCGCTTTGCGGCAGCGTCAAGGTCAACTTGGTTTGTACCAATGCAGAAACAACCGATAGCGACTAATTTATCGGCGGCATTAATCACTTTTTCGGTCAAGTTGGTGCGAGAACGAATTCCGATAAAGTGAACATCTTTGACGGCCTCAATCAGCTCGTCCTCGGGTAGAGAGCCTTTGTGATAGGTGATATTGGTGTATCCAGCCGCTTGCAAAACTTCTACTGAAGAAGGATGTAACCCTTCAAGTAGCAGAATCTTTATCTTATCTTTTTCCAGTGAAACTTTGGCCATTTAACTCATCCTTAACATGGGAAATTCGGGCTTAAGTAGCGCACATTTGACAGTGAGAATATCGAGGAGGGAACTTCTAACTGCTTGAGGCAAACGTTTTCCTTGTGCGTCTTGTGACCAATAAAGTAACAAAAAATCTGTACGTTGGGTAAGAAAATTACGGAATAAGGCATAATTTTCTTATAGAAAAACGAAAAAACGGCACCAAGGGTGCCGTTTGTAGTCTAATGACGTAATCGCGTTTAATATATTGACCAAGTTTGTTCGACCAATCTCGTTGGCGATTATGGTCTTACTCTTCGATTTTTGCACCTTCAGGTGTGCCTGTGATGATCACATCAGCACCACGGTGTGCGAACAATCCCACCGTTACTACACCAGCAAGAGCATTGATCTTATCTTCCATATCTTTCGCATCGGTAATCTGCATACCATGTACGTCTAAGATAACGTTGCCGTTATCTGTGATGACGCCTTCGCGATAAACGGGGTCACCACCCAGTTTCACCAACTCACGTGCAACGTAAGAACGCGCCATTGGGATAACTTCAACGGGTAGAGGGAATTGACCTAGGACGTCAACAGCTTTGGTGCCATCAACAATACAGACAAATTTGTTTGAGATCGCCGCTACGATTTTCTCACGTGTTAGCGCTGCGCCACCACCTTTAATCATATCGCGACTTGGGTTGATTTCATCCGCACCATCGACGTAAACATCAAGATAAGCCACATCGTTACAGTCAAATACTTCAATACCTAGTGCTTCCAGCTTTTCTGTTGAAGCAATCGAGCTCGATACTGCGCCCTTGATATCGTCTTTGATAGTACCTAGTGCATCAATGAAGTGGTTGACAGTTGAGCCAGTACCAACACCAACAATGCTATCTTTTTCGATATACTTTAGTGCCGCCCAACCAGCAGCTTTCTTCATCTCGTCTTGAGTCATGGTTGAATTCCAGTTTTGAGTTAAGGTGAAAATGCGGGCGAATTATATATCAATTTCGGCGACAAATGCGCTGAAAAAATAGCGATATACTAAAAAACAGCGAAAAAATGCAATCGGTTGCTCGTGGCGAATGGCTAGTGGAGGTTATTTGCTCCAATGCCAGGTTTTACTTGGTGTAATGATGGTTTCCAATGGGATGTCCCAAGATTCGGTTGGCAAGGCATCGATTTGCTGACAATCGTGAGCCAGTCCGATAGCTGTAGGGCCAACGGGTGTATTTTCCCATGGTGCTAGCGTCCTATCATAATATCCTCCGCCCATACCAAGACGTTGTCCTGAAGCATCAAAAGCAACCAGCGGCGTAAAGATGATATCCAATTGAGATACCGGACAGATAGCACATTGACTAAGCTTAGGTTCCAGTATCTGGTATCGATTTCGAATAAGAACGGTGTTTTGATCGTAACGTAGGAAAAGCAGTTGACCTTTAGAGAATGGATGAATCACGGGGAGATAGGTTTCGATATCTTGTGTCCAGAGCCAATGGATGGTCGGTAAGGTATCTAATTCGCCGTCTTTAGCAAGATACAATGCCACTTTTTTGGCCGTGTTCAGCGCGCTCAATTGACTGACTCTCACGACTAAATCATTCGCGTGCATGTTCTGCTGATTCGAGCTGATCGCCTGGCGGCGAGAACGCACCAATGTGCGGATTTGCTGTCTTGTCGATAGAGACATTAGGAATACCCCAGAGTGCCGTTGAGGATTGTGGCCCTTGAACCAGCTGGTTCAAGGCGGATCAGCAATGTTAACCGTAGGCTTCTCGGTACGAGCCGAGCTTGCTCAATAGCTATCAAGTACTAACCCTTTGGTATTGCTTATCGGCTCAGGGACTTAAATCCACTGACGTACACCCCAGGGTAAAATTAGGTATGCTGTCCTTGCTTTACTTTACTAATGGCACCTTCAAGAGATGCCGCGAGCTGCTCCAAACGCTCGTTAAGTTGTGCCACTTCTTGTTGTGACTCATCACTTCGATTATTGAGTTCATACGACATGTTAAGAGCAGCAATCGTAAGCAATTTAAGCTCGTTGGTTACTTTAGTCCTTTGGGACATCTCTTGCAATCGATTATCTAGATCTTGTGCTGCTTTAATCAGGGTATCTCTCTGATCTGGGGGACAATTCACCCTAGTCAGTTTACCCAAGATTTCGACTTCGACAGCTTGATTTTCCATAATGACAAGAACTCTTTTAAGTATCACCACATTAGGCAATTTTGAGGAAGAAACTATAGGCAAACGAGCATTAAGATTCAAGCTTTTCTGTAGGGTCGGTGCTAATTGCGTGGTTAACAACACAGGAAATCGACAATTCGCACAAAAGCTACTCAGAAACGTGTGGGATAGCGTTTTCGCCAGAGATGGGAAGTGATAGCATTGCAGGTCAGATTTGAAAACCTATGCGTGAAGACCAACGTGTTTGTCAGCTTAGGACTAATTTATTGAAACGAGTATTGCTATGAGTGAAACGACACTACCTAATTACATTACAATTGTCACTGAGCTACAACAAGCTGGGTTGGCGGTATCACCAGCAGAACTTCATGGTTTGCTTGTAGGGATGCTAAGTGGTGGATTGGGGCTGAATGATGACAGCTGGCAGCCACTTCTTTTCGATTATACAAATGATGGTATGGGGTGGCCGCAATCCAACTTGGCGACGGCGAAATCTCTGCTTAGTTTCTCAATGAAAGAACTGACAGCAGATCAGGGCTTTGAGCTTTCTCTGTTTATTCCTGGAGAAGACGTTGAAGCCGACGTCTTTGAAATTGCTGACGGTTTAAGTGAGTGGGTCAACCACTTTATTTCTGGACTGGGCTTAATTAATGCTTCATTTACAAAGGCCTCTGCTGACGTCAAAGAAGCCCTTGCTGATTTGGAAGAAATTGCCAGATTGGGTATCGATGAAGACGATGATCTTGAAGAGCAAGCTCAGTTGTTAGAACAGGTTATTGAGCATGTGAAAGCGTGCGTATTGACCATTCATGCAGAGTTTGGCGTAAAACCAACTAAGTCATCAGAAACTCCGACCATTCATTAATTGGGTCCCCGTCTTATCAAGGAGAAGGCAGTGTCAAATAAGTATGATGTTGTCATTGCAGGAGGGGCAATGGCTGGGGCAACTCTCGCCATGGCTCTGGATTACTGCAGTGATCATGCGTTGAAGATTGCTGTTGTTGAACCATTTCTTGCCGACAGTCAATCGCATCCAGGTTTTGATGCACGTTCCATCGCTCTTTCTTATGGGACGGTTGAGATTCTCAAACGCTATAAGTTGTGGTCTTTGATTAAAGATCACGCCACACCAATTACTCATATCCATGTTTCTGACCGTGGACACGCTGCCATGACCGATTTCTATGCTGAGAAAGAAGGTTTAAAGGCGATGGGGTATGTGGTTGAACTTGCAGAAGTAGGACGTCGCTTTGATCAAAAGCTGAACAGCAGTCCGACCATCGACTTTCTTTGTCCATATTCTGTTGAGCGGGTGGTTCAACACCAGCATCATGTTGCCGTCTCAATGAAAAACAGTGATGGTAAGATTAATGAACTTGAAGCAAAACTTCTTGTGGCCGCGGATGGCGCGGATTCCAAAAGCTGTCAAGCCGTAGGTCTAGACCAGCGGACTCATGACTTCGGGCAAGTCGCGGTGATTGCAAACGTCAAAACCAGTGAAGATCCATGTGGCCGAGCCTTTGAGCGCTTTACGAAACACGGACCACTAGCCCTGTTACCTATGTCTGATGAACGAAGTTCATTAGTTTGGTGTATGCCTCCAGAGCGTGCTCAGCAGGTCGTGAACTTGTCTGAAACGGATTTCCTCGCTTTGCTTCAACAGGAGTTCGGCTGGCGTTTAGGTCGTTTTATAAAGGTTGGAGCGGTTGCCAGTTACCCTCTTTTGCTGCGTCATCGACCGCAAATTATTAAGCACCGAGTCGCGGCAGTTGGTAATGCTGCTCAGACGCTTCACCCTATCGCGGGGCAAGGTTTTAACCTTGGGATTCGCGATATTGCGACTTTGGTCGATTCGTTGCTTGAAAGCCTTCAAGATGTGGGTGAATACGCTAATCTAATTAAATTCCAAAGCAATCGTCGACAAGACAGAGAATTGACGATCACCATGACGTCTGGGTTAGTACACATATTTTCGAATGACTTTTTTGCCCTTCGGTTAGGCCGCAATGTAGGTCTAGGGCTAATGGATAATTTTCCAAATCTTAAGTCGCCGATTTTTAATCGTGCACTTGGGGTTGTGAATAGGTAGTACAGAGATATGCAAAGTTTTGACTTAGCCATCATCGGTGGCGGAATGGTGGGCCTTGCTCTCGCCCGCGCACTGAGAGATACCGATCTACGAATAGCAGTGGTCGAAGGGAACACGCCCGACAAAGACATGTCAGGAGACCCGGATATTCGTGTCTCGGCGTTAAGCCGTGCCAGTGAAACCATCTTGAAAAATCTTGGTGCTTGGGATGCGATTCAAAAACACCGCTGCGCACCTTATTACGCAATGGAAGTGTGGGAGCAGGACAGCTTTGCTCGTATTGAGTTCTCTGCCAGTCAGATGTCGCAGCCAGATCTCGGTCATATCGTTGAAAATCGTGTTATTCAACTGGCTTTGTTAGAGCAAGTCGAGGGCCAAAATAACGTGACGCTCTTCATGCCACATCGCTGTCAATCAATGGCAGTAGGGGAAAGTGAAGTGTGGATGACGCTGGATAATGGCCAGTCATTTACCAGCAAATTGGTCGTCGGTGCGGATGGCGCTAATTCTTGGGTGCGAAAGCAGCAAGATATTCCGCTGACTCATTGGGACTACGGACACAGTGCGTTGGTCGCCAATATTTCTGTTGCTGATTTTCATGATTGTGTCGCAAGGCAGGTGTTTACATCGCAGGGGCCACTGGCGTTTTTGCCATTAGATGACCGAAACCTATGCTCTATCGTTTGGTCAACGGAACCACAGCGCGCTGAGAAACTTGCCAAAATGTCGGAGTCGGAATTCAACAAAGTCTTGACCGCTGAATTTGATGGCCGCTTAGGTCTTTGTCAGGTGAAATCTGAGCGACGAGTTTTTCCGTTGAAGATGCGTTATGCGCGTGACTTCGTTACCGAGCGAGTTGCACTCGTTGGTGATGCTGCGCACACCATCCATCCTTTAGCAGGTCAAGGTGTCAACCTTGGACTACTGGATGCAGCAAGTTTATCGCAAGAAGTGTTCAAATTATGGCGTGCGGGCAAAGATATTGGCCGTAAACGTAATCTGCGTGAATATGAGCGTTGGCGCAAAGCAGAAGCTGCGAAAATGATCGCAGCAATGCAAGGGTTCAAGGATCTGTTTGAGGGTGATAATCCAGCGAAGAAGCTCATTCGTGGTATTGGAATGAGTTTGGTTGGACAACTTCCTGGGGCGAAGCAAGAAATTATGAGCCGTGCTTTGGGAATGCGAGGCCATCTTCCTGAGTTAGCGAAGACAGAAGTGATTCAAAGCTAATTGTTGTAGTGCAAAGAACGAAAAAGGGGCAGCGCGGCTGCCCCTTTGTTTTGACGTTATCATTGCCCATCTTGGTAGGCTTTGTAGGGTAGAAACAGTTATTGAATATTGCGTTCTTTAAGCGTACGCACAGCGGAGTCTCATTACCTCTTGATTTATCTCTTTTACCGCTTGGAAATGACGTTTTTCAGCGCGTTCTGGGATGATCAACTTACCATTATCAAACTCAAAACCGCCCAATCCATAAATATAGATTCTGCCTTTGAATAGTCGACTCACATGTTTAGCAATCATACTTGGTGTATAGCGCTTAAACAGTCTCATTTAGCCTTCCTTATAATGTTACCTAGCGAACGAATTATAGTTGAAACCCTAACCTAAATGTGTGATTGCATAGCCTTTCCGAGAGAGCTTTTACAACCAAGTGAGCGTTTTGTGGAGCGTTTTGCAATTCCATTGCGATGTCTCAATATCTCCGTGATATCTTGCACAAAAGCCTAGATAGGGGTCTTCCATTCTCAATTTTTGCTCTATTTGAATAGCTTAGTATGACAGTGGTATGAATCGAGGTTTTATCCGCTGTCGAAACACAATCCACGTCGCTGTATTGGCTATTTCTATTTACTACGTATATGTAAGACCGGCTAAATCAAAAAAAGTTGTCACAATACACACTCTTTTACAAAAGTGAGACAAAAGGTGGAGAAAGAGAGTCAAAGCGATACTTTAGATAAAAAAAGCCCGCTACGCGGGCCAAATGTCACAGATGCATTACACAAAAGTGGAGTTACTGCTTGAGCAGCGATTCACTCTAGTGCCGTTACCAGTAGCCTTGAAGTGCTAGCTGGTGACAATATGTACAATACTCCAAAAAAATACAAATGACTATTTATGCTTTCATGTTGTATAAATTTTCATGATGGCGAGGTGGTAAATTAGATCCATTTCACGGTTTTCTAATTTAGTTCGACATTTTTTTGCATAAAAGAAGAGAGTGCAAATGTCAGCGAGTGATATCGGACCATAGCGGTGAGCATTGTTCGACAAGATCTTTGAGGGCGATTTCAATGCCCGCAATGCGCTGACCACTACTAATGGTGACTAGAGTGTTTTGCTTTATCTCATTGTCAAAAATGATAGGCATGGAGGTTTTCAACAATAAGGGAGTGACAGTACCAATAGCAAAGCCGGTAAGCACTTCAACTTGTTCACTGGACACGCAGGTCATTCGACGAGTATTCAATAAAGCACGTACTTTTTTCGGATCCACCTGTTTGTTGCCCTGACAGCAGGCAAGAACAAGTTGGTTATCCATATCTCGCAGCAACAAGGTTTTGACCATTGTGTGAGTTTCGATATCACGTAATTTGGCAGCATCCTCAATGGATACTGCCTCACGGGATTGCATCAAGACTCGATAGGGAATATCACGTTCATCCAGATAGGCAGTGATGCGTGTATCAATCATCCCTTACTCTTGGTCGAGCGGGTAAGGTGGCAGTTCCAGGCTCAAACGACAGTCTGGTTGAGAAGCTAAACGGAACTGAGAATCTTCATCGAGATTGTTGGCAATTACCATAGCAGCAACAAATTCGCCATTGCTGTATTGATAGTGAGCGAGTACTTCTCCTGCCTTACGCCAGTTTTCTCCCACCGAGCGTTCGATCTCAATCACATCATCATCGTTAAGTTGAACGGCAAGTTGCCCGCGTACATTGGCCAACATACGTTTATTGATCCCACGATATTTGGCTCTTGCGACGGTTTCTTGTCCGGTATAGCAACCTTTACTAAAACTAATGCCATCCAATGCTTGTAGATTTAGAGCTTGAGGGATGTGCTGATTTTGCTGCTCTGCTTCTACGATAGGTAGTCCCTGTTCAATATCGAACTTAGTCCAAAGCGACTCTTCTACCCAAAGTCGTTCAGGATCAGTAGAGAGGGACGATTGTAGTTCGTTATTCACTAATAGCATCCAACGTTCATCATCCACCTGAATCGCGGTACTGCCATTGTTTTGTCTTACGGTGCCAGAGGTTGGAAATTGTTGATCAATCCATTTCTGTGCACCTTTACCTATAATGCCAACGATAGGTTTAGCGCTCACAGCGAGTTCTACCTTAGAAAAAACCGCGTACTTTTTAAGTTCTGTCAGCTCTTTTTCAAGCGCAGACTGAGGCTGAATCATCGCGTAGCTGTTGTCGATGTGGCATAGTCTAAAGGCACTCCACACTTTGCCTTTAGCATCGCAATGCGCTCCAAACGTGGATTGACTCTGTTCCAGTGACACCACATCACAAGTGACCTGACCTTGAAGGTAAGACTTTCGATCGTCGCCAGTCATTTCGATAGCTCCCCAACGATTCAGCCTAGTAAACAGTAAATCGGGAAGTTCAGTGGTAGGAGTGATTTCAATTGCCTGTGTGTTTGGTTGCCAATCCATAGTTCTTGGTCTCGTCGGTAAACATACCACCATGTTAATCGCCAGGATGGATTTTGTCAGCCGAATGTTGTTGCACGAAATCTTGTGATGAAAGTAGAGTTTGTGTGATGCAGGCAGTGGTGGGCGATAAACTTGCTTGTTACACTCGGCCGATATTAGTTGTAGATGGAGAATGGAATGTACTCTAGTGAAGAAAAAGCACGAATTAAGTGGGCGTGTCGTCGGGGTATGTTAGAGCTGGACGTAGTGATTATGCCGTTCTTTGAGGAATGCTTTGACACTCTAAATGATCAAGAACAGAAAGATTTTGTGTCGCTGCTAGAGTGTGATGACCCTGATTTGTTTACTTGGGTCATGGGCCATGGTCGCAGTGAAAACTTAGGTCACGCCTCTATGGTTGATAAAATCGTTGCTCACAACCTCAGCAAAGTCCGCTAAACGCTCTTCACGTAATGCAGGTAAGGATGCGCTTGATAATACTTACCTGCAGATTCATCCCTCATGCCTTGCGCCAATTATTAATAGTTCGCTTACTATTTTACTGCTGGTAACGTGCATCGCGTCATCTGCTCCGATTGTGCTTACACTCTATGTTGTCATCACGTTCGGTCGGACTTATTGGCTGCATCCGGCGTTAAAGGGCCAGCTCATTCTAACGTCCTCTTTGACCACATTAAATAATATCGAACTTATCTCCCCTCGTTATTTTCTCGCTTTTCATCATTGGTTTATCGGCATGTACGATCAAAACAATGGTTGGCGCTTACTTTGGCGTGATAGCTGCGATGAGTCAGCCTATCGTCGTTTGATTTTAGTAATAAAAAAGCAGCCAGATTAATGACTGCTTGTATGTATTGCTGCTGAACGAGATAGCCGAATTATACGGTTGGTGCCTCATCTTGAGGTGACAGCACTGTCGGACCACTATTTTCTAACATATCAGGGTAGTCGAGCGTATAGTGCAGTCCACGACTCTCTTTACGCTGCATGGCACATCTCACCATCAACTCTGCTACTTGCAGCAAGTTACGTAGCTCGAGTAAGTTGTTTGATACTCTGAAATTACTGTAGTACTCGTGAGTTTCTTGTTGCAACATTTGAATACGACGGAGTGCTCGCTCTAGTCGTTTATCAGTTCGCACGATACCCATGTAATCCCACATAAATAGACGTAGCTCATGCCAGTTATGTTGAATAATGACTTCTTCGTCAGAGCAGCAGACTTGGCTTTCATCCCAGGCAGGGAGGCCATTAACTAGAGTGGCATCATCGAATTTTGCCAGGATGTCGTTGGCGGCAGCCCAAGCATAGACGACACATTCAAGCAAAGAGTTGGATGCCATGCGGTTGGCTCCGTGAAGGCCGGTATAACTCACTTCCCCGATAGCGTACAACTGTTCAAGGTCTGTCTTACCAGACTTATCGACCATGACGCCACCACAGGTATAGTGGGCGGCAGGTACGATTGGGATTGGCTCCTTGGTCATATCGATACCAAGATCTTGCAAGCGCATATGGATGGTTGGGAAGTGTTTAACGATAAACTCTTCAGGCTTATGGCTGATATCTAAATACATGCAGTCAGCACCCAAACGCTTCATTTCGAAGTCAATGGCGCGAGCGACAACATCGCGAGGTGCAAGTTCTTCACGTTCGTCGAAATCTGGCATAAAGCGAGTGCCGTCTGGACGTTTTAAATAAGCCCCTTCGCCTCGCAAGGCTTCGGTCAATAGGAAGTTTCGAGCGTCAGGGTGGAATAAGCATGTTGGGTGAAATTGATTAAATTCTAAGTTAGCAACACGACAACCTGAACGCCAAGCCATCGCGATACCGTCGCCAGAAGAGACATCAGGGTTCGACGTATATTGGTACACTTTTGATGCGCCACCTGTGGCTAAGACAACAAATTTAGCACGTACGGTTTCAACATGCTCTTGGTTGCGGTTCCAGATATAGGCACCAACGACTTTATTTTTATCACCACCTACTTTGTCTTCAGTAATCAGATCGAGTGCATTATAACGTTCGAAAATTTCGATGTTAGGATGGTTGTTAACGTTATCTTGCAGGGTGGTTTGCATGGCCATGCCTGTGGCATCTGCGGCATGTAAGATTCTGCGGTGGCTATGACCACCTTCACGTGTAAGGTGGTAGCGAGGCTTTTCATCTTTCGCGGTTTCTACTCGGTCAAAAGGAACACCGCCATCGATCAGCCATTGCACACACTCTTTGGCATTCTCTGCAATAAATTGAACCGTGTCTTGTTCACAAATACCGCCGCCAGCAATATTAGTATCATTGACATGGGATTCAATACTGTCTGTCTCATCGAATACTGCAGCGATGCCACCTTGGGCGTAGTAGGTTGCCCCTTCACTTCTCGGGCCTTTACTTAAAACGATAACTTTAGCGCGTTCGGCGACTCGTAAAGCCAACGATAAACCTGCGGCGCCACTTCCTATGACTAAAACATCACAAAGATGCTCTCGGTTTGTGTTCATAATTACTTTAAAATCCTGACCTATCGTAGAGCTAAATCACTCTACCTAGATAAAAGTGCGCGATAGGAAGCTGAATACACAGCTGGCGAAGGGCACTTGCATCAAGGATTACCTGCCAGAGATAACACGTTGAAAAATCGATTGTGTTAAGGAGCCAAGTAATCCATTCTTGTAAATTGACAACATTGTAGTTGACGCCAAATCACATTGTGAATGATTAATGACAAAAAAGCTGAGAAAGTTTTGAACTTTCCTATCTGCCTAGAGTCACAATAGTGCTCATGTTAGCGGTGGTGTCAAGACTACAAAATGCATAATTAATACTCATATCTGTGAAGGTAGGGGTAATAACGAATAGGAGTGAACGCTCGCATGAACGAGCAGCCGACCGATCAGGTGTTGATTGAGCGCGTTCAAAGTGGAGATAAACAAGCATTTAACCTATTGGTTTTGCGCTATCAAAACAAGGTTTGCAATCTCATATCAAGATACGTGAGCAATTCGGGTGATGTAGCGGATATCGCCCAAGAAGCGTTTATAAAAGCGTATCGTGCGATCCCGACGTTTAGAGGTGAGAGTGCCTTCTATACTTGGTTGTATCGCATTGCAGTGAACACCGCAAAAAATCACATTGTCGCTCAAAGCCGTAGGCCGCCAGCGAGCGATGTTGATGCAGAAGACGCCGAATTTTTTGAAGTCGGTAACGCTTTGAAAGAAATTTCGAACCCAGAGAACTTAACGTTGTCGAACGAATTGAAGCGAACAGTTTTCGCTGCAATTGGAGCGTTACCTGAAGATTTGAAGACTGCAATGACACTTCGTGAGCTTGATGGTTTGAGCTATGAAGAAATTGCAGAAGTAATGGATTGCCCAGTAGGAACGGTACGTTCGCGTATCTTCCGTGCTCGTGAAGCGGTTGAGAAGAAGATTAAGCCTCTTCTTCAACGCTAAAACTAGTTACAACTATGGTGAATATAATGGCTGACAAACAAAAGCTTTCAGCATTCATGGATGGAGACCTGATCGATAACGCGCTTATAGATGCGTTGGAAAAAGATCAGGAGAGCAAACAAACTTGGCAAAATTATCATCTGATTGGTGATGTGATGCGTGGTGATGAGCCGCAAAGTTTAGATTGGAATATTGCTGAAAGTGTGGCGTCTGCGCTCGAAAACGAGCCGGCGCACACGAGTGATATCGTAATGCCTATCGAGTCACAACCTACGCCTGCGCAAGCAAAGCGCCTATTACCTGCGTGGATCACACAGTTTGGTCAAGTCGCAGTCGCTGCTTGTGTGTCTTTGGCGGTTGTCTTAGGGGTGCAGCAGTACTCTGGGCAAGACCCTGCGCAGCCTGAAGCTGAGCAATTACCTGTGTTGCAGACGATTCCGTTTGCAGGCAGTGCTGAGCCAGTCAGCTTGACGCGTGATTCGGTTGCGAAAAGCTCGAATGAAAGTGTCAATGTGCAAGAACAGCGTCGTCGTATTAACGCGTTACTGCAAGATTACGAGCTACAGCTAAGATTAAACAGTGAAGATCATGCTTCACGTCCTGCTGATACAGAATCGGTAATTGAATGAAAAAATTTCTGACCAGTTCAATATTGCTGTTCAGTTTACTTGGTACTCAAGCCTTTGCAGAAGAAGAGTCTTCTGCGGAGGCTTTGTTACTTCAAATGAACGATGCCAGCCAGCAATTGAATTATGAACTGTCCTATATCCTTATCAAAAAGAACAGCATAGAGCCGTTACTTTATCGTCATGCAAAGAATGACTCCCAACAGTTAGCCCATCTTGTTTATTTAAGTGGTCCAGTAAGAGAAGTGATTCGGCGTGGCAATGAAGTCAGCTACATCGAACCTGGCGTCGATCCTTTTACTATAGAGTCCGGTAAGATGGTGGCACCATTGATGCCGTTACTTAATAGTGATGTAAAGCAATTAAGAGAATACTATGATTATGTTCGTGTTGGTAGAGCACGTGAAGCGGGCGCGCCAACCCAAGTATTTCGAGTCGTTCCCAAAGATGGACTGCGCTACTCCTATGTTTTGTGGGTGGATGAAAAAAGCAAATTGCCATTACGAGCAGACTTGCTGGATCGCGATGGCGAAATCTTAGAGCAATATCGCGTGATCTCTTATGCGGTGAATGATCATATAGCAACTATGTTGAGCTCACTTGACGAGGTTCAGCTTCCTGCGGTCTTGTCGTTGCCAAAAGGTAATATAGAACAGACTTTTTGGCATGTGGGCTGGGTACCGAATGGTTTTAAACCTAAGGATCTCAATCGCTATCGTATGCTAGCAACAGAAGATGTTGTCGAAAGCCAAATGTTCAGTGATGGATTATTTAGTTTTTCGGTTTACATCTCTGAGCGTGATAGTCACTCTTTGAAAGGTCAATTGATTCGTCAGGGTCGACGTACGGTTCATAGTATTGTTCTCAATGACAAACAAATCTCAGTCGTCGGCGACATTCCGCCTGCGACAGCGCAGCGTATCGCACAATCTGTTACACTTAACAAAGTAGAAAAGGTAGATGAAGGCACTACTCCATGATGACCGCACTCGCGACGGTGACCTCGGTTAAACCCCAGGGTCACCATCTCCACGTTGAATTAAGCTGTGATCAGCAAACCAGTTGTAGCTCTTGCCAGTCAAAAAGTAGCTGTGGTACAGGTATTGTCAGTAAAGCAGTAGGTAAAAAACAGCTACACTGGCAACTTGATACATCGAAGCAGGTGAAAGCCGGAGATGTGGTTGAAATTGCGTTTCCGGAAAAGAGCTTGTTGCAATCAGCAGCCTTGATTTACTTATTGCCGCTGCTGTTTTTGTTTATTGGTGCGGTTGTGGGACAACTGTGGTTAGCCCCTTTACTCGCTGGTGGTGAGCTGGTGGTAATATTGTCCTCTGCTTGTTTTGCTTTTATTGGCTTTGGGTTAGCTAAAAAATGGGTTGCGCCTATGGAACAAGCATCTTCCCAACAAGTGAAGTTGGTGAGAGTACTTGGTGAATCGATTCTCTAGCCTATTGTCTAAATAAGGTGCGAACCGCATCGAAATTGGGTAGAATCTGCCAACTTAATTGAAATGCGCGTTTTTTCCGCATTTTCTATTCCTTTTTGTTTAAGAGTTTAGCTACATCAAATCTATGAAGCACATTCGTAACTTTTCGATTATCGCCCACATCGACCATGGTAAATCAACCTTGTCGGACCGTTTGATCCAGGTTTGCGGCGGCTTAAGCGACCGTGAAATGGCGGCCCAGGTTCTTGATTCTATGGACCTAGAGCGTGAGCGCGGTATTACCATCAAAGCTCAGAGTGTTACTCTGGATTACACAGCTAAAGATGGGGAAACCTATCAGCTAAACTTTATCGATACTCCAGGGCACGTAGACTTCTCTTATGAAGTATCTCGTTCCTTAGCGGCTTGTGAAGGTGCGCTTCTTGTTGTTGATGCAGGTCAGGGTGTGGAAGCACAGACGCTGGCGAACTGCTATACAGCAATCGAAATGGATCTAGAAGTTGTTCCGGTATTGAACAAAATCGACCTACCTGCTGCCGAACCTGAGCGCGTGGCGGAAGAAATTGAAGAAATCGTTGGTATCGACGCGATGGAAGCAGTGCGTTGTTCAGCAAAAACAGGCCTTGGTGTTGACGATGTTCTAGAAGAGATCGTCAGAGCGATTCCTGCGCCAGAAGGCGATCCAGAAGCGCCACTTCAAGCACTGATTATTGACTCTTGGTTCGATAACTACCTTGGCGTAGTTTCTTTGGTTCGTATTAAAAACGGTAAACTGAAGAAAAACGACAAGATCAAAGTAATGAGTACTGGACAGGTTTGGGGCGTGGATCGTTTGGGTATCTTTACTCCAAAGCAGATCGACACGACTGAACTGAATACTGGTGAAGTAGGCTGGGTAGTCTGTGGCATCAAAGATATTCTTGGTGCTCCAGTTGGTGATACGTTAACCACTGCGAAAAATGGCTGTGAAAAAGCGTTACCAGGATTCCAGAAAGTGAAACCTCAGGTTTATGCTGGTCTTTTCCCTGTATCATCGGATGACTACGAAAACTTCCGTGATGCATTGGGTAAGCTAAGTCTCAACGACGCTTCTCTATTCTATGAGCCAGAAAGCTCTGCAGCACTTGGTTTTGGTTTCCGCTGTGGCTTCTTAGGTATGCTACACATGGAGATCATTCAAGAGCGTCTAGAACGTGAGTACGATCTCGATCTGATCACAACGGCACCTACCGTAGTGTATGAAGTTGAGAAGACCGACGGTTCACTTCATTATGTAGATAGTCCAGCGAAGCTGCCGGCGATTAATGATATTGAAGAAATTCGTGAACCTATCGCGCGTTGTAACATCTTAGTACCATCAGACTACCTAGGTAATGTGATTACGTTATGTGTTGAGAAGCGTGGTACTCAGGTTGATATGATTTATCATGGCAATCAAGTTGCAGTGACATATGATATCCCAATGGCTGAAGTCGTATTGGACTTCTTCGACCGTTTGAAATCAACGTCTCGCGGCTACGCCTCATTGGATTATAACTTCCAACGCTTTGAAGCATCGAACATGGTTCGTGTTGATGTGTTGCTAAACGGTGACACGGTGGACGCATTGGCTATCATTACTCACAAAGACCAATCACAAAGTCGTGGTCGTCAGCTTGTTGAGAAGATGAAAGAGTTTATCCCTCGTCAGATGTTTGATATTGCAATTCAAGCGGCAATTGGTAATCACATTATTGCGCGCTCTACCGTTAAACAGTTACGTAAAAACGTAATTGCGAAGTGTTACGGTGGTGACGTGAGTCGTAAGAAGAAGCTGTTGAAGAAACAGAAAGAAGGTAAGAAACGTATGAAGCAGATCGGTAACGTCGAACTGCCACAAGAAGCGTTCCTTGCAATTCTGCACGTTGGCAAAGACTAATTCTTTGTTTTACGACGACATAATTTAAGTTTGAAGTGAAAGTGTCGATATGGTGCTTTCACTTTCGTTATTTTTACAGATACGAAAATTAAGGGAATGAAATGGCAAATACCTTCTCATTGATCCTCGTCATCGTGACGTTAGTGACAGGTGTCGTTTGGGTGTTGGATAAGCTCGTACTGAGAAAAAAACGTGAGCAAAAGCTCGCGGATATCCAAGCTCAAGCTAACCAAATCGATGAAGCAATAGCAAAAAAAGCGGTTGCCCCATCATGGTTTGTTGAGAACAGTGTTTCTATTTTCCCTGTTATCGCCTTTGTTCTGGTATTGCGTTCATTTATTTATGAACCATTCCAAATTCCATCGGGTTCGATGATGCCAACATTGTTGGTTGGCGACTTTATCCTAGTAGAGAAATACGCTTACGGTCTAAAAGACCCGGTATGGCGCACTCAGCTAGTCGAAACCGGTAAACCAGAACGTGGCGATATCGTAGTATTCAAATACCCACCTCAGCCAAGCATCGATTACATCAAGCGTGTTGTCGGCTTACCAGGTGATACCGTTCGCTATAGCGCCAGTAAGGATATTTGTATCCAAACAAAAGGCTCGTCAACGTGTAAACCTGTGAAGCTATCCAATGTGGAAGAGAGTCCATTTGTACAAAATGGTATCCCGCTGATTCAGATGGATGAAAAGCTGGGTAAAGTTGAGCACCAAATCTTGATTAACCCTTTGCGTCGTGATCGTGTTGACCAGTATCAACCACGTAACGGCGTCAATGAATGGGTTGTGCCTGAAGGTCATTACTTTGTGATGGGTGATAACCGTGATAACAGTGCAGACAGCCGCTACTGGGGATTTGTCCCAGAAGGAAACCTAGTCGGTAAAGCCGTAGGGATTTGGATTAGTTTTGAATTTGAACGTGGTGCAGATAGCATTCTGCCTACATGGATACCAACCGGTGTAAGATTTAATCGCATCGGTGGAATAGACTGAACGAGAGAGCATGAATTCTTCCATTGAACGATTAGAAAAAAAGCTCGGCTATCATTTTAATGATAGCGAGCTGCTCATGTTGGCGCTGACTCACCGCAGCGCCAATGGTAATCATAATGAACGACTAGAGTTTCTGGGCGATTCAATTTTAAGTTTTGTCATCGCTGACGATCTTTATCACCGCTTTCCAAAAGTGAATGAAGGGGATATGAGTCGAATGCGTGCCACCTTAGTAAGAGGGAACACTCTCGCTGAGTTAGGGCGTGAGTTTGTCTTGGGAGATTACTTAAAATTAGGTCCAGGCGAGTTGAAAAGCGGTGGTTTCCGTCGTGACTCAATTTTAGCGGATGCCGTTGAAGCGATCATTGGCGCGATTTATCTCGATAGTGATGTGGAAGTGGTGCGTAAAATTGTACTGAGCTGGTACATGACTCGCTTAGAAGCAATCAAGCCTGGGGTTTCACAAAAAGATCCAAAAACTCGCTTACAAGAGTTTTTACAAGGTCGAAGAAAACCACTACCTGTCTATACAGTGACTAATATTAAAGGGGAAGCGCATAACCAAGAGTTTACCGTTTCCTGTGAAGTGGCAGGTGTGGATGAACCTGTTATCGGTCTGGGCACCAGTCGCCGCAAGGCAGAACAAGCGGCTGCGGAACTGGCTTTAGAGAAAGTGACCAATGTCTGATAAACCTGATTCTGAACAAGAATTCGATATCGATGCGTACTTCGCATCATCAAGCGAAGCGACAGCCAGCGCAGAAAACCAACACTGTGGTTTTGTTGCGATAGTTGGTCGTCCTAATGTGGGGAAATCCACACTTCTGAACCATATCCTTGGACAGAAGATTTCCATTACATCACGTAAACCGCAAACCACACGTCACCGTATTATGGGTGTCGATACGGATGGGGATTACCAAGCGATTTATGTGGATACGCCAGGGCTGCATATCGAAGAAAAGCGTGCGATCAACCGTTTGATGAACCGCGCGGCAAATAGCTCATTGAGTGATGTCAACCTCGTGCTATTCCTTGTCGATGGTACGCACTGGACCGATGATGATGAAATGGTGCTGAACAAGCTTCGTAAGTCGGACTTCCCTGTTATCTTATGTATGAATAAAGTGGATAACGTCAAAGATCGTAACGACGTAATGCTGCACATGCATGAGCTGTCGAAGAAAATGGATTTTGTCGATGTTGTGCCAATTTCCGCCAAGCACGGTAAAAACATTGACGTGATTCGCAAACACGTTCGTGAACACTTACCTGAAGCGGTTCACCATTTCCCAGAAGAGTACGTCACTGACCGCTCTCAGCGTTTTATGGCGTCTGAGATTTTACGTGAGAAGCTAATGCGCTTTACGGGCGACGAGTTGCCTTACTCGGTCACGGTTGAAATTGAGCGTTTTGATTACAACCCTGATACTGATGGCTTCCACATTAATGCCTTAATTCTTGTTGAGCGTAGTGGTCAAAAGAAAATGGTCATTGGTAAAGGCGGCGAAAAGATCAAGACGATTGGTCGTGAAGCCCGTCTGGATATGGAAGAATTGTTCGATCGTAAGGTTTACCTTGAAACTTGGGTAAAAGTGAAATCGGGCTGGGCTGATGATGAGCGCGCTCTGCGTTCGTTGGGCTATATCGACGATATCGAAAACAAATAACACTCTTAGGTAGTGAGGGCGCTGTGCGTCCTCCTCCGAGACCTTAGACAAGATAAAGTGATGGATGGATTACAACGCTGTTTTGTTTTGCATCGAAGACCTTACAGTGAGTCGAGCCTAATTCTTGACGTATTCAGTGAGGAATATGGCCGTGTTACGCTTTTGTCTAAAGGTGCGAGAAGCAAGCGCTCTAATTTGAAAGGAGTGCTGCAACCTTTTACCCCACTGTTGCTAAAATGGTCTGGCAGCGGTTCCATGAAGACCCTTCGTCAAACTGAGGCTATCAGCCTAGGACTGCCCCTGTTTGGGATCAATCTCTATTCCGCGATGTATGTAAATGAGCTGATTGCTCGCGTTCTCGCGAGTGAAATTCCATTTCCCGCGCTATTTCACGACTATCTTCAAGCTTTAACAGAACTGGCTCACAATACCAATCCTGAGCCCGCTTTACGGCGATTTGAACTCGCTCTCCTTTCTTCAATGGGATACGGTGTAGACTTCCTCCACTGTGCTGGTACAGGTGAACCTATTGATCCAACGATGACGTATCGTTATCGAGAGCAGAAAGGGTTCATGGCCAGTGTACGTAAAGATAATCTCACCTTTTTGGGTGAGGAATTAATTGCCATTAGTGAACGACGTTTTAACAGTAAAACACAACTACAAGCGGCAAAACGCTTTACACGCATAGCATTAAAGCCGTATCTTGGCGGGAAACCATTAAAAAGTAGGGAGTTGTTTCTTCCCAGACTGAAACAGCTCTGACCATGGAGTAAACATCGATGAGTTCTATCCTTTTAGGTATCAATATTGACCATATTGCCACGCTACGTAATGCGCGCGGCACTAAGTATCCAGATCCAGTTCATGCAGCAGAGATTGCCGAGCGTGCCGGTGCTGACGGTATTACCATTCACCTTCGTGAAGACCGTCGCCATATCCTAGATCGTGATGTACGCATTTTGCGTGAAACAATACAAACGCGCATGAACCTAGAGATGGCCGTCACCGACGAGATGATCGATATTGCCCTAACAACCAAACCTGAGTTTGTTTGCCTAGTCCCTGAGAAACGCGAAGAGCTGACGACGGAAGGTGGTTTAGATGTAAAAGGTCAGCTTGAAAGAATCAAAGCAGCCACAGAGAAACTGACTGCAGCAGGTATTAAAGTATCGTTATTTATTGATGCTGACCGTGAGCAGATTGACGCTGCTAAAGCGGCAGGTGCACCGTTCATTGAGTTGCATACAGGTCATTATGCGGATGCAGAAACTGAAGAAGATCAGCAAGATGAGCTGAAAAAAATCGCGGCAGGCGCAAGCTATGCGGCAGACATTGGTATTACAGTAAATGCAGGTCATGGTCTGACTTATCACAACGTCGCCCCTATTGCGGCATTGCCTGAAATCTACGAGCTAAACATCGGTCACGCTATCATCGGTCGTGCGGTCTTCGATGGCCTGCACAAAGCGGTCGCCGATATGAAAGCGGTGATGGAATCGGCTCGTCGCGGTTAATGAGTAACAGAGAGAGGCAGAAACTGTGGCGATCTTAGGTCTGGGTACCGATATTGCAGAAATTGAACGTGTAGAGAAAGCACTCGCTCGTTCAGGTGAGGCATTCGCGCAGCGTATCTTGACTGACAACGAGTTTGCTCAGTTTCAGCAACTGAAGCAGCGAGGGCGTTTTCTTGCGAAACGCTTTGCAGTGAAAGAAGCGGCTTCAAAGGCGCTTGGAACCGGCATTGCTCACGGCGTCACCTTTCAGGACTTTGAAGTCTCGAATGATGACAATGGTAAGCCAATACTGACGCTGACAAAAAAAGCCGCAGAGATTGCGGCTTCAATGGGTGTGGTATCGAACCATTTGTCCATTTCAGATGAACGCCATTATGCGGTGGCGACGGTCATCTTCGAAAGTTAACTAGCCAACCTAACCTTAATGGTTAGGTTGTTTTTTCCCTTGCAAATACAGCTCTGAGGTCTTCAGAACTTTTTCCATTTCATCCTGTAGTTCAAACAATTCAGGTTCGATATCTTCAATGCTATCACCTGCGCGCAACGCTTTTTCTATGGTGGCACAAATAGATTTGAGTCTAGGTACGCCGCAATAGGAACAGCTACCGTGTAATTTGTGGATGAGGTGAATAACCTGTTCTTTATCATCGAAATCGCTATCAAGTACTTGCTCTGTCAGCGCATAAACCTCGGGGATAAAGTCGACCAGCATCTGCAGCATATCGACGGCAAGATCTTCTTTGTTGGCAGCCTGTTTGAGGGCCGCTCCCCAATCGATCACCAAATGGCTTTCTTCCGTTCTAGGCTGAATATTTGGCTCTTCTGGGGTGATATCTACGTTACTAGGGGCAACAAAATCTAAGCTGGCATCAGTGTCGTGATTTCGAATGGGCACCCACTTGTTGAGTACTTGCAGCAACATGGTTTCGTCGATCGGTTTAGTGAGGTAATCGTCCATTCCCTCAGAGAGCAACCGGTCGCGTTCTCCCGTCATGGCATGGGCCGTGACTGCCACAACGGGAGTTTGGCTGTTTTGCTGCGTTTCTTTAATGAGCTTACATGCGGTGACCCCATCCATATGAGGCATCTGAATATCCATAAACACCATATCAAAGCGCTGTTCTTGAGCCTTTTCAAACGACAACTGACCATTGCTGCATGCGATGACATTTTCTACGCGCTCTGATAAGAGTGCGGTGATCAGCTTCAAGTTAGCAGGGTTATCGTCTACTGCCATGACTGTCAAGGCACGTTTTTCCGTTGATTCAATCTCCATTGCGGCAGGCAAAATGGCAGGTTGTTTTTCCACTAATGATTGCAGCATCTTTTTGCGCGGTAGCGGTTTTGTTAAACACTGAACTTGATGTGTTTGCATCAGATAATCTGAAAGGGCGAGCTGTGTACTTGCCGTACCAATAATGATATTTGATGTGGCTTCCTGACAACGAGTGATCCAACTTTCTATCACCGTTAACGGTATTTCTTCATTGGTCGGTAAGCATAAGATGATGTAGTCGAACGCTTCTACTTTGTCTGGCAGTGTCGAGCGATAGGTGACCATCACACCTTCGTTGGTCAGAGTTTGTTGCAGCACAGAAGCGGCTTGCATGTTAGGTTCAATCAACAACAGTCGTTTGTTGTGAATCACCGCAGGATCGACAAGATCGATCATTGGAATGTCGGTTGAATTCAGTTTCACTGTAAACCAGAAAGTGGATCCTTGGTGCAAGCGGCTGGTTAGGCTGATCTCACCACCCATTTGACCAACCAGCTTCTGAGTAATGACCAAGCCAAGTCCCGTACCACCATAGCGACGAGAGATACTGGCGTCTGCTTGGCTGAAAGCTTGGAATAATTGAGCCTGTTGTCGTTCTGAAATACCGATACCAGTATCGCGAACCATAAACTGTAGCTCAACGCGATCTTCTTTTTGAGATTTCAGCTCAACAGTGATATCGATGTTGCCGCGCTCAGTAAATTTAATCGAGTTACCGACAAGGTTGGTCAAAATCTGTTGGATACGAAGTGGGTCACCAACTAGGCCACTTGGGATTTTCGAATCCACTTTTAAGGTTAATTCCAATCCTTTTTCATGGGCACTAGTGGCCTGCAGGGCAACCACTTCTTCAAGACTGTCTTGGAATTCAAATGGGATATTCTCAAGAGCCAATTTACCCGCTTCAAGTTTGGAGAAGTCCAAAATATCATTGATGATGTTAAGTAAGTTGTTGGCTGATTTTTCAATGGTTTGCAGATAATCGGTTTGGCTGTTGGTGAGTTGAGTTTTCAGCATTTGACGGGTAAAACCAATCACACCATTAAGTGGCGTTCTAAGCTCATGAGACATGTTAGCAAGGAATTCAGATTTCACTCGCGCAGCTTCTTGTGCCCGTTTTTTGGCTATATCGAGTTCAACGTTTTGAATTTCAAGCTGTTCCAAGGTCTCTCGTAGATCCGACGTGGCTTGATCGATGCTGTGTTGCATTTCAACGTGATATTCAGAAAGAGACACTGCCATGGCGTTGATGCCATTTTTCAGCGAGTCCAACTCGCCATGCATTTTACCTTCGATACGAACGTCTAAGTGACCACGACGAATACGGTCTACCATATTTTTCATGTGAGAGATGGGGCGGGTGACATCGTACATTAATCGATAAGCAAAGATCCCCGATAGGATCAGGCCAAGAATCAGTACTAAAATGGCAGAGAAGACTTCTTGGTATTGTTGTAAACGCAGTGAAGAGAGATCGAGTTCAACCGCAATATAGCCTAAGGTTCTGTTGGTTGATGTTAATTCTCGTGTATCTGATACCAACTGACTTTCTGCCAAAATAGGCGCTCTGAGAATTAACGTATTATCGTGAATTTCATAGGAACTTAAAAACGGAATAGGTTTGTCTTTAGGGTACGTTAAGGCGTCAAAATTAGGATGAAAGTTTGAGGTAACAAATAGTTCATGGGACGCGTCGAATACGGCGATACTGCGAACGAATTTTGAGTTTTTGCGGTGAGCGTAGCTAATTAGACGTCTTACCGATTCTCGACTTTGATTAATCAGCCCCTGTTCACTGGCAATCGCCAGTGGCTCAATAATACTGGAGCCAGAATTAAGGACTTGTGATTCAAGGTCGTGGTAGCGATTGTAAGAGAAAAAGGCACTCAAAAGGAGACCGATAATAAGGGTCGGTGCCAAAGTTAATGTGATTACGCGAGCGCGCAGGCCGTATCTTGTCATTTTAATTCGAAGTCATTATTTGCCAACAGAGTTACATCTGTTGAGTGGATATGGGACAATAGCCAGTATTGCATCCTCAAGATGACGTAAGCTTAATCAAAGCAGCGCTGTTCGACAATCATTCAAATAAAGAATAGTGAAACTCTAACAAATTTTTATCTAAGCAGTGCCGAAGGCTCTGCTCACTGGGTACGGTAATGGCACGTTTTTTTAAACCAACAAAGAAAACTTCTTTCTCTAAAAAGCACCAAGAGGTGCAGATTGAGCGTATGGATCACCATGGCGCAGGTATTGGTTACTTAGACAACAAACCGGTCTTTGTTGAAGGTGCGCTTACGGATGAGAAGGTGTTGGTTCAGCTATCAGAGAGTAAAACGAAGTTTGCCAAAGCAACCTTGATTAAAGTGCTAGAACCTTCAGAGCAGCGTACCAAACCATTTTGTCGTCACTATCATCAATGCGGTGGCTGTAATCAGCAACATGTAGTGCGCCAGCAGCAGATTGACAATAAACAAGTTGCGTTGTCGCAGTTAATGAACAAATTAGCGGGGCAGTCTGTGCCATTAGCGCCCTCTATTACAGGAGAAGGACTTGGCTACCGTCGTCGTGCTCGCTTGAGTATACAGCTTGACAAGCAGCGCAACTTAGTCATGGGCTTTCGTCGTAAGCACAGCAATCACATTATCGATATTGATCAGTGTCCGGTGTTAAATGAGCAGTTGAATGCCTTGCTACCAGAATTACGAGACGTTTTTTTAGGCTTTAAACAGCCACAGTCTTTGGGACACCTAGAACTCGTGCTTGGCGATAAAGGCCCTGTAGTGGTTGTTAGGCACATTAAACCGCTGACTAATCATGATCATAAGCGCTTGGTTGAGTTCGCTAATAGCAAGGCTGTCACTCTTTACCTTATGCCTGAGTCCGGGCAGTTACAATTGGTAACGGGTGAACAACCTTATTATTCGGAGGTAGGGGTTGAATTGCCCTTCTTGCCAACACACTTTATTCAAGTGAACCAAGAAATAAACAGCCAAATGGTGACTCAAGCTCTGCAGTGGTTAGCGCCAACAACCAGCGACAATGTTCTTGACCTATTTTGCGGGTTGGGTAACTTCACACTACCTTTGGCGAAGCTGTGTCAACGAGTTGTGGGCGTAGAAGGCGTCCAAGACATGGTTGACTGGGCTAAGCAAAACGCCGCTCTTAATCACTTAACGAATGTGGAATTTTATCAAGCGAATCTTGAGCAAGATCTCTCGCAGATGCCGTGGGCACAGCAGCAGTTTGATAAAATCTTGCTTGATCCGGCGAGAGCAGGCGCAAGCGGTGTAATAGATCAAGTTTCTGCGCTAGGAGCAACGCGAGTGCTTTATGTTTCTTGCAATCCTGCTACCCTTGCCAGAGATACTCAAAGCTTGATTGAACAGGGCTATAAACTGGTACGACTGGGCATGATGGATATGTTCCCTCACACTAGTCATTTAGAATCTATGGCGCTGTTCGAAAAGTAGCGTATTTAGAATGAAAACAAGCTAACTGGGATAGGTTAGTTAACCAATAAAACTAGGAAGAAAAAAGAAATGGTTGCGGTAAGAAGCGCGCATTTGAACCCTAACGAACAGTTCGAGCTAGATAAATGGATTGCTTCTCTCAAGCAAGACAAGAACACCTCGAAAAGGCTTAAAGAAGTTTATCGCCAGTGCGAAGAGATTGTTGCTGGTAGTGAGCAGGGGTCCTTGTTGTTGTGGCGCGGCAGAGAGATGATTGAGATCCTCATTACCCTTTCGATGGATAAAGCCACGTTAGTGGCGGCTCAGTTATACCCTGTTGTCTCTAGTGGCATCTATGATAGAGAGCAGCTAGAGGAAAACTACGGCAAAGAAACCATTAAGTTGATTGATGGCGTTGAAGAGATGGCCGCGATTGGTCAGCTTAACGTCACGTTAGAAGGCTCAGAGGCATCCGGCCAAGTTGATAATGTACGCCGAATGTTGTTGGCGATGGTGGATGACTTCCGTTGTGTGGTCATTAAGCTGGCGGAACGAATTTGTAATCTTCGTGAAGTAAAAGATGAGCCTGACCAAGTTCGTCGAGCCGCGGCAAAAGAATGCGCCAACATCTATGCACCGCTCGCCAACCGTTTAGGGATTGGTCAGCTCAAATGGGAAATTGAAGACTACGCTTTCCGCTATCAACAACCTGATACCTATAAGCAGATTGCTAAACAACTGTCTGAGCGCCGCATCGTCCGTGAGCAGTACATCAAAGACTTTGTGGATGATTTGTCGGCAGAAATGAAAGCGTCAAATATCCTTGCTGAGGTCAGCGGTCGTCCTAAGCATATCTACAGCATTTGGCGTAAAATGCAGAAGAAAAGCCTCGATTTTGATGAGCTTTTCGACGTGCGCGCTGTGCGTATCATTGCTGAGCGACTGCAAGATTGCTATGCGGCTCTTGGTGTTGTTCATACCAAATATAAACACCTTCCTAGCGAATTCGATGACTATGTGGCTAACCCGAAGCCAAATGGTTATCAATCGATTCACACAGTTATCCTTGGCCCTGAAGGGAAAACCATTGAAATTCAAATTCGAACTAAGCAAATGCATGAGGATTCTGAATTAGGCGTCGCGGCACACTGGAAATACAAAGAGGGTGCGAGTGGCGGCCGCAGTGGCTACGACGAGAAAATTACCTGGTTGCGTAAGCTACTTGATTGGCAAGAAGAGATGTCAGATTCTGGCGAAATGCTGGATGAGCTGCGCAGTCAAGTATTTGATGACCGCGTCTATGCCTTTACGCCGCGTGGCGATGTAGTCGATTTACCAATGGGAGCAACGCCATTGGATTTTGCCTACCACATTCACTCTGAAGTTGGGCACCGTTGTATCGGGGCTAAAGTGGCGGGCCGTATTGTTCCGTTCACGCATAAGCTGTCGATGGGAGATCAGGTTGAGATCATTACGGCCAAAGAGCCTAACCCATCGCGCGATTGGTTAAATCCATCACTTGGTTTTGTTCACTCGGGTCGTGCGCGCGCGAAAATTAATGCTTGGTTTAGAAAGCAAAGTCGTGAGAAGAACTTAGAAGCTGGTCGTGAGATTTTGGAAGATGAATTAGCCAAAATCGGTGCAACGATTAAAGACGCTGAGCAGTACGCATTAAAACGTTTTAACGTTAACACCCCTGATGAGTTGTACGTTGGTATCGGCAGCGGTGATTTGCGAATCAACCAAATCATTAATCATATTAATGCGTTGGTGAATAAGCCAACGGCTGAAGAAGAAGACCAGCAAGCGCTTGAAAAGCTTCAAGAGTCGGAAGGTAAATCGTCTGCTCAAAGTCGTCCACATAAAGATGCCGTGGTAGTAGAGGGCGTCGATAACCTGATGACGCATTTGGCACGATGTTGTCAGCCAATTCCTGGTGATCAAATCAAAGGGTATATTACCCAAGGTCGCGGTATCTCAGTTCATCGCGCTGATTGTGAGCAATTAGAAGAACTGAGCCATCATGCACCTGAGCGTATTATTGATACCGTCTGGGGAAGTGGCTTTGTCGGCTCTTATATTCTGACCATCCGCGTAGAGGCGATGGAGCGAGGCGGCTTGCTTAAAGACATCACCACGCTACTGACCAACGAGAAAATCAAAGTGACCAGTATGAAGAGTCGCAGCGATTACAAGCGTCAGTTATCGATAATGGACTTCGACCTTGAAGTCACCAATATTGAAGTGTTGTCTCGTGTAACTAAGCGTATAGAACAAATTAAAGATGTGATGAACGTGAAGCGCTTGGGATAAACGTGCCGTTTATTTGCGCTCAATTCACGCCATTATAATGAAAAGAAAAGGTTGGATTTCCAACCTTTTTATTTAGGAATCTAACTATGTCTCAACCCATCGAACAACTTCTCACTATCATGGTGCAATTGCGAGATGAAACGCATGGCTGTCCATGGGATCGTAAACAAACGTTCGACACTATCGTACCGTACACTATCGAAGAAACCTTTGAAGTGGTTGATGCCATTCATAATCAAGATTGGCAAAATCTCAAAGAGGAGCTAGGCGATCTGTTGTTCCAAGTGATTTTTTATAGCCAAATGGCTAAGGAGCAAGGACTGTTTGAATTCAATGAGGTTGTTGAAGGGCTGAATGACAAACTCATTAGGCGTCATCCACATGTTTTTTCTGATGTAGAATTTGCTGATGAAGCCGCTATCAATGCCAATTGGGAAGCCGAGAAAAAGAAGGAAAAAGCTGAGGTAGGCAAAAACGAAGAAAGTATTCTAGACTCAATACCACAGTCGTTACCTGCACTTTCAAAAGCCAATAAAATCCAGAAACGCTGTGCTAAATATGGCTTTGATTGGGACGCATTGGGGCCCGTTGTTGATAAGGTTCAGGAAGAAGTCGAAGAGGTGGTTCAGGAAGCGATTCAGATTGAGGTTGATGAAGACAAACTCGAAGAAGAGATCGGCGATCTGCTTTTCGCGGTGGTGAATCTTTCACGGCATCTGAAAAAAGATCCTGAGGTGGCGTTAAGAAAGGCGAACAATAAATTTTCTCGCCGCTTTAAAGGTGTTGAAGCTAGGGCAGAAGAAAATGGTAAATCCCTTACAGACTTTAGCCTTCAAGAGCTTGACCAGTTTTGGGATGACGTAAAAAAACAAGAAAAGTCTTCGGATTTGTGAACCGCTTCTCATTGGTGTAAGTTTCTACAATTGATTTGAAGCAAAAAATAAAAATTTTGAATGTGATAAGTTTCACGTTGTGGCGGTAAAGGGCTTCTGGTATATTTGCATCCCGTCCAGAAGAAATCCTTTTTCCCTCATTCAACCAACTTCAGGTTAAACATGACGACAAATTATATTTTTGTTACTGGCGGGGTAGTATCCTCTCTAGGTAAAGGTATTGCAGCAGCATCTCTTGCAGCAATTTTAGAAGCACGTGGTCTTAAAGTGACCATGATGAAGCTTGACCCTTACATCAACGTTGACCCGGGCACAATGAGCCCAACTCAGCACGGTGAAGTGTTCGTCACGGAAGATGGCGCTGAAACTGACCTTGACCTTGGTCACTACGAGCGTTTCATCCGTACCAAGATGACAAAACGCAACAACTTCACTGCTGGTCGTGTTTACGCAGACGTTCTTCGTAAAGAGCGTCGTGGTGACTACCTAGGTGCAACTATTCAGGTAATCCCTCACATTACGAACGCTATTAAAGATCGCGTGATCGCTGGCTCTGAAGGCCACGATGTCGCTATCGTTGAAGTTGGTGGTACGGTTGGTGATATCGAATCACTACCATTTATGGAAGCCATTCGTCAGCTAGCTGTTGAACTTGGTCGTGAACGTGCAATGTTTATGCACCTAACGTTGGTTCCTTACCTAGCAGCTGCGGGTGAAGTGAAAACCAAGCCAACTCAGCACTCTGTAAAAGAGCTACTGTCTATCGGTATCCAACCAGATATTCTTGTTTGCCGTAGTGATCGTATGATCCCTGCAAACGAGCGTAAGAAGATTGCGCTTTTCTGTAATGTTCAGGAGAAAGCGGTAATCTCAATGAAGGACGTAGATTCTATCTACAAGATCCCTCAACTAATTAAAGCGCAAGGTCTAGACGATCTAGTATGTTCACGCTTTGGCATTACTGCACCAGAAGCTGATCTTTCTGAGTGGGAACAGGTAATCTACGAAGAAGCTAACCCAACGGGTGAAGTAGTTATCGGTATGGTAGGTAAATACATCGAACTACCAGATGCTTATAAGTCTGTAAACGAAGCGCTGAAACACGCAGGCCTTAAAAACCGCCTGAGTGTGAAGATTAAGTACGTTGATTCACAAGACGTAGAAACAAAAGGTGACGAAGCACTCGCGGGTCTAGACGCAATCCTTGTACCTGGTGGTTTCGGTGACCGTGGTGTTGAAGGTAAGATCCTTGCTGCGAAATACGCTCGTGAAAACAAATTACCATACTTAGGTATCTGTCTAGGTATGCAAGTTGCCCTTATTGAATACGCGCGTAACGTTGCGGGTATGGAAGGTGCGCATTCAACAGAATTTAACAAAGAGACTAAGTACCCTGTGGTAGGCTTGATCACCGAGTGGGTAGATGGCGAAGGTAAAGTTGAAGAACGTACCGAAACGTCTGATCTTGGCGGCACTATGCGTCTAGGTTCTCAGCTTTGTCACCTAGAGAAAGGCACAAAAGCTTACGAACTATACGGCAACGCGAAGATTCATGAACGTCACCGTCACCGTTACGAAGTGAACAACGTACTTCGTCCACAGATTGAAAAAGCCGGTCTTAAAGTTTCTGGTTTGTCAGCAGACAAGAAACTGGTTGAAGTGATTGAGAACCCAGCTCACCCATGGTTTGTAGCTGCACAGTTCCACCCAGAGTTCACTTCAACGCCTCGCGATGGTCACCCGTTATTTACAGGCTTTGTGAAAGCGGCGGGCGAATTCCAGCGCGGTACTGAAGAAAAGTAAAAGGATACTGGCGGTTGCGAGTGTTGTGCGACTGCCCTTAATTTTGACATTTATATTCAATGAGAGGAAACATTAATGTCTAAGATCGTTAAAGTTCTAGGTCGTGAAATCATCGACTCACGTGGTAACCCAACTGTAGAAGCTGAAGTTCACCTAGAAGGCGGTTTCGTAGGTATGGCGGCAGCTCCATCTGGCGCATCTACTGGTTCTCGTGAAGCTCTTGAGCTACGTGACGGTGACAAAGCACGTTTCCTAGGTAAAGGTGTTCTTAAAGCTGTTGAAGCTGTTAACGGTGCAATCGCTGAAGCTCTAGTTGGTAAAGACGCTAAAGCTCAAGCTGAGATCGACCAAGTGATGATCGACCTTGACGGTACTGAAAACAAGTCTAAGTTCGGCGCGAACGCTATCCTAGCAGTTTCTCTAGCAAACGCTAAAGCGGCAGCAGCTGCTAAAGGCATGCCTCTATTCGAGCACATCGCTGAGCTTAACGGCACTGCAGGCGTATTCTCTATGCCTCTACCAATGATGAACATCATCAACGGTGGTGAGCACGCAGACAACAACGTTGACATCCAAGAGTTCATGATCCAACCAGTTGGTGCTAAGACTCTTAAAGAAGGTCTGCGTATCGGTGCAGAAGTATTCCACAACCTAGCTAAAGTTCTTAAGTCTAAAGGCTACAGCACTGCAGTTGGTGACGAAGGTGGTTTCGCTCCTAACCTTAAGTCTAACGCTGAAGCTCTAGAAGTTATCGCAGAAGCTGTTGCTGCTGCAGGTTACGAACTAGGTAAAGACGTTACTCTAGCTATGGACTGTGCAGCATCTGAGTTCTTCGACAAAGAAGCTGGCATCTATAACATGAAAGGCGAAGGTAAAACGTTCACTTCTGAAGAGTTCAACCACTACCTAGCTGAGCTTGCTAACCAATTCCCAATCGTTTCTATCGAAGACGGTCTAGACGAGTCTGACTGGGATGGCTTCAAGCACCAAACTGAACTACTAGGTGACAAGCTTCAACTAGTAGGTGACGACCTATTCGTTACTAACACTAAGATTCTTGCTGAAGGTATCGAGAAAGGCATCGCTAACTCTATCCTAATCAAGTTCAACCAAATCGGTTCTCTAACTGAGACTCTAGCTGCTATCAAGATGGCTAAAGACGCAGGTTACACAGCAGTAATCTCTCACCGTTCTGGCGAAACTGAAGATGCAACTATCGCTGATCTAGCGGTAGGTACAGCTGCAGGTCAAATCAAAACTGGTTCTATGAGCCGTTCTGACCGTGTTGCTAAGTACAACCAGCTAATTCGTATCGAAGAAGCTCTAGGTGAAAAAGCACCTTACAACGGTCTTAAAGAAGTTAAAGGTCAAGCTTAATCGCTGATTTTTAAATAGCTTTAGTGAAGCCGCTCTTTAAAGAGCGGCTTTTTTTGTGCCTGAAATCTTATGGAATAGAAAATTGATAGGGGTAACGAAAGAGTAACAGTATCAGTATCCAGTATGTTACTTATGAAATAACTCAGATGCGCTAAAGTGATGACAGTTCAGTAAAACGTATCCCTACTTACTAGAGGAAAAGCTCATGGCTAAAGTGATCAGTCCTACTACTACGTTTAATAACGAGTATTTCTCATTCATCGTTTCTGAGTCATGGAAACATATCGGTGCTGACCAAACTCATGCCGATATCCTTGCTCACAACCTGTTGGTTGGTGGTCTTCAAGGCAAACTTCATCAGGGTCTTGGTGTTATCGAAGCGGTAACGATTCCATACGAAGCAGGCATCCTAGATCCTACATCGACGCCGGAGCTAGAGTCTGAAGGCGATACTTGGGCGGTATACAACGGTAAGAAATCTTCTGGTCACTACGTTTGTACGCTAATGGCTCAAACGGCTATCGAGAAAGCACGCAAGCACGGTATCTCAATCGTATTTGGCTACGACCACTGTGACGGCGGTAACTTCTCTAACTACACACAGATGGCAATGAAAGAAGGCATGTTTGCGATGTCTTCAAACAACTCTGTACCTCTTAATGCACCATTCGGTGGTATGGATCCAGCAATGTCTTGTCCTCCGTTCGATGCAGCTCTAGTGGGTGGTGAAGAGCTCCCTCTAGTCACCTCTATCATGATCGGTGAAGGCTACGACTCTCACATCTGTGACGCTATCGTAAACGACCGCGACCTACACGTTGCAGCGCTCGTTGACCAAGAGACTGGTGAGCTAACCGCTGACGCTCGTAAGTGGGGCTCACTAATCGAAGGTTACGGCCGTGTGGCTGACTGTAAAGCACCGTGGACATTCCTAACACCACGCCTTTACTCACTCAACATCTGGAACGAAGTGATGACGGCTATCATCAACCCGAAAGGTAAGATTGCGCCAGAGCTTCCAGCAGTCCCGAGTGACTTTTTTACGATGGAAGATGCGCCATGCCCAGTAGGCGGTTCTTATATTCTTGTCATTGACCCAAGCCACTTTGGCCCAATCGAAGAAGTGAAACGTAAGAGCGACATGTTCGTAAAAGCGATCAAAAAAAACCGTCCACGCGCTGGCTTCAACGAAGTCTACATTCCAGATGAGTGGGGCCTAAAAGCTTTGGCAACGGCAACCGATGAGCATCAGGTTATGGACGCTCACTGGGATGGTTTCAAAGATTTCCTAAAACGCTCTGGCACTTCTATCGAAGAGTTGAATGCGAAATGGGAAGCGAAAGTTGGCGCTGAGCGTGCAGCTGAAACTATCCGCAAATAATTTTAAAATCAGGCGCACTTGATTTTATGCCCAGTCTCCCTCGGACTGGGCTTTTTTTGTTGCGAGCTTAAACTGTGAAGGTGAAACCTCATGGTAGGCTTTGAACGCGCGAATAAACGGTGGCGCGGAGTGATAGTCGAGAAGGTTGGCAATATCCGATAATGATAATGATGTCTTCAGTAAATACTCGCTGGCCATTTGCATTCGAACGTCGAGCACCAGTTGTTTGTAGGTTTTACCTTCATCATGAAGCCGTCGTCGTAAGGTCCTTGCGGTAAACCCCAAATCTTCCGCCATTTGTTCCATAGTAGGCACGCCGGAAGAGAGACGGGCGTACAGACGCATTCTAATTTGGTCACAACTATTGCTGCTACGTGACGGCTGATTCATTTCCGCGCTGTGCTTTGCTGCGATATTCGCGACCAAGGATTCATTGGCAGAAACCGGCATATCAATCCACTCGATAGGCAGTCTTATCTGATTACTCGCGGCATTAAAGGTGGGCATGATGCCTAAATATTGGTGGTAGAGGTGTTTATAACTCGGCGCGGCATAGCGAAGGGAAATGGATACTTTATTTTTATCAAATTGCTCACCCAGCAGCTTTTTTATACCAAGGTAGTAATGGCCAATACTGTCTTCGATGGTGTAAGGCTGTGGCGTCCAAAAAGCAGAGCGATCTTCAGCGGTGATATAGGCGTACTCTCGGTCGTAGGCGATACCAATATCCACATAGTCACTGGTCATCCAGGGGATATGGATGATCGTTTCTAATAGCTGCTTCAGTGTCTTACAGCCCAGCATGGCAAAGCCCAACGCTCCGGTATCTTCAATGGTCAGTCTACTTGCGATACGCAATCCGATACCGTCGATGTTTAATTGTTCCATAGAAAGCTTCATCAACGTCAGCACTTGTTGAGTCGTCATCGGTTCATAATGACCATAGCTGACTCGTCTGATCTTAGCGCGGCGAAGAAACGGATCGATAGCCAGTGGCTGTTTCGCCAAATCTCTGAGTAGCGATTCCCAGTGGCCAACAATGGCTTGCAAAAACTGCTGCTGATGTAGTGAGCTCATGTTGTTGTCCTGAAATGTAATCTCATTGGCCGGAAATGTAATTATAGTAAGCGTGGTGAGTGGATACAATATAGACATCGCTGAAAAGCAGACAAAACAATGAGGACAACAATATGTTCAAGCCAAAACGTGTAGAAATTTCAAAAGAGAAACTGGAACTTTACCAAGATATCTATTGGAATAAGTCGGATGCAGACTTTTATATCAATGAAGACATCGCGCCAATGCAACAGCGTATGGCGGAACAAGGGGTTGAAGCATTCAGTTTACTTGGTAAAGAGCATGTGGGTGCGTTTGGCGCACCTTATGTGAACAGCTTTGAAAACGCGGACATTGTTATGTATGGCTTGACCATGGACAAGTGCTCACCAAATGCTGGTGGTCATAAGTTTGGTCCTAGTGCGATTCGTGATGCCTCTAAAACAGGTATGGGCCTTATTCACCAAGACGGTACGATGCCATTTGAACTGTGTAACATCATCGATTTCGGAAACTGGGATGGCCTTGGTCAGTTCAACTTAGATGAAGAGATGCGTAATGCGCAGAAAGTGGTTGATGACATGGTCATTAATCACGGTTGTACACCTTTCTTCTTTGGTGGAGACCACACGGTTGCTTACCCAGGGCCCGCGGCATTAGCGAAAGTACATGGTCCGGTTTCACTGATTCATATTGATGGTCACTTTGACTTACTTACGCGTGCTGACTTTGACTATGAATCATATTCAGGTAACTGGTATTGCCGTCTAGCATCAGAAGGTGCTATCGACCCAACGACCAGTGTCAGCATGGGGATGCGCGGTCGCTGGTGTGCATCTCAACAAGGCAAAGCGAAGGCGATTGGCGGTAACTTCTATTTGGCTGATGAAATCTACGACTTAGGCGTGGATTACATTGTAGAACAGATCCTTGAGAAACAAGGTGACGGTCGCCCGGTGTACCTAACCTTTGATTTAGATGGCCTCGATCTTCTTGATCACAGTGCAAACTCAAGCCCAGATCCATTTGGTGTTTCTGCTCGCATGTATTACGACATCTTCCGTAAACTTCGCGCGACTAAGCGTATTAACTTAGTGGGCGCTGATATTGCCGAGTTTGCGCCTCAGAAAAACTCTGACGAGAAAGACGCGTTGCTTACTGCTGCATTCGGTTGGGAGCTTCTAGTATGGCTGGCTGAATGTCGCCACATCCGCGAAGGTAGGAAAAATCCAACAGAATGGCCAATGAGCTTCGGTCGTAACATCGAGTTCTAATAGCATTTTTTGCGATTAACGCGATGCGACGGTAGGAATGATAATAAAAAATGCCCACTCAATTGAGTGGGCATTTTGCGTTTCTAAAGCAGATTATTTGCTGAAGTTCATCGCCATTGCCGCTGCAATATTACGAGAGGTCATTTCAACGTTGAACGCCGCTTCTTTCAAGGCAGTTGGCAGATCAGTTGCGCCTAGTACTACGCTGTACGCTGCATCAATACCGTGTTCGTGAACCACTGCGCAGTCTTTTGCTGTGCTACCTGCAATGGCTATCACAGGAATGTCGTATTGCTTTGCAGTACGTGCTACACCAATAGGCGTCTTACCGTGAATGGTTTGGCTGTCAATTCGGCCTTCACCGGTAATCACAAGATCTGCGTCTTTTACCACTTCGCTTAGGTTCACCGCATCCATCACAATTTGGATACCTGGACGCAGTGATGCATCAAACAAACCGAGTAGCGCAGCACCTAGGCCACCAGCAGCACCAGCGCCTGAGGTATCAATGACATCACGACCGTTAGTCGCTTTGATAACGCTAGCATAGTGTGCAAGGTTGCTATCAAGGGTTGCCACCATATCTGGTGTTGCGCCTTTTTGTGGACCAAAGACATGCGAAGCACCTTTAGGGCCGCACAGTGGATTATCCACATCGCATGCGACTTCCAATCGGATATCTTTCAAGCGAGCATCGAGGCCTGACAGGTCAATACTGGTTAGTTTATTGAGCTCTCCACCACCAAAACCTAGCTCATTACCTTGCTGATCGAGCAGTTTCGCGCCAAGAGCTTGCGCCATACCAATACCGCCATCATTGGTAGCACTACCACCAATGCCTACGATAATGTGCTTCACACCACGATCCAGTGCAGCTTTGATTAATTCACCAGTACCATAAGTGGTGGTAACAAGTGGATTGCGTAGCTCAGGTTTAACCAGATGCAGGCCTGAAGCCGCGGCCATTTCTATGATGGCGGTTGAACCATCTCCCATCAGACCGTAAAAGCCTGCTACTTTTTCACCGAGTGGGCCTGTTACCTCGCAAGTAACGATGGAACCATCAGTCGCATCGACCAATGATTGAACAGTACCTTCACCGCCATCTGCCATTGGAAGTTTGACATATTCAGCGTCGTTAAAGATTTTCTTAAAACCGGCTTCGATAGCTTCGGCAACTTCCATGGCCGTTAAGCTTTCTTTGTATGAATCTGGAGCAATAATAATTTTCATAATAGGACCTTATACAAATAGACCGAACACACCAAAGATCATTACAGAGAAGAAGGTGATCACTAGACCAACCGCAGACTCGTAAGGAATGAGTTTAAGACGCTCGCGAATATCCATATGCACAGCGCCACCAGTGGCGTGGAAGAAACTACCGTGTGGCATGTGATCAAATACAGTAGCACCTGAGTGAATCATGGCAGCGCCTGCTAATGCTGGAACGCCAAGTTCAAGAATTGTGGAACTAAATACGCTAGACGCGACCGCTGTGCCCGCAGTCGTTGAGGCAGTAGCAAGTGACATCATTGCACCTGAAATTGGTGCTAATAAGTAAGAAGGAAGGCCTGATGCCGTTAGCGAATCAATCAGAACGCCCTTTAAACCTGAGTTAGCAATAATGCCGGCTAAAGTTCCCGTACCTAATAGCATCATCGCAACTGGTGCCATTCGAGACAGGCCAGAAACAGCAAAATGGTTAGTATCGGCAAAACGACCCATAACAACAGCACCAATAAAGCCGCCTAGTGGAAGAGCGATGAGCGGATCAACGTTGATACCAGCAATAGGGCGAAGAGAAAGCAGAGCAATGGCAATCAGTGGAGCAACAATCGATGAGCCAAAAGAAGGTAGCTTAGAGTGCTCAACAGAAATGACTTCACTAGCGACAACTTTAGAACCTTTATTGACTAACTTTTTGGCTAGGAAGTAAGCGAAGATCATGCCGCAGATTCCAGGAATCACACCGGCAGCCATCACTGAGGTTAATGGGACATTGAAGGCGTCAGCGGCTGCAATCGAGTTTGGGTTAGGAGACATGACGTTACCGGCTTTACCGCCGCCCACCATAGCAAGCAAAATAGCGGCTTTAGAAATGTCCGCACGACGAGCAATAGCAAGGGCAATCGGAGAAACGGTGATAACGGCAACATCGACGAATACGCCAACGGCAGTCAGAATCATGGTGGCGATAGCCAGCGCTAGCAGGGCGCGTGTTTCACCGACTTTTTTGACGATCGTTTCAGCGATGGAGGTCGCTGCACCTGATTCAATAAGGACGCCAGCAAGAACACCAGCGGCTAGAATACGTAATACCGCGGTGACAATGCCTTGCGCACCGCCAATCATTAGGGCAACAGTATCAGTTAATGACACGCCACCAACAACACCACCGATCAGGGCACCGATGATCATACCGTAAGCAGGTGGAACTTTTTTAAGAATGAGGGCAATGGCAACGACAAGAGCCGCGAGTGCACCTAAGGTAGAGACTTCAATCATGGTTTAGTTGTCCGCTAATTTATTAATTTTTTTTATTGGGTGTATGCACCCTTTATGAGCGGAAGATTAGCCATTCATAGGCGGATTTTCTTTATGCGAACTGACGAATTTATCATTGTAGTTAATAGTTAATTTGTTCAATTGCACAAATTAACGTAATGTTCACAAACATTTTAACGCAAGGTAAAGTTGAATTTTGTCATCTAACTTATTGATATCTAAATTGGTTTCCTGTTGTATTTTGTCAAGGCGATATCGCAAAGTGTTACGATGAATATGGAGAGATTCACAAGTTTGAGCTAGATCGCAATTTTGAGCAAAAAAAGTGCTCAGAGTTCTTAATAGCACCTTCTTTGTGTCGGCGGCCATCAATTTATCGATAGGCGCTTTAAGTTGAGTCGCTCGCCATGGGTCTTGTTTGATACTACTCACCAGTACAGACAGTTTTCGATCTTGATAGAACATGACCGCATCATCATTACTGGTACTACTTTCTATGGTTGCTTTGGCCGTTTCATAAGAGCGAGCAAGGCCGATGAGTCCAGGGAAATAATCGCCAATCGCCATTTGAATCGAAAAATCACATTCATTGTCGATGCGTTTTACCAGTTTGGCGACCCGTTTCTGCTCTTCCTTACGATTCCACGTATGATTAACAATGGTTACCGGTTTAAGAACCACGATCTCATTCATAGAAACAGAAGCAATACCGACAATATTGTCGCGTTCAGGGTGCTCTAACAGATGAACCAGTTTTTGTAAGTGTTCTAGTGTGACTGGTTCGCCTGCGCGTGGAATTACTTTAATAACAGTGGCGACTCTTGGCTGAGAAAGATCGAGATCCAGCCTTTGAGCAATAGACAGTAATTGACCATCGTTCAAACTAGAACCTTCGATAAGTTGTAAAAGCAGCTCTTCTCGGTGACGCTTATTCCATTGAATCTGAGACATTAACGCAGCTTGCTCGACGATAAGTTCAGCCGTCATTTTGACCAACTCACCGTAGCTTCTTACTTCTTCTGGCGTACCTGAAATGCCCACTACGCCAATGACATCTTCGCTGTAAATAATAGGCAGATTAATGCCAGTTTTTACGCCAGAAAGGGTGGAAGCAACAGAATCGTTGATCTCAATCGTACGGTTATCACGAAGGGCCAACAGTGCACCTTCGTGGATTTGATGCAGTCGACTGGGATCGCTTGAGCCAATGATCACGCCATTTTCATCCATAACGTTAATAGAATAGGCAATGATCTTTTTTGCACGATCAACAATTTGCTTAGCAATGAGAGAGTTAAGTTGCATTGTATTGGCTCTTCTAAGGAATTGTTGTTGAGTATACCTGATCGTTGATGATTCTGAGGTATAATCGGCGCGAGTTTACAGAGAGAAAAAGTGATGGAATTCGAGTTTATTAAAAACAGTTTCACTGGTGAATATCTAGTGAAGTGCGAAATGGGTCAAGAAGTGATCGCTAGATTACTTCAAGAAGAAATCAGCACCGACGACCGCACCATCATGGAAATAAAAGCACTGCTATCGAAAGCGGCGCAGTTTTCTTGTAATGAACACAAGTGGCAGGGCAAAGAGATTTCTTTGAGTATTCTCGAGTCTGAAGTCCATGTCTATGAAAATACGTTAGCTTTTGAGACGTTAATGGAATCTGAGGAAGAGTTTTCACTGTATGAAAGTGAAAGCTACAGTGAGTGCGGTTTGGAGGATTTATTGTCTGTTATCGAGCAGTGGGAGCGCTTTATACATAATCGCTAAGTGGATAATACGGTTATTTTGCACATGCTTAGTGCTAATAACATTTAACGCATTATTTTTGTGAATGCCTTGCACCAATAAAGTGCAAGGCATTTTCATTTTTATAACATATAAAATTCGAATCCTTATATTTCAATGGTTTAAAAAGTTGGCACGCACCTTGATTGCTGTATTAAGCAACAGGGATAAAAAGGTGAAGGGGATGCCATGAAACTTATTAACGCAATCATTAAACCATTCAAGCTGGATGATGTAAGAGAAGCACTTGCAGATGTAGGCATTGAAGGGATGACAGTTTCTGAGGTCAAAGGATTTGGTCGTCAGAAAGGTCACACTGAATTATATCGCGGTGCAGAGTATCAAGTAGACTTTCTACCGAAAGTGAAGCTGGAAATTGCCACGCACGCAGACAACGTAGACCGAGTGATAGAAGCTATCACTAATGCGGCTCAAACCGGCAAGATTGGCGACGGAAAAATATTTGTGTACGACCTAGCCCAAGCAGTACGTATTCGTACGGGCGAGATGGATGCTGAAGCACTTTAAGGGATTGGAGAATATATTATGGAATTAGCAACAACAGTCAGCGAACTGCGTTACGCGCTAGACACTTTTTACTTTCTTATTTCAGGCGCGCTCGTCATGTGGATGGCAGCAGGTTTCGCCATGTTAGAGGCTGGCCTAGTTCGCTCGAAAAACACCACAGAAATCTTAACTAAAAACTTCTGTTTGTACGCTATCGCATGTACCTGTTATCTCATTGTGGGTTACAACATCATGTATGTGGACAATGGCGAAGGTGGCTGGCTACCATCATTTGGTGCGCTGATCGGCACTCAAGGTGAGGATGCAGATCACTCGCTAGAGTCGGATTTCTTTTTCCAAGTTGTTTTCGTAGCTACCGCGATGTCTGTCGTATCGGGTGCAGTGGCTGAGCGTATGAAACTTTGGTCTTTCCTTATTTTCTCTGTTGCGCTAACCGCATTTATCTATCCTATGGAAGGGTATTGGACCTGGGGTGGCGGCTTCTTATCAGAAGCAGGTTTCAGTGATTTTGCTGGCTCTGGTATCGTTCATATGGCAGGTGCAGCCGCTGCATTGGCTGGTGTTCTACTGCTAGGCGCTCGTAAAGGTAAGTACGGTAAGAATGGTGAAATCTACCCAATTCCAGGTTCCAACATGCCTTTAGCGACTCTAGGTACATTTATCCTATGGTTAGGTTGGTTTGGTTTCAACGGTGGTTCTCAATTAATGGTTTCAGATTTTGAGAACGCGACAGCGGTAGGTCAAATCTTCCTAAACACTAACGCAGCGGCAGCAGCGGGTGCTATTGCAGCGATGCTAGTGTGCAAAACAACGTGGGGTAAAGCTGATTTAACGATGATTCTCAATGGTGCATTAGCGGGTCTTGTCGCTATCACGGCTGATCCTCTATCTCCTTCACCAGTGTACTCAGTCGCTATCGGTGCAGTTGGCGGTGCGCTAGTCGTATTCAGCATCATTGGCCTAGACAAGCTTAAGATTGATGATCCAGTTGGTGCTATCTCTGTTCACGGTGTATGTGGTTTCTTAGGTTTAATGGTAGTGCCACTAAGTAATGGTGATGCAACATTTGGCGCTCAGCTTTTCGGGGCTGCAGTTATCTTCGGTTGGGTGTTCGCGGCAAGCCTTGCAGTTTGGGCTGTATTGAAAGCAACAATCGGTATTCGTGTTACTGAAGAAGAAGAATTAGAAGGTATGGACATGCATGATTGTGGTGTAGGTGCTTATCCGGAGTTCGTTAGTGTTAAGTAACGATTTGTTACAAACTTAATCAAAACCTGTCTTTTATGGCAGGTTTTTTTATATCAGATCATTGTTTTCAGAATTAATATGAATATAATAACGCAACTGATAAACGTTCTCATTATGAATTAAGGGACTGAAACAATGAAAAAACTGCTAACTCTCTCAGCAATTGCAGCTAGCTTTGTAGCACCAGCGATGGCCGCTGAAGAAGTCAACGTTTACTCTTACCGCCAACCTTTCCTTGTTGAACCGATGTTTAATGAGTTCACTAAAGAAACAGGCATCAAAGTAAACGTAAAGTTTGCTAAGAAAGGTCTGGCAGAAAAACTTCAGCAAGAAGGCGAGTACAGCCCGGCTGACGTAGTGTTAACAACCGATATTAGCCGTCTAGCAGAATTGACTGACAAGGATGTAGTTCAAGCGGTAGACAGTGAGGTAATCAACGCTAATGTTCCTGCTCAATATCGCGATAAAGAGAACGAATGGTTTGCACTAACTCTGCGTACTCGTAACGTATACTCTTCTCGTGACCGCGTAGGTAAACTAGGTAATGATTTTGATTATATCGACCTAGCAAACGCTGAATACAAAGGTAAAATCTGTACTCGTAGTGGTAAGCATCCTTACAACGTATCGCTTGTCTCTTCAATGATTGCTCATCACGGTGAAGCAGAGACAAAAGAGTGGCTAGAAGGTGTAAAAGCTAATCTAGCACGTAAACCACAAGGCAATGACCGCGCCCAAGTGAAAGCGATCAGCGAAGGCTTGTGTGACCTATCGTTAGGTAACAGCTACTATCTCGGCAAGATGGTTAATGACAAAGAGCAAAAAGCTTGGGCTGATGCGGTTTACATTAACTTCCCGAATCAAAATACAACGGGCACTCACGTAAACGTAAGTGGTATGGCGATGGCGAAATACTCGCCAAATAAAGACAATGCATTGAAGCTAATGGAGTTCTTAACAGGCGACAAAGCTCAACAAATGTATGCAGAAGTTAACTATGAGTACCCAGTAAAAGAAGGCGTTAAGCGTTCTGAGCTTGTGGCATCATGGGGTGATTTCAAAGCCGATAAAATCTCGCTTGATGAAATTGCTGAATATCACGGCGCTGCAATCAAATTGTTAGACGAAGTTAAGTTCGACCTATAATCGACACAAAGGGGGTATAATACCCCTTTGTTATTCTGGTTAAGAACTTCCGACTTCGTGTCGCATGCTGTATGTTTAGGCAATGAAAGAAAAAAATGATGTTTGGAAAGCCAGTAGTGGAGTGCTTACTCTGCTACTGGTTTTGCCTATTTTAGCGATCTTCTATACGGCACTTGGTGAATCAAGTGATCTCTTCTCGCACCTTCTTGCGACGGTGATGCCCACCTACATCTTAAATACGGTCAAATTGGTTGCTGGTGTCTTGGTACTCTCGTTGTTTCTTGGGGTACCTAGTGCTTGGCTGATGGCCATGTGCAAGCTGCCAAGTGAAAAAGTGTTGCAGTGGGCCTTAGTACTGCCACTTGCCATGCCGGGGTATATCATTGGCTACATCTTTACCGATTGGTTTGACTTTGCTGGTCCCATCCAAATATGGCTACGAGATGTCTTTAGCTGGCAAGCAGGGGACTACTGGTTTCCTGATATCCGCACTGTTGGAGGTGCTACAGTTGTCTTGTCGCTAGTGCTGTACCCTTATGTTTATCTATTGTGTCGTGCGGCATTTATGGAGCAGAACGTCTCACTGTTACAATCGGCACGTTTGTTAAAATGCTCTCCGCTGGCAAGCTTTTGGCGCATTTCATTACCGCTCGCTAGACCATCGATCGCCGTGGGTTTGTCATTGGTGGCGATGGAGGCCATAGGCGACTTTGGTACCGTGAGCTATTTTGCTGTGAGTACTTTAACCACGGCGGTTTACGACACATGGCTGGGGTATTCCAACTTAAGTGTTGCTGCAAAGATCTCGGCTATGATGATGGTAGTGATCGTGTTGTTGCTAGGTGCTGAGCGCTACAGCCGACGTAAGCAAAAGCTATTTCAAAGCCAATACAACAGTCACGAAGACTTTCGCTATGTGCTCACCGGCTGGAAAAAATGGTTAGCGTTGCTTTGGTGTTGGGGGCTCGTGTCTATCGCATTTATTCTGCCGCTAGGTCAGTTGATGATTTATGCCTACAAGTATTTTGCACAAAGCTGGACCGAAGAATTCCAAACGTATGCCATAAATAGCCTGAATGTGTCGTTGATGGCAGCGGTTATTGGTGTCTTTGTGGCTATCGTTGTGAATTTCTACCGCAGGCTGGATCCAAATAGAAAAAGTGTGGTCTTTATGCGCGCTTCTTCGCTTGGCTATGCTGTGCCAGGTACCGTCTTGGCGATTGGGGTTATGGTCACCGTGTTATTTATGGATCACAGCGTCAATGATTTTGCTAAATGGATGGATTGGCAACGCCCTGGATTGATTTTCTCTGGTTCCATGTTTGCACTTGTTTTTGCAATGGTGGTGCGCTTTTCTGCCGTTGCTATCGGTAGTATTGAGACCAGTTTAAGTAAAGTATCGCCGTCTCTAGATATGGCTTCACGCACGATGGGGTGTAAGAAGAACCAAATGCTGCTTCGCGTGCATTTACCACTTATCAAGCGGGGCGTGTTGATCGCTGGTTTGCTGGTGTTTATTGAATCCATGAAAGAGCTCAATGCCGCTTTGTTGTTGCGCCCATTCAATTTCGAGACTCTGGCTACTTACGTGTACAACTTTGCTTCTGACGAGCACTTAGAGCTTGCCGCTATGCCAGCGGTATTGTTAGTGTTGGTCGGTCTACTACCTCTTATTATTGTTAATCGTTCACTGGAGCAAAACCACTAATGACTACGGCTTTGTCTATTAAAAACCTATCTTGCCAATATGATGGTCAGACGATTTTAGAGTCCTTATCGCTTGAGGTTGAACAAGGGGAAATTGTTTGCTTGTTAGGTGCAAGTGGTTGCGGAAAAACCACGCTTCTCAAAGCAGTGGCAGGTTTATTGCCTCTTTCTCAAGGTGTAATGACACTCGGCGACCGCGTGATCGACAATGGTGAGACATGGTTAGCGCCAGAGCAGCGTAACATCGGTATGATCTTTCAAGATTATGCGTTATTTCCGCACTTGACTGTGGCTCAAAATGTGGCGTTTGGCTTAAAGGGAATGGCTAAGCAAGAGCAAGATACGATTGTTGCGAATATGCTGACTTTGGTTCATTTGGAAAAGTTTAGCGACCGTTATCCTCATCAGCTATCGGGTGGACAACAGCAGCGCGTCGCCATTGCTCGCAGTCTAGCTTATAAACCCGATCTACTTCTGCTCGATGAACCGTTTTCTAATATCGATACACAAGTGCGACATGAGCTGATTCGAGAGATCCGTAAGATTTTCAAAAAGCAGGGTGTTACCGCCATCTTTGTGACTCACAGTCGAGAAGAAGCTTTTGCGTTTGCCGATAAAATGGCGGTTATGAATCAAGGCGTGATCGAGCAGTACGGCACAGTCTCAGAGCTGTATTTCTGTCCATCGAGCAAGTTTGTTGCTGACTTTTTAGGTGGTGGAAGCTATCTGGCTGCTAGGTATTTGTCGGGTTCTACATATACCACGGCTATAGGTCAGATAGAGGCCTCTTCATGTAACCTGATTGACCAAGGGGCTGAATGCCAGTTACTTGTTCGACCGCAGCACGTTCAATTAAGGGCCTCAGACAGTAGCTCGATCGCTATTCTTGAGCAGCATTTTATGGGTGATCATTGTCGCTATGTGGTAGAAATTGAGGGTACTAAGGTCTTGGGAACGTCGATGGAAGCCTTGGATGTCGGCCAGAATGTGGCGGTGAGCGTAGAGTCACAAGGTATTGTGGCTTTCGCTTAATTATCCAAGTGATAATGCCTCTCCTCTGCTCAACTACGCACTAAAGGTCACTCTCTTGTAATAAAGTGGCGTCACCAATGACTAGGCACAAAAAAGCCCGGCAACAGTCACCGGGCAAAATGTTCTTCACCTATAGGGAGCTTCTTACTATTCACTTGGATTGAAAGGTGACTCAACCCAATACACGGTAAGAAGACGAGGACGCAGAGACTATAAAGACAAGAAGTCTTTCATCTGCTGAAGAACATATTCTGCCTGCGCTTTATTTTCCATCTCACAAAAAATACGCAATAGTGGCTCGGTACCAGAAAAGCGAGCAATGACCCAACCACCGTTTTTGAAGTAAACTTTTGCTCCATCGGAATAACTCACTTTCTCTACCTCGTATTCGAATTCAGGCAGAGACTTCTCGACATAAATCTTATGGTAAAGGCTATCCTTTTGAGCTGGCTTGAAGGTGCAATCACCTTCCGCGGTATAGGCATAACCGTATTTGCTATAAATCTCATCAAGTAGCTCAGAGAGCTTTTTGTTGGTGACGCTAAGCATCTCCACCAATAAGCTAGAAGCAAATACTCCGTCTTTGCCTTTGATATGACCACGTATGGTTAAACCGCCGGAGCTTTCACCGCCGATTAATGAGTCGTTCGCCTCCATTTGGGCACTGATGTGCTTAAAGCCTACGGGAACCTCAAAGCTCTTTTCACCATAACTTTGTGCGATTTTGTCGAGTAGGTGAGTGGTGGCAATGTTTCGCACTACTGAGCCTTTCCAACCTTTGTATTCAAGAAGGTAGTAATAAAGCAGCATCAAGACTTCGTTGGGATGAATAAAGTTCCCTTTTTCATCAATAATTCCTAAGCGATCAGCGTCGCCATCAGTACCGATACCAATATCGTATTCTTCTGCTGCCACTAAGTGTTTTAAGCGATATAGGGTAGCGGCGCTAGGGGATGGCATCAGTCCACCGAAATCAGGGTTCTTCCCATCGTTAATCACATCGACATCACAGCGACCATTAATCAAGACGGTTTGCAGGGCATTTTTGGCTACGCCAAACATCGGGTCGATCAACACGCGTAGATTGGCTTTTTTAATGGACTCAATATCAACAAGCGCAATGATTGAGTCGACAAACTCGTTCATTGGGTTAATTTCGAGGATCAGTTGACTGTCCACGGCGTGCTCAAAGTCAACAGATTTTACCTCTGCAGCAGTTAAGGTCTCGATTTGAGACTCTATCTTTTCAGTGATCACTTCATCGGCATCGCGACCACCTTCAATAAACACTTTAATGCCGTTGTAATCAGCAGGATTGTGAGAGGCAGTGATGCAAGCCGAGTAAGCGCAGTTCATGCTCTTCGCTTTAAACATAACGATGGGTGTTGGCACAAACTTATTGATAAAGTGCACCGGAATTTGGTTTGCAGCGAGCACTTCGGCAAACCAGCGTCCCGCTTTGTCCGATAAAAAGCGTCGGTCATAACCAATGATAAATCCTCGTTCCGCGACGTTTTCATCATTGATGATGTTAGCCAGCGCTTGTGCTACCAATTTGACGTTATCACGAGTGAACTCCTCGCCAATAAAAGCGCGCCACCCGCCTGTTCCAAATTTGATCATACATTGCTCCTTGAGAAGAGCCCCGTAGGGCTCATGATTATGGTCAACTCAGGCTTTTGATTAGCCGAGAACAACGGTGACTTGGTTAACGCTACCTGCAGGTTGTGCAGGGATAGCACCTTGGATATCTTCACCGTTTAGGGTGAGACTTGTGACGCCTTTGCTAACATGGTTGGGGTTGGTAACTTTGATATGGTAAGTTGCGCCTCGCCATTCTCGAGTGACGTCAAACTCAGGCCAGTTTGTTGGAATGCACGGGTCAATAACAAGACCATCAAAGCTTAAGCGAACCCCAAGGATGTAATTAGTTGCGGCAAAGTAAGCCCATCCTGAGGTACCGGTTAACCATGGATGATTGGCGCGGCCATGATCCTGATGGTCGCGTCCCATAATAAACTGCACATAAGAGTAAGGTTCGGTAACTCGCGTTTCAATCATGTCATTCTGGTTATATGGGTTGAGAGCGTCATAGAACTTCATCGCTTGATCACCGCGTCCTAACTTAGCTTCGGCGACCCAAGCCCATGGGTTAGGGTGAGAGAATATGGCCCCATTCTCTTTTACTCCTTGGTAGACCCGAGTGACAAAGCCAATATCGTCGTTCGGAGTGGCGAAAGATGGTGCGTTGAGATGTAAGCCGTAATTGGAGTAGAGGTATTCATCGACTGCGTCCATGGCTTTCTTACCGCGTTCGTCGGAGACAGCACCTGACACTACTGCCCATGTGTTTGATTCTAAATGAACCTTGCCTTCGGTCTGTTCGTTGGTTCCGACTTTATCACCATTTTTGGTAATACCACGGATGTACCAACCACCATCTTCATCCCAAAGGTGAGTCTCGCAGGCATCTTGAACTTTTTTCGCCATCTGCCCATAGTGTGCCACATCGTCAAGTTGCCCCAATTTACGAGCTAAGTCGACAAACTCTTGTAGCGCCCAGTAGTGAAGGAATGCCACCATGGAGGATTCTCCTCCGCCTAAGTTTAGACAGTCATTCCAGTCGGCACGCAGACCTTTTGCAATACCAGTAGCACCAACATGTTTGTCTGTGAAATCAAGCGCTGCCTTCATATGCTCATACACAGTAGCATCACCACCATCTGCGTAAGGTATGACGTCATTGAAGAAGTCCATTTCGCCAGTTTCCATCACATAGCGGCAGATAGTTGGCACTAACCATAGGTGGTCATCAGAACAGGTATCCGCGATACCGTGGATCTTATCTTCATCGCTAGGTGTTGGTACTACCGTCGGTGATTTAGAAGGCTTAACGTCGGCTTTCTCTGGATCGAACCAATCAGGATCAAATAGGTGCAAGCCATAACCAGCCTTAACTTGGCCACGAAGCAGATCGATAATGCGTTTTTTAGTCATTTCAGGAGCAGAGTGAGGGACGGCCATGGCATCTTGGGCCGTATCTCGGTATCCCAAGCCAGTGCGACCTCCCACCTCGATAAATGAGGCAAAGCGAGACCAAACCACACAGGTTTCAGCTTGATACAGAGTCCAAGTATTTAACATGGTATCTAAGCCTTCATTCGGAGAGCTAACTTGGAATTTCGCGCAGCGTGTCTCCCAGTGAGCTTTGATGGCCTCAAAGGCGCTATCCACTTCAGAGTGGTTTTGATATTTAGCGCGAAGTCTGGCCCCGTTGCCCTTGCCAATACCTAGAATGTAAGCGAAACGAACCTCTTCTCCTGGCTGAATAGTGAATTGTTTATGCAGGGAACCGCAATGGTTATAACAGGTTTGCGTATGATTCGAACAACGTCCCTGTTCAACGGCAATAGGGTTCGATTCATCTCGGTAAGCACCAAGGAAATTATCTCTTTGACCATCGTAGCTATCGGGTTCAAAGGTTGATGCTAGGTAGTAGAAGCCTTCAAAATCGTTGGTGTTGTAGAACAAGTCATACTCAATCACACCATCGTTATAATCGGTGCCTGCTGAGTAAAGTGACATCTGGTGGTTTTGGTTATCAGAGGCGATATGACTGAATGAGAACTCAACAAAAGAAAAGGCACTGATAGTGCGAGGCTTATTACTGGTATTACGAATGACAACATCCCAAATCTCAGCATCTTCACCCTTAGGAACAAACAAGGTTTTGGTTGCTTCAATGCCCGCATAGTCACACTTAAATTTCGAGTATGAAAGACCGTGACGAACCTCATATTGAGCCTCGTCGAGACTCTTTGCTACAGGCTGCCAAGAGATAGACCAGTAGTCTCCGGTTTCATCATCGCGTAGGTACACATAGTGTCCCGGGCGGTCAAAGCTGGCATTGGGTCTGAATTTGGTGACTCGGTTGTATTCAGGGGAATTGTAGAACGAGTAGCCACCGGCATTATGAGAAATCACAGTACAGAATTTTTCAGTACCAAGGTAATTGGTCCATGGCGCAGGAGCATCGGGACGAGTGATGACGTATTCACGATTCTCGTTGTCAAAGTAGCCGTATTGCATGTCTATATCCTTATGGAGAAATTAAATTTTTTCGTTATTGTTATTGGTCTAGTGAGGCGCGCTTTCATGTTCCTCGGTATCAGCCCAAGGATCGCGATAATGAATACCTTGGCGTTGTAACAAACCAAGGTGAGCTTTCAGTCTGGCTAAAAAGTCGCTGTAGCTTTTTCGATTCTCTGGACACCAAGCGGTCTCTGCTAGCGCGAGGAGTCGGGGGAATATCATGTAATCAAGGCGTTGCTGGTGGCTGACTATTTCTGTCCACAGCGCAGCTTGCATGCCTAGAATCCGTTTTTTGATGGGGTCATCGGAGCTTAGCTCAGAGAGAGGTTCATATAGGTAAGCTTGCTCCAGTGTGATGACGTTTGCCCAATCAACACCAGGCTCTGTTGGGCAGTGATCTTGTGCCATATCCAGATAGGTGGTTTGACCCGGCTGCAGTACGACGTCATAGCCGAGTTTGGCGCAGTTAATAGCAGCTTCTTCGCTTAGCCATGAGTATATGACCGTGTCTTTGCTAACTTTGTGTCCAAAGTGTGCTTCTTCCCAGCCCAGCATGCGTTTACCCAGAGACTTCAGTTTGTCTTCAGCGTAACGGAGTAAATGACCTTGCAGCTCTTTAGAACTGCTGTAGCCGTGAGTCTCCATTAAAACTTGGCAACTTGGGCTTTTCTCCCAAACACCCACGGGTACTTCATCTGCACCAATATGAACGTAAGGAGCAGGGAATAGCTCGCTAATCTCTTCTAAGACGATATCAAGGAAGCGATATGTGCCATCGATACCTGGCGACAGCGTATTGTCGTTGTAATGTTGGACACTGCGGTAGATAGAGCGGTCATCAGGATCAACCAGCATATTTGGCAATGACTTGATGGCGGCACGGCAGTGACCTGGAATATCGATTTCGGGAATCACTTGGATGCCGCGTTGTGCTGCAAATGCGACGACGTCCTTAATCTCTTCTTGGCTATAAAATCCGCCATAACGCTGATTGATATGATGGAACTGAGCATCAAGGGTTTCATTTGGGCCTCGCCAAGCGCCAATCTCAGTAAGCTCAGGTAGCGCTTTTATTTCAACACGCCACCCCTCATCATCCGTTAAATGCCAATGGAAGGTATTCAATTTATAATGAGCAAACAGGTTGATAAGGCGTTTGATCTCTTCAACCGGTTGGAAGCTACGCGCACTGTCTATCATCATTCCACGATAAGCAAAACGAGGTTTATCATGTATTTGGCAGAAAGGAATGTAGAGAGTATGGCGCGCCACATCAAAATCCATCAATTGAATTAAGGTCGCTGCACCATAAATAAAGCCAGACTGACTGGTTGATTCAATGACCACACCGTTATCATTTACGATCAGCTTATATTCTTCAGGATCCAGTACTGGTGAATGCCTAAAATGAATATCTTGCTGACCAATAGACTTGGATTCGATACTGAACAAGCGAGTTACTTCTTCGGCTAACCAATTGGCAGCAGATTGAAACTCACCATTGTCGACGGTTATCTGACTATAACGAGTTAGCTCATAGACACCACTATTAAAGTTAGCTGACATCGGCTCTGGAATAAGCTTATGTCTTGCTGCTTTGACGCTAGGTACTTCAGTTGGTTGGTCGATCGCTTCTTTCAACACAATAGGTGACACAGATACCGTGCACTGCGTACCGGAATCTGTGGTTAGGTACGCTTCTTTTATACCATCAGAGAGCAATTTGAATGGTGATGTAGAAATAGCAAACTCTACGTAGCAGTGGTTGTTGGCATAAAGTGGCGTGTTATTTATCGATAAAGTGCATAGGCTGCCTACTTGCTTCAGCGTTCCATGAGATAAACTGGCTTTCTCAATATGCCTGTCGAAAGCAAAATTGAGTTGCCAATTAGCCACGCTTTTTTCAGAGAGATTATGCAGTGTAAGCCCAAAACGGCTGCCTTTGGGTAAGATTTCAATCACTGCTAGGTCGATACGAAAGTCCATAGATATACCTCAATCGTAAAGATTGTGATTTAGTTGTCCTGCCATCATCAACGCACCGTCCATTGCATCTCCTTTTGGAGACACGATCCAACGTTGCGCTGCTGGCGATAACCAGTCAAAAATACGTTCGGCAATACTGCCCATTAAACAGATGTTTTCTGCCCCGCGCTGATGCAAGGCGGTAAGAAACATCTCAATATCATTGGCGGTTTGCATCAGTAATTTTTTCGCAAGAGGATCATTGAGATAGGCATACTCAAAAATCTGCGGTGAAAACTGACCGTAATCTCTAGGCAATGCGGTCTTTGACCATTCAACTACATGGTCAATGTCATTGTTAAAATGCGTCATTACGATGTCGGCCAAAGGAGAGGAATCCAAAATACCGTCTTGAATAAGCAACACATCTTGAATCAACCTTAGCCCCATGATAGCGCCGCCTCCTTGGTCAGAAATCGGAAACTCACGCCCACCAACGACGTGCTGCGTTGTACCTGAAATAAACAGACCAACAGAGCCTGTGCCCGCGATCATGATGGCGCCATCTTTGCCTTCATGAGCGCCCAAACATGCACCGTAGCCGTCGGTATTTAGAGTGATACTGGCAAATGGATGCGGGGCTGATAGGAAAGCGAGGTAACTGGCTTTATGCTCTGCGCCTGCTAGTGCTAGACCCACATCGATTTGGTTTAAGTAGGAGTTATCCAAACCGCCTTGTGTCAGCGCAATGGAGATCGCTTCGATGATTGAGGTTAAAGCAACCTCTGCCCCCAACATGATATTAGCGCTACCACTTTTGCCTTCACCGATAATCGTGCCATCTTTATCTAGCACTCTGGCGCGACACGAGGTGCCGCCACCGTCGATTCCTGCTATGAATCTAGCCATGATGTTCACCTTTGCTATCGCTAAGCTTTAGTGCCACTGCTAACAGATACCATGCAGCATGAGGAATCCACTGCTCACCCCAACGCCAGTTTTGCAGCATGTCGTCTTTTTGCTCTTTGGGGTTAAAAGCAATATCACGTTCATCGTCAAAGCCGCCAGTAATGCCATTACAGATACCGCCGTGAGCATTGAAAAATCCAAGCTGCGGTAGATAATCGGGGTTATTAAAACCGTAACCGTCTAACATACACATGTCATAAGGATTCGATCCTAATATCCAGTCGAGGCAGTGAGTAGCGTAGCCCTCTAACTGATGCTTAACTGAGGTGTCAGAGACAATGCTCTTGGCAATCAAAGCCATGGAGGCGAGAGACGCAATACGGGCATTTTCACCTTGCCACCAATAGCCAGACTCGTTGTTATGTGGAATGAAAAAGGCAGAGCGTTTTGGCTCATCAACGCCTTTTACATACTGTCTTGGATAACTAAAGGGATTAAATACTTCAGTGGTGACGGTCAGTTCAAATTGACAGGCTTGTGTGACTAACTGCATGAAACGTTGTTGACGTTCTAGGTTAGTCTCGATAGTAAGATATTCTGCTAATGCAATGACAGGTAATCCCGCTTCAGCAGCGTGGTAAAACGGGCGAGAACCGTCACAATCACTAGACCAGAAGAAATCGTAGTTGTCGTCGGCCTTAGCCCGCAAGGCTAATGAGTCCGCCCAGATTCTCGCTTGATCTAAATAAAGGTCTTTACCGCTCGCTCTATAAAGCTCGACCGTCGCCAGCAGAGCACAGTATTCATCAATGATATTAGCAATGCCGTCGTTGAGATATTGCGTATTATGTTGTTGTAAGTGCCAATAGCCTTTTTGGGCTAGCTCAATAAAATGCGCTGCTTGGGAACAGGTGGCCGACTCAGATTGACTCGCTTTGGCAAGAGCGGCAATCGCGATGCCAGCACCTTGTCGAAAACCTGCTTGATAGTCTTGCTTCTTGTGACCTAATTGAGTCTCGTAGGCACAGATATCGCGCTGTTCGACATCTTTGCTCCACTTATCAAACACGGTCATGTAAAAGTAACCGTCGCTATGTTGCATGCGAGCAAGAAACTCGGCGCCGTAAAGTGCTTCCTCTTGCAAACGTGCACGCACAAAATTTGGGGCGTCTTGTTGTGCGAACAGAAGATCGTCCGCTTTCAGCATATTCCAAACCACCATTGGCGTTTGTTGTGGATTGAGGTAATTGGCGTAGGAAAGGTGGCTTAGATATTTACTGACATCTCCCGAAGCATCATACCAACCACCGTGCACATCGGCGGTGTCATCGCTGCCGATAATACGCGCTTGCTTATCGTGTTTATCGAATTGTCCACCGCAGCGTTGAGATTTGAAATAATGAATGACATCAGAAAAACTGCGCGTTAATAGATTGTGTTCTTCAATCACAAAATCATGAGAGCGAATGGACTGGTAGCGAAGGTAGTAACGTCCTGCCTGCTGATATTGACTGAAGTCGATAGTAAAAAACACCCCACAGTGCCAGTTGTCGACAGACTGTCCGCCTTCGAGTATGAGCTCTAGAACGGTGTTTTCAGAATACGCATCAACTAAATATGCCGTCGTCACTGGATGATGTGGATCAGTACACATCAACACTGCGCGTTTCGCATTGTTTACCTGATAGCCAATATGATTAGTGAGCAATTGCATCGTTTTTCATTCACCTGTCGAGAAGAAGCGCTCCCATTACAGGAGCGTGTAATTAGTTTTCGTAGAGATAACAACGCACAAAATGGTTGTCAGCGAGTTTGGTCACTGGTGGCAAGGCTTGCGTACATTTACTGGTTGCGTGTTTGCATCGACCCGCAAATGGGCAACCAATGGAGGCCGGTGTCCAGAGTGGAATCTCGCCTTTATTACCTTCCAACTTCTCATGAATAGATTTCTTCGGATCCGGTACCGCGGAAACTAGAAGTTGGGTGTAAGGATGCTGAGGGTTGGCAATGACCTCATCGGTATCGCCCCATTCCACCATATGGCCGACGTACATCACCGAGATATCTTCTGCGATATAGCGAGCCGTTGCGATATCGTGAGTGATGTAAAGCAATGACATTTGTTTTTCAAACTTCATCTCTTCCATCAGGTTGAGAACGCCAGCGCGAATCGAGACATCGAGCATAGAGGTGGGCTCATCAGCGAGGACAACTTCTGCTCCAACCGCAATATTTCTCGCTAAATTGACACGCTGCCTTTGACCACCTGAAAGCTGATGAGGGTATTTGGCTGCGGTTTCTTTAGGTGGGATCAAGCCTACTTGATCGAGCAGATCGTACACTCGCTCTTCTAGCTCTTTTTTATTGCTTTTCGACACCTTGTTGTGGATCAGTAGTGGACGCGCAATATGATGAAAGATCGTGTGTGTAGGGTTTAATGAACCAAACGGATCTTGCCATACCATCTGCACGCCTTCGCGGTACTTCATTAACTCGCTACGCGCTTTGATCTCTTGAATATCACGGCCGCGATATTTAATTTCACCACCACTTGGGGCATACATTTTGGCGATCATTTTTGCCGTTGTTGATTTGCCAGAGCCTGACTCACCAACTACCGCAAGACCGCGACTTTTGTACATTTTGAATGAGACGTCGTTGATAGCACGCATCATGGGTTGTTTTAGCGTATTACTGTTGATTGCGAAATCTTTGATAACGTTGTTGCCTTCAATCAGTAGTTCACCATAGTTGCTCATAATGTTTCTCCAGAAATTCCTTGTATAACTTGCTCAGTTCGTTGCTGGTTGCTTATGACAACTCTTGCGATACAGCGATGGTGTCGCCATATAAGTGGCAGTTAGAAAAACGGTTCGGTTCAATTTGGCGTAACTTGGTCGGTATACGAGTACACGCTTCATGAACACGATCGCATCGTGCTTGGAAACGACAACCTTGTGGAATTTCCAATAGATTGAGTGGATTACCTGGAATGCCCGTTAGCTTGGTTTTTGGACCTGTTAAAGGCGGGAATGAACTTCCCAGCCCTTTTGTGTATGGGTGATAAGGCGAATCTAAGATCTGTTGTGAGGGGGCGACTTCAATAAGCTCACCGGAATACATGATCCCAATACGATCGGAGAACTCCACCATAAGCGAAATATCGTGAGTGATGAATAAGATCGAAAATCCAAACTCCTCTTTGAGCGCATAGATCTTTTGCAAAATCTCACGCTGTACAACCACATCAAGCGCCGTGGTTGGCTCATCCATGATGATCATTTTCGGGTTGAGGGCGAGAGCAATTGCAATCACCAAGCGCTGGCGCATACCACCAGAAAACTGATGCGGGTAGTCGTTAAGACGACTTGGATGAATATCAACAATCTCCAATAAGCCTTGCGCACGTCTTACGGCTTGTTCACGAGTCATATTGGTGTGGCGCATAATAACGTCACAGAACTGCTCTTCCATGGTTAGGACGGGATTCAAAGCGTTCATGGCGCTTTGGAACACCATAGACATTTGGCTCCAACGGAAGTTTTGCATCTTATCATCACTGTATTGAAGGATATCTTCGCCATTGAAGATGACCTCACCACCTGAGATAAACGCTGGCGGCTTGTGTAAGCGCATGAGCGAGAAAGCAACGGTCGACTTACCGCAACCAGACTCCCCTGCAAGACCAAATACTTCGCCTTTACCGATATCGAAACTTACATTGTTGCACGCTCGAACATCGCCTGCTTCAGTGATGTAATCTACGCACAAATTGCGGACTGAAATTAGTGGTTCTGACATGATTAACGATCTCCGCTCCAAAGTGCATTTTGTGGCGCGACGGGTACTTCGCGTTCCTGTTTGTCTTGCTCTGCCAGTTTCTTCCAGCGTTTAAGGCCTTTATGAGAACGAAGCTGAGGGTTGGCAATTTCATCGACGGCAAAGTTAAGCAGTGCTAGACCTGTGACCAGAAGAGTCAATGCGATACATGGAGCTAGAATTTCCCACCATGCGCCTATCAGCATGGCAGAAGAAGTTTGTACGTTATAAAGCATGATGCCCCAACTGATGGTATTGGGATCGCCCATTCCCAAGAAAGAGATAATGGCTTCCATCAAGATGGCGTAAGACACGGAGCCGATAAAACTTGCACCCACAATTGAGATTAGGTTTGGTAGCAGCTCAACAAAAATGATGCGTAGTCGTGATTCTCCAAGTACCTCAGCCGCTTTTACAAACTCTTTCTCTCGCAGCGATAAGGTTTGTGCCCGAATAACCCTAGCTCCCCATGCCCAAGAAATGGAGGCAATAACGACCGCGATGGTCATGGGGCCGGCTTCACCCACAAAGGCTGCGACAACGAACAGAAGAGGCCAAGGAGGAATGACGAGCATAATGTTCATAGCTGAGGTCAGCACACTATCTACACGGCCGCCAAAGTAGCCAGCGGAAATTCCGATCACTGTTGCTAACACACACACAATAAGGCCTGCGCTAAAACCCACCATCAGTGATACACGAGCGCCGTAAGCCACTTGTGACCAGACATCACGACCCATGCGCGTGGTGCCCAATACATGATCCGCCTTTTTCGACATGAGTAACGTTCTGCGATCATCCGCGAGATGCTGTGCTACCCAACCGTCCGGGTTAGCTTGTGCTAACTTCACCACCGCAGAGGGGTACTCGTGAGGGTTACCAGTACGTTTGTCTGGGGCATGTTTGGTGACTAATGGTGCAGCAATGGCCACAAACATAAATAAGCCAATGATAATAAGTCCAATGCGCGCCGTGGTATTACGCCAAACTAAAGATAGAAAACCTTTCATGACTATTTACCTCCCTTGCGTAGACGTGGGTCTAGCACGACATACAACATGTCAGCAGCCAAGTTAAAGAACAGCATAAAGAGCGTCATAATAAGAAGTTGTCCTTGCAGTACTTGGTAGTCACGAGCATGAATCGCATTCAGCATGACACTGCCAAGCCCTGGATAGTTGAAGATGATTTCGACAATTAACTGACCACCAATCGCCATACCTAACGCCATGGAAAGCGCGGTGACACTGGGTAGGAGCGCGTTACGCGCTGCATAGTTGAAGACGACGCGGTTTTCACTTAAGCCCTTACCGCGAGCCATAGTGATGTAGTCTTCTCCCAACAAGTTGATCATGTTGTTACGCATGTTTACTAGGAAGCCACCGATTTGAATGACAGTGGCGCAAAATAGGGGAAGTGCTGCGTGATAAAGCATATCTTTGATAAATGCCCAGCTCGTCCACTCAGGAATGGTGCCTGGGGTATACGCATAACCCGTAGGAAACCATTTCAGGCCTATCGCAAAGATAAACATGGCTAACATGGCAATAACCACAGGGGGGATCGCTTGAATGATGAGCATTCCAGGAGTGACGAATGTGTCGAAACGAGACCCGCGCTTCCAAGCGGCGAAAATACCGAGAATTGAGCCGATAGAGAAAGACATCACGACAGCGGTGCCAGCCAGAAACAGTGACCAACCAAATGCACCGCCTAACAGCTCACTAACGGTCAATGGGAAGAACTGAACCGAAACACCAAGCTCCCAACTTAAAATGTTCTTCATGTAGGTCAGATATTGAACAAATAAGTTACCGTCAACAAAGCCCAATAGCTCTCTCATCGCGGCAATTCGTTCTGGTGTAATTTGCACCGTTGTATGAGCGAACATCATAGTAACCGGATCGCCCGGCATCGCCCTTGGAATAATAAAGTTGATAGTAGCCGCAACTAATAGTGCTACTACATATAATGACAAACGTCTTAAAAAATAACCCATAACTCACACCTTAATTACCCAGCTTTTTCCTTAGCTGGCTACGCCGCCTCCAAATTAGAGACGAGCAATCCCCTGACGACGAGCGCCAAACATCAAATAGACATAGAGAGGGGAAGAAAGCGGTACGGATGTACCGCTTTTAGTTTGTGTTTACTTCACTGGTTTTAGGTCCAGTACGTGTAGTAGACGCTCTGGAATACCTGCCCAGATATTTGGACGACCTTGAGGATTTTGCTCGTTCCACCAACCCGCAAAACGAGTGGTGTTGTATTGGTACATGTAAGCACCTGACATCACTGGAATAGTGACTTGGTCTTGAGCAATGATCTTCTGGATGCCATGAGCAATTTCTAGCTGCTCATCTTTATCTGCCGTCTTGTAGAAGCTATTTAGTAAGTTATCTAACTCAGCATTCTTATAGAAGTGCATTGCAAAGCGAGGCATACCGTCACCAGCTTGAAGCGTTGAGTTATAACCAGAGTTCCAATATGTGTATGGATCAGCTCCGTGGAAGTAGTTGGTATAAGCGACGTCGTAGTTACCTTCTAACATAGCTTGGTTGTACACAGAGAAATCAGGCGTTCGAGCTTTAGCTTTAATGCCTGCTTCAGCCAGTTGTTCTACAGCCAGTTGAACTGTGTTGTTAAAGTCTGTCCAACCGTTTGGTGATTGGATGAATAGCTCAAACGATTTGCCTGATGGAGTATCGACAAAGCCATCGCCATCGACGTCTTTAAAGCCTGCTTTTTCTAGCAATGCTTTTGCACCTTCAACATCATAGCTGTTGTAGCCTTTGTATTTATTGTGAACCGCTTCGTCAGACCAAGCAGAGAATGCGTAGCCAAGACCAGAAGCAAAGTCATTCACAGTACCGCCGCCGTAGAAAGCAATATCGATAATAGTTTGACGGTCAAGAGCCATTGAGAATGCGCGACGGAAGTCGACATTAGTGAGGGCTTCTTTTTTCGCTGCATCTTGGTGTTTGAAGTTAACAACAAATGCTTGCGTACCTGACGGTGGATACCAATATTGATGGTTAGGAGAGGCGGCAGCATAAGTGCGGTCAATGTCAGGAATAAACGATGACGTCCAGTCCATTTCTGAGTTAACAACTTTACCAAGGAACTGATCGTTGTTAGCGATTTGTGGAACACGCAGGCAATCTACCTCTAGGTTGTCATTATCCCAATAGTTAGGGTTGCGGCATTGAACGTATAGCTGCGGAGTGAACGTATCGATCTCAGTAAATGGACCAGAGCCTACAGGATTTTCGTTTGTGAAGGTCGTAGGATCTTTAACGTCTTTCCATACGTGCTCAGGCACAACTGGCACTTTAACAATCTCGTAAGGAACGTTTGAGTTTGCTTCAGTGAGATAGAACTTCACTTGGTAGTCGTTCAGTTTTTCAACTTTCTCTACCCAAGAGTTGATGCCGCTTTGGTCTAGTGCTGGATTTTTCTGCACTAGATTGAATGAGAATAGAACGTCATCAGCATCAAAGGTTTCGCCGTCAGACCATTTCACACCTTTGCGGATATCAAAGGTCACGGTTTTTAGGTCGTCCGACATTTTGAAGCCTTCAGCCAAACGAAATACGGGCTTGTTACCGTGCATTTCGTTGAAAACAACTAAAGGTTCGAATAAAAAATCTGTCGTAGTGTGTAAGTTGGTCGCACCCAGATAAGGGTTAAAGTTGCGTACAAAAGTGTTGAACTCTTTCGGGTGGATGGTCAATTCGCTGCGTTCTGCTGCGACGGTAACAGAGCTAAAGCCTGTTACTGAGGTTGCGATAATTGCGGTCGCTAGTGCTGTTTTTTTAATATGCGCAAGCATAGCTATTCCTTACTATTTGCTTTTGTTTCACTGGAAGGTAAATCTACCTTCCTCACATTGTGCTGAAGCCTACCTCTTAATATGTGTCCTAAAGAGTGGCCTGTAGGCCTTAGGCGTTATTAAGAAAACACCTTAAAAGATAATTTATCAATTACTGTTCCCGTTAAAAACGTCAAAATACTTTTTTTACACGTTAAAAACGTCAAAAGCTGCTAAGTTAGATTGTTTTTTGAACAGAATTAAGAGTGGGTATACATCACACTTTGCCTTTTATTAATGGTTGTTTGTTAGTGCTTACTTTCTTCTTTCAGCTTTTTATGTATTGGCTGGTTTTTCGGTTTAAATTTACCGTGATTGTGATCACTACATAAAATTAGACGTTAATTTTTGGTGGAAAATTGAGACGGTCATTTGTTGTGATTATTATCGCAAATCGATAAATAACCCATCGCTTCAGCGCTCTGGTATATAATTTTTAGACCGAGTAGGATTCTACTATTGCTATCACTAGCACTTAATTCACATCGAAAAAATTTGCGATTTCATACCCAGAGATACACATGAAATACGAAGGTAATTGGTAAGGTGAATCGTGAGAATCAGCGGCTAGAGTATAGGAATTGAGAGTTTGGTTGGACAGGTCGAGGAAGGCGACGTATTGATTTAAAACGACTGAGAGGATAATTACTCCCAGGCGGCTTTGGTTTTACTGACTATGGAATATCTGTTCTGTCTCTAGTGATGTCATTTGGCGAATCTGACGCCATAGATAGTAGAAGATGCCGACCATCATCAACATGCTTGGTATGGCGATAATGGGATAGCTATAGAGTGTGAGTTTACCGAGTTCTTCATTAAATGCTGGCGTTCCTGCTGGGCTGGTAACAATCCACGTTGCTAAGAAATAGTTCATCGCCGATGAAAAGGCAAAGGTACTGGCAAATAGGTAGTTCGATGACACCAAACAACGTTCAAACCCTTCGGTGTTACCTCGCTCATCTAAGCGCTGTTTGATTAATGACAAGTTGAAGATACTATCGTTTAAGATCATCTTCTGCATAAACGGGTATCGAGTAAAGGTTGAGCCAAGGACAGCTAAACCAATGAGACCAGGTATCAGCGCTTCTTTTAGGGCTAGCCAGCGAGTATCTAACTCTAGTAAACCAATACCACCTGTTAATAAGACACTGACGAAGCCAAGCGCAGAGATAAAGTTAAACTTATTATTCCGGATGAGATCCATACCGCCGTAGACGACAGGGAACAGTAAGGCAACAACCAAAGCCATGGTCGTTCCTAAGTGTTCTTCACCGCTGAATTTCATCAATATGAAAGAAGGGATGAAGACATTAAACAGGATTTCAAAGAGGGGATTCGACTTTCTAGCTGTCGTATTATTCATAATATCTTTTGGACTCTACTTTATGGACTGCCAACTTTACGTTGCAAGGCAGTGTTCAATGCCAGAGAACTGGTGTAAAGAGTTAATGGTGAAAGTTGTGTAACAATATATTAACTATCACATTCAGCTACTCTCAATAACGTTACTTGCTTAATGGGCTGAGTGCTAGTGTTACTACATCTTAGTACGTCTGAATAACAAAAAAGGCGCATGGATTTCTCCACGCGCCTTTTCTAAATTTGGTGGCCCCTCGCAGACTTGAACTGCGGACCAATCGATTATGAGTCGACTGCTCTAACCACTGAGCTAAGGGGCCGATATGTGGATGATTATAGGGGAAGGGACGCTAGGTGTCTAGACGCAATAAGGGGTAATTGCGCTTACTTTTTAATCACTTAAACCGCATAAAACAAAAAAGGTGAGCTAGTGCTCACCTTTTTTGTTGATTTGGTGACGAATTACTCGTCTAGGAAGCTGCGCAGGGTCTCTGAGCGGCTTGGGTGACGCAGTTTACGTAATGCTTTTGCTTCGATCTGACGGATACGCTCACGCGTTACGTCGAACTGTTTGCCTACTTCTTCTAGAGTATGGTCAGTGTTCATATCAATACCGAAACGCATACGCAGTACTTTGGCTTCACGAGGAGTAAGACCTGCTAGTACGTCTTTAGTCGCTACTCGTAGGCTCGTCATTGTTGCAGAGTCAACAGGTAGCTCTAGAGTAGTATCCTCGATAAAATCACCTAGATGCGAATCTTCGTCGTCACCAATTGGTGTCTCCATAGAGATAGGCTCTTTAGCGATTTTTAGTACTTTACGAATCTTATCTTCCGGCATCTGCATACGTTCTGCCAATTCTTCTGGAAGAGGCTCGCGGCCCATTTCTTGAAGCATCTGGCGAGAAATACGGTTCAGCTTGTTGATCGTTTCGATCATATGCACTGGAATACGAATCGTACGTGCTTGGTCTGCGATAGAGCGAGTGATTGCCTGACGGATCCACCAAGTCGCATAAGTTGAGAACTTATAACCACGGCGATATTCAAACTTATCTACTGCTTTCATAAGACCAATGTTACCTTCTTGGATCAGATCCAAGAATTGTAGGCCACGGTTGGTGTACTTCTTAGCAATCGAGATTACTAGACGTAAGTTTGCTTCAACCATCTCTTTCTTAGCACGGCGAGCTTTTGCTTCACCGATAGACATACGACGGCTGATGTCTTTAATGTTTTGAACAGAAAGCGACGTTTCTTCTTCAATAATGTTTAGTTTTTGAATCGAACGACGAATATCATCTTCGTAACGTTTAACTTTGTCTGCATACGGTTTATCAGAAGCAAGGACTTCATCTAACCAAGCTTCGCTTGACTCATTGCCAGTAAACAAAGCAATGAACGATTTCTTAGGCATTTTGCCGTATTCAACCGCTTGACGCATGATCAAACGCTCTTGAGTACGAACGCGATCCATAGACGTGCGCAATTCGTTCACTAGATGATCAAACTGTTTTGGTGTCAGACGGAACTCTTTAAAGACTTCTTGTACCAACTCGTGAGACTTAGCCACTTGAGGACTATCGTAGCCATACTCGTTGATAACTAATTGAAGATCTTGATAGCTGTTACGAAGCGCTGTGAACTTCTCTAGAGCAAGCTCAGGGTCAATACCTGTATCTTCTTCTTCCTCAGACTCGTCGTCTTCATCAATATCGTCGTCATCGTCATCGTCTTCGTCATCCAGATCTGCTTCAGAAAGCTCAGAACCAATGTGAGTTGCTGTTGGCGCAGTGGTTTCTTCTTCGTTTGGATCAACAAAACCGGTGATAACGTCAGTAAGGCGAAGCTCTTCGGCTTGAACCTTGTCAAACTGTTCAAGAATATAAGGGATAGTGCCTGGGTATTCAGCTACAGAGCTTTGAACTTGGTTAATACCATCTTCAATGCGTTTTGCGATGTCGATCTCGCCTTCGCGAGTCAATAGCTCAACGGTGCCCATTTCACGCATATACATGCGCACTGGGTCAGTTGTACGGCCGATTTCACTTTCTACACTTGAAAGCGCAGCAGCAGCAGCTTCGGCAGCATCTTCATCAGTGATGTTGTTGTCATCATTCAGAGCAAGGTCATCAGCATCAGGAGCAGTTTCTACTACCTTAATACCCATGTCATTAATCATCTGAATAATATCTTCTACCTGTTCAGAATCGACGATTTCTTCAGGTAGGTGGTCATTTACTTCTGCGTAGGTCAGATAGCCTTGTTCCTTGCCTTTGATGACAAGTAATTTTAGCTGTGACTGCGGATTTTGGTCCATAGACGATATCCAACTTAAGATCTGGTGAAGGAATTTTAGTATGCGAAATGCAAACCTCTAATATTAACAAATTTATTCATTGCTGACTAACTGAATTGGGTTACGCTTTTAAGTCTAGCATCAAGGCTAGCAGCTCCCGTTTTTCTTCGACTGATAAGCCGACACTTCTTTCTTTGGCCTGCAGGTTTTCAATTTGTTTTTCGATGCACTGAGACAATATCTTGTCCAATGAATCGATAAATACGTCTTCTTGATTGTCGTCGTCAAGTGGAATAACCCAACTTGCGAGACGAGACAGAAGTGCCTCATTGTTGCCACCACGCCATTGTTCTAATAACTGGCCTGTAGTCATATGGGGATGCGCTTGACATTTATCAACCACTTCCACGAATAAATTCAACCCCGGCAATAATAAATCTCTTACCGTTGAGAGGTCAGGTACCATTTCAGCATAGCTCGGATTTTGCAAAAGGAGAGCTATCACTTCACGCATTGGTGTGCGTTTAATCTCTTTATGAGGCTGAGCTCGCGTTTCTTGTTGGCCTTGTCGGTCAATTAGTTGCTGAAGCTGCCTTTCATCCACAAGACCAAGTTTGCGTCCGAGAAGTTCTCTCAAGTATAGACGCAGGGTTCCACCTGGCACTTTATCGATGAGTGGAACGGCTAGCGTACTAAGCTTAGCCATCCCTTCTTTTGTTCGGCTATCCACCTGCTGCATGAGCGAGGAGAACATAAACTCTGACAGAGGCATTGCATTTTGCACTTCAGCTTCAAATGCTTCTTTACCGTTTTGACGAATGAAGGAATCAGGATCCTCACCATCCGGCAAAAACATAAACTTCAGCTGTCGGCCATCGTTTAGATACGGCAAAGCGTTTTCCATGGCACGCCACGCTGCATCTCGTCCGGCCCGGTCACCATCATAACAGCACACGACGGTGCTTGTTTGGCGAAATAGGACTTGAAGATGATCACCTGTTGTCGATGTACCTAGTGATGCCACGGAGTAATCCACTCCGTATTGAGCTAAGGCAACCACATCCATATAACCTTCAACCACCAAGACTTGTGGAGGCTCTCGATAAGCCTGCAACACTTCATAAAGACCATACAGTTCTTTGCCTTTATGGAAAATCGGTGTCTCTGGTGAGTTGAGATATTTAGGGGTGTCGTTTCCAAGAACGCGTCCGCCAAACCCAATCACTCTTCCGCGTCTATCGCGGATTGGAAACATGATACGACCTCTAAATCGGTCGTAGCGGTTACCTTTGTCGTTCTCAATAAGCATACCGCCAGACACCAACATGTCCTGGGTTGCTTTTTGTTGACCGAAGTTTTTTCGGACACTGTCCCATTCGTCAGCCACATAGCCAATGCCGAATTTCTGGACAATTTCTCCAGAGAGTCCACGACCTTTTAAGTACTCTATAGCGGCCTTATTTGACGAAACTTTAAGCTGATCTCGATAGTACTGTCCGATCGTACCCATAAGATCATACAAAGATCGTTTTTGCTCGCTATTGGCGGTAGGCCCTTTGGAAAAATTGCCTGAGCTGCCATTACGTTGCTCACGAGGGACATCGAGCCCAAGTGAAGCGGCGAGTTCTTCGATAGCCTCTACGAACTCAAGGCGCTCATATTCCATAAGAAAATCAATAGCATTTCCGTGTACGCCACAACCAAAACAGTGATAAAACTGCTTCTCTTGGCTCACGCTAAATGATGGGGTTTTCTCGTTATGGAAAGGGCAGCAAGCACCGTAGTTCTTGCCTTGTTTTTTCAGTTTTACGCGTGCATCAATGATGTCGACTATGTCAAGGCGAGCCAACAGATCATCAATAAAGCTACGAGGGATAATTCCTGCCATAAAACCTTTTTACAAGAGTGAGATACAAACAAGCCGTGCGTTCCAAAGGATAGCACGGCTTGCTGCAATTTGGTTGGGCAATTAAGCGAGTTTAGCGCGAACTAAGCCACTTACTTTACCCATATCTGCACGGCCTTGAATTTGTGGCTTAAGCACACCCATTACCTTACCCATGTCTTGCATGCCCGCAGCACCAGATTCAGCAATCGCACTTTCAATCAGTGCTGACACTTCTTCGTCAGTGAGCGGTTGAGGCATAAAATCCTCAAGAACGGTAATCTCAGCTTGCTCAGCTTCAGCGAGATCTTGACGACCTGCTGCTTCAAATTGCGTAACAGAGTCGCGACGTTGTTTAACCATTTTAGTCAGCACAGCAAGAATGTCGTCGTCGCCCAGAGTAATCTGTTCGTCAACTTCACGTTGCTTAATGGCTGCTAAAGCTAAACGAATAGTGCCAAGGCGCAGTTTGTCCTTGGCTTTCATCGCTAGTTTTTGCTCGTCTTTGAGTTTATCAATCAGAGCCATAACTTAAATCCTATTGGACCTAGTTATTAGTACAGGCGAACGCGACGAGCGTTTTCGCGAGCTAGCTTCTTAGCGTGACGCTTTTGAGCAGCTGCTTTAGCGCGTTTGCGAACTGTAGTTGGTTTTTCATAGTGCTCACGACGACGCACTTCAGAAAGGATACCTGCTTTTTCGCAAGAGCGCTTGAAACGACGTAGTGCAACGTCGAACGGTTCGTTTTCACGTACTTTAACTACTGGCATATGCCTTTCACCTCAGGGGTTAACTATTCATTAATGCTGGCGATTGTTTGTTAGGTCTAAGAAGTTCCTAGTGAAGTTCTTAGTTCTAAGCGGTAAACCAGCTAGATCAAAAATGGTGCGGAATTTTAATCCGATCAGATGGGCTTTGTAAAGTACTTTGTCGTCTATCTCTTGTACAAAATTTGTTTGAGAGCCAATGACGAGGTAATATTGCGACAATTTCGAAATATGTCGAGAACAATATGCGCATTTTAGGTATTGAAACCTCTTGTGATGAAACTGGCATCGCAATCTATGATGATGAGAAAGGATTGCTTTCACATCAACTATACAGCCAAGTGAAACTGCACGCTGATTATGGCGGAGTGGTTCCAGAATTGGCATCTCGTGATCATGTTAAAAAAACGATCCCGTTGATCAAAGCTGCGTTAGCAGAAGCGAATTTGACACCAAAAGACATTGATGGTGTCGCGTATACCGCAGGACCTGGGTTAGTTGGTGCACTGCTTGTCGGTACGACGATTGGTCGCAGCATGGCATACGCTTGGGGAGTGCCGGCGATTCCGGTCCATCATATGGAAGGCCATTTGCTTGCTCCTATGCTAGAGGATAATCCACCGCCGTTCCCATTTATCGCGCTTTTGGTCTCTGGTGGCCACAGTATGATCGTGGAAGTAAAAGGGATTGGTGAATATCAGATCCTTGGCGAATCCATTGACGATGCGGCGGGTGAAGCGTTTGATAAAACCGCGAAGCTAATGGGGTTAGATTACCCAGGAGGGCCTTTATTGTCTAAATTGGCGGATAAAGGTACACCTGGTCGATTCAAGTTCCCTCGTCCAATGACGGATCGTCCTGGTTTGGACATGAGTTTTTCTGGTTTGAAGACATTTGCTGCCAATACTATTGCCGATAATGATGACAGTGAACAGACTCGCGCAGATATTGCTTATGCTTTCCAAGAAGCGGTGTGCGATACATTGGCGATTAAATGTAAACGAGCGCTGAAACAAACTGGTATGAAACGCATTGTTATTGCCGGTGGTGTAAGTGCTAATAAGTTCTTGCGTCAGGAGCTTGAGGCTCTCGCGAGCAAAATTGGCGGGGAGGTTTACTATCCTCGTACGGAGTTTTGTACCGACAATGGTGCCATGATAGCTTATGCAGGTATGCAGCGGCTAAAAAATGGTGAAGCCGCTGAACTTTCAGTAGAAGCAACGCCACGTTGGCCAATTGACCAGCTTAAGCCGATTAAAGCATAAAAAAAGGTCACTTCGGTGGCCTTTTTAACGACATATTTTAACAAAACAGCGAAGGTCTATGACTTGCTGTCTGTGTTAACCTGTCAAAAAACATAGGGAATGAAGGTATATGAAGCAATTCAAGGTTGATGGTCAAACCATGGCTTATCAAGATGTAGGGCAGGGGCCAGTCGTTCTGTTCGGTCATAGCTACCTGTGGGACAGGGCGATGTGGCAGCCTCAAGTGGAAGCGCTGAGTCACCATTATCGCTGTATCGTTCCAGATCTATGGTCACATGGTGAGTCTGAAGCAGCGCCGACTTCAATGTCGAACCTTAAAGATTACGCGCACCATATATTGGCGTTAATGGATGCTCTTGAAATAGAAGAATTTTCCATTGTTGGTTTGTCCGTTGGCGGAATGTGGGGCGCAGAGCTAACTGCATTAGCACCAGCGAGAGTCAAAAGCTTAGTCCTTATGGATACGTTTGTCGGTCTAGAGCCTGAAGTTGCTCATGCTAAATACTTCGCCATGCTAGCGACGATTTCCGAGCGGAAAGCCGTACCTGCGCCGATTGTTGAGGCGGTCGTGCCATTGTTCTTTGCTAATAATGCCAAACAAGTGAATGCTGAACTTGTGGGGAGTTTTGAAGCGAAGTTGTCAGCGTTAAGTGGCGACCGAGCGGTTGAAGTAGCAAGGATTGGTCGTATGGTCTTTGGCCGACGTGACTTGTGCGATGACATTGAGAAATTCGCGTTACCGGCCTTAGTTGCTGTTGGTGCAGAGGACAAGCCTCGTCCAGTACTTGAATCATATTTGATGAACGACCTGATTTCTGGCAGCACGATCAATGTGATCCCAGAGGCTGGCCATATCAGTAATTTAGAGCAGCCAGAATACGTAACGGCTATGTTGACAGAGTTTTTAGCTCAGCACAGCTAATGGCAAACCTGACAAATGTTCAATACGAGTAAGCGGTGCCAATGGCGCCGCTTTTTGTTCTTTGATCAGCAATCAATGATGAGATCTTTTTTTACCTAGCTTGGGTTCACTTCCATCGAACAATCGACGAATATTTTGGTGATGCCTTAACAAAATAAGACAGCTCAACATTGCCACAGGAAGAGTGAAGAGAGGTCTTGCCATCCAAGTATAAACGGGTGCAAGTAAAACGGTAACGATCGCCGCCAGTGATGAGTAACGAAAGATCACGGCAACCACTAGCCAAGTACCCGTAATCAGCCCAGTAAGATCCCAGCCGATCGGTGCAATCGCACCAAGTGCAGTCGCCACCCCTTTACCACCTTTAAAGTGGAAGAAAATAGGGTACATATGTCCAAGACATGCAGCGATGGCAATGACACCAAGAATCACAGGATCGATCCCTAAATAGTAACCACTCCAGACGGGAATGGTTCCCTTGAGCATATCGCACAGCAATACACCAATGGCAGCGCCTTTACCGCCAACGCGAAGTACATTCGTTGCGCCTGGGTTATTGGAACCCACGGTTCTTGGGTCAGGTAATCGCAGCAAACGACAGATCAATACTGCACTCGATATTGAACCAAGCAAGTAAGCAGCGATGATCATAGCAAACGCTAATGGGGTCATTAGGCACCTTTTCGCAAGAAATTATCTAAGGGGACTGATATCATATCGAAAATAGTACGTTTTTTCCCGACAAATGGGTATCCGACCTCTAATAAAGGACAAATCATGGCATTGGATAAAGTATTCATAGAACAGCTAGAAGTCATTACAACTATTGGCGTTTATGACTGGGAACAAGAAATAAAACAAAAGCTTATATTAGATATTGAAATGGCTCACGACAATGCCCCTGCTGGAAAAAGCGATGATGTCATGGATGCTTTAGATTATTCAAAAGTGAGCGAAGCGGTACTTAACCATATTGAAGATGGCCGTTTTTTGTTAGTGGAGAGAGTGGCGGAAGAAATAGCAGATTTAATTCAAACGCAATTTTCAGTACCTTGGGTGAAAATTCGCTTAGCAAAACCGGGCGCAGTACCACAAGCGAAAAGTGTTGGCGTTGTCATTGAACGAGGCGAGGCATGATTACGGCCTTTATTGGGGTTGGTTCTAACGTGGAGCGTGAAAAACACATTCGCGCTGCGTGCCAAGAGCTATCACTCATTGCTAGTAATTTAAAAATGTCGCCTGTGTATGCGTGTGAATCTTTTGGTTTCTCTGGTAATGATTTCTATAACATGGTGGTTCGTTTGGATACATCGTTGAACTTGGTGGAACTCAGTGCAGCTCTGAAGGAGATTGAGGTGAAATGGGGGCGAGATATTGATGCAGCTAAGTTTCAAAATCGCACCATCGATCTCGATATTCTGTTGTTTGGCAATGAAATCTCACAAAAAAAACCGCTCGTTCCACGTGAAGACATTTTTAAATATTCATTTGTCATACAACCTTTGTATGATCTTGCGCCAGATTTGGTTATTCCAAACGATGAGCGCTCACTCGGTCAGATCTTAGCGGCGATTCCAGCTCCTGTGGCTTTAAGAAGAATCGATTTTCAATTTTAGTTGGTAGTGAATAATGAGTTACTTTGAAGCCTTTATTCTGGCTCTAATTCAGGGGCTTACTGAGTTTTTGCCTATCTCAAGTTCGGCTCACCTGATTTTGCCTTCAGCGGTTTTAGGATGGGAAGATCAAGGCTTAGCCTTTGATGTAGCCGTACACGTGGGTACGTTAGCTGCGGTGGTTATCTATTTTCGCAAGGAAGTGGTTACCTTGTTTGGCGCGCTATTCGACTCTATTTTCAAAGGGGAGCGCAGCAAAGAGGCTAAGTTGGCTTGGATGATTGTCCTAGCAACGATTCCAGCGTGCATCTTTGGTTTGCTGATGAAAGACATTGTGGAGCTGTATTTGCGTAGTGCTTATGTGATTGCGACAACGACAATTGTGTTTGGCTTGTTGCTTTGGTGGGTGGATAAAAACTCCAAGTTAGCAGACGATGAATACCAAGCGGGTTGGAAGAAAGCGTTATTTATTGGCTTAGCACAAGCTTTGGCGATCATACCTGGTACTTCTCGCTCTGGTGCAACCATCACCGCGGCGCTGTATCTCGGTTTTACTCGCGAAGCGGCAGCGCGTTTCTCGTTTCTGATGTCTATCCCAATCATCACTTTAGCTGGTGCTTATCTTGGTCTAAAACTGGTGACAGGTTCAGAGCCCATTCATGTTGGTTTCCTGCTAACTGGCATCATTGTGTCTTTTATTAGCGCCTACATTTGTATTCACTTTTTCCTAAAACTGATTTCAAGAATGGGTATGACACCATTTGTGATCTATCGATTGATTTTAGGTGTAGGCCTATTTGCGTTTCTACTGATGAGCTAAGACGACAAAGCCTAAGCCTTAGGGCTTAGGCTTTGTTCTACGGCTTTAACACGACGCTTATCCAGTTCTTCTTTAATCGCTTGACCTTTAAAGCCATCTGCTATGATGTCTTGTACTTCCACTCTGATTGCCGCTTGGTAGGCTTGCATGAAACGTTCGGCTTGTGGATACGGGTTACCCTCTAGTCCTTTTCGTCCTTTATGGTCGGCTTCACAGCACATCAAAACTTGCTGTAATTTCTCGGGTTTACGCCACACATCGAGTTGACCCAAAATCTTAATGAAGGTTGCAGGCCTTAGCTCGGCCGCGCGATGAACGTTGGAGTGCTGAGCGCAAACTGCAACCGCCAAATCACGATACTCATTTGGTACACGTATACGACTACAAAGAGACTTTATAGCTTTTTGCCCAGTGTGCGTATGAAGCTTATGACTTGGCCACTCCTCTTTTGGCGTTAACGCTTTTCCAAGGTCGTGGACTTGAGCAGCAAAACGGATGATTGGCGATGTGCTGAGTAAGGCGACTTGCTGCGCAACCATTAGCGTATGTATGCCTGTATCTATCTCGGGATGCCATTTTTCGGGTTGTGGAACACCAAACAACGCGTCTAATTCCGGTAAAACCACCGCAAGAGCTCCGCAGGAACGAAGTGTGTCTAAAAACACCTCGGGGTGACGAGTTGTCAGTGATTTGTGCCACTCTTGCCATACCCGTTCGGCGGTTAAGTGCTGCAATTCTCCACCGCTAACGATCGATTTCATTAAATCCATGGTTTCTGGAGCCACCGTAAATCCTAGATGTCTGAGCTTAGCGGCGAAACGAGCGACACGTAATACTCTGAGCGGATCCTCGACGAATGCCGGTGAGACATGACGTAATACTTTATCTTTTAAGTCTTGTTGTCCGTTGTAGGGGTCAATGATACGTCCTGAATCGTCTTGTGCCATGGCATTGATGGTAAGGTCGCGGCGCATTAAGTCTTGCTCTAGAGTGACATCCGGCGATGAAAAGCACTCGAAACCAGTATAGCCTTTGCCTGCCTTACGTTCAGTACGAGCAAGCGCATGCTCCTGTTTCGATTTAGGATGTAAGAAGACTGGAAATTCCTTGCCTACAGCTTGAAAGCCGTCAGCCAGCATTTGCTCTGGTGTTGCTCCCACCACGACCCAATCTTTGTCATAGCTCTCAAGCTTTAGCAATTGGTCGCGTACAGCGCCCCCAACAAGATAGACTTGCAAATTGGCTCTCCTCTTTTTTGTACTTAGCCGTTGGCATTCATCTGCTTCAATGGTACTTTGCTTTTACGGATATTGTAAGGTTGAACGGATGTATAAGGATTATTTTGGTTTTTACGAGGTACCCTTTTCAATAGTACCAAGCGCTCGTTATTTATTCTTGAGTCAGCGACATCGAGAGGCAATGCACCATCTTCAAGCGGGACTTGGACAGGGTGGTGGATTTGCGATGTTAACTGGGGAAGTCGGTACCGGAAAAACCACCGTAGCCAAAGCAATGCTCGCGTCTTTGGATGATAAAACCGCATCCGGGTTTATCCTTAACCCTACCTTTTCGAGTCAAGATCTACTTGAAGCCATTTGCGATGAGTTTTCGCTGAATTACCATGAAAAGGCTTCCTTAAAGCAGCTCAGCCAAGCCATATACCACTACCTTATCGACAATGACCAGCAAGGCATCAATACGTTACTGGTCATCGATGAAGCTCAGCACTTATCTGCGGAAGTGCTTGAGCAGTTACGACTACTGACCAATCTTGAGACCGATGACCATAAGTTACTGAAAGTATTGTTGATTGGTCAACCTGAGTTGCAAGAAAAACTGCGCACAACCCAATTACGCCAATTAGCCCAGCGAATCACAGGGCGCTATCATTTATTGCCACTCACAGAAGGAGAAACTCGTCAATATATAGAATTTCGTTTGTCGACGGCTGGCGGTAATATGTCACTGTTTTCCAAAGGTGCGGTTTCGGTAATCAATCAAGCGAGTCAGGGTATTCCACGCTTGATTAATCTGATTGGTGATAAAGCATTACAGTATGCTTATCATTCTGGAGAGAAAAGTGTCTCTAAGTTACAGGCGCAAAAAGCGTGTGAGGACATCCTTTCTTTCCAAGCACCAGGTGTTGGGCTTCAGAGGCAAAACAATAGCCATGGTTTATTCGAGTTTATTTCTACTTATGCGATGCCCGCACTACTGGGTATTGCGGTAGCAGGTGGCCTATATTGGAAAGGTGCTGACGGATTGGCATGGTTGTCATCATTATCGAACCAACAATTTGCTGAGCCAGTGAGCGCCTCAACGACTTCACCAGTGAGTGCCTCAACTACATCACCTAAAGCAGTGATAAGCCCTGATGATAATGTTGCTGAACCTTATCCAGAGGACTTGGTGCGAAGTCTGTTTAATCGAGAAGATAAAATATCAGCGATTCAAGAGCTTTATGCAGTATGGGGTTACAAAGCCGACTTGCTTGATGGCCTGTGTGAAGAGTCATCGAACAGTAGTTTTGAGTGTCAGAAGTATCTAGGAACCTTTGCTCAAATTGAAAAACAGAATTTGCCCGTTGTGATGACATTGTATTTGGATAGACAGCAAAGTTACGTAGTGTTGTATCAAGTTTCAGGCGACCAGGTGCAAGTGCTCAATGGTCAACAACGTATCTCGATGCCTAAATCATGGCTCGAGCAACTTTGGACGGGCGAGTATTACTCGATTTGGCAACGTGAATTACAAATAACGCTTCGATTAAATCAGCAGGGAGAGCAAGTTCGCTTATTAGATGAAAAATTGTCTAAAGTTCTTGGTAGTACACCATCTGGCAACGATGTTTTCGACCAAGCGTTAAAGCATAAAGTAGAAATCTTCCAGCGTTGGCAGAACATACATGTCGATGGAATCGCTGGACAAATTACACTGCGTAAGTTGGAACTATTAACTCAATCTAACCCACCTTTTATTAGAGTTGAGAGGAGCCAAGAGGAGTCGTTATGAGGTTTCTAATTTGTAGTAGCTTAGTGTTTGTTTCTATCGGTGCAACCGCTTCGCAGAGTGCTCCGGAAACGCTGCAACAACCAAGTCAATCTTATTCTATTCTGGCTTATCCTGACTTTTCTGAGCTGAAACCATTGCCGCAAGTCAGTATGCCTTTTTCTACCATTCAGGGGCCTCAACGCAATCGTTCAGCGGATACTCTTGTACCTAGTACCGTTATTCCAGAAGCAACATCTTCAAAGCAGCCTTTTGATTTAGACAACTTAGATCTTAGCGGTTTAGATCCTGAAATTGCTCGTAAAGTGGCGTCTGCTATCAACAAAACAGAACCTTCTTTAGTAACAAACAACTCTGATCATATTGCCCTGAAAGATAATCAAGCTCGTTATCGTGGTCGCCTGCCGACATTGAATCTACAAACTCACATGTATTCGTCTGATGCTCAGCGACGGTGGGTTAAGATCAACGGGCTGGAGTTAAAAGAGGGAGACAGGCTGAATAACATTCAGCTACTGGCCATAGAGCCTCAGTTCATTACGATCCGTTTTGATAACGACATCATTGATATTCCAGCTCTGTATGATTGGGGAGGATAACACAGGGGACGCCAAGTCGCGTCCCATGTTCATATTGCTAATGTGTAGTTAGTTTACCGCAGAGGCTTGTGGGTCGTGTGGTTGTGTTTGAATAGGTAGTGGCGAATTTAGCTCAAATGGTTGATAAGGGAACAGATATTCCGCTTCAGCTTTGACTTGCTGAGCTTTGCTCTGGTCTCCTATTCCTTGGTAAGCCAGTATTAGGTTGCGATATAAAGCAGGGCGTGGTTTATGACGAATAATATCGACAGACCAATCTATGTAAGGCTGAATAAGAGTTTGATTGCCAGTGCTTAGGCCGAATTTTAAGTAGGTGCTGTAAACATCCCAATCATAGCGATCTTGCCAAGCCATGGGGTTACTTACTTGCTCCAAAATCGTGACATCGATAGGATCGGATTTTTCGAATTTTGTTAACACATAGTTGGTATGCAAAGAGGCAACCATGTATGTGGTAATTAAGATAGGAAGCAATAATGACATTGCTCGTGTGAGCGTTTTTGTCACCTTTGATATCGATGTTTGTTTTAGTCGAGGCGTTCGTTGATCTACCCAATAAATGAGGACAATAAAAGTTACCCAATGTATCAACGAATGATAGAAGGGGTATTGCAATTGGCTGTGTAAAACAATAGGGACAAAGAGAGCAAAGATGGCTAAACGTGTACCGGCTTTAGCGGTATAAATCCGGCTCAGTACAAAAAGAGCAGCAAGTAAAATACCTAAAATTGGCAGCACCCCGCCTTCAACCCCCCAAAATAGTAGCTCGTTATGAGGATGTTCAAGGGCAGGTACACCGGCATCAAAACGGTTATTGAGTTGATGTTGTCGTGCTGTGTACACGATATACTCAGGCTCAAACTTACCTAATCCATAGCCAGTAAATGGTTTCTCGATCAACATGTCGATAGATTGACTATAAATCGTTGTGCGAATATCGCTAAAGCTCGCTTTTTGCTCGAGGAGATTTTGACTACTGGTGTTCCCAAACCCAAGCAAAAGTCCCAAGACGACGCCTATTAAGGTTGCAAAAGTCCAGCCAAGAAAGCGCTTGAGAGTCGAGTGGCGATAGAGATAAGGAATAAGCAGTATTGTTCCGATTAAGGCTCCTAACCAGCCAGTTCTTGAGGCTAAAATGATAATCAGAGGTAAAGTAATGACGGGTGTTAAATATAAAATGGAGACATCGCTGATGTGCCAGTTATATTTATGTCGTTGGCGCGCCAACAAGTAACCTGACAAGACCAGTGCCGTAGCGAGAAAACTCGCCATCACATTAGGTTGTTGGAAGATGCCATAAGGGCGGTCAATGACGACGTCATAGTCCATGAAGTTACTTGAAGACAGAAAGAAATATTGTCCATAGCCAATTGCAGACTCAATCAGAGCGGCTAGGACAACTAACCACAAAAAGCGTTGCTTCTGTTTATTCGTGAATCGAAACTGCTGCAATATAATGAATAACAACATACCACTCCATAAAGCAATGAAACGTGGAGCGACGGAGAACATATCAGGTTTGCTGTATAACAGTGGGACACTTAATAGAATGCATGAGAGTAGCAAACCAATAGTGAGCTTGCTGTAACGTAATATTTGGTTGGTGCCTAGTTGATAAAGTCCTATGGCTAAGGTAAAGCTGAACGCTATCCAAGCCGTATTGTTAAAGGTGAGCGCAAGCCCTGAACCACCGGGATTTGGCCAGAAGACATGCGTCGCGATGAGGTAAAGCATCGCCATAGCGGCCATGAACTTTCGATTAAGCGGGGGACGGATTTGGTTTTCAGCCAGTTGTGTACCGTTGGTATGAATAATTGCCATGCTTGCTACTAGTTTATGAACAAGAAAAAGAGTGACGTAACCAGACATCACTCTTCTAAGATGCCTTAATTTAACCTTTTAGCATAGGTTTTAGGAAGCGTGCTGTGTGCGAACCTTCGACTTGAGACACACTTTCTGGAGTGCCTTGAGCAATAATTTCGCCTCCACCTTGCCCGCCTTCAGGTCCTAAATCAATGATCCAGTCAGAAGTTTTAATGACATCAAGGTTGTGCTCGATAACAACGACGGTATTGCCGTGGTCGCGTAGGCGATGAAGCACTGACAAGAGGAGCTCGATATCATGGAAGTGCAAGCCAGTTGTCGGCTCATCTAAAATATAGAGCGTTTTTCCGGTGTCACGTTTGGAAAGTTCTCGAGCCAGTTTAACTCGTTGAGCTTCACCACCAGAGAGAGTTGTCGCTGCTTGACCAAGACGAATGTACGAAAGGCCTACATCCATCAACGTTTGTAGTTTTCGTGCAATCACGGGAACCGGATCGAAGAACTCACGTGCATCCTCCACCGTCATTTGTAGCACTTCATCGATGGTCTTACCTTTGTAGCGCACTTCTAAGGTTTCACGGTTATAGCGCTTGCCTTTACAAACATCACAAGGTACGTACACGTCAGGCAAAAAATGCATTTCGACTTTGATAACACCGTCACCCTGACATGCTTCACAGCGACCACCACGAACGTTGAAGCTAAAGCGACCCGGCTTGTAGCCACGAGAGCGTGATTCTTGGGTGCCAGAGAATAGTTCACGGATTGGCGTAAAGATACCCGTGTAGGTCGCTGGGTTAGAGCGCGGTGTTCGACCGATTGGACTTTGGTCAATATCGATTACTTTATCGAAATGCTCTAATCCCTCAATCTTCTTATAGGGAGAGGGTTCGGCTGTCGTCGCCCCATTGAGCTGAGTGTGCGCAATCTTAAAAAACGTATCGTTGATCAGAGTTGACTTACCAGAACCAGAAACACCAGTAATACAGCTAAAAAGACCGACCGGAATGGTTAAATCGACATTTTTGAGGTTATTACCTGTTGCTCCCAGCAGCTTCACTACTTTCTTCGCATCCATTGGTGTGCGCTGCTTAGGAATCGAGATCTCACGTTTCCCACTCAGATACTGACCGGTTAGTGATTCTTCGGATTGAATAATGTCTTCAATAGTACCTTCAGCTACTACTGAGCCGCCGTGTACGCCAGCACCTGGGCCAATATCAATAACATGGTCGGCCATGCGGATAGCGTCTTCATCGTGTTCCACAACCAACACAGTGTTGCCTAAATCTCTTAGGTGGGTGAGCGTATTAAGCAGACGTTCATTATCGCGCTGATGAAGACCGATTGAAGGTTCATCAAGAACATACATTACCCCAACTAGACCCGCTCCAATTTGGCTTGCCAAGCGGATACGTTGTGCTTCACCGCCGGATAATGTTTCTGCGCTGCGTGACAGGTTTAAGTAGTTAAGACCAACATTAACCAGGAAGTGTAGTCGGTCGTTGATCTCTTTCATAACCTTTTCAGCTATTTGGGCACGCTGACCCTCTAGCTTCAGAGTTCGGAAAAAGTCCATGGCATCACTGATACTCATTTCAACAATTTCTGGCATTGTAGTGTCTGCAATGAAAACGTTGCGAGCTTCTTCTCTCAGGCGAGTGCCGCCGCAAGAACCGCAAGACTTAGTTGAAATATACTTGGCGAGATCTTCACGTACTGAATTAGACTCTGTATCACGATAGCGGCGTTCGAGGGTATTTAGGATCCCTTCGAATGGGTGACGTTTCACACGGATATCACCACGATCGTTGACATAGTTAAACTCTACCTCAGTGCGTCCTGAGCCTGTGAGTACCACATCTTTGATCTTTTTCGGCAGAGACTTAAATGGAGCGAATAAGTCAAAATCGTAGTGCTTGGCCAGCGAGGTCAGCATTTGGAAGTAATAATAGTTTTTCTGATCCCATCCACGAATCGCACCTTCCGCTATGCTCAGTTCTTCATCCATCACAACTCGTGCTGGATCGAAATATTGTTGTACCCCTAAACCATCACAGGTATGGCAAGCACCAGCAGGGTTGTTAAACGAAAACAGACGAGGCTCAAGCTCCTGTAAGCTGTAACCACAATAAGGGCAAGCGAAGTTGGCTGAGAAAATGATGTCGTCTTTTTCTGGTTCGTCCATCCAAGCGACGCCAACGATGCCACCGGATAGTTCTAGTGCGGTTTCAAAAGATTCCGCAAGACGTTGTTGCAAGTTATCTCTAACTTTAAAACGATCGACGATTACCTCAATAGTGTGCTTCTTATGTAGCTCCAGTGTCGGTGGATCGGAGAGATCGCACGTTTCTCCGTCGATACGAGCACGAATAAAGCCTTGAGCTGAGAGGTTTTCTAATGTTTTAACATGTTCACCTTTACGCTCTTTAACAATCGGAGCAAGTAACATCATTTTAGAGCCTTCTGGCAGCTCTAGAACCTTATCAACCATTTGGCTAACCGTTTGTGCAGCCAAGGGGGTTTTGTGCTCTGGGCAGCGTGGTTCGCCTACACGTGCGTACAGCAAACGCAAGTAGTCATAGACTTCGGTGATAGTTCCTACAGTCGAACGAGGGTTGTGAGAGGTCGACTTTTGCTCAATAGATATAGCTGGAGATAAACCTTCGATATGGTCAACATCGGGTTTTTCCATCAATGATAAAAACTGTCTTGCATAAGCGGACAAGGATTCCACATAACGACGCTGTCCTTCTGCATACAGAGTATCAAAGGCCAATGAAGACTTACCTGAGCCAGAAAGGCCGGTGATAACGGTCAGTTTGTCGCGAGGAATTGTCAGATTGACGTTTTTTAGGTTATGGGTGCGAGCACCCCTAACTTCGATCTTATCCATTGTTGCCACTCATGTAATACGTAGTGTGACAAGTATTACATAGTGTGAAGTTTGTGCAAAGAAATACTGGATAAAAAAACAGGCATATGAGTGTAAAAAGCGCCACCTCTAAAAGAAAGTGGCGCTATCACTTGTCGTATGCTTTATGTGTTCAGGCTGAATTAGGCTTTTTTAGTTGCGTGTTTACCAAGCTCAGCGGTTTTTTCATCTTTAAGGTATAAATTTTCAAAACAGTAGTTAGTGGCTTCGATATAGCCTTCTACGCTGCCACAGTCAAAACGTTGACCTTTAAATTTGTAAGCCAATACACAACCTGCTTTTGCTTGTTTAAGCAGTGCATCCGTGATTTGGATTTCACCACCTTTGCCAGGTTCAGTTTGCTCGATGAGTTCAAAAATATCTGGCGTTAGGATGTAACGACCGATGATAGCAAGGTTGCTTGGTGCTGTTCCTTGTTCTGGTTTTTCAACCATATCATCCACGCGGAAAAGATCGTCTTTGATCATTTCACCAGAGATAACACCGTATTTGTGCGTTTCGTTTTCTGGCACTTCTTGGACTGCAACGATTGAACAGCGGAACTGTTTGTAGAGTGCGACCATTTGTGCTAGTACGCCTTGATCTTCGTTGACACAAAGGTCATCAGCTAGTACCACCGCAAATGGTTCGTCACCCACAAGTTCACGCCCAGTCAAAATTGCATGGCCTAGACCTTTCATTTCACGCTGGCGAATGTAAGTAAACTGTGCTGAATCAATAATGTCGCGGATATCAACCAGAAGCTCTTCTTTGTTAGTGCCGCTGATTTGGTGTTCAAGCTCGTAGTTTTTATCGAAATGATCCATGATAGAGTGCTTACCGCGACCAGTCACAATGCACATCCCGTCCATTCCGGCTTGAATCGCTTCTTCCACGCCATACTCAATCAGCGGCTTGTTGACCACTGGCATCATCTCTTTCGGCATAGATTTGGTGGCTGGTAGGAAACGAGTCCCGTAACCAGCTGCTGGGAATAGGCACTTTTTGATCATGATAAAAACCTTTATCTTTATTTGTTTCAATTTGCTGCCACTGGCGGGCTATTGGAGCTAAGTCTACAGAATATCGCTGTTTTATGACAGTAGAAATGTGACAGAGTTCGCTCAGCTTTTCGAGATAAATTGAGCGAACTCTGACTGATACGATGAACAATGGCGACGTAAACTAAGACAGTAAGTTTTGATTCGCCCAAGCGATGGCTTGTAACCTATTTTTCACAGAAAGCTTTCTAAAGATCTGATAAAGATGGGATTTAACGGTGGATTCAGTAATAAATAAGTCTTCTGATATTTGCAGATTACTGGCACCGGACTGCAGGCAACGAAGAATTTCTATTTCACGAGCGGTTAAATCAACGACAGTGGGAGACGTATGAGCGGAAACAACGTGGCGGTAGTGATGCAATAACTGACTCGTTACATCACGCGGTAGCCAGTTCTTTCCGTTGATAATTTCACCTAAGCCAATCACCACTTTTTTAGCCTCCTCATGACTGTAAAATAACCCTTTTATATGCCCATAACGAAGAATCTCTTCTGTTGTTAACCGATGAGGGACATTGATTAGCACGGTCTCAAAGTTTTTGCTTGCCAACGGCAGATTTAACACCTGTCGAAAGAGATCTAAAGATTCTTTGTAATCAAAGAGCAAAATTCGGTTACGCGGACCAGAAGCGGTCGAGAGCAGGTCTTGAGGGGTGATCGTCTTAATTTCATTGATATTCAAATGTGACAGACGCTTAACCCTTTTGGTTACGGAGTCTTCTTGATTAAGAGTGACATGTTGAATGACACGTTGGTAATTATTTCTTCTCATAGCACTTTGTTAGTAATGATTTTTATGCATGTTGACGAGTATTCTGCGTGTGCTCTAGTACTGAAAAGAGAGTTTGAGAGTGAGTTAAATGTATCTAAGTAATTGATATGTTTATAAAGTTGAACATTACTTAGCTGGCTCGTAATAATGTTTGCTCTAGGGTTATTTTAACAACCATAGGATAAGCGCTGTTGCTGTACTAGCGGTTCGTGTTATCCTATTAGGCTAATTTAAAACACACTGTGGTTACGGAGCAAAACATGGCAAGCCGTGGAGTAAACAAAGTCATTCTAGTGGGTAACTTAGGTAACGACCCAGAAATTCGTTACATGCCAAACGGCGGTGCCGTGGCGAATATTACAATCGCGACCTCTGAATCTTGGCGTGATAAAGCGACTGGCGAACAGCGCGAAAAAACTGAGTGGCACCGTGTTGCACTATTCGGCAAGCTGGCAGAAGTAGCGGGTGAGTACTTAAGAAAAGGTTCTCAAGTCTACATCGAAGGCCAACTTCAAACTCGTAAGTGGCAAGATCAAAGTGGTCAAGACCGTTACACCACTGAAGTTGTAGTACAAGGCTTCAATGGCGTTATGCAAATGTTGGGTGGTCGCCAAGGCGGCGGTGCCCCAATGCAAGGTGGTATGAACCAAGGTGGCATGCAACAGCAAGCGCCACAGCAGCAGCAAGGTTGGGGCCAGCCACAACAACCTGTTCAGCAACCAGCTCAGCAGAAACCAGCTCAGCAGCAGCCACAATACACTGAACCACCAATGGACTTTGATGATGACATTCCGTTCTAAATCGAGGTTAGGTGAGGTCAGTTGATGATACTTGACCACATTGAACATGAAAAACCGCGATTATCATCGCGGTTTTTTTTATTTCTTAGAACCTTGCCATAGCTGATTACTTAAAGGTTCTGACCAAATTTGATATAACAAACATTAAGGCAGCTTGAGCGTCGACTGTTCGGCACTTTTAGAATTGTAGCTCGCTATTTCGTTCAAAAAGGACTTTGACAATCTATGAGGCAAACCCCAACTCTTAAACTGAGCACGCGCTTGGTCGCTTTTGTCACGGTCATTGTGATGAGTGCAGTTTTTATTCTCTTTGTCGGTGGAACCTTGTCGATTAAGCGAATGGGACAAGAGTACCTGAATCATCATTTAGCGGGCATCGTTAAGGTGATAGATAAAGAACTGGAAGACCCTGATGCCGCCTATATGATGCAGCGCTGGATGCCGAAAATGCTTCAGGCCAGCAATATTATTGAAATGCAGCTGTTATCTTCAGCCGGTGTTGTATATCGCTATAAGAATACCTCCCCAACGATAGATAGAACGATTGTCTATGAACAAGGATTCGAACTGGAGCGAAATGACGGCTATCGAGTGGAATTTGTTGCCTTACCACCTTATTTGGATGTTCGTTATTCGATAGAAGCGATGTGGTCTGTCACGCTTGCATTTGGTTTGATTGTATTTTGTTTGATGCAAGGGGTTAAATGGTTGCGTCAGCAATTGGTGGGATCAGAACTACTTGAAGAGCGGGGAAGAATGATCCTCGGTGGCCGTGTTGAACAATACGCTAAAGGTGATGAGCGAGAGTGGCCATATACCGCGAGTGAAGCCTTAGACATCCTTATTGAAGAGTTGCAAGATGCTCGTCAAGAACGCAGTCGGTTTGATACTTTCATCCGAACTCAGACCTTCCTCGATCCACTAACGGGCAGTGCGAATAGAATTTTATTCGATAGTAAACTTGAGTCAGCCTTACAAGAAAGTGGCGCGCAAGGTGGCGTGATTTTGTTTCGTATTGAAGACTGGGAACAAGCTCAAGAAAGACTCGGCAAATCTGCCGGCGATGACTTCCTTATTGAAGTTGGCGAAGTGCTGTCACAGTGTGTGCAAAAATACCCAGATGCGATTTTCTCGCGTTATTACGAGGCGGATTTTGCCATTTTCATTCCTCACCAAAGCAGCAAAGACGTGGCAAACCTGGCAAGTCAATGCATACGCCAGATGGAAAAAGCACCACCACCCGTACCACTGGATGAAGATAACTGGTGTCATATTGGGGTGAGTATGTACTCCGAGGGTGAACACCGTGGGCGTATTATGGAAGAAGCCGAAACGGCCCTTAAAAGTGCTCAGCTTCAGAAGGTGAACAACTGGAGCCGATTCCAAAAGCAAGCTCAAAAGTTTGATGAACGTGGTAGCGTCCGCTGGAGAACACTCTTTGATCGTGCTTTGTTACCTGAGAACTTACTGATATACGCTCAGCCTTGCTACTTATATGAAAAGGGCAAGGAGCTTAATGCTCTGCACAAGGAATTATTCGCGAGAATTGATGATCCAGAACGAGGAACGGTGAAGGCGTCTCGTTTCCATTCAGCGTTACTCCAAGTCGGTTACGAAGCTAATTTTGACCGAGCTGTGCTTAATAAAGTGTTTAGAAGTATTAAACATGGCCACCTTGCGCTTCCGGTATCGATTAATGTTTATGTTGTGCCGTTTGCTAACAAGAGCTACTTCAAATGGTTTAGAGACGAACTACTACAACTTCCTGTAGGGATAAGAAAGCAGCTTAGTTTCGAATTCTCTGAGGCTCGTCTTGTTCAGCATTTAGACTATATTCGTCCAGTGGTGAAAATGTTATCAGGTATTGGGTGTACCGTTATTGTAGGGCAGGCTGGACGCTCTATTGTTAGTACTCACTACATCAAGGATCTTAAAGTTGATTACCTTAAGTTACATAGAAGCTTAGTCAAACGAATTGATCAGCGTGATGAAAATCAATTGTTTGTGCGTAGTATGGTCGGTGCTTGTGGCGATTCCACAACGAAAGTTCTTGCGGTAGGGGTAGAAACGAAGAAAGAGTGGCACACCTTGATTGGTCTAGGAGTTAGCGGCGGTCAGGGCCGATACTTTGCCGCTGAAATGCAGTTATTGCCAGAGCAAAAAACCAAAGCTGTAACTATCAAGCCCGGACGCAGAAATCGTTGGAAACGCTCCTAGCTCTAGTAACGGCTGAACTCAAAAAAGGCACCCTATCTTACTAGAGAGGGCGCCTTTTTAGTTTATCAAATGGTTTTAATTATTACGCGGCCGATACTCCGTCCACGATTTGTCGTCAAAGCTGTAAAACTGCTTTTCATCGACTTCGAGCATTGTGGTGCCTGAGTTTTGCGAAATCACTGGTGTCGTTGGCAGCCCCTGAGTCAAGGAGGCGAGTGACGTCGATTTTCCTTGATAGATATCACTGGTTATGATGTTGGAAAGCAGATCGCTAAGTGCTAAGAAGCTGACTGGCGTGTCAATTTCCAGCTGAGTGCGATTGTCTATAGATACGTCACCAAAGAACTTAATACCGACAGGAACGCTGGTAATTGCTTTGGTAGGAATCTCTCTCATGCCTGATATTTGCATGCGGTCGCCACGAACAGCTGCGCCATGTTCTGGCAGCAGTACCACCACATTTCGTTTGCTCTCTTTTAGGTTTTGGAAGAACGCATAAAGGTCATCAAGCAAAATTCTCTGTTGACGCTTATAAGTCACTAGTCGTGAGCCAGATTTACCAACCACACGGTTGCCATCGTGAATGCTTATGGTGTTGTACAAGCTGACGGTCGGCTTGTCATGAGCGAGAGATTCCCATTGCGATAAAATCTCGCCATCACTATAGATTTTAGTCCCATCAAAGGCGTACTGAGAAGGTGACAAAGCTTCAATATCAACGGCAGGAGAGAAGTTACCAATGTTATTAGCAATGTGCTTGTTAAAACCATCGAATTTGCCATCGTGGTTCATAAAGACTTCTTTATCAAAACCAATACGTGCTAACTGATCGAACAGTGAGCATTGTTGAGTCAGGTTGTTGTTGAAGAGATCTGCATGTGATTGCTGTCCACAGTGAGCTCGTAAGATCCTGAGCACCGCCGGACCACTGTACGATGTAGCGGAGTTGAATTGTTTGAATAAAATATCAAACTCTTTAAATATCGGATGATCAATGTTGCCTGAATACTCCAAATCATCCCATGCGAGGGAGCAGACACTTAGGAATAAGATGTCAAAATTCGGCTGTTTAGCTGACTCATTGATACTTCCGAGCATCGAGGTTTTGTTTGCTTGTTGACTAAAGAACTGGTTGATATAGGTGGTGAGCCCTTCTGAAGACGTATCGATTGCTTCCTGAGCTACGCTGGGTGTTTCTTGTCCGCTAGTCATCCCGCCTTGCCCTTCAGAAATGACGGTTGCTGGTGTAGCAGTAATAGACATCTGCCAGAAGGAGCTTGGAACGGAAGCTATGGCCATTCCCAAAATAACAAACGTTGATAGACGTAAGATTTGGTTGAGGTATAAATACCCCACAAAAAGCACGAACCCGAGTAGTAAGAAGTCTATAGAGATAAAGTCTTTAGCTAACGCGAGAAGATAGACACCATCAAACTGGCTGACTAGATCCCACTGGCTAAATAGCCGCTCGATTGGCGGTAAGTAAGAGTCGTGATGCAAGAGGAGTAAAGCCAATATAATAGCGATGCTTTGTCTGGTGATATTTACCCAGCGAGAGCGAATTGGGAGCGCGATGAAGCAAAGCAAACTGAAATTATACAGAGGTGAAAAACTCAATGTATCATTGGCATACAAAGCCAGTTTCAGCGCAAAGTATAGGGTCCACCAACCGAGGGATATGGAAGCAATAGGTCTGATACTATGCATGATTTAAAATTTGGTTTCTCTTAAGTGTTTTGGCCGTTTGCTAAATTTGACAATAAGCTTAGCAATGGTGCGAAAAATACTTGGGGCTATGATGCCGATAGCTAAACCGACAAGAGTAAAAAAGCCCGCAACAATCAAAAAATCTTCAATGTTCATACATCGTCCCAATCGACAGGCTTGGCGAATCGACTCTTCGGCTTAGTGATGCTTAGCTGTGTAGAGTACGTTTCGGATTGTTCAATGTAGTCGATACCTTGAATGGCAGATAGTCTCTTAATGATGTTCTCTGCGGTCGTAAATTGCGCCTCTTCGATAAACAGTTCGCTTGGCGCGACTGCAAATACATTGAGTAATGCTTGGTGGATCTCATAACGTCGTAATGAACTGAAAAAGATCAACACTCGACCATCAATTTGACAAGCGATGTCACCCCTGCGTTTCATCTGACTATAGGAAACCACTTCATTGAGCGGAACCGATGAGTAAGGGGTTAACTCGACAAGAGCATACTCTATCTGAGTGTTACGACATAGCTCGATAGCGTCGAGTGTCATCGATTTAAAATCACTAAAGCTGATAAAGCCACTTTGCTTGACCGGACTTTCAAATTGAGTAAATAGACTCAGTTCATCGATATAGCGAGCGTCCATTTTTGTGATAGAAGCAAGGCGGACCTGGTCATAGAGTGCCGCCTCATTTTTACTATGCTCGACAATGCTTTGTGCACCAGCCGTAATTAGCATATGAAAATCATTGTATCGAATACAAGGAGCAAGCTCTTTTACTACAAAGTGAATGTTATCCCCAAAACGGTTTTTATTGTCGAGGATAGTTTTGGTGAGCGGCTTTATGTCATCGAATCCACGGCAGGGTAGCACAACAACACTTTCAGGAGTGGTCTCTAACACTGCTTTGGGGAAATCAAAGTTTTCAAATGATTGGAAACCATGGCTTTGGATAAAGTCTGAGCTGGCAGTTTGCGAAGAGACTAATACTGGCATGGCTTCTCGCTGAATAAGATGCTTTCCGTTATCGGTAAGCAAAAATAGTTTGTTCTCTAGCTGTGTATGACCATCTTGGTAATGGATAACCTTTAAAAAACACTGTTCTTGACGCGTTTTTAACTCACCAAGAAATACTCTCGTACCACGCAAATAAGGTAGGTATTCACCTTTTTGACTATCAATATTAACATCCAGTAATAGAAATGTAATATTTATAAAATTAGTTGTTGTTTGTTCGATCGCAAAATTAACATCTAATTTTGCACTTTGGCTTAGGTCTATCAATATAACGATATGAATATTTTTATCACTTGGGATTCGCGACAAGTCCTTCAAGAAGTCCATCATTGATAAGGACTGTTCTGACAGAAAGATCCGATCAAACTTCTGATTTATTAGTTCACTAGTTTTTAAGGTCAACTTACTGTTGCTTGTAAGAAAATCCTTTCCTAACGGGGAGGTAAATAGATCAGCGTTCATTTTAAAAAGTGGAATTTGATCGCTTTGTATCAACAAATTTTCCAATGACTCCCAAGAGTTAATGTATATCATTTGTTGAATCATTTAACTGTTTACCATAGATGATAGTGATATTAATTGGGTGATAGTGTACTATGCGTACAATTTTAGAACAAACTTATCTTAAGCAGAGTCGTAGAAGGTAATGCAAAAATACACCACAGATGTAGAACAAATCTATAAATCGTATGGTATTCCAACGACTGGCTATCAGAATTTGGAACGCAGTAACGAAATAGAATCATCACAAAGTAAATGGAGTTTTTTACAATCAAGCCAAACCGATCAAGCCTATGATGAAGGTAAAGCGTTGGCAATGTACGAGAGGCAAACTGAACTGTCTTCTGAGGCACAGTTTAAGGGCGAGTAAGCATTAATGTCCGTGTTACTTGTTAAAGGCATCCACGCAGGCGCGGGAGCGAATAGTGTTGCTGCAAACTTGGCTGCTGCCTATACAGTGTTAGGACATAAAGTGCTGCTGATTGATCTAGACCGCAAGAACCTCACTGGCCCTTGGTTTGCTCATTCGACAGAGCATATTCTAGGTTGGACTGACGCGATTAAGCGTGGAGAAAGCTGGAAAAGTGCATTGATGCAAGATCCCGTTGGGACCTATTTTCTACCGCACGGTAGCGTACCATTGATGTCAGTCGAGTATGCTGATTATCTTTTAGCTATGCTGAACGAAGCTAAAAACAAATTCGAAATCGTCATTATATTAGCGCCTCATGATTTTCATGAAATAGCGGTTAAAAAGGGTCTCTCTCTGGTGCTGAATATTGTGAATCCAACCCCTAGTTCTATTACCCAGCTTCATCGTTTCTTACAGCACAACACCTATCAACCAGCAACGTATTTTGTGCTGAATCAGTGTCGTCATGATGTGGCACTATCAAGAGATATGACGATGGTGTTAGAAGAAACATTAGGAACACGACTGATTTCCGCCCACTTATACTTTGATATTGCTATTCAAGAAGCCTTTGCCATGCTTGGTAATGTTATGACTGCAGCCAAGCGCTCTAACGCGGCTGTCGAATTTAGGCAACTGGCAACGGTATTGTTGTCTCAGGTAGAAAAGAACCAGCTACGCTCATAATCATGTTTGTTGCTCGACTAATTTCACTCAACTTGCTTCGTCAGTTTTCAGAGTCTATCCAGGTATCTGAACTGGCGTTAAAGAATCGTCACACTTTACCACTGCTTTGTTTCCTACTAGCGGTCGTATTCACACGTCGAGTGCCGACGAGAGCTGACTGGGTGCGTTACTTCCCACAAATAGACATGAACCACTTTAGCTTTGGGGATAATGTACGCCTGTGTATTCAAATTGTTTGGTTATCAGTCATTAAACAAAGTTTCACTTGGCATGACTGGCACCTCACACGTCACTTAAATGTTATTAAAACACTCAACTCACGATTCTTTGGTGTTTGTCGACGAATGTCAGCAAAGCTTGTTATTGCTATTGATGACAGACTTGAAGGCCGTGGGGTGAAACGAAGCGCGAATCATTTCTTACCTGATAGCTTGCTTTATATCGTATTGCTAGTGCTTACCGTACTTTGTTTGACGGTACCATTTTCAATCACTGCGCAAATTGTATTTGTTGGCGTGTTAGCGGTTGTCGCGGCTTCAATTCGTGGGGTGAAAGGGCGACTTCCAAATATGTTGCTTATCATTTTGTCGCTCATTGCTTCTTGTCGATACCTATGGTGGCGATATTCATCGACGATCAACTGGGATAAAGATCTCGATATGATCTTGGGCCTCGTGCTGCTTATGGCTGAGACCTATTCTTGGATGGTATTACTACTTAGCTACTTCCAAACCATCTGGCCTTTAAACCGATCTCCCGAACCTTTACCGGCAGATACAAATAAGTGGCCTAGCATTGATCTGTTTATTCCTACTTATAATGAAGAGCTAGAAGTCGTGCGTGCCACAGTGCTTGCGGCAACTGCCATAGACTGGCCAAAAGACAAAGTTAACATCTATATTTTGGATGATGGTAAGAGAGATGATTTTCAGGCGTTTGCTGAGCAAGCTGGGGTTGGGTATATCCGAAGACCAACCAATGAGCACGCTAAAGCCGGTAATTTGAATTACGCGCTCAAGCAGACACATGGTGATTACGTCGCTATCTTCGATTGTGACCATATTCCAACACGTGCTTTTTTCCAGGTGACGATGGGCGCTTTTCTTAAAGATGAGAGCTTGGCTTTAGTACAAACACCGCATCACTTTTTCTCACCAGATCCATTTGAGCGTAACTTGTCGCGTTTTAGACAACTGCCGAATGAAGGCAATCTGTTTTACGGTTTGATCCAAGACGGCAATGACATGTGGGACGCCACCTTTTTCTGTGGATCATGCGCAATTCTACGTCGAGGCCCTCTCGAGGAAGTGGGGGGAGTGGCGGTAGAAACTGTCACAGAAGATGCGCATACCGCGCTTAAAATGCACCGCTTGGGGTATCGCAGTGCGTATCTTAAAGAGCCAATATCAGCAGGTTTAGCGACTGATAGCTTATCTGCCCACGTGGGGCAGAGGATTCGTTGGGCTCGTGGTATGGCTCAGATATTTAGAACTGATAACCCATTGTTAGGTAAGGGCTTTCCTGGCAGCAACGCCTCTGTTACCTTAACGGTATGATGCACTTTTTAAGTGGTATACCGAGGTTGATCTTTATGGTCGCCCCACTAGCGTTTTTGATCTTAGACGTGTATATCATTTATGCGCCTGCACTTGCTATTGTCTTGTTTGTGTTGCCACACATGTATCATGCAAATGTGGCGAACTCGAGGATACAGGGTCAGTATCGGCACTCATTTTGGGGGGAAGTATATGAGACGGTATTGGCGTGGTACATCGCGATTCCAACCACTGTCGCTTTGTTTGCTCCTGACCGTGGTAGTTTTAATGTGACTGCAAAAGGCGGACTTATCGATAGACGTTTTTTTGATTGGGATATCAGCAAACCTATCATTGGGTTGTTGTTGCTTAATTTGACCGGGCTTGCTGTCGGAATCTTCCGATTGTTCGATTACGAGTTTACCGACACCACTATCGTATTAGTGAACCTGTTTTGGGTAATGTACAACTTAATTGTACTTGGTGTGGCATTGGCGGTCGCAGCAGAAGAGAAGCAAGTGAGGATGGCTCATCGAATTGACGTTGATTACCCAGTTTCTTTCATGACGACGTCGGGACATCACTATCCTGCCACATTAAAGGACTTTTCTTTTAGTGGCTTGGGATTGCAAGTAGACCCGCAGTTAAACATCCCAATCGGCGATGAAATCCTAGTAGCCCTTGAGCGTTATGGCATCAAAGAATCATTCCGTTGCGTCGTTCGATTTAGTCGAGATGGCGTGGTGGGAGCGGAGTTGTTACCGATGACCATGGAAAAGGAAAAGCGCTTTGTGCAATGCACGTTTGCCAGATCTGACACATGGTCTAAATGGCAACAGGCATATGAACAAGACAAACCGTTAGAAAGCCTCAAGAGTATGCTTTATGCGAGTGCAGTCGGTATTAGAAAAATAATTGAACTTAGCCCGTCTGTGGTCAGAACGGTAGTATTTAAGTGGGGTGATATTTTGATGAGCATGGCTTCTTATCGTCCTCGCTGGATTGTATAGGAATAGAGAATGAAACTGATTCACACTTTATCGGGATTGATACTAAGCGTGACATCGATGCTGTCGACGTCTGTATGGGCCGATTTTGTTGATAGCTCGACCAAAAAAATAAGCTATACCTTCAGCGAAATTGCGGGTCCATCATCGATTACGGTAAAAGGCAGTGGCGGGACCGCCTTCTTAGGGTTTGGTTCTCGGCTAGATCAAATCATCACTGGCGGTTCTCTAAATCTTGAGTTTGCTCCCTCTCCGGCACTGCGCACCAGGGTCTCTCATTTGCGTATTTACTTAAATGAAGAGCTGATGGATGTGGTGGATATCACTCGGGGTGACTCAACCATGCTGAGCAAAGTCATTACACTTGATGGCCGCTTTTTCAAGAACTACAACCAGATTAAATTTGAACTTATTGGTCGTATCGATGAGGAATGCAGTGATGCCAGTGATCCAGCGTTATGGTGGGAGTTGGGATCGGCGAGTCGCATTACTTTGGATGTCCGCAACATAGAGGTGGCTAACGAATTAAGTTTATTGCCTGCCCCTTTCTTTGATTCACGTGATCTGAAAAATGTTTCCATTCCGGTAGTCCTACCTCAGAACTTTGGCACGCGAAATTTGCATTCAGCGGCAGTAGTTGCCTCATATTTTGCAAGCCAAGTAAAATGGCGCGAAGTAAGCTTCCCGGTATATCAACAAGGTGAGCCAGAGCAACACGCGGTCGTTCTCGCAACCAATAGTCAGCGCCCTGAACTCATCAAAGATCTTCCGGAGATTACTCAGCCAACGATTCAAATGGTGACTCAGCCAACGATGCCAGGCAAAAAGTTGTTATTGGTACTCGGCAAAGATGAAGAGCAATTGGCATTGGCTGCAAAAGGCCTAGTGGCAGGTAGTCAGCTTATGTCAGGAGAAGTCGCCTATGTGAATAGTGTGACTGACGTAGCTCCACGTAAGCCCTATGATGCGCCAAACTGGTTACCGACAGATAGAGCGGTGAAGTTTTCTGAACTTATCGAAGGTAATTACCAACTAGAATCGCAAGGCGTCGAATTACCGCCTATTCGAGTGAGCTTTACGCTTCCACCTGATTTATTTACTTGGAACGCCAATAGCGTTCCAATGAAGCTCAGCTATCGATATTCCCCTCCTCTTAAGGGAAGTAAGACATCACGCCTTAATATTTCGGTCAACGATAGATTTATTCGAGCTTTTCCGCTGGATGAGAATAAGAGTGAGGGTGATCAAGACACATGGCGAGTACCTATTCTTGGTAGTGAGTCATTTAGTGCGCGTTCGTCAACGCAGCTACCAGGCTTTAAAATCAGTGAAAATAATACGCTGGCGTTTAACTTCCAAATTGCCAAGGTGTCAACAGGCATTTGTGAGGGGGTAGGACCGTCAATTTACTATGCTGCAGTTGATGGTGACTCAACTCTCGACTTTTCTGGGTTTCCTCATTACATCCGAATGCCAGATGCCCAATCGTTTGTCAGTTCAGGATTTCCGTATTCACGTATGGCGGATCTTTCAGAGACCTCTGTTGTCATAACACCAGAGCCAAGTGATAAAGAAGTGGAATTACTATTGAATACGGTTGGTTTCATTTCTAAGCAAACGGGCTTGCCAGCTTATCAGTTTCAGTTAACCGAATCGTGGGATGAAGTAAGCCTAGCGGAGAAAGATATTCTGGTAGTAGGGGTGCAGGCAGCTGACAAGCTTAGCTTAACTTCAGCCTCATTAGCGCATGTTAGATCGAATGAATCAGGGCGATTTATTGAAGCCACGACCGTTTCGGAAAAGCCACAATCTCAGGGGATTGCGAATTTATCCGGCCGCCAAGCAACAATAAGTGCCAATGTGCGTGCACGAGGTGAGTTTGCGTCGATTGCGAGCTTTGAATCACCGTTTACAAAGCAGCGTACTGTCACAGTGCTGTCTGCCCGTAATGATCAATCGGTACCTTTACTTTATGGTGCCATGAACGCGAGATCGGCCTTGGTCAATGGTTCTGCCATTGCGATCACCCAATATGAAATCACTAGTCATCAAGTTGGTGATTATTATTATGTTGGAACACTGCCTCTCTTTGATTTGGTTTGGTATCACTTTTCCGATAGGCCGATGCTGATGGTCGCTGTTGCTCTTCTACTTGTCGTAGCGTTCACCATGCTAATGTGGCGAGTGCTATCGCGTTATGCAAAACGTCGCCTTGCAGCGACGGGAGTAAAGCAATGAAATCGTGGCTGATGAGAGCAGTATTGGTCTTTAGCATTATCGCACCTACGATTCATGCTAAAGAATGGCAAGAGTGGTACGACTTTAAAGCCGTGTATATGACCTCTCAAGGACGAATTATCGATGGTTCTGACCCGAGGTTAATCACTACATCTGAAGGCCAATCGTATGCGATGTTTTTTGCCTTAGTCGCCAATGATCGTGATGCCTTTGATCGACTTTATAACTGGACTCAGCAGCATCTCGCACAAGGTGATCTGACCGCCTATCTCCCAGCTTGGTTGTGGGGGCGTACTAACCATGGCTACGGAGTTATCGATGATAACTCAGCTTCCGATTCGGATTTGTGGATTGCCTATACGCTTATAGAAGCGGGACGTTTATGGCAGGATGACTATTATCAAAATGTTGGTTACTTGCTTGCCAAGCGAATATTGAAGGAAGAGACCGTTGAGTTTGCACAAGGTAATACGCAGCTGTTACCAGGAAAGCAGGGTTTCACTGCGAAAGGTAAAGTTAAACTAAACCCAAGTTATGTGCCGATGCCATTACTGGCCGCTTTTGCTGCTCACGACTCAAAGGGGCGATGGCAAAGCCTTCAACGGAGTTCACAGAAATTACTACTGAGCAGTCAAGCCAGAGGTGTTAGCCCAGACTGGCTGCTTTATGACGGTGAATCAATTAGTTACGATCGAGATACAACAGATATTGGCAACTATAACGCCATTCGTAGTTATCTATGGGCAGGAATGATGCCAACAGAGATGATAGGCCATCAGCTACTCGTTGATTCACTTGCTCCTTTTGCAAACCAAGCCCTTGTGCAAGGTTATGCGCCACTTAACACCTACGCACAGTCTGGAAAGATGGAGAAACAAGGCCCTATTGGCTTTGATGCAGCTTTATTGCCACTGCTGACTTTTTATGCGCCTACCGATATCACAGATAAATGGGCGAACCGTGTGCGGGAAAACCTGGTGACAGATCGTAATGACGAATACTACAACAACGTGTTAGCGCTATTTGGACTGGGTTGGTACGACCATCAATATCGGTTTAATGCGCAAGGAGAGCTTTTGGTTCCTTGGGCAGAAAAAGGTGAGCAGTGAAAGGGACTCCGAGTAAAGTTGCGATTGCTTGTCTAACCATATTTGGTGCCTCCGCTTGGGCGGATGACATACCTGCGGCCTTCTATCGCAGTGCGCCAGATTGGTTAGAAAATCAAATAGTAATTGGTGAGCTTAAACAGGATGAGGCATTGGTTGAGGGGGCGGTTGAGCGCTGGCTTGCGATTGCGCCACAAAGCCCTGAAGCATTGTTTGCCCAATCTCGATGGTATGTGCGAAACAACCAGGTTCAAAAAGCAGAAACTCTATTTCGTGAACTAGATAAAGAGGCTAACCCAGAGTTGGCTGAAGCATTTGGCAACTACTTAGCACTGCATACCTCTTTGCAAGATCAATACAATCAAGCGTTGTTGCTAGAGCGAGGTGGCCAGAACAAGGCCGCTTTTGAGCTGTTTGAAAAGCTTTATGGAGACAAGCGACCAGATATGCTCAGTGAACTCGACTATTTGGGGCTTAAGTCGACGTTTCCAGAGTATCAGCAAGAAGTACTTGAAGCGTATCAGCAACTAGATAAAGAATTTCCGGACGTTGGTGAAATACGTATTGGTCTTGCACGGCACCTCGCGCGCTACGGTAGAGAGTCAGAGGCGCTCGCGATATATCGAGATTTAGCGAACGACTCTCGACTTGGTGTCTTCGCTAGTACGTTATGGATGGCCGAGCTTCAGTCGGAGCCAATGTCTGAAGAGTGGTTCGACACTTATGAGTTGATTGCGAGTTACCACTCTGAAAACTTATCGATACAACAACAATACGAAACGGCCAAACAGCGCTGGGAGCGAGAGAAGACCCTGCGCAAAGACCCTATTTATCGTGGTAAGTTAGCAGCCTTTGAACGTATTGAAAAAAGACAATATGACACGAAGACGTTAAAAGCGTTGCAGGCTGCTAATCGCAAATACCCTGACGATCCTGAGATCTTGTTGGCATTAGGTCGTTATTACTATCACAACAACGATTATCAAACGTCTATTCGCTATTTCGAACAAGCTCAGAAGTTTGATGACTCGCCTGATTTGGTTGATTTCTATCAATCGGAACTTCGTTCTATTCGCTTCTGGCAAGCGCTAGATCTAGCGCGTCGAGCTCTCAGTGCCGAGCAGTATTCTCAAGCCATACAACAGATCGATTTGGCGTTGTCGCTGGATAATAAAACGCCTGTTGCACATATCTTAAAAGGGCGGATATATCTAGCGCAGAAGAGGTATCGTCTGGCTCATCAGTCAGCAGAGAAGGCGTTAACATTAGAGCCTCTAAATAGTTCAGCCCTGCAGCTTTGGGTACAAAGCTATGCACCGGAAAAGGCAAATGCGGGTGAGTATGCAGCGCTGCAAACACTCACCAAGCAGCAAAAAGCACAAATTGCTGAGTATGCTGCACAAGTCGAGCACCTTAATGTTTATGAACGGTTCGCTGGGAGTACAACATTTCCTGAGCAAGATGTTGATTTTCGAACTCGTTTTAGAACTGTGTTGGAAAGTGATGCCTACTTACCGTGGACGAAAAAAAACATAGCAGAGCAGTTGTTACGTCTAGCGCAGCCTCGTCTTGCGGACAAAATGATGTTTAATGCTTATCAGCGTCATAAGGACGGTGAACATACCCATGCCTATGCTTTGTATTTATCAGGGCAAGGACGTTGGGATGAGGCATTTGACATTGTCAGCAATTCGCCAGCGCAGCAATTAACGTCATCAGAGCTTGCGACTTACTCTCGTATAAAGTTAGAGCATTATCGACAGCATATTGCCCAGAATGGTTTGAGAGGCGAGTCGCTTATTGCTTATATAGAGGAAATTGCTCGCCAAGATCGACCAAGTGCCATTGTCTTGTGGTCACAGACGCCCTACGAAGATAGAGCTCAAGCTGCAATGGACGCTGTGGTGATTGCTTCGTTGACGACGCCTGAGTTAGAACTGATGTCGCAGGCGGCCTTTGATATTGATAATGGCGACTTCCATCAGGCGATTTATCAAGAAGCCAAACGCAGGAAAGTACTCTCAATAAGTATTCAGCAGCGTCAACGTCTATTTGATGCTGATGAGCTTTTAGCTCGAAAGGAAACTCAACAAGCTTCTGAGATCTATATAGAGCTGCTGCAAGATGGATTAGCTATTTCTCAGGCGCGAATGGATGCTTGGTTCACTGCTGCACCGGAATACGTTGAACCTGTGTTAGAGGTTCAAGCTCAGCGTGTGTTTGATCTTACCGATGAGCAAGTAGTCAGTAGCCTGTCGTTGGCTCTAGAGAGCAATAATCAACCGTATATTAACTTTTTCAACAACCATTTACCGCTTAAGACTCTGAATGCTTTTAACTACTGGCAGCTCCAAGAGGCGTCGCTCAAACAATCGAACGATGCACTGACGCGCCAGTACTCTCGTCAAGCTCTGTTGTTGGATGACAAAGAGCGATTAGGACTGACGAGGGTAAGAGATATTGGTAGCGCCTACCTTTCTGCAGAAGAGCACTGGATGACCAATGACATTATCGCCACGTTAGACAGAATAGATGAACGCTATCAGTCATACTTTATCGTTGGTGGGGAATACAATAATGTGCCTGGTGGTTCTAAGTATCTGACTGTGCCATTTGAGCTTGGGATCGCAATGCCTGAGTGGGATGGGCGGTTAAAGCTACGGACGGATAGTGTGTACCTCAATAGCGGCTCGCTCACGTATTATGATACCAATGTCGAGTTTGAACGGGATCGGGTAGGCCAGGCATTTTCTGTCGGGTGGGAAGCGGATAATTGGCGTGCGGACTTCGGCACCACGCCTATTGGTTTTCGTTACACCGATTGGGTTGGTGGCATCGAAGGGGTGACCGAGTGGGGAGATGTTACCTTGCGAGGTAATCTATCAAAGCGCCCTGTTACGGCGAGTCTCATCTCCTATTCAGGGTTGTCGGTGACAGAGCGAAACGGTATTACGACTCAATTTGGTGGTGTGACACGCAGTGGTGCCACTGTCAGTGCTTCTTGGAATGATGGTCGTCCCTATGGAGTTTGGGGCTATCTCGAATATCATCAGCTTTCTGGAAATAATGTTGCCGACAATGACAGAACCTCTGGCATGTTAGGCAGTTACTACAACTTCATTAGTAATGATGAGCAAGCGTTCTCTTTAGGGGGAACAATGTTTTATATGGGTTATGACAAGAATGTCAACGAAGTGATTATCGGTTACGGCAAATATTACAGCCCACAAAGTTACGTGTCGCTCGCTGTACCAATATCTTACTATCGCCGCCATAGTTTTGATTGGACATATGGGGTGAGAGGGACAGTGTCATTCTCTAACGCATCATTTGATGCACCATATAATATTCCTGGTGGTACATCCTCCTCTTCACAAGGGGTTAGCGCAGGTTTACAGCTGTATACTGAGTACCGAGTGAATGAACACTGGAGCTTTGTTGGCTATATGTCGCAGCAATTTTCTAGTGACTATCAGCCAAGTGTCTTCAACGTGTATCTCAAGTATCATTTTGATGCGAATTGGCGTAAAGCAAGACTTCAACCAGATCCCCTTAGACTCTATGCGGACTATTTCTAGTCCGCATAAGGGGTTATTCAGGACGTTTTTTAAAGAACTTAGCGTGTTGTTTGGCCCACTTGCGTCCCCAATCGACAGGCGCGTTTTCGTAGGCTCGTTCTACCGTTTGATTTAGAACTTGAGTCGAAGGGGTATAATTGAGGTTTTGTTGAGTACTGCCGAGCTTTGCGACGTCGTTATCCGTGAGCGATCGCGAGGTGAACATCTTGGCATTTAGGTAGACAGTTCCTGACTCATATTTTCCGGTATCGGTAAATAATGCCATGCCGGATCTATCCATTGCCCAGCCTTCGCCAAGCCCCGGATAGCGCATTGTCTCAATGGGTTCGCCATCAATATATAGCTTGTACACCACATCCCCAGTCTCCGAAGCGTAAAACACTAAGGCAATTCGGTACCAGGTGTCGGCAGCAGTTTTCCCTGCGTACTTGGGAGATAGGCCGATTTTTCCTGTTGGTGACAAGAAAATATCTGTGCCGTTATCGAGTTGGTTGGCATCAAGTATTGGTAACGTTCACCAGTAATGCATTGACATAAAAATGTGGCCATCAGCACTGGATCCCACTTTGCCTATTGAGTGATCATTTCTAGTGTTCATGTTGATTGCATGACTAAGAAAAAATCCAAATTCTCATCTACACCACCTATTGCATCGGATATCAACGAAGCTAATGCGTTGATATCCGAGTTATGGGAGCAATTACGCCATTATGAAGACAAGCTTAAAACGAGCAGTATCAATTCTTCGAAACCCCCTTCCTCCGATGGACCTAAAGAGCGGGCTGAACGAAAAAAGCTCAAAGCTCTAGTGGTCGCAATCCGAGAGGAGCTAAGTAAGGTCACGAAGGGCATAAACGACAACTCTCAGAACTAAAAGAATCCGATACTGTTGTTGATTGTTACCCTGAAAACGCATCCCCTTGCTGCGGTGACACTGATCTCGAAATGAGTGACAGGCCATTTTATCGCCATCAAGTTCATGAAATCCCACCGCCACGTATAGACATTACTGAATATCGGTTCTACTCGGGTAAATGCACACAATGTGGAGAAACAGTGAAAGCACACAAGCCAAGCGACATTCCTCAAGGGATTATGGGACCAAATCTAATGAGTCATATCGCCATACTGGCTGGTCAATATCATCTTAGTGTTCGAAAAATACGCTCATTACTGCAAGAGAAGTTGATCGGCTGCGGACAATAAATCCTGTGAATTTTTTGCGTTAAGTAAGGAAACTGTAAGAAAATGCGGGTTTCACCCCATGTTTCTGCTTCAATGCCTTGCTGTGATGGCAAGGCATTGGTACATTTAGTGCAATTTTTGTCTTCTCATTCTTGCAGGACGAGCGAAGAATATGTTTAAAAAACTGCGTGGCATGTTTTCTAACGACCTATCGATAGATCTAGGTACTGCCAACACACTGATTTATGTAAAAGGACAGGGTATCGTCCTTGACGAGCCTTCTGTAGTAGCTATCCGACAAGATCGTGCGGGTTCAGCCAAAAGCGTTGCGGCAGTAGGCCATGCAGCGAAGCAAATGTTAGGCCGAACGCCGGGCAACATTTCTGCTATTCGTCCAATGAAAGATGGCGTTATTGCTGATTTTTATGTGACTGAAAAAATGCTTCAGCACTTTATCAAGCAGGTTCATGACAATAGTGTTCTTAAACCAAGCCCACGTGTATTAGTTTGTGTTCCTTGTGGTTCCACTCAGGTAGAACGTCGTGCGATTCGCGAATCGGCTTTGGGAGCGGGTGCTCGTGAAGTGTATTTGATCGACGAGCCAATGGCGGCAGCGATTGGTGCAGGCCTACGCGTCTCTGAACCAACGGGGTCAATGGTGGTCGATATTGGCGGCGGTACTACAGAAGTGGCAGTAATCTCACTAAATGGTGTGGTTTACTCTTCTTCAGTACGTATCGGTGGCGATCGTTTTGATGAAGCTATCATCAACTATGTACGTCGTAACTACGGCAGTTTGATCGGTGAAGCGACCGCTGAGAAGATCAAGCATGAGATTGGTTCTGCGTATCCTGGCGATACAGTAGAAGAGATTGAAGTACGTGGTCGTAACCTTGCTGAAGGTGTGCCTCGTAGCTTTAGCTTAAACTCGAATGAAATTCTAGAAGCACTACAAGAGCCATTAACGGGTATTGTATCGGCAGTGATGGTTGCCCTTGAGCAATGTCCACCAGAGCTGGCTTCTGACATTTCTGAAAACGGCATGGTATTGACCGGTGGCGGTGCATTGCTTCGCGATCTTGACCGTTTACTGACAGAAGAAACCGGTATTCCAGTTGTTATCGCTGAAGATCCCCTGACATGTGTGGCTCGTGGTGGCGGTAAAGCTCTAGAAATGATCGACATGCACGGTGGCGATCTATTTACAGAAGAATAATGGTTTCGCTCTAGTTTTGGTGTGGCACTGAAACTAGAGTCCACATCAGGATTATGAGTACATGAAACCAATATTTGGTCGAGGTCCTTCTTTACAACTTCGGTTATTTCTTGCTGTTACTTTATCAGCCGGCTTAATGCTGGTTGATAGTCGTTTAGATACATTCTCACATTTCCGTTACTTGTTGAATAGTGCCGTAGCGCCGATTCAATATGCGGCAAACCTCCCCCGTTCTATGTTTGATGGCGTTTATGAAAGGCTGAATACTCGGCAAGGTCTGGCTGAGCAAAATGTCAATTTAAAACGCGAAGTCTTACGTCTCAAAAGTGACTTGATTTTGCTCGATCAATACCGCGAAGAGAACCAGCGCTTTCGTGAGTTGTTGGGGTCATCTTTCGTCCGAGATGAAAAAAAGATGGTTACTGAGGTGATGGCTGTTGATACGTCGCCATATCGTCATCAGGTTGTGATTGATAAAGGTCGTATTGATGGTGTCTATGAAGGTCAACCCGTTATCAATGAGAGCGGTATCGTTGGCCAGGTAACGTTTGTTGGGGCTCACAACAGCCGCATTATGTTGTTGACGGACTCGAATAGTGCAATACCGGTCCAGGTTATACGCAATGATATTCGTGTGATAGCTTCTGGTAATGGAACGGTTGATGAGATCCAGTTGGAGCATATCCCGACCAGCACCGATGTTCAGACGGATGATTTATTGGTGACATCAGGACTTGGTGGCATCTATCCCGAGGGCTACCCTGTTGCTCATGTGAAGTCGGTACAGAGAGATAATCGACGCGAATTCGCCAGCATTATTGCTGAGCCTGTTGTTGATTTTGATCGATTACGATACTTGCTATTGATTTGGCCAAGTAACGATAGGCAGCAACAAGCTGTTGAAGAAACGCTGAATACGCAATAAAGGATTCTCATACTATTATGGCGAATAGTTCATTTCGTAGTCACATAGTGATCAGTGTATCACTACTGGTGGCGCTCGTTTTGCAAACCATACCTTGGCCGGGCGTGCTAGACTTCGTGAGACCATCGTGGTTATTTTTAGTCTTAGGCTACTGGGTATTAGCGTTACCGCATCGCGTGAATGTAGGTACTGCGTTAATCGTTGGGTTAACGTGGGATTTGCTCGTAGGCTCAACGCTCGGTATTCGTGGCATGATGATGTCAATCGTTATCTATATTGTTGCGCTTAACTTCCTAGTGCTTCGAAATATGGCACTTTGGCAACAGGCTACCATTATGGCCTTGATATCTATGCTGCTGGAAGTGTTTATCTTTTTTGGTGAGTATTTGATCCAAGACGTCACTTTTAATCCGATGTCACTGTGGAGTGGCGCGATTAACTGTATACTTTGGCCATGGATGTTTTTACTACTACGTCGTGTGAGACGACATTGGCATGTCAGGTAACCCAATTAGCACAAAGATAGTCTTGGCATCAACCTCTCCAAGACGCAAGGAGTTGTTAAGTCAACTTGGCTACCAATTCTCGGTGGTGAGCCCTGATATCGAAGAAGTGAAACAAGATCAAGAAAGTGCTCAACAGTACGTTGAGCGCTTGTCGTTAGAAAAAGCGAGGGCTGGGCTTGAATTAAGTGATGCCAGCTCTGTCGTTATTGGCTCTGATACCGTTGTCGTTTTAAATGGTCTAGTACTAGAAAAACCCAATGATTTCGAGCATGCCCAAGCCATGCTTCAGGCGATGTCGGGGCAAAAACATCAGGTACTCACTGCTGTCAGTGTTGTATCTCAAAACAAGCAATCATCGGTCATGGTAACGACGGATGTATGGTTCAAAGCACTTAGCGAAAAAGAAATCGAACAATACTGGCTAAGTGGGGAACCCCAAGATAAAGCTGGCAGTTATGGAATCCAAGGATTAGGGGGGCGCTTTGTCACTCGAATCGAGGGCAGCTATTACGCTGTAGTTGGACTGCCACTGTATGAAACTGACCAGCTCTTGCAAGAATTTATAAATAATTAAAAATATTGAGGTGCGCTCATGAGTGCAGAGCTGTTAATAAACGTAACTCCTAGTGAAACAAGGGTTGCCATGATTGAAGGTGGTGTTCTCCAAGAAGTCCACATTGAGCGCGAAGCAAAACGTGGAATCGTTGGTAACATCTACAAAGGCAAAGTAAGCCGAGTCCTGCCAGGTATGCAGGCCGCTTTCGTGGATATTGGTCTCGAAAAGGCGGCATTTCTTCACGCTTCTGACATTGTTCCGCACACTGAATGTGTGGCAGAAAACGAAAAGAAGCAATTCCAAGTTCGTGATATTTCTGAGCTAGTTCGTCAGGGCCAAGACATCGTAGTACAAGTCGTTAAAGATCCGCTTGGTACCAAAGGTGCTCGCTTAACCACGGACATCACTCTTCCTTCTCGTTACCTTGTCTTTATGCCTGGTGCTAGCCACGTAGGTGTGTCACAGCGTATTGAGAGTGAGGAAGAGCGAAATCGTCTAAAAGACGTCGTGGCTGATTATTGTGATGAGAATGGCGGCTTTATTATTCGTACTGCAGCGGAAGGGGCGAATGAGAAAGAGCTTGCGCAAGATGCGGCCTTCCTCAAGCGTTTATGGACCAAAATTAATGAACGTCGTACTAAGTACAAGACGCGTTCTACACTCTACGGTGAATTGGGCTTAGCGCATCGTATTCTTCGTGATTTTGTCGGCACTGAAATTACTCGTGTTCAAGTAGACTCAAGATTGATTTTTGAGAGCTTGAAGGAATTTACAAGCGAGTTTGTGCCTGAGTTGGAGGATTTGTTAGAGCTTTATGAAGGTGATAAGCCGATCTTTGATATGTATGATACAGAGAATGAGATTCAACGCTCGCTCGAACGTAAAGTCGACTTAAAGTCGGGTGGCTACTTGATCATTGATCAAACTGAAGCGATGACGACGGTGGATATCAATACCGGAGCATTCGTAGGTCGTCGTAACCTCGAAGAGACGATCTTCAACACCAATATTGAAGCAACTCAAGCCATTGCTCGACAGCTTAGACTGCGTAACCTAGGCGGTATTATCATTATCGACTTTATTGATATGGGGCTTGAAGAGCATCGCCAACGTGTGTTGAACTCCTTGGAAGCTGCACTTTCTAAAGACCGCGTAAAAACAAACATCAATGGCTTCACTCAACTGGGCCTAGTGGAGATGACACGAAAAAGAACTCGCGAAAGTATTGAACATGTTCTTTGTAGTGGTTGTCCAACCTGTGAAGGTCGAGGTTCGGTGAAAACGGTTGAAACGGTTTGCTACGAGATTTTACGCGAGATTACTCGTGTGAATCGTGCTTATGATGCGGATAAGTTTGTGGCGTATGCTTCGCCTGCTGTAGCAGAAGCGCTGGAAGGTGAAGAGTCTCATGCCTTAGCTGAGCTAGAAGTCTTTATTGGTAAACAGGTTCGAATTCAAGCAGAGCCTTTATATATTCAAGAACAATTTGACGTTGTTATGATGTAATGAGTAATTTGTGAGTTCTCGCGTTAATCGGGTAGTCCGTTTTTTTCTCTGGTTACTGCTGACCGTATTGGTATTACTTGCCTCTGCGGTCACAGTGCTACGTGTGGGTTTGCCACAACTCAATAAAATTCAGCCTGAAATCGTGACTTGGGTAAACCAAGGAACCGGACTTGATATTTCGCTAAAAGATGTACGCGGATTTTGGCGTAATACTCACCCTTCAATTTCTCTTCAGGGCGTGGTCGTTGGACTTCCTGAAAGCCCCGAAACAAAGTTTGAAGTTGGCAACTTAGAACTGGAATTTGATTTAATTCAAACCATTATTCAGCGGCAGCCAGTGTTAGCAGATATGGTCATTAATGACATGATGCTAGATATTCGCTCGGTCGATTTATTTGCTGCAACTGAGTCCAAACCAGTTCAGAGCACCGATCAACCGGCTGCTAGTGGTGAACAATTGGTTAACAGACTTGATAACTTGCTGCTCAAACAGTTAGATCGTTTTGCCGTTGCCAATTCTACCGTACTGTATCAATCGATATCCGGTGAAGAACGTCAGTTAGATATCGAAAATTTGCAATGGCGTAATCAAAAAGCGCGTCATTTAGCACAAGGCACCATTTCTATTGCCGATGCTCACCTAAACTCGCTAGAAGTGAGGGCCGACTTTGTTGATAAAGGCTCTCTTTCGAATATATCGGGCGATTTTTACGTTGCTGTTGAACAAATGTCGTTGTCGCCATGGCTATCTGAACAACAGAAACAACAAACCGGTATCAAAGATGGTGAAGTCAGTTTACGTGGCTGGATTACGCTTGATAATAGCACGGTAAAAGAGGCTTATTTGGAGGTTCTGCCTTCAGAACTTAGCTGGTCGAAACAGGGTAAGGAACACGATCTTTTTGTTGAATCTGCGGTGATGCATTTGCTACCTTCAGACGCTGGCTGGCAACTCAATGTTCATGAAGTGCAAGCTAGAACCAACGACGTGCCTTGGCCTGAGTTAGATGTTGCCGCGGAATGGAATCGACAACAGCAATGGCAAGTGAACATCTCACATCTTGATGTGAACGCTCTAAAACCTTTAGCGTCGTTGAGCCCAGATCCCAGTATTGAACAGTGGCTAACTAAGCTTGATCCAGGTGGTCAGATTGAAGATATTCGACTATCTCAAACTGAGGGTGCCGGTTCGCTCAAGTATTCAGCACATTTAGAGAATCTGTCGATGTCTCAATGGGAGCTATTGCCGGGCTTTTCTCATGTCTCTGGCTCGGTACGAGGAAACCTAGAGCATGCACATGCTCGCGTGAATGTGATTGATGACAGATTCCCATATGGTGACGTATTCCAAGCACCGTTGAATATTAAGCAAGGTTTGGTTGATATTCATTGGCAAAACAATGGTGAGCAGGGGTGGTCGTTATGGTCTGACAAGGTGACGGCAGCGACGCCTGACTTGCAAGTTCTTGGCGCTTTTAGGCTTGATTTCCCTAAAAATGATAGTCCGTTTTTGTCGTTTTACGCCGAAGCTGACCTATACAATGCCGGAGAGGTTTGGCGTTATCTGCCGACTCTGGCTATGGGGCAAAGTCTGACAGACTATCTATCTGCAGCGATACAAGCAGGGCGAGTCAATACTTCTAAACTGTTGTGGTATGGCAAGCTCTCCGATTTTCCATACCGAGACCATAATGGCATGTTCCAAGCATGGGTAGGACTGCGCGACGCTAAGTTTAGCTTTGATACCAATTGGCCGCCGTTAACCGATCTGCAACTCGATCTCTTGTTCCAAAACGAGACCATGTATCTGGACTCACGTTCAGCCACATTGATGAATGTGAAAGGGAAGCGAATTACTGGACGAATTCCGGTGCTAAGTGGTGACGGACATCTTGAGATAGAGGCCAAAGCTACGGGGCAAGGTAGCGCTGTGCGTGACTACATGATGGCTTCTCCACTTGTAGACTCTGTTGGTGCTGCGCTCACGGCTGTTCAGGTGAGTGGCGATGTGAATGCCGATTTTCAACTGTATATTCCATTTTCCGGTGACGATACGCCATCAAGGGCGTGGGGTTATGCTGAGCTAAAAGATAATCACGTTGAAATTGATGCGCCGCCAATGACGCTGGAAAAAGTGTCCGGAAGAGTGGAGTTTGATAACGATGTGGTAAAAGCAACAGGGCTATCGGCAGAGCTATTAAGCCAACCAATTTTCCTCGATTTCCAAGGGCAGAATGCGGGCAAAGGCTATTCGGTAGGGATTGATGCAATAGGAGATTGGAAAACGGCACCTTTAGAGCCTTATGTGGGTGATAAAGTAGTGAGCAGACTTGCAGGGCACTCTCCATGGAATCTCGATGTCGATCTTCAGCTCAATGATGTTGGTTTTACTTATCAACTCGATCTAAATGCTAACTTAGCAACGATTGCGAGTGACTATCCTTATCCGCTAAAAAAAGCCTATGGTGAAGCGGGTAAAGTAAGACTGCAAGCCTCGGGTAATCAACAAGCGATTACGGCAAGATTACAGCTCCCATCAGTAAAATATCAGACTGAAATTGATATTACTGGTGACGTACCTTTACTTAAGGCAACGAATTTAGTATTGGGCAAAGGTGGCTTTAAAATTAGCCCGATTGTGGGACATCATTTCCAGGTGCGCTCTGATAAGTTCAACTTCGATCAGTGGAGTGAGTTATTTAAAGAGCCGCCAAGCGAGAAAAAAGCCTTACTTGATGAATTGAATAAGCCTAAGTTGCCACTCCCTAAGCGAGTCAATGTTGAAGCGAAAGAGCTGATGCTAGGTGGTATCGAATGGCATGATGTCAACTTTAACGCTCGGTACAAGAAAGGTGGTTGGCAGTTTGAGCTAGATAGTCAAGAAGCGAAGGGACAAGCTAACTATAGTGACAATAATGAGCTGTTTGTAGCACTTAAACGTCTGCATATTTATGTGCCAGAATTTGACAAGAAGGCGCAAGATGATGAGTCGCTGATTACCCAAGAAAACCCTGAAGCTCCTTTGGTGACAGAGTTTGATAGAACATTCTTTAGCGCTATGCCGGATACTCAATTGACCATAGATAACTTTTGGTTCCAGGGTTATAAAGTGGGCAAGGTGAATATGGATGTTGAGCGCCAAGGTAATAAGTTAGTTTGGAAAAAACTGGATCTTGCAAGTGGTACCAGCAAAGTTCATCTAGATGGCGACTGGATGGTAGCCGGCCAACAAAATAAAACGCGTGTTAACCTTGAAGTCAGCGGTGAAAATAACAGCGATCTTATGGAGCGTTTTGGTATTTCTTCTGGGATTCAACGAGCACCGTTTGAGCTCAATTCTAAACTGACGTGGGATGGTGCTCCTTGGTCAATGCGAGTCAATACGGTTAGTGGTGAAATAAATACCAAGCTTGGCAAAGGCATTATTTCAGATGTGAGTGGTGCTGCGCGTTTATTGGGTCTATTTAGCTTAGACTCTATCATTCGTAAGATGCAGCTTGATTTCACGGATGTGTTTGACAAAGGGATGGCATTCAACTCTATCACGGGTAGCGGCAAAATTAGAGACGGTATCTTTGTTACCAACGATATCAAGATGGATGCCGTAGCCGGTGAGATGAAAATCAAAGGGTTGGCTGACTTGGCGACTCAGACGGTGGATGCTGAGGTAAATTTCACACCGGATATGACCTCCGGCATTCCTATCATTACCGCCTTTGCAGTGACACCACAAACAGCATTGATTGTCCTTGCGGTGACCACGGTGATATCACCGGTGGTTGAGGTAGTTACACAAGTTAACTATTCAGTTAAGGGGCCATTGGATTCACCAACGGTCAGTGAGGTTTCTCGCAGTCAGGGAGAGTATAAGTTACCTGAAAACCTCAAGAAGGAGATTAAGTAACCCCATGAGCATGGAACGCTTTGGCATTATTCAAATGACCTCTGGTCCAGAACCAGAGGAGAACTTTAGGTTTATTGAACACAAGGTAGAGTTTCTTTCTGCTAGAGGGATGAAGTGGGTTCTCACCCCTGAAAATTCCTTGGTTTTTGGTTCACGTGACGATTATCACCGTCATGCGGAATATTTAGGGGATGGCCAGTATCAGAACAAGCTGTCTGACTTGGCGAAACGTCATCAGATTCACCTTATTGTTGGCAGTTTTCCTATTCGTGTTTCTGAAACAGAAGTGACCACGACGACACTGGTCTTTGACGTAAATGGGCAGCGCATGAATCATTATGATAAGCTGCATATGTTTGATGTCGACGTCAATGATGGTCACAAAAATTATCGCGAGTCGGAAACTTTTAAAGCGGGAACCAATATTGCGATGGTACCAGCCGACTTCGGTGCTGTGGGGCTAACTATTTGCTACGACTTACGTTTCCCACATTTATTCAGCGCGCTGAGGGCGCAAGGGGCGAATGTTATCGTCGTGCCTTCGGCATTTACTGCGGTGACTGGAAAGGCACATTGGGAAGTCCTGTTGCGTGCTAGAGCGATTGAAAACCAATGTTGGATAGTCGCAGCTAATCAATGTGGCATCCACCCGTGTGGAAGAGCAACCTGGGGACACTCTATGGTGATATCGCCTTGGGGAGAGGTTCAAGGACAGCTTGAGCAGCAGACAGGTACAATAACCGCCGAACTGAATTTTGATGTTGTTGAAGAAGTGAGACAGAGTATGCCTGTCGCTAAACACATTCGATTTGAACAGTACTTACACTAATTATATTTACTATAAAGAGTAATCATATGGAACGCATAGAAGACGCGCTATTAGGGCCTACAGGTCTGTCTGAGCAAGATATTGAAGCTACGCTTGCGAGCATTGCAACTCGCCAGATTGACTATGCGGATATCTATTTTCAATCCAGCTGGCACGAATCTCTAGTGCTCGAAGACAGCATCATCAAGGACGGTTCATTTAATATCGACCGCGGTGTTGGTGTTAGAGCGGTTGCTGGCGAAAAAACGGGTTTTGCATACTCAGACCAAATCACACTGGATGGTCTGAAGCAAAGTGCAGTAGCGGCAAGAGGCATTGCACAGCAGGGTCAAAGCGCGCAAGTTAACGCGCTTACTCGTCGCGATAATCAAGCTTACTATGCAGCGGTTAACCCATTAGAAAGTTGGGAAAAACAACAAAAAACTGAACTGCTAAAGCAGCTTGATGCCTACATTCGTACTAAAGAGCCTTTAGTTAAAGAAGTCTCTGTCAGCTTAAGTGGCGTCTATGAGCAAATGCTGGTGGCGGCAACCGATGGAACCTTTGCTGGAGATGTGCGCCCATTGGTGCGCTTATCTATCAGTGTATTAGCACAGAAAGGTGACCGTCGTGAGCGTGGTAGTGCCGGTGGTGGTGGCCGCTATGGTTACGATTTCTTCCTCTCAACAGAAGAAGGTCAACAAGTCGCTTACAACTATGCCGATGAAGCCATTCGCCAAGCGCTAGTCAATCTGGAAGCGATTGACGCACCTGCTGGTACTATGCCAGTTGTACTAGGTTCTGGTTGGCCGGGAGTACTGTTACACGAAGCCGTAGGTCATGGCCTAGAGGGTGATTTTAACCGTAAAGAGTCATCAGTATTCTCTGGCAAGGTAGGTCAGCAAGTCACATCAAACCTGTGTACGATTGTTGATGATGGAACACTGCAAGACCTTCGTGGTTCGCTTAACGTGGACGATGAGGGTGTTCATGGACAGTACAATACGTTGATTGAAAATGGCACTCTGAAAGGTTACATACAAGACAAGCTTAATGCGCGTCTAATGGGAGTAAACCCTACAGGTAACGCCCGTCGTGAATCCTATGCCCACTTACCTATGCCTCGTATGACCAACACTTATATGTTGCCGGGTGAGCATTCTCCAGAAGAAATTATCTCTACCGTGAAGAAAGGTCTTTATGCACCAAACTTTGGTGGTGGTCAGGTTGATATTACCTCTGGCAAGTTTGTGTTCTCAGCATCAGAAGCGTATCTCATCGAAGACGGTAAGATTACTGCGCCAGTGAAAGGTGCGACGCTAATTGGCTCTGGTATCGAAGCGATGCAGCAAGTCTCTATGGTGGGTAATGACCTGAGTATCGACCGCGGTGTTGGCGTCTGTGGTAAGGCTGGGCAAAGTGTGCCAGTTGGTGTTGGTCAGCCAAGCTTGAAGTTAGATGCACTAACTGTCGGCGGTACTGACTAAGTTCACAAGTATAAAGCAAAAACTACCGTCATCCCCTTTTCAAGGGGATGACGTCTCAGCCACTTACAAGTTTTCCTCTGCAAATTCGGCCAATCTACTTCTTACCACACCATTTAAGTGAATGTTGGCACTGCCTCCGAAGTTCTTAAAGCGCTCAACCATATATGTTAACCCAGATGTTACTGGCGTTAAGTACGGGGAATCAATTTGTGCTAAGTTACCCGAGCAGACAATCTTAGTCCCCTCACCACAGCGAGTAATGATGGTTTTAATCTGAGAGGCTGTTAAGTTCTGGCACTCATCGAGTAAAACAAACGCATTTTGGATTGAACGTCCGCGCATGAAGTTAATAGATTTGAACTGAATGTTTGCTTTATCACAGATGTATTTCAGTGAGCCCTCAGTGCAGTGATCGTTCTTGTGTAGCGCTTCGAGTGTATCGGTAATGGCAGCCAACCAAGGCATCATTTTTTCTTCCTCAGTACCCGGAAGAAAACCGATGGACTCGCCGATGTCGGGTGTATTTCGGGTGACGATGATCTTATCGAACATACCTCTCTCTATCGTCATCTCTAGCGCTGCAGCCATAGCGAGTAGCGTCTTACCACTACCTGCGGCACCTGTGAGAATCACTAAATCGATATCAGGGTCGAGTAAAGCATCCATGGCCATGCCTTGGTAGATATTCTTAGGGCGAATGTCCCATGCTTGTCGACACAATAGGCGTTCTTGGCTCAGATCTCGAATTGTCACTTTATCACTATCAATGTCGGCTACTCGTCCAGCAAAATCACTACTATCATCGATCAAGTATTGATTGATAAACGTTGGGTCAATCGCGGCTCTGTCGAAAGTGTGATACGTCTTGTTGGCGAGGGTTTTGGTTTCCACCTCGTCGATATGTTCCCAAAACGCCCCTTCAGATTTTTGAAAACCTTTTGTGAGGTACTGAACATCATCGATTAGTTGATCAGTACGGTAGTCTTCAACAAAGCGAACACCAGCTCCTTTAGCTCTTAAGCGCATGTTGATGTCTTTAGTTACTAAAACGACTTCTCGAGGAGAGCGTTTATTTTGCAAGTAGAGCACCGCATTGAGAATCCGGTTGTCGCCTTCCTTGTCGGCGAAAGCTTTGACTGTTTCTTGCAGCACATAATCTGCCAATATTGAAATGGTTCCTGTTGCTTCCATTTGGTGAGAGAAGGGAATTCCTTCAGAAATTTCATCAGGCGTCGCTTCTTTAAAGATAACTTCAAGAGCTCTAATTGCGACGCGTGCATCACGAGCAACATCGCGTTTGCTGTCCTTAATGCGATCGAGTTCTTCAAGTACGGTCATGGGTATGACGACGTCGTGTTCTTTGAACGAAAAAATGGCGTGGGGTTCGTGGAGAAGGATGTTGGTGTCGAGAACGAAAAATTTACGGTCGGTATCGCCCATAGAGTCTCCTTGCCGCAACTGGCGTTTGTCCTTTGCGGTTAACTCGGATTGGGAACGAGTCAGACTGGGGTCAATGCTGGCTCGAACTTCCTATCCTAGTGAGTCAACCTTGCTACGTTCAATCGATGGTAAGTCTAATTGAACCTGATACCCTTGTATCCGATTTTAATATGTCTTTCGATAACATATTATTAACGTTTACAATTTAAGTATAAGTGAAAAAACTCACTTTGTTCTTTACATTTGCCACTATTTTTTTGCAGTTTGATGTCAGCCACGACAATGCAAAAAAAACTTTGGATTTCCTTGTAATTGGCGTGACCTACATCACGCCTTCGAGTAAGATTAGCGACCTTTCACCCCTGGGTGAAAATGAGCAATATTTGCTCTATCACCTACTATTATTTGGGCGGAGTTTTGTGCTTGGTTATCCACTGAGTTACCGCTGAATAGCTAAAAGATATCGATACGAGTTGAGGTAGTCTTTCTATGACATTTGCTTTAGGGCAGCGCTGGATTAGCGATACGGAAAGTGATTTAGGTTTAGGTACGGTCGTCGCATTGGATGCGAGAACAGTGTCTTTTATGTTTGCTGCATCAGAAGAGAATCGCGTGTATGCACGCAGTGATGCGCCAGTCACCCGAGTCATCTTTAATGTTGGCGACGTCATAGATAGCCAAGAAGGTTGGACACTTCTAGTTGAAGAAGTGCAAGAAGACCAAGGCGTATTAACGTATATCGGTACACGCCAAGATACTGAAGAGCAAGGCGTGATGCTACGTGAGATCTTCTTGAGTCATCAAATCCGTTTTAACAAGCCTCAAGACAAATTGTTTGCAGGTCAAATTGACCGTATGGACAACTTTGTATTGCGCTATCGTGCTCTCAGCAATCAATACGAACAGCATAGAAGCCCAATGCGCGGCCTTTGTGGTATGCGTGCCGGTTTGATTCCTCATCAGCTTTTTATTGCCCACGAGGTTGGTCGTCGTTACGCGCCACGTGTATTGCTGGCTGATGAAGTAGGCTTAGGTAAAACCATTGAAGCCGGTATGATCATTCACCAGCAAGTGCTGTCAGGTCGTGCTCAGCGTGTATTGATCGTAGTGCCTGAAACACTGCAGCATCAATGGTTGGTCGAAATGATGCGCCGCTTCAATTTGCATTTCTCTATTTTTGATGAAGAGCGCTGTATCGAGGCTTACGCGGAAGCGGATAACCCGTTTGATACGCAACAGCTTGTTTTATGCTCTTTAGACTTTTTGCGCAAGACTCGTAAACGTTTTGAGCAAGCGCTTGAAGGCGAATGGGATCTACTGGTAGTGGATGAAGCGCACCACCTAGAGTGGAGCCAAGATAATCCAAGTCGTCAGTACCAAGTGATTGAAGCGCTGGCTGAAAAGACACCGGGTGTACTTTTGCTAACGGCAACACCGGAGCAGTTGGGACGTGAAAGCCACTTTGCACGTTTGCGTCTTCTCGATTCAGATCGCTTCTTTGATTATGAATCGTTTGTCAAAGAAGAAGAGCAATATGCGCCAGTTGCCGATGCAGTAACGGCGCTATTCTCAGGGGAAGCTCTGAGCAATGAGGCGAAAAACCAAATTACTGAGTTATTGTCTGAGCAAGACGTTGAACCATTGTTTAAGGTTCTAGAAAGCAACACCAGTGATGAAGAAAAGGCTACGGCACGCCAAGAGCTTATCGATAACCTAATGGATCGTCACGGCACAGGACGAGTGTTGTTCCGAAATACCCGTGCGGCGATTAAAGGTTTTCCAAAGCGCAACGTCAATCTTGTGCCGATGCCGATCCCACAGCAATACACCACTTCTATGCGTGTATCAGGCATGATAGGTGGCAAAATGTCACCAGAAGCACGTGCGATGAAAATGCTCTATCCGGAAGAGATTTTCCAAGAATTTGAAGGTGAGGACTCTAGCTGGTGGCAGTTCGACTCTCGTGTTAACTGGCTGATTGAAAAGATTACAGCCAAGCGCAGTGAGAAAGTCCTAGTGATTGCGTCACGTGCAAGCACCGCTCTTCAGCTTGAGCAAGCGCTGCGTGAACGTGAAGGTATCCGTGCAACTGTGTTCCACGAAGGGATGTCGATTCTTGAGCGCGATAAAGCAGCCGCTTATTTTGCTCAAGAGGAAGGTGGCGCTCAGGTCTTGATCTGTAGTGAAATCGGTTCTGAAGGTCGTAACTTCCAGTTTGCGAACCAACTGGTGATGTTTGATTTACCGTTCAACCCAGATTTGCTGGAACAGCGTATTGGCCGTTTGGACCGTATCGGTCAGAAGCGTGATATTGACGTACACGTTCCCTATTTAGAGAACACCTCTCAAGCGATACTGGCGCGTTGGTTCAATGAAGGACTCAATGCATTTGCGGAGACGTGTCCAACAGGTCGTATGGTGTACGACCGCTATGAAGAGAGCATTATCAATATGCTTGCGAGTGGCGACACGACTGAGCTAGATGAGGTGATTGAAGGTTCCAGACACTACAATCAAGAGCTTAAGCATGAACTTGAGCAAGGCCGTGACCGCCTACTTGAGATGCACTCTAACGGTGGTGAAGCGGCGCAACAGATTGTCGAAAAGATTGCAGCGACCGATGGCGATACTAACTTAGTCACATTCGCACTGAGTTTGTTTGACACGATTGGTTTAAACCAAGACGACAAAGGCGAAAACGCCCTAGTGGTGACGCCTTCTGAGCATATGATGGTACCGAGCTATCCAGGCTTACCGTATGAAGGCGCAACCATTACGTTTGACCGTGATACCGCGCTTTCTCGTGAAGATATGAACTTTATTAGTTGGGAACACCCAATGATTCAGGGCGGTATCGATCTCGTGATGAGTGAAGGCGTAGGAACGTGTGCCGTTTCGCTGCTGAAAAATAAAGCACTTCCAGTCGGTACTATCTTATTGGAGTTGGTATATGTTGTGGATGCGCAGGCGCCAAAACAGAGTGGTATTAGCCGCTTCCTACCACCAACACCGATTCGTCTGATGATGGATGCTCGTGGCAATGATCTCTCTTCACAAGTTGAGTTTGAAGGTTTCAACCGTCAGCTTAGTCCAGTAAATCGCCATCTAGGTAGTAAGTTGGTGACGTCTGTTCAAGCTGATGTTCATCGTTTGATTGAAGCGGGTAATGAAGCGGTTGAAGAGAAAGTCGTGGCGGTTCGCGAACAAGCGCACAAAGCGATGTACGCAAGCTTGAACGGTGAGTTAGAACGCTTACAGGCACTAAAAGCGGTAAACCCAAATATTCGTGACGAGGAAATCGAATCGATTGAAGCTCAGATTAAAGAGCTTGATGGTTATATTGCGACAGCTCAAGTTCAACTGGACTCGCTACGTCTGATCGTTGTCAGCCACAACTAATAACACAAAGTAGGACGCAGATATCTGCGTCCTACTTCATTGTGATGCGGTAAATTAATATGGTCATGCTTAGCTACACCCCTCCTACCGAACCTTGGATAGAGACGGTATTCGAAGACGAACATATCCTCGCAGTAAACAAGCCTTCAGGTCTATTGTCTGTCCCAGGTAAAGCGCCGGAGCACTACGACAGCATGTGGAGTCGCCTCGTTGAGGTGTATCCCGATATTCAAGTGGTGCATCGTTTAGATATGTCCACTTCTGGGTTGATGTTGTTAGCGAAAAACAAACAAGCAGAGCGTTCTCTAAAGAAACAGTTTCAATATCGGCTGACTCATAAAGTTTATTATGCGCGAGTATGGGGAACGCCTACCCAGCAAGAGGGTTTGATCGATCTGCCGTTGATTTGTGACTGGCCGAATCGTCCGAGACAGAAGGTCTGTTACGAACATGGCAAACCATCGCAAACGTACTATCAAGTGGTGAAACAAGAACAACAGACCAGCATTGTGCGCTTATTTCCGATTACTGGACGTTCACACCAATTAAGGGTGCATCTACTGGCATTGGGTCATCCTATCGTTGGTGATGAGTTCTATGCTCACGAAGAGGCAATGAAGCTCTCAGAGAGATTAGAACTGCATGCGGCAGAGCTGTGTTTTTATCACCCTGAAACCGAAAAACTGCAATCCATTTTCGTGCCATGCGATTTTCATCAAGTGCCTGAGCCGTTAGTGGTGCAACATTTTGACCCTGCGCCAGATTTACCGGATTATAAGACTTTGCCTCGGTCATAAAATGTGTGGCCGCACGACATCAAGGAGAAGTCATGGCCACCAAGAAAATTGTCTTTTTAGATCGTGATACCATTCCAGCGTCTATCACGATCCCGACACCACATTTCACACATCAGTGGTTCGAGTATGACTCGACCTCGCCTGAGCAAGTCATAGAGCGTATTCATGATGCGGATGTCGTTATCAGCAATAAAGTCTACTTAGGTTCAGAGGTGCTTGAACAGGCCAAACACCTTACACATATCGCTGTTGCCGCGACAGGCGTTAATAACGTAGACCTCGATTACTGCGTACAACGCGGCATTGCGGTCACCAACATTCAAGGCTATGCGACTCAGTCGGTGCCTGAGCATGTGGTTGCTCTGCTGTTTGCTTTAATGCGCAATATACCTGCCTACCACAACGATATTCGTAATGGAGAGTGGCAACGCCAGAATAAATTCTGCTTTTTCACACATCCTATTCAAGACATTGCTAATTCAACATTAGGGATTATTGGTAGTGGTGCGCTAGGACAGGCGACCGCTAGGCTTGCTCGAGCTATTGGTATGAAAGTGCAGTTTTCTGAGCGCAAAGGTGCGGTGCAATGCCGTGAGGGTTATGTGCCTTTTGAACGGTTTTTGAGTACAAGCGATGCCATTGTGCTACTTTGCCCTTTGACCAACCAAACGACGGATCTTATCGACGCTGAAGCATTATCGAACATGAAGCCTACGGCTATCTTGATTAATACTGGACGTGGTGGTTTGGTTAATGAAGCCGCATTGGTTAGCGCGTTAAAGCAAAAGCAGATTGCTGGAGCTGGGGTGGATGTATTTACCGAAGAGCCTGCACCAGAGACCAATCCTTTGATCGAGAATATGGACTTACCCAACTTAGTGCTAACGCCTCATGTTGCATGGGGCAGCCATTCTTCTATAGAGAAACTTTGCGCTATTTTAGTGAATAATATTGAAGCGGTAGAGCAAGGGCGAACCCAAAACAGAGTGGTATAGAAACGACTCGCCCCACTTTTAAGTGGGGCGATGGCATTAATCGGTTTGTGGTTTGACGACCAGTACATTAATGGGCGAATTTTGCACCACTTTGCTTGCCACTGAACCAAGAACCACTTTATCGATCCTGGAGCGTTTATGGCTAGGCATAACAATAAGATCTGCGCCTAAACGCTCAGCATGGTCAAGAATCGTCGCATACGTCTTTCCCTCTGCAACATGAACTTTATACACCACTTCATCAGGAATGTGTTGGTCAGCAAATGATTTGAGCTGTGCTTTGACATCATTTTTCATTTGCGAGGCGGCGTCTTTGGGGAAATATGTTGCGACCATAGACATATGGATGCCCGGAAGAACATTCAGTAAATGCACTTCAGCATTAGAGTGTTTGGCGTGCCAGACAGCGATTTCTACAGCTTTATCTGAAAAACCTTCTTCGTTTAAATCGACAGGAACAAGGATTTGCTTGTACATGTGTTTTCTCTTTTTGGTTTGTACCCTACTAGCATAGGGTAAAGCATACGCTTGGCTAGTGTTATCCGTTCCGTATTAAGGTCTTTAGGCTCTGAATTCAAAGGCGAATCCAGAGCCTGATACCTCTATGCGCTCAAGTTTTCACGACGAGCACGGCGTTTCTGATTCATTGCTAGAGCGAGAAGCAACAGCAAAGCTGGTACAAACACCCACTCTTTCATTGGTCTATCTGCATCCTGCACAATAGATTTAATTTCCCAGTCGAAGTCTAGACCAGACGCTTCTGCTGGGCTTCCAAACTCAACCATATCGATGATCATTTTATCAGCATCTTTGTCGAGCATGAGACCCATCGAAGCGATACGCTCTTCTGCGGTGACAGCGTTGTCGTCAAAAGGCAGTCGAACGGTCTTTTCAACGTACTTACCTTCGAGCGTTTCACCAGCAACACGCAACTCGATGGATTGTCCAACATTTAGCTTCTCAACAACTTGAGCTATCTCAACACCTGGCGAAAGAACTTTCGCAGGAAACGCCATATCCCACCAAAAACCCGGTCTGAAGAAGGTAAAGGTAAGGACTAGCAGTAAGATAGTTTCCCACCACTTGTTTTTGGTGAACCACCAACCTTGAGTAGCCGCTGAGAAGATGAGCATGGCAATAATCGCGGAGATAACCGTTAGTGCGAGGTGCCACCAGGAGTCAATACCTATCATTAACAACTGCGTATTGAAGATGAACATGAACGGCAGAATCGCCGTACGAATATCGTAGGTAAAACCTTGAATACCCGTTCGAATTGGATCGGATTTAGCAATCGCAGCAGCGGCAAAAGCGGCAAGACCCACTGGCGGTGTATCATCGGCTAAGATGCCAAAGTAAAACACGAACAAGTGAACGGCAATCAGCGGGATAATAAGACCGTGCGCAGCCCCCAATGTCACGATTACTGGTGCCATCAAAGTAGAAACCACGATGTAGTTAGCCGTTGTCGGCAGACCCATCCCCAGAATTAGGGAGATGATAGCGGTGAACAACAACATCAATATAATGCTACCGCCAGAGATAAACTCAACGAAGTCAGTCATGACAAGGCCGATACCTGTTAACGTCACCACACCCACGACAGTACCTGCCGCTGCGGTCGCTACACCGATACCAATCATATTTCTTGCGCCTGATACTAAGCTTTCCGCCAAGTCGACAAAACCTGCTTTGATCTCCGCTTGAACATCATTAGTTTTTGCCATAAAAGCGATTAATGGACGTTGGGTGATCAGAATAAAGATCATAAAGACAGTGGCCCAGAATGCCGATAACCCCGGAGAAAAGCGCTCCACAGTCAGACACCATACAAGAACCACGATCGGTAATAGAAAATGCAGACCAGATTTAATCGTTGGACCTGGGTCTGGCACTTCCGTAAGTTCTGCGTCAATTTCAATGCCGCCTTCTTTTGCGTATTTAGCTGAAATACGCAACAGTGCGATATAAGAGAGCAGTAGAGCCACCCCCACAATAGGTGTTGCTGCATCACCAAACACACCTTTGGTCCAACCGATACCATAATAAACGATAGCGCTAATGACGCAGAGGCCTAGGATAGTGCCCGTAAACGACAGCAGGCTTTGAATCAGTGTTGGGTTGTGACGGCGAGGAAGCCCCTTCATACCTGCTTTACATGCTTCAAGGTGAACAATGTAAATTAGAGCAATGTAAGAAATCAGCGCAGGTAGTAGTGCTGCTTTAATAACTTCAACGTAAGAAATCCCCACATACTCAACCATCAGGAATGCCGCAGCACCCATGATCGGTGGCGTTAGCTGACCGTTGGTTGATGCAGCCACTTCCACAGCCCCTGCTTTTGTCCCCGGGAAGCCAACACGTTTCATGAGAGGTATGGTAAAGGTACCTGTAGTTACTACGTTGGCGATGGAAGATCCAGAAACCAAGCCTGACAGACCTGATGCCACAACGGCCGCTTTTGCGGGACCACCACGCATGTGACCTAATAGAGAAAATGCGACTTTAATAAAGTAAGCACCCGCTCCGGCGCGCTCCAACATAGCTCCGAATAAAACGAATAAGAATACAAATGACGTTGAAACACCAAGTGCAACACCAAATACACCTTCTGTTGTTAGCCACAGATGTGACATCGCTTTGTTCAAGCTTGCGCCTTTGTGAGCGATAACATCCGGCATGTATGGACCGCCAAAGGTATACAACAAGAATACCGCAGCGACGACCATTAGAGGTGGACCTAAAGCACGGCGTGTTGCTTCAAGTAGTAGAATCATACCCGTACAGGCAACGACAATGTCCATTGTGGTTGGTGCGCCCGAGCGGCCTGCCAATTGAGTATAAAAGAGGTAAATGTAGGCAGCAGAAAAACTACCTGCCAGTGCTAAAATCCAGTCGATAGCAGGAATTCGATCGCGCGGTGAACCTTTCATCGCCGGATAAGCGGTAAACGCGAGAAAAATAGCAAACGTTAAGTGAATTGAACGTGCTTCTGTGTCGTTCAGTACGCCAAAGTTAAAAATAAACGGCAGTGGGGATGCGTACCAAAGTTGAAATAGCGACCAACATAGTGGAACAAGCCAGAGTATTTTGGCGGGAATCCCTTTTGGGCTTCTTGCTCCAGTGTCAGCTTGTGCGACCATTTCTTGCACATCTTGCACATCTTGCACATCTTGCACATCTTGCACATCTTGCGACGGTTGTGTTGTCTGCGTCATGTACTTTTTCCTTTATTATTTTATGGTCCAGTGTTTTTCAAACAAAATGAACGAACCATATTTCGCATTTAACATTGTAGTCAATGGATGCAAACGTGTGGTTTTAGTTGTGTTTCTTAAGGCTCTAAAAATGACGGGCTTGGAAAGAGAGCCCAAATAGCCACACCAATTGGGTCAACTGGTGTTGATTGTTTTGAGTGATACTCATATTAGAAAAGTGGTAGGGGAAGGGAGCCTTCCCCTACGGAGTCGTCTTACTTAAGAAGACCAACTTCTTTGTAGTACTTCTCTGCACCTGGGTGAAGAGGAATAGATAGACCAGCTTGAACCATATCTTCTTTCTTCAGGTTAGCAAATGCAGGGTGTAGACGTTTGAACGTATCAAAGTTTTCAAAGACAGCTTTTGCGACGTTGTAAGCCACTTCATCAGAAACGTCTGATGTGGTTACCATCGTTGCCGCTACACCAAAGCTTTTCACATTTTGGTCTGTGCCACGGTACATACCGGCTGGTACATTACTGTATGCGTAGTATGGGTTGGCCGCTACGATCTCATCGATCTGTGCGCCAGTTGCCGGAATGAGCTTAGCATCACAAGATGTTGTTGCTTCTTTGATAGATCCGTTTGGATGACCAACTACGTAGACGAATGCGTCGATTTTGTTATCACAAAGTGCTTGAGAGCGCTCTGAACCTTTTAGTTCTGATGCCAGTTTAAAGTCATCGTTAGTCCAGCCCATAGCATCCATAACAACACCCATTGTCGCACGGTCACCAGAGCCTGGGTTACCGATGTTTACGCGTTTACCTTTCAGATCAGTCACGTTTTCGATACCAGCGTCAGTGCGAGCGATAATGTTGAATGGTTCTGTGTGCAGAGAGAACACTGCACGAAGCTTTTTGTATGGGCCTTGCTCTTCAAACTTGCTTGTGCCGTTGTAGCCGTGATATTGCCAGTCAGATTGAACGATACCGAAATCTAACTCACCAGCACGCATAGTGTTGACATTGTAGATAGAACCACCAGTGGACTCTACTGAACAACGAATATTATGTTCCTTACGGCCTTTATTCACAAGCTTACAGATTGCACCACCAGTTGGGTAATAAACACCCGTTACCGAACCTGTGCCAATTGTGATGAACTCTTGAGCGTTAACAGCGCCAGCACCCATAACGGCAGCGGCAATAGCACCAATTTTAACAAGTTTCTTAAATGCCATGAATTTCCCTTCCTTATTCATTATTAGCTCTGGATTGCCATAGGTGTATCCAGAGGTTTCCTATGTGGAAACGGCATCTTCTTCAATCCATATGTTGAAAAAGTGGCGCAATCATACCAAAAAAATTGGCAGAAAATTACTAAATTGTTAATGAATGTAGGTGATTTGTCTGTGTTGGAGGATTTGAATAGACAACTGTTTTTAGTGTGTAATTCAATGAAAACAATTAATTAGAATGTAATTATTAGTTACTGTTCGATTTATCAAGGTGTGATATAAATCACGGAACAATCATGTTCCGTGATACTTTATTCTAATTGTTAATGTTTAAAACTTAACCTGCGTAATCAAACAGATCACAGACTGACTCAAACAGCTGTTGGGTAGAAATGTTAAGGGTCGGAGTAATGAAAATGGTGTCATCACCGGCAACGACGCCCAAGATACCTTCGGCTTTACCTAGTGAATCGAGTAATCGAGCAATAAGCTGTGCCGCACCTGGGCCAGTATGGATAACGACAATCGCGTTGTTGTAATCAATATCAAGAACTAATTCACGTAGTGAACTTGAGACAGTCGGTACCCCGAGTTCAGCGGGAAGACAGTACACCATCTCCATTTTTGCATTACGGGTCCTCACTGCGCCAAACTTAGTCAACATACGTGACACTTTTGATTGGTTGATGTTCTCAAACCCTTCAATTTTTAATGCGTCGACAATCTCGCCCTGTGAACCAAAACGCTCTTCTTTTAGTAACGCCTTAAACGCGCGAACCAGGTTGTCTTGTTTGTCATTATTGCGCATAAACGCCTCTTATATTTGTTCAACTAGCAGTGATCCGGCTATTGTGGCACAGAACCGCGATCTTGACCAAATAATCCATGGTTTATGCCAACGGTATCACTAATATTAATGCTGATAACCTCATAATTAGCAAGGGGTAAAATGGGTTCTCATCCTTGCGTTGTCATGTTAGCGTAGTAGCACGTAATCAGTGAGTTGCGCGAGCTCGCAAAGCTGAGGTTAATTGATTGTAATCGATTAGTGATTACTATAACTTTTTAGCTAATCGATGAAAAATTACCCTACAAAACTATTAATAAGAGATATCAATCTCAAGGAGAACTCCCATGAAAGTAGCTGTTATTGGTGCCGCAGGTGGCATCGGCCAAGCCCTAGCTTTATTGCTAAAAAATCGTCTTCCTGCTGGTTCTGATCTAGCCCTGTATGATATTGCTCCTGTCACGCCAGGTGTTGCGGCTGACCTAAGCCATATCCCAACGCCTGTCTCTATTAAAGGCTATGCGGGAGAAGACCCGACTCCTGCTCTTGAAGGTGCAGATGTGGTTCTGATTTCCGCTGGTGTTGCTCGTAAGCCTGGCATGGACCGCTCGGACCTATTTAATGTTAATGCTGGCATCGTTAAATCGTTGGCAGAGAAAATTGCGGTCGTATGTCCTACGGCTTGTGTCGGTATCATTACCAACCCTGTTAATACCACAGTACCTATTGCCGCTGAAGTCTTGAAAAAAGCGGGTGTGTACGACAAGCGCAGACTGTTTGGTGTGACGACACTCGATGTTATCCGCTCTGAGACATTTGTAGCGGATCTTAAAGCGAAAGATCCAGGTGAGGTTCGTGTTCCGGTTATCGGTGGCCACTCTGGTGTTACTATTCTGCCGTTACTGTCTCAAGTAGAGGGGGTGGAGTTTACCGCAGAAGAAGTTGAAGCCTTAACGAAGCGTATTCAAAACGCTGGCACTGAAGTGGTTGAAGCTAAAGCGGGTGGCGGCTCTGCAACCTTGTCTATGGGTCAGGCGGCATGTCGTTTTGGTCTAGCTCTGGTTAAAGGTCTTCAAGGCGAAGAAAACGTTATTGAGTGTGCTTATGTAGAGGGTGATGGTGAGCATGCACCATTCTTTGCACAGCCAGTTAAACTAGGTAAAAACGGTGCGGAAGCTATTTTAAGCTACGGTGAACTGAGTGATTACGAAAAAGCTGCACTGGATGGCATGCTAGAAACGCTCAATAAAGATATCGAAATTGGTGTCGAGTTCGCTAAGTAAATTCTTACATTAAAACTTAACGAACAAAAGCCGATCTCTTTAAGATCGGCTTTTTTGATCTATACCATATAACAGTCCGTAGCTAAAACAGCGGGAGGAAAGGGTATGGAAATAAAAGATGTGGTAAAAGGTATGTGGGTCGCCTCACGACACGGTGCTGGGAGAGTACTAGTGGTGGATGAGCTATCTCAATCTGTGTTGGTTGAGCCTATTGGAAGCGAAGAACAGTGGGCACTGTCAGTGGATGAAGTGGAAGAGGAGCTTCAGCTTCATAACGGCTGCGATAAATACTATTAAACTCAGCAGGCCTCAAGATTGAAAAAAAGGCAGTGACTTTTCGTCGCTGCCTTTTCATTTATGCCGTTCTTTTTACTGCCATGTAAGCAAGCGCGACCAAGGCTTGTTTATATTCATTGTCAGGCACGATAGAAAGCGCTTCAATGGCCTTGTCCGCCTCTTTAAAGGCCATGTCTTCAGTGTACTTCAATGAGCCAACACGATTCATTGTAGCCATAATGGTATCGAGCTTATCAATCCCATTACCTTTTTCAATCGCTTCGCGAATCATCGCACTTTCGTGCTCATCACCGTTTTGCATCGCATGAATTAGCGGTAAGGTCGGTTTACCCTCAGCGAGGTCGTCACCCACGTTCTTGCCCATGTCTTCACCAGTAGAGGTGTAATCCATGACATCATCAATAAGTTGGAATGCGGTTCCCAAGTATTTGCCGTAATTCTGCAGCGCCAGTTCGACTTCAGGAGAGGCGTCATTGAGGATGGCCCCGACTTGAGTTGCTGCTTCAAACAAACGTGCGGTCTTGGAGTAAATGACTTGCATGTAGCTTTCTTCAGAAGTATTTGGGTCATTGCAGTTCATGAGCTGCTGAACTTCACCTTCTGCAATCACGTTTACTGCTTCACTCATGAGTTCCAAAATGCGCAATGAACCAAGGACTGTCATCATTTGGAAAGAACGAGTGTAAATGTAATCGCCAACCAAAACACTTGCCGCGTTACCAAAGGCGGCATTAGCCGTCGCCTTACCTCTACGCATATCAGATTCATCGACCACGTCATCATGTAGCAATGTTGCGGTATGGATGAATTCGATAAACGCTGCAGCCGTTGTGTGTGCGTTACCTTGATATCCTAAAGCTTTCGCTGAAAGCAGTGCGAGCAGGGGCCTTAAGCGCTTGCCGCCACTACTTACAATATAGAAACCAAGTTGATTGATTAGACTAACTTCTGAGTTTAATTGTGCTTGTATTGTTTCATTCACTTTTGCCATATCATCGGCAGTCAGTGCTTGGATAGCTTCAAAATCCATTACGTACCCGGTTGAGCTTAGAGCCAATAAGGCTTAGTCGTTGGTTATAATCTGTGAATAATACACTAAAAAACGTTGATTAATACATGGTGAAAGGGCATTATTGCCGCACTTTTCATTGGCGATTAGTGTTTCGCCAATTTTTTCAAAATATGGCTTGTCATAGGGTAATCATTCGCGTAGAATCTGCGCCCTATTGATGATTAGTTTAGCGCACACCCTATTTGTTGAAATAACAATCAAAAGGCTGTGCGGAAAAAGCGGAGTAAAATATGTACGCTGTTTTCCAATCTGGTGGTAAACAACACCGTGTAAGCGAAGGTCAAACTCTTCGTTTAGAGAAATTAGACGTTGAAACTGGTGCAACTGTTGAATTTGATAAAGTTCTTCTTGTTGCTAACGGTGAAGACATCCAAGTTGGCGCTCCTCTTGTTGAGGGCGGCAAGGTAGTTGCTGAAGTGGTACAACACGGTCGTGGCGATAAAGTAAAAATCGTTAAGTTCCGTCGTCGTAAGCACTCTCGTAAGCAACAAGGTCACCGTCAGTGGTTCACAGAAGTGAAAATCACTGGCATCAACGCTTAATTCGATTAGGAGAGTTTAACAATGGCACACAAAAAAGCTGGTGGTTCTACTCGTAACGGCCGCGATTCAGAAAGCAAACGTCTAGGTGTTAAGCGTTTCGGTGGTGAGTCTGTTCTTGCAGGTAACATCATCGTACGTCAACGTGGTACTAAGTTCCACGCTGGTACTAACGTTGGTATCGGTAAAGACCATACTCTTTTCGCTCTTACTGAAGGTAAAGTGAAATTCGAAGTTAAAGGTCCTAAGAACCGTAAATTCGTTAGCATCGAAGCTGAGTAATTTAGCCTTAAGCTAAATTATGAATAAGCTTTCTAGCTGAATTTAAAAGCCCTGCCGAGTCGGCGGGGTTTTTTATTTATATGGGCAGTCGATAGAGACAAGTCTCTAGGCAAAGTTTTATTGGAATAACTGGCTTTGCGTGATGGGGAATCGTCTCTGTCATCTGCTAAAATGTAGTGATAATTGATTGAACCCACAAAGTGATTCTATGATCTTTTCGGTAGGATGGCTTTGGTGGTGGGTAGCGAAGAAGTAGTCGGAGTAAGAGATGAAGTTCGTTGATGAAGCGGTAGTAAAAGTCCAAGCGGGCGATGGCGGTAGCGGTGTCGTTAGTTTTTGGCGCGAAAAATTCGTAACGAAAGGTGGTCCTGACGGTGGCGATGGCGGCGACGGTGGCGACATCTATATCGAGGCAGATGAGAACCTAAATACGCTGATTGACTATCGTTTCCAACGCTTCTACGAAGCCGAGCGTGGTGAAAATGGTCGCGGTGGTAACTGTACTGGTAAGCGCGGTAAGGATAAGGTACTAAAAGTACCTGTCGGTACTCGTGCTGTTGATATTCATACCAATGAAATCGTTGCTGAAGTTGCTGAGCACGGCAAAAAAGTGATGGTTGCAAAGGGTGGCTGGCACGGTCTAGGTAACACTCGATTTAAGTCGTCTGTTAACCGTGCTCCTCGTCAGAAAACTCTAGGTACCAAGGGTGAAATTCGCGAACTGCGTTTAGAGCTATTACTGCTTGCTGATGTGGGGATGCTTGGTTTGCCAAATGCGGGTAAATCTACCTTTATCCGTGCGGTTTCTGCGGCTAAGCCAAAAGTTGCTGACTATCCATTTACGACGCTGATCCCTAGTTTAGGTGTGGTGAGTGTTGTTCCAGAGAAAAGCTTTGTAGTAGCGGATATCCCAGGCTTGATCGAAGGCGCTGCAGATGGTGCCGGTCTAGGTATTCGTTTCCTTAAGCACTTAGAGCGCTGCCGAGTATTACTACACATGATCGATATTATGCCTATCGATCAAAGTAACCCAATCGAGAACGCACTGACGATTATTGATGAGCTAGAGCAGTACAGCGAAAAGCTTGCTAATAAACCACGCTGGTTAGTCTTCAATAAAGTAGATCTTATGCCAGAAGACGAAGCGAATGAAGTGATCCAAGAGATCCTTGATGCGCTTGGTTGGGAAGACGAATATTTCAAGATCTCAGCCGTGAACAAGCAAGGCACTAAAGAGCTTTGTTATAAGCTTGCTGACTTTATGGAAACACTGCCTCGCACTGAAGAAGAGCTCTCTGAAGAAGAGAAAGTCGACTTCATGTGGGATGATTACCACAAAGATGCCATGTCAGGTAAAGACGTCATTACTGAAGACGATTGGGATGATTGGGATGATGAAGAAGATGATGGTCACGTTATCTATGCCCGAGATTAATCGTCGCTTATAACGATTTAAAAAGCTGCAAAGTTCCTTTGCAGCTTTTTTTGTACTTAAATAAATTGAGTGTCGCTGTTACTAGGGTGAGCGAAACAAGCTCTATTCTCCCTCTTGGCGCGAAAGGAGATTTCAAATGGATTTAAGTCGACGAATTTCGAATGTGGATGCCCTGATATTTAATATACTACCGCGTTGTGCATGGTGTACGAATTTCCGTGGCATTTGTATTGACCTTTGCTTTAACCTCTTACTTTCAGGTTCCAGAAAGCACCTGGATTCTTATTACGTTAGTTGTAGTGATTGGCCCTATATCCTATGTGGGTAATGTTTTTCCTCGAGCTTGGCAGCGCGCTATGGGAACGATGATTGGGGCATTATCAGGAGTTATCGCTATTTTTCTTGGTCAATGGTCAATATTGGCTATGTATGCGTGGTGTGGGATAGTGATGTTTTTTAGTGCCTATTTTGCGTTAGGTAAACGTCCTTATGTAGGGTTGTTGGTTGGGATTACGCTTGCGCTCACTATTGGTGCGTGTATTGATGATATTGAAGTCGCGTTATGGCGAGGCCTTGATGTAACGATTGGCTGCTTACTAGCGGTGTTGTTCTGTATTGTTTATCCCCAGAGAGCGTTTATTCATTGGCGTATGCGACTGGGAACCACGCTCGAACGGTTTGCGAAAATATACCACGTCTCTACCTCATTAAATCTGTTGGAGCAGCCAAGTATTGAGCGAGACCAACAAACACTCATGAAGGAAATGGTAACCTTGAGAAGTCTCATAGCACCTTCAGCTAACGAGTCAAAGCTAAGTGCACGATTATTAGAGGCGATTCAAGTTCAGCTTCGCAATATGCTTTACTCCCTTGAGCTTTTAAACACCTCTTATTGGAGCGATAGACAGACCCATTCGAATATGCTTTGCTCTGAAACTCTTACGGACTGTCATAACATCATTGAAAGAGAATTGGAGGAACTTGCAACACTCGTAACGATAGGGACATTAGATACCGAGCTTTCGGGCGAAAAAATTGCGATAGCAAGAGAGAGATTAAAAAACAGCTTACCAAAGATTGACGGTGAAGAGGTTATTATCAGTGGTTACTTGTGGCTCAATTTGAGGTTGATGGAGGATCTCGTTATCTTAAAACGACTTTTAGTCGACTCGCTGCATCCTCCTCAAACGTAGTTTTCATTATTTTGTTGTTCTTTGTCAATCGGGGTTGAGTTTTTGGTTCATCAGTCCTTTGAATGGCTCTAAAATGAGCTCCACATTGAATAACAACGAAAACTTGGAATGGATTCTAAACAACGAGCCGTCTCTCGGCTTATTGCGCAAGCAGGACAAATGCTCCTTGCTCACGGCGCGGAAAGTACCTTAGTTGGTGATATTACCCGAAGAATGGGAATCGCTGCCTCCATGGATGAAGTAGAGGTATCACTGTCCGCGAGTTCATTAGTGATTACTACGGTTTACCAAGAGCATTGTGTTACGACAGCAAGGCAAAGCCCTGATAGAGGGCTCAATATGCGTGTTGTGACTCAGGTCCAACGTATTTGTATCATGATGGAGAAGGGGATTCTCGATTATCACCTCGCCCAAAGGAAACTCAATCAAATTAGCCCTGAACGCTACAATCGTTGGCTAGTCGTTGTGATGATAGGTTTGTCGTGCGCTGCTTTTAGTCGCCTAGCCGGTGGTGATTGGTCAGTGTTCGGAATGACGTTTCTAGCCTCTGCCATCGGTATGACGGTTCGTCAAGAAATCGGTCATCGTCATTTTAACCCCTTGTTAAATTTTGCCGTTACGGCATTTGTCACGACACTTATTTCGGCGCAAGCTGTGATCTACAGTATCGGTGCGCAACCTCAGCTAGTCATGGCGTCATCAGTGCTCATGTTGGTTCCTGGTTTCCCATTGATTAACTCCTTCGCGGATATGATCAAAGGCTACGTAAATATGGGGATCGCTCGTTTTGTGTTTGCCAGTTTGCTCACTCTTGCCACCTGTTTGGGAATCATTGGCGCGATGAGTTTAACCGACGTTTTAGGGTGGGCTCAGTAATGACGTTGGTGGAATTATTGCTCGCTCTACTCAATGATATGTTTTTTGCCGCTATTCCTGCCGTCGGTTTTGCGTTGGTATTTAACGTTCCTCAGAATGCGTTAGCGTATTGCGCCATTGGCGGAGCCGTTGGTCATGGTTCTCGTTTTTTAATGATGCATTATGGCGTGCCGATTGAATGGGCCACTTTTTTTGCCGCAACGATTGTCGGTATGATAGGTGTTCACTGGTCCCATAAGTTCCTTGCTCACCCAAAAGTGTTCACTGTCGCCGCACTTATACCTATGGTTCCAGGAGTCTTTGCTTATAAAGCCATGATTGCTATGGTGGAAATCAATCATCTCGGTTATACCCCGGAGTTGGTCGAGATATTGATGGAGAACTTCCTAAAAGCGATGTTCATTATTGCTGGCCTGGCTATTGGTCTTGCTATGCCAGGGCTGTTATTCTATCGCAGCCGACCTGTCGTTTAATTAGGAAAACCGTACTTCAATGATTATCAGCATGATTGCCGCTATGGCAGAAAATCGAGTCATAGGCAAAGATAACCAAATGCCTTGGCATCTCCCTGCCGACTTTATGTGGTTCAAAAAGTGCACCATGGGAAAGCCCGTGATTATGGGCAGAAAGACGTATGAGTCCATAGGGCGCCCTTTACCGGGTCGTCAAAACATCGTAGTGAGCCGAAACTCTGATCTTCGTATAGATGGAGTAGAGACAGTGACGTCCTTGGAACAAGCTCTGAGCTTGGTGAGTAACCTCGAAGAGGTGATGATCATAGGTGGTGGTAGTTTTTATGAGCACTGTTTGCCGATAGCGAACAAGCTTTATCTTACCTATATTGATGCAAACGTTGATGGTGATACTCAATTTCCTGACTGGGGAGCCGGTTGGCGGCAAGTCTATAGTGAGCAATATCAGGCAGATGAGAAGAATGCTTACGACATGCAGTTTGTTATTCTTGAGCGTTAATAAAAAACTCCTAGGATAGGTTTCCTAGGAGTCCTTTGTAGCTTATTTAGCTTAAAGCTGACTGTTCAAAAATTTGCTTGTCTTCCCAACGAATCATGGTCAGGCGCCCTCCCCAAACACACCCGGTGTCGAGGCCTATGACTTGATCGCTAATATAGCCACCTAGCGCCGCCCAATGTCCAAATAGCACAGTTTTCTTGAGAGGAACGCGGCTTTCTAACTGAAACCAAGGAATATATTCTAGTGGGTTTACGTCGTTTGGAGGGAGCTTACAACCCATATCTAATCGGCCATCTGGATAACAAAAGCGCATTCTGGTGTAAGCATTAATGATGTAACGCCAGCGTTCGAAACCTGTTAGCTCAGGCTGCCAAAAGTCGGGTTCATTACTGTACATATTATGGATCAGTGCTTGCCAATTATTACCTTGTAGTTGCTGTTCAACCTCTCTGGCATTTGTTCTTGCCTGTTCTAACGTCCATTGAGGAGAGATGCCAGCATGGCAAACGGCAAATTCGTCATGTTCTAACAGCAGAGGTTGGTGTCTAAGCCATTCCAAGAGTTCTTCGGAGTCGGAAGCTTCCAAAATTGGTTGTGTTTTGTCTTTGGGTTTTGCTTTGTGTATACCTAGCGAGACCGCTAATAAATGAAGATCATGATTACCCAGACACACTTTAGCACTCGCACCCATCGACTTAACAAAGCGCAGCGTTTCCAGTGATTTTGGGCCTCTAGCCACGAGGTCACCGGCGATCCATAGGGTATCTTTTTGTTTATCAAAATGACTGTTCAATAACAGACGTTCCAATTCATCCAAGCAACCTTGAATGTCACCAACAATGTAATTAGCCACAAAAAACCTTAATTCAGAATATTAGGAATTGCTAAGCGAAACGGCTCAATTTCCGCGATAAATTCTTTACCGTTTGTATCAATCATCACGTAGTGACCTTGCATAACGCCAACAGGGGTTTCAATTGCTGTTCCGCTAGTATAAGTGTATTCGTCACTCTTCTCGATCACAGGTTGCTGGCCAATCACTCCTTCACCCTCTACGCTGATCTGTTTGCCATTTGCATCAGTAATGAGCCAACGTCGACTCAGCAGTTGTACCGTCTGTTGACTCAGGTTTTTGATGGTAATGACGTACGCGAAGACAAAACGTTTGTTATCCGGATCAGATTGTTCTTCAACGTATTTAGTATGTACTTGGCATTTCACGCATGGCGAAGTGGTATCCATATGATTCTCCTATGCTATTGAAAGGGCTGTGTATAAAGTTACTATGACAAAAAAAAACGCTCCTTAGCAAGCTAGTGAGCGTTTTTAATGGTCTAGCTATGACTCTCATCCAGCCAGTTAGCCATTGCAACAAATTGTGGCAAGGTTAGATTTTCTGGTCGCATAGATGGGTTGATGCCCAACTCTTCTAGTGTTTCTGCGGACATAAGAGATTTGTAACAGTTGCGAACGGTTTTACGGCGTTGGTTAAAACCGTCACGACATACTCTGTCGAGCCATTTTAGGCTTGTCGCAGGATAAGGAAGGTTCTCATAAGGAACCAGTCTAACGACAGCAGAGTCGACTTTTGGTGGTGGTACAAACGCTGTTGGTGGTACTTCAAGTACAGGAACCACTTTGCAGTAATACTGAGCCATCACCGTAAGGCGGCCATAAGCTTTAGTACCTGGACCCGCCGCAAGACGGTTAACCACCTCTTTTTGTAGCATAAAGTGCATATCTTGAATGTCTTTATGAAACTCAAATAAGTGGAACATCAACGGCGTAGAGATGTTGTACGGCAGGTTACCGAAGATACGCAGCTTGTTGTTTGGGTTAACAAGTTGAGTAAAGTCAAAACGCATCGCATCACCTTCATGAATAGTGAGTTTATCACCTAATTCAGGGTGGTTGCGTAGACGTTCAGCAAGATCTCGGTCTAATTCAATAACCGTAAATTTGTCAACTTCTTTGCCAACAGGCTCAGTAATTGCACCTAGACCTGGGCCAATTTCGACTAGGTTTTGACCTGGGCGCGGATTGATCGCTGATACAATTCCATCGATAACATAAGGATCATTTAGGAAGTTTTGACCAAAACGCTTTCTTGCTTTGTGCCCTAAGTGGACATCATTTCTCATTGTCTGCTCTCTACTAAATCTATTGCGTACGCCAGTGCTGTCTCAAAGCTGCCAAAATCTGCTAGGCCAGTGCCAGCAAGATCTAATGCAGTGCCATGATCGACCGATGTCCTTATAAAGGGTAGACCAAGAGTAATGTTTACTGAACGACCAAAACCTTTGTATTTAAGTACAGGAAGAACTTGGTCGTGATACATGCCTAAGACAGCATCCGCATCGCGTAAATATTTATCATTAAATATCGTATCGGCAGGTAATGGGCCGATAAGTTGATAATCTTTTTCTGTGCTAAGTTTCTCTAGGGTCGGAGTGATAGTGTCTATCTCTTCCATACCTAAGCAGCCATCTTCACCTGCATGAGGGTTAAGGCCACAGACATAGATATTAGGTTTGGCAATACCAAACTTGGTGACTAGGTCGTGATGCAATATATCAACAATGCGTGTCACACGATCTTCGGTGATGGCAGCAGGTACTTCCGATAATGGAAGGTGTGTCGTGACAAGTGCGGTTCTTAATCCTTCCGTCGCAAGCATCATCACCACTAATGGTGTATTGGATACTTCGGCAAAGAACTCGGTATGGCCACTAAAGCTGACACCAGAACGATTGATCACCCCTTTATGCACAGGGCCGGTGACAATAGCATCAAATTCACCTTTCATACAGCCTTTTGCTGCTTTTTCTAAGGTATTTAATACGTATTGTCCATTAGCTTCATCTAGCTTCCCTGCTTGGGCTGGGTTTTGCAGCGGCTCATGTAAAATAACTAAGCGGCCTTTGCTATGCGTATCGTGAACCGTGGGATCATAATCGATGAGCTCGACTTCAATCCCAAGTTGATGTGCACGTTCAGCAATCAAGTGTTTATCAGCACAGACAACGACCTGATGAGGCCAGTCTCGCTGTGAAAGAGCGACAGCAAGATCGGGGCCGATGCCCGCTGGCTCACCAGCGGTAACAACAATACGCTTAGTTGGCATTGTCCTCATCCTCATCACTGTTCACCATCTCTACAAAAGCACTGGCGCGAAGTTCTTGACTCCACGCAGAGGCTTCTTCATTGAATTTGCGATTAAACAAGATGCGGTATGCGCGGTTTTGCATTGCTGAACCTGTCTTATCGACGTCTCGACGATCCAAAACTTCGACAATATGCCAGCCATGCACCGTTTTAAAAGGTTTACTAATTTGCCCAATAGGTAGCGTTTCTACTTGATGCTTAAACTCAGGCACGTAGAGTTCAGGAGTTTGGTAGCCCAATTCACCACCTTGAACCGCTGAACCAGGGTCTTGGCTATATTGCTCGGACATTTCAGCAAATGTAGAGTCGCCAGATTGAATCTTCTTGATGATGTTGTTGAGCTCTCTTTGTACCCCTTCATCACTTAAAATGACGGTAGGCTTGATAAGAATATGGCGCGCGTTCACCTCAGTAACAGACACCGTCTCTAACCCTTTAACGTCTTCAATTTTTAATATGTGAAAACCAACACCGCTGCGGAACGGACCAATAATGGTACCTTTTGTTTGCATCTTAATTTGGTCAGCAAAAATGGTTGGCATCTCTTCTTTACGCATCCATCCCCAATCGCCGCCTTCAAGTGCTTTTGGCCCTTTTGAATAGGTATAAGCCATGGTCGCGAAGTCTTCACCTGCTTTTAGGCGGGTAACAAGTTCTTTCGCCTGTTTTTCTTGAACACTTTTATCTTCGCCATCGTTAAAGCGTAATTGAATGTGACGAATTTTATAGGTCACCGTGGCATCGCTTTCTTTAGCAAGTAGTTCTGCAAGGTTATCGACTTCAGCGGGCAGGATATTGATTCGTTGTCTTACCATCGCGTTGCGAGCTTCGCTGGCGGCGATTTCATCACGAATTTGCTCACGAAACGCTTCCCATGTTAAACCTTCCTCGCGCACGGTTTGGCGAAGCTGCTCGATGGTTTGGTTGTTGTTTTTAGCGATATCGTTAAGTGTGCTTTCCAATCGGGTATCATCGATACGCACACCGATACGGTCAGCTTCTTGAAGCTGCAACTTCTCTAAGATCAATTTATCAAGGATCTGTTCTTGGATAATATCAGCAGAAGGCAGCTCTTGATTATTCTTACGAGCATTGGCTGTGAGCGTCTTAGTCGTAGAATCAATATCACTTTGCAGGATAACGCCATCGTTGACGATAACACGAACGCGATCAAGCTCAACGGGCTCAGCAACAGCTTGCCAAGCCACTGCCGCGAGAAGACAGATTGAAAGGAGTTTGCTTATAAATTTCATCGATATTCCTAGTGAAAACTTCACAGACTAAGAGTCTGTGAAGTTGATAAAGTTCCTAATTCTCGTAGAACGATCAGTTGTTCAGGATAAATGGACGGCTGTAGCCTAACGCATTGCCACTTGGTGATGGAGGAGGAGCGGTACTACCACCTAAACCTGTTATCCCAAAATTTACTCTGACATTCTGTTCAAATATTGGGTTGTTACCAATACCGTTCTCCCACGATCTAAGCTGCTTGCTAAAATCAAATCCAAGATACCAGCAGTCGGACTCATATTGAATCTGGGCTAGCCATTCCATCGCTACACTCTCAGTCGTGTCATAAAAGTACTGCCCTTGAACAACCCACTTGGAACCAAAACGATATCCACCCATCAGCCCTATTTGTGAAATGCCATTTCGAGTATTAGTTTGCAGGTAGTCTTCACTATAGTTTAATGTGCTTTTTATGTAATCACGGGAAACGTATCGATAATTGGCTTGAATGTAGTCCCCTCCGACTCGATATTCGAGAGCAGAATTACCAATAGACACTTGAGAACCATCCAAATCGTACTGAATACCGCCTCGGTAGAACACTCTGTCGTTGAAGTTTACATCGGTTTCTATCGCCCAGGCAGAGTAATTGGTCTCAATATCGCTAGGATCGTTCTTCACGTCTTTAGTGGCTACATCTAAGTAATAAATTTGCCCAAATGAAACCGCTAAACGCTCTTTGTTGAGGTTGTCATAGAATCGAGTAGAAGCTCCGTAACTAATTTGATTCGCTGGTGCTATATAGTCAACCCCACTGTATTTACGGGCACGAAATAGGCCGTAGTAATCGGTTTGTAGTAGGGCAGTATCGTACCTGTATATCCCATCTTGGTTTACATTGGGGATATATAAGTACTGTATTTGAGGTTCTAGGGTTTGAGTATAGTCTTGAACGAATGTAGTCTGTCGATCAAACACGATAGAGGCATGACTTCTGAATTGAGGAACGGTTCGAGACACGTTTTCTTTAAACTCTGTCATATAATCGGGTTTTTTGAAGTCGTCCTGTTTTCGTTGATCATAATGTGTGTACATTAATCTCGCTTCATTAGTCCATGAGCCCCAAGTGGTGGCAACAGGAAGCGTCAAACCTGGCTCAAGGTGAACACGGATCGCTTCTGGCTTGTTCTGATCTTCAGTAGTAAAATTAGAAATATGACTGATAAAGTCAAAATTTAGATTCTTATACACTTCAGGTAAGTAGTAATTCGCTGCAAATTGAGGCGCTAGTCGAAACGGTGCGCCTGCTGATGGTTGAAGAATTTGGAAATCTCGAACCCTAAGAGCGGTATCCCAGTTAGCATTTCGATAGGTCACGGAGCCTTCTTGTAGCAGTTGACCGTCTGAGCGATTACCAAGATTAGAGTCCATATCAGTAAAGTATGTAATGTCGCTAACTTGAGAATAATCGACATTTAAGCCCCAATTGGCATTGAAGCTTGTTTTATTAGTAAACTGTGAAGCCCAACGCGCACCTTTATCTTCGAATTTCTTATCTTTGCCTAATACCTCAGCTCGCAGTCGGCCGGTACTATTTGATGTCAGATATCGAAAGTCACCTTTAAGCTGAAGGCCACGATTTTGCATGTAGTTGAATGTAGTCAGCAGATCATAGTTTTCAGCTAGGTTCCAATAGACAGGAAGTGAAAACTCAAAACCATTCTTTGAACCTAGAGACACTGAAGGCCTTAAAACCCCTGTTTTGCGCTTATCACCAATAGGCATCTGCATATAAGGCAGATAGAAGATAGGTACATTTTGTACTTCAACTCGAGAGTTATACAGGGTAGCGACTTCCTCATCCGGATTTATATCGATATCGGAAGCTAGGAAGCGCCATGAGTTGTTGCCTTCAGGACATGAGGTGATGGAACCATCTTCAATCTGATACAGTTTCTTGCCTGTCTTGGAGACAAATACGGCCTCACCGCGACCTGGGGTGCATAAAAACTGATACTGAGTATTTTCTAAGGTAATTTCATCTTTATCTAGATTATTGGTGGCTTTATCTGATACCGCACGGATTTCACCATCATTCATGATGACGTTGCCTTCTGCGACAACGGTATTTTCTTTTTGATGGAGTGTGACTTTATCAGCCGTTATAGTTTTATTACCTTGAACCACTATAACATCGCCTTTATAAGTCGCGCGTTGCCCATTTACGGCTTCCAAAGAGTCTGCTTCTATATTGATTGGCTCTTGATTGGAATCAGAACTTTGTGCAGTATCAACAGAGCACTGCTCTGCTGGTGGCATAGATTGGCCACTATTTTTCGATGTTTCTTCGGCATGTGCATAAGACGCTAGCAGCGCAGCACCTATTGAGGCCGCTAGATATGTGCGGGAAAAACGTGACATCGAGTTGTACTATCCTGTTTAACTTGATTCATTCAGTTGAATTCGATTGATATTGAATCGTTTATAAGACGGTCTCTATCATAAAGGAAATTGACCTTAACGACACTAGTAGACTGCGAATCAGCGCAAAAATTCATAAATAAAGAGCACATAAATCACATGATAGGTAAAATTTTAGGCGTATTTTTCGGCATGTTATTTGGCGGACCTTTAGGTGCGCTGTTTGGTTTGTTCATTGGTTACCAATTTGATAAAGCGAGACGAATAAACCAAGGCGGCTTCTCTCGAGGTGGTTTTGGCGGTGCAGACCAAGCTAAACGACAAGAGGAGTTTTTGACTTGCGCGTATGCCGTAATGGGGCACGTTGCGAAAGCAAAAGGGCAAGTCACCAAGCAAGAAATCCAACTAGCGACCATAATGATGGATCGTATGAACCTTAATAGTGAGCAAAAAAGAGCTGCTCAAGAAGCGTTCCGAGAAGGAAAGTCTACGGACTTTCCGCTAGATCGAACTCTGGACAAGGTTCGTATTTCATCAGGAGGTCGACATGATCTTCTGCAATTCTTCTTGGAACTGCAAATCTCAGCGGCTTTCGCTGACGGGAGTATCCATCCTGCTGAACGTGAAATGTTGCACCGTATCGCACAAGGGCTTGGTTTCTCTGCTCAGCAATTAGAGCAGCGCCTGAGAATGCAAGAAGCAGCATTCCGCTTCCAGCAGGGCGGTAATTTCGGGGGCGGCCATTATCAAGGTGGTCAACAATCAGGAAGCTGGCAACAAGCAAGCAGCGCATCACAGCTTTCTGATGCTTATGATGTGCTTGGTGTGTCTGAAGAGGCTGATGCGAAAACGCTCAAGCGAGCTTATCGCAAACTGATGAACGAGCATCACCCTGATAAACTCATGGCCAAAGGCTTACCACCTGAAATGATGAATATGGCAAAAGAAAAATCGCAAGAAATTCAAAATGCCTATGAGTTAATTAAAAAGGTGAAGGGGTTCAAATAATGCAGACAGACAAGGATGTGTTGGACTTTTGGTTTGGTGAATTAACGCCAGCAGATTGGTTCTCCGGCGATGAGGCATTAGATGTTCGTATTAAGCAGCGCTTTTTGGCGCTGCATAATAAAGCAGTACTCGGTGAGTTGTACATGTGGCGTAAAGGTCCACAAGGACGCTTGGCTGAAATCATCGTATTGGACCAGTTTTCTCGGAATTTATATCGCGGACAACCGCAGTCATTTTCGTCAGACCCTATGGCGTTGGCGCTCGCCCAAGAAGCGGTAGCATTAGGTGAAGATATGCAGTTAAGCGAAGAGCAGCGTAGCTTCTTATACATGCCTTATATGCATAGCGAATCTTTGGTTGTTCATGAAGAAGCTGTGCGCTTGTTTAAACAAAGCGGTCTTGAAAATAACTTGGATTTTGAATATCGGCACAAAGTGATTATCGAACGATTTGGTCGCTACCCACATCGGAATAAGATTTTAGGGCGACCATCTAGTGAGGAAGAGTTGGAGTTTCTTACTCAGCCCGGTTCTAGTTTCTGAGAAGCAGTAGGTCTAGGTAAGCAAGCCTAGACCCCTAACCACTATTTTTTATTTAAATCCCAATTGTAATCGTAGTCAATTGTGCCATCAAACTCGGTTAGCTTAGGGTTGTACTTTGCCATATGAGCGATGATGCCCCCTTGCGCTTCGAAATCTTTTGCAAACCAGTCATAAATCGATGAAAGCGTGGCTTTATCACCGTTGATATCTACACCTTTTTTTGAGTTTATAAAGGTGTTGGCCGCCCGCTCTAATAAAGCTTCTGTATTGGCTGAGGTGAAGGCTTGGGATTGCAGGTTTGGACACCCTAAACTGGCGCAGTTAACGGCGTAATGGGTTCTTGGATCATTCCAGATAGGACGAAGGATTCTATGCTCAATATCATTAAGCGTCAGCGTCTGACCTGTAATCGTAATCACATCGTCTCCCCAAGGTCCAAAGCTAAACAAACCACCTAGCTTAGTAATCGATTTTACCGGGTAATTATCCAAAATTAGCTCAACAGTAATCGCATTGTAGAGGTTAACCCAGTAAGCATATTGTTCCGCTTTATTCAGTGTTCTAGGATCGATGGACGCGAGTTCCGATAGATAACTTTTTAGCTGCTGCTTATCATTTTGAGAGACTCGAACGTAACGTATCAAGGTATTGTCACCGTCTACCACCAAGTATTTATCGAGAAAGGCCTGCCAGCTTTGGTGTGACACGTTTTGAAGGTTTGCTTCATTACTTGAGTTCCAGTAAGCCCACAGCTCAGATTTAGGTGCGGAAAACGCAGTAAAACTCAACAATAAGAGAGAAGTTGTGAGTGCTGTAAGCAGTGTTTTGACCATAGCAACGATCCATTTTATGTAAGACTAATCCATCAGACCTGTAAAGGTGCCGAGTTATTTCAATTGAGTGAAAAAAATCCCAGCGCTTGGCTGGGATTTATCATTCGTTTTGGCATTTATTTTAGGAAGCTAGGAATGTTGGCTTCATAAGCGGCAATTTTGTCTTCGTGCTGCAAGGTTAAACCAATGTTGTCTAGACCATTTAATAGGCAGTGTCGACGGAATTCGTCAATCTCAAAGCGATAAGACTTACCGTTAGCAGTTACTTTCATTGCTTCTAGATCGACAGTAATCTCAGCGCCTTCGTTGGCTCCAACGTATTGGAACAGTTCATCGACCTCTTGCTCCGTTAAACGAACTGGAACCATTTGGTTGTTGATAGAGTTGCCATAGAAGATATCAGCAAAGCTTGGAGCGATCATTACTTGGATGCCGTAATCAGCCAGTGCCCAAGGAGCGTGTTCACGCGAAGAGCCGCAACCAAAGTTTTCGCGAGCAAGTAAAATGCTAGCACCTTGATAACGAGGAGCATTCATGACAAATTCTGGATTGTCTTGCTCGCCTGCGTCGTCCAAGAAGCGCCAGTCGTGGAATAGGTGTTTCCCAAAACCAGTGCGGGTGACCTTCTGTAAAAACTGCTTAGGGATGATGGCGTCAGTATCGACATTCGCTGCATCTAAAGGTACGACTAAGCCGGTGTGTTGTTTAAATCCTGACATGTAGGTTTCCTTCTTAGTCTAGCTCTCTGATATCAACAAAATGACCTGCGATAGCCGCTGCGGCTGCCATTGCAGGACTCACTAGGTGCGTGCGACCGTCACGGCCTTGACGGCCTTCAAAGTTACGGTTACTGGTAGAGGCGCAGCGCTCATGGGGACCTAAGCGATCATTATTCATAGCAAGACACATGGAGCAGCCAGGCAAGCGCCATTCAAACCCCGCCTCTTTAAAGATAGAGTCTAAGCCTTCTGCTTCTGCTTGCGCTTTGACCTGCTCTGAGCCTGGGACAATCAAAGCCTGTACATTGGCGGCGACTTTACGGCCTTTAGCAACAGCGGCTGCAGCACGCATATCTTCGATACGAGAGTTAGTACAAGAACCCACGAATACTTTGTCTACTGGGTAGTCTTTAAGTGATTTACCCGCTTCGAGACCCATATAAGCCAGCGCTTTTTCTGCAGATGCTTTTTCTACTGGGTCAGCAAAGCTTTCTGGTGATGGGATAGGTTGATCTACGGCAATAACTTGGCCAGGGTTAGTACCCCAAGTCACCTGAGGTTTGATATCAGCGCCGTTTAACGTAACAACAGCGTCAAACTTAGCATCGTCATCGGTTTTAAAGGTTTTCCAGTATTCAACGGCAGCATCCCAGTCAGCACCTTGAGGAGCGAACTTACGACCTTTTAGATACTCAAACGTCGTCTCATCAGGAGCGATAAGGCCTGCCTTTGCACCAAGTTCGATAGCCATGTTACACACCGTCATACGGCCTTCCATAGAAAGGTCAGTAATCGCTTCACCACAGAACTCAACCACATAACCTGTCCCGCCGGCTGCTGTAGTTTCACCGATAATAGCGAGTACGATATCTTTTGCCGTTACACCAGGGGCCACTTTACCTTTGACTTCAATCTTCATCGCTTTGGCGCGAGACTGTTTTAGTGTCTGGGTCGCTAAGACGTGTTCAACTTCCGAGGTACCAATACCAAATGCCAATGAACCAAATGCACCATGAGTGGCGGTATGCGAATCACCACATACAATGGTCATTGCTGGTAGCGTAATACCAAGCTCTGGACCCATAACATGAACAATACCTTGGTATTTGTGATTGATATCGTAAAGTGTTACCCCAAACTCTTCGCAGTTCTTCGACAATGTTTCCATTTGGATACGCGCCATTTCACCAGAAGCGTTAATATCTTTGGTCGTTGTCGAAACGTTGTGATCCATCGTTGCGAAGGTCTTACCTACTTGGCGCACTTGGCGGCCCTTTTCACGCAGACCATCAAATGCTTGAGGAGACGTCACTTCATGAACTAAGTGACGATCGATATATAAGATAGGGTTTTCACCTTCCGCTTTTACAGCAACGTGTGCATCGTAGACTTTTTCGTATAGTGTTTTTGACATTGCTAAATTCCTTGCCTCTCTCACTACATCACTAAAGGCGCAGCGAAAGTGATGGTTTAATTATGAGTTCAATACGTAGTTGGCGATCTTGTCACCCATCTCCGAGGTGCTTAGTGCTGGTTTGCTACCTGCTAGATCCGCTGTTAATTCGCCGGCGGATAGTGCTTTGCTTACCGCTGCTTCAATATCTTGCGCTGCGGCTTCTTCACCCAAGCTGTAACGAAGCATTAGCGCTGCAGAAAGAATTTGCGCCACTGGGTTGGCAATGTTTTTGCCTGCAATGTCTGGCGCGCTGCCGCCCGCAGGCTCGTAGAGACCGAATTGACTTTCATTCAGGCTTGCTGAAGGCAACATGCCCATAGAACCTGTGATCATCGCACACTCATCAGAAATGATGTCGCCAAAGATGTTAGAACAGAGCATGATGTCAAACTGAGCCGGATCTTTGATTAACTGCATGGTCGCGTTATCGATGTACATGTGGTTTAGAGTGACATCTGGGTACTCTTTTGCCACTTCTTCAACGACTTCACGCCATAAGATAGAGCTTTGTAAAACATTTGCTTTATCGATGGAGTAAACGTTTTTGTTGCGAAGACGTGCTGACTCAAAAGCAATCTTGGCAATGCGTTCAATTTCAAAACGGTGATAGACCTCAGTATCAAATGCTTTTTCCGTTGGGCCTTCACCTTCACGGCCTTTTGGTTGACCGAAATAGATACCACCAGTTAACTCACGTACCACCACAATGTCGAAGCCTTTTGCAGAAATATCAGCACGAAGTGGTGAAAAGTCTTCTAAGCCTGCGTGAATTTGCGCTGGACGCAGATTACAGAAAAGTTGAAAGTGTTTGCGAAGTGGAAGTAGTGCGCCACGCTCAGGTTGATCGTTTGGTGGAAGGTGTTCCCATTTTGGACCACCAACAGAACCAAATAGGATAGCGTTCGATTCTTCACAGCCCTTGACTGTGCTCTCAGGAAGAGGGCAACCGTGATTATCGATGGCGATACCACCTACATCGTATTCTTCACATTCTAGTGTAATGTTGTGCTTCTCTGAAATCGCATCCAACACTTTATGTGCTTGAGCCATAACTTCTGGGCCAATACCATCACCTGGTAGAACTGCAATCTTGTAAGTACCTGCCATGGGGCTAATTTCCTTAAATGTTGTATTTGCTTATATTATTAGGCCCCTTAAACACAGCAGCATGGATATCAACTGCAAGAGGCCAAAATTTCTTATGGTCTGGGGAATGAACGCTTACCTTAGACCACTTCAACTTTTTTCTGCTTCATCTCTTCAATCTGATCAGCGCGATGAATACTATTGATAACATGAAGTAGGGCTTGACCAGAAGCTTCAACGATATCGGTTGAGACACCAGTGCCGTGATACTTGCGACCTTTGTAGTTAGCAATAATATCCGCTTGGCCTAAACCATCTTCGCCTTCACCTTTTGCAGTCAAATCAAACTTATCTAGAACAATGTCGTAACCAGTTACGCGGTAAATACATTGATACAGCGCATCGACAGGACCGTTACCCACCGCTGCCTCGCATTTCTCTTCATCACCACATTGGATCTTAATGCTTGTCGTCGCCATGATGCTGCCAGATTGAACGCTTAGATAGTTCAACTTAAAGAAGTCGTCTTCAGCACGCAAGTTCGCAAAGTGCATTAATGCTTCCAAATCGTAATCAAAGACCTGTCCTTTGCGATCTGCTAGCTTCAAGAAGTCTTCGTATAGCGTGTCTAAGTTGTATTCGTTCTCGTTGTAACCCATCGCATCCATATGGCTCTTAACGGCAGCTCGACCAGAACGGCTCGTTAGATTCAATGCTTTGTCTTTAAGGCCAATGGATTCTGGCGTCATGATCTCGTAGGTATTTTTGTTTTTTAACATACCGTCTTGGTGAATACCTGAAGAGTGGCTAAAGGCGTTCGCGCCAACAATGGCTTTATTGTCTTGAATGGGCATGTTACATAGTTGGGAAACCAGTTTGCTGGTGCGATGGATTTCTTGATGTTGCAGACCAGTATGGACACCTAGAAGCTCTTGACGCGTTTTAATAATCATCGCAATTTCTTCTAGAGAGCAGTTACCTGCACGCTCCCCGATGCCATTAATGGTGCCTTCAATTTGGCGAGCACCAGCTTGTACCGCTGCGATAGAGTTCGCCACCGACATACCTAAGTCGTCATGACAGTGCACTGAAATGACCGCCTTATCGATGTTAGGGACGCGATTGAAAAGGGTTTGAATGATGCCACCGAATTCGTTTGGAACCGTGTAGCCTACTGTGTCTGGAATATTGATGGTGCTTGCGCCAGCGTCAATCGCGGCTTCGACCATGCGGCAGAGGTTATCGATTGGGGTGCGTCCTGCGTCTTCACATGAAAACTCAACATCATCAGTGTAATTACGTGCATGTTTCACCGCTTTTACGCCCATTTCGACCACATCGTCATAGCTGCGACGCAACTTATCTTGAACGTGAACGGTTGAGGTAGAAATAAACGTATGAATACGGAACGCTTCTGCGACTTTTAACGCTTCAGCGGCGGCATCAATGTCTTTAGCCACTGCGCGCGACAAGGCACAAACTCGGCTATTTTTGATGTGTTTTGCGATGGTTTGAACTGACTCGAAGTCGCCTGGAGAGGAGATAGGGAAGCCAGCTTCAATAACATCAACACCTAGACGCTCGAGCGCATAAGCAATTTGCAGTTTCTCTTTAACTGTCAGACTTGCTGAAAGTGCCTGCTCGCCGTCACGCAATGTGGTGTCGAATATTATCACCTGATCGTTCATATTTGCTTCCTCTCTATACAGGTTAATCGTTTACGTCCAGTTCAATCGATATAAAAAAACCCGCTTGTTGCAAGCGGGTTTTTTAGAATTCTTAGTGGTGTTTTTCGTCCACAACCTACCCGCGCGATGTTTTCACGATAAGGAGGAGGTTCAGGAGTAGAGAAAAACGTAATGACACTGTTATGCATTCCACAAGATTAAGTTACAAGATTAGTACCGTACTCAAGCTCATGCGTCAAGGATTAATCTTGATTTTTCTTGGATATCGGATCAGTGAGATAAGAAATTACGATGCTTCATCAGTAATTAATCAAATGATTAAATGTTGATGAATTAATATTATGCGCGTACGGGAGTGAACAAATCTATAATTAATCAGTGATTAATAAAGAGTTTAAATTATGCAGCCTGTTTTGGAACAAAAAAGAAAAGTTGGTCGTCCGAGAAAACAAACTGATGCTCGTAAAAAACTGCTCGAACATGCCCGTGACTTATTTGTCGTTATGCCTTACGACAAAGTTTCAACTCGCCTAATTGCTCAACGTGCAGGGGTCAATATCGCGATGATCCGTTATTACTTTGGCAATAAAGAAGGACTCTTTGAGACCATGGTGCGAGAGACGGTGACACCAATGAAAAACAAAATGGATGAAGTGTTCTCTCAAGGTGATCATCGTAACTTTTTTGAGTTTATGCGTATCTACTATCAGGAGATGAACAAAGTACCTCAGTTTCCTCGTCTGGTTGCTCAGGTGATGCATATGCCGCCTTCTGCAACTCAACGACGTTTGTTTGAAAAAGTGTTCATGGATCTCGCACGTCCAGAACACGATTTGATCTTTGGTAAGCTTCAGCAAGCGGGTTACATGCGAGAAGATATTGATCCCAAATTGTGTAAAGTCTCCTTCATATCACTCATGGTTTTCCCATTTGTTGCGCCGCCAGCCATGTTGCAATTGCACGGTATTGAGCTCAATGAAACCTTCTTAGACAAGCTACTCGAACACAATATTTCCTTATTGTCGCGCGCGTTATTACGTGCCCCCTCTAACGACTAAACAGAACGTAACCTTATGAAGCCTAAAAACAAAAAAATGTTATTTTTTCCTGCTTTTGCCGTTGGAGTCGTTGCGCTGATTGCTGCGATAAACCTAAGGCCAGATGTGCCGACGAAACCTGCGGGAGACCGTTCAAAAGTGGTAGACATTATCCGCCTTGAGCCGAAAATGTCAGCGCCAGTGGCGGTGGGATTTGGTCGGGCTGAACCCAAAGTAGAGTGGAAAGCCATCGCAGAGGTAACAGGAGCAGTTGTATACAAACATCCGAATTTAGAGAAAGGTACCGTGATAGCTGCGGGAACGGAAATTCTTCGTATTGACCCTTTAGATTACGAACTTAAGCTGTCACAAACAATCGCTGACTTGAAATCAAGTGAGACTCAACTGACTAGTCTTGACCAAGAAGAGATTAACCTAAAACAAACCCTCGCCATAGAAATTAACCGCTTACAACTGACGGAAAATGAATATCAACGTCGAGTGGATCTTAATCGACGTGGTTTAACCTCACAATCCGATGTCGATATTCAAAAGCAAAATATGTTGTCGCAGAAAAAGCTGGTTCAGGAGATTGAAAACCAATTAGCGTTAATGCCGGATGAAAGAGGTGTTTCTCAAGCCTTGGTCAAAGTGAATCAAGCTAAGGTGGATGAAGCGAAGCGTTCACTGGACAAAACACGCATCGTTCTTCCGGTAACAATGCGTGTGTCTGAAGTCGATGCTGAACTCAATCAAGTGGTAAATTTACAGCAAGCAATGGTCATAGCGCACCTCAACGACGTCATGGAAGTGGAAGCGCAGCTTTCCATACACGATTTGCAGTTGTTGTCGAATAGCTTGAAGGGAGGCGAGAGCCCAAATGGCCATGTTGAACTAAACAAATTGCACGCCACCGTCGAATTGAGTAGTGGTAATCTCACCGCGACATGGCCAGCAACGGTAGCACGTGTCAGTGAAACCGTTGATGCGAACCAAGCAACAGCGGGTGTGATTTTAGAAGTGACGCAGTCGCCAAGCAGTAACGGTCTGGCAGGCACACCGGTATTGGTTAACGGAATGTTTGTGAAAGCCGTCATTGAGGGGCAGAAGCAACTGTCTTGGGTCGTGCCAGAGCGTGCCATTCATGGCGATAAAATCTATTTGATGAACGCTGACAATCGTCTTGAAATGCGCGCGGTGCAGATCGCTTATCGTAGAGATAATCAAGTCATCATTACTGGTGATCTACAACAAGGCGAAAAAGTGATTCTGAACGATATTTTGCCAGCAATCGAAGGCATGCTAGTGCGAGAAAATACGGATGAGGCAGGGCAATGATTCGATTCTTCTCTAAACATCCGACGGCTGCCAACTTGTTGATGTTGGCGTTGTTAATATTAGGGCTCTCGTCGCTTTCTACCATAAAGCGAGAGACGTTCCCCGAGTTTGACCCTCCTTATATTATGTCGGCTATTACTTATCCAGGGGCATCGCCACAAGAGGTAGAAGAGAGCCTTTGCGTACGAATGGAAGATGCCGTCGATGGCTTATCTAACATTGAAGAAACCAAATGCGAAGCGATAGAAGGCTCTGCCCGTTTGACGCTTAAACTCAACGAGCGAGCTGACATCGGTCGTATGTTGGTCGATGTTCAAACTCAAATTAACGCTATTAACGACTTTCCGGATGAGATTGAATCCCCAATCGTCCAAGAGCTGGATTGGAATGAACCTGTCGTAGATATTGCCATCACCGCCAATACCAGTTGGCCAGAGTTAAAAGCCTACGCAGAGAAGCTCAAGCGCACTTTAAAACTTGATTATGGCGTGTCGCTTGTGGAAGTCAGTGGGTTTTCTGATCACCAATATCGTGTCGAATTAAATACTCAAGTCATGCGTCAGATGGGGTTGAGCGTCAGTGATGTTGCAGTGCGAATAGGTAATCAAAATATCAAATTACCTAGTGGTAACGTTGAAACGGAAGACAAAAACTTCTTAATTCGCTTTGATGAACGCCGAATTACACCACAAGAATTAGAGTCTATCGTGGTTGGTTCCAGTCCCAATGGTGCCGTCATACGTCTCAAAGATGTGGCGACGATAACCGATCGCTTTGAGTTGGATGAACAAAAAATCTTGTTCAATGGCCAGCCATCAGCGGTATTAAAGATCAGCAAAAACAAAGAAGACGATGCTCTGCGTATAAAAGAGCAAGTCACTAGGTTTGTGGATGCACAGCGACTTATTGCACCTGAAGGTGTAACCCTAGCCATGACCAATGATATGTCGTCAGTCCTTTGGGATCGCCTGACTATGATGGTCAAAAATGGTTGGCAAGGGATCTTATTGGTCTTTGCCACCATGTGGCTGTTCTTTAGTTTCCGTTATTCGTTTTGGGTCGCTGCTGGATTGCCTGTTGCGTTCCTTGGAGGGCTATTCTTAATGGCCAACCTTGGTCTGTCGATTAATATCATGTCGCTGGTAGGGCTGTTGATGGCGATAGGTATTATGATGGATGACGCCATAGTGATTGCCGAGTCTATCCAATCTCACCTTGACCGAGGGCAGAAGATCGACGATGCCGTTATCAATGGGGTTAACAAGGTACTTCCCGGGGTTATCTCTTCGTTTTTGACTACAGTGTGTATTTTCGGCAGTTTGCTCTTCCTGAAAGGGGAAATGGGCGCGGTATTGAGAGCAGTACCACAAGTCCTGATTCTAGTGTTATCGCTTAGTCTCGTTGAGGCATTTTTGATTTTGCCTAACCACTTGTCTCATTCGCTGCATAAGCACAACAAAGATAAGCCGCCAGTAAAGTTTAAACGAGCGCTATTGGCACGCTTTGAGCACTTTCGTAATACGACATTGGTCAACGCGGTGGATAGGGTTGTCTCCTACCGTTATGCCTTCATGGGTAGTGTTTTTGCCATGTTACTTATCTCGGTAAGCCTAATTGCTGGTGGAGTGGTGAAGTTTCATCCTTTCCCTTCGCTGGATGGCGATATTGCCGAAGCAAGAATCATTTTGCCACCCGGCGCATCCTTGTCTCAAACGGAACGTGTTGTCGATAAAATTGTGGCTTCGGCAGAAAAGCTCAACAAGCAGTGGAGTGATGACATGGAAGGAGGCGAGCCCTTAGTTCAACAGATTACTAGTCAATTTAATACCAACCGAGATGCCAATGAATCAGGTCCGCACATTGCCACAGTCAGGTTGGATCTACTCAGTGCCGAACAGCGCAATACCTTGATCGACGATTTCATTAGCGCATGGCGAGATGATGTGGGAGAGCTGGCCGATCCTATTTCATTGGTCTTTAAACAACCAACAATGGGACCCGGTGGTCGTGCATTGGAAATGCGTATTAAACACGATGATCTAGACATGTTAAAAGCCGCCTCCGTTGAAATACAGCAATACTTGAATGAGTTCGATGGCGTTAGTGGTGTTTTGGATGATATGCGCTTGGGCAAAGAAGAAATTCTAGTCAAGTTGCGCCCTGGTGCAGAGAGCTTCGGCGTCAACGGACAACTGATTGCTAGTCAACTTAGAGCTGCGTTTTTTGGTCAAACTGCTGATGAAATTCAAGTGGGCGTAGAAAACATTAAAATTGAGGTGAAACTCAATAAACAAGACATTGGTGATATCCAACAACTGGCCAATTTCCCGATATTCCTTACAGATGGCTCACAAATTCCATTGGCGTCTGTCGCAACACTCGATTTTCAGCGTAACTACGTACGTATACAACGTGTCGATGGCTTGAGAACGGTGAGTGTGTTTGGTGATGTTGATGCATCTAAAGCCAGTTCGACCGATATTATTGGTCAGTTTCGAGCTGAAGAAGTCAGTAAGTTACAACAAGAGTATCCCGGGTTAAGGTTCGACTTTGAGGGTGAAACCAAGGACAGTGCAGAAACTGGCGCGTCAATGGCAAAGGGCTTCTTGCTCGGGTTGTTTGGCGTGTTCACGATTCTTAGCTATCAGTTCCGAAGCTATCTTGAACCTTTTGTCGTGATGTTAGCCATACCTTTGGCCTTTATTGGTGTGGTCTGGGGGCACTTGTTATTAGGGCATTCAATGAGTATGCCAAGTATCATGGGGTTCGTGTCGTTAGCGGGAATCGTAGTGAATGACTCAATTCTTTTAGTGCAATACATACGTCATCATATCGATGAGGGCGACTCAGTGCATGATTCTGTGGTTAAAGCGAGCCGGGAACGTTTCCGAGCGGTGTTCTTAACCTCTATGACTACCGCGGCGGGCTTATTACCTCTGCTTACTGAGACCAGTCTGCAAGCTCAAGTCATACAACCATTGGTTATTTCCATCGTGTTCGGCATTTTTGCTTCGACCGTGCTGGTGCTATTTATGATTCCATCGGCGTATGCCATTTTGGCGGACTGGGGACTTGTCCACAAGCATGAGGAAATTTAGTCAGTCTAAGCTGATACGCTCGAGTTAATTCTAAAAGTTGGTGTGCTGAGGTTCTCAGCCACTAACTTTCATCATTTATCCAATAAATCGTCACTTGATTGTCATTGTTGCTGACTACTTTTTGATTATGAGTTACTCGTTATCACAAGGAGTGAGCTATGAGAACCATTGAGCCGATTGTGCGAATGGATTTAGCCTTTTCACTATTTTGCCTACAACATCGTTTTAATACTCCAGTTGCGAAGATAAGTCGCTGGGTGTCTAAAACCGGCGATGGCCATCTCTACCTAGTGCTAGAGTTAGTGATCTGGTACATGGATGATGTGGTTGGGCGATTTTTCTTTGCCGCAGCATTGCTGGCTTTCGCTATTGAACTGCCCATCTATTGGTTAACAAAAAACAGCTTCAAGCGGCGCCGCCCAGAAGAATTTTCTCACCTTCTGCAAGCTTTTATTACGCCTTCTGACCGTTATAGCCTGCCTTCGGGACATACTGCCGCTGCATTTTTAATGGCCACAATCATCGGACATTTTTACCCTTCTTGGTATGACGGAGCATTAATATGGGCGCTACTGATTGGTGTATCACGAATTTTACTTGGTGTTCACTTTCTTACCGATGTAGTCATTGGTGCCATCTTAGGTGTATTCGCAGCACATATATCGATCCGTTACGTACTTACGTTAGTTTAAAAGGTGACATTGATGAAGATTCTTTACGGTGTTCAAGGAACAGGTAATGGGCATATAGCTAGATCGAGAGCAATGTCTCAGGCTTTAAAATCTCATGATGTCGAGGTGGATTTCCTGTTTTCAGGGCGAGATAAAAACAAATATTTCTCTATGGAACAATTTGGTGACTATCATACACGGCGAGGGTTTAGCTTTGTGACCCAAGATGGCAAGGTCAACTATCGCAGAACGGTGATGGAGAACAGTTTGCACCACTTTTATGGTGAAGTTAAGCAGCTGGACGTTTCTCACTACGACTTAGTATTGAATGACTTTGAACCCATAACAGCCTGGGCTGCTCGATCTCAAAAAGTACCGACAGTCAGTATCAGTCATCAAAATGCGTTTCTGTTTGATGTGCCTCAGAAAGGGTCCAATTGGATTGATAGTTCCGTGATTCAACACTTTGCGCCTTCACAGTATCAAATTGGCTTGCATTGGTATCATTTCGGTCAACCGATATTACCACCAATCGTTCACACCAATGGGCATGAAGTGACCTCGGCAAACTTTGTTCTTATTTATCTGCCTTTTGAGAATATACGAACCATCATTGATGTGCTCGTGCGCTTCGTTAATCAACCGTTTATCTGTTACCACCCCGAAATTGGTGATCAAAAACAAATTGAAAACATTCAGATGATGCCTCTCAGTCATGAAGGGTTCCAACGAGACCTTCATCGTTGCCAAGGCGTGATTGCAAATGGAGGCTTTGAACTTCCTTCTGAGGCACTCAGTTTAGGAAAAAAGCTGTTGGTGAAACCTCTGGATGGCCAATTTGAGCAGCAAAGCAACGCAGCCACACTAGAGAGTTTGGGGCTGGCTCAGTCTATGGACTTTCTCGATGCCTCGGTCATTCGTACGTGGTTAGACGAGAAACAAGCAGAGCGAGTCACCTATCCTAATGTCGCCGCTGAAATTGCACAATGGATAGTGGCGGGAAAATGGGACTGTAGCCAACAATTGCGTCAGAGCCTTTGGGAGAGAGTCGACTTTCCTAGTTACGCCTCGATTTGAAATAGAAAAATCACAGTTAATCAAAAGCCGCGTAATGCGGTTTTTTTAGTCTGTGTGGCGGATAAATTATCACCGTTGGTATTCATTTTTCTTATGAAATGGATGTGAGTTATATATCTTATGTATCTGATAGTTTAATACTTCGCTTGATTAACCATATTGGTTTTAGATATAGATAATACGTGGTAAAGTGGCGGTTACATACTCATTAGTTATGTTTTTAGATATTTCTGCGCACAAAAGTTATTAAAAATGTAATTTATCTTTTTTTATACATAAACTAACTTATTGTTTATTATCGAATATCTATTTTCTTCGATAAAATTTGCTGATTCTTTGTCAAACTTGTTGGTATTGGGTTTGTTATTAGTGGATAGTTTGTTTTGTCCTCGAACTATGCAGAGGGTTAATAGAATGTTGTAAGGTAAACAGCGAACCGTGAGTGGAGAAATATTGGTCGTTGGTGATTAATCCTTATTCACATATTCGAGATTGAAATTAAACGAGGCTTACTAAATGTTAGACAAAAAAGATGCTATGAGCGCTATCGCTAGCTACCGCATGGAAAGCACACTTCGCGGCGTAGATCTAAACCTTTTGACTGTTTTCGACGCAGTGATGCAAGAGCAGAATATCACTCGAGCTGCACACAATCTTGGTATGTCGCAACCAGCAGTTAGTAATGCCGTTGCGCGATTAAAAGTGATGTTTAATGATGAGTTATTTATGCGTCAAGGTCGTGGTATTCAACCTACGCAACGCGCTCGCCAGTTGTTTGGACCTGTTCGCCAAGCTTTACAGTTAGTGCGTAACGAACTTCCAAGCTCTATCTTTACCCCAGAAACATCGACACGTTTGTTCAAAATGGCGATTTGTTCTCCTTGCGATATGCGTTTCGCCCCAAAGATCATGCATACCATTTCTGAGCAAGCTCCTCATGTACAATTGCATTTAGACGCAGAAGCAGACCGTCAGTTGGCGGATCGCATGCGTTATCAAGAGATAGATTTTGTCATTGATTATGCGCGTTACGATGCGCAAGGGTTCTCTAGCACAGAAATCTTCCAAGATGAATTGGTTGTTGTGGCTGCGAAGAATCACCCACGTATTCACGGCGTAGCCAGTACGGCTCAATTGGCTCATGAAAAGCATGCCAAATTGTCTAAAGTCCATGGCGTTCGCAGCTTTTCTGAGCAAGCCTATCGTGAATTGGATTGCCAAGCGTCATATGAGGGAACAAGCTTAAGCAATGTTCTTTATGTCGTCGGGCAATCTGAACTCGTGACCATCGCTCCTCGTTGGTTGGTAGAAAATGCGGTAAATAAAGACCAATTACAAGTACTTCCATTGCCGCTAGAACAGTCCAAAATCAGTGGATATTTAAGCTGGCACGAGTCGAGCGAAAAAGACAAAGGGCACATTTGGTTGCGTGATCAGCTGATGGTTATTTGCGGTGAAGTTGTCGCTTTGTCATAGTCTATTACAACTTTTTAAAGCGAGCCCTGAACAGTCTCTGGACAGGGCTTTTTCAATTTTTACAGAGAGTTATTATCATTGAATGATTAAACCGATAACTATTGTTGATATCTTTGATATAGGTCGGTTGCCTTTTTTTCGCGCAGAGGTACACTTGTGCGCTCATAAAGCTTACATATGTAAGCTAAAAGGTAAAGATAGAACATGGCTAATTTAGATTTCCATATTGTAAAGAAGATTCGTGACCGAATCGCACAAGGTGGCGATAAGATCGCCTTACGACATAAAATCAACAATGTGTGGCAAGGGATTAGCTGGAAGGAGTTCGGAGTTAACGTTGACGCGTTATCTTTGGCTCTCCTTGGAAAAGGAATTCAACCTCAAGAAAAAATCGGCATTATTTCCAATAATATGCCGAAGTGGACTATCGCCGATTTAGCCGCATTGCAAATTCGTGCGGTAACGGTACCCCTTTATCCTACAAACACTCCGGCTCAAACGAGTTATATCGTTCAGAATGCCGACGTTCGAATTTTATTCGTCGGTGAACAAGCGCAGTATGATGCTGCTTTATCTATATACGAAGAGTGCAGTCAACTGGAGCTTATCGTCGCAATGAGTGACGATATTGTCTTGGTAGACAATGATTTTAGTGTTAGCTGGCAGAGTTTTCTTTCGGACGCCAGCATTGAGCAACAAACGGTGCTGACAGAGCGACTGGAACAAGCAAATTATGACGACTTGCTGACACTGATTTATACCTCAGGTACAACGGGTCAGCCAAAGGGTGTAATGCTGGATTACGCCAACATTGCTGCTCAATTAAAAGGCCATGATGCAAGATTAAGCCTAAGCGAACGTGATATCTCGTTATGTTTCTTACCGCTGTCTCATGTGTTTGAGCGTGCTTGGACTTTTTATGTTCTTTATCAAGGCGGGACTAACTGTTATTTACAGGACACGATACAGGTCCGTGACGCTCTAAGTGAGATTCGTCCTACCGTAATGAGTGCGGTTCCTCGCTTCTACGAGAAAATTTTCTCAGCGATTCATGAGCGCGTTTCTAAAGCACCTATTCATCGCAAGATTATGTTTACCTGGGCGGTCAACATGGGAGCGAAAATGGCACAATGTCGCCAAGACAATGTGACGCCTTCATTGCTTTTGAGAAAAAGTCATGCGCTTGCAGATAAATTAGTTCTGAGCAAGCTACGTGAGTTGCTTGGAGGACGTATTAACTTTATGCCTTGTGGTGGCGCTAAACTGGATGAAACTATCGGTCGCTTTTTTCAAGCTATCGGTATTAACGTCAAGCTTGGCTACGGCATGACAGAAACCACGGCAACTGTCTCGTGCTGGGACGACACCTGCTACAACCCGGACTCTATCGGTATGCCGATGCCTGGCGCAGAAGTGAAAATTGGCGAGAACAATGAAATCTTGGTTCGTGGACCGATGGTAATGCGTGGTTACTACAAATTACCGGAAGAAACCGCGCAGACGTTCGACGCGGATGGTTTCCTAAAAACAGGAGATGCCGGCCAATTTGATGAGCGTGGTAATTTGTTCATTACTGACCGCATTAAAGAGTTGATGAAAACCTCTAATGGTAAGTACATTGCACCACAAGCAATTGAAGGTGCGATTGGTAAAGACCATTACATTGAGCAGATTGCGGTTATCGCGGATACTCGCAAGTTCGTTTCAGCACTCATTGTGCCGTGTTTTGATACGCTTGAAGAATATGCCAAAGAGCTAAATATTAAATATCATGATCGTCTTGAGCTGATTAAGCACAACGAGGTGGTTGAGATGTTTGAAAAGCGCATTGGCGAACTGCAAAAAGAGTTGGCGAAGTTTGAACAAGTGAAGAAGTTTAAGTTATTACCAACAGGCTTCTCAATGGATAAAGGTGAATTGACGCCAACACAGAAACTGCGCCGCAAAGTGATAAACGATCGTTATCATGATGAAATCGAAGAGATGTATCGCGATACGCCAAACAAGCATCACTAAAAGCTCTGTTTAGTCGATAAAGAAAACCCCTAGCCGTTGCTAGGGGTTTGTTGTTTATGGGCGGTTAGTTGTTAGCGTAAAGCAACTCGCTGTACCTATCTAAAGTATTAAGGCGATTTTCCGCATTGGCTAAGAAAGTCTGTTTTTCCTGGCCCGTTAACGACTTAGATTGCGGCAGTTTTACCGTTCTTGGGTTTTTATGTACACCATTGACCAAGAATTCATAATGAAGGTGAGGACCGGTGACACGACCTGTTCCGCCAAGCGTACCAATCGTTTGACCTTGTTTTACACGTTGTCCGGTTTTGACGGTTCGTTTCGTTAGGTGTAAATACTTGGTGATATACGTATTGCTGTGCTTGATGAAGACGTAATTGCCATTGAACTGGTTATAACTGGACTTCTGTACAATACCATCACCGGCGGCCCAAATTGGCGTCCCAACAGGAGCAGCATAGTCGGTGCCGCGGTGGGCTCGTACTTTACCGGTCACTGGGTGACGGCGCGTCGGGTTAAAGTTTGACGTGACGCGACGAAAATCAAGCGGTGAACGTAAGAAGGCTTTCTTCATGGCGCGACCATTTTCATCGTAATAGTTACCCGTCTTATCGTCCAATATTGCCTTGAAGGTATCCCCTTGGTTTTTGAAAATCGCTGCGATAATTTTGCCACGGCCAACCACTTCGCCTTCTACGACTTTTTCTTGGTAAAGCAATTGAAAACTATCACCAGAACGAATATCTAACGCAAAATCGATATCCCAGCCAAAAATACCCGCCAGTTCCATAATTTGATTGGCGGTCAACCCTGCTGCAATCCCAGCGTTCCAGAAGTTTGAGGAAATCTGTGCTTGAGCATAGTTGTACTGATAGTCGACCTCTTTCTTATCCCAAGTGGAGGTAAATCCATCATCAGTACGAGTAATTTTGAAGGTCTCGTAGTCGTTAATCTTGCGTTTTAACTGGATAAAGTCATGGTTCTCGTCAAACCCAAATATCAGCTTATCTCCAGGTCTTAATTTGGAGAGCTGGCGTTTAATATCATCATTGGTATAGATAAGCTCATGCAGCAGGCGTGGCGACAATCCTAAGCGCTGAAACAGAAGAGCGGCACTTTCTCCTGAGCGGACAGTATGCTCCTCCCACTTGAGGACAACAGTTGGTGGGATCTCGTCACCAATAGGAAAAGCACTATTGTTAATTGTTAGGGCGTAATGCTTACCAACTTCAAGTCGATCCTGCCCATCATCCAGCTCCTGAACATCCGGCAAAAACAAGGCAACAACGATGAGTGCTGTAAAAAAGGCGATGAGCGCACGGTGAAGCCAAGGCAGGCGCTTAAAAACAGATAGCATGAGAGTTCAATTCAACATTATTTTTGAAATTTCCTAAACCAATTAGTCTAACTGGTTTCAAAAAACATCGCTATTCAAGTAAGATGTCCAACTATTATATTTTTGCCAAATCTGTGGGAGTGAACAAGAATGGCGAACCTTGAAGCAGCGTTGGCTGAGATCAAACGTGGCGTTGACGAGCTAATTCCAGAAGAAGAACTGATTGCTAAGTTAAAAGAGAACCGTCCTCTACGCATCAAATTGGGTGCCGATCCTACAGCACCAGATATTCACCTAGGGCACACGGTAATTTTGAACAAGTTACGTACCTTCCAAGACCTAGGCCATGATGTGACGTTCTTAATCGGTGATTTCACTGGTATGGTTGGTGACCCAACAGGTAAAAACACAACGCGTCCACCGTTAACTCGTGAAGACGTTTTACGCAATGCTGAAACGTACAAAGAGCAAGTGTTTAAGATCCTAGATCCAGCCAAAACGACTATCGCATTTAACTCTGAGTGGTTATCCGAACTCGGCGCGGAAGGCATGATTCGCCTTGCTGCGAATCAAACTGTAGCTCGTATGCTAGAGCGTGATGACTTTAAAAAGCGCTATGGTAACAACCAGCCAATCGCAATTCACGAGTTTATGTATCCACTGCTACAAGGTTACGATTCAGTCGCGATGGAAACAGACGTAGAGCTTGGTGGTACCGACCAGAAGTTCAACCTGCTAATGGGTCGTGAGTTGCAAAAGTCACACGGTCAGAAGCCTCAGGTCGTACTTACAATGCCGCTTCTAGTAGGTCTGGACGGCGAGAAGAAGATGTCTAAGTCTGCGCATAACTACATTGGTATCAGTGAAGCACCTTCTGAGATGTTTGGTAAGATCATGTCTATCTCTGATGAGCTCATGTGGAGTTACTACGAGCTATTATCTTTCCGTCCTCTGGGCGAGATTGAACAGTTCAAAGCGGATGTTGAAGGCGGAGCAAACCCTCGTGATATTAAGATCCTGCTTGCCAAAGAAATCATTGCACGCTTCCACACTGAAGCGGACGCAGAGGCGGCTGAGCAAGAGTTTATTAATCGTTTCCAAAAAGGTGCGATGCCAGATGAAATGCCAGAGTTTGAGTTTGAAGCTGGCTTGCCAATTGGTAACCTTCTTAAAGAAGCGGCGCTTGTTAACTCAACATCGGATGCAATGCGCATGATTCGTCAAGGTGCGGTGAAGATCGATGGCGAGAAAATGGAAGATACGAAGTTAGTTCCAGCGGCGGGGCAAGCCGTTTACCAAGTCGGTAAGCGTAAATTTGCTCGAGTGACACTGAAGTAATCGGTGATACTGTAAGCACATTAATTAGTTCCCTGCCAGAGCAGGGATGACATGTCTAAAATAGATGGCATGACTGAAATATTAGCGTGTGCTTGATGTACTTTGAAAACCTCTCTCGGGAGGTTTTTTTGTATGCGTCGCACACCGTTTTACATACATAAAAAAACAGACGCTTGCGCGTCTGTTTTTCAGTATTTGCTTACTTCACGTCTCTAATTATAGAGACTCAGTAAAGGTACGAGCGATAACGTCACGTTGTTGTTCTGGCGTTAGCGAGTTGAAACGTACAGCGTAACCAGAAACACGGATCGTTAGCTGTGGGTAGTTCTCTGGGTGTGCCACTGCGTCTTCTAGTGTTTCGCGCTTAAGCACGTTTACGTTTAGGTGTTGACCACCTTCGATACGAGGTGCAGCTTCGATTGCTACTTCTCGGCTTTCATATTCGCCTAGATCGCTAACAGAGATAACTTGGTCAGCTTCAAAACCAGCATTTGCTGCAACGCAACGTGCTTCGTTTTTTTCGCCGTCGATCAACCAGATTGAGTTAAGTAGATCGTCGTTTGCTGCTTTAGTAATTTGGATACCTTGAATCATCACTATCTCCTAATCCACTTTCAGAGTGGCATTTTTGTGGTGTTAATTTTCAATTCTTGTCGAGCTGACCTATATATAACTCGTTGTGGGTATTTTAGTGTTGATTTAGATCAAAATACAACAAAAAACATTAATGACGTTGTGGTTAATTTCTTGATTAATGTCAATCAAACCTTTAAAAATGGTGATTTAAAATAATATTTTAATAATTAAAAATTATTTTAAATCACCATTTGTTGTAATAAAACTACAAAGAGTGCATAAAAAGCCATCGATACAGCGAAAATCAATGGCTTCCATAACCAAAACTGAAAGTATAAGATCGCTAAATAACAGTTCGAAAATTGTGAAGTTGATCAGGTGGTCAAACAGATGAAAAAATTTATTGGTGCCCATGTCTCCGCTGCTGGTGGGGTTGATAATGTGCCACAGAGAGCGAATGAAATTGGTGCGAATGCATTCGCACTTTTTACTAAGAATCAGCGACAGTGGGTTGCAAAACCGTTGACCGAAGAGGTTATCCAACGATTTAAATCGGAATGCCAAAAGTACAGCTTTCGTGCTGAGCAAATTCTTCCGCATGATTCCTATCTTATTAATTTGGGTGCGCCAGAGTTGGATAAACTTGAAAAGTCTCGAGCTGCTTTTATCGATGAGATGGAGCGGAGCCAACAATTAGGGCTTACACTGCTTAACTTTCATCCGGGAAGTCATTTAAAAAAGTTGTCGGAGAGTGATTGTTTGGACCGTATTGCTGAGTCTATTAATCTGGCACATCAACAAGTCCCGGATGTTATCGCGGTCATTGAAAACACGGCAGGTCAGGGCACTAACCTTGGCTGGCGCTTTGAGCATTTAGCTCACATCATTGATAAGGTAGAAGATAAATCTAGGGTCGGCGTATGTCTTGATACCTGCCATACCTTTACTGCTGGCTACGATTTACGAACTAAAGAGGCATGTGAGCACACGTTCGCAGAGTTTGACCGAATTGTTGGGATGCACTATTTGCGAGCTATGCACCTGAATGACTCAAAAATCCCATTAGGAGGCAAGGTGGATAGGCATCATTCGCTTGGCAAGGGGGAGATTGGGTGGGCGTGCTTTGAATACATCATGCAAGACGCTCGATTTGATTCTATCCCATTGATTTTAGAGACAATAGAACCCGCTATTTGGGGCGATGAAATCCAACAATTGAGGCATTTCACAACAAATTGCTGATTTTTTGATAACTCACATAGCATTTTGGCATCTTTCTTTCATACTAAGTAACATGCATGTTGCATAAATGTGTGACTCAACAAGGTAGGTGCCATTATGACTCGTCCATTAACTCCTAGACCCAGTACAGCACGTTCTACTCGCTTTCCGACCCCAAACCGACATATTCACGGTCAAGGTCATTATCGAACACCGCAGATCAAACATCCTAACCATTGACCGGTAAATAAACTAATAAGCACTGACTCTGGTGGGAAACGTGCATGGCGATATGCCAAATTGACAGTAGTGGTGACCCTTCGTTGAGTGATAGACTACCTGAAGTATTCATCTTCAGGGATCCATAATGACAACATTCACATGGCACGACGTAATCGGTAACGAAAAGCAGCAAGAATATTTTCAACAAACCATGGCGTATGTTGAAGAGCAGCGTAATCAAGGAAAAGTCATTTTCCCTCCTACGCAGGACGTATTTAATGCATTTCGATTTACCGAGTTTTCTGATGTGAATGTGGTGATGCTGGGCCAAGATCCTTATCACGGTCCCAATCAAGCTCACGGCCTTTGCTTCTCTGTTTTACCTGGCGTAAAGACACCCCCTTCTTTGGTCAATATGTATAAAGAGCTCGCTCAGGATATTGAGGGCTTTGAGACTCCTGCGCATGGTTATTTGAAAAGCTGGGCTGAGCAGGGGGTGCTGATGTTAAATACGGTTTTAACGGTGGAGCAAGGGCAGGCCCACTCTCACGCTAAATTGGGTTGGGAGACATTTACCGACCGTGTAATAGAGGCATTAAACCAAAATGGTGAAGGCATTATTTTTCTTCTTTGGGGCTCGCATGCTCAAAAGAAAGGAAAAATGATAGACCGTACAAAACACCATGTGTTGACGGCACCTCATCCTTCACCCTTATCTGCGCATAGAGGCTTTTTTGGAAGTGGACACTTTTCAAAAACAAATCAATTACTTAAGGGTATGGGCAAACAGCCGATTGATTGGCAGCCGCAGCTGGATTAGACCCTTTTAGGTAATTGGCGTATTTTTGACCGTTCTCAAAACATGATCCTTGGTTCTCTTATACACTTATAAAGTGTATGGAAATGAGGGGGAGAGGATCATGATGATCGAAAGGATTAGACGCGAACATGGTTATATGGTGCGGTTACTGGCGATCTTAAACCGAAAATTACATTTGCTAGAAAGCGAGCAGCCTATCAATTACAACATCGTCAAAGAGATTGTCGATTACCTAGCTAACCATTCCGAGAAAATTCATCATCCCAAAGAAGATATTCTCTATCGCTACTTTATTGATAAGTATGGCGCACAAGAGCCGGTAGAGAATCTTGAATCAGACCATCTTGAACTTTCAGAAAAAACGCATGATTTTTTAGACGTGGTGGAAATGATTCTGCAAGACTCTGTTGTGCCCCAGCAAGTCTTTACCAGTCGTTTATCGCTATTTATCCAAGACCAGAAACGTCATCTCGATTTTGAAGAACAAGCAGTATTGCCGTTAATCGAGAAGCGCTTTACTACTCAAGATTGGCAAGCGGTAGAAAGTCAGTGGACAGTTGTGGAAGATGATCCTGTCTTTGGGGATACGATAGCCGATCGCTATAAGCAACTGGCGGCTCGAGTTCGGCAAAATGAGCTCGAAAACGTGTAATGACGCCATTAAAAGACCCTAATAATTGCAGTCCAATTATTAGGGTCATATCACTAAGCTTGGCTTTTATTCAACGAGATTGACTCATTTGTTCAAGGTACTGCAACCAGTCAGCGGTTTGTGTCGTTGGTTTTTCACGATGAGCCGCTTGCGCAACGTCTGTAGCCTTGGCGTAGTCTTTTAAACCGACATAAGCTCTGACTTGTAGTAACAGTTTTTCTTGTTTGTTGATGCCAGTGACTTTATTCAGTGAATTAAGTGCTTGCTTAAAGTCACCTTGTTGTAACTCTAGCCTAGCTACCTCTTCGTAGTATTTGCCATTAAGTCTTGCTGCGGCAAGCCACGCCTTTTGAGCGTTTGACCACTCGCGAGCCATTTGCCAATGTCGAGCTTGCTTGATGATGGTGTTGATATCACTTGCTTCGACTTGTAGATTGGCGTAAGACTGCGCTGCTTTTTCTGGGACACCTTGTTGTGAGTACAGCTGAGCTTTACTGACTTGGAGATTTTCAGGAAGTTCAAGACCCGCTCGCTCTGCAGAGACGAGAGTGGCCAGTGCCAGTTTATACTGCTTGGTTTGCATGTAGAGAGAGCTTAGTTGTTGCCACCACATTAGGTTATCTGGTTGCAGTGCCAGAAGTTTTTGAGTAGTGAGAATACCGCTCTTCAGGCGTTTTAATTGCAGCTCTGCGGTTAGCTGGAGAGTTAATGGTTGCAGTTTAGGTGTTGCATCTAGTTGGTGATAATGGTTGATAGCCGCCAGAAGAGGTTTCCATTGCTGCAATAAATAGTGTGCTCTTGCTTTATTAAGCCAGACACCTGTGATCTGCTCTTTGCTAATGTTGTTCGCTTCAGCGCTTTGGGTCAGTTTATCAAGGTGCACCAAGGCTTGCTCTGGTTTATCTTTAGACAATAGAAGCTCTGCCAACATACGCTCGGTTTGCCAATCTTGTTCATCTTCAAACGCGTTGGTGTTCACCGCAATTTGCAACTGTTTAATCGCTTTTTCAGGCAGTTCTGCTTGCCAATAGTAGATACCCAGCATACGAGCCACATAAGCTTTATCGTAGTTCGCACTGGGTTTGATGCCTTCAAGAAGCGTAATAGCTTGGTTCAACTTATCGTCTTGCTCTAGTTCATAAGCTTTAGATACTTGAGTAGCAGTGCGCATACCTAACTGAGGAGCTGCGGCTACGCTAGTGACAACGAGCATTGAGCACAGAGCTAGCGCTGAGGTAATAAATAGACGCTTTATCATTGATTCAACTTAAACTCTAATTTGACGGTTTGACCAATACGAGGGGTCGCTTTGCCATTCACGATCATAGGTTGGTATTTCCACTGCTTTAGCGCCACCATGGCTTCACGTTCGAACATGCGTCTTGGTTTCGCTTCTACCACTTGAATATCAGTAGGACGACCACTTTCATCAATGGTAAAGGACATGACCACAAACCCTTCAATGTTGCGTTGCAAAGCTCGACGCGGGTAGCGAGGCTCTTTTCGATGTAGTGGCATAACTTGTTGGTTTTGACCGATATCAGGCACGATAGGCGCGTTCAGCGCGACTCCTGCCACCTGAGTGGAAACGGAAATATTGGATAGCTGCGGTGTACTCGGCGTTTGTACGCTAGACACTTGCGAGCTTTGTTCCACGACAGCTGCAGAAGGTGGGGTCGAAGGCATCTTAGGCGGTTCTGGTAACACGCGTTGACGCCTTGCTGTTTCACTATCAGGCCCAACCATAACCAAGTCATAGCTGAGCCTTGGCTTATCATCAGGCTTCGATTTCGGGCCAATATCGATCATCCAACTCATGAATGAGAACAAAGCAAACGCTAAGGCGATTGCGAGGGGAATACTCGCCAGTAGTCGAAGCATTATGGGCTCTCCGTCGCCAGAGCAATTTTAGTCACACCCGCACCTTTGGCACTGTCCATCACCTGCACAACGGTGCCATTAAAGGCATGTTTGTCGGCTTGAATAACCATCGATGCGTTAGGCTGTTCCAATAAAAGCTTTTCGATGGTGGCTTGTACTCGTTCGACATCCACACGACGTTTGTCTATAAAAATATCGTTCGCTGATGTAATGGCAACAAAAATGCCGGCGTTTTTTTGACTGACTGCATGACTGGCTTGCGGTCGGTTAACATCAACCCCAGATTCACGAACAAATGAACTGGTAACGATAAAGAAGATCAACATGATAAATACAATATCGAGCATGGACGTCATATCGATATTGGCTTCTTCGGTCTGTTTTTTTCGATGACCTAATCTCATTTAGAATCTCCTGAGCGAGCAGTGCTTGACGGCAAATGGCGTTCACTTCTAATTAACTGCTCAAGTTGGAGTAGGCTTTTACTACTCCATTTTTGAATTCGTGAATAAGCGAGCATGCCTGGCAAGGCTGCAACCATACCCGCCATGGTTGGAATGGTCGCCATGGAAATGCCGGCGGCCATCAATCGAGGTTGAGCGCTACCCTGAGCGGCTAGCGTGTCAAACACAGTAATCATACCGGTAACGGTCCCGAGTAATCCGAGCATCGGACACAAGCTCAACAAACATTTCAATAGGTTGAGATGCTGGTTTAGCTTGTTTTCAGCTTCGCTTAGCATGGCATTGCGTTGGGATTGTGCGTACCAAGAGTAGTGATCTTGGCGCGCCGCCCACTTCTTGCCCCAGCTTTTTCTCTGGGTAGGGAATACTTTGGCAAAATAGATAACGCGTTCAAATGCCACCAGCCAAAAGACGAAGACTACCGCGGCGAGCCACCAAAGGATTGGCCCACCTTGTGTCATAAACTGGTTCAGATGCTCGCTACCTGGCAGCCAACTGAATAAGTTATGCGGCATACGCGTCTTCTTGCTCCGAAGTTTGCGCTTCGGCTTGTTCTGCAACAAGACCGACACTTTGTCGCTCCAAAATATTGCGAATTGCTTCAGCTTTTGAACTCAGTAGGTTATGTGCCAGTAGGAGAGGCATCGCGGTAATCAGACCCAATACGGTGGTGACCAATGCCATTGAGATACCGCCAGCCATAACACGTGGTTCTGCATTACCAAATTGGGTAATGACTTGGAATGTTTCTATCATACCAGTAACGGTACCGAGTAGACCCAACATAGGCGCGAGAGCGGCAAGTAGCTTCAGCATGCTAAGTCCGCGCTCTAGATGCTGTTGTTCATCCATAATGGACTCTAATAAGCGTAATTCTAGAGTTTCAACATGAAGTTGCTTTTCACTGTTATACACACTAAGTACACGGCCAAGAGGGTTGTCAGTTGGTGTATCTGGCGTTTTCAGTTGCTTGTTGATTTTCTGTTCTGTTGTGACAAGAACAACGGCGCGATAAAGGGCAATGATCATCCCAAGAGCAAATAGCCCTGCAATGATTTTTCCAACAATACCACCCTGCTCGAATCGTTCACCGAGTGTTGGGTTATCTGCTAATTGCTTATAAATATCACCGCGACTTGGGTCGATGAAAGCCGCCGTTTGTCCGGTCACAATGCCAGCTGCATCTGTCGAGGTTGGCGCAGATTGTGGTAGGCGAGGAAAGTCACTCGCCAGTTTGCCATCCCAATCAACTGGGCCATGGTCGGAAAGTAGGGCAAAATTACCTAAACGAACAACGTCAAGCTTGGTTATTTCGCCATTGCCTGCCACAAAGGGTACTTGAAGCTCTGCATAGGTAGCGCTACTCGAAATTTGAGCTTGATAAGCTCGCCATAAACCCGTGAGCTCTTCGATGGAAGGTAATATTTTCGCTGCAACAATGTCATTAATCGCCGCAATTTGCTCGGTTTGCTCAGTGTTAGCGACAGAGTGTTCAAGTTCAACTTGGACTTCTTTGGCCGATTGCCTGACAACACCAAATAACTCACCTAAACTGCCCGTTTCTAAATGAAGTTTTTTCTGTTGTTCAGCCAGAGCTTGCTCATTATCGGAAAAAGCAGTGCTGAGTGATTCTATGCTGGCATCTAACTGAGCTTTGCGTTTTTCAAGTTCGGCTTTGCGTGCTGCGAGCTTTTGCTCTTGTTTGTTAAACTCTGCTTCACGCTCGGCATTATGCTGTTTCTCTTGTTGCTGAGCGGCTTTTGCTTTTGAGGTTAAGGTGTCAGTTGCGAATGACGGTTGTGCTAATCCAAGGCTTAGCAGCGCAACCATAAGCGGTAGTTTATGGAGTGAAAACGGACGCATTAGCTAGGATCCTTTATTTGAGTCACTGGAGTTAATGAAATCGGAAGCTCAAGCAGAGATGGTGAAGCCTGTTTGTTCGCGATAGCAAATGCTTTATCGATTTGTGGTGCTAAAGTGCTGTCGACAGCGACCCAACGTTTTTGGTTAATATCCCAAGACCAATATTGATGTCTGTCTAGGCTACGAGCGACTAAAGCAAGTCGGCCTAGGTACAGCTGCTCCGCCTCGATGTCACTACCGACGTTGATCAAGCTGCGGTAACTGCCGAGTTTAAGGCCGTAGTCCATCTCAATTTGATAAGCTTCTAAGATACGACGGTATTTTTCTGCGTCGCTCACATCGGCTTGTGGCATCAATGATTTCAATTCATCAAGCCTGGCTAAACGTGTTTCAATTCGAATCGGTTTGTCTTGTTTGATTTGCTCTTCAAGACCTGCCAGCATTTGGTACATAAGTGGCACGACGCCCTTACGTGTTGCATTGATCTGGTGTAGCTGTGTCTCGATGCTAGTCATCTCTTCTTCTTGATTAGCAACAACGGCTTGCAAATGTTTTTCGTACACTTCTAAATTAGCCACTTCTTGCTCAAGCATCGCAATATCAGACTTTAGCTCAAACGCCTTATCACTACTTTTGTTGATACGTGTTTGGCTTTGAGCGCTTTGTGTGATGATTTGCGCTTCGACATTTCGAGCACTATTAAGGTCGTTAGCGGTCGCCAAGTTGCTTATGGACAGCAGTGGGAGCGAACACAAGGTCAGGCGAAGAGCCGTTTTGTTCATTTCAAGAGCCTTCTGCTTTCTTGTAGAAAGTACCAGTTATTAGTTGAAGTTAGATTCCAAAGATACGTTATAGAATTCATCATTCGGTATCTTAAAACTCGATGCTAAGAGCCGTTCTCAAAGACGTTAATCGGTTTTGGAAGCGTGGATATTGTATTGCAACTCATTTAAGAAATACAGATTAAATGATATTGATATGAGTTATCATTTGTTATCTCTTATTCATATTGTTGTAACGAAAAGTTATGAGTTTTTTTGCTAAAATCTCGCTTTATGCAATATGTCGTCGTTAAGTCAGTTTCTTTGTTGGGGGCAACCTTGGCAATAGTCGCCATCGGCACGACGATAGTGCATACAACAAGCGCTTCGTTGGACAAAATACTCCCCATCACAAGTGACATCTAATCGACCAAAACGCGTCAAAGGCAGCTTTAGTGCTTGTTGCCAGTGCTGGAGTTCGTGAGCAAAAGTTGGATGCATCTGTTGTTGTTCTAAGAGACGGCAGCTTACCATGTGTTTTAAACCGCGTAACAGCATTTCCATAATGGGATCGGCGAGAAGCTTTTCTCTAGTCGCAGGGCTGATGCGACAAACATGATTGAGTTGCTCAGCAAGTGGGTCAGTAACAAGGTGAGTTGCTTCGCTGCGTGCTCTCGTCTTTGGTGCTGATCGCCCAATTGCCACTCGTGACAACTAAAATCAAATTGTCCGACCACGCCATTTTGACGGTTAAATCCTTGAACCATTGTACTAATCGGTGGGACGGCTTGGGTGTAATAGGTGGTGACAAGAGCAATGGTTACCGGCTGCCAAATCAACATTGTCCATGTTCGGGTGAACCAATATATTGGCCCCGCTTCCGGGTAGTTCGCTTTCCAGTATTGATATAACTCGTTGACATCAGTTGATGCGCTTGTGCCAGGGACAATAATGCGGCTTCCCTCCGTCACTTGAACTAACAAAGGAGAAAACTGCTGTGAGATATGCGTTAGCGTATGTAACTGCGTTAAATGGTCGCTATCTAGAGTCTGTTGCATTATTGTCCTAAATAAAGAGGCTTCAGCATTGCTGCTGAAGCAGGTTTATGGGTTTTGGTTATAAATCAAATTTTACATTCAGTTGGACAGTTGGCTGATACACCTTTGAGTGACAGCGTTGCCTGTCCTAAGTCATAACCAATGGAAAGATCAACCAATGTGCAATTACTGCAATGAGTATGCTTACGTCCACTGCGATTGGACTAAGCTTGGTTTTTAATATAATAGAAAAAGAATCTTAAGAAACATGTAAACGCCATTGATAATTGCTTTTATTTGCATTTTAAAGATTGTGATTCTGAGATAGTTAACCATTTGATGCAAGTGTTAAGTTGGTCTGAAACTGACCTCAGAATTAAAACCAAACTCCAAAACAGTATCCGTGACTTATTGGTCGCTTTTTGGCAGTTGTTCAGCGACGCGGCTTAACATATTGGGCGAGGTTATAGTTGGCTTGTGTGCAGAGACTACAACAACGGCAAAAGTGTTGAAGCATCACACTATTTGACACTTTCGTGATTGAAGGTCGAATAGAAGGCACATCTAGGTAAAACAAAGCCCTCATTTAAGAGGGCTTTGTATACTCACACCAATAAAGCTTCAGGCTTCTTTATAGGTGAAAATTCTCAATTAAAAAACAGTTTACGATCGACTAGAGGTCTACATCATCGAGAGAAAAATCGAGTCCGATGTCCATATCGTTGAGTTCTCGTTGTAAGCGCTGTCTGTCTTTAATGGCTTCAATTTCGCGCCATTTTCTTTTCACGGGTTTAGAGCGTCCTGCGCGAGCACGTGGAGCAACTAGTTCCGCAATCTCATCCAGTTCAAAGCCTTCCATAAGCTACCTCTACTATTGTTATTCTCCTCACGGAGCCCTCTTAGTACCATATTCTATGGCAGACTAACTTTGATTTGTTTCTCATTTGTTTCGCTAGTATGAAGTTTTTATGCCATTTTGAATGCAACCTCACACTTTTTAGTAACGCAATTGTCTAAAAAACAATCGATTGAATCACATTACGAAAAAGAAATTGTTCAGTAAGATTGTTAATACCGTGTGCTGAGAAGAGGGTAACTGGCGAATCTTGTCTTACGATAAACGTTCTCATTGCATGATAATGTCTAAAAAGTATTCCATTTGGTAAAGTGCCGTTCATCCGTTGATGCACCTAGGCTTGTCTTCTAATAAGCAAACATTCAGTTGTTTACTTGCTATGCTTATCTATTGTTACTGGTATGTTGGTGTTTTAATAATCGATGGTAAATAAATTGCTTTGCAAAGTGTTAACTTTTCGTGATTTTATGGTGAAAAATAACAATAATATACGCATTGTTGCGTATTGATTTTTGTGCGCCATGACTGCAAAATCCGCCCGTCAAAAATAAGCCGACTTGTATGGCGTTCCCAATAGGTAAGAAATACAAGCTAAGTTGTCGTGAAAAACAGTGAAATTAACAAAACCACAGGGATAGGGATAACCACACAACTTAGGAAGCACTCGGATGTGCAGCTCGGTACTCTAACTTTAAGTGAGGTTTAAAGTGACAGACGTTATTAATCTAATGAACGATCTTCTGTGGGGATCGATTCTGGTTTATTTACTCGTAGGTGTGGGGATTTACTTTACAGTACGCCTTGGGTTTATTCAGTTCCGCCATTTTGGTCATATGTTCAGTGTGCTGAAAAACAGCCGTAAAGCTGACAGTGCTGGTATCTCTTCTTTCCAAGCTCTTTGTACCAGTCTTGCAGCTCGTGTTGGAACCGGTAATATGGCTGGCGTTGCCGTTGCGCTAACCGCTGGTGGTCCTGGTGCTATCTTCTGGATGTGGCTTATTGCTATGCTCGGTATGGCGACATCATTTGCTGAAAGCACATTAGCGCAGCTATACAAAACGAAAGATGACGACGGCAACTACCGTGGTGGTCCTGCGTACTACATGGAAAAAGGATTGGGCATGCGCTGGATGGGCGTGTTGTTCTCCATCTTCCTAATCATTGCTTTCGGTTTAGTCTTTAACGCTGTACAAGCGAACGCGATTGCCAATGCAATGAATACCGCGTTTGGCTTCGACCCTATGATTGTTGGCGTTGCTATCGTCCTTATCTCTGCGTTCGTTATTTTCGGTGGTGTACGTAAGATTGCTCGTACTGCTGAACTGATCGTTCCAATCATGGCGCTAGCTTACCTTGCACTTGCGATTGTCGTCATGGTAATGAACCTTGAGAAAGTGCCAGAAGTCATCGCTTACATTTTCAAAAGTGCCTTTGGTTTTCAAGAAGCGGCAGCGGGTGGTTTAGGTTACGCGATTGCTCAAGCGATGATCCAAGGTATTAAGCGTGGTCTGTTCTCGAATGAAGCGGGTATGGGTTCTGCACCCAATGCTGCGGCATCGGCTACGCCTTATCCACCGCACCCAGCGTCACAAGGCTATGTTCAAATGCTAGGTGTCTTTACCGACACTATCGTAATTTGTAGTGCGACTGTGGCGATTATTCTGATGTCAGGTGAGTATGTTCCACACGGTGAAGTGACAGGTATCGAGCTGACTCAGCGCGCGCTAAGCTCTCAAGTTGGTAATTGGGGTGGTATCTTTGTTGCTGTGGCGATTTTCTTCTTCGCATTCACATCAATCATTGCTAACTACTCATACGCAGAAACGAACCTTATCTTCCTAGAACACAACCACAAAGCAGGTCTTGGTCTGTTCCGTGTCATCGTACTTGGTATGGTAATGTTTGGTTCAGTCGCGACGCTACCAATGGTTTGGGCTCTGGCCGATGTTTCGATGGGCTTGATGGCCATTGTTAACTTGATTGCGATTATCTTGCTATCCGGCATTGTTATTAAGCTTGCAAAAGACTACAACCAACAACTTAAAGCAGGCAAAGTACCAACGTTTGATGCCAATGATTACCCTGAACTGAAGTCTCAACTTGAGGAAGGTATCTGGTATAGCAAAGAGACAGATAACAAGTAATTACTTTTACCTATCTCAAAAATAGATTAAGCCATGCACTATTTGATTGAAGAAAGTGCATGGCTTTTTTTATACTGGAAGAAACCATTATTAAAAAGAGTACAGTCATGCTTATTGTCGTTTCACCAGCAAAGACCTTAGATTACGAATCACCACTAGCCACTGAGCGATTCACGCAACCTGAATTGGTCGATCAGTCTGCGGAGTTGATTGAGGAGTGTCGCAAGTTAACGCCAGCTGATGTATCTGCATTAATGAAAGTGAGCGATAAGATTGCAGGGCTGAATGTTGCTCGATTTGAACAGTGGTCACCGACGTTCACGACCGATAATGCTCGTCAAGCGATACTGGCCTTCAAAGGCGATGTGTACACTGGGTTAGCAGCGGAAACCTTATCCGAAGCCGATTTTGATTATGCACAGCAACATTTACGTATGTTGTCGGGTCTTTATGGTCTTCTAAAACCACTCGACTTAATGCAACCCTATCGATTAGAGATGGGCACTAAGTTAACCAATGCTCGCGGAACCAATCTCTATCAGTTTTGGGGCGATATTATTACCGATAAGCTGAATGACGCCTTGAATGAGCAAGGTGATAATGTGCTAATCAATCTTGCTTCGAATGAATACTTTAAAGCGGTTAAGCCTAAGCGGCTAGATGGCAAAGTGATTACTCCAGTATTCAAAGACTGCAAGAAAGGGCAATATAAAGTGATTAGCTTCTATGCTAAGAAAGCGAGAGGCATGATGGCGCGTTATATTATTGAAAACCGTGTTGATTCTATCGAAAAGCTTACAGAATTTGATGTTGCGGGTTACTACTTTGTTGAAGAAGAGTCGACAGCCACAGAATTGGTGTTCAAGCGAGAAGAACAGTAGTTTTTCAGCGGTGGTGCTATGCACTGCTTAGCGCAATGAGAAAGGGCTCTAATGTTTCATCATTAGAGCCCTTTTTGTTACTGAGACAAGGTGAAGTTATTTTTTCTTACTGCTTTTCTTTTTCACGGCTTTTTTCTTGTCTTCTTTTTTCTTCTTTTTCTTGAATACCGGTTTTTTATGGGTCGGGCGCATACCATCAATGAAGCGCTCTTTGACGAGCTCTTTGGTGTAGCGACCTACACGATCCATCATTGGTTGGTCATGAGCTTCTACAATCGAGATGGCAATGCCTTTTTTACCTGCACGAGCAGTACGACCAATGCGATGTAAATACACATCAGCGCTGCGCGGTAAGTCATAGTTGATCACGTGTGAAACGTCTGGAAGATCAATGCCGCGAGCCGCGACATCCGTGGCTAACAATACGTTTACGCTACCATCTCGGAAGCGGCTAATCGCGTTGTTGCGGCGATCTTGAGGCATCTCACCTTGAATCCACGCACAAGGTATTTGTGCACTGTCTAGTTGCTGACGCAGCTCGCCAAGACGTTCGCGGGTTTTCAAGAACACAATGGTACGCTGAGCTTGTTCAGTCAGGATATGCTTAAGCAGAGCCAGTTTGTGCTCGGCATTGTCTGCACGATGGTACCACTGAGTGATTTTTTTGCGCTCACGCGTTGATGGCTCTGCAGAAATTTCAGTGGGCTCTTTCAACAGGTCGGCAGTAAACCCTTCTACACCACGACCTTCGAGTGTTGCGGAGAATAACAGCGTTTGCTTGCGCCAACGACATTCTGCAGACAAACGGTCAACGGTCGGTCCAAAACCAAGATCGAGCATACGGTCCGCTTCATCCAACACTAACCATTCGATCGCGCGACAATCAAAACGCTCGGATTCGATGTATTCCATCAAGCGTCCTGGTGTTGCTACAACAATATCTTGAGTTTGAGCGAGCGTATCGGCATGCGTATCGTAAGTCACACCACCAGTGATAGTCGCCACTTTTAAGCGTGTATGTTTTGCGAGCGCCTGAGTGTGCTCTGCTACTTGCATCGCGAGTTCACGAGTTGGCGTTAAAATCAGAATACGCGCAGGCCCTGCTTTCTTGCGTGGAAAGTCCAGCAAATATTGAATTGCTGGAATAGCAAAGGAAGCCGTTTTACCCGTCCCCGTTGGCGCTGAGGCTAAGATGTCTTTGGCATCGAGTGCTTGTGGGATAGCCTGTGCTTGGATCTCTGTAGGGCGGCTATAGCCCATTTCCTCTATCGCTTCTAAAAGGACAGGATCTAAATCTAATTCAGCGAAGGTTCTGATCACTATGGTGTCTCCACAAGACGTAAGTTAGCCCTGAGCAAAAAAACAGCAATCAGGGAAAAAGTAGGGCGGCTATTATACTCAAACAGAGCCAGAGCGCACTTACATTTTAAGGTAAAAGTCTTTGGTTAAGGCAATAAAATCCTCTGAGTAGCCACCAGTGTCAGAATGAATGACCAAATGCTCTGATATTAGAGTGGTTGGCTGCTTGCCTAGGGCAAATAAAAGTCGATGACACGGCTTTGTTTTGGTCGATTGGACATAACAAATACGACGTAAGTGCCAGCCTTGCTGTTTGGCAAGGGCAATACACTGCTCCCCTTCGACTTTGGGCAAAACGAAATTGGCCTCACCATCGTTGGTGAGCAAGTTAAAACAAGTCGCAAGCAACTGTTGATGGGAGAGTGTATCAGTATGTCGTGCAGTGGCTCGATGTTGGTTCTGAGCCTGCTCACCACTATTGAAATAAGGTGGGTTACAGATAACTCCGCTAAACGACTGTGAGAACGACGTCGTTAACACGTTACCGTGAAGCAAAGACACTCTTTGAGACCACGGAGAGTGACAGATGTTGTGGCTTGCGTCTTGGATAGCGATATCATCGATATCGATAGACGTGATACGCGCTTTGGCATAGCGCTGTGCAACCATTAACGAGAGTAATCCCGTTCCGGTTCCTATGTCTAAGATATCCGTTGAATCGCTGTATTGCGCCCACGCTCCCAATAGCACTCCGTCAGTGCTAACAGGCATACCCGCATGACCGTCAAAAATGGTGAACTGTTTGAATTGGAAACCTTTGGTTTTTGAAATATTGGAAGTCATGGTTTATTTTGTTATTTGTGTTCTAAATAGTAACTATCACTATTGTTAAATATTTGAGTGGTTATATGTTCTGTTTGTAATCAATGTGTTTTTATTTTTAGATAGTATAAATGTTCGCCCAAAAAGAAAGTGGTAGAGAATCTAACTAGTTTGACAATGCCAAAGCAAATTAATGTAGTGTTTATTTCTATATCTATTGCTTATTGACTAGTGATTCGTCATTATGCCAGCCTTATTTTTACGTTAGAGCAAAGACTCTTTCGGTCAACACAACATAACAAGTAAGGGCATATCTGTGAAACAGACGTTGAAAACAACAGATATTATAGCAGTCGGCTTCATGCTGTTTGCATTTTTCCTTGGCGCAGGAAACATCATCTTCCCACCATTGGCTGGCCAATTAGCGGGCGATCACTTATTACCAGCGATGACTGGTTTTCTTCTCACTGCAGTAGGTCTTCCTCTTATTACCATTATTGCTGTTGCGGTGGCTGGAGGTTCTTGGGAGCATCTGACTAAGGATCTGCCAAAACGAGCTGCTACCCTGATTGCAGTACTTATCTTTATCATCATTGGTCCTGCGTTCGCGGCTCCGCGTACTGGTTTGGTTGCGTATGAAATGGCGGTTCGTCCATTTTTTGCAGATGCAGCTCAAATGCACTTGACCGTTTTCTCGATTTTGTTCTTTGTTATTGCGATGGCGTTTGCATGGTCTCAAGGCAAACTGATTGATGTGATCGGTAAGATTTTGACACCAGTACTATTTATCGGTCTCATTATTCTAGCGGGTGCGGTATTTATTGATCCTCAAGGAGAGTTGATTGCACCGGTTGGTGATTATCTTACTCAACCGCTGACCAAAGGTTTCCTTGAAGGTTATAACACCATGGACACGTTTGGTTCTCTGATGTTTGGTATGCTTATTGTTGATGCATTACGCAGTAAGGGCATTACGGAACGTGCTGCGACGACCAAGTACCTGATCAGCTCTGCATTGATTGCAGCAGCAGGTCTTGCGTTTGTTTACATCTCACTATTTTATTTGGGCGCTACGAGTGCAACCGTTGCGACTAGCGCTGACAATGGCGGTGTGATTCTTAGCCACTATGTTCAAGCTTTGTTTGGTCCATATGGTCAAATCGTGTTATCAGTGATTGTACTGTTGGCGTGTTTGACAACTGCTATCGGTTTGATTTCAGCATGCTCTGATTATTTCAGCTCACTGACTTCTATCAGCTATCACAAGTGGGTCATCATTGTTGGTGTGGCTTGTGCTACAGTAGCGAACATTGGTTTGTCTCAATTGATCGCGCTCTCAGTGCCAGTTCTATTTGCACTTTACCCAGTAGCGATTGCGTTAGTGGCTTTGACGTTTGCTCGTAAGAAACTAGCGAACCCTAAATTAGCGTATCGTGTGGTAGTACTTGTTGCTCTTACTTTTGCGTTAATTGATGCGGCAAAAGTAGCGGGTCTGGATGTTTCTGTCTTTAACGTTCTGCCACTATTTAGTGTCGGTATGGGCTGGGCAATGCCAACATTTGCGGCGATTATTTGCATGTGCTTTATCGGCAAAAATGATGAAGAGTTGACGCAAAAGGCCGCCTAACAAATCTTGGTGAATACTTTGATGATAAAAATGGCGCTTCTTTGGAAGCGCCATTTTTTTTTGTGCATTGGTGTTGAGTGGGTAGGGCTTAAAGTAAGTGTTGATATTCTACCAAAATCTGTTCACACCACGTCGCGATACGTTCATCACTGAGTTCGTACTGAGAATCTTCATCCAGTGCTAAACCAACAAATTGACTGCCGTCTTTAGTCAATGCCTTTGAGGCATCGAATTCGTACCCTACATTCGGCCAGTAACCAATGAATGTTGCACCTGTCGCCTTGAGTTCATCGTGGAGCAGACCCATAGCATCAAGATACCACTCACCGTAACCTTCTTGATCACCAAGGCCGAACAAAGCAACGACTTTACCTTGTAGTGAAACATCGGAAACTTGGTCCCAAATTACGCCCCAATCTTCTTGAATCTCGCCAAAATCCCAAGTAGAGATGCCGAGAATCAATAAGTCATACTCGCTCATCTGAGAAATAGGCGTATCTTTGACGTTAAAAATATCGACGATATCTGGGCCTATGATTTCGCGAATCTTTTCTGATGCCATTTCGGTATAGCAGGTTGACGAACCGTAAAATAAACCTATTTTCATCATTCTTTCTTGCTGTCGTCCTATATTGTTCGAGATTCTACCCTTAATCTGGACATCTTTGCAGCGCTTATTCATCTTCAATGGGTTTTTTATGGCATTATCGTTTCTTCTCGCATACTCTGTTAAAAGTACTGTATAAACATCCAAGAGGTGGTGGTGAGCGACGTAAATATCCAAGATCAGGGCTTAGTGGAACAGTTTCTAGATTCCATGTGGATGGAAAGAGGTTTGTCAGAAAATACACTCTCTTCATATCGCAATGATCTATTTAAGTTATTGAAATGGATGAATGAACAGAACTACCGTTTGGACTTTATTAGTTTCTCGGGGTTGCAGGAGTATCAAACGTGGTTGATGGATGAAAACTACCAACAAAGTTCTCGTGCAAGAATGCTCTCTGCGATTCGCCGTCTGTTCCAATACCTTCATCGTGAAAAAATACGTTCGGATGATCCTACAGCATTGTTGGTCAGTCCGAAGTTGCCAAAACGATTACCTAAAGACTTAACAGAAGATCAAGTGACTGCATTACTCGAAGCCCCTGATCCTAATGACCCGATTGAACTGCGCGATAAAGCCATGTTGGAGCTGTTGTACGCAACGGGATTGCGTGTGACGGAGTTAGTGAGCCTGACGATGGAGAATATCAGTTTACGTCAAGGTGTAGTTCGAGTCGTTGGTAAGGGGAATAAAGAGCGTTTGGTCCCTATGGGTGAAAATGCCATTGACTGGATCGGTGAGTTCATCGACAAGGGTCGGCCTAGTTTACTGGGGGATAAAACCTCGGATGTGGTATTTCCGAGTAAACGTGCAAGGCAGATGACCAGACAGACCTTTTGGCATCGTATTAAGTTTTATGCTGTGTTGGCGGACATTGATACTGAATTACTGTCACCACACGTATTAAGACATGCTTTTGCGACACATTTACTGAACTATGGGGCCGACCTTCGTGTCGTACAGATGTTGTTGGGGCATAGTGACTTATCGACAACACAAATTTATACTCACGTAGCAACAGAGCGACTGAAAAATATTCATAGCCAGCATCATCCAAGGGCTTAACTTAACGTTTTTTATACAAAGGTGATTTTAATGAGCGTAATGCGCCGTTTGACTTTACTTACTCTTCCTTTTTTTGTTACTGCTTGCGGTGCGGAAGAAACACAATCAACTCCTCAGAAAGCGGAAACTGTCTCGGTAGCAGCCGTACAAGCCGATGAGGCCGCAATCAAGGCGAGGTTTGCCAAGATAGGAATCCAAGTTGATGACATCGTTGCCTCAGATATTAATGGGTTAGTTGAAGTACGCACCGAAGGTGGTGTTCTATTTGCTGCTCCAAGCGGTGATCATTTTATTGCTGGTACGCTCTATTCTTTGGATGATAACGGAAATTACAAAGACATCATTGCTGAGCGTCAGGCTCCGATTAATGCTGAAAAAATTGCTAAGTTCAGCGACAGCATGATCGAGTACAAAGCAAAAGATGAAAAGTATGTGGTGAACATTTTTACCGATATCACATGTGGTTATTGTGTTCGTCTTCATAGTCAAATGCAGGGTTATAACGACCTAGGTATTACGGTTCGTTATCTTGCTTACCCACGTCAAGGTGCTACGGGGCAGGTTGCCGAGCAAATGGCAAAAATTTGGTGTTCTGATGATCCTGCCGCCGCGATGCACGATGTCAAAGTCAATCGTCAAGAACCCAAGTCAGAAGGCGATTTAGCACAATGCAAAGAGACCATTGTCAAACACTACAATCTAGGTCGTGAGTTAGGTATTAGTGGTACCCCAGCTATTTTCTTACCAAACGGTGAGATGGTAGGAGGGTATTTACCACCTGCTGAGCTTCTTAAGCGCCTAGAGCAAATCAAATAATTATTAGGATAAGGGCTCGATATTACGAGCCCATTTTTGTTTATGATAGAAATCCAACGCCGTCCCGAAGTCGATATATCTGCTTTACCTGATTCCATTCCACCGCTATTAAGACGCCTGTATTTATCACGAGGTGTCACTGATGTTGCTCAGCTAGAGAAAACCGCGCGTGGCCTAATTTCTTATCAACAGCTTGCGGGCATTGACGCTGCTGTCGCCTTGTTATTCGAGGCAATCAAGCAGCAAAAGCGCATTATTGTTGTCGGAGATTTTGATGCTGATGGCGCGACGAGTTCAGCGCTGTCTGTTCTAGCTCTTCGGATGCTGGGCAGTCGAAACGTTGATTACCTTGTCCCCAATCGTTTTGAAGATGGTTACGGTTTAAGTCCGGAAGTCGTTGACCAAGCCATTGAAATTGGGGCTGAAGTGATCATGACCGTTGATAATGGCGTGTCCTCTATTTCGGGTGTCCAGTACGCGAAAGACAATGGCTTACAAGTTTTGGTGACTGACCATCACTTACCTGGGGCAGAGTTGCCCAATGTCGATGCTATGGTTAACCCCAACCTTAACGAATGCGGTTTTCCTTCGAAAGCATTAGCCGGTGTAGGGGTAGCCTTTTACTTAATGATGGCGCTGTGTGTGTTTATGCGCAAACAAGGTTGGTTTGCCGAGCAAGGCATGGCTGAACCCAAGCTCATGGAGCTGATTGATTTGGTCGCCCTTGGTACGGTAGCGGATGTGGTCCCTTTAGATGAAAACAATCGTATTTTGGTTCATCAAGGTTTGCAGCGCATTCGTGCCGGCAAGGCTCGCCCGGGGATACAAGCGTTAATTGAAATCGCCAAACGTGATGCACGCAAGTTGGTCGCATCAGATTTTGGTTTTGCGTTAGGGCCAAGAATTAATGCCGCAGGGCGACTTGATGATATGTCGTTTGGCGTTGAGTTGTTGATGTCCGATAACATCCATGCAGCGCGACGTATGGCGAGCGAATTGGATGGCTTAAACCAAACTCGTAAAGATATTGAAGAGGGCATGAAACAAGAGGCGCTGGCGTTTTGTGAACGCTTGCAGATCAGCGATAAATCTGAGCTTCCTTACGGTTTGGCTCTGTTTCAGCGAGATTGGCACCAAGGGGTGATAGGTATTCTGGCTTCGCGGATCAAGGATAAATTCCATCGACCAGTGATCGCCTTTGCTGATGGTGGTGAAGGCACTATCAAAGGCTCATGCCGCTCTATTCAAGGGCTGCATATGCGCGATGCCTTAGATCGAATCGATACACAAAATCCAGGACTTATTTTGAAGTTTGGTGGGCACGCGATGGCGGCTGGTCTGACTATCATGGAGAAAGACTACGAACGTTTTAGTAAGCTGTTCGATGCAGTGGTTCGTGCTGAGTTAGGGGATACCGCACTTAAAGGCATCATTTTGTCCGATGGCGAATTAACACCTGAAGAGTTTTCAATGCACACAGCGGAGCTGCTTCGCGCTGGTGGGCCGTGGGGGCAAGCTTTTCCTGATCCGCTATTTGATGGTGAATTTAAAGTATTGCATCAAAAACTGGTGGGCGAAAAGCACCTTAAGTTGATGGTTGAACCTATGCATAAAGGGTTTGGTAGCAATATTATGTTAGATGCGATCGCCTTCAACGTAGATTTACGCCGTTGGCCAGATGCCTCAGTGAAAACGGTTACGTTGGCATATAAATTGGACATTAACGAATTTCGCGGAAACCAATCGTTACAGTTGATGGTAGACCATATAGAACCTCGCTAGAGCTGGCTATTTTAGGTCAAGGAAGTTCGATATTTTTCTGTATCTTCGTCACATTTTTGAGTAGAATTCTTCGGTTAAATTCTACTCATAAATGCTGAGCAAATATGTTTGAAATCAATCCAATTAAAAACCGCCTACAGGATGTGACTGAGCGCACTAATATCCTGAGGGGGTATCTTTGACTATGACGCCAAGAAAGAGCGTCTAGAAGAAGTTAATGCAGAACTTGAACAACCGGATGTATGGAATGAACCAGAGCGTGCTCAAGCGCTAGGTAAAGAGCGTGCATCACTAGAAGCAGTGGTAGAGACTATCGACCAACTTGACCAAGGTGTTGAGGATGTTGACGGCCTATTAGAGCTTGCGGTTGAAGAAGAAGATCAAGAAACCTTCGACGAAATTGAGCCGGAACTTGCTGAACTGGAAACCAAGCTGGCTAAGCTTGAGTTCCGTCGTATGTTCTCTGGCGATCATGACGCATCAGATTGTTATATCGATTTACAGTCTGGCTCTGGTGGTACAGAAGCGCAGGACTGGACTAACATGATGCTACGCATGTATTTGCGTTGGGCTGAAGCAAAAGGCTTCAAGACCGAAGTGATCGAAGTGTCTGAAGGTGAAGTTGCTGGTCTTAAAGGCGCAACAGTGAAAGTCTCTGGTGAGTACGCTTACGGTTGGCTTCGTACTGAAACGGGTGTACACCGTTTAGTGCGTAAATCACCATTCGATTCTAGCGGTCGCCGTCATACTTCATTTGCTTCTGCATTTGTCTATCCTGAGATTGATGACAATATTCAAATCGATATTAACCCTGCCGATCTTCGCATTGACGTATATCGTGCGTCTGGTGCTGGTGGTCAGCACGTAAATACCACAGAGTCTGCGGTACGTATTACTCACGTGCCAACCAACATCGTGGTGCAATGTCAGAATGACCGTTCTCAGCACAAGAACAAAGACCAAGCGATGAAACAGCTTCGTGCCAAACTGTTCGAATTTGAGCTTCAAAAGCAAAACGCAGAGAAGCAAGCGAACGAAGATGCGAAATCTGACATCGGCTGGGGTAGCCAAATTCGTTCGTACGTTTTAGATGACTCGCGTATCAAAGACTTACGTACAGGTGTCGAAAATCGTAACACTCAAGCAGTACTTGATGGCGATCTAGACAAGTTTATCGAAGCTAGCCTTAAATCAGGCCTTTAAGCTTTTCACCAATTTAAAACGGGATACATCGAAAATGACTGATGATGTTCAAAATGAAAACCTACAAGAAGAAAACAAGCTGATTGCTGAGCGCCGCGCTAAATTGGAACAAATCCGAAAGAGCTGCAAGGCGAACGGACATCCGAACGATTTCCGTCGTGATGCGCTTGCTGGTGATCTGCAAAAAGAATTTGGTGAAAAGAGCAAGGAAGAGCTGGAAGCACTGAACCATGTCGTGTCAATTGCTGGCCGTATCATGGCAAAACGTGGCCCATTCCTTGTGATTCAAGAAACTTCTGGTCGTATCCAAGCATACGCAGCGAAAGATGTTCAGAAAGAACTTAAAGAAAAATACCAAGGTTTAGACATCGGTGATATTGTCGGTGTAAAAGGCGCGCTTCACAAATCAGGTAAAGGCGATCTTTATGTAAACATGGAAGAGTACGAGTTGCTAACGAAAGCACTGCGTCCACTTCCAGAGAAGTTCCACGGTCTAACTGACCAAGAGATGCGTTATCGTCAACGTTATGTTGACTTGATCGTCAACGAAGATTCTCGTCAAGCATTCATCGTGCGTTCTAAACTTGTGTCTGCGATTCGTAACTTCATGAGCTCAAAAGGCTACCTAGAAGTGGAAACACCAATGATGCACGTGATCCCTGGTGGCGCGACAGCTCGTCCATTTGTGACACACCACAATGCCTTGGATATCGACATGTACCTACGTGTTGCTCCAGAACTTTATCTGAAGCGCCTCGTTGTTGGTGGTTTTGATCGTGTATTCGAGATCAACCGTAACTTCCGTAACGAAGGTCTTTCTCCTCGTCACAACCCAGAATTCACAATGATGGAATTCTACCAAGCTTACGCAGACTACAAAGATTTGATGGATCTGACTGAAGAAATGCTAAGCACAGTTGCGATGGATGTTCTAGGTTCTACTTCAATGCCTTACGGTGATGAGACGGTAGAATTTGGTGGTAAATATGCTCGTATGAGCATGTTTGATGCGATCAAACACTACAACCCTGAGCATGAGCAAATTCAAGCGCTAACAGAAGAAGACCTAACTAATCGTGATCTTATGGTTTCTATCGCGAAATCAGTACACGTTGAAGTGGAAACGTTCTGGACATGTGGTCAGCTTCTAGAGGAAATCTTTGGTGAAACGGCAGAACCAAAACTGATTCAGCCAACTTTCATCACAGGCTACCCAGCGGATATCTCACCGCTAGCACGTCGTAGCGATGACAATCCATTCTTTACTGACCGTTTCGAGTTCTTTATCGGTGGTCGTGAAGTAGCTAATGGATTCTCTGAGCTTAACGATGCAGAAGACCAAGACGCTCGCTTTAAAGCACAAGTTGATGCAAAAGATGCAGGTGATGACGAAGCGATGTACTACGATGCAGACTACATCACTGCGTTAGAACACGGCTTACCGCCAACAGCGGGTCAAGGTATTGGTATTGATCGTTTAGCAATGCTATTTACCAATACTCACACAATTCGTGACGTGATTCTGTTCCCAGCAATGCGTCCACAGCAATAAGCTGACACCTTAACTTATTCGAGCAAAGCCTCTCTTCGGAGAGGCTTTTTTCATGCCAAATTTCCATAAATGTTGATACGAAAGTCATAAATCGTGCGCCAGTCTTATTTATGAGACAGTGGCGATTGCGTTAATTGCGATAGTTCTATTTGATAGAACAGATGAATTTAATAAAATTAATAATTTGAATCTAAAAGCAATAAAAGGAATGATGTAATGGGAACCGAGTTTCGGATGGATTCTATCCCCGGCTCTTTAGTTGTAGTGGGTGGGACCTATGAGCCATGGCTATCTGTATTGGAACAGGCAGGGTGGCGATGCACGCAATGTTCTGACTTGCGAAAAGCCGATGCCTTGTTTTCAGAGATAGGTCCTTGTATTGGGATTGTAGACTTAACAAGAGACGACTTTAGCCTGAATGGGATAGCGAAACTTGTCAGTACCCACAAGCAGGTTCGCTGGATAGCCTTTATTCGTGAATCTCAATTGAGTTCAGATACGATCTGCCAGTTTATTGTTAACTTCTGTATCGATTTTTTCACCACTCCGATTCCCGACTCGCGTTTGATGAGCACCATTGGTCACCAGTTAGGAATGCTAAAACTGGAACAAAAAGTATGGCCGCACAATGGCAACGACAACGACCTTGGTTTGGTAGGGCAATCACTACCAGTTAGACGATTGCGCGATCAGATAAAACGCATCGGCCCCACCGATGTCAGTATAATGATTCATGGCGAAGTTGGATCAGGCAAGGAGTCAGTAGCTAAAGCCATTCATCGCTGTTCTGCACGTTCTCAAAAACCCTTCATCGCCGTCAACTGCCGAGCATTTTCCGACGCGCGTTTTGAAAATGAATTCTTTGGCATGCATGATGCCGACCGAGCATCGCTTTTAGATCAAGCCTCGGGCGGAACCATTGTTCTGAATGACATTTTTACCTTACCTCCCAAACAGCAACTTAACCTGCTTAAGTTCTATCAAGATGGTCAAATAGAGACGGCTAAGGGCATCAAAGAATTTGATGTGCGTATTTTAGCAGCGGATACATCTGATATTGAAAAAGCACTAGGCGATGGCATGTTCAACGAAGATCTATTTCATTGCATAAATGTTCTTCGTATCAATGTACCAAGCCTTAAAGAGCGTGCGACGGACATTGGTTTGCTGGTCAGTCACCATATCGGTCAGTTTGCTAAAGAGTTTAATTCTCCAGTCAAATCTATCGATGATGATGCTCTGAAAACGCTGACGTATTACCATTGGCCTGGAAATGTGAAAGAGCTGATGAATCAGGTGAAACGTGCGGTGCTGATGACGGAAGAAGAAGTGCTGACTAAAAAGCATTTTGAGCTGCCCGGTACTTTCTCTGGCAAGCGCAGCTTGAAGAGTATTCGAGAACGTTCTGAGCGTGATGCGTTGATCTTAGTGCTAGATAGCCATAATGGACAAGTTACACTAGCTGCCAAAGAGTTGGGCATTTCTAGGGCGACGATGTATCGTTTACTTAATAAACATAACCTTATTACTGAAGAGACGGTTTAGGTTTATGTTAATTCAGCAAAAAAGGCGCAATAGCGCCTTTTTGGGTTCATGAAGTTGGTAACGAGCCAATCTGCGACTGAAGTATGAGTAAGTCGTTAGAGCATTAGAAACAACAGTACAGAAATTACCAAGCCAGCACCTAAGACTAGAGGGTAAGCTTTACCACTGATATCGCGTGCCATTTCAGGTTGTTCCATCGGCGGTACATCGTTTTCAGTCTCAGCTGGTTGTGACTCTAAATTCTCCTCGTCTGAGGAGAGCAGTGCCATAACTTGTTGCTGGCTTGTCGCATTTTGCAGTGCTTCGCGAAAGTCATCTTCTACTAAAGATGATGTCAACGTAGTCAACACTTCCATATGAGTAGACCCCGCTTCTGCAGGTGGAATTGCGAGTAAAAAGATCATAGTTACTGGCTCGTCGCCGTCTAGTCCTTTCCACTGCAGTTCGTTTTTCAACAGCGCACAAGCAAAAACAGGCTCAGTAACGGCAATAGACTTACCATGAGGAATAGCAAGGTACTCCCCTAAAGCGGTTGGGCCTTCTTCTTCTCGCAGCATAACCGCATCTAAAAACTGCTGTCGGTTTGTCAGTTTTCCTGCTTGGTCAATACGATCTGTGAGCGCATTAATTGCGCTAAAGCGGTCTTCAAAAACCGCATCCAACATGATCAAATTTTCTGAGGTCAGTTGTGATAAGTTCATCTGCGGCTCCTATGAGTTTGTTAACCAAACAAATTGATAAGGGTTAAGAGTAAGCTGGGCGTCGAAGATTGCTCCGGAAACGAGATCTTGACCGCCATTGTCTAGAGAGACATGTTGTGTGTTTTCAGAAAGATTAACGATAAAACGAATGGCGTCGTTACCTTCACCTCGTTGTAATCCAAATAACTGCGGTGCTAGCTCCAATACACTTTGTGTAGAGGTAGGCGAGAACGCTTTATGCTGCTTTCGGATATTCAGTAAGCGCACCATTTCTTTGTAGACTTTTTGACGTAGTGAACCCACCTCATCCAACTCCGCTTCTAAACTTTCGAGTTCGAATTTCTCTCGGTTAATGCGGCGATTGATACCAGAATCTATCATCCCTGGTAGGTCATTTTCACTCCCCAACAAACTGTGGTAGTAAATCGCTGGAACGCCAATAAATGACAGCAAAATAGCTTGTGCGGCTAGGAATTTCCTGGATTTGAGTTCAATGTTATCTTCCGGCTCAGTTATGGCACTTAGATAATTAATATTTAACTCATAAGGTGACTGTGTGCCATCACCATTGTGCTTATAATTGACTCTGCCGCCTTTGCGCTCAACATGCTCGCACATCATCTGTCGGTCCTCATTAGTGAGGATACCTTCTGTTGGGCGTACACCAATACCATCGTGACTCGCAAGGAAGTTGAAATAGGTGGTTTTGCGCCCGAGCTTAAGAGATGTGACGGCTTCTTCAGTTAATCCTTTCGCCCACCGTGTGAGAACTTGGCTATCTTGGCATAAGAAAGCATGCAGAGTTAACGGTGGCAGTGGGAATTGGTACACCATATGAGCCTCATCACCTTGACCGAAGTAAGAAATGTTTTCTTTATGTGGCACGTTGGTTTCGGTAATAAGAAGGCTACCCGGCATGACCTCATCTAGCACTATACGCCACAATTTGATGATGTTGTGTGCCTCTGGTAAGTGGATGCAACTAGTATTAAGGACTTTCCAGATAAAGCCGATTGCATCGAGGCGGATGGAGCGGCCACCATTAGCTGCGTACATTAATAAGATATCAATACTTTCTAACAACACTTTTGGTGACTGGAAATTAATATCAATTTGGTCGTCAGAAAATGTGGTCCACACATGAGTAGTGTCGCCGTTTGCTTTGGTAAAGGGTGTCAGCAGTGGCAAAGCTCGCGGGCGTGTAACGCTTGAGTAATCTAATTCAGGGTCACATTCTACAAAATAATCTTGATAAGCTTCATCGTCAGCAAGGAAGCGTTGGAACCAATCACTGCTCTTAGAAATATGATTAATGACGCAGTCGTACATGAGGTCAAAGTTTTCAGCCAATGCATTTAGATCTTGCCACTCTCCAAGATTCGGATCGACTTCACGATAATCCACTACGCTGAAACCATCGTCTGAGGTATATGGAAACATGGGTAAGATATGGATATTGCTGATAGCTCCGGCAAGATACTTATCCGCAAAACACTTCATGGTTTGTAACGTTGGTTGTCCTAGTTTCTTGAAGCTATCACCATACGTGATTAAATATGTGCTGTTTTGATCCACCCAATTGGAATATTGTGGTGCGCGCTCACGCCATTTCTCCACCAAATTAAGGATGTCGTTGGTCATTGATTCTGCTTTATCTTCGCCGTATAAAGCCGAGACCTTGGTATAGATTCGTTGTTTGATCATGTAATTGTTCCTAGCCTACAACTTAAATTTGAAACTGACACGTAAGTCGATGGTGTTATTTGGTTTAACTTGCCATTGTTGTTCAACTAAATGCTCACGATGGTTAACGCGCTCTACCGTGGCAAAGTGTTTAAAGGCGTTGGTATCAAGCTGTATCGTCTGCTCAGTCGGGTTGTAGAGGCGCACGATAATGGCATTACTTTCATAGAACGAGTGACCTACGCTGGATAATTGCAGTGCTTGGTTAAGTTCGAATAGACTAAAATGTTGAGCAATTTCATGATTCTCAAAGCGAACTTGGAAACGCTCAAGACGGTTTTCGAAGCTATTGAGAATCTGTTTCTGATAACTGAATGGTGAGTCTAGAAACTCTTGCTCCATTTTACGTACGGTCTGATGACTAGACTCTTCGGTTAATGCGATAGCAAAGCTGAAGGTCATAGCTTTCTGTAGTTGAGCATCCGGAGTGTAAACCACGGTGTTGTTGATACCGGAAGCTCGGCCAGGACGCCACAAGAGATCATCTTTACCAAGTCGGCCAGTTGACTTAAAAAGAGTTAATGCAATGGCGCTTGAGTGTTGTTGTGGTAAAACTTGAAACTCTTTAATGCCGCGGCCGTTAATGATCATGGCTTGACCTGCATTTTCAATGGCGACAGCACCGTCAGTGGTTTCAATATCAATAGGACATTCGCGGAACTGCTCTTGCCAGCCTTCAGTAGAGGGTGCAATAGGTCGTTTCATTAACGCAAACGGCTGAGTGCTTAGCGACTCTTCGGCGACTACATCTGAGTTGATGACTACTCGCACTCGGTGGTCAGAAACTTGATTCTCGGTTTCAATATCTACGCGAAGCTGCTGTTCATCACGAAGCAGAGTGAGAGTGATATCAAAGGTTGCTAATACGGAGTTGTTGCCAGATACACGAGCTTCTAGATCTTTTGGTAAAGCTAGCTGAGCCCTTAAAGCCATGCGCTGTTGTAACTCGCCTTGGTTTACTTCTAGCATGCGTAGTTTGGTACAAGTTATTGGCGTATCGCCTGCAAGTGGCGAAAAGTCGTAGGAATCACCATCATCGGCTTGCTCTTCAAAGCTCAGTAATTGTGTGATTATACGACCTGTACGTTTGTCTTCTAGAGTTAGCTGATCCTCAACGAAACTTAATTTTATAGCTTGGTTTTCAATGAAAAACGCATCGCTGGCGGTATTATTTTTCTCACTAGCTATTGCGTTAGTCACTTGAAGAACTTGATATCCTAAAGCAGGAAGGTCTTTAACAACTACATTCAGCTCAAATCGATAGTAAGGCGGGACTTCTACCTCGCGTTCACCATCTTTAGTGACTTCTATAACCTTGCCACCATCTAGAGTCTCGCGACTAAGAACTTCAGTTTCTAAAGTATTCTCACCATCTTTGAGGGTAATATGTTCAGACTTTGAGAAAGCAACCACTCGCGCTATGCCGTTATAGGTGGTTGGGCGAGAATTGAAAATCATTACTTCATTGTCTTGGCAAGCTTGGCTTGCGAGTTCTTTCACCACTAGGTTGTATAAACCGTGACAAATTTCTTGAGCTTGTTTTAAGCGGTGCATGATATCGGCATTAGTGGCATCGCTGTTGCAGCCCCCCATGCTGTCATGAGCATGACATTCAAGGATTTTTTTCCAGGCGATGTCCACAAGCTCAGTATGTACTTTGATTCCTTGTGCTTTCGCTATAGCAATCACTACTTCAAGCTTTTTCACTAAAAATTGCTCAATTTCGAAGTTCAGTTTTTTGATGTCGTAACGCACTGAACCGATAGTTTTATGAATACGGGTATAGCGTGGTGCTTTAAACTCTCCAAGGTACGTCTCAAACTGTTCGTTATTGTGGCGCAGATATTCAACGAAGTTCTCCATAGAAGAGATGGTGTAAATATCCTTACTAGGCGAGCGCTCTGTCGCAGCAGCTAACGTCGCCGGAAGATTTGGGTCAATGTTGACTTGATCACCCCCTGATGGAATAAGCACTTCATCTAGCCCGGATAGCGCTTTGATTTTCTCCACCATAGGGAAGATTTTTTTGTCTAAATGGTCTGGGTCTGGAACAATGTTCTTGGCCGCTCCATAGCCGTGGACCAAGTTATAAGCGTAGATAGTGTCATCGCCTGGTGATTGCCAGTGGAAATGGGATTTTTTGACTTGTTGGTCGTAATCTATACCTCGCCAGAACACGATGTTATCAATACCCAGACCTTTAAATAGCGTAGGCATTTGAGCATTGTGACCAAAAGTATCAGGTAAGTAACCAACGGTCATGCTATGGCCCATTTCTTCCGCTATGTGTATACCGTACTTTAGGTTACGGATGATGGACTCTGCACCAACATTGTAAGTGTCCGTTTGAGTGTACCAAGGCCCAACAAATAACTTACGTTCACGGATTAGCTTACCCATACGTTCACGCATATGAGGGAGTACTTTAAGGTAGTCTTCGACAATGGAAGATTGGCCATCTAAGTGATAGCAGCTATAGCTAGATTGGTTTTCTAGTGTCTCTATCACTTTAGTAAAGTTGTAGGTGGCAAGCACGTCACTGTCTTGCTGAGTAAAATACCACTCACGATCCCAGTGAGTGTGCGGAATGACATGTACTTTCGCCATGGGAAAATCTCTTTAACTGGTCTATCTAACTGCGATTAAGCAAGTTCAATATGAGAAGAATAAGGGGACGAGCATGTCGTCCCAGTGACGTTTATGCGTTTGAAGTATCTGGCTTAGTGCATAGCAGTAGAGCGAGTGCGATAAAACCTGAACCAATTAATACTGAAATGGTATAGCTGATTGGGTCAGAGGATAGGAACCAACCCCAAACAGCCGGCAATGGTAGGTCTTGCCAGACGTTAAGTAAGACGCCGACTTGTGTACCTATGATCGAACCTAGGATCATAATTGGAATCATTTTCGGGTTCTTAAGAATAAATGGAATCGCACCCTCTGAAATACCAATCAAGCCAAGCATTAAAGAGGTTTTGCCAACCGTTTGTTCTTCACTAGAGAAAACCGGTTTACGGAACTTGCCGTCAAGCATTGCGGCGATACCAACCCCAATTGGTGGGATAACAATACCCAGTTCACGAGCTAATAAATCGAAACCTTCACCCATACCGTTAAGGCCAAGAGCTACTGAACCGGCTGCTTTGTTGATAGGGCCACCTAGGTCAAAGGCTGTACCTGCGGCAATCACCATTGAGTAGATGCCTCGTCCAGCATCACCAGCTTGGGTGAACAACTCGATCATCGCCATATTCAACGCGCCAAAAAACGGATTGATGGCATACTCCATAGTGAGCACCATGACCACACCAGTAATAGCTGGTACCAGTAACATGGTTTTCAGGGTAGTAAGCTCGGTCTTCACCTTAATTGTGTCATTAAGGTAACGAACTAGATAACCCACTAAGAAACCGATAGCTATAGCCCCAAAGAAGCCTGAAGGAGCCCAGCCTTCAAGGTCGAAGAAGCGTTTGTACACTTCATCACTCATGATGCCGCCAATAAACGCTGGAATAAGAGCTGGTTTTCCTGCTATCGAATAAGCCAAGTATGCCGCGAAAATGGGGTACATAAACTTGATGGTCATGAAACCAAGCTTGTCGAGAGTTTGGATTGGCGTACCCGAGATATCAATGAATTCACCAGTAATCTTCGCTACTGCCATCAGCAAACCACCGAGCACGACGACAGGCAGCATATAACTGATACCTGTCATGATATGGCCGATGGCAACTTGATAGGCTGAGCGGTGTTCTTCGACTACATGAGTACTTGTATTGCTCTTTTGCTTGCCGAGGTTGAAGACAGTCGGTAGTAAATCGTCAACGCGTTTGATGAGTTCTTGGGTGCGGACTTTGAGTGGGTTAGCACTATCAAATCGTTCCATTTCCATGATTGGCACATCGATCGCGAGTACAACGCCATCTGCGGTTGCGATGTCGTGGGCGGTTAGCTTGTTCTTTACGCCATCACTGCCTTGAGTTTCAACTTTGACTTCATAGCCTTGTTGTTCTGCCCAGCTTTGGATTTTCTTTGCTGCCATAAAGGTGTGCGCAATGCCTGTGGGGCAAGCGGTTACTGCAACGATTTTCTTCTTCGTCATGGTTATTCACCGTTATTATTATTTAACTGCTCGCAGTATATTTTTCCGTGATGTATCAAGATACTGTTTCTTGGTACAAGCCATGTATGACGATACTTTTGTGAGACTCATCAAGGAAAAAAACGTCATTTTCGCGCCTAATAATAGTCAAACCGTTTCTAATTAAGTGTAAGCGATGAATACCTTTAAGGGCATAGAGCGAGCGATCTACGAATATCTTATTACTCACACTGGTGAGTTACACGAGATCTCGGCTAAAACTATAGCTAATAAGGCGCTGACTACGACGACATCTGTCAATCGAGTATGCAAAAAAATGGGGTATGCGAGCTATACCGAGCTTCGCTATAGGCTTAAAAATGACTTGCGTAAGCAAACAGTGACAAAGGATGAAGAAGAGTCACAATTGCAGCGTATTTCATCTGTCGTGAATGCCCTTAGTCAATCTCCTGTTGTCTATCTCTATTCGCGCGGAGCATCGATTGTTAGCGTGACCTATTTATCGCGCTTTTTATCGCTGGCGAACATACCTCATCTAGTGATTACCGATATTCATCAGTTAGCTCGAGCTGAAAAAGGAACGTTGATCTTAGTCAGTAAGTCCGGTGAAACGCAGGCAGTTGTGGAAATGGCACATAATGCAAAGCGTAAGGGGTTGAAAGTGTTTGCTATTAGCCATATCGGTTCGACATTGGCTTCGATTGCTAACACTAACCTTGACTTGGAAGAGCAGGTCGACGGTATTTCTCCATACCGGCGCGAGTCGCAAATTCAGTTGCTTAAAATTATCGATGTTATTGGACAAACGCTTTTGGAGGGCTAATAGACCAATTATTTGTCTGTAATTTGTTATTTCTAGCAAATTTAAGTGATCTTTCTCGTGTAACGACAGAGTCTTACAAAGTCTGATGGTTTTTCTCTAGAATAAAATCATTCTCTAATTTTCTTTACATATTCAACGAAATACTTTGTATCACTAGAGTGAATTTGTATTTAGTTAGAATAATCATACTTATTCAATTGTTTTGTAACATATTCGTTGAATTTATAAACGATTTGCATAAGAATCATCCCTGAGCACTACGCTCAACCTTTCAAATTTATTTCGGATTATTAAGTGATTATGGAGGCACAGAAAATGATGAATCGTATTTCTTTTATCAATATTTGTGCTGGCCGTTTTACTCATGCGGATCGAATCTCGACTGATCTATCTACTGCAATGGCAGCGGATAAACCGTCAATCGATACAGCACACGCTTAATTAGTCCGTAACCTCAAGAGGCTGCGGAAATAGCAGTCAACTGAGGAATCACAACATTTCTCCTTATATCCTGACCGCTATTTCTCTCCTCAAATTATTTTCTAGGAGAAAACGATGCGTACTTCAATTTACTTAACAGTTGCAACTTGGCTTATTAAAGCAGACATCCAAAAAGAAGAGCGTGAGTGGAGACGACGCTACCGTCGCAATGCACACCACTTGCCACTCCACAATGAGCACTTGTTAAAGGACATTGGTTTCGATAAACATGGCCGCCCACTGGGCCAAGTTGCTCCACCTCACATTGTAGCGAAACGTAAAACTCGTCATCTTCGTCGAGAATTACACTCTAGAATAGCTACGTAAAAAAAGGGCAGGTCGCTTATCGCGACCTGCCCATACTGTGTGAAAAACCTATTTAGGGGCATGGGTTAGAATATTTAGCCCCTATTTCTTGAAGTTCATTCAAGAGTTCATCAGAGAGTTCCACGTCGATGCTGTTTATGTTGCTTTCTAATTGCTCAAGATTGGTTGCACCAATAATATTAGAAGCGACAAATGGACGTTGATTAACAAAGGCTAGTGCCATCTGAGCTGGTTCAAGGTTATGCTCGCGAGCTAGGTCCACATAAGCCTGCGTCGCTTTAATACCTTGCGGAGTAAAGTAACGGACAAATCGCTCAAATAGACTGCAACGCGCTCCCTCTGGACGTTGTCCATCGAGATATTTTCCGCTCAAACAGCCAAAAGCGAGTGGTGAGTAGGCAAGCAGTTCTACGCCTTCGTGGTGGCTAATTTCAGAAAGGCCGACTTCAAAGCTACGATTGAGTAAGTTGTAAGGGTTTTGGATCGAGACAATTCTTGGCAGATCATGTTTTTCGGCCAATTTAAGTAGCGTCATGACTCCCCAAGGTGTTTCATTGGAAACGCCGATATAGCGTATTTTTCCTGCCTTAATGAGCTCGTTTAATGCTTCGAGTGTCTCTATGAGCGTCACTTCTTCATTACCCTCAGGATAGGGGTAGTTAAGTTGGCCAAAACAATTGGTTTGTCTTTGTGGCCAATGTAATTGGTATAAATCGATATAATCCGTTTTCAGACGGTTTAAACTGTCATCCACAGCTATATGTATATTGCGCCTATCTAGGCTCATATTGTCGCGGATATAAGGAATATTTCTGGGCCCAGCGACTTTAGTGGCCAAGACGATTTTTTGTCTTTTATCGGAGTGTGAAAGCCAATCCCCAATATATTGTTCCGTTTTTCCTTGAGTCTTAGCACTTGGTGGGACAGGGTACATCTCAGCGGTATCAATAAAATTTACTCCGCGTTCGAGTGCAAAATCGAGTTGATTGAATGCTTCCTGCTTGGTGTTTTGCGCACCAAACGTCATGGTTCCTAAGCATATCTTACTGACTTCTAGCGAAGAATGTGGGAGGTTATGATATTTCATTGAGCCTTCCTTGTTTGTTGTTGTTTTTCTCCACTATACCGAGTTTTGATAAAAGATCTGTGTGTTTAATAGCCAATGTGATTATTTTTACTAAACTGAAATTTATCAGTATGCATTATCCACAAGAAAAGTAAGGAGGTGGAATATGCAAAAGCATCAGCTCGATCGCTGGTTACATGGTTATCACAAAGACACCTATAAGCAACCGAAAGTCTTTGTGATTGGTTGTGCTGATATTTCACACTATTTGTTAGCGGTGGAATACAAACATAAATTAGAACCTATAAAACAAGACGATGAACCAATTCACTTTGAATCCTTGGATTTGGTAAAAGAAGAGTTACATCGTTTAGGCATAGAAAAAGCTTATCTTAGATTACATAATGCGTATGATGAGTGTGGCAGCACTGAAATTAACCGTTATTGTGATATTGAATTAAAGCTTCATTAATTATAGGTGCGCTTTTTCTAAGCGAAGTACTGCTCTAATAAATAGGCAGTGAAGCGTGCTCGCAGGTAAAAGCCTCGGGGGAGGGTTCGTATTCTTTGACCAGAGGTGCCATAAGCCTCGGTTTTTACACGGCTGTTAGCGGCTTTAGGACGAATCTGAAGCACTTCACCGGTATGAGCTGTAATCTGATTGACCTGACCTAGCGTGATAAGCTCCATCAACTCTTCCCAATCATTTTTCAGCATGGTTTCTTCTTCTGCCGATGGGCTCCAAATTAAAGGGGAGCCGACATGACGTTCAGCAACCGGAATCTCCCGCTCTCCCTCTACGGGCAGCCAAAGCACGCGTGATAATTTATTCCGTATATGACTGGTTTCCCAAGTTACTCCCTGAATACCGGTCAATGGAGCCACGCAAACAAAAGTCGATTCTAATGGTTTTCCGGTGTAGCTGATTGGAATGCTCTTTAGTTCAACCCCGATCTCAGGGAAATCTTGAACAGGTTTACTGCCTGCTTTGGCACCTAAATGCCATTCGAGCAGCTGTCCTACCCAACCTTTATCTCGTTTCAGATTCTCAGGTACGTTCATACCTGCTTGAGCAGCGAGCTCGCCAAACGTGAGTCCAGCGATATCACGAGCACGTTGTAACAGTTCTGCTTCGGAAGTGGGAGTGGGGTTCATAGATACGTTGTAAACTGCTGTTTGCTTATTGAAGAGTCTTCCATTCTACCATGGCCTAGCTGAATTTCTCGGTATAAAAAAAGATCAGTCTGACTGAGAATTGATCTATTCATGACTTATCCACAGAAAATTTATCAGATTTGCTATTCTATACTTGATCTGTATGAATAATCAGTATTTTGTCGTGGATTAATGCTTGATAAATCGAGGTTTGTTTGAAATATGATAGATTGAGTGTGGATAAAATAGCCGTAGGTTGATCTTTGACCGATCTGAGTGTGTGCATTTTTTGGAGTTTAATAATTGATCAGTTTAAAGGTGAGTTTGTTTTAATTGCCTGAAATAATTAAGTTTAATTGTTTTTGGTTAATTAAACTCTGTTCCAACGTGCTAGAAAAAACAACAAAATCTAATGAAGAACATAGATTCTTCACATGGTTATTCACAGAAAAGGTGAATAAATGTGGGCTGGGTCTCATTGTTGTGTTGATAACTAGGGCTTTGTGCGAAACTTATCCAGTAAGGTGTCATTTAGTGGTAATTGTTCAAATTTACGGGCGACTAAGTTTGCTCAACTTGGGGATATGTGGAAAAATCAGAGTAATGAAAATTTAATTGAGGTTGGCCAGTGATAGATGGCGATGGTTACCGACTCAATGTTGGTATTGTGATATGTAACAACCATGGTCAGGTCTTCTGGGCTAAGCGATACGGACAACACTCATGGCAATTTCCTCAGGGCGGTATTGACGATGGTGAATCCCCTGAGCAAGCTATGTATCGAGAACTGTATGAAGAGGTGGGATTAACCAAGAACGACGTTAAAATCGTTGCGGTAAGTCGCCATTGGCTGAGATATAAGTTACCTAAACGATTAGTACGTTGGGATTCGAGACCGGTCTGTATTGGGCAAAAACAGAAATGGTTTTTACTGCGCTTAGATTGTGATGAATCTAAGATCAATATGCAGCGTGGTAATACCCCTGAGTTTGATGGTTGGCGCTGGGTAAGCTATTGGTATCCAGTGAGACAAGTGGTTTCTTTTAAACGAGATGTGTACCGACGTGCGATGAAAGAGTTCGCGTCACTAGCAATGCCGTTTAAGGAACGTAAATTCAAAGGCAAGAGAAAGCATCGAAGAGGGTAAGTATGCTATCGCAACTAAGGGATATAGTTGAGCACGTTTCAAAGGTTGAAAATGTGCACGCCGCCCTCGAAATTCTTGTTCAACAAACTTGTGCAGCTATGCATACTGAGTGCTGCACAATCTATTTGGCGAATAACGATAAACAGCGTTTGGAGTTAATGGCGACACAGGGCCTGACCTTCAAAGGCGATACTATTCATATTAGTTTCAATGAAGGTTTAGTGGGTTTGGTAAAGCGAACGGCTGAACCAATCAACTTAGCCGAAGCGGCCAAACATCCTGCATTCAAATTCTTCCCTCAGCTTGGTGAGGGTATCTACCATTCCTTCTTAGGTACGCCGATCATCCATCGCAAACAGGTACTAGGGGTTTTGGTTATCCAGCAAAAAACCTCGCGTCAGTTTAGTGAGATGGAAGAATCTTTCTTAGTCACGCTTGCTGCACAGATAGCGGTTTTGATAGCACACGCCACCGCGCAAGGTCATGGCTTCTTTGACGACAATAAAACAGCCGTTATTAAAGGTATTGGGGCGTCTTCGGGCATAGCGATAGGTCCAATATGGTGGGATAACACTCAGCCGGATCTTAATAACGTGTTCCCAGCGTCGGCGCTGGACATTGCCCGTGAACATGAAACGTTGTCAGTCGCGATCGAAAACGCACTGGCAGATTTCAAGCGTATGCGTAAAAAGTTGGATCTGGAGTTAAATAAAGACGCTCTGGCCATCTTTGACTTATTTACCCACTTACTGAACGACCCTATGCTGCGCAATGATTTAAAAGCGCAGATTCAAAAAGGTGACAAAGCGGACTGGGCATTGCGCCAAGTCGTAGAAAGCTATGCGAATCGTTTCGCTAGGATGTCTGATGTCTATATGCGAGAGCGTGCCCAAGATGTGAAAGAACTTGGTCAACGTTTGCTGTTTTTCCTACATCATACTGAACAGCCTATTCACGAGTTCAATGAACCTGTCATTCTGGTAGTGCGTGAGCTTACGGCATCAATTCTTGCTTCTGTTCCAAAAGAGCAATTATTGGCTGTGGTCTCTTTAGAAGGGGCTGCTAACTCTCATGCGGCGATTTTATCTAGAGCGATGGGCATACCTGCCGTTATGGGGGTTAACACCAACCCTGAGCGATTGAGTGGCAAAATAGGGATCGTCGACGGCTACAGCGGTGAAATTTTCCCAGATCCTAGCAGCGAGTTACTGCTTGAATACCAAGAGCTTGTCACAGAAGAAACCGAGTTGTCTCGGATGGTCGAACAGACGGTTGATTTAGAAGGCTGTACAAGTGATGGTCGGCGTATACAAATATTACTCAATGCAGGCCTGAGTGCGGATACCAGTATCTCTCTGAACAGGAATGTTGATGGAGTAGGACTGTACCGAACCGAAATCTCGTTTTTGCTTCAACAACAGTTCCCATCAGAAGAAGAGCAAGTACATCAGTATCGTTCGGTACTCGGTGCTTATCCCACCAAGCGTGTGGTGATGCGTACACTCGATATTGGTGGAGACAAACCTTTACCTTACCTACCCATTGATGAGGATAATCCTTTCTTAGGTTGGCGAGGTATCCGTTTCACTCTCGATCATCCCGATATTTTCTTGATCCAGCTGCGCGCCATGCTAAGGGCAAGTGAAGGGCTAGATAACCTGAGCATTCTTTTGCCTATGGTGTCGTCGGTTCAAGAGCTTGATGGGGCGACAGCCCTTATTGAACAAGCTTATCAGGAAGTGTCTACAGAGCATCCGAAGGTAAAACGCCCAGAGATTGGCGTTATGATCGAAGTTCCTTCCATGTTGTATCTTTTGCCGTTTATGGCCCAGAAGGTGAACTTTGTCTCGGTCGGTACCAACGATCTTACACAATATCTATTGGCTGTTGACCGCAACAATGCTCAAGTCGCTGATATCTACGAAACACTGCACCCGTCAGTCTTAGCAGCGATGAAACATATATTTGAAACGTGTCAGTCGTATCATCTCCCCGTTTGTATTTGTGGTGAGTTAGCCGGTGACCCGATTGGTGCTCTGCTGCTGGTTGGGTTGGGATACGATACGTTAAGTATGAACACCTCGAACGTTGCGAAAGTGAAATATTTACTCAGACAAACCTCACAGCAAGAACTGAAACTGCTTGCTGACAAAGCATTGATGCAACCTTATGGTGAAACCATTTATAATCAAATGCGTGATTACTTTGAGGATAAAGGACTAGCCGGCTTTATCCGAGCAGGTAAGTCCTAACTAAACCCTTTGGAATACATGTGAACTACGAACTGATCTTATTGCTATTGTGCCTTGGTGCAGTAGTCGGCACCATGTCCGGATTACTCGGTATTGGTGGGGGGCTCATTGTTGTCCCTGCGCTGGCGTTTATCCTACCTAAATTTGGCATTGCAAGTGATATGGTTATGTATATTGCGCTGGCAACCTCGTTGGCCTCTATCATTATCACATCGGGCTCGTCAGCGCTTAACCACCTTAAGCTGGGGAATGTTGATTTGTTTGTGATCAAGTGGCTTATGCCTGGCGTGGTCATAGGCGGGTTTGCAGGCTCCAATGTTGCAGAGTGGATTCCTTCTCATTATCTACCCAAAGTATTTGCTGTCATTGTATTGTTACTGGCGATACAGATGTTTCTGTCAATCAAATCACAATCAACGCGAAGCCTTCCTAGTCCATTTATTACCACATGTTGCGGTGCAGGGATTGGGATGGTGTCGAGTTTAGCTGGAATAGGTGGAGGTTCGATGTCAGTGCCTTTTCTTAGTAAACATGGCGTTGAGATGAGAAAAGCGGTAGGCTCTTCTTCAGTATGTGGTTGCGTGATCGCGATCGCAGGTATGGTTGGCTTTATTTTGCATGGCGCTAAAGCGCAAGGACTGCCGGAATACAGTATCGGCTATGTCTACTTGCCTGCTTTGCTCTCAATTGCAGCCACTTCAATGTTGACAACGAAATTTGGTGCAAAATTGGCGACAACCATGCCAACACCGAAACTAAAGAAGATTTTTGCAGTCTTCTTATTATTCGTTGCATTTTCAATGATGTTTTAATTTCAATATTTAAACCTGATAAGTGAGCGTTTTATGTCTCAGGGATATATCCAGTTTCCTAATATCGACCCGGTTCTCGTTGAATTAGGTCCCATTTCTATTCGTTGGTACGGCTTGATGTATCTTGTCGGTTTTGCATTTGCGATGTGGTTAGCTAATCGCAGAGCAGACAAGCCAAACTCAGGATGGACGCGAGAGCAAGTGTCTGATCTGTTGTTTGCGGGCTTCCTTGGGGTAGTGCTTGGTGGTCGTATTGGTTATGTTCTTTTTTATGGTTTTGATGAACTGCTGCGTGACCCGCTTTATTTGTTTAAAGTTTGGACCGGAGGCATGTCATTCCATGGTGGCTTGTTAGGTGTTATTACCGCCATGTTCTGGTATGGCAAAAAGAATGGACGCACGTTTTTCAATGTTGCCGACTTCATCGCACCTCTTGTTCCTTTTGGGCTTGGTATGGGGCGTCTAGGTAACTTCATGAACAGTGAACTCTGGGGCCGTGTGACCGACGTGCCTTGGGCGATCATCTTCCCAAATGGTGGACCTTTTCCACGTCACCCATCTCAACTGTACGAATTTGCGTTAGAGGGAGTGGTGCTATTCTTGATTTTGAATTGGTTTATCAAGAAACCGCGTCCAGAAGGGGCGGTGTCAGGTTTATTCCTTCTTGGCTATGGTACATTTAGATTCTTGGTCGAGTTCGTACGTGAACCTGATGCGCAGTTAGGACTGTTTGGTGGCTTTATTTCTATGGGCCAAATCCTGTCTTCTCCGATGATCATCATTGGTGCGCTAATGATTGCGTGGGCATACAAGGTTAACGGACCTAAACTACAAAAAGTATCGAAGTAATAGGAATTGTCGTGAAGCAGTATTTAGACTTATGTCAGCGAATCGTTGACGAAGGTGTTTGGATTGAAAATGAGCGTACAGGTAAGCGCTGTTTGACGGTAATCAACGCTGATCTTACCTATGATGTCGCCAACAACGCATTTCCTCTTGTCACCACGAGAAAGAGTTTCTGGAAAGCGGCTGTTGCGGAGCTTCTGGGATACATTCGTGGTTACGATAACGCGGAAGATTTTCGTAAACTGGGAACCAAAACGTGGGATGCTAACGCGAACTTAAACGATGCGTGGCTGAATAATCCTTACCGTAAAGGTGAGGACGATATGGGGCGCGTCTATGGTGTACAAGGTCGCGCATGGACTAAACCTGATGGTGGTCACATAGACCAACTTCGCAAGATAGTAGACGACTTAAGTAAAGGTGTTGACGATCGTGGTGAGATCCTAAATTTCTATAACCCAGGTGAGTTTCATATGGGGTGTTTGCGCCCATGTATGTACAGTCATCACTTCTCGCTATTGGGAGATACCTTGTATCTAAACAGTACGCAGCGCTCGTGTGACGTTCCGCTTGGCCTAAACTTCAACATGGTTCAAGTTTATGTGTTCTTAGCGATTATGGCTCAGATAACAGGCAAGAAACCGGGGCAAGCATTCCACAAGATCGTGAACGCGCATATTTATGAAGACCAGTTGGAACTGATGCGAGACGTTCAATTAAAGCGTGAACCATTGGCCGCTCCGACGTTCCGAATTAATCCTAAGATTAAGACCCTTGAGGACTTAGAAACGTGGGTAACGCTGGATGATTTTGACGTGGAAGGCTACGAGTGCCACGAACCCATTCGATACCCATTTTCAGTCTAATACACAGGCCGAGCATTGCTCGGCCTGATTGTTTTAAACAAGCGCTACCAGCTGATTTTATCTCTCACTAAAGAAACCTGCTGTAGGGCTAAAAAGGCAGTAACGAGGGGGGAATGTTACTCTGCCTTAAACGTTAAATCACGATGTAAGCGCTTAGTCGTAATAAGCATCCTCGATAATCTCCTCTTCGACGATATCTTCTTCTACGGCAACTTCTGTCGCTACTTCACAGGCGCCTTCATCGTAGGCACCGTCAACGGTACCTGCAACCGCGCCAGCACCGCCGCCAATAGCAGCACCAGCTGCTGCGCCAGATCCCCCGTCAACGATACCGCCAACGACAGCTCCGGTAATGGCGCCATCAACAGCGCCATCAATAGCGCCTTCAGCAGTTTGATCACAGTAGTAGGCATAACTTGGTGAAGAAAGGAGTAAAGCGAGGGCAAAGAGTTTAAGTTTCATGGTTTGTTGCTTGATTGATGAATTTACCTATTATCCTAAGTAATTGAATTGGTTATTATAAGTAACACATCGTCAAACCTTGGTTAGTTTCAAGTGTGTTTATTGTTGCAGCCAATTGACGAAGGTGAATAGATTTTCACCATTGATTGTATCGTTAATAATATAAAGAAAAGAAGGTCATGAGAGACTTGCAGGGGGGCAAATAAGTCACTCATACTTGAATAAAAGCAGTAATGGAGAGGGAATATGCGATTTTTAGGGATGGTGTTAAGTCTGATATTGATAGGATGCAGTAGTGCGCCTGATGAAGTCAAAGTCGCCGACGAGAAGCTATTGGTTGGGTTTGCTCAAGTCATGGAAGAGGCCACACCTTATGTCGGTCAGCCTGCGAGATGGGGTGGGGTGATTGCAAATTTGACTCATTCAACATCCGGTGCGAGTGAACTACAGATCAGTCAATTTGAATTGGACTCAAGAGGCCGTCCAGATAAGACCCTGCAGGGCAGCCAACGATTTGTCGTCAAGATCGACAGATTTTTAGACCCCAAAGTATTTACTCAAGGTAAATCAATGACATTTGTCGGTGTAATCGAGGGTATGTCGTCAATTACTGTTGGGCAACAGAAACTCAAGGTCCCAGTACTGAAGGCTTCAAACTACTACCTTTGGACAGAGGATAAGCGCATTAAGGCCTATTACGTTGGCGATCCATATTATGACTATTACTACGATCGCTATTACTATTGGGATGATATCAACGACGCTGACTTGATCGAGCACTATGACGACTTCGATTATGATTATGGTGATTTCTAGATAGCAAAAGGCCCAGCTAAATGTAGCTGGGCCTTTAAATCAAACTGAATATCTATGCTGTTAGCGCTAGAATAGTGCCTGGAATAACAACAAAAATAGAAGCAAGGTAACCAGCGACAACGGCTTTATTTTTAATAGCCATATCTGAGAGATAGTCTGCGCCTTTCACTGGCAGCTCTCTCAAGAAAGGAATACCGAAGATAAATACGGTTGCCATGATATTAAACACAAGGTGCACCAGCGCGATTTGCAGTGCGAATACTGCGTATTCTCCAGAAACGGCTGTCGCTGCTAGTAGGCCAGTGATACATGTACCGATGTTGGCACCTAAAGTAAATGGATAAACATCACGAACTTTCAGCGCACCTGAACCAACAAGCGGAACCATAAGGCTAGTCGTTGTTGATGAAGACTGTACAAGGATCGTAACGATTGAGCCTGACGCGATACCGTGTAGTGGACCACGACCAATTGCGTTCTTAAGAATCTCACGTGCACGACCAACCATTAGGCTCTTCATCAATTTACCCATTACCGTAATTGCTACGAAGATAGTTGCGATACCTAGAGCAATCAACAGAACACCACCAGTCACACTACCAAATGAGCTTAGTGGCTCTTGAATAGCAGAAACGACAGGCTTGGTAATTGGTTTGATAAAGTCTAGCCCCTTCATGCTCATATCACCTGTTGAAAGCATTGGTGAAACAAGCCAGCTAGAGATTTTGTCTAGAATGCCAAACATCATTTCCAAAGGAAGGAAGATAGCAACGGCTAGTAGGTTAAAGAAGTCATGGATCGTCGCGCTAGCAAACGCACGCTTAAACTCAGTGTTGCAACGAACGTGACCTAAACTTACTAGTGTATTGGTAACCGTAGTACCAATGTTTGCACCCATGATCATAGGGATAGCCGTCGTGACAGGTAATCCACCCGCAACCAAGCCAACGATGATAGAAGTAACAGTACTTGATGATTGAATCAGTGCCGTCGCTACCAAACCGATCATTAAGCCAGCCACAGGGTGTGAAGCAAATTCAAATAGAACTTTGGCTTGTTCACCTGTCGCCATTTTAAAGCCACTACCCACCATAGAAACGGCAAGTAGTAATAAATAAAGCATGAAGGCCAAGTTAGCCCAGCGTAACCAACGCGTCGTATTCGACATTGGAGTCGCAGCTGTAGTTGCTTGGTTCATCATAGTTTTCTCCATTTGGCCTGTGTAATTCGTAAAGTGGCCTGTTGTTGAATCTGACGCGATATTAGATCTCAAATATTACAGAAATATGACGTTTCTGTTTCTATGTTAATTAACTGCGATGTTTGCTTGATTTTTGTGCACCATCTATATCTTAATTTATCTAATATATTGATTTTTATGATTAAAATTATTGGTGAGAAAAAGAGATTAATTTACTCTCGTCGATGGAAAAATTCGATTTATGGGCATTTTTATGATGCTTATATGACAAATAAGCCTTCATTGTGACAGTTGTTTATTCGGAAATTTCGTTGAATTTTATTTGTATCGTAAATTTTACCGAATATTGTCGCCTTGGAGAGATTTTGCTATAAATGAAACTCACTCATTTTAGGCGCTATCGTATGTCACACCTTAACTACAATCACCTCTATTACTTCTGGATGGTCTGCAAGCAAGGCTCGGTAACAAAAGCTGCAGATGCGTTGTTTTTGACACCTCAAACCGTGACTGGTCAGATTAAAGCTCTCGAAGAGAGGATGGATGGCAAACTCACAAAGCGTAATGGGCGTAGTGTTGAGCCAACAGAGTTAGGTCAACTGGTGTATAAATATGCCGATCGCATGTTTGGCTTGAGTTATGAAATGTTGGATATAGTGAATTACAGTCAGCGTTCCAATGTTTTGTTTGATGTGGGGGTGGCTGATGCACTTTCTAAGCGCCTAGTGAGTAAAATATTGATGACGACTATTCCTGCCGATAACAGTATTCATTTACGCTGTTTTGAATCGACCCATGAGATGTTGTTAGAGCAATTAGCTCAGCACAAGCTCGACATGATCTTATCGGACTGCCCTGTAGATTCAAGTCAGAGCCCGGGTTTATTTAGTAAGAAGCTTGGAGAAAGTCGCATGAGTTTCTTCACCTCAGGCCATATCGATAATGTGAGTTTTCCAGAGATTCTCGAACAAAGACGTTTGCTTATACCAGGCAGTCGCACTTCCATGGGACGTAAAGTCCTACAATGGTTTGATCAGCAAGGCATTCAACCGAATATTCTCGGTGAATTCGATGATGTCGCTCTGATGAAAGCATTTTCTATGTATAAAGAAGACGTGATATTTCTCGCACCGAGTATCTACATGTCCGAAATGAGAGATAAGCGTAACCTTCAATTGATTGGTGATATTGAAGATCTTAAAGAAGAATACTACGTCATATTTGCAGAAAGAATGATTCAGCACCCAGCAGTGAAGAGTGTTTGTGAAGCCGATTTCACCGATCTTCTCGCTTTTTGAGACAGGCTGAGGTAACAAATTGGTAAAGAGAAATACACTATTTTAAACAAAGCGCTACTAACAATATTTTTATCCATGTAAAATGTGATGAGATTTACGGATTTATTACTTGAAAGATGGTTGGTATCTAAGTGGTAACGAAGTAAATAAGAATGGATGATACATAGAGGTAAAATATGAACTTGCAGGAGATGGAAAAAAACGCGTCACAAGCGGTAGTTCTCCTTAAGGCAATGGCTAATGAGAGACGTCTACAAATTCTATGCATGTTGCACAATACAGAATTATCAGTAGGAGAATTGTGTGCTCGGTTAGAACTTAGCCAATCGGCGCTATCACAGCATTTAGCTTGGCTACGTCGAGATGGTTTAGTGTCCACGAGAAAAGAAGCGCAAACGGTCTACTACAAATTGAGTAGTAAAGAGGTTCGTCAACTGATTGAACTATTGCATGGCTTTTATTGCAGTTCAGACTAACGTGATTTATAGATATAAAAAAACCGGCATCAGCCGGTTTTTTTAACACAATACAAAGTCTAAATTATAGAGCTTTGATTGCAGCAGAGAAGCGTGCCTTGTGACGAGCTGCTTTATTCTTATGAATAAGGCCTTTAGTCGCCATGCGGTCAAGGATTGGAGTAACTTCTGCAAATGCTGAAGTTGCTGCTTCTTTATCGCCAGCTGCGATAGCTGCGATTGTTTTCTTCATGTAAGTGCGCATCATAGAGCGACGGCTAGCGTTGTGCTGACGACGTTTCTCAGCTTGGATAGCGCGCTTCTTAGCAGATTTACTGTTTGCCAAGGGTCTAACTCCCAAAAACTTAGTTCGGTGACAATTTAAGGGCGAGGAATATCCCTCATTTGCGCTTAATTGTCAAATGATTTGTGCAAAAACCCGACGATACAAAACAAATTTTGATATCTGTGGGCTATCGCGGTTAAGATGGCGGGGATTCTAACAGTATTTTTCGACCAATGCTAATACTAATCCTCTCTTCAATAACAAACGCTATTGAATCCGATAAATAGCAAGCATTGGCTAGGTAATTCAGAGGTTATTGTGAGTAAACGCCTTCTTAAGTCGGGCATGGTTGTTAGTGCCATGACGCTGGTGTCTCGTGTGCTTGGGCTAGCACGAGATGTTGTAGTTGCCAACCTCATGGGGGCAGGTGCGAGCGCAGATGTTTTCTTCTTTGCGAACAAAATTCCTAATTTTTTACGCCGTCTATTTGCTGAAGGCGCCTTTTCTCAAGCCTTTGTTCCCGTTCTGACGGAATACCATGCTTCCGGTGATAAGGACAAAACTCGAGACTTAATTGCTAAAGCATCAGGGACCTTGGGTGTTATTGTCACAATAGTGACTTTATTGGGCGTATTAGGGTCGGGTGTGGTCACGGCGTTATTTGGTTTCGGCTGGTTCTTAGATTGGCTGCATGATGGCCCCGCTGCGTCAAAATTCGAGCTTGCCAGTCTGATGCTTAAAATTACCTTTCCTTATTTATGGTTCATCACTTTTGTCGCGCTATCTGGGGCGATTCTCAATACCTTAGGTAAGTTTGCTGTTTCTTCTTTTACTCCTGTTTTTCTGAATGTCATGATTATCCTCTGTGCGTGGTTTATTTCTCCAAACCTTGCTCAGCCGGAAATTGGTTTAGCGATCGGCGTCTTCTTAGGCGGTTTCGTCCAGTTTGCGTTTCAATTGCCTTTTCTTATTAAAGAGGGCGTATTGGTGAAGCCCAAGTGGGGGTGGCGCGATCCTGGGGTCGTGAAAATCAGAACCTTGATGATCCCTGCCTTATTTGGGGTGTCAGTGAGCCAAATTAACCTGCTTTTCGACACCTTTATTGCCAGTTTCCTAGCGACAGGCTCGATCAGTTGGCTTTATTATTCCGATAGACTTTTAGAGTTTCCGCTAGGCTTGTTTGGCATTGCCATTGCGACGGTTATTCTTCCTGCATTATCTCGTAAGCACGTAGATGCGCATAGCGAAGGATTTGCTAGTACGATGGATTGGGGCGTTCGCATGGTGATTTTGCTTGGATTGCCCGCCATGTTGGGGCTGATGGTCTTGGCAAAACCGATGCTTATGGTGCTGTTTATGCGTGGAGAGTTTACGCCGAATGATGTTCATCAAGCGTCTTTGTCACTGTTAGCTTATGCTTCTGGATTGCTTAACTTTATGTTAATTAAAGTTCTCGCTCCAGGTTATTACTCGCGTCAGGATACCAAAACACCAGTGAAGTATGGCATTGTAGCCATGGTATCGAACATGGTGTTCAATGCTATCTTTGCTTATTTTTATGGCTATGTTGGACTAGCAATGGCGACGGCGTTGTCAGCATTTATCAATATGGCGTTGCTGTATCGTGGGTTGCATCTGCAAAACGTCTATCAGATTAGTCGTCAAACGATTGGGTTTGTTGCCCGTCTCGCAGTCGCTGCTGTGGTGATGGTATTGGTGCTACGTTGGCAACTGCAAGATATGCAACAATGGTTAACGTGGGGCTTAACACAACGAGTGTATACGCTGGTTGGTTTGATTTTGATTGGTGCGGTAAGTTACCTAGTCAGCTTGATGATAATGGGTGTGCGACCTCGAGATCTAAAAGCAGCGACAGATTAACAATGATTGGTTATAATCCGTCGGTTTCACACTAGTATAATTTCATTAAGCAGGTGGTTTAGTCGTTTCATGGAACTCATTCGAGGCATACATAACCTAAAAAATCAGCACCATGGCTGTGTGTTAACCATCGGGAATTTTGATGGTGTGCATTTGGGGCACCAACGTGTACTCGAACAGGTAAAGAAAAAGGCCTCGCTTTTAGGCTTACCTGCAGTGGTAATGACTTTTGAACCACAACCGATGGAATTGTTTGCCAAAGATAAGGCACCAGCAAGACTAACTCGTCTTCGAGATAAGTTTGAGTTGCTGGATGCGATGCACTTGGATCGCTTGTTGTGTGTCAATTTTAACCGCCGCTTTGCCAGTATGTCTCCAGAGTCTTTTATCAAAGACTTGTTGGTGAATAAATTGGGTGTTAAGTTCCTTGTTATTGGCGATGATTTTCGCTTTGGCAAAGGGCGTGAAGGCAACTTCGAGATGCTCAAAAAAGCCGGGGAAGAGTTCGGTTTTGAGGTGGTGAATACCGCGAGCTTTTGTGTCGAAGAGACGCGTGTGAGCAGTACGGCGATTCGTCAGGCGCTGGCAAGTGATCATCTTGATGAAAGCGCAGAAATGTTAGGGCGTCACTATACGTTGTCAGGAAGAGTGGCTCACGGTCAGAAATTGGCGCGTGATTTTGGTTTTCCGACCGCTAATATTTCTTTGAAACGTTATGTTTCTCCTGTGCGTGGTGTATACGCAGTGCAGGTCTTTGGGGTGGACAGTCAACCGTTACCCGGTATTGCCAATGTAGGCAAAAAGCCGACAGTAGCAGGGACAACCCCAGATCTAGAAGTGCATATATTTGACTTTGAAGGCGACCTTTACGGTAAGCAAATCGAAGTCGCGCTATTGCATAAAATTCGTGATGAGAAAAAGTTCGAGTCACTTGAGCTGCTTAAGCAGCAAATAGAATTGGATGCTGATGTAGCTAGGGTGTGGCTACGTCAGTTTAAGGGTTAGCGGAAGATTCCACCGTTAACATAATGTCTAACTTTCGCCCAATACAACGGAATTAAGAATCGATGAGTGACTATAAAGATACCCTGAACCTACCTGAAACAGGGTTTCCTATGCGCGGCAACTTGGCAAATCGTGAGCCAGAGATGCTTGAGCGTTGGTATAAAGAAGATCTTTACGGAGAGATCCGTAAAGCTAAGAAAGGCAAAAAATCCTTCGTGCTGCACGATGGACCTCCATACGCGAACGGTGACATTCACATTGGTCACGCACTAAATAAGATTCTTAAAGACATTATTATTAAATCCAAAACACTTTCAGGTTTTGACGCCCCTTATATTCCTGGTTGGGATTGCCACGGTCTACCAATTGAATTAATGGTAGAAAAGAAAGTTGGCAAACCAGGCCAGAAGGTAACGGCGGCTGAGTTCCGCGAGAAGTGTCGCACTTATGCACAAGGCCAAGTTGAAGGTCAAAAAGAGAGCTTTAAACGTTTAGGTATTCTTGGTGAGTGGGATAAGCCTTATCGCACGATGGACTTTGATACAGAAGCGAACATCATTCGTGCTCTGGGCAAAATAGCTGACAAAGGTCATCTATTAAAAGGCTTCAAGCCTGTTCATTGGTGTACAGACTGTGGCAGTGCACTAGCTGAGGCGGAAGTAGAATATAAAGATAAAGTGTCTCCTTCTATCGACGTTCGCTTTAAAGCTGCGGATGAAAGCGCGCTTATCTCTAAGTTTGCCTTGAATGAAGGACACGAAGGTCAAGGTGATGTTTCTATCGTTATCTGGACAACCACACCTTGGACTCTGCCTGCCAACCGTGCTGTTTGTTTACGCGATGACCTTGAATATGTGCTCATTCAAATTGAAGGTGAAAACCCAGAACGTATTATCGTTGCCTCTGAGCTGGCGAAAGACGTGATGGACCGTGCAGGTATTGAGCACTTCCATAACCTTGGTTTTGCGAAAGGTGCGGATCTCGAATTATCTCAATTCAACCATCCATTCTATGACTTTACGGTACCCGCGATCCTTGGTGATCACGTAACCACTGATTCTGGTACTGGTGTGGTGCACACGGCACCAGGTCACGGTCAAGAAGACTTTGCCGTTGGTCAAAAATACGGTCTAGAAGTCGCTAACCCAGTAGGTTCTAACGGAGTCTACCTGCCTGACACCGAGCTGTTTGCTGGTCAGCATGTATTTAAAGCTAACGACGCTGTGGTAGAAGTTCTTAAAGAAAAAGGTGCGCTATTGCATCACCACGCTTACGAGCACAGCTATCCGCACTGCTGGCGTCATAAAACGCCAATCATCTTCCGTGCAACACCACAGTGGTTCGTATCGATGGACCAAGCTGGCCTACGTGCGAAAGCACTAGAATCAATTAAAGGTGTTGAGTGGATGCCTGAGTGGGGTCAAAGCCGTATTGAAGGTATGATTGAAGGTCGCCCTGAGTGGTGTATCTCTCGTCAGCGTACATGGGGTGTGCCAATTGCGTTGTTTGTTCACAAAGAAACAGCTGAACTTCATCCGAACTCACTAGAGCTTATTGAAAAAGTGGCTCAACTTGTTGAGCAAAAAGGCATTCAAGCTTGGTGGGATGTTGACTCTGCAGAGCTTCTCGGTGAGGAAGCGGACAGCTACGAGAAGGTGCTTGATACACTGGACGTATGGTTCGACTCTGGTGTAACACACTACTCTGTTGTCGATGCACGTGAAGAGTATAACGGCAATAGTGCAGACCTCTATCTGGAAGGTTCTGACCAACACCGCGGCTGGTTCCAATCGTCGCTAATTACATCTATTGCGATGAAAGACGAAGCACCATACAAGCAAGTGCTGACGCATGGCTTTGTGGTTGATGGTCACGGCCGTAAGATGTCGAAATCTATCGGTAACGTTGTTGCTCCTAAAGATGTAACCAACAAGCTGGGCGCTGATATCCTTCGTCTATGGGTAGCTTCAACAGACTACACTGGTGAAGTAGCGGTTTCTGATGAAATCCTGAAACGTTCTGCTGATGCTTATCGTCGTATTCGTAACACGGCTCGTTTCTTCCTAGCGAACCTAAATGGCTTCAACCCAGAAACGGACCTAGTACCTGCTGAAGAAATGGTGGCACTTGACCGCTGGGCGGTTGGTCGTGCGTTAGCGGCACAAGAAGAGATCGTGAAGGCTTACGGCGAGTACAATACACACGCTGTAACCCAACGTTTAATGCAGTTCTGTTCCGTCGAGATGGGCTCTTTCTATCTTGACGTGATCAAAGACCGTCAATACACAGCGAAACTAGGTGGCCACGCTCAGCGTAGCTGTCAAACCGCGCTTTACTACATCGTAGAAGCACTGGTTCGTTGGATGGCACCAATTATGTCGTTCACAGCCGATGAGATCTGGAATGAAATGCCGGGTCAACGTGACAAGTTTGTATTTGCAGGTGAGTGGTTCGATGGCCTATTTGGTTTGGCTGAAGGCGAAGCGCTGAGTAATGAATTCTGGAATGAAATCCAAGCAGTTCGTAACGCAGTGAATAAGCAGCTTGAATCGGCTCGTGCTGAGAAGATCATTGGTGGTGCGCTGCAAGCAGAAGTGACGCTATACGCTGACGACGCATTGGCGGCAGCGATCAACAACCTAGAAGATGAGCTTCGCTTTGTTCTTCTTACTTCAGCCGCTAAGGTTAAACCACTGTCAGAGAAGACTGATGCAGCGAAACAGACAGAAGTTGAAGGTTTGTTTGTTGAAGTAAAAGCAACGGAAAACGAGAAGTGTGACCGTTGCTGGCACCATACTCCAGATGTAGGCACTATCGAAGGTCATGAAAAGATTTGTGGTCGATGTGTTTCCAACATCGCTGGTGAAGGTGAAGTTCGTAAGTTTGCTTAATTAACAGTAAGCCAACGGAACTTTTAACTAATATGACAGCCCCAGTTTTTACTGGGGCTACTTTTAGCTACTACTTTTCTTATGCTTGTTTAAGCATGACAATTTAAGGATTGGAATGAGCGAAGCAACAATTACCTTTAAGCAATCGGGCGTGCGCTGGCTTTGGTTAGCCATTGTTATTTTTATTGCCGACATTAGCATCAAGCTTGTTGTTATGGACAATATGGGATACGGCTGGGCAAATCGCATCGAAGTCCTGCCATTTTTTAATCTACTGTATGTTCACAACTATGGTGCAGCATTTAGCTTTCTGAGCGAACAGGCAGGCTGGCAGCGTTGGTTATTCACTGGTATCGCGTTTATAGTGACCGGATTACTTACCTATTGGATGAGTAAGCTTCCAGCCAAAGAAAAGTGGAATAACATTGCGTATGCCATGATCATCGGTGGAGCCGTTGGTAACGTGTTTGATCGTGTCGTCCATGGTTTTGTTGTTGATTATCTGGACTTTTATTGGGGTACATACCACTGGCCCGCCTTCAATCTCGCTGATATGGCGATCTGCATTGGGGCTGGCATGATTATTATCGACAGCTTTCGCAGCAAAGATGTCAAATAATAAATGAGAATAACCCTAAGCGCTGTGCGTTGATATGCACGGCGCTTTTTTATATAACAATAGCGATAATGATACGATAAATAGCAAAGGGCATTTACGACCCTTTGTAAACAAAGGAAGCAGTAACGTGAGCAAAATTTCCCAAGATAGTGCGGTCACTCTACATTTCACCATTAAACTGAAAGACGGTTCGATCGCGGATAGCACCCATAACATGGGTAAGCCTGCGAAATTTATCATTGGTGATGGCAGTTTAAGTGAAAACTTTGAAAGTTGTTTGATTGGCTTATCGGTCAACGACAACAAAGCGATTGAGCTTAAAGCGGAAGACGCCTTTGGTCTGCCAAATCCAGACAATGTTCATCATATGGATAGAGCAAAGTTTGTGGGTGACTCTGAAGTGGAAGTCGGTACAATAATGGCCTTTTCTGGCCCTGATGGTATGGAAATTCCCGGTATTATTACCGAAATTGTGGGAGATTCGGTAACGGTAGATTTTAATCACCCGTTAGCTGGACAAGACGTGACATTCGAAGTAGAAATTCTCGAAGTAGAATAATAAGCACAGTAAGTAGAAGCGGTTCATCAATGAGTAATGAAATGAAGATTAAACTAGCAAACCCACGAGGCTTTTGCGCCGGTGTAGACAGAGCAATCAGTATCGTGGAACGTGCGTTAGAAATGTACCAACCGCCGATTTATGTTCGTCATGAGGTGGTTCACAACCGATTCGTGGTCGAAGGGCTAAAACAGCGTGGTGCGATCTTTGTGGAAGAACTCAGTGAAGTGCCAGATGACAACATTGTGATATTTTCTGCTCATGGTGTTTCACAAGCGGTTCGCAAAGAGGCGAAACGACGTTATTTGACTGTGTTCGACGCGACGTGCCCATTAGTGACAAAAGTTCATATGGAAGTGGCTCGTGCGAGTCGCAAAAATATGGAAGTCGTATTGATAGGTCACGCTGGTCACCCTGAGGTAGAAGGCACGATGGGACAATATTCGAGTGATACCGGTGGTATGTATCTGGTCGAGCGACCAGAAGACGTGCCATTGCTCGAGGTAAAAGACCCAAGCAATCTACACTATGTGAGCCAAACGACGCTGTCGGTCGATGAAACCGCAGATGTTATTGATAAATTGCGTGAGGTGTTTCCTGATATTCAAGGTCCTCGTAAAGATGATATCTGCTATGCAACCCAAAATCGCCAAGACGCCGTTCGTGAACTCGCACAAGCTGTCGATGTGATGGTGGTCGTCGGTTCCACAAACTCATCGAATTCAACACGCCTTAAAGAGTTGGCAGAGAAACTGGGCACGCCAGCCTACCTAACGGATACTCCGGACTTAATTAAGGCCTCGTGGTTTGAAGCTAAAGGCTTAGTTGGGGTCACCGCAGGTGCTTCAGCACCCGAAGAGCTTGTAAATCAAATCATTGATAAAATTAAAGCACTAGGTGCCAGTGATGTTGAAGAAGTGTTAGGTCGAGAAGAAAATATGTTCTTTGAAGTGCCAAGAGAACTGCAAATAAAACAAGTTGATTAGATCTAGAACGCCGCAATATGATGCGGCGTTTTTTATTAAGTGCTGGCGGTGCTGTTAATGATTTATAAATCCTTGTGCAAAGATTAAGAAAGGTAAAAAATCGTTTCAACCAAGATAATCACCTTTACTCACTGATGAATTTTGGTATCCTAGCGCCGCTATCGAATCGATAGCTTTTTCGGAGATAACTATGAACAATACCGACCATCCTCCTAGTATCAAGGGAGAAAAGTAACAACTCGTCGGTAATTGCGATCTTCGTGCCTACCTTCGAGGTAGGATTCCTTTCCTTTTAATAACTTATCGTTATTTTTCTCCTTGTTGCTATTCGTTAAGACGCCTGCATTTTTGTGCAAGGCGAGTGTTTTGACGTTTGATGGTCGTTACCAACGCTAATCGGGAGATTCGCCATGACGGTAATGAACAACACTTATATTGACAACGCAGCACTGTTTTCTGAAGAAGAAATCAATGCGGCAACTCAAGCATTCTTAAAATACGATACAACACAGCAGTTGAATCTACTGACAGTGATGCCAATCGATGAGGCGGTTGGTGTGCTACAACATTGTGCACTGGGGCAAGTGCAATATTTAATTGAGCAACTGGATCAGCAGGGTCATGATAGGCGCGCTCGACATTATGCCCACCAGTTGGGACTGATTCACTCGGAAGCAGAAACAACGGGCGGTTATTTAACGACGGGCGTTTTGGACCATGTAAAACAACGTATAGGTTGGATCATTACGTTGGCACTACTCGGTATCGTCTCAGGCCTTATCATCGCTCAGTATGAGGATACACTGAGTCAGTTGGTGTTATTAGCAGTCTATATGCCTGTTATTGCAGCAGCGGGTGGTAATACAGGCACTCAGGCGGCCACTCTAGTCATTCGAGCCTTAGCGACAGGAGAATTGCGCAAAAGGCAATGGTTAGAAGTGCTCTGGAAAGAAAGCCGTGTTGCTGTATGTCTGGCGGCGGCTGTAGCACTGGTGATGATTGGTCGCATTCTTGTTTTTGGCGACGTCAGTGCCGCTGGTGGTTTTGATATTCATTTGATTGCAATGGCCATTGCGGTGGCATTGTTTATCCAAGTGACTGTCTCGACCACACTCGGAGGCGTACTACCAATCATTGCTCGATTCTTTAAACTCGATCCTGCGGTACTAGTAAGCCCTGTACTGGCATCGATTGTTGATATATCGGGAATGTGGATTTATTTTACGGTCGTTAACCATTTCTTAGGTTTATCTTAATACCGAGAATGTCGGATGAAAATGAAGCGCAGCTAGGGCTGCGCTTTATTTTTGGAACGTCCCAAAGAGTAGCTGTAGTCGACTATTTGGCGGTAGTAACTCTGTTCAAACTGCGTTAACGGTGAAATGGTTGGCTTTTTCGCTTTCGATTTTTGAGGGTGATAGTCGGTGATAAATTGGACAAATAAGCTTTCTGGCTTGCCCTTATCATTTAGGCCGTATCCCATCATATTGTAGGTCCCAAATAATGAACCACTCTTCGCGATAAGTGCACCTTTAATCGGCGTTTTTCTCATACTAGAGCGATACTTTAATGTCCCATTACTGCCGGACACTGGCATAAGTTTGATAAGCTTTAACGTGTTGTCGTTGTTATAAATGTAGCGCAGGATTTGCTGCATTTGAGCCGCCGTCAAACGATTATTGCGCGATAACCCAGAACCATCCTCTAGAACGGCAGATTGAATATCGATACCTGCTTTAGTGGCTAAGATCTCTTTAATTGCCGCTGTACCGTTTTTAAAGGAGCCTGCCTGTCCATAATAGCGAGCACCGAGCGTTTTGGTGATATTGTCAGCGTAAAGGTTATTTGAGTCCTGAAGCATTACTGCCAACAATTCTTGTAGTGGCTTTGAGCGTTGAATGAACAATGGTCGCTCATTATCGAGTTGAGGGTTGCCTACCTTTATCTCACCCTTAAGACTCATCCCTAAACGATTCAGCTCTGATTTTATTACCTCTGAGGTAAACAGCTCGGGTGAAGCAACGGCAAACTTGAGTGGTAAAGGCGCGCTTCTATTCACCACACAACCGTCAATAGAGTAGTGGTTATTGCTATCAAACTGCAGTTCTAGATCACAATGAGCTTGTTCTTGGTTTTGTTTAGAAACACTAGTGGCAGAGGTTGAAACAGTAATGGGTTGATGAGCCGGAACATTGACTCGAGTCGTACCATCTTTATTGGTATAGAGTGCACCTTGGACACAGTTACCATCTAGAGTAATAGCGGAAGACGGGGCGCTATAGCAAACACCCAAAATATCCCATGGCCATCCGACAGCCCTTTGGTATCCGGTAAACGCACTATCATCAAGCCAGATGGTATCGATGTTGTTGCCGACGCTGGCTTTCGCTTCTTTTAACATCGTGGTTAGGGATTCACGACTAAACGTAGGATCGCCTGTATAGCGGATAATTAGGGTGTTTTTAGAATGCGATAATACTGTTTCAAAACGAAAATCATTAGGTAATAGGAGTTTTGCAGCAAGCGCAGTGACCACTTTAAGTGTGCTGGCAGGAGGGAAAAACTGATCTACATGCTGAGAGACCAGACTTTCAGATGGTGAGCTTAACGGCGCTAAAAGTAGCGCACTGCGGCTTCCGTCAGGTAAGTACTGTGTGGCTTCAAGGCTCGCAGCAAAAGAGGACAAAGGCAGCATCATTACAGTGGCAAGCCAGCATTTAAAGTTCATAAATCTGTTCATTTAGGTGAGCTTATTTTTAATGTAGGCTAACAACCTATTAAGTCGAGATAAAGTGATAAATTATCAAATAAAGTGATGAGTTTTTTATTAAAGTTGGCGTTGGGAATCCATAAAGATTTGTGGACAATATAAGTCTCAACTTCGTCGAGTTGACCTTGCGTCTGCCAAGAAACCTAAGCTATATTGTCTTGCTGACCTGTAAGCTCTCGAACTTAAGGCAGAATAGAGCCAGTGTTCACGTCGGAACACACGGACAATCACCATCCTAGCGAGTTTTAGAGTGATGGATTGCTTTCTGGATTAAATGAAAGAACGTGTGAATTTCAGTGATTTGTACACCCAGTTTGATTACACTAGGCTTAATCCAGTTATTTTTTAAATTGTACTCAGGCTTGCTTGAGTAGGGTTTTATTGTCCAAAGCATGCTTTGGAAAAGAGGTTGTTAAAATGGAAAAGGTTCCAATGACTGTACGTGGCGAAAAACAGCTACGTGAAGAGTTAGATCGTCTACTTAAGCTACGCCCACAAATTTCTGAGGCTATTGCGGAAGCTCGTGAGCTTGGTGACTTGAAAGAAAATGCAGAATATCATGCAGCTCGCGAAGAGCAGGGGATTTGTGAAGCTCAAATTCGTGACATTGAGTATAAACTGTCTGTTGCTCAAGTGATCGATGTGACTAAGTTAGATAACTCTGGCAAGATCATTTTTGGTTCAACCGTGACACTGATCGATATTAACACGGACGCAGAGCAAACGTACCAAATCGTAGGTGATGATGAAGCGGACATTAAGTCTGGTCGTATTTCGGTAAGTTCTCCAATCGCTCGTGGATTGATTGGCAAAATGGAAGGCGATGAAGTAACAATTGTTACCCCTGGTGGCCAAAAAGATTTTGAAATCGATAAAGTTGCTTATCTTTAATGCGTGTTATTTACAAAAGTCGCCATTGGCGGCTTTTTTGTACGGGCAATAGAGAGTCGACTGTAAGAAAAATGAAAAGGCCGCTATTGCGACCTTTTCCACTTTGAAACAAAATGTTTCTAAAAAATCAAACAGTGAGCAAATTACTTGCGTGGTAGTTCGATTTTCTTTTGCTCTGACTGACGGTAAAGAACTAGAGTCTTACCGATAACCTGAACTTTTTCAGCTTTGGTTTCACGCACAATCGCGTCGATAATCAATAGCTTAGTTTCACGGTCCTCTGATGCCACTTTCACTTTAATCAGTTCGTGGTGGTCAAGAGCGATTTCTACTTCCGCTAGAACAGCCTCTGTTAGTCCATTTGCGCCTAGAAGCACGACAGGTTTAAGTGCGTGTGCTAGGCCTTTTAGGTGCTGCTTTTGTTTGGTGCTTAGGTTCATAACGCGGCCAAATTTATTTACTATTAGGGTTGAAAAATCGTATTTTAACGCCATCTAATGACGAAGACTATACTTTATTCTGAGGGCATGCCCTTATTGAAGTGGAATTTGAATGAGTAAGCAAAAACATTCGGCCAGTTCAGGTCGTTGGCTGAAAGAGCATTTTGATGATAAATATGCGAATGAAGCCAGAAGAAAAGGTTACCGCTCTCGTGCTATCTTTAAGATTGAAGAGATTCAAAATAAAGATAAGTTACTGAAACCTGGGATGACAGTGGTTGACCTAGGCGCTGCTCCTGGTGGTTGGTCTCAATACGCTGCAAAGGTCGTTGGTGATGAAGGGCAGGTAATTGCTTGCGATTTATTACCGATGGATCCAATATCCGGTGTAAGCTTCCTTCAAGGTGATTTTCGAGAAGAAGCGGTTCTAAATGCACTACTCGAAAGAATCCAACCGGATATGGTCGACGTAGTAATGTCTGATATGGCTCCTAACATGGCAGGTAACTTATCTGTCGATCAGCCTAGAGCAATGTATCTTGTTGAACTAGCATTAGATATGTGTCATCAAACTTTAGCGCCTGGCGGCAGTTTCGTAGTGAAAGTGTTCCAAGGTGAAGGATTTGATGAGTACGTCAAACAGGTGCGCGAAGCCTTCAAAGTGGTGAAGATTCGCAAACCAGACTCATCTAGAGCTCGCTCTCGTGAGGTGTTTATTGTGGCTAATGGTTTCAAAGGCTGAACATTAGTTTACAAAGACAAAATTAACAATGTAGCTACAGCCTAAAAACTGTAGTACCCTACCTTTAATTACAATTAGTTATCGAGAGGCTGACACCTTGAGTGACATGGCAAAGAATTTAATTTTGTGGTTAGTCATCGCCGTTGTGTTGATGTCGGTATTCCAAAGCTTTGGACCAGGCGAAAGCAATGGCCGAGCGGTAGATTACACCACGTTCGTACAGGAAGTTGGCAATGGCCAGATTCAAGAAGCTCAATTTAAAGACAGCGAGATAACCTTTACTCGCCGTGGCGGTGGCAGTCGCTTTGTGACTTACATGCCAGTTTATGATCAAAAGCTACTTGATGACCTAATTAACCAAAACGTAAAAGTTTCAGGGACACCACCAGAAGAACAAAGCCTACTAGGCACTATCTTTATCTCTTGGTTCCCAATGATTCTTCTTATTGGTGTTTGGATTTTCTTCATGCGTCAAATGCAAGGCGGCGGCGGTAAAGGCGCCATGTCGTTTGGTAAAAGTAAAGCTCGTATGATGAGTGAAGAGCAAATCAAAACTACGTTTGCCGATGTTGCAGGTTGTGATGAGGCAAAAGAAGACGTTAAAGAACTCGTCGACTACCTACGTGATCCAAGCCGATTCCAGAAATTGGGCGGTAAGATCCCAACGGGTGTTTTGATGGTTGGTCCTCCAGGTACTGGTAAGACATTGCTTGCGAAAGCTATCGCTGGTGAAGCAAAAGTGCCGTTCTTCACGATTTCAGGTTCTGACTTCGTTGAAATGTTCGTTGGTGTTGGTGCATCTCGTGTGCGTGACATGTTCGAGCAGGCGAAGAAAGCGGCGCCTTGTATCATCTTTATCGACGAGATCGATGCGGTAGGTCGTCAGCGTGGCGCTGGTGTAGGTGGTGGTCACGATGAGCGTGAGCAAACACTAAACCAAATGCTGGTAGAAATGGATGGTTTCGAAGGTAACGAAGGTATTATTGTTATCGCTGCTACTAACCGTCCTGACGTTCTTGACCCTGCGCTACTTCGTCCAGGCCGTTTTGACCGCCAGGTCGTGGTTGGTCTACCGGATGTGCGTGGTCGTGAGCAGATTCTTAAAGTTCATATGCGCAAAGTACCTCTAGCCTCAGACGTCGAGCCATCTTTGATTGCACGTGGTACTCCGGGCTTCTCTGGTGCAGACCTTGCAAACCTAGTTAACGAAGCGGCACTATTTGCGGCACGCGGTAACAAGCGCAATGTCTCTATGGTCGAGTTCGAATTAGCGAAAGATAAGATCATGATGGGTGCAGAGCGCCGCTCTATGGTGCTTTCGGAAGAAACCAAAGAGTCGACAGCGTACCACGAAGCGGGTCACGCAATCGTTGGTCGCTTGGTTCCTGAGCACGACCCTGTGTACAAGGTTTCCATTATCCCACGTGGTCGTGCGCTGGGTGTGACAATGTACTTACCAGAGCAAGATCGTGTAAGTATGTCTCGTCAACACTTAGAGTCGATGATCTCCAGTCTATATGGTGGTCGTCTTGCAGAAGAACTTATCTACGGCAAAGACAAGGTTTCAACGGGAGCATCAAACGATATCGAACGTGCAACAGATATCGCACGTAAGATGGTGACGCAATGGGGCTTCTCAGAGAAACTTGGTCCACTGTTATACGCAGAGGATGAAGGTGAGGTGTTCTTAGGTCGCAGTGTGACACAAACGAAACACGTGTCTGGTGAGACTGCGAAGTTGATCGATGAAGAAGTTCGTCTAATCATCGACCGTAACTATGACCGTGCGAGAAAAATTCTAGAAGAGAACATGGATATCATGCACTCGATGAAAGATGCACTGGTCAAATACGAAACCATCGATGCAGGTCAAATTGACGACTTGATGGAGCGTAAAGATACGATTCGTGAACCAGCTGGTTGGGCTGATCAAGTTAAGCCTCAACAAGAAAACACGCCTGAGCCAAAAGCGGAAGCGAAGCCGCAGCAAGCAAAGCCAAGAGTTGAAGAGTCTGCCCCTGTTACTGACTCAGAAACGAAAGCTGAAAAAGTAGAGTCTGAATCCACGAAAAAAGATTCAGAGTAAGCATTAATAATTAAGCCCCGAGTTTTGCTCGGGGTTTTTCTTGTTTATGACAACCATGATTTTAAAAGCAAACAACAAATCCCTTGTTTTGGATCGCCCTCATGTTATGGGCATCGTCAACGTCACTCCTGATTCATTCTCTGATGGTGGTAAATTCAATTCTGTTGATACGGCGCTCACACAAGTGGAAGCAATGATTCAGGCCGGTGTCTCGATTATTGATATTGGAGGGGAGTCAACTCGCCCAGGTGCTCCAGATGTCACGTTAAAGGAAGAACTGTCACGCGTTATCCCGGTAATTCAAGCGATAAGAGAGCGTCATGATGTTTGGATTTCTATCGATACTAGCAAAGCAGAAGTGATGCAAAAGGCGGTCGAGGCCGGCGCTGACCTCATTAACGACGTAAGAGCGCTTCAAGAGCCAGGGGCTTTAGCGGTTGCTGCCAAAGCTGGCGTGCCCATTTGCTTAATGCACATGCAGGGACAGCCAAGAACCATGCAAGCAAGCCCATTATATGATGATGTGATTGCTGATGTAGCAGCGTTTCTCGAACAGCGCATCAAAGCCTGTGGAGAGGTTGGGATTGCTAAAGAACAACTGATTCTTGATCCAGGGTTTGGTTTTGGTAAAACCCTAGAGCATAATTATCACCTACTGGCTCACCTTGAAAAGTTCCATCAGTTTGGGTTACCAATATTGGCAGGGATGTCTAGGAAGTCGATGATATTTAAATTGCTTGATAAAGCACCTGCAGATTGTTTAGCGGCAAGCTTGGCTTGTGCAACGTTGGCTGCGGCAAAAGGTGCACAAATTATTCGAGTTCATGATGTGAAAGAAACCATTGAAGCGATGAAGATAGTCCAGATGATGCAAGCAAATATATAACAATAAAACTAGGGAAATACTATGTCACAACGACGTTACTTTGGTACAGATGGTGTACGTGGAAAGGTCGGTCAATACCCGATTACACCTGATTTTGTGCTCAAGCTAGGCTGGGCAGCCGGCCGTGTTTTAGCGAAACAAGGCACAAAAAAAGTGATTATTGGTAAAGATACGCGTATCTCTGGCTACATGTTGGAATCGGCTTTGGAAGCAGGGCTTTCTGCTGCAGGTTTAAAGGCGATCTTTACCGGACCATTGCCAACCCCCGCGGTTGCCTATCTAACACAAACATTTCGTGCCGAAGCGGGCATTGTCATTTCAGCATCACACAACCCTTATTACGACAATGGCATTAAGTTTTTCTCGTCGGAAGGAACCAAACTGCCTGATGCGATCGAGCTGGCTATTGAAGAGGAACTCGATAAAGAGATCGAGTGTGTTGAGTCATCTGAGCTAGGTAAAGCAAGTCGCCTGAATGATGCAGCGGGCCGTTACATTGAGTTTTGTAAAAGTACTTTCCCACATGATCTGAGTCTAGCTGGATTAAAGGTTGTACTTGATTGCGCTCATGGTGCGACGTACAAAATTGCACCTTCTGTGTTTGCCGAATTAGGGGCTGATATCATCTCAATGGGTGTTGAGCCAGATGGGACGAACATCAACCACGAAGTTGGTGCAACGGATGTTCGAGCCCTACAAGCCCGAGTGGTAGCTGAACAAGCTGATATTGGTTTAGCGTTTGATGGTGATGGTGACCGAATTATTATGGTCGACCACCTGGGTAATAAAGTCGATGGTGACCAAATCGCTTATATCATTGCTCGTGATGCACTACGCCGTGGTGAGTTAAAAGGTGGCGTTGTTGGAACGCTGATGACGAACTTAGGGATGGAAAACGGCCTCAAGCAGCTTGGAATTCCATTCGTTCGTGCAGCAGTCGGTGACCGTTATGTGATGGAGCAACTGTTAGAGAAAGGGTGGCGTATTGGAGCTGAAAACTCAGGGCACGTTATTCTACTTGATAAAGTCACCACTGGTGATGCGATTGTAGCTGCATTACAAGTTCTAGCTTCTATTATAGCTGCCAAAATGTCGCTTAATGAGTTAGCAAGTGGTATGACACTTTATCCGCAAGTTTTGATCAATGTCCGTTTTAGTGGCGATGCAAACCCACTGGAAGCAGATGCTGTCATTGCTGCGGTGCAGAAAGTTGAAGCAGATCTTGGCGATAAAGGTCGAGTATTACTGCGTAAATCAGGGACTGAACCGCTACTTCGAGTGATGGTTGAAGGCGAGGATGAAACCTTGGTTAATGACTCCGCGCAGCACATTGCCGATATTGTAAAACAAAACTGTTAATCTTAATGGGGCATACCCGTCAACAAGAACCAAAAACTGCTTTTGGTTCTTGTTTGTTTTTTATATGATTAACCGATTATTCTTTATAACGATTGAGCTTTTCGCCTTTTTTTTGAGCGGTTAGTGGCTTGGCGAAAGATTTTTGTCATTTTTCTCTTGTCAGTCAGTGCGGCATTCGCTAGTATTGCCACCGCCTTCTCTTAGGAGGCCATAGCCAGGTTTTCAATGCATGTAGCAATGAAAGCGGCGCTGGCTCAACAATTTGGAACATAGGTGGACAAATGATTCAAGTTCTACTTGTGATTTACCTGTTGGCTGCGCTTGGTGTTATTGGCCTAGTGTTAATTCAACAAGGTAAAGGCGCAGATATGGGAGCCTCATTCGGTGCTGGCGCGTCAAACACTGTGTTTGGTGCTAGTGGCTCAGGGAATTTCCTAACCCGAATGACTGCAATTTTTGCAATCGTATTTTTTGTTATCAGCTTAGTACTTGGCAACATGTACACTCATAAAGATGAGTCTCAATGGATTGACCCTTCTAAAGGTCAAGCTGTTGAACAGCAAGTTGATGCAGCGAGTGATGTTCCTGCTAAAAGCAGTGATGAAATCCCTCAATAAGTTGGTCGCTTTTTTATAGACGATTAACTTAGTTGCCGAGATGGTGAAATTGGTAGACACGCTAGCATGAGGTGCTAGTGCCTTTGGTGTGAGGGTTCGAGTCCCTCTCTCGGCACCATTATTTATAAACTTGTAATACAGTTTGGTGAGCGTATAATGCTCAGCAAGTCGGACGCGGGGTGGAGCAGCTTGGTAGCTCGTCGGGCTCATAACCCGAAGGTCGTCGGTTCAAATCCGGCCCCCGCAACCAATACTTTCTAAGTGTTGATGGATTACAAGTTTAGCAGTGTGAAAAAATCACTGCACACTAAGAAAACACTAACTAGTATTTTAGAGTGTTATTTTTTCTTAGTGATCAGGGTCCAGCAACAAATAACCCCGACTATCGGGGTTTTTTGTTATTTGAGCTTTTTGAAAACGCTCAGATAAATGCTTGGAATTTAAATTGGGCTATATGCCCTTTTTTTGTTTCTGGAGTGGTTCAATGACTGGTTTAGAAAGACAACTTACAGAATTGCTCGAAGCGCCTGTAGAGGCACTTGGCTACGAGCTTGTTGGTTTAGAGTTCATCCGTGCTGGTGAGCATTCTACCCTTCGTATCTATATCGACCATGAAAATGGTATTACTGTTGATGCTTGCGCAGAAGTAAGTCATCAAGTAAGTGCAGTAATGGATGTTGAAGATCCAATTACGGTGGCTTATAACCTAGAGGTGTCTTCACCAGGCTTAGAAAGACCACTTTTCAAAGCAGCACACTACGAACAATTTATTGGTCACGAGGTCAGCATCGTTCTGAAAATGGCTGTAGGTAACCGTCGTAAGTGGAAAGGGATAATCCATTCTATTGAAGGCGAGACTGTCACAATCATTGTTGACGGCAACGAAGAAGAAATGGCACTAAGTAACATTTCTAAAGCTAACCTGATCCCTAAATTTTAGGTCCCTAATAATAAAAGCTTAGAGGCTAGATAAATGAGTAAAGAAATTTTAGCGGTAGTAGAAGCAGTTTCTAACGAGAAAGCTGTTCCTCGTGAGCGTATTTTTGAAGCGCTAGAAATCGCGCTTGCGACATCAACAAAAAAGAAGCACGAAATCGAAATTGATGTACGTGTAGCAATCGACCGTAAAACAGGCGAATTTGAAACATTCCGTCGTTGGATGGCAGTAGAGGAAGTTGAGTTCCCAACAAAAGAGATCTCAATTGAAGCTGCACAATTCGATGATGAATCTATTCAAGTTGGTGACTTCGTAGAAGAAGAAATCGATTCTGTCACATTTGACCGTATTACGACTCAAACAGCGAAACAAGTTATCGTACAGAAAGTACGTGAAGCTGAGCGTGCACAAATCGTTGAACAGTTCATTGATAATGAAGGCGACCTAGTGACTGGTGTGGTTAAGAAAGTTAACCGTGACACCATTATTCTAGACCTTGGTAACAATGCTGAAGCGGTTATTCTACGTGATGACCAACTGCCTCGTGAAAACTTCCGTCCAGGTGACCGTGTACGTGGCCTTCTGTACAAAGTGGCTCCAGAAGCTCGCGGCTTCCAGCTATTCATTACTCGCTCTAAGCCTGAAATGTTGGCAGAACTATTCCGTGTTGAAGTGCCAGAAATTGCCGAAGAGCTAATTGAACTTAAGGGCGCTGCTCGCGATCCTGGTTCACGTGCTAAGATCGCAGTGAAAACTAACGACCGTCGTATCGATCCTGTAGGTGCGTGTGTTGGTATGCGTGGCGCACGTGTTCAAGCGGTATCTGGTGAACTTGGCGGTGAGCGTATTGATATCGTACTTTGGGACGATAACCCAGCACAGTTTGTTATCAATGCAATGGCTCCAGCAGATGTTGCTTCTATCATCGTTGATGAAGACGCGCATTCTATGGACATCGCGGTTGAAGCGGATAACCTAGCACAAGCTATCGGTCGTAGCGGTCAAAACGTACGTCTGGCGTCTCAACTTACTGGTTGGGAACTGAACGTAATGACAGTTGCAGACCTACAGAAGAAACACCAAGAAGAAGCAATTGCTTCTATCGAAAACTTTATGAAGCACCTCGACATCGAGCAAGACTTTGCAGAAATGCTGGTTGAAGAAGGCTTCTCAACTCTAGAAGAAGTGGCATACGTGCCAGTGAACGAACTTCTAGAAATCGACGGCTTAAACGAAGAGCTTGTAGAAGAGCTTCGTAGCCGTGCAAAAGATGCCCTTACTACACTTGCGCTTGCTCAAGAAGAGTCATTTGAAGGTGTTGAACCAGCAGAAGACCTACTCGCACTAGAGGGTCTAGAGCGTGAAATGGCATTTAAACTAGCTGCCAAAGGTGTAGCTACGCTTGAAGATCTTGCAGACCAAGGTGTAGACGAGTTAGAGGGTATTGAAGGGCTAACAGAAGAGCGCGCAGGCGAGCTAATCATGGCTGCACGTAACATCTGTTGGTTCGGCAACGAAGAATAATAATCAGCAAGGAGGTAGTTGCATGACAAAACTTACGGTTAAAGCACTTAGCGAAGAAATTGGTACGCCAGTGGATCGCCTAATTGAACAACTTGCTGATGCTGGTCTTAATAAATCAGAGAGCGATCAGGTGAATGATGAAGAGAAGCAAACGCTTCTTACTCACCTGAAAAAAGAACATGGTGATACATCGGGTGATGCTGAGCCTACTCGTCTTACACTACAACGTAAGACTCGTAGCACGTTATCTGTTTCTGCAGGTGGCGGTAAAAGCAAAGATGTACAGGTAGAAGTGCGTAAGAAGCGCACTTATGTAAAACGCAGTGCGATCGACGAGCAAGCAAAACGTGAAGCTGAGGAAGCAGCAAATCGTGAGGCGGAAGAGCGTGCACAACGTGAAGCCGAAGAGCTAGCCAAACGTGAAGCTGCAGAAAAAGCACAGCGCGAAGCTGAAGAGAAAGCAAAGCGAGAAGCCGAAGAAAAACGTTTAGCTGAGGAAAAAGCAAAACGTGACGCGGATGAAAAACGCCAAGCAGAATCAACAGCAGAAAAGCGCGACGAAGCGGAAAAGGCTAAGAAACAAATGAACGCAAAGAATGCTGAAGCGAAGAAAGAAGCGGACGAGCTGAAGCGCCGTCAAGAAGAAGAGGCGCAACGCAAGGCAGAAGCTGAGGCGGCTCGTCTAGCAGAAGAAGCTCGTAAACTGGCTGAAGAAAACGAAGCTCGTTGGTCTGAGGAAGAGAAGAAGTCAAAAGACAGCGAGAAAGCTGACTACCATACAACGACGTCTTCTTATGCTCGTGAAGCAGAAGATGCTCAAGATCGCAGCGAAGAAAAAGCACCTCGTCGTCGTAAGAAGAAATCTGCTCAAGAGCGTGACGATTCACGTAGCAGCAGCCGTAGTAGCCGTAACCAACGTGGTAAAAAAGGCAAGTTGGCTAAACCAACGTCTATGCAGCACGGTTTCGATAAAACAGCGACAGTTGCTAAGCAAGATGTTGTTATTGGTGAGACGATCGTGGTTTCTGAGTTAGCTCAGAAGATGTCAGTTAAAGGCACAGAAGTCATCAAAGTGATGATGAAGATGGGTGCAATGGCGACCATCAACCAAGTGATCGACCAAGAAACAGCTCAACTTGTTGCTGAAGAAATGGGTCACAAAGTTATTCTTCGTAAAGAGAATGAACTGGAAGAAGCTGTACTGTCTGATCGTGACGCGACATCTGAAGCTGTATCTCGTGCTCCAGTTGTTACTATCATGGGTCACGTTGACCACGGTAAGACGTCAACACTGGACTACATTCGTCGTACACACGTTGCTTCTGGCGAAGCGGGTGGTATTACCCAGCACATCGGTGCATACCACGTTGAAACTGAAAACGGTATGATCACTTTCCTTGATACTCCGGGACACGCAGCGTTTACTGCAATGCGTGCTCGTGGTGCTCAAGCGACAGATATCGTTGTTCTTGTTGTTGCAGCGGACGATGGCGTAATGCCACAAACGGTTGAAGCTATCCAGCACGCGAAAGCGGCAGGCGTACCTCTAATCGTTGCTGTGAACAAGATCGATAAAGAAGATGCGAACCCAGATAACGTTAAGAACGAACTGGCACAGTACGATGTTATCCCTGAAGAGTGGGGCGGTGAGAACATGTTCGTTCACATCTCTGCGAAACAAGGTACTAACATTGACGGTCTTCTAGAAGCGATCCTGCTTCAATCTGAAGTACTAGAACTAACTGCTGTTGCTGATGGCATGGCATCGGGTGTGGTTGTTGAGTCATTCCTAGATAAAGGCCGTGGTCCAGTTGCTACTGTACTTGTTCAATCAGGTACTCTACGCAAAGGCGATATCGTACTATGTGGTCAAGAATACGGCCGTGTACGTGCAATGCGTGATGAACTAGGTAAAGAAGTCACAGAAGCGGGTCCGTCTATTCCTGTGGAAATCCTAGGTCTGTCTGGCGTACCTTCATCAGGTGACGAAGCGACTGTAGTACGTGATGAGCGTAAAGCTCGTGAGGTAGCGAACTACCGTCAAGGTAAATTCCGTGATGTGAAACTTGCTCGCCAGCAAAAAGCGAAACTAGAAAACATGTTCTCTAACATGACTGCTGGTGACGTTGCTGAGCTGAACGTAGTACTAAAAGCTGACGTACAAGGTTCTGTAGAAGCTATCGCTGACTCGCTAGTGAAACTGTCTACTGACGAAGTGAAAGTAAACATCGTAGGTTCTGGTGTTGGTGGTATTACAGAGACTGATGCGGTACTTGCAGCAGCATCTAACGCTATCATCCTAGGCTTCAACGTACGTGCTGACGCATCTGCTCGTCGTGCAGTTGAAACAGAAAACCTAGACCTTCGTTACTACTCAATCATTTACCAATTGATTGATGAAGTGAAACAAGCAATGGGCGGTATGCTTGCTCCTGAGTTCAAGCAAGAAATCATCGGCCTTGCAGAAGTACGTGACGTATTTAAGTCTCCAAAACTTGGCGCAATCGCTGGTTGTATGGTGACAGAAGGTACTATCAAACGTAACAACCCAATCCGCGTACTGCGTGATAACGTTGTAATCTACGAAGGTGAGCTAGAGTCTCTACGCCGCTTCAAAGATGACGTTCAAGAAGTTAAGAACGGTTACGAATGTGGTATCGGCGTTAAGAACTACAACGATGTTCGCGTAGGCGACCAAATCGAAGTATTCGAAATCGTTGAAATCAAACGTACTCTAGACTAATTGACAAAATCGCTACTCAGCTTTTTACTTGAGTATTGATGGTTGTTGAATACGCCATGGGGGGCTGGTTAATACCATCCCCCCATTTTTAAATACCCAAATATCTTCGAAAGGGTGCGCCATTTCTTCAGATACTTTCCTTGATATAAGTTTATTTAGGCACTCTGAATCCTGCATTTTGAGGTCATTTGGGTATTATAGTGAGAAAAAAAATGTCAAAAGAATTTAGCCGCACACAACGTGTTGCGCAGCAACTACAAAAAGAGCTTGCTCTTATTCTTCAACGCGAAGTTCGTGACTCGCGCCTAGGCATGGTGACGATTTCAGACGTAGAAGTCTCGCGTGACCTTGCTTATGCCAAAGTATTCGTTACTTTCCTATGTGTGGGTGAGCAGACTCCAGAGTCGAGCCTAGCAGCGCTTCGTGAACACGAAGCTCACATTCGCATGATGCTAGGTAAACGCATTCGCCTACGCCTAACACCGGAAGTACGCTTCCACTATGACAACACGCTTGTCGAAGGTATGCGTATGTCTAACCTAGTAAGCGAAGTTGTGAACGAAGACAAGCGTAAGCAAACTGAAGCCGGTCGTGGTGCAGAAAACGGCGCTGAGGGAGAAGAGCAGTAATGGCTAGACGTCGCAAGGGACGTCCAGTCAACGGCGTTATCCTTCTAGATAAACCAACCGGTATCTCATCGAATGACGCTTTGCAAAAAGTAAAGCGTATCTACTTTGCTGAGAAAGCTGGTCACACTGGTGCACTTGATCCACTGGCAACGGGCATGCTGCCAATTTGCTTGGGCGAAGCAACAAAGTTTTCTCAATTCCTATTAGATTCAGACAAACGCTATCGTGTTATCGCTAAACTTGGTGAGCGTACTAATACCTCTGACTCTGACGGTGAAGTAGTCGAAACTCGCGATATCAATGTGACGCCAGAGTTTCTTGATGAGTGTATTGACCAGTTCCGTGGTGAATCTGACCAAGTACCGTCAATGTTCTCGGCGTTGAAATATCAAGGTAAGCCACTATACGAGTATGCTCGCCAAGGTATCGAAGTTCCGCGTGAAGCTCGTAAGATCACTGTGTACGAAATCGTTTTGCACCGCTTTGAAGGTGACGAAGTTGAGATGGAAGTACACTGTTCTAAGGGGACTTACATCCGTACAATCGTCGATGATTTGGGTGAAATGCTAGGCTGTGGCGCACACGTAACTATGCTACGTCGCACCGCTGTGGCTAAGTATCCTTATGAGAACATGGTGACTCTTGAACAGCTCAATGAGTTGTTTGAACAAGCCAAGCGTGAAGATCGCCAGCCTCGTGAATTGTTGGACCCATTACTTATGCCAATGGACAGTGCGGTGCAAGACCTTGAAGAGGTGAATGTATTGCCAGAGCTGGGTGATATGCTTCAGCATGGTCAGCCGGTACAGGTTCCAGGCTTGCCTGTTGATGTGCCTGTGCGCATGACAATGGGCGAAGAGCGCGTATTTATCGGCGTTGGTGCTATGAATGATGATGGCAAACTCGCACCTAAGCGTTTGGTTGTATTTCGTGAGGAAGAAAGTGCTCAATAGAGCAACGAATACTCCTTGCTCTAGCTAGAATTATTCCCTATAATTCGCGCTTCGCGTAGCGGCTGAATCAGAGATTGGCTGCTACAACTTTTAAACCTACTCTTATTAGGAGAGAATTATGTCTCTGAATGCAGAAACTAAAGCAGCAATCGTTGCAGAATACGCACAAGGCGAAGGCGACACTGGTTCACCAGAAGTTCAAGTAGCTCTACTTACAGCTTCTATCAACCACCTACAAGGTCACTTCAAAGCACACAAAGGCGATCACCACAGCCGTCGTGGTCTTCTACGTATGGTTTCTCGTCGTCGTAAACTTCTAGATTACCTAAAAGGTAAAAACCTAGGTCGTTACCAAGACCTAATCAAACGTCTAGGCCTACGTCGCTAATCAGCGTCTGAATAGAAAGTTTGTTAAAAGGGGCTATATGCCCCTTTTTTGTTAGCTAAATTTCTTAGTTAATAGCAAAACTTCCACTAAGTAGTTTATACTACGTCCCGTCTGAACTTAGTTGTGTCACGCCATTGAGTTCAGCCACAATCGGCTCAGTACATTACAGTCCATTTAGTCGACCTTAGGGTCGCGACTATTCCAAGCGCGCTTACTCTTCTCAAAGAGAAGTTTGTTTGAACTAGTCGCGATTTGTAATGCATTGAGCGCACAATCAATTATCTGGAATGATTCCAGAAAAAAGGAAATACAATGTTCGAAAAACCAGTTGTTAAGTCGTTCCAATACGGCAACCACACTGTGACGCTAGAAACTGGCGTTATCGCACGTCAAGCTACTGCAGCTGTAATGGTAACAATGGACGATACAGCCGTATTCGTTTCTGTTGTTGGTAAAAAAGAAGCAGTAGAAGGTCAAGACTTCTTCCCACTCACTGTAAACTATCAAGAGCGTACTTACGCTGCAGGTAAAATCCCTGGTGGTTTCTTCAAGCGTGAAGGTCGTCCTTCTGAAGGCGAAACATTGACTGCACGTCTAATTGATCGTCCAATTCGTCCTCTTTTCCCTGATGCATTCAAAAACGAAGTACAAGTTATTGCAACGGTAGTTTCGGTTAACCCGAATGTACAGCCAGACATCCCAACAATGATTGGTACGTCTGCAGCGCTTGCTATCTCTGGTATCCCGTTCAACGGTCCTATCGGTGCAGCGCGTGTTGGTCACATCGACGGTCAACTTGTTCTTAACCCAAGCAACACTGAGCTAGAAACGTCTAAGCTTGACCTTGTTGTAGCGGGTACTGAATCAGCAGTACTTATGGTTGAATCAGAAGCTGACAACCTAACAGAAGAAGAAATGCTATCTGCAGTTGTGTTTGGTCATGACCAACAGCAAGCTGTTATCACTGCAATTAACGAGTTTGCGGCTGAAGTTGCTACTCCAGCTTGGGATTGGGTTGCTCCAGAAGAGAACACAGCACTTAACGAGCGTATCGCTGAACTAGCAGAAGCTAAGCTAGTTGAAGCGTACCAAATCACTGAAAAGATGGCTCGTTACGACCGCATCCACGCGATCGCAGCAGAAGTAAACGACGTTCTACTTGCTGAAGATCCAGAAGCGAACACTAAAGAAATTCACACTATCTTCCACGATCTAGAGAAGACAGTAGTACGTCGCAGCATCATCGCGGGTAACCCACGTATCGATGGTCGCGAAAAAGACATGGTTCGTGCGCTAGACGTACGTACTGGCGTTCTTCCACGTACTCACGGTTCTTCACTATTTACTCGTGGTGAAACTCAGGCTCTTGTTACTGCGACTCTTGGTACGCAGCGCGATGCTCAAATCATCGATGAGCTAACTGGTGAGCGTAAAGATCACTTCCTACTACACTATAACTTCCCTCCATACTGTGTTGGCGAAACAGGTTTTGTAGGTTCTCCTAAGCGTCGTGAAATCGGTCACGGTAAACTGGCTAAGCGTGGTATCGCAGCAGTAATGCCTTCTATTGAAGAGTTCCCATACACAGTTCGCGTTGTATCGGAAATCACTGAATCTAACGGTTCATCTTCAATGGCTTCTGTATGTGGTACATCTCTAGCGCTTATGGATGCTGGTGTTCCAATCAAGTCTTCTGTTGCGGGTATCGCAATGGGTCTTGTTAAAGAAGGCGACGATTTCGTAGTTCTTTCTGACATCCTTGGTGATGAAGATCACCTAGGTGACATGGACTTTAAAGTAGCAGGTACTAACACTGGTATCACTGCACTTCAAATGGACATCAAGATCGAAGGTATCACTAAAGAGATCATGCAAATTGCTCTTAACCAAGCGCAAGGTGCACGTAAGCACATCCTTTCTGTAATGGATGAAGCTATCTCTGGTGCTCGTGAAGAGATCTCTGAGTTCGCTCCACGTATCCACACAATGAAGATCAGCGCAGACAAGATCAAAGACGTTATCGGTAAAGGTGGCGCGGTTATCCGTCAGCTAACTGAAGAAACTGGTACGACTATCGAGATCGAAGATGATGGTACTATCAAGATCGCTGCAACTGACGGTGACCAAGCGAAAGATGCGATCGCTCGTATCGAAGCTATCACTGCAGAAGTTGAAGTAGGTAAGATCTACACGGGTAAAGTTGCTCGTCTAGCAGACTTCGGTGCATTCGTAACGGTTCTTCCAGGTAAAGATGGTCTAGTACACATCTCTCAAATCGCTCACGAGCGTGTTGAGAAAGTGACTGACTACCTAAAAGAAGGTCAAGAAGTTCAAGTTAAAGTGCTTGAAATTGACCGCCAAGGTCGTGTACGTCTAAGCATGAAAGAAGCAATGGAAAAGCCTGAAGCGAAAGCGCCAGCTGCAGATGAAAATTCAGCGTCTGACGCAGAATAATTTGCTTTTCTAGACCATTACGTTAAAAAGCGTGTTATAAAGAGGGGGCAAGAGCCCCCTTTTTTCATGCGCGAAGAAAAATTCCCACTACCACGCATTACGGTGTGCAGTGCTAACGACACTCTTAACGTTGCCGATAATAGCGAGTGGGTACAAGGAGAATGATATAGTGAAGTTGTTTCGAATCTTAGGATTAAGCTTAGTGGTGGCAGTGACTGGTTGTGCTACCAACTCGTCAACACAAGATGAACAATGGTTGAACCCACCAATGGCAGTGCCATTGCAAGCGAATGTTCAATACGAAGTTCAAGTCGCCCGATTGACACAGCTTCTACAACGTAGTGACCTTGAAAATGACGTCAGGGCAAAAATGCACTTTGAGCGAGGCTCCTATTATAATAGCTTAGGGTTACGTGATTTAGCTCAGCTAGACTTCAATCAATCATTGCAGCTTAACCCGGCGCAGCCCGTTGTCTTCAATCAAGTTGGTCAATACTTCACCCAAATCGGTGACTTTGACTCTGCATATGAAGCTTTTGATTCAAGCCTAGAACTTGACCCGTCAAACTCATACGCGTTAAGAAACCGCTCTATTGCACTTTACTATGGTGATCGAATTCCACTTGCGATAGAAGGGATGACTCGTTATTACCAAGAAAATCCTTCTGATCCGTATCGCGCCCTTTGGTTATACATCATATCTCGAGAAGCGGGGCCTTTGGACGCTGCAATCGCTTTAGAAAAGCGCTACCAAGCACGTAACAATGATTGGGGGTGGATTCTAGTAGCTCTAATGCTGGATAAAGTATCTGAAGAGCAAGCCTTTAAGGCGATTCTAGCCAGCAGTAGAGATAATACTGTGCTAGCAGAACGTCTCACAGAGGTGTACTTCTATCTCGCCAAGCGTCACCAAGTCGATGGTAACTATCCAGCGGCAGTATCATTATACAAATTGGCTATTGCTCAAAATGTCTACGATTATGCCGAGCACAAATACGCATTTCTTGAGTTAACTAAGATTTTTGAAATAGTTAGAGCACAACAAGTAGAGCAGGCAAAACAAGAGGCTAAGCAAGCGGAAACGAACAAAGCCGAAGCTCAGTAGCCTGATTTACCACCGAATCTGTTATCAAAACACCAGCTAGGCTGGTGTTTTTTTATGCGTTGAAGTTCATTTCCAATTTCGGTAAACTAGTTAGCTAGGCTAATTAATAGTTGATATGAATGACTATAGAAACCAACTTAGAAAAAATGGAACGCCTGACCTCGAAAGTCTGGCGTAGCTATAATAAAGAGGATCCATTAGGGCATCTGAGCTTTAATGAATACGATTACTTAAAGGCGATTCAGTCCTCAGCGGAGCCGATTCGCTTAACGGATTTGGCCAAAGAGTTGGAGGTGTCGAAACCTTCGGCAACGAATATGGTCAAGAGGCTCGAACGTAAGGGCTTGGTTAAGCGCTTGTCTTGTACAGAAGATGCACGCTCCAAACGAGTAACACTGACAGAAAAATCACGGTTGCCACTCGCATCTGAAGCTGAAATATACAGTGTCGTTGCGGACAAACTGCGAATACACTTAAACGAGCAGGAATTTGCACTGCTTGATACGTTATTAACAAAAGCATTGAGATAAAAATTTAAGGATTTAGTTAGCCAAGATAACTAAATAATTTAACAGTATGACTGAGAAATCAATCTATAAACAATTCTGGCGTTATGCAGTTCCAACGGTAGCGGCCATGCTAGTGAATGGCCTCTATCAAGTAGTGGATGGTATCTTTATTGGGCGGTATATGGGAGGAGACGGTCTAGCCGGTATTAACCTCGCATGGCCAATCATAGGAACGATTCTTGGTTTAGGCATGATGATTGGTGTGGGTACGGGAGCGCTAGCTTCAATCAAGCAAGGTGAAGGTGACCTTTCGCAAGCGAAGAATGCGCTGGCGACAGGACTTATCACCTTAATTGCCTTAAGCCCGATTATCGCAGTGATATTGTGGCAATACTCTCACGTCTTTTTGAGTATTCAAGGCGCAGAAGGGCGTGTGCATGATTTAGCGATGCAGTATTTGGACATCTTAATCATTGGGGGCGTATTCACACTTGGCTCGATTGCGGTGCCATTCTTGTTGCGTAATGATGATAGCCCGAATACGGCGACGATGTTAATGGTGCTAGGTGCCATCATTAATATCGCCTTGGACTACTGGTTTATCGCGATTCTTGATTGGGAATTACGCGGAGCTGCCCTTGCGACGGCTATTGCTCAAGCGGTAGTTACTTTGCTAGGTTTTGCATATTTCTTCTCAAGTAAAGCGAAAATGCGCTTAACTTTTGGCGATCTTAAGTTCCAATTTGCTTTGCTGCCATCCATTACTTCTATTGGTATGGCGAGCTTCTTTATGTATGCGTATGGCTCATTTATGGTCGCGCTGCATAATGGACTCTTTGCAGATTATGGTTCAATCACTTTAGTTGGAGCTTATGCGATATTAGGATATATCGTCGCGTTCTACTACCTCGTGGCAGAAGGGCTTGCTAATGCGATGCAACCATTGTTGAGCTACAACTATGGCGCGAGACGACAAGACAATATGCGCAAGCTATTTAACATTGCGACTTTGAGTGCGGTAATAGGCGGGGCAATGTTTGTAACGCTGTTGAACCTATTTCCATATCAAACCGTTTCTATCTTCAACTCGACTGAGTCTGCGTTAATTGAGAACACTGTAAACGGGATTCGATTGCACCTATTCTCCATGTTTTTAGATGGCTTTATTGTGGTTGCGGCGGCGTACTATCAAGCTATTGGTCATAGCCGCAAAGCACTATTTGTGACGTTAGGGAATATGTTAGTTCAGTTACCGTTCTTGTATTTGATGCCTAAGTTATGGGGCGTGAATGGTATTTGGGTAGCATACCCGCTTTCCAATATTGCAATAGGAATAGTGGTTGGCATCATGATGTGGCGTGATATCAGGAAACTTGACCGAACGGTATTACAGCCGACAGCAGCCTAATTAAAAAGACCTCAGAGTGAGGTCTTTTTGTATTTTGGAATCAGAGTTGTTTGATATCAAGGCCTGCAATCTGATGCCAGTAGCCGTTGCATTGTCTATCCATCAATGGTGAAGGCTGCGAGCCATCTTCGTTGGCTTTAAAGCGATCGACTTCTGCAAAGGTATCCAGTCCCAGCGGACTGAGTCTGACTACATCAACCAAACCATGCATCGATTTGAGATCGTTGATCAGGTTGTATTGATAACCTGATTGAGTTTGGATGCCATTTAAGTTGAAGACCGATTGTCCTTCCTGACTTTCAACTTGAAGCCCTGTTGGGTACTTGATACAGCACGTCTCACAATCATCTTTTGCACGGTTTTCTGCACGAGCAGTAAAACAGCGCGCCGAATACGCGAGAGGCAAGTAACCGTGGCCAAAAACTTCCAATTCAAACTGGTCGCGGATGCCAAGGTTATGCGCTTGTTCTAAGGCATTGCTGAGCCATTCACGTGATAGTTCTACAGGCATGCACCAGCGAATCATCCCTTGTTTTACAAACAGTTTTAGGGTGTGCGCATTGTAGGTATTGACTGCAGGGCCAACAACAAATGGTACCTTGTGTTCACTAGCCAGTTGAATCGCTGAAACATCATTTGCCTCGATAGCAAAGTCACCGTTGTCGATGTACTTTTTCATAATGTTCACTTCGCTTGGTGCTTCGAGTAATGCCATCGTCGAAAGAACCACCTGTTTACCAGCAGCGTTCAATTCTTTGGCGATGTCTAACCAATGTGCAGGTTTCATTTCTCTGCGCTTAGAGCACACGGTTTCTCCGAGATAAACAATATCAGCTGAGCTTGATTTGGCTTGCTGATAGAAGCTCTCTATATCTTGTTTCGGCCAAAAGTACAGTAATGGGCCTAATGCATACTTCATAACTTGCTGTTCCTTACTGCCATTTTCTGTGGTAAGCACCTAAGGTCGTTTGGGTGCCTTCAGAGACATTTGCCAAGGCTTGGTCCCAAACTGGCTTGACTTGGTAGTGTTCTGGGTTACGTTGGTATAAATCAATGGCTTCTCGCCATGTTCGAGTCACTTGTTCAACATACGCTGGGCTGCGCTGGCGTCCCTCAATTTTCACAGAGGCGACGTTTGCTGCAAATAACTCAGGAAGCATAGAGAGTGTATTCAAACTGGTTGGTTCTTCAAGGGCGTGATAGCGTTTACGTTCACCATCAATATCGGCTTCAAAACGACCTTTACACAGTGTTGGATAACCAGCGTTTTCCCCTTGAGCGTAACGGTCAATAAGAATATTGTTAAGACGAGATTCGAGCCCTTGCTCTGTTTCTTGCCAACGCACGTATTTTGCTGGTGAGCACGCACCAACGGTATTTGGTGATTCGCCAGTAAGGTAAGAGGATAAATAACAGCGTCCCTCTGACATTATGCAAAGGCTACCAAATGCGAATACTTCTAGCTCGACGTTAGATGTCATGTTTCTAGACAGCTGTTTTACCTGATGAATAGATAAAACGCGCGGCAGTACCACTCGTTTCACATTGAAGTTCTTATGGTAGAAATCCACTGCTGCAACATTGGTCGCAGACGCTTGTACCGAAAGGTGCAGTTCGAGATCTGGGTATTTATTGGCGGCGTAATCCAATACGGCAATATCGGCGATGATGAGCGCATCTACCCCTAGGTCTGCTGCTTGATCGACCGCATTGGTCCAGCGTTCAAAACCATTTGGGTGGGCAAAGGTGTTCAAGGCGATATGCAACTTTTTATTGTGGTCACGAACATACTGAGCTGCTCGCTCTAGTTTTTTCCCGGTAAAGTTCAGACCAGCAAAATGGCGTGCGTTAGTATCATCTTTAAAACCGATGTAAACCGCATCCGCACCACAATCAATAGCTGTTTTTAGAGCAGGTAAATTCCCTGCTGGGCATAAGAGTTCCATATGCTCATTACCATATTTCTGACAGTAGCCCGCATTTTATGAACAATTATGAACAGCGAATTTGATGTAAGGCATGTTTACCTTAATAAACACGTAATTAACACCAAAGAGGTAACGTTAACATGGTTAATTTCGGTGACGACGGTTTTGAGCGAAGAGTGCTTCAACTTCATGTTTCGGTTGAGGGCGGTGGAAGTGGAAGCCTTGGATGGAATTGCAGTTGAGATTGGAAAGCAAGGTTGCTTGATGACGAGTCTCAACACCTTCAGCAACGACAGAAAGATTGAGTGACTTACCAAGGTTAATAATGTTCTCAATCACAGTGAGCTGTTTTGGTAGCGTATCGATGTCCATGATAAAAGCTCGGTCTATTTTGAGCTCATCGATCGGAAAGTGAGCAAGGTAAGATAATGAAGAATACCCGGTACCAAAATCGTCGATCGATAGTGCAAAGCCTAACTTTTTAATCGCATCGAGCATTTGCAACGTATGCTCACTATTACTCATCACAGCACTTTCCGTCAGCTCAAAAGTAATGCAGTTAGGGTCGAGCCCAGTACTACGTAATAAGCGTTCCATATAGTCGATGAGCTTTGGATTACCAAACTGCTCTGGAGATAAGTTGATGGCGACTCTGCCCGGTAAGATGCCTTGAAGTTTCCAACGTTTGACGGTATTGAATACATCGCGCATTACGACGCGACCTAAGCTTTCAATTAGTCCGGCTTGTTCTGCAACAGGAATGAAAGAGGCTGGACTAATGTAGCCTTCAACCGGATGCTTCCAACGAACTAAGGCTTCAGCGCCATTAATGCTAAAGTCACGAGCGTTCACTTTAGGTTGATACCACACTTCCAACCCATTTTGTTGCAGTGCTTTTTGTAGTTCGATCTCTAACCAAAGACGCATACGTGCCTCTTTGTTCATTTGATCGTTAAACTTAACCAAGCGGTTTCTACCACGTGCTTTAGCTTCGTACATCGCAGTATCGGCATTTTGCAGCAAGATACGTGCATCGTTTCCATCACTTGGATAGTGGACGCTGCCGATAGAGCATGCCAGACGTTTACTAAAGTGGTGTAGGTCGAAAGGTTGGTTGATAAGACCGATGATCTTCTCTGCCAACATCTCTACAGTACTATTACTTTCTGGTTCAGGCAGAATAATGCCAAACTCGTCACCGCCTAAATGCGCAAGAACCGATTGTTGAGGAAGATGTCGCTTGAGTCGTGAGGAAACTTCTTGAATCACTCTATCGCCAATGTGATGACCAAGAGAGTCATTGATATTCTTAAAGTTATCAATGTCGAGGTAAAGCATGACGAGTGGGGTTTTATCTTGAATGAAATGATCTAGGCAGCGAGTAAAGCCAAGTCGGTTGTAGAGTTTGGTTAAGGTATCAATATTAACGTCTTCATGACTGTTCTGAGCGACTGGATGAGGTTTTTCATCCATATCTTGAATCAGCACCAGATGCGCGCTATTGCCAAAAAGGTTGGCATTATCCACGTGTAACGAAAGCCGACGGCGAGTTCCACAATACTCGCTGGTCAAAAAGTGCAGTGGTGTGCCAGTAACAATATTGGATAAATCGAGCTGCACACGATTATTATTTTTCTCATTACTCAATAAACGATTGAGTGATTCCCCCAGCAAGTCCGTACTTTTGGTGTAACCAAACAGTCTGGCAGAGGCAGGGTTGGCAGACAAAATGCAATCGTCTTCGACTAGGATAAGTCCGTCAGGAATGAGCTGAGACAGTTTGAGGAACTTACTTTCGGATTCTTCAAGTGAACGAGTTAAAATCTGTTTCTCGGAGGTGTCGATGGCATGGAAAACGATGTACTCGATAACACCTTCATTGAGGATCGGAGAAACGCTGAAATGCAGACTGGATTCTACGTCCGACTCATCGAGGGTAACCTCTGCCTCAATCGATTCACCTTGAAGTGCTCGATCATAATACGGTTTTAACTGGCTGTAGAAACGCTCACCTAAAATCTGCAAGTCATTCATGCCGACTAAGTCACTGTGTGTTAACCCTGCCACATCACAATAGCGGTCATTGACCATACAGTAATGATGTTCGTCATCCAAAATAGCGAAAAAGAAGGGGCTATTGGATGTTAACTTTGCAAAGTATTCCTTTAACATTTTGGATGACATCAATGTACTACCAGTTCTCCGCAGAGCTTATATATCCGTAACCCCAACACTATAACTGTGATTTATCAGTTAGAAAAGGGTAAAGGTGAAAGCAAAAAATTTTTGATGCACAACAGGATTTTTTTTGTACTAATACCGTATTATTAGCCTTCTGAACTACAAATTAACGGAAAAACCGCGTGTTAGACAAGATTCGAAGTCAACTAGTTAAAAACGCAGCACAAATTTTGCGATCTCCAGTCCACTTTCTGCCAACGAAAATCCAAAATAGAGCGTTGCTTGAAGGGCTAAAAACCGTTTTTAAAGAAGCACTTGAGGACGGTGACTTTGAATTTCTCGAAGAAAAATGGTTAAAAGTTCATATTCGTGATCTAAACCTCAGTTGGTATATTTCTTACTGTAATGAGCAGCTGGTTGTGTCTGACACTATGCAGCAAGAAGATGTCAGTTTTAGCGGTAATTTAAATGACTTGGTGTTAATCGCTGGTCGTAAAGAAGATCCAGATACTTTATTCTTTCAGCGCCGCTTGAGTATTGAGGGAGATACCGAGTTAGGCTTGGAAGTGAAGAATTTGATGGACAGTGTTGATCTAGATGCTTTACCTAAACCAATGCTTTCTGCATTAACTCATTTAGCGGATTTCGTTTATAAAGGCACGCAGCCATCAACGAATCCTAACGAGGTAGCGAATGCTTATTCGAACTGAAGCTCCGGCGGATATACTCGCTATTGATCGACTACTAAAATCGGTATTTGAGACCGAAGCTGAAGCCGATTTAGTCATGACATTGCGAGAAAATGGTCATTTAACGCTGTCTTTGGTCGCTTGCACTGACGAAGGCGAAGTGGTGGGGCACCTACTGTTCTCTCCTGTCACTATTGAAGGTGATGACCTGTCTTGGCAGGGCTTAGCACCACTAGCCGTGGCTAAAGCGTATCAAGGTAAAGGTATCGCCGCCGCATTAGTTGAAGAAGCATTCAGCACATTGCCAGAATTCGGTTACCCAGCTTGTGTGGTACTTGGGGACCCTCAATATTACGGACGATTCCAATTTAAACCGGCGGCTGATTACGGACTCCACTGTCAATGGGAAGTGCCACCAGGCGCTTTTCAAGTGCGCTCGCTGACAGAATACTCCGTTGCCGAGCAATTGGCAGGTCGTAAAGGCTTGGTGGAATACTGCCCCGAGTTTAACGGTTTGTAATCACTATCTAGATTGATGCTTTAAGCCTAGTTTAGTGTTATCACTGCTAGGCTTTATTTTGACCAGTATGCTGATATCTTGGTAATCAATTCGAGCTCTGCTAAACTGCGCGTCATTATGACGGTGAAATACTTGGCGCGAATCAATCATGCAAGACAGCATAAAACTACAATTAATGGGCGTTCAAACCTGGGAACTCATACATCCAGAGCGTATTCCTGTCCGTAGCCAAGCTTTGTTGTCTCTTCGAGTTGATTGTCGATTGCTGTTTGTATCTTCAGTAAAACCAATAGATGACAGTGCTTTGTTCTACCAAAAGATTCTTAAAGCGATGACATTGGAACTGACAGACACGCTGCACATTTCACCAGAGCAATTGCTTCTTCTCGACGGTGAACATATTCCTGAGTGGATTTGGTTTGCTGGCGATGACAAAGCAATAGAACGTTTCACGCAACTGACACAGCAGTATCAGTTGAGTCCTCCCCCGAAAAAACTCGTTTCTCCTCATTTGACCAATATTAATGGTAATGACATGGAAAGACGTGCACTTTGGAATCAGATCCGCGCCTATGGCTAACTTTGCATTTACAACTATGGACACCGAACATCTTGATGCGGTGTTATCTATAGAAAATCAGGCTCACTCACACCCTTGGAAAGCTTCCATGATCAATGAACTTAATGGACGTGGTGCATTCAATTGCGTTCTTTTGGTCGATGAGCATGTGGTGGGTTATTTTTATGCGCAGAATATCGTGGGTGAGGTATCGCTACTGAATATCGCAGTTGCGCCAAGTGAGCAGGGCAAAGGTTATGGTAAAGCGTTGTTGAACCATTTCCTAGAACAGTGTGAAAGTCGTCAAGCAGAGAGTGCATGGTTGGAAGTTAGAGAGAGTAACCAAGCCGCTGTGTCTTTGTATCTTGCTGAAGGATTTAACGAAGTCGATAGACGTCGTGATTATTATCCGACAGAGCAGGGCAGAGAGGACGCGGTCATCATGAGTTACTACTTTCTGTTCTCTAATTAATCATTCTACTCACTCAATAAAGGGGCACCTATTGGCTGCCCCTTTTATTTTGCGCTCAACCTAACAACTCTGTTTATAGGTTACATTACCCGTAGTTACTTCGATAAAAATAACAATTCCTCATACTTCCTATTAGTTATTGATAACAATAGGAATAGAAAATGAAACACGTCTCTGTACTGTCGGCAACTTTACTAAGCGTTGCAAGTATTCAAGCCATCGCCGACGAAACGCAAACCAACGATCCTGCGGATGTAACACGACCTCAAACCTACCTCAAAGTTGATTCGGGTGCGAAAGGCAAAGATGGCATGACGCGTCTGCAATTGAATATGGCAGGGTCTTATAACGAAGATATTGGCTATTTGGGGCAATTTGAAACTGACTTTCAAACCAATCTGGACGGGGGAGAAGGCAAATCAAAAGACTTCGGGTTAGCGCGTATTCGAGCTCGTTACTTCCAAGTTCATGCGACCGGCTCTGAGGTATTATCTGAAATAGGCTTTTCGCTCGATTACATTAGCTACGGTTCCAACTGGGTCGCTAAAAACTCAGGAACAGAGCAAACCGCAGCAATTGGTGCGGTGGCGAAAGTGCTCACTCCATTTGAAAACTGGGTTTCTTACCCGAATCTTGCCGTCATGAGAAACGAATATGACAACGGCCGCTCGGAGAGTGGTTGGCAAGCCAATTGGTTTAACTCGTTTTATCTCTCAGAGAAAGGCTCTTACCTTACCGTCAACCCTCAATATGCCAACTATAACAACGCGCTAGGTAAAAACGAGCAATCTTTAGAGTTAAATTTTGAAGGGGGAATCCCACTAACAGAGGATGGCAGTATTTGGGGTAACCTGACCTATTCTGAACACTTCATCAAAGCCGCTGGTGAGTCTCGAATGAAGCATCTAGATGGCAACCGAGAGATTCGCTTAGGTGCGACCTGGTTCTTCTAAACAGCCCACTTTGTGACCTTAAGGCATGGAAGCCTTAATTTTATTTGTTGAGTTCTCGTGTTACTGGATCGTTTCCAGTTACTAACTGCACAACCTTAGCCTATCAAGATACAGTCCCCCCCTGATTTCGTATCACTACCGATAAGAGAGTGTTACCAGCCAGCATAACAGAGAGGAGAAGACTCACGATGAATGCGCCATTTGAGCTAAAAGACAAAGTTGTCGTCATTATTGGTGGTATATCGGGTATTGGTGAGGCAATTGCGCGACGCTTTGTTCTCGCTGGAGCCAAATTAGTTATCGCTGGCATCAATGCGTTAGACCAAGATTTACAGTCTTTAGATGCCTTGTATATCCATGCTGATGTGACCGATGAACTGTCGTTGAGTGAGTTGATGGCCATTACTTTTGAGCGATTTGGCAAAATCGACGTGTTGGTCAATTGTGCAGGATCTACCAACGGTTACAGCACCATTATGGAATCTAAAAAAGATGAATATGAAGCGAATTTTTCCGTGAATGCTTTAGGTACGGCGCTATCAATGAAGCATGCGGTGCCTTATATGCCAAGAGGAAGCAGCATTATCAATATAGCGTCTGTGTCAGGAACACAAGGTGTGCCTTATCTTGGTGCTTTGGCTAGTTCAAAGTGGGCAGTACTGGGCATTACCCAAACGGCGGCGTTGGAGCTAGGCAGTAAGCAAATCCGTGTGAATGCTGTTTGTCCAACATCGGTGGATACCCCTCGTGCTTATGCCAAAGGGGGAGAGCCTCAATTACGGATGGAGCGACGCTCTATTCCTATGGGGCGGATCGCTCAACCTGAAGAAGTGGCCGCTGTAGTGCATTTTCTTGCCTCTGAGGACAGCAGCTTTGTCAATGGTCAGTCCATCGGGGTTGATGGCGGTTTTAGTGTGGGCATGAGCATCGAAGCTTACAACCAGCTTGCGCAGTAATTGGGAGTCAATATGCTAAAACGAATTCGAATCTTGTTAGCGCTGATCGTAACGGTCAGCTTAAATAGTTACGCTTATTATTGTGACCAAACGGCAGAAGGCACTATTGTTGGTGCAGTAGATGGTGCCATTACCGGTGCGATTGTCGGCGGTATCGTGGATGGTGGTGAAGGCGCAAAGACGGGTGCCGTTATCGGTGGGGGCGCAGGTGCTGTGGGCGGGGCCATTGATGGCTCTTATTATGAAGGCGCATGTGAAATGGCAACGGATGTAGTTGTCGAAGATGAAATTATTGCAGAAGAGTACATTGAAGAAGAGATCGTCGAGGAAGAGATTCTTGAAGAAGAAATGTACGATGATGACGATTATGATTAACGGCTAAAATGACAAGAGAGCCATTGGGCTCTCTTGGTAAGTTTCAGTGCTAATGTAGATTACAATCTTGCTAAAGCGTCGAGTAACTTGTTCTTAATGTCCGAGCTTGCAATATAAGCACTGAGATAGTGTTCTTCATTGTTTTCGAAGTTCGGTTGCATCTGTAGCATTTCTTTATAGCTAGCTTGAGCCTGTTTGAACTCTCCCTTATATACTTGGATGACCGCTTTGAGCATCGGGATCCAAAAGACGCGACGAAGTGATAATTGGCTAATAGCTTTGTCTGCACCATCAAAATCATCAAGCATAATTTTATGGATGATCGAAGCCACAGAAAACCAAGGTGGCTTAAATGGGTTCAACGCTTTGGAGTCTTGGATCAGTTTCAGTCCACGTTCGAACTCACTTGCCATACATAATGCCCAACCTGATAAACCGATTTGATACGCAGCATTAGGGTTTATTGCGATCACTTTATCGACGGTCTCGATAACGCCATTAACGTCACCATTTACTTGATGCGCCATTAACATGGCGATCTGTGATTCTTGGTTGGTTGGCTCTAACTCGATGGCGCGTTTCGCATAGTTAAGCGCCGTATCTACAGCACTCTCAACCGTATTCAGGCCCAACATATCAGCGTCAAAATAGAGAACGGCAAGCATAGCGTGCAGTAAGGCGACATCTGGTTCGTTTTGTACCGCGCTTAATAGCGCTTGTGTGGCTTGTTGGTGAGTGTCCTCAGAGAGTGTCATCAGGTAGTGACGATAGCGCAGCGTAGCTTCATAGGTGGAGAGGTGTTCGATCTTTTTCTGGTTGCTACTTTGGTAGATCTCGCGATGAATAATCCCAAAACTAGAAGCCAACTCAGCCACTACCTCGGCAATAATATCGTCTTGAACGGAGAACAGGTCATCGGTAGCTAAATCGCAAGTGTATTTTTCTGCCCAAACTTGCTCCCCGGAGTCCGTCCGATAAAGTTTGGCATAAATTCTTACTTTATTGCCAAGTGCTTGCATAGTACCAGAGGTGATAAACGAGACACCGAGTCTCTCGCCCAACCCTTTGACATCGGCAGATGTTCTCGGATCAATGCTAGTGTCTCCGAGTGCGTGCATTGAAACGACCTTAAGCATATCAAAGCGAGCAAGTTCGGTTGCCAATTCTTCGCCAAAACCTTCTGCAAAGAAACGTTTTTCAGGATCGTCTGAGAGCGAGAGGAAGGGTAATACCGTAAGTGTAGGACTGAGAGATTTTTGAGTCTCACGAGCTAATTGAGCTAAGGACGCAGTTTGCCTTGTAGCTTGAGGAGCTTGCGGAGTGAACAATGGGCTATATCGACCTTTGGGAATCGATAAAACGATAGGGTCATTGATGCCTTCGGTAAGGTAGTAGGTTTCAAGCGTCCGACGAACTCGTCCTGCTTGAATTCGAACAATAGGATCCGCTTGGTGATCAAAATCGGCATCTCTAGCAAATACTTCTGTCGCGATAGTAAATTGTTTTAGGCGATCACCATTACCAATTAACGTTTGCTCAACAACAAAAGACAAGAGCTCTTTCATTTTTGGACTTTGATCAAACGCTTTACTGGAAAGGATGCGATTCAGCTGTTCTTTCACGCGAGTTTGATTCTCTTCTATTCGAATATCTAATGGAGCTTGTTCTGACACCGTAGTTCACTCTCTTATCGTAGGATCTGGACATTTTGCCACTTTAGGACAGCCAAAAATAGTAATGAGTTCACTATTTGCGAAGGCTTATTGACGTTAATTAAGGGTAGCATGAAATCTTTTAGTGCTTGTATAGAAAGCATTGAACTGTAGGGCAAGTCCGAAGTTCCTTAATAGATAGCGTCTTATCCTAGCGTGGTAGTAGGAAGTTTTTGAAATAATGTGTATTTAGTTGGATAATTGCTAACGCAAATGACTAGCAAGTCTTCCATAGTTTTGGTGGATCGATTTGCGTTATGTTCAAGGAAGAATTATGAAGAAGCTACCAATTTTGTTAATAAGTGGTATGGCAGCGACATCTTCTGTCTCTGCAATGGAACAATTTCTCGATCCTAAAGATGGCATGTTTGATGCCAGTAAATGGGTGCTGGATAATGCGGTTGGGTTTATGCCTGTGCCAATTATTATTACTGACCCGGCAGTGGGCGCTGGTGGCGGAGCGGCATTGCTGTTCTTCCATGAATCAGAAAAACGTAAACAGTTGCGTAAAGAGAACCCAGATGAAATGGTCGGATTGCCGCCGAGTGTTACGGCTGTCGCGGCAGCAGCAACGGAAAACGGCTCGTGGCTAACGGGGGCATTTCATTTTGGTTCATGGCAGGAAGATACTTGGCGCTATCAAGGTGGTCTATTTTACGGCTCTTTCAACCTAAAATATTATGAAGGCGATGTCCCTTTCGATTTCAATATCGACGGTTTGTATTTCATGCAAGATATTGACTATCGAGTGGCTGGTAGCGATTGGTTTGTGGGGGCAAAGTATTCGATTCTCTCGTCTCAAAGTACCTTTGATATTGGCAATATTATTCCAGGGATACCTCCTTTGGATTACGATATGAATGATGCTGGTGTTGAACTAAAGGTCACGTATGACAGCCGAGACACCATTTTCACTCCTAATGATGGTATAAAAGCGAAATTAAGCATCGATTTTCACAATACCGCTTTTGGTGGTGATGCTGATTACCAAAAAGGGCGTTTCCAAGCCAATTACTTTGCTCCATTAACGAACGATTTCATTCTTGGTCTTCGTGGTGATTATCAAACGGTCACTAACGATGCGCCTTACTATGCACGCCCATTTATTAATATGCGTGGTATACCTGCGATGCGTTATCAGGGGGATGATATGGCCTTGGTAGAAATTGAAGCGCGCTATGATCTTACCCCTCGTTGGTCACTCGTTGGTTTCACAGGAACAGGTAAAGCATTTGATGAAGGTGATAGCTTCTCGGACGCTAAATATCAAAATGTAGTGGGGGGCGGTTTCCGCTATTTGGTCGCGAGACAGTTAAATATGCGAGCTGGTGTCGATGTGGCGAAAGGCCCGGAAGAGTGGGCTTATTACATTACCGTCGGCCATGCTTGGCAGCTGTAATCGACCCGAATGGGGCTGAATGAACGGGCAGCCCCTTTACTTTCAGTTTGAGATTACCGCTTGGTCTTGAACATTAGCGTTGCTAAAGCTAGTAGTAAGGTGATGATAATGCTGGCTGCGCAGTAATTTACAACGGAAGTAAACCCTCCCACATCAATCAATTGACCAGCAATGTAAGTGCCTACACCAAAGCCAATCGCCATCGCAAACATGAGAATGCCTTGCGTTAACGCTGGCGTGCTCGGACTAAGCTCTTCGGCAATGGCAGGAATTACCATATCGAACCAAGAAATAGCTTGCATCAGTAACACGATCAGTAAAATCGGTACTAGGCTTGGGATATCACTTCCCATCGCCAACCACAAGCCAATAGCGGTCACTGCATAGCAGCAAAGTGACACTATCCAAATCAAGTAAGGGCTGCTTTTCGCGGCTAGTCGACCAGCTGGCTCTAGAAGTAACATTGTTAATATGGCCGAGCCTGCAAGACCAAATGCAGAATGCCCAAGATCAACATTAAACACTTGTTTAATGATGATAGGCCCCGTTTCCATCAAGTTACTGGTCGTGAACATAGAAACAAATACCGTAGCAAGAAACAGCACAAATGCTATGGTGGTGTGCCTGCTTTTATTGGTGTTGATGCTGCTGTCATCATGCTGCTGCGCAGTATCAGGGATGCGGATTGCTGGCGGAGGGGCAATAAACACACTGATGATAGAAACACACACCAACACCATGATTATGAGCAGCTTTTGTTCACTACTCCAGCCGAGCAAACTGACCGTCCCTAACAAAGCACCAGCAATCACAACACCTAAAAACTGACATTGAAACAATCGGCTGAGTCCCTGTGCTTGTGATTTCTCGGGTAGCGAGTTGAGTACAAACGTGGGATTTAATACCAGTTGGGATACGGTACCAATGCCAATAGTCAATCCGACCAGAAGATAGACGTAGGCATTAGTTTGGGCGAAATAGAGCAAAATGAGCGAGAGCAAATGAGAGAACAACGCGACTTTTTGCATCTGGCGATGAATACGGTATTTATCCGCGAGCCAACCGACAAAAGGTGCGCTAATGCCAAAAAGACCAATCAAGGACATCACACTGCCCATAAGTGCGCCACTACCTGTTCTTTCAATGATTAGAGGTGTCAACAACAAAGCAATACCTGCCCACTGTACAACACCATTTGACATCTGTGCGATGTACCAAGGTTTGAATGTTTTCATCGTATGTTCCTCAAGTTGATGGCCTTTTGGCCCCAGCGTGGTAACGATAATCTCAGTAAAATGCGTTGAGTTATCGACGCGCTAATGATGGGAAAAGTATATGGAAAGCTTTGCAGCTTGAGCAGTGTGTAACTCGTTGTTACCTGAGTGCAGCAAGTAAGTTACGTCAAAAGAGCGACATCTAGAAACGAGAGGGAAACTAGTGATTGAGAATCCAAGCTAGATCGGTGAAAATAGCGCCCATTATTTTTTCGACGCCTTCGAGTAGTGGCTGAGCCTATTACTCTCACTCACTATTCCACAAACCAAGAAGATCGAGATTCATGTCAAATCCTCAATTTCAGCAACAAGTTTCTAAGCGTAGAACTTTTGCGATCATCTCTCACCCTGATGCCGCCCAGCCTTTCAACGCTTAAAACCACCTTTCATTGCACACCACAATCACATCTCTACGTACTGAATTTAAAGGCTTTTTGTCTTTTTCTCGTTTCTTTGCTTTTCAATGATGTTCAAGCGTAACCTCGGAAAATGTGTACAAACTTGAGTACAAATTCCGTTTTAGAGGCCTTTGGCGAAAATTCCATGACACAAATCTGGCTGTAGGCCTTGTGGTTACTGGGTTTGATGAAGAAAGTGCCTTCTGCTTTTGGTACTTTGGTTTCGACATTACAAAAGCGGAATAAATGCGATCATCTCTAGTTTTATGTTTGTAAGCTTATGAATTTAAACGGTTCGTCATTGTGGTTTTTGATGTGTCATCGTTGCGAGTGTACAAACAGTGTGTACAAATTTTTCTCGTTAGGCATGTTGATTGCTATTCATGACACAAACCGCCTTGTAGCCCTTGTTATTCATAGGTTTGAGCTGAAAAGTACCTAATAGCAACATTTGTGTTTTGATAAGGCTGATCTTCTGAACAAATCATGCATCTTTCTGACCATCAACAAGTGATGAATCAGGCGATGATAGCTTTACATTGATTTTCAGGAGAATGCAGATGACAGCAGTAGCGCACCAGACAACCCCTTTTCTAACATCTTACGAAGTGATGGCTCGTTACCACATTAGCTATACGACGCTCTGGCGAAGAATAAAAGATGGCAGCTTGCCGCAACCTCGTATCAACCGAAATACACGAAACAAGCTGTGGCACATTGAAGACTTGGAGGAGTATGAGAAGAAAGAGGACTGAGCCTCTTTCTTTTATTTTACTGTCCGAAACGCCAGTTGAATGGAAAGCCTGTCGGTTCGATGATGGTTTCTAGCTGTTGATACCAAACGTCGTAAGCATGACGCATTTCATCCAGGTACTGATATTGGTTGTAGATAGCATCCAACCCTTTTTTGCTGTGGCCAATCATCAACTCGGCAACTTCTTGCGTCGTGATGGCAGACATTCGCGTTCGCATCGTTCTTCGAAGATCATGCATAGACCAGTGTTCCATCTCAATACCAAGCGATCTGCGAGCCCAGATTTTCACATTGTTAGGAATAGTGGTATCAAAGCCATTTGTGGCAAGCTCTTCTTGTCCGTTCGCGGGAAACAAGTAGGTTGATTTGCTCATCTGCATCGCCAGTTCAATCAGCTCTATAGCTGGCTTAATCAATGGCCGCATGATCGGCGCTCCAATTTTCTCACCTTGTTTGCGGATCTCTATAGGCACTGTCCACATTGCTGATTGCAAATCAAAGTGATGCTTTTCAGCTTGTATGAGTTCTCCCTTGCGACCGCCCAATAGCAGAAGTAGCTTTATGTAGATGCGATTCTTCTCAGTGATTTTTGACTCATGCAAATAGCGCCAAAGTATCCTGATCTCGTTGTCATTTAGCACCCGAGTCCGTTTGCCTTTCTTACCGCCAACCTTCTTTGCTGTGATCCCAGCAGCAGCGTTAATTTCCAGGATTTGTTCATCAATCAGCCAGTCATAGAACTTATGCAGTACAGACACTAGGCGCTCTGTGTTTGAAGGAGACGATTCCGAAACCTCACGAAGACAGTTTCTTAAGGACAATTCATTGATGTCAGTTAATGGGTACTTGCCAAGTCGGGGCAGCAAATATATTTCACTGCTGCGTTTTTGGAAGTGCCACGTTTTCTCCTTTAGCCCTTGCTTACCGGCAGAGTCTATCCAGTCTCGAAAAATCGATTCGAAACTTTGGTTGGCAGAATACTTAGCCCGTTCCTGCTGTAGGTAGAGCTTGGGATTTCTGCCCTGATCAAGTACAGCCCTTAACCTATCCAGCTCATTCCTAGCTTCAGCAAGCTTCATAAGTGGGTAAGTACCTATGTCTACCCGCTGTTGCTTGCCATCGAAACGATAACGAAACTGAAAAACGATTTTGCCCTTGGGCGATACCCGAGCACTTAGCCCATCACGGTCGGCTTTTACTACGGTTTCTTTTGCTTCTTTATTTAACCTGGCATCGAGCCAGCTAACTGATAACGCCATGTTATAAGCCCAGCCCTAGTTTTGATTTTAATGATTGTTTACGTGATTCTGCTTTGGGTTCTGGCGCTGTACTCATAGAAGTCACTTCACCATCTGGGGCATGGCCATCCACCGGTGCAGATGTCGTGGATAGATTGGGTTGGCTCATGTGAATTAACCCAAAGGTGGCCAGCATCCGCAGACGCTCAGCGCGTTCCCGTGGTGGCGTCTTTTCCAATTCTTTGAGCAGTTCAGGGTGGCTCCCTGGGGGAATGTTGACGACAACTCTCATAATCAGGCCCCATAAAACCAGAAGCCTCGGACGTTCGCCAAAACAGACTGTTCCGGCACGATGATCTTGCTTCGTGAAAAAATCTCCTTGGCCGCTTCCTTATAAGCCAAGGCTCCACCTCCGGCGATCAACACCAAGTCCGCATTAATGCTTTCGTCGCGCATTGATTGGCGCATGGCTGTAAGAGCGACAGGCGCTACCTTTTTCATGGCAGCATTCAGATAAGGTGAAATATCGACTTTTTCACCAAATAGCAGCACCTGCAAGTCGCCGGTTCTCATGGCTTTTTCAAGTCGATCCATTCCGACTTTGGCACCGTGATCTTCCGAAATCAGCTTATCAATGGTTTCCAGTAGCACGGACATCGCCTGAAGACTGGTTCCTGATGAGCTGTAGCGAATTTCTCCGGCCTCAAGGGCAACCCAGTCAACAGAAAAAAAGCCAGGGTCTATAACGACGACGCGACCTTCTTCAATCAAGCCCAAATCTCCACCTGTTTGAACCAGATCCATATATGCACCGGCAGGCTGCGGCAGCACTTTGACGTCATGAACGGTGATGCTGCGCTTAGGCGTCACTTGATGGACACCTTTTAAACGTTTCACAAGGTCAGACTTACGTTGTGGTTCATGAAACTGGGAAACCGGTAATCCAGTGACAACCAAATCGATGGATTCTGTTTCAGCCATTAACAAGGCGGCATGAAAAAGCGCTTTATAGGTTTTTGTGGTGGGATATTCCGGGTGAAGCTCTCGTTCCCAGCCTTGAAGGCGTCCAGCAGGCACTCCAACGGCCCAACGCTCATTATCGACAGAGACATACAAACAAGTCTCATCATCGCCTCCACCGATACGCTCCGGCATACGATCCGCAGGACCGGCACCCGCAGGTAGAATAATGGTTTTCGGTTCACTGCCTGATTGGCCAATGGCCAGCTTCAGGTTTGAGTAACCGATATCTACGCCTAGTACAAACATACTTATCTCCTGTGCACTCAAAGTGCTCTAACGGTTTTCAATCAACCGCACTGGTCACGCTTGGGCATTTCCAAGTGCTCTGGCGGTTCACTCAAATGTCATTATCAGGATTCGGTGCACTGGCGGTGGGCAGAAAGGTGACAAATCCTTTCATCTATCTGCCTATTGCATTTTCGCAAAAGTATGAGAATAGGCGCTGTTTGGCGGCGGATGACTGAGCCAAAAAAATCGAGACGCCAAACGTCGTTTGCATTCTGGCCTGAACTTGCCAAACGGTTTGTATTTTCATGGCAATACGTCTTTTTAGGCGTTTTTAAGTGAAATCGGATTGTATCCCTTGTCAGGTATGGGATTGCGCGAGTTGATTTATATCGAGACGCCAAACAGTGATTGTTACGGCAGTTTTACGTTTGGCGTTTCGATCCAAAAGCCAAACGGATAGTGGTTTTGGCTTTTGGTGTTAATTGGATGGGGAAATTGGTTTGGTAGAAATCGTCAATGAACAATGGAAAGCAGATGTATCAGATTTACTTCAGCAAGAAACGGACAGGCTAAAAGCGCTGGCACGAGCTGAAGTTGATGACTTTTGGGTTACCCATTACAAGGTTCGAGAGAATGAGCCCTTTAAAGACTGGGGTCTGCTTGGTGTCCGTATCAGAGACTTTAAGTATGGCTTTGGCATAGAGTGGTATATCAACAGTTTTCACGGTCAACGAGGCAAACGCGTGGTCTTTAGCAAGGGGCTGCGTATCTCAAAGACGAAGCTGAGATACGCATTTTTAGACTGCCAAGGTTTGGCCAAAGAATGGGAGCTAGTGCTGGCCATGGAGAAAGAGGAATTCTTCAGTGATATTCGACGCCAGGTTGATAAGCTCAACATGCTGCGTCGAAGAGTCAATGCATATTGACGTATTTGATTTTCTAAAGCAGCAAAAAAACAGAAATGGCGTATATGATCTCCTTAAAAATCAAGGAGACTAGTCTCTCCTGTTGTATAGTTGCTTGAAAATTTAGGCTTAACAGGAAGAGTTATGGCAAGGAACAAAAAAAATAATCGATATAGTTATGTGCAAAAGCAGGCAGAGCACACTAAATTTTACAACAAAAACTTCAATAAAACTTCGAGTTTTAGCTCCGTATTCAGCGAGTCACATTTCAAAAATACATCTCTGGTTGGTGCAAAGTTCAAATATTGCAACCTCAATAATGTGAGATTTGAAAACTGTTTTTTACAGGGAGCTCATTTTAAAAAGTGTACACATGACGGCCTTAAGTTTGAAAGATGCATATTGATTTCAACTTCCTTTGAGCGTATGCAGTTACATGGTGTCGAATTTGTTGATTGTTATATTTTAAGTACTAACACTCATGCATGTAAGCAGTTTCAAAACAGCAAGGTATATAACAGTTTTCCTGATGGTGCCCAGTATCCTTCTGATTTAATGAGTATTGTTGATGTTTTGAGAGAGAATTCTTTTATAAGAAAATCCGGGGTGCTTCATAGGAAGGGCGGCAAAGTAAATACAATTGCACTGGATTTTTTGCTTGATGAATTCGGAGTTAACTACCTAATCAATAACTTGTCTAAGCTAAACACACTAGAGTCCGATTTCTATACATTGAGTTATATTTCGGCATTCTTGCGGAGGGTTGGAAATCCTGATAGCTTAGACATTACCCGGCCCACAGCAACATAGAAAATACCTACGATAACGGACGGATACCAGTCTACGGACCGATGCGGGTTGAAAGTTGAAGTCGTTAAAACGTTAGTGGAGGTGATGCCTATGGTGTTGGATTTTATGACAGTGACAGCATTTTTTGTTCTTTGTGCCTACAAACTTTTAGTAAAGCTCCTTTCTATGTCTAGCTGTGTGGTTAATTTACATTTATTTCATTACTTCACTCGCGGTAATTGGTCCCAGCGTGTTGTGTAGGCGGGAGACAAATGCTCTCGCTTCATCGACCAATCTTTCTTCGTACCTTGTCCAGCAAAGAAAACCTTTCCGGCACCGCTTTGATTAATGGTGTCCAATACAGACATTAACTGTTGGCTATTAGAGCGGGTCGATATGTCATCGAATAGTCCTAGTTGAAACATGCCAGGATCGTAAAAGTCAGACAGCATGACGCCCGCTTTGGCATAACGAAAACCATCCTTCCAAATTCGCTTGAGTAAGTGATTGGCCAGCTCGATAAAATCCCGCGTGTCGCAACTGGGGATTAGCAATTCACCCGATGCAGAGTTGCTGTACTGCGGCTCGTTGTCCTTAAAGGGGTTGGTACGTATAAACACGGTCAGCACTTTGGCTTGCTGCTGTTCTTTGCGAAGCTTCTCAGTGGCGCGGGTTGCGTATTCGCATACGGCTTCACGTAACAATTCAAAGTGCGTTACTTTTACGCCAAATGAACGGCTACAGACAATTTGTTTCTTAGTTGGTGGGATCTCTTCAAGTTCAATGCACGACTCACCATTGAGCTCTCTGACGGTTCTCTCTAAAACCACCGAAAACTGGTCTCTGATGGCTCTAGGAGAGGCATTGGCGAGGTCTAAGGCTGTGGTGATACCCAACGCATTTAAACGCTTAGAAAGCCGTCTACCAACGCCCCAAACATCATCAACCGGGACTAATGCGAGCAATCGACGTTGCCGATCTGGATTGGTCAGGTCTACAACCCCCTGAGTGGCGGGGTATTTCTTGGCGGCATGGTTAGCCAGTTTGGCGAGTGTTTTTGTCGGTGCAATGCCTACACAGACGGTGATCCCAATCCAGTGGCCTATGCGCTCTCGCACTTGTTGTCCGAACTCGACAAGGGATAGGACAGACTCAATACCGGTTAAATCCAGAAACGCTTCGTCAATGGAGTAGACCTCTACTCGTGGTGCCATCTCCTCCAAAGTGCGCATCACTCGACTGCTCAAATCTGCGTACAGCGCGTAATTGGACGAGAATGCCAAAATGCCATGGCGCTGCATTTCAGCTTTGATCTGAAAGACGGGTACGCCCATTTTTATACCGAGTAACTTAGCTTCACGTGAGCGTGCAACCACGCAGCCGTCATTGTTAGACAGAACCACAACCGGCGTATCTTTTAAATCAGGACGAAACAGCTTCTCACAACTGGCGTAAAAGTTGTTGCAGTCCACCAAGGCAAATACTGGCATGGGATAGTCACGACTTACGGCGCATGTTTCGCACCACATTGGTGACCACACCAAATATCTCTAACTCTGTCCCTTCAGGAATATGAATGGGCTCATACACCTGGTTTCTTGGGATCAGCATGACGCACGGCCTTAGTTGAAGCTCCTTTACCGTGAGTTCACCATGGATACCAGCGATGACAATGTCACCGTGTTCTGCTTGGACAGAGCGATCAACCACCAAAATATCATCTGGGTGAATCCCGGCATCAATCATTGAATCACCTTCAACACGCACAAAGAACGTTGCAGCTGGTCGCTTGATGCACAGCTCGTTGAGGTCGAGCGTTTGCTCAACATAATCCTGCGCTGGGGAGGGAAAACCAGCAGAAACACGTTCCATGAACAATGGAATACGAAGGCGCTTGGCTTTGATGAAGGCAAGTGCGCCGCTACGGCCTATCAGCGAGACACTCATGACGAACCTCGAAAAATCATAATTAATACTGTTTGTTTATACAGTATCTAATGCTATGCTGATTTCTACAAGTAAAATTGTAGGTAAAACTGTAGTTGTTCGAGTAAGACGCTGTGTTGTCGGTGATTTCTTTTTTGTGTTGAAAAACTAGATGTGGGGGAATCGCTCGCCCTCGTCAAAGCCTGCAAGGCTTGGACAATACTGCTTCTGCCTACTGCTCTTGTTTCTGTTACTGATCCTGTTACTGCTACTGGTTAATGCATGGGTCAAGTAACCGTCAGACAAGGCTTGTTGAACCCTTTGCAAAGGGTTTAAAAACAGTTAGTAAAATTCTGCTTCGTATTGAATTTACTGGCTTAAAGCGAAGTCAGGAGCATCATTAAAATGCTCAGTCGAACTCAGTTAAAGCCTTTTTCAACCGTTTGAAAAGGGATTGGCTAAGCCATACGTAAAGGGTATCGGTAAGGGTTACCTAAAGGGTTTAGCTAAGGCTTTCTGAAAGGCTTAGCCAAAGCCTTCATACATGGGTTCAACCAATAGAAAGATTAAAAAAACGCAGAGGTATCCAAGGTGCATTTTGTACAAATGCGTTTATAAACGAACAGGGCACAATGAAATAACCCAAAGCGAACAACAGAATTGAAGAGGAACCATCAATGACAAGAGACCCTGCGCCATTTCCGCTAGAGCGCCTCGCGGATATCCCAGAAAGACCAGAAGATTTTAGATTGCTGGAGCGTATTCCATTAACGCGTGAGCCGCAGTCCTGGCCACTTGAACTTTCTCCTATGGTCGGTGATGAACAGCCAATGGTGCTGCTCGATACAGAGACAACCGGACTGTCTGCCGATGATGAGTCCATTATTGAGCTTGGTATGGTTAAGGTGCTTTACAGCCCCTCTGCTAGGCAGATTGTGTCGATTGTTGATGTGATCAGCATGTATGAAGATCCCGGCAAGCCAATCCCCGAGCTGATTACCGAGTTAACCGGTATCACTGATGAGATGGTGCAAGGCCAGCACATTGATGATTCACTGGTAGCGAGTTGGTTATCCGATGATCCGCTGGTGGTTGCACACAATGCACAGTTTGATCGTCCTTTCTTTGAAAAGCGGTTTGCTGCATTAGGCCATCTATCTTGGGCCTGTTCAGCCAGTGGCATAGATTGGAAGGCACTGGGTTTTGAAAGTCGAAAGCTTGAGTACCTGCTGCTTCGCTTAGGTTGGTTTTATGAAGGACACCGAGCTGCAACCGATTGTTTGGCGATGGCCTGGTTGTTCCATTTGTTGCCCGAGTCCGTTGCAAACTTGTTGTCTGAAGCAGACAGGCGAACTGTGTTAGTTCGTGCGTTTGGTGCGCCGTTTGACGTAAAGGACTATTTAAAAGAGCGCGGTTACCGCTGGCATGACGGCGTAAAAGGTGCCAACAAACATTGGTGGCGCGAAATCAGCGAAGACGACTTGCCGCAGGAACAAACTTACCTGGATGATTTGTACCATCGTGGCTCAGAACATGCCCACTATGACTACAAAGATGCCCGCAATCGATTTAAAGCTTTGTAGCTCTCTATAAGGTAAGCCTTGCATATTTGAAAACCTCTGGAAAATGGAAAGTGAACTCATGGTTTAACCAACAAGAGGAATCTTTCCATGTACCAAGACACCTACATTGAATACTGGGGCGAAATCTTCGTCTCTGCCCGCATCATTGAATTTGGCATCACGTTCGAGCGCTTTCTTAAAGATCCATGGAAGCACTTGATGTCCTGTGGCCAAGAGTCTGCACCGGACGCGATTGCTGAGGGGATGCTGCCATTGCTACCAGCCCAGGCAGAAGTTGCCAGGCGTGTTCGAGAGAGTGAGCAACGAGTCCTGATGTCTACAGAGACGGACAAAGGGGTATCTCATCGTGGCAACATCGTGGTGCCATTGGTTCGGGTAGCGCATTGATAGCGGCTATCAGCAATGGCATGAAACAATGTCTTCACGCCCATACCTGAGCGGCAATTGCAATCTAGATCAAAAAGTTGCCGCTTAGCCTTCTCTACAAAATAATTTGTGATAGGATGATACCTAATAAAATTAATTAGGTTGAAGCCTATTCAGTGTTTTATGGCTATCTGTCCAGCTTCAACCGGTAGAGATTGCTAAGTCATTGCGGATAAAGAGCAGCATTGAGTGACACTATTCAATGTGATTAAGCGATGTCTGACGGTACTTTATAAACAGAGTTTTAAGAATCTGGTTGAATTGGATAAACAAGACGCATGACAAATGATGGTCTGAAACAAACCGTAGTGGCGAAGCCAGATAGGCTTTCGCAGATAGCGCAGTTGCCACAAGCAACCAGGGATCGCATTGCCCACATCGATTTCACCTTATTGTTTAAGGGCGAAGCGGTACGGGCGGATTTAGTTGATCGCTTCAGTATAGCCGCCGCACAAGCAACGAAAGACTTCACCCTATACCGAGAGCTTGCGCCAAGCAACATTGAGTATGACCAAAAGCTCAAGTTGCACAAGCGTGGTGAAGCATTTGAACCCCTGTTCGACTACGACGTTGTGAGAACTCTGGCAACCATTAGCCAAGGCTACGGCGATGGCTTCACTGGAAAGGTAAAACCACCTCTGGCTTGTGAAGCGCCTTATCACCTTAACAAGCCGAGTTTATCGATAGTAGCGAAAGTCACCGAGGCCATCCACAAAGGCAAAGCCTTGAGTATCACCTATGTGTCGTTATCGAGCGGTGAAACAACGCGTGAAATTGTACCGCATACGCTGGTGGACAATGGCCTGCGTTGGCATGTTCGTGGTTTTGACCGCAAGCATGGTGAGTTCCGTGACTTTGTATTGACCCGCATTAAAGCTGCGGTTGTGCTTGAAGATTCCACTTTGTCTGAAACGGAGCTCGAAACCCAAGACCGGCAATGGAACAGATTTGTAGAGCTTGAGTTAGTGCCACACCCACGTATTGAGCACAGCGAAGCGATAGAGCTGGACTATGGCATGACGGGTGGCGTTCTAAAGGTTGAGATTAGAGCAGCAACCGCTGGCTATTTGCTACGCCAATGGCATGTGGATTGTTCTACGGAACACTCATTAATGGGCTTTGAGTATCAGCTTTGGTTGCGTAACAGCCAGGCACTTTATGGTGTCACAAACTTAAGCATTGCGCCGGGAAGAACAAGTTAATCAAACGATGTAGCGACCATTGAGACGTTACATAAAGAACAGAATTTTAAATTTATAGTGAAGCCGTTGCAGCAACCTAGTGGGATGCAACCAACACTGAACAGGAAAGTAAAATGGATCATAGTGTACATAACAAGCTCATCTCATTTATTTGGAACATTGCCGACGACTGTTTACGTGACGTGTATGTTCGCGGTAAGTACCGTGATGTGATTTTACCTATGGTGGTATTGCGACGTTTAGATACGTTACTTGAACCCACCAAAGAAGCCGTGCTTGAAGAGGTAAAGTTCCAAAAAGAAGAGATGCAAGCCACGGAGCTTGATGATGAACCGTTGAAGGCGGCCAGTGGTTATGTCTTTTACAATACATCTAAATGGACGCTGAAATCCCTGTTCAACACGGCGACTAATAATCAACAAATATTACTCGCCAACTTTGAAGAGTACCTACTTGGCTTTAGCGATAATGTTAAAGAGATCATTGAATGCTTTAACCTCAAGTCGCAAATTCGTCACATGGCCTCCAAGCAAGTCCTTCTTGATGTCGTCGAGAAGTTTGTTTCCCCTTACATAAACTTAACTCATGAAACGGTCGAAGACCCAGATGGCAACAAGATGCCAGCCCTTACTAACCTAGGTATGGGTTACGTGTTCGAAGAGTTGATCCGCAAGTTCAACGAAGAAAACAATGAAGAAGCAGGTGAACACTTTACGCCACGTGAAGTTATTGAACTGATGACGCACCTGGTGTTTGACCCAGTGAAAGACCAGTTGCCGCTTACCATGACAGTGTATGACCCTGCGTGTGGTAGCGGTGGTATGTTGACTGAATCTCAAAACTTCATTGAAGAGAAATATCCAAACGACAGCCGAGATGTTTATCTTTACGGCAAAGAGATCAACGACGAGACCTACGCGATTTGTAAATCGGACATGATGATCAAAGGTAACAACCCTGAGAACATCAAAGTAGGCTCCACCTTGTCTACCGACGAGTTTGCGGCTTCACGCTTTGACTTTATGTTGTCTAATCCGCCATATGGTAAGAGTTGGGCGTCTGAACAGAAGCACATTAAAGACGGCAGTGATGTGATTGACCCACGTTTTAAGGTTAGCCTGAAAGACTATTGGGGAAATCTCGAAGTGGTAGATGCCACGCCACGTTCAAGTGATGGCCAGCTACTCTTCTTAATGGAAATGGTCAACAAGATGAAAGATCCTAGCGTAAGCCCATTAGGCAGCCGGATTGCTTCTGTTCATAACGGCTCATCGCTCTTTACCGGTGATGCGGGCGGTGGCGAAAGTAACATTCGTCGCTTCATCATTGAAAACGACATGCTAGATGCCATCGTTCAGTTACCTAATAACCTGTTCTATAACACCGGCATTACCACTTACATTTGGGTGTTGAACAACAATAAACCCGAGGCACGTAAAGGTAAGGTGCAACTGATTGATGCCAGCTTGCTATACCGTAAGTTGCGTAAGAACTTAGGTAACAAGAACTGCGAATTTGCGCCTGAGCACATCACGGAAATCACCGATACTTACCTCGCGTGTGTGGACGTTGAAAGAGCACTTGATGCAAACAATGATCCTATCGGTATCGCCAGTAAGGTCTTTAGTAATGACGACTTTGGCTACTACAAAGTCACTATCGAGCGCCCAGATCGCCGCAGAGCCAAGTTCACTCAAGATGCAATAGCACCACTGCGTTTTGATAAGCAGCTTAGTGAAGTGATGGAGTACGTGTACGCAGAGCACGGCGAACGTGTTTACGAAAAAACTGGATATGGATCTGATCAGAAAAAGAGCTTCTTAAAATCCATCGAGAAAGACATTCTTTCTTGGTGTGAAGAGAACGACATCAGTCTCAATGCCAAGGCTAAGGCAAAACTGCTTGATGTGAAGCACTGGCTGGCGCTAAAAGCATTGCTTGAAACTGCACAAACGCTGATGGCTGATATCGGTAGCAATGAATTTGATGACTTCAATAGCTTTAAAACCCAAGTTGATAAATCGCTAAAAGCCCATGCCATTAAGCTTTCAGCACCTGAGAAAAATGCCATCCTGAACGCGGTGAGCTGGTATGACGAAACCGCCAAGAAAGTGGTTAAAAAGATCGTTAAATTAACGGGTGATAAATTAAACGACCTGCTGGAGCGCTATGAATGTGAAGTCGCTGACCTGCCAGATTTTGGTTATTACCCCGTTCCTACAGCAGAAGGCGGTAAAAAAGGCGAGTTCATCACTTACGAGACCAACTCAGACCTGCGAGACACAGAATCTGTTCCCCTACGTAAAGACGGAGAGCAGCAAAGCATTTACCAGTACTTCCTAGACGAAGTGAAGCCGCATGTCGATGAAGCATGGATAAACCTAGATACGGTAAAAATTGGCTATGAAATCAGCTTCAATAAGTATTTCTACCGTCATAAACCACTGCGTAGTTTAGATGAGGTCGCAACTGATATCATCAACCTAGAACAAAAAGCCGAAGGTCTCATTGCGCAGATATTGGGTGTGAACGTGGCAGAAGTTCAGGGAGAGGCTTAATGGAAAGTTTAGCGTTGATGCCGAGGTATGAGGCTTATAAAGATTCAGGTGTTGAATGGCTAGGGGATATTCCAAGTTCGTGGGAACTCAAGCCTGGCTTTGTTGCCTTTCGTGAAAGTAAAAGTAATAACAAAGGGATGAAAGAGAATACGGTTCTATCCCTAAGTTATGGCCATATAGTTGTTAAGCCAGAAGAAAAGCTCGTCGGTCTAGTTCCTGAATCGTTTGAAACCTATCAATTGGTAGAGCCTGACGACATCATTGTTCGTTGTACCGATCTTCAGAATGATAAGGTAAGTCTAAGAACTGGCTTGGCAAAAAATAAAGGCATTATCACAAACGCATATTTGAACTTGCGGGTAAAAAATGGCTTTGATGCTCGATTCCTTCATTACTACCTTCACGCTTTAGATACCACCAAAGTGCTCTATAAATTTGGTTCGGGCTTGCGTCAAAATTTAAGCTTTCTTGATTTTAAAAGACTGCCAATATTCGAGATCCCTGAAGATACACAAAAGCTGATAGCCAACTACCTCGAAAAGAAAACAGCACAAGTAGACGAAGCGATTGCGATCAAAGAGCAGCAAATTAGTCTGCTGAAAGAGCGTAAGCAGATCATCATCCAACAGGCGGTGACCCAAGGGCTTGATCCCAATGTGCCAATGAAAGACTCCGGTGTGGATTGGATTGGTAAGATTCCAGAGCATTGGGAAGTTAAGCGACTGAAGTATGTTTTAGAAGAGAGAAACGAACGCTCTAAAACAGGGGAGGAACCTTTGTTTATGGTCAGTCAAGTTCATGGGCTTGTTGTGAGAGCTGATTATCACGACAAGGCAGAAGTGGCTGCCAGTAATATCGATAATAAAGTCGTTTATAAGAATGATTTGGTTTTTAATAAGCTTAAAGCACACCTCGGAGTCTTCTTTAAAAGCAACATTGAATTCAAAGGATTAGTTAGTCCTGATTATGCCGTCTATAAATGTAAGGAACATATTTATGACGCCAAATACTTAGAGATATTATTCCGTCACCCTTCATATATTCAGCAATTCATTATCAGGGCGACAGGAGTTGTTGAAGGATTGATTCGCCTGTATACAGGTGATCTTTTTGATATTCCCGTGCCAGTAGCACCATCAGGTGAACAAGCTGAAATTTTGGCATATACAAAAAGTCAGTCTAGTGCATATGAGAAAGCTATCGAGATACAACAGAATCAAATCGAAATGCTCAAAGAATACAAAACCTCCCTGATCAACAGCGCCGTGACAGGAAAAATCAAGATCACCCCAGAAATGGTTGAGCAATAGGATACGATTATGTTCACGGTAAATCATCAGACCAATAGGATTAGTCCGGTTAAGACGAAGAAGTTCAGTGAGTTGGGCTTTACTGAGCGCAAGCATCTTCAGGAATGGTTGGCACACGAACCTTCCGCACTGGGTGAAGAGCTACTGATTGTTCAAAAGGAGTTCGATGGCTTTGATGATACCCGTGAACGCTTAGATTTACTGGCACTGGATAAAGATGGCAACTTGGTCATTATTGAAAACAAGCTGGACGACAGTGGCCGAGATGTAGTTTGGCAGGCGCTTAAATATGCCTCTTACTGTGCCAGTTTAACCAAAGCGCAAATAGTTGAAATTTACCAGCAGTATTTAGACCGCTATGAGCCTGTAACAGGAGAGGTTGACCTGTTAAATGCCCCTGCAAGTGCTTCGGCGAGAATATGTGAGTTTTTGGATGCGCCCGATCTGGATGAGTTAAAGCTCAACCTGGGTAACAGCCAGCGCATTATGCTAGTTGCGGCAAACTTTCGCAAAGAAGTGACCAGCACAGCGCTGTGGTTATTGGGTCAAGGAATTAGCATTGCCTGCTTCAAAATTACGCCTTATTCACTGGGTGAACAGCTACTGATTAATATTGACCAGATCATCCCAACGCCAGAAGCGAAAGAGTTGATGATCGGCATTAATGCCAAGGAAGCGGAAGAAAAAACCACCGAAGTGGTACTAAAAAACCGCCATACCGTGCGTCGCGAGTACTGGGAGCGTGCCTTAGAGGCGTTTCAGAAAAGCTCTTGCCAACTCTATAACAACATTAGCCCAAGCAAAGATCATTGGTTATCAGCAGGCTCAGGGCTAAGTGGATGTCCGTATAACCTGATATTTCTGCAAAAAGAGCTTCGAGTAGAGCTTTGGATCAGCCGTGGGGTTACTGAAGAGAATAAATACCTTTTTGATTTGTTGAGTCAGTCCAAACAAGACATTGAGCATACTTTTGGTGCAGAACTTGAGTGGATGAGGCTGGATGAGAAGAAATCTTGCCGTATTCAGTTTTCGACCAAAGCTGATGGGTTTAACAAAGAGACTTGGCCCCAAGCGGTTGCGTGGCACTTAGAGCAGATGACAAAGTTAGAAAAAGCCTTAAAAGGACCGCTGCAAAAAGCGGCTGAGGCAATGAAACAGAAGAATTTTGATTAAGGGAACTTACAATTATGGTCAGTCAAACCAATGAACAAGCATTAGAGTCGGCCATTGAGAAATGTCTGGCTGGGATCAGTACTGAAGAGCTCAAAGAGGGGCTGAGTCAGCAGTCACTGGGTGCTGGATACTTCATTGGTGCTGCTAGTGACTTTAATATGCAATATGCCATTGATGAGCGTTTTTTCTGGCAATTTCTGCAAAAGACACAAGAAGTAGAGTTGGCCAAACTGCAAAAGAACAACCCCTCAGATTGGCAGCGTAAGTTACTCGAACGATTTGACCGACTGATTAAGAAGCATGGCATTCTGCATTTACTAAAGAAAGGGCTAAGCGTAGACGATGCTCATTTCAATTTGCTCTATCCAGCCCCTTTGGCAAGCAGTAGTGAGAAGGTAAAGCAAAACTTTGCAGATAACGTGTTTAGTTGTACTCGCCAAGTGCGCTATTCCATGGCAAATCCCCTACAAGAAATCGACATGGTATTGTTTATCAACGGAATACCCTTGATAACGCTGGAGTTGAAAAACGCATGGACGGGGCAAACAGCGCGTTATCACGGCCAAAAGCAGTATCGGGATGATCGAGATGCAACTCAGCCATTGCTGACCTTTGGCCGCTGCCTAGTGCATATGGCGGTCGATACCGACGAAGTGTATATGACCACCAAGTTATCAGGTGGCAGTACCTTCTTCTTGCCGTTCAATAAAGGACACAATCTTGGACAAGGCAATCCGCCGAATCCATCTGGCCATAAAACGGCATACCTATGGCAAGAAGTATTCACCAAAGAAAGCTTGGCGAATATTATTCAGCATTTTGTGCGTCTGGATGGGTCAAGCAAAGATCCATTACCAAAGCGAACTCTGTTCTTTCCTCGATACCATCAATTGGATGTGGTGAGAAAATTAGTAGACCATGCTGCCCAGCACGGTGTCGGTCAGACTTACTTAATTCAACACTCTGCCGGTTCAGGTAAGTCTAATTCGATTACCTGGGCTGCTTATCAGTTAATTGAAACCTACCCTGCATCGTCTGATGTGGCAGGCGGAAAAAGCCTGGAGCAGCCGTTATTTGACTCTGTAATTGTGGTTACCGATAGACGCCTATTGGACAAGCAACTGCGAGATAACATTAAAGAGTTTTCTGAAGTAAAGAACATTATTGCCCCGGCGAACAAGTCTTCTGAGCTTAAGCAGGCGCTGGAGAATGGCAAAAAGATTATTATAACGACGATTCAGAAATTCCCGTTCATTATTGATGGTATCGCCGATCTTAGTGACAAGCGCTTTGCGGTGATCATCGATGAAGCACACAGCTCACAGTCTGGTTCGGCGCATGACAATATGAACCGAGCGATGGGCAAGTCTGAAATCGAAGAGGTAGAAGATGCTCAGGATAAAATCCTTCAGGCGATGAAATCGCGTAAGATGCGCGGGAATGCATCGTACCTGGCATTTACAGCGACACCAAAAAACAGCACTTTGGAGAAATTTGGCCAGCGCCAAGAAGATGGCTCTTTCAAGCCGTTTCACTTGTATTCGATGAAACAAGCCATTGAAGAAGGCTTCATCTTGGATGTGCTGGCAAATTATACGACATACAAAAGTTATTATGAGATTGAGAAATCAATCGCTGATAACCCTGAGTTTGATACCAAAAAGGCGCAGAAAAAACTCAGAGCTTATGTAGAGCGAAGCCAGCAAACGATTGATACCAAGGCAGAGATTATGCTGGAGCATTTTGTTCCACATGTCGTGAATGCGAAAAAGCTCAAGGGTAAAGGTAAAGGAATGGTGGTCACTCAAAATATTGAGACGGCCATTCGATACTACAAAGCGATAAGGCGAATACTTGAGGAGCAAGGGAACCCCTTTAAAGTTGCCATTGCTTTCTCAGGAACCAAAGAAGTTGATGGTATTGAATATACCGAAGCAGATATTAATGGTTTTGCCGAGTCAGATACCAAAGATATGTTTGATACCGATGAGTATCGACTTTTAGTGGTTGCTAACAAGTATCTGACTGGCTTTGACCAGCCTAAGCTTTGCGCCATGTATGTGGATAAGAAGCTCGCCAGTGTCTTGTGTGTACAGACATTATCTCGTCTCAATCGAAGTGCGCCTAAATGGGGTAAAAAAACTGAAGACCTGTTTGTTTTAGATTTTTTCAACTCGGTTGAAGATATTCAGTCAGCATTCGATCCTTTCTACACAGCAACGTCATTGTCCCAAGCTACAGATATAAACGTGCTGCACGAGTTGAAAGATGAAATGGACGATGTCGGTGTGTACGAATGGTATGAAGTTGAAGACTTTGTTACGCGTTATTTCAAGAATGAAGACGCCCAGACACTCAGTCCAATCATTGATGTTGCAGCAGCACGGTTTGACCATGAGCTGGAGCTTGAAGCTGAAGCTAAAGTGGACTTTAAGATTAAAGCCAAGCAGTTCGTGAAAATCTATGGGCAGATGGCGTCTATCATGCCTTATGAAATGGTCAGCTGGGAAAAACTGTTTTGGTTCCTGAAGTTTTTAATACCGAAATTGAAAGTGGAAGATCCCGATGCTGATGCTATTGATGAGCTTCTCGATTCTGTCGATCTGAGTTCATACGGTTTGCAACGTGTGAAGCTTAACCACAGCATTAAACTTAGTGACCAAGAAGCGGAGCTTGATCCTCAAAATCCGAACCCACGTGGGGCGCATGGCGGTGAAAAAGAAACTGACCCGCTGGATGAAATCATTCGCACATTTAATGAACGATGGTTCCAAGGCTGGAGTGCCACACCTGAAGAGCAAAAGGTTAAGTTCGTGAACATCGCTGAGAGTATCCGCAATCACCCAGATTTTGAATCTAAATACAAAAACAACCCAGATCCTCATAATCGAGATTTGGCCTTCGAAAAAATGCTCAAGGAAATTATGCTGCAACGCCGTAAAGATGAACTTGAGCTCTACAAGTTGTTCGCAGGAGATTCAGCATTTAAAGCCTCGTGGACGCAAAGTATGCAACGAATGGTAGGTATGTAGGTAGAAAGGAGTGATGGTTTGCTGAAGGCAGTCTCAGAGTTATTAGATGGGTCACCAGGCCTGAAAGGACGTCAAATTGCCAAGGAGCTAGGGCTGGATAAGTCCCAAGTGAACTCGTTTCTTCACAAAAACCAGGATATGTTTGTGAAAAACTCAAATCATGAATGGTGCTTGATACGGGCTCAGCATGTGGAAATTGATTTCGGTACAGGTTGGATTGATGAGAAAGCCTTTGAGAGTGCTATCGGTAAGCTTGCGTATCAAAAAGATGCAAACAAGATAACATTTAGATTCGGCATCGATTGTAAGTTTTTGCTGATAGCATTGGCCCGTTTTCTTGCTCTCGCGAATCAGCTCACTGCTATTGGGAAGGATGTGGTGATAGATACTACAGCATGTCCTAATACACACAGTTTTTTTAGCAGAAATGGCTTCTTTGATTATCTTAATCAAAGTGTAACTTGTTTCCCTGAAAGGCCCGCGATGTCAGCTGCTAAAACTTATCGGGATAATAGCGATACCTTGGTCGAACTAGGAGAGATTGCACAGCCAACCCAAAACAAAGAGCTTGTAATTCGTTTGGGCGACAGGTTTGTAGAGCATTCTTCAGCCAGCTATTTCTTAGCGGCTAAGACTGTTTTTTCAGAGCTTGTAGGCAACGTTACTGATCACAGTGAATCCAAAATACCTGGACTAGCAGGTCTGCAAGTGTATCGACCGTATAATAAACCAAAGCATATTCAAACAGTCATATCCGACTCTGGTTTAGGTATTGCCGCTACCTTGAGAACAACATTACAAAGTGAACATCCGAAGTTGTACGCACAGTTTTCAGCGGAAACTGTTGAGAATGACATTGCGCTCGTTCAAAAAGCATTTACATCTGGTGAGGTTAGTCGCTTTGGTAAAGGCCGGGGGCTAGGCTTTAAGAGTAGTCGAGAGCACGCTAGCAAAGAGAAAGTTATCATTGTAATTAGGCAGCTAACTTTCTCATTGGCTTTGGTATACTCGAAGGGTCAACTTATCAATGTTTCTGAAGATCGAGGGTTGGTCCCTATCACAGGAACCCATATCTGCTTTGACTTCTATGTTGACAATTTCTGATAAATAGTGTCAACTTAAGCAGATGAAACAGTTAACTCATAAAATTCTTCTTTCAGAAGTCGTAGGTTCTGACCATGCCTTTGGTAACGATGAAGGTAGTGAAGCCTATGTGAAGATTAAAAAGATCGTTGATGGTCACCCATCATGCGATATTTTTGCTATCAGCTTGGAAGGCATTCGATTCACTGATGCTTCATTTCCTCGTGAAAGTATAATCTCGTTGGCTAAAGCATTAAAAGGAGAAAAAGGTTTTTACCTTTTTAATGTACCGAGTCGTGACCTTCTGGACAATTGGTCTTATGGCGCTACAGCCAAGGATCAACCTCTTCTAGTCAAGAGCGATAGCGGTTACGAAGTGCTTGGTGTAAAACTCAGTGCGACTGTCAAAGAGCTTCTAGATTTTGTTATTGCAAAAAAGACAGTGACTTCGTCACATGTATCTAAGCACTTTGACATTTCAGCACAGAATGCCAGTGGTCGATTAAAGAAGCTTCATGCTACAGGTCTTGTGTTAGGGCAAAAAGAAGTGGCAGAGTCAGGTGGACTGGAATTTGTCTACCGATCAATTGTGTAGTTTTTTTTGGTTTTCTGGTTAATCTGCTTGCGTTAATCAGAATTGAAGTTTATTATTTGATCAGATCCTTTGGATCTTTTTTATTAATATCTGATAAATGTGATTAAGTTAAGCAGAATAGGAGGCTTTATGGCTACAAATCCCCCATCAGGTGACGGACACAGAAACGGTGCCGTTAAAGGTAGATCTCAGACTCAGACGCCAAGCGGACATTGGGTAAAGCGAGATGCTGATACTGGTCGATTCATGGATGTAAAGACATCTGACAAAACGCCTTTTAAAGGCGTCAGGAAGGAGAAATAGTTTGGCTAATGGTAAAACCCATTTGGTCGTCGGGGCTGCGGTTGGTTTAACCGTTGCCCTAGCGGACAACAAAAAACAAGCTGTCAGTCACCATCCTGTAACTGCCATTACGGTTGGCTCTCTATTTGGCAAGCTTCCAGATATTCTGGAACCCTCTTTGGGTAACCCTCACCATCGCCAGTTTTGCCACAGTCTATTGGTGTTAACTGCACTAGGTGTTGGTCTTAAACATTTGTATGAGTGGCAACCGGAAGAGGCAAGTGATAAGTGTCTTCGCGGGCTGGGGCTAATAGCCGGATGTGCTTATGTCAGTCACTTGCTCTGTGATGCGACAACACCGCGCTCACTTCCGTTAATTGGCAAACTATAGGAGTTTTGAATGGTCGTTGAAGTCACGAGGCACATTAAGCGTCCTGTTGAGCGGGAGCTTTGGGCTCGCGCAGCTGCTCGTTGTCAGTTTAGCGGGTGTAATAAATTGTTATACAAATCAGCGGTGACCCAGGAATCGGTCAATGTCTCTCAAAATGCTCATATTTACGCATTTTCTGAGAATGGGCCTCGTGGTTGGGGACTCTTTAAAACCAAGCCAACCAGCTTGAATGACGTCAGCAACCTCATGTTGATGTGCTATGACTGTCACAAAAAAATTGACCAGAAAGGCAGCGAAGACAGGTATCCAGCCGATCTCTTGATTAGTTGGAAAATGCAGCATGAGCAACGTATAGAAATCCTCACAGGCATTGCTCCTGATCGCAAATCAAATGTTGTTTTATATGGTGCCAATATTGGAACTGAAAGATCACCGATTAATTATCACGGTTGTGTTGAGGCAATGTTTCCGAATTGGTATCCGGCAACTGAAAAGCCAGTGACACTATCCATGGTATCAGAGCTGAAGGATCACTCTGAACAATATTGGCAAGCAGAGTCGCAACACCTAACGAAGCGTTTTCAAAGTAAAATTTCATCGATCATCGAAGAGGATTCTTGTAAGCATTTTTCATTGTTCGCGTTAGCTCCTCAGCCATTGTTAATAAAACTTGGCGCTTTGCTTACCGACAAAATTGAGGTCGAGACTTATCAGCTGCATCGAGAGCCTAAGGGCTGGTTTTGGCAAGACTGTTCAGATGATTTTGAGTACATCATCAACAGACCTCAAAATATGGAGGGGAAGCCTGCCCTAGTACTTTCTTTGAGTGACCATGTGTCGCATGAGCGAATTACTCGGGTTATAGGGCCAGATACATCGATTTGGGAAGTGACTATCAAGCAGCCTCATAATGATTTCATGCAGTCAAAGCAGCAGCTCTCTTTGTTCAGAAAGTGCATAAGAAAGCTGATTGTTGAAATCAAAAATACACACGGGGATGCCACGCCACTGCAAATATTTCCTGTGATGCCAGTATCGTGTGCCGTCGAATTAGGACGGGCCAGAATGCCTAAGGCTGATATGCCATGGCTTATTTATGACCACGACATAAAAACACAACAATTTGTAGTGGCAGTCGAGCTTCGAGGAGACCTTCATGAGTAATACTAAAAGTAACGATGTTCTAAACACAATTCTGGAAAAAATTGAGCTACCAGAGAGTGCTTATGAAAAGGCTGAAAAACGCTATAAGGATCTAGGTGATTGGTTACATCGCCCAGAGTCAACATGCGTGAATTTTGATCCCCACGTGTTTTCTCAAGGGTCCTTTCGTTTAGGTACGGCGATTAGGCCCGATTCAGAAGAACAGTATGACCTAGACATGGGGTGCAATCTTCGGCGTGGCCTGGATAAAACGTCTATCACTCAAAAGCAACTAAAGCACCTAGTCGGTCATGAATTAGAGCTTTATCGAAACGCCAGAGGAATTAAGGAAGAGCTAGCCGAGAAGAAACGCTGTTGGCGCTTAGAGTATGCCGATGGTCTTAGCTTTCACATGGACATAGTTCCGTGTGTGCCAGAGAGTGATACAGGAAGAGGACTTTTGAAAAAGCGGATGGTCGAAAACTCTAAGTTTGATGAAAACTTGGCTCAAAACGTGTCTCAGCTTGCAGTTTCGATTACCGACAACACAGATTCCACTTATGCAGTTGTGAATGAAAACTGGCGTATCAGCAATCCTGAAGGATATGCTCGATGGTTTGAAACGCGCATGAAGACGGCACGGTTAGTGATAAACGAACGTGAAATGCGATTTAAAGCCAGTATAGATAGTCTGCCATATTATCAATGGAAGACACCCTTACAGCAGGTTATCCAATTATTGAAGCGTCATCGTGACACTATGTTTAAAAACAATGAGGATAGTAAGCCAATATCGGTAATCATCACTACATTGGCGGCTAAATCGTATAAAGGTGAAAGTGATTTGGCTTCAGCGTTGAATACGGTGCTCTCCGAGATGGATGACCATATTTCTGCACAAGCGCCAATGATTCCGAACCCAGTCAACCCAGCCGAAGATTTTGCAGACAAGTGGTATGACGAAAAATCTGCTCAATACCGATTACAAGAAAACTTTTATAAATGGCTGTATCAAGCTAGAGCTGACTTTAGTGCTCTTTGCTCAAGTGATGATACGCAACGAATAGTAAATGCGGCGCAAAATGGTTTGGATTTGAAGCTTGATTCAAGTTCGGTAGCACGTCTATTGGGTATTCCTGCGGTGACAACAAAACCAACTTTCGCAATTCAATCATCTGATCCAAAGCCATGGTTTAAGCAATAGATGAAGCACTGGAAGGCTGTGGGCCTAGAGGCTTTTCTCTCGGCCTATCCGAACATTAGATTAGTAGATGTCCATGCAGATAAGATTGAGTTGCTGGGAGAGTATCAGTTAAAAGCACAGCTAGCTGGAAGTCGGTTTATTGAGCGAACATTTTCTCTAAGGATTGTATGCCCAAGTGAGTATCCTAGGGCTTTACCAGTGGTGTTTGATACAGCTGGTTACTTTCCTCGTAATCAGGACTTCCATACTTACTCTGATGGATCATTTTGTCTTGGCTCAGACCTAAAAATTAAGTCAATTTTGAAAGCCGACTCGTCATTGACAACCTTTTTCGAAAAGATTGTTGTCAGATTTCTTTATTCGGTGTCCCATAGGGTTGAATTTGGCAACTTTCCCTATGGCGAACTGGACCATGGTGAGAAAGGCCTGATTGATGATTATTCTCAGTTGTTCAATGTTAATGGTAAAGCATCGGTTCTACGGGCACTGAAAGCGTTAGGTTTGCGCAAGCGTGAGGCAAATAAATTACCTTGTCCATGTGGTTGTGGTGATCGTCTTGGCTCGTGTGACTATCGGTTTGTCTTGAACGAGTTTCGTCAAGTTGAGCGCCGCCGATGGTTTCGCGATCACCTACAAGAAGCTTTTACACCGATTGAAAAACCCAAAAGGAGAGTTGGGAAAAAAACTAAAAGGCCAAGTAGAAATACGCCTTAGCTTAATCAGCTCCCTCAGCATTTTTTGGCGTATGTGTTAATACATATCGGATTTTTTAGTCTAATCAACCGGCAACGCCAGATTGAACCTTCACACTATCGTGTCGGAGGTTCACTATGTTCAAAAAACTATTTTTTCAAACCAAAGCACTACCAGAGCTTTCATCGCAACTGGATGCAGACATTCCACGCTATCCGCCATTCCTGAAGGGGTTGCCAGCTGCGTCACCCGAGGATTTGCAGTCCACACAAGACGAGCTAATTGCCAAACTGCGCCAAGTACTTGGCTTTAACCAGCGTGATTTTCAAAGGCTAATTCAGCCCTGCATTGATCATCTGGCGTCCTATGTTCACTTGCTGCCAGCATCTGAGCATCATCATCACAGTGGCGCTGGTGGTTTATTACGTCATTCGTTGGAAGTTGCTTTCTGGGCTGCACAAGCTGCTGAAGGGATCATCTTTGTTGCCAGTGGCACACCGGTTGAGAAAAAAGAGCTTGAACCAAGGTGGCGTGTTGCGGCGGCATTAGGCGGTTTGTTCCATGATATTGGTAAGCCCGTTTCAGACCTGTCCATTACAGACGAAGATGGACGCTATCAGTGGAACCCATTTTTAGAAACTTTATCCCAGTGGACCACAAATAACAGTATTGAACGCTATTTCATTCGCTGGCGCGACGGACGGTGCAAGCGGCACGAGCAATTTTCAATTCTGGTGTTAAACCGGGTGATGACACCTGAATTGCTCGCCTGGTTAACCCAGCCGGGCCCTGAGATTTTGCAAGCCATGTTGGAAGCAATTGGCAATACCGATCCCGAGCATGTCCTGTCTAAATTGGTTATTGAAGCTGACCAAACCAGTGTCCAGCGAGACCTGAAAGCTCAACGAATTTCCGTTGACGACAACGCCCTTGGTGTCCCAGTTGAACGCTATCTACTTGATGCTATGAGGCGATTACTTGCCAGTTCGCAATGGCTGGTCAATCAGCGAGACGCCAGAGTCTGGGTACGAAAATCGAATCAATCAACCCATCTTTTCCTGGTTTGGAAAAGCGCGGCTAAAGACATCATTGAGCTATTGGCCAAAGACAAGATACCTGGCATCCCAAGAGATCCCGATACCCTTGCGGACATCCTCATTGAGCGAGGATTGGCCACTAAATCCGCCTCAAATGAGCGATATGAAAGCCTTGCCCCTGAAGTGCTGATCAAAGACGACAAGCCAATCTGGCTACCCATGCTGCATATATCTGAGGCCGATTTATTGTTCAGCTCGAATGTACCAAGTGGTGTGACACTGTTTAACAAATCTGAGTGGGAAGCAAAACAGCAAACACAAGCAGAGCCACAGAGTCGCTCCAGTGAGCAGCCAGGCTTGCCTGAAGCGTCATCATCAATTGAACACAGCAAATCGGCTGAGTCGCCATCGACAAAACCGTTAGAACAAGATGATGAACTTCGTCATTCAATCGATGTTAATAACCTCCAGTCAGCAGAAAACGATCCAAGAGATGGATGTGAAAAGCCTAACAATTCATATGATGGCGCTATCTCAAATAACGTAAGCCAGCAAAACGAAGCAGCATTGAATCTGCCTGAATCTTTGGCGTGGCTCCCAGAGGCCAGCAGTGCGTTGGTTATGGTTGATGAACAGATACTGCTCCGCTATCCCGATGCCGTAAGACATTGGTGTGCTCCCCGAAAACTGCTTGCTGAACTCAGTCAATTAGATTGGCTTGAACTAGATCCTGCAAACCCGACACGTAAGGCCAGAATTGTGACTACGAATGATGGCGTTCAGGAGCAAGGGTTGCTGCTGAAAGTATCGATTTCTAAAGGGCTAACTGCACTGATAGACATCTCCAAACAAGACGAAGAACCGGCGGCAGCAATTCAGAACGAAGAGGCTTCACAGCGTCCGAGTCGAACAGAGACAACCAATGCCCAAGCAAAAGAGCCCGCCACAAGAACGGAGCGAAAGCAAAAGCCGATTGCGCCCAATGCGAACTCAAGTACAGACCCCAAACACGCGCAGCGGCAACAGATGGTTAATTTTGTGAAAGATTTGCCCATCTTACTGACCGATGGCGATTACCCAGACGTGGATCATAGTGCCGATGGTATTCGCGTCACGATACAAACCTTACGCCAAGTCGCCAATGCGCATGGCATTCCAGCCGGACAGCTACTTCGGGGGATCTCGGCCAGTGACCAATGCCAGTTTGATGAGGGGGAAACGGTTCTGTTTACCGCTCACGCTAAACGTTAATCCATTTGAAGTTAAGCGGATTGTAAACGGTTATTTTGCGGAGCATGAATGAAAGAAAACGCATATGAGATGCCCTGGCGCACGAACTATGAAGCCATGGCAGTAGCTGGTTGGCTGGTTGGAGCAACTGGGGCAATTGCCGCAGAAATGCTGACAGAGTTACCACCTGAGCCATTTTGGTGGATGACAGGGATTTCCTCGGGCATGGCGTTGTATCGCCTTCCTGAGGCTTATCGCCTTTATAAGTTGCAGATGGGGCTAAAAGGCAAACCATTGGCATTTATGGAGCTGTCGCATTTGCAAAAGGTGATGGCAAAACATCCTGATGAATTGTGGTTAGGGTATGGCTTTGAGTGGGATCAACGTCATGCCCAACGCGCTTATGAAATCCTAAAGCGGGATAAGCAAACCTTGCTTAACCAAGGGCACGCCTCTTATCGAAAGAATAGCCAAATGGGTTCGACTTGGATTCATGGTGTCGAGCCCAAAGAAGAAGATGTGTATCAGCCAGTTGGTCACACAGAAGGCCATACCTTAATTGTCGGTACGACCGGTGCCGGAAAAACCCGATGCTTTGATGCGATGATCACTCAGGCCATTTTGCGCAATGAAGCCGTGATAATTATTGACCCCAAGGGAGACAAAGAACTTAAGGATAATGCACAGCGAGCCTGTATTGCCGCCGGTAGTCCTGAGTGCTTTGTGTATTTTCATCCGGGTTTTCCAGAGCATTCAGTACGTCTTAATCCCCTGAGAAACTTTAACCGGGGCACTGAAATTTCCAGCCGAATTGCGGCCTTAATCCCATCCGAAACCGGTGCTGATCCATTTAAAGCCTTTGGCCAAATGGCACTGAACAACATCGTGCAAGGTTTGTTGCTTACTTCACAGCGTCCTGATCTGAAAACACTGAGACGATTCTTGGAAGGTGGCCCAGAGGGCTTGGTAGTAAAAGCCGTCACAGCCTGGGGGGAGCAGGTGTATCCGAACTTTAGTGTGGAGATTAAACGCTTTACTGAAAAGGCCAATACCTTGGCTAAACAAGCCATGGCGATGCTGCTTTTTTACTACGAACGCATTCAGCCCGTTGCCGCCAATACTGATTTGGAAGGCCTTTTGAGCATGTTTGAACATGACAGAACCCACTATTCCAAGATGGTGGCTTCACTGATGCCGGTGCTCAATATGCTCACTTCAAGTGAACTTGGCCCACTGCTATCACCGATTGCAAACGATGTGAATGACAGCCGGTTAATTACGGATTCTGGCCGTATTATCAACAATGCCCAAGTGGCGTATATCGGCTTGGATTCATTGACTGACGCCATGGTTGGCAGCGCCATCGGTTCGTTGCTTTTATCCGATCTCACCGCCGTGGCCGGTGACCGCTATAACTATGGTGTTGATAATCGTCCCGTAAATATCTTCATCGATGAGGCGGCTGAAGTCGTCAACGATCCCTTCATTCAACTGCTCAACAAAGGCCGTGGCGCAAAAATGCGTTGTGTGATTGCTACTCAGACCTTTGCTGACTTTGCAGCTCGAACAGGCAGTGAAGCTAAGGCTCGCCAGGTGTTAGGTAACATCAACAACTTGATAGCCCTTCGGGTGATGGATGCCGAAACGCAGCAGTACATTACTGACAATCTGCCAAAGACTCGGTTGCAGTACATCATGCAAACTCAAGGTATGTCGTCCAACTCGGACAGCCCCGCGTTGTTTACCGGCAATCATGGCGAGCGCTTGATGGAAGAAGAAGGTGATATGTTTCCACCGCAGTTATTAGGCCAGCTTCCCAATCTGGAGTACATCGCCAAGCTTTCAGGTGGCCGTGTGATTAAAGGTCGCATTCCTATTTTAACCAGCTCTACACAGGCAGCATAAGGAGTCTGTATGCATCATTCTGTCTGTCTGAAAATGACAACACTTACCAGTAAAGAAATGCTCGCTCAGTGGCAGCAACATAACCCCCAGTTCAAGGAAACCTTAAGACTGCTTGAAACCGACTGGCCTCATGCTTTGGCCTCGGTGTATTGCTTGGCGGACTACTTAACGGATGCGTTCACGTTAGATGGCCATTCCATCTTTGATTTGTGTCTGTGTAATGGTTTGGGCAGTTATGAAGAAGTCAGTTGTGATGATGATAGTGTACGCCTTTGGCATTTCATTGAGGCACTGACCTGGACTGCCGCCAGTGCTTTAACGGGGATTCGCCTGCGTGATCCTGACCATTTCGAGTGGGCCGCCGTAGATGGTGTGTATTTCTACTCCTGGATTCGTAATCGTCCTAATCGGATGGCGTATCTGGCTGAAGGACGCATCGAAGTGCGTTATGTCAGCGGTCATACGACGACAAAGCGGCTTCAACAAGTGATCAAAGCCCGGATTATGACGCCAACCGTTGCAGCCATGCTGGCGCGAGTCGAAGAGGATATTTGGCATGAGCAAGCATAAGTCGGTTTGGCTGCTGTGTCTGGCACTGATGCTGGAGATTATTGCCATTGGCGTGTTAGTGCCCGGTGATTGGACTGGCCGGGTCATTAGTAAAGAGAAGCAGATGATCCAAAATCAATTGGGCGCAAAAACGAGCTATTGGATTGGTCAAACTAGCCATGGCTGGTATCAATCATGGGTTGTGGATACGCAGATGGAGCAATCTGTGCGTGATTTTCTGATCCCCACTGAAGAGCAGCGACTGCGCTCTAAAGGGATGGAGAACATGGGAGGCTTTTGGTTTGTCTGGGTAGAAGACCGTATTCAGGCATTTTTTGATGTGTTGTACCAAGTGTTCACTCGATTTGCTTTACTGATGGTCTGGTTGCCCTTTGCGCTTATTCTCATGTTACCGGCGTTGTGGGACGGCTTGATGACCTGGAAGATTAAGAAGACAACCTTTGATTTTTCGAGCCCTATCATTCACCGCTACAGCATGATTATCCTGGGCTCAGGTGTCATTTTGCTGTTTATGGGATTGTTCGCCCCGCTGGCCATTCCACCGGTGGTGCTACCGTCGCTGATCATCGGTTTAGCATTAATGGCGGGGTTGGCGTTAAGTAACTTGCAGAAGAAGATATGAGGCCAGTTAGGCCTCATCTTGTAGAGCTAAAACCTGACGCCTACGGTATTGCCGTTCTCGTCTTCAGCAGGCAAATGGTAAGTATCAATAAGGTGGCCTTGAAGCCAAATATATTGAGGCATCCAAAAAGAGTACTGTCGTATAAGAGCCAATACTTCTTTTAACGGTTTGTTTGCATGAGGCTCGGCAAGACGAAAGTACATGAATGAGCAATAATCTCGAAAATACTCATGAAGCTCTGAATCCGATAGCGTTTCTTTTAGCGGCCTGTTTTGTTCGTCGTCCTCATCAGGGGAATTGGCATAAGTTTCAAATAGCTGCTTTTCAGTAAGCATCTCCAATAAGTGGTCTTCAATTAAAACCCCATCACTGGTATCGACATCCATACCATCTTTGACATCAAAAGCCATGACACATCCAGAAGATAATGCCACCTCTGATGGTTTCAGTACGTCATTAGCTTGTACAACCTGATGCCAATGATTAAAACCAGCAGATACTGCAATTTCATCGAGTGCTTGAGTGTGTGTAATGGATTTTTCACGTTTAAGCTTTCGTGCTTTTTGCTTTAAACGTTCAACCGTGTCAGAGGAAATGATTTTAATAATTTGCATTGAGTTTCTCCTATTAGCGAATACGGTGCCCACTGCCGAGGTCGCAGAAAAAACCTAAGCAAAAAATAAATTTGATATGCATGTCGTCCCGTCCGGGTTTGCTAAAGTGGGCAGCTGGTCTCGACACGACCAATATCCTCATCATATCAACCGCATCAAAAAGATCAATTGTTAGTATTGTCTGAGTAGAACCCTCAAAACCTTCAAGAATTCGGCATCTAGCTGACCACTGAAGCTGCCAATCCCGAGGCATTCTTCACTTCTCAATTCAAACAACGAGGAGTGACTATGGAACCTGTGAATATTCCATCCTATATCGATGACCCGCCGCACTTCCTGCTTTGGAGTGCTGATGAGATGGCTCCCATTCTGTTGGGGCTAGTGATCGGCATTTTTACCGGTAATGCCTTGGTTTTATGCCTGTTGGGGTTGGTGACAACCAAGCTCTATCGGCGTTTTCGTGATGGTCGCCCAGATGGTTTTATTCTTCACGCCATCTACTGGGCCGGACTGTTGCCAACCAAAGCCAAGACGATCCCTAACCCATTTATCAGGAGCTATCTGCCGTGAAGTTCGACGTGTTTTTAAAATCATGGCAAGGCACGCAATTAGAGAACCGATGGCAACGGTTTCTGATTGCGGTGCTGGTGCTATCTAATTTGCTGCTTGCGGTAGCGGCATTTTCTCGCAATACCGTGGTGGCCATTCAACCACCAACCTTGACTGAAACGGCTGAAGTGTCACGAAACCAGGCCACTCAGCCTTACCTGGAATCTTGGGGACTCTACCTGGCTGAGCTTATGGGCAACGTGACGCCGGGCAATGTGTCCTTTATCCGGGTTGCTATCGAGCCGCTACTTTCACCTGCGGTGTACCAGCAAGTGGTCGATGCACTGGAGATTCAGGCAAGACAGATCCGTGAAGACCGAGTCACGCTCAAATTCCAACCCAGACAAGTGGAGTATGAGTATGAAACCGGCCATGTCTTTGTGACCGGTTATTCCTTGGTCTCTGGACCATCTGGAGATGAACAGCGCCAAACTCGCACCTATGAGTTTGACATCGATATTGAGCAATACCGTCCAAAACTCAATTGGATGGATACGTATGAGGGGCAAGCTAGAACGAAGCGAGTTCGTGAAAAGTTGACCCAAGAGCAAAACCGGAGGGTGAATGATGCGAACCAAAATTAGTCGATGGATGACACCAAGCTTAATCGCAATGAGCTTGAGTGGCGTCCTGTTATCTCAAGCGTCGTATGCAGACGTGGAATTGCCGATTGTGCCAGCCAGTGTGATGAAGCAGTCTGCTACTGCAAATCCACCTGTTCAAACCAATCCGGTTTCAACGGATGTGCCAACAACGTTACTGATGACACCGGGGGTTAATGAACTGATCCCTGTAGCTCTTGGGCATCTGAATCGGATTGTGACGCCGTTTGAATCGCCTCAGGTGAGAACAACCAGTGATGCTCAGACGCAAATCAAGGGGAATGTTGTATATGTGGCCACGGACAAAGAATCACCGGTTTCACTTTACATCACTCCGCCTGGTCAGGAAGCGCCCGCATTATCTGTCACCTTAGTACCTCGTCGTATTCCACCGCGTGAAATCACCTTAGCTATTGATGGTCAGCAGTGGCCTATTAAGGGCGTCGTGAACCGCAAAGCCGCCACTTGGGAAACGGCTCAGCCATACGTCGATAGCTTACGTGATTTACTCAGACGCCTTGCACTAAATGAGTTACCACAAGGCTATGACATCCGTTTAGCTGGCCAAACTGACACAAGCCCGAAATGTTTTCAGCCTGGCTTAAAGTTTGGTTTTAAGCAGGGGCAAATTGTGACGGGACATTACTTCACCGTCTATGTAGGACTGGTTGAAAGCTTTGCCGATGAGCCGATAGAAGCCAGTGAAATAGCCTGTCATGCACCAGATATAGTGGCAAGCGCCTACTGGCCTCGCAATATCTTGTTGCCGAGTGAAAAGACTGAGTTGTATGTGGTTGTTCGCAATCATCGTGAAGAACCAGTGGAAAGTCAGCGACCTTCGCTTCTTGTGGGAGGTAAGTAACGATGAAAGCACAATGGGAACAAATGAGCCCGAACATGAAGCGGGGTCTATCGGTTGCTGGTATTGCTGGTGGTCTCATCCTTATGGTGATGGTGTTTTCACCTAATCCTGACGATGGCTCAAGTAGTCGGAACCGGCAGGAAACAATCCGGCACATTCTTACGGATACCAATACTCGTGATGTTGGGGTCGATAGTTTGGCTGCGAACGTAAAACTACTTAGTGAGCGCAATGAACAGTTACGTCGTGAAGTTGAGCGCTTGCGTCGTGACGTCGATTCAGGACGGCTAAGCCCAGGTTCGCCTTCTATACCAAGTGAGGTCAATGCGGAGCTGGCCCGCCTTAGAGCGGAACTTGATGATGTTCGCGCAGGAGGTGATGCAGCAGTTGAAGGCACAAATAGCCGTTTTGAAGTGCCTTTATCTGCCATGGAATTACCCAAAGACGAAAAGCCTCTGCCGTCTAACCCAGACGACTATTTTGCCAATGCGCCGCTGCCTGATCCGCTCTATCAGCAGCCAGCCAATGGCCACGGTACACGAGCACGAGATGTTCCATTGCCGCCAATCACGATTCGTATGATTGAGCCTGAAGTGGTTGCTGAACCAGAGGTTGTTGTGCAAGAAGCGCCGCCTTTGTATCTACCGGCGGGCAGCATCATCTCAGGTACTTTGATCACAGGTTTGGATGCTCCTACTCACGAGTCCGCAAGACGCGAGCCTTTTCCTGCATTGCTGAGGATTCAAAAGGAAGCCATTTTACCTAACCGATTTAGAGCGGATATCAAAGAGTGTTTCTTGATCGCCGCAGGTTACGGTGATTTGAGCTCTGAGCGTGCTTATTTGCGAGGCGAGACCATTTCATGTGTGAGAGAAGATGGTGGCGTCATTGAAACGCGACTGGATTCTTATGCTGTGGGTGAAGATGGCAAAGCCGGTATTCGTGGCCGATTAGTGTCGAAACAAGGCCAGCTGGTGGCCAAATCGATGATGGCCGGATTCCTTCAGGGCTTGGCTGGCGCATTTGATGTAAATCCTGTTCCGACGATTCAGACGGGTAATGCCGGTGATACTCAGCTGTACCAGCAAGTCATGAGCCAAGAAGCATTACAAGGCGCTGCGATTAAAGGCACCGGTAAAGCATTGGATCGAGTGGCCAAGTTCTATTTGGACATGGCTGAAAATATGTTCCCAGTCATAGAGGTAGACGCTGCAAGGAAAATTGAAGTCATAGTCACTCGTGGGGCCTCGTTGTCGTTGGCCACTTCGCAAGGGGGAGGTGCAAGAAGATGAAAAAATCCTGCATGTTGCTAACCGATCGAAGTCCGTTTCAGACAATAAGATGTGTATCCAGAGGAGAGTTAACCATGACGACATCAATGCAGAACAACCCAAAGCACCAGTCAAAACAGTGGTCTAAAGCTGGATTACTTTTATTGGCAGTCGGCTCAACCTTATTGTCTGGCTGTAGTTCATTGGGTCTTGGGAGTAGTGAATATGGATGCCCAGGTATGCCTGACGGTGTGCGCTGTTTATCCGCTCGAGAAGTCTATGAGCTTACCAGTAATGGCGCTGCACCCAAGACGATTGATGCTGTGGCGACTCGAATTGGTTCTCCCTCTGGGTATTCACAATCTGATTTAGAGACAGGACTGCTGAGCCATCCAGCATTACCTGAGACGCAGCAATCTGCACCTATTCGCATTCCTTCAAGGGTGATGCGAATTTGGATTGCGCCTTGGGAGGATGACCGTGGAGATCTGAATTTATCCAGCTACGTGTTTACCGAAATTGAACCGCGCCGGTGGGATATTGGGGTGTCAGCACCTCGAACGGTTTCGCCTGTGCTACGTCCACTTCAGACTCAGAGCGATTCAACCTCAGCGGGAGCTGATGGTAGGCGCGATAACTTGAGTATCTACGGAGAAACTAACGAATGACAAATGCAGTTCGCACCATTCAAACTCAGCGCCTAATGACCATTGGTGCGCTTGGTTTGATGGCGTTAATGATTTCGGAGCCCTCATTTGCGGGCACCGGTGGTGATGCTTTCACTGATGTGTGGGATACCCTAAAAGATTGGACCCAAGGTACTTTGGGACGGATCGTAGCGGGAGCCATGGTTCTGGTGGGTATTGTGGGCGGTATCGCTCGCCAAAGCTTGATGGCTTTTGCCTTGGGCATTGGTGGCGGTATGGGTCTCTACAATACGCCAACAGTCGTTGAAAGTGTTATGTCTGCAACTTTACCTGTTGTTGCCAGCACTCAAGAAGTCATTGGCACAACAGTTCCAGCAATCAGCGCCGTCTTACTGGGCACCTGAATGTGAGCCATATTAGGCAGTTCACTTAAGGCAATCAAACTTAGGTCTACACAACATCGGGTTATTGGTGATGTTGTGTAGACCTTTTCATTTCAGCGACGCCACATTAACGAACTTGGTTTACATTATTTGGTATATTAATACCTAAGGTGTTAAAATTCCTATCATAATAAACTATATGGTTTATACTGTTCGTGATATTCATACTTTGGGTGTTAAAATGTCATCTAAAATAAACTGGCTTGTTGCTCATACTTCTCCTGGTGCGCTAGTACTTCAGCAATGGCTGACTGAAAACGGCGTGAGCTACTCGTTGGCTCAAAAGTACGCGCAGAACGGTTGGCTGAAGAAGCTTAGTTCTGGTGTGTACTATCGTCCAAATGCGCAGGGCGATATAAAGCCAACTTGGGTTGATGCCATTCAAGCATTGGATGTGCAATTGGGCGTTCCAGTTCATTTGGCTGGACTGAGCAGCTTAACTCACCAAGGACTGAGTCACTATTTACAGCTGAACAAAGAGCAAGTTTGGATTTGCGTTAAAAACAAGTCGTCCTTACCGAAATGGTTTCGTGAATTCCCTTATCAGAATTGGTTTTACTGTGGAAACCATAAGCTTGAAGTGAATCCCGAGAAAGATTTGAAAAGGATCACGGTTAAAGAGAAAGAACTCACTGTCAGCTGTGCAGAACTTGCTGCCTATGAAGTGGTAGATGCGATTGGAAAGCTGATTTCATTTGAGCATGTCGCAGAATTATTTCAGGGTTTAGTCAATCTTAGCCCTAGAAAAGTACAAGATATTCTTGAACGAAGCAGCTCTGTTCAGGCAAACCGAATATTTCTATTTCTGGGTCGATACTACGATCACCAGTGGGTCAATCGCATAGATGAAACAAGAATTAAATTGGGGGCAGGAAAGCGGCAGGTTGTCGAAAAAGGACGTTTTGATGAGCGATATCAAATCACAGTGCCAGAGATATTAAGCGTCAAAAAAGGTGAACAACATAATGGATAAAGATAGCCCATATTACAAACAGGTTTCTTTGCTCATAAGAATGCTGCCTGTGGTAGCAACAGAGACGGTTTTTGCACTTAAAGGTGGCACCGCCATTAATTTATTTGTGAGAGATTTTCCTCGGTTATCTGTAGATATTGATCTTGCTTATCTTCCACTTGAACCAAGAGATGAGGCTTTGATTAATGTCAGGGCTGCATTGCAGCGCATTACAGACAGAATCAATACTCAACCAGATATCAGAGCGGCATTTCAGGATAATAAAGCTGATGAACTGAGAATAGTTGTATCAAGTCCGGTTGCGACGATCAAAATTGAAGTGTCGCCCGTCGCCAGAGGTACATTGCATAGTGCAGAAATAATGGCAGTTCAAGAGTCTGTTGAATACGAGTTTGGTTATGCTGAGATTCAGGTAGTCAGTCTTCCCGATCTGTATGGTGGGAAATTGTGTGCTGCAATGGATCGCCAACATCCTCGCGACTTATTTGATGTGCGTATGTTACTTGGCAGTGAAGGGGTTTCGAGAGAGATTTTAGTGGGTTTTTTAACCTATACATTAAGTCATCCTCGGCCTATTAATGAAGTCATGTCGCCAAACTGGCAGCCGCTGAATGAGAAATTTCAGGCAGAATTTGATGGAATGACTTTTGAAAAAGTTGAATGCGAAGACTTAGCTTCTGTTAGGCCTATGATGTTAACTTCGCTGCAAAAACATTTCACAGAAAGGGATTATGCTTTCCTTATGTCATTCAAAAGAGGGCAACCTGACTGGGCATTGTTTGACTATCCTAATGCAGCAGACTTGCCAGCGATTCGTTGGAAGTTGCAGAACATAAACAAATTGGCAAAGAATCAAGCAAAACATCAAGAGCAATTAGATAAATTGAAGCAAGTGCTTGATGATTGGCTTGTTAACGCAAACGCCGAGTAATTCGTTTATAACAAACCTCAACGAGCTATAAGCCCCCTAGTTAGATTGCGATTTCTTCAATCTATCTAACCGAGTCCACATAGGACAACTGCATAGACTGGAGCCTCGATTTACATTAACGAGGACTCCTCATGCGAAAACTATCTCCAATTATTCTGGCGCTTGCGCTGTCTCCTTTGGTTCAAGCTGAACCTGTATCTGAAGTGTCGCCCGTTGGCAAAATTGACGGCATGGTTTCTTTACCTGTCACGGGTATGAAAGCGGTCGAAAGCAATGGCCGTATTGTTTTCATGTCAGACAGTGGCCGGTTCGTCATTGATGGCACGCTCTATGATGCCTGGTCCAAAAAGCCACTTACCAGCCTTGAAGAAATTCGAGAAGCGGGAAACACTCTGGATTTAAGTCGCCTTGGCTTAAAAATGGATGATTTGAACCCACTGACGCTGGGCGAAGGCAAAAAGAAAGTGGTGGTCTTTGTTGATCCACGATGCCCGCACTGCCATGAGCTTTTGAAACAAGCTTTACCGCTAACCAAAGAATACACCTTCCAAATACTCCCTGTGCCAGTGCTTGGTCCTGATTCAGAGCGTCAGGTTCGCCAGCTTGGCTGTGCGCGTGATAAAAAAGCAGCCACCGATGCATTGCTGAATGGCCGGATTGGTAACCTAGAACAGGATGATGCCTGCAACTTAGAACCAATGCAGCGTACTTTGGTGACGGCTCAAATCCTGGGCATTCAAGGTGTGCCTTTCATTGTCGCCAATGATGGTCGCATCAGCCGAGGCCGTCCTTATGATCTTTCTGCTTGGTTGGAGGGGCGTTAATGAAAGCCTCTCTGTATTCAGGGCAACGCGCTTCAGAGCTATTGCCTGTATTGGCCTATTCCGACGATGAGCAACTGTTTTTCATGGAAGACCAAAGTGTTGGCTTTGGTTTTCTATGTGACCCCTTGCCCGGTGGTGATGAGTCTGTTGCAGACAGGGTTAATGTTCTACTCAACAACGACTGGCCAAAAGACACTTTGCTGCAATTTGGCCTGTACGCCTCGCCTGATATTCAAACCGACCTTCAGCGCATGATGGGCTTACGGCATCGTCAATCCGATCCATTGCTCAGGGCGTCGATACGCAAACGTGCTGACTTCCTCGATGGGGGCACGGTTCAACCGATAGAAGAATCAACCCAGACTCAGGTACGCAACTTTCAACTGATCGTCACCTGCAAATTGCCTTTGGAAAGTCCTATACCGACGGAGCGTGAGTTGAGTCGAGCATCCGCGCTTCGGGCTTCTTTCTCGCAAGCGCTGGCAACGGTTGGTTTTCGCGTCACTGAGATGACTGACCGAAACTGGCTCGCGGCATTAAGTGCGCAGCTTAACTGGGGAAAAGATGCTTCCTGGCGCAATCCATCACCAATCCGCAGTGAGGCAGATAAACCACTTCGAGAGCAAGTGTTGGATTATGACCGAGCTATCAAGGTGGATAGCCAAGGTCTGATGCTGGGTGATTACCGAGTTAAAACCTTATCGTTTAAACGCTTGCCTGAGCGGATCTGGTTTGGTCATGCCGCAAGTTTTGCGGGCGATATGATGACGGGCAGTCGCGGTTTACGCGGCAGCTTTTTGCTGAATGTCACCATTCACTTTCCCTCAGCCGAGGCCATGCGATCTCGTTTAGAGACGAAGCGTCAATGGGCGGTCAATCAGGCCTATGGCCCGATGCTCAAGTTTGTGCCGGTGCTTGCAGCCAAGAAAAAGGGATTTGATGTTCTTTTTGAAGCCTTGCAAGAAGGTGATCGTCCTATTCGGGCAAATATGACCTTAACGCTGTTTTCACCAACAGAAGAAGCGTCGATCAGCTCTGTTTCAAATGCTCGAACCTATTTCAAAGAACTCGGATTTGAGCTGATGGAAGACAAGTACTTCTGTTTGCCCATTTTCCTGAATGCCTTGCCATTTGGTGCTGACCGCCAGGCGATGAACGACTTGTTTCGATTCAAGACCATGGCGACACGGCATATCATCCCTCTGTTGCCTTTGTTTGCGGATTGGAAAGGCACTGGCACGCCGGTGATTAACTTTGTTTCCCGCAATGGCCAGATCATGAGTGTGTCCCTTTATGACTCGGGCAGTAATTACAATTGTTGCATCGCGGCGCAATCGGGATCGGGTAAGTCATTCCTGGTGAACGAAATCATCTCTTCCTACTTATCTGAAGGCGGACAATGCTGGGTGATTGATGTTGGCCGCTCCTATGAAAAGTTGTGTGAAGTTTATGACGGTGAGTTCTTACAGTTCGGGCGAGACAGTGGCATTTGCTTGAATCCGTTTGAAATCGTTGAGGACTATGACGAAGAAGCGGATGTGTTGGTTGGGTTATTGGCAGCAATGGCCGCACCTACGCAGTCATTAACCGATTTTCAGATGGCCAATCTAAAGCGTCAGACCCGTGAACTGTGGGAGAAAAAAGGTCGTGCCATGTTGGTTGATGATGTGGCAGAGGCCTTGAAAAATCACGAAGACCGACGTGTGCAAGACGTGGGGGAGCAGCTCTATCCGTTTACGACACAGGGCGAATATGGCCGTTTCTTTAATGGTCACAACAATATTCGCTTCAAAAACCGTTTCACTGTTTTGGAGTTAGAAGAGCTCAAGGGGCGCAAGCACCTACAACAAGTGGTGTTGCTTCAGCTTATCTACCAAATCCAACAAGAGATGTACTTAGGTGAGCGGGATCGTCGCAAGATTGTGTTCATTGACGAAGCCTGGGATCTGCTGACTCAAGGTGATGTCGGTAAGTTCATCGAGACGGGTTACCGGCGATTTCGAAAATATGGCGGCAGTGCTGTAACGGTAACGCAGTCGGTCAACGATTTGTATGACAGCCCTACAGGTAAAGCTATCGCTGAAAACTCGGCCAATATGTACCTGCTTGGCCAAAAAGCTGAAACCATCAACGCGCTCAAAAAAGAAGGCCGCTTGCCACTAGGTGAAGGCGGTTATGAATACCTGAAAACCGTTCATACCGTCACTGGTGTCTATTCCGAAATTTTCTTTATTACCGAAATGGGCACCGGGATTGGCCGCCTCATCGTCGATCCGTTTCACAAGCTGTTGTACTCGTCCCGTGCAGAAGATGTAAATGCGATTAAGCAGTTAACGCGCAAAGGCCTTTCTGTTGCTGATGCCATCTCCCAGTTGTTGAAGGAGCGAGGCTATGAATAAGTCCACGCTTTGGCCATTTATGGCCTCTATTACTTTGTCTATTGCTGGTAGCGGTTTAATGACCAGCTGGCTCTTAATGAAAACACTCGAACCCATCCACAGCCAGTTGGTGTTAAGTACGCCCATTGCAGTCGTGGATTTTGGGGAGGCGGTGTTGTCACTGGGCCCCAATGCCAGCGAACAAGACATCGAATCCAGGTTGCTTCAGACCAATCAACAAATTGAAAAGCTAAAAGCAGCCGGTTTTATCGTGCTGGATGCCCAAGCGGTGGTGGGTGCTGATGATTCCGTATTTGTGCCAGTAGGCTCAAAGGAGGTATCTCATGCAGATACTCCGTAAAAGAATGCCTTGGCGGCCATATTTCATCCGTTTGACCGTTCTTGCGTTAATCATGGCCATGGTAGGCACCTACGCCATGATGCGCTACCGAATAGGTATTGATACCCAGCAAGAGCGCTGTCTGCCTGATACCACGGTGTATCTGATTGATCTATGGAATAAAGAGCCCGTTAAGGATGGTTTGTATGCCTTCCACTCAAAAGGACTCGCTCCGTTATATAACGACGGTACTCGGATGCTTAAACGCCTAACAGGGATGCCTGGGGATGAAGTCAAGGTGACTCCTGAGCATGTGCTGGTGAACGGTGCTGAAGTCTCTACCGGCATGGCATTAGCCCAGCGTCTTGGTGTGGCGGAATCACAATTTAGCCGCTCATTGACGCTACAAGAAAACGAGTATTGGTTTTCCGGTGAGGCCGAAACGAGTTTCGACTCCCGCTATTGGAATGCCGTTAAGCGCGAGCAGATTGTCGGTCGCGCTTGGCCGCTTTTGTAGGAGGTGGATGATGACAAGACTATGTCTCTTATTCTTGTTGGTTGCTCAATTGTCTTGGGTTCAAGTGTCCTGGGCACAAGAGCCTTTTCCGTTGTCTGACGAGGACAAAAAGATCGTCGAAATGAGCCGCAGCATTTTACAAAGTGCTGTGGATGGCTCATCTGAATTTATTGAGCCTTTTGCACCGGTTGAACAACCTGTGTCGCTCAAACACAGCGATGAATGGTTGATATTTGCGTCGTCCTCATTGGGTGATTCCTCACTGAAGCAGCTATTTAAAGAGGCCAGTGCTACCGGCGCTATTGTGTTGTTTCGGGGAATTCCTGAAGGAAAGACCTTGGGGGCGGCTATCCGTGATTGGCATACGCTGATGGTGGGACTTGATCCTGTTCCTCAGGTTCGAATCGATCCGAAAGCCTTTGTGCACTGGCGGGTGACTAGCGTGCCTGCCATTTTCCGCATAGAAGATGACAAGGTGACTGCAAGTGCACTAGGGGTTTACAGCAAGGACTGGTTGCAGCGTCAAATTGAAACAGGCAATACCGGTTCATTGGGTCAACGCGGTCCTATTCATTCGATTTTAGAACCGGATTTGATGCAAGTGGCGATGCAGCGTTTACAGTCGCTTGACCTGGGCGCGTTAAAGAAAAAAGCCATTGAGCGATTCTGGTCTCGCCAAACTTTCACTGACTTACCCAAAGCCACGCAGTATCGGATAAGAACGGTTGATCCAACCATCGTCATGCAGCGGCCACTATTGGATGCCAATGGCCGAACATTGATCCCAGCAGGAACGCGTATTAACCCGCTAAAAGCCTTGCCGTTTACTCAGCAGCTTGTGGTGTTTAATGCGTCGAACGCTGAAGAAGTGGACGCAGTTGCGCATTGGCTTGAGACGCAAGATAGGACACTGCGCCGCATTACGCTTATCACCACGCAGCTCGACCGTACTCAAGGTTGGAATAGCCTCAATGCGCTCGAAAAGACATTGGATAGTCCGGTTTACCTTCTCAATGCCTCGCTAAAGCAGCGCTTTGATTTGCAAGTCACCCCATCGTTTGTTCAAGCAAAGGGGCTCGCGTTTGAAATAGAAGAAATTCCAGCAAAGGAGCTTGTTCATGAAAAAGCTCAATAATACGTATCGTCTGATGCGGACTCTCGTTGTCATGCTTGTCCTGGGCGCATCTATTCCTGCAAAAGCCGAATTGACTTGCCCAGACGCGGGGTTATTGTCCGGCAAGTTGCTGACGGATGTTTGCTGGTCATGCATTTTTCCTATCCGGGTTGCCGGTCTTCCTCTTGGTTCTGGAAATGTCCCAAGCGGCGCATCAAACAAGTCATTTTGCTTGTGTGAAGACAACTTAGGCGTGCCAAGGCCAGGTATTGTTACCAGCATGTGGGAGCCAGCGCGTCTGATTGAACTGGTCAGAACGCCGGGTTGTTCGCCTTCCCTGGGAGGGATTCGTTTACCGTTAGGTGATAGACGACTGCAAGGTGGTCATGGTGAAGGTGAATACGATACCGGTGATCTTGCTTTCTACCATTACCATTATTACGCCTTTCCGCTTTTGGTCATGCTCGATTTGTTCATGGATGGCAATTGCAATGCCGATGGTTACATGGACTTTGACTTGATGTATTTGTCCGAATTGGACCCAACATGGCTGAACGATGAACTGGCCTTTTTTACTCAGCCTGAAGCTGCTGCCGTTGCCAATCCATTGGCTATTTCGGCTTGTACCGCTGACGCTGCTTCATCAACGCTTGGTAAACCCATCGACCAGTTGTTTTGGTGTGCTGGCAGTTGGGGCCATCTCTATCCCTTATCTGGCCACACCTTAGCCTTTGGCTCATTAGCAGAAAACACCAGCCATTTAGCGGCGCGTGCAATCGCGGCTCAACACAGGCGTGGTCTTGCTAGGCGAACAATGGGGAACAGTGCGCTATGCCGACCTGTTATCGAACCCATGCTGCCGAAATCCCAATACAAGATGAGTATGTTCTTCCCTGTACCGGAAACTGAAAGTGCACATGTCATCGGTGAAAGCACCATGAAATGGGGAGAGTGGCGAACGATCCCCGGTGCCGGTGAAGATGCGCTCTACATTTTGTGGCGCTGGCAAGACTGCTGTAACTCGGGAGGTTAACTATGAAACCAACACTTTTTACCCGAGTTTTAGCGGGTGTTTTATCAATCACTATGGCGTGCTTGCCCTTACATGGTGTGGCCGCTGATGTGCAGCGCCAATCCGGCCTAAGCGGACAACAAGAAGGTAAGCAATTGCTGCAAAACTGGACGATGCCCGCACTCAATGGCAATACATTGTCGGTGCCGAATGGCAGTGGTAATGAGTCCATTAACTTGCAAGAGCTTTTCCCTGGTATGGATCAGGGCTCATTGGATGTCTTAACGGGCGTTTATGGCTCTGATGCCAGCATGAATCAATTGGGGACACAGCGCCAAGAGAGCATGGCATCCGAAAGTGGCGCTACGGGTGAAGCATTTCGTTCGCTACAGCAAATCAAAGACAGGTCTCGGCCAGATATGGTCAATGATCCGCTTTGGGCATTAACTGATGCGGTTCAAACTGACCCCAATCTATTAACCCAAAGCTTCCCCGGCTGTGAGTCTCAAGGTGAAGGCAGCCCAAATTACCAGCAATGTGACAGGCTCAATACAGCGGTTAACAGCTGCACTATTACTCACGATTACACGGCAGGCATTATTGAGCATGTTTCTGGACCGATGAACCTTCGCTCTTGTGGTGAGGGGTGTCTTGAAGTTTGGATTGGACGAATTGGCGACAACTACTGGAGTGGCCGTTGTAAAGTGTTTGAACAGGCCATCACACTCAAAGTCGTGAACCCCGATGCGATTACCTCAGCCGTTCTTGAGTACGCTAAATGGGATGACTACATGCAAGTTTGGCTTGGCGATCAGAAAGTCTGGTCTGGGCCGAACAATAACTTTCCACCAGAAACGGCAGGTCGCTGCGAGCTCAGTACCAGTTGGGAGCGCAATCCAAATACCGATCTCACTGCCAAGCTAAAGGCGGTAGAGCCCGGTTTAGAAGTGCCGATAAAAATTCGCGTATCGGTTACGGGTAGTGGTGAGGGGTATGCACGCATCAAGGTGCGCTTTGATCCAACCAAGGTGGTGATGAATGATAGTTGGTCGCCACAATCCTGTATCGAACAAGCAGCGGATATCCCAGCTAAGTTTTCAGACTACAGCATTCAATGCACGGATCAGCCGTCTTCAACCAACGGATGTACGGTGGTTAATGGTGTTTCAGTTTGTGAATCCTACTTTGCCCCAAGCCCAGTGGCTGGCATATCGCCTTTGTGTCGGCGTGTTCAAGTGAGTGTGGATGATGAAAGCTATAAGGGGATTGAAAATCAGGCCTGCCAAGTGCTTGAAGCGAATCCTTCCTGTGGATTCATGTCGTCAGAATGTGCCGAGACCAATGATAAAGGTGAATGCATTCGCTTTACCGATACCTATGACTGTGGATTGCAAACCAGCGATCCAAAGTGTGTGGTATCCAATCTTATGCCGAGTAGTTTTGAGGCCTGTGAACCTACTCAGACGATCACGCCATTTACTGAAACCAAGCATGTACCCGATTACCAGGTGTGCGAGAAGATCAGCACGCTTACTCAGTGTCAGTTAGAGCGACGTGTATCCGCTGAAACCCATCAACAAAGCTGGTCCATTGAGCGCGCTTGCTTTAGCTCTGAAACGCTCAGCTTTGTTCCACAGCACAGCAGCACTATGCAAACTGGAAACGCGACGCTGAGAGTGTTTGATAATCAAAATACTGAGATAAAAATCACCGAGTTGCCATCCAAGGCAAATGGTTGGAAAACGACACTCTCACTGACGGGCAATAAGGAAACGGTGACTGAGACGAAACCGTCCATTAAGTACCCTGAAATGACCTGTCCAAAAGGAACCTTGGTTGGCTCATTGTGTAAGGTCGTTAATGGGTCGATTATTTCGTGGCATGAACCCCAGGAAATCATTCGTTCCAGATGTGAGTCCGGCTGGAACAAAGTCGATTTCGATACTTGCAGCCGAGAAGTCCAGAAGTGTTTGGTTCCTGCGAAACTGAGTGCTTCCTTGACCTTCTCTGGCAAGTACTTAGAGCAGGACGTTGTTCATCAATCAAGTGATCCGGGCATAGACCAATGCTTGATGCAAACGGATCAGTTCACTGCGGTGCAGTGGCAGTGTTTGGATACGGGCACAAAACGAATCGACGGGTTAACGGTTGGTAGTGGCGAGTTGGCCAATCTTGGAAACCTTTATCCGGCGGTTGTTTCGTCTCCTGCTCATTTAACCAGTCGCGGCAGTTCTGATGGACTGGGGCTCTCATGCTGGAGGGCAAGAGCGACCTACAATGCTTCGACTGCTCATCCAGAGTTTAACATGGGCAGCTCAGATAGCTGGGTAGATGCCAATGGTAATACACAAACCATCGTCAATAACGGACAAAACACGACTACCAATACGTGTGCCGCGCTAGAGCAAAACCCGGCCTGTCAGTATGTCAGAACCGAATGCACTGAAGGCGGGGCTGGTCATGAAGGCTTCTGCTATATCCAAAGTTTGGTGTATGACTGCGGACAAAGCGTTGAAGTGCAAAACGCTCGAATGGAAACTCAATACAACTGTGAGGGCCCAGTTCGCTGTATGGGCACAGATTGTTTAGAGCCAGAGTCAATCAAGCAGGCTAACTTTGCAGAGGCCGCTGCGATGCTCAATGCTGCGCAGTTTATGACCAATGATATGTCATGTACGGGCGCTGATGGCCAAGATAACGTCGAATGTACGGTCTTTAAAGGTAATGCTGGCCAGTGCAAAAAAGCCGTTGGTGGCATAGTGGATTGCTGTGAAAAGCCAAGTGGCGTGTCGTTATCGGACTACATCACGATGATAGTGGCGGTTAACAAGCTTGATACGGCAGTCATGGCCATGAATCCGTCTTCTGCAATCTATGGTTCGTGGAATACGCTTAGGGAACCGATCACGAGTACCTGGAGTGCGGTTAAAGAGCCTTTTGTGTCTGCATGGGACTCTCTCATGGGGGCTGGGCCATCAACGGCTGCTGGCGCGGGAGCGGAGCAAGCTGCGACTGGCTTTATGCAGGTGTTGACCAACAAAACGGCTGAGTGGGTAGGCTCTACCTTTGGTTCGGGGGCGCAATCGGCACTGTTTAGTAACGTTGGTGGCGCGGTTGGAGCCGATGGTGTTGTATCGGGTGGTAACTTTGCGCTGGGAGGCGCTGCGGGCGCGGTTCTGAGTACGGTTATGACGGCCTACATGATTTATTCAGTCACCATGATCCTCATTCAGCTTATCTGGAAATGTGAGCAGAGCGAGTTTGAAATGAACGCCAAGCGGGTATTGAAGAGTTGCCATTACGTGGGCTCTTACTGCAAGTCTAAGTTCTTAGGTGCCTGTGTTGAGAAACGGCAATCATATTGCTGCTTTACTTCGCCGCTTTCACGGATCATTCAAGAACAAGTGCGTCCGCAATTGGGCCTTGGCTGGGGCAGTGCGAAATCTCCCAACTGTGAAGGATTGACCGCGAGTCAGTTAAACCAGGTGGATTGGAGCCAAGTCAATCTGGATGAATGGATAGGTATCTTGTCGATCACGGGCAACTTACCCGAAGTACCGTCACTGGATCTGGAACGACTCACAGGCTCAGGAAGTACGCTAAACGTTGATGGAAACCGTCAAAGTGCCGCAGACAGAGCTATTGAAAGGCTAAACGGAATGGATGCTCAGAAATTACGCCAGGAGGCAACGGAAGAAATTTCGGGGAATAATTGAGCTCGTCCTTATAAAAAAGCTGCGCCAATAATGTTCCATATTGGTTACTTTAATGAGCAAAATGCGCCTTAAGGTAACCATTTTAGCGCTTTGTGGTTGCTATGATTTTTCTTCTAGGATGTTTCAATACTTGATGCGGATATGATTTTTTAAGTGCAAATATCAGCGACTAGAAACCCTAGCAAAATATTTATGTTGAGAAATGATGTTATTCTCACAATGCTCTAGATCTTTGATGTCTAAAACGGAAACTCCTAATGCTGCATCGTTAAGCTTTTTATAAATAAGTGAATCCGTTCGAACCATTCTTGCTAGTTGACTTGACCAGACTGTGCAAAGCTTCTTGTATAGCAAAGGATCACTTTTTGTAAATGTTAATACTAGACCAAGATACCCAAGCCAATCAGGAAATACGCAGTTTTTTGAAATCTTTACTAGGTCGGCAGTTATGCAGATATCAACTATTTTACGCTGTTGTTCTGGAGTAAAAGTATAGGGGAATTGCCCAATTTTAACTGAGTAATTTGTTTTTTGTTTTTTCACCAACCAATTATCTTCAAGAGGGTGTTTACCCCGAGTTAGTTCAACTAGACCAAATCGAAAATGAAGTTGACCACAGGTGGTACAGTTTAAATTCCAGCACCATTTTTCTTGTGAAGCTAGTTCACTCATTGCCTCAAACGCATTCATAAATTTCTCTTAACTTTTTACAATAAAACGAATTTGCTGATCCGTATAAGCTGGATTTAGTAAATTAAATTTTTTTAAGTAAGCTAGAAATTTCTCACCATGGTATTCAGACAATGTTTTAGTCCCTACTGCGTTATTGCCTCCAAACTGACTACAGAAACGGTATGATTGACCATTAATTGAATACTCTTTGACCCAATACCTTTCATGATAATTTTTGGACGCTTCCGTTGAAATCATGATCAATGGGAAAGATATACCAAAGTGTTCTTTGCACCAGTCAATGTTTTTCAATAACTCTAAATGCTCTGCTGTTTGGCTGCAAAAACCGATAATTGCATCAATGTGTTCTTTAATCAATTTTCCAACTCGTAGCTCCACCATATCCACATCCTCTGAATGTTTTAACAATCTAAAAGCTTCACCCTCAGGCTTTTCTGTCGTCAATGTTAATCTAACGATTCCTTTATTTTTCCAGCCTCTCAAGGCTCCAGACCAAATATTGGCTTTAAGGTTAGAATGCTCTCCAAATTGCTGAGCCGACCATTCTTCAGTTGAGACTCGGCCATCAGCATATTGAAAAACCTTCCAAGCTTGCTTTTGATTTATCAAGCATTGCCTAAATTCATCTTCACTTGGAATAAATACCAATTCTGGTTTTCCAGTCACCGTTCTGGATTCATAGAAATCAAGAAGCCTACAGATAACGTTATCCGGTGTCTCAAATCCTATTACGTGTTTACCAAGGCGAAGGTAAGTTTCTTGCGATAGTTCAATTTGCATTGCTGACACTCATAAGTAATGTTGATTACAATTATAGTAATGATCATTACATTTTAAGTCAACTGTAATTACACTTGAGAAGTAACAGAGAGTTTTGGGATACTATCTGAGTTAAAAAAGCCCCTTCGAGAGGGGCTGGTTGAGGGAGCCTAGTTGGCGGGGTTATCTGTTTCCTCTTCAGTGATATCGTCTTCGGTTGAAGGCACCGCGTGTTAAACTTCTGCAGCAACGACACTTTCATAATTTATTGCTAATTTTTCATACCGTGTAGTCACTTCTAGGTACAGGGCGAGCGCATGAGTTGAATTAATGTTAACTTTCACAAATTATTAACTGTGAGATAATTGTTTGAAGGTGTTTTTCTTTTATACCTGTTTGTTTCTTGACCACATAAATCTAGACTTACACAGCTCAACTCTTGGATATTTAACAAGAATGGTGGTTTTGATTTACAAATCATCTACTCATGCGGTTGCCCTGCTTCTAGGTATTTCTTAATTTTCAGGAGGGCATTTTCAACTAAATTGTGTATCGATATAAACACTAATTTATATCGCCATTGCCCCGACTGCTATTTTCTTTCCTTGGTCACAGCTGATACCAAATGCAGATTGTTTCAAAATACTCATTCCGACAATAAGAAACTGCCAGCCTTGATCGAGCTACTAGGTACTATTAGTTCAATTAAAGCACTTTTGCCGTCGGGTATATCTACTTATAGAGATTGGATTTATTGTGTTTTCGGTCGAATACAAGTAAATTTGTGGTCAATGGACTAGAATTTGTCGTGTTTTTGGAGTGGATGTGAACATTGTAGATGCTCTTGTTATCAAGAGGTTAATGCACGTTGGTGATGAAACTGTTCTGTACATCTTAAAATTTTCAGCGTATAGCGGAGTGGCAACACTCGAAGAACTGGCACACCACTCCTCCAATCTAAGAATATCAAACGGTAAATCTCGAGCAACTCTTGAAAGCTTCTTAGATACTGGGAACTTCCAAGCTCTCAGGGACGAAGTACAAGCTGAGATTGATTCGTTCAAGAATAAAGGTGTTGAGATTGTTCTCTTCGGTACGAAAACCTATCCAATTTCGTTATACGGTCTCCCGAAACCTCCACCCTTTCTCTACTGCAAAGGCAATCTGAATCTCTTAGATAATAGGCTGTCATTAGCCGTTGTAGGCACCCGTGAAAACACCCCCAAGGGGGAAACCATAACGATTAAAACTATTCAAAAGTTTGCGACTTATGGCTTCACGATAGTCAGTGGACTTGCACTGGGTATCGATACAATTGCTCATCGCGCGGCATTAGACGCCAAAGCACCAACAATTTCTGTTCTTGTCGATGTGGAGTCTATTTCTCCCGCAAGTAATCGGGAACTCGCTAAGGAAATTTTGGATAGGGGCGGACTTCTAGTTGCAGAGAATGCACCAGGGACCAAAGCAATACCTGCGTTCTTTGCTAAGCGAGACAGGATACAAGCAGGTTTATCTACAGCCGTCTTTGCTATTGAAACTTCGATAAATGGTGGGACGATGCACGCAATAAAATCTGCTATCTCTATGATGCGTCCTGTCTTCGTTCCTGACGCACATAAAGCCAAGTATCCAGATCTTACTATCAAGGCAATTTCTGGAACTCAACAGCTAGTTGACGAAGGAAGAGCGATACCCTACACGAGCGAATCTTATGAAGATATTCGACTTCAATTATTAGATATCGCGAGTTCATTTGGGTCGTTGAAAGAAAACGGTGGCCTGTTGTGATAAAGGTTATCGTCCTCGATCTTGATGACACGCTTATTGATACATCAAGCCTCGAACCACTTCGGTCAGCTGGCCGATGGAGAGACATACCCAGGTACTTTAATGGATGTGACATCTATCAGGACGTTGTCGGCCTTGTTACAACGGCTCGGTCGGTTGGAATCAAGGTTGCTATTTTCTCGAATGCGCCTTCGAACTACGTTCAGGGGCTACTCAAACACTTCAGTATCACTGTTGATTATGTAGTAGCTTACCATGATGTAACGCAACATAAGCCGAGCCCTGAAGGCGTTACTCGTATTCTCGATTACTTCGGTGTTAGCGCCGACGAGTCAATTTATTTAGGAGATAGCAACCTAGATCGAGACGCTGCTTCCAATGCAGGAGTTGAGTTTTTCTCAGTAGATTGGGGTTCAGCCTCGGAGATCGATTCGTCACATAAGGGAGTAATCAATCTCTCCGAGCTTATTGGAAAAAATTCGATGCTGAGCTCAGCAACAACCGAACGTTCTGAGTTAATTGAAACTTGGTAAACCACCGCCTCTGGCGGTGTGACTCGAAAAGGCTCTGCCGTAACAGCGTGCATCGATGGGAAAATGACCTCCTTTATAGAACCGGCAAGTTCAAAGGAGGTCATATGAGAGACTGGCAGAGCCAAGCTCACGTTAAACATTATTGCAAATATCACGTTGTGATTGTTCCAAAATATCGAAAGAAAGCGATTTATGGTTCATTGCGTAGAGATATCGGAAAAATCTTAAGAGAGTTATGTAGACAGCAAGGGGTAGTATTGGTTGAGGGTTATGCGATGAAAGATCACATCCATATGCTCTTGATGATTCCACCAAAGTATAGCGTGGCCAATACTGTTGGCTTTTTGAAAGGAAAATCAGCAATAAGAATTTTCCGCGACTATATGCAGGTAAAACGTAACTTTACTGGGAGAAAATTCTGGGCAAGAGGTTACTGTGTTAGCACAGTAGGACTCGATGAACAGATGATTCGTGAATACATACGTAATCAGGAGTCGGAAGAAAAACGCCAAGAGCAGTTGCGACTCTCGGGCTTATAAAACATAGCCCCTTCTAGGGGCTTTCATCATACTACCGGTTTCACCGGTAGTTTTGATTCAATCTGGAAATAAACTTCATCTGGGATTTTATTTAGATGGTATCAAACAGGAAGTTTGGTCTTTCAAAGATAACAAGAATCCTTCTGTACGCCGCTGGGTTAACAAGAGTGTTGAGCTAGCTCCTTCATTCCCAGCCATAGATATTGTTGTCCGAGCGTTAGGTCATGCTGAGCTTAGGGTTGAAGATGGCGAAAAAGCATTAGATACCTTGTGCAAATCGCTGGCTGTTGCTTTAGGGGCTTCTTACCAACCTAAGATATTAGAGAAAGATCACGTATTAGATAAATCGACTAATTGCACTGCAGCACAAAGACTCCAGCAGGTCAGAGGTGCTTATAAAGCCGATGTTGATTCAATAGAAGCTAATTCAAATCCGACATTTCTGATCGTTGACGACGTATTAACTTCGGGGGCTACAACTGATGAGATAACACGCTGTCTATCTCAAGATTTTCCGAATTCAAGTATTTACATTTTTACGTTGGTTAAAACTCTCTATAGATTGGAGCTAGGCACTGACAGCCGAGAACAACAACACAATAACCAACTGTTTTCAGATTTGTACAACCCAATCATCGACTCGCTGGCAGATGAAAATGAGCAATCTGGATATGGCAAGCTGAAGTCTAGTAGCAGGCTTGTAAGCAAGAAGTTTTCTGCTAACTACGCGAGAACCAACCATAACTTCATTTTCCATAATCTTCTCCAGTATTCGATCTTGTCTGAAGCAGCGTCTGGTCAGCTATTTGGCGCAATTCAAGTTCTTAAGAACATGCTCCAGAGAGGGAAGCCAACAATAGCATCGCGGAAGCTGAGGAAGGCATTTGGCATTGAACTGGATCATAACGTTCTTAATACATCAGCTCAGGCTCTTGTGTCAGATAAGCCGGTTTTTTGGAATAGATTGATTCGAGGCCACAAACAGTCAGGAAACTACCCAGCGAAAAGGTTTTTTGATGAGCTGATACCGAAGTATTTCGGTAAGTACATTTTTGTAAAACAACTAATGCTCCCTGAAGTCCAGATTTACGATATGACTCAGGTCTACGTTGAACAATTTCAGAACCGACAGGTAGATTTTTACATTCCTCAAGTTGGTTTAATTATTGAGATAGATGGTCAGCAGCACCAAAATTCTCAGCATTTAGATAAAATGAGGGATGCGTTTACCGAAAGCCTGGGACTGAAGACTGTTCGATTCACTGTTCAAGAACTGGCATCTGAGAACCAGTCATTTATCAGTAAGATAAATTCGATTATTTCTCAAATTCAGATCGTTGATGGTCTAGAGCGAAATGGTGTCCTAACGCCTCCTAATGGTATTTCTTTATTGAATTACCAAGAGGCTTACGAAAATGGAGTCGATGTTACTGACTCGCGATTGAGGCTGACCTCGGCGTTGCGTTTCCAGATACTGTTATTAGAGCTTCTTGAGCGCGGTCAGATCAGACTAGGGGAGTTGAAAAAACTATTCGTAGTCAATCGTGATGGAACTGATTTTGCTGAAGCGGCACTAGACGACCTGAACGATTTGTTATCGAATCTCTTTCGTCTCATCGGCATTGAAGAAAAGCGAATTGAGGTTGCGCTGATCGAATCAGATGAGCTTCCGAGCGAACGGTCAGGTGAAAATATATTCATCGACTTCAGCTCACTGGAGCGTTATGACGATTCCTTTCAAGTTAACCAAGACGTCATATATTCACGAACGGATTACTTCGATTTCTATCGATACTTCGAAGATTCTGATGCTGTTTCAATAGAAACCAGTCAATTGATTGACTATGACTTTTTTGAGCTTTCATGCAGAGATCCTATTGCCTATAAGCTAGACCTTAGCCCAGGCAGCGAGCAGCGAGAGTCTCTGAGATACTTCCTCAGCAACATGTTTCTACCATACCTAGAGGATGTAGATTTCAGGGAAGGTCAAGTTGGTATCATAGGATCTGCACTTTCGAGAAATGGCACAATAGGATTGTTGCCTACAGGTTCGGGTAAGTCGATTTGTTACCAGTTGTCTGCGATTCTGCAACCAGCCGTTAGCTTTGTTGTGTGTCCGATTAAGAGTTTGATGTATGACCAGAAAGCCGATTTGGATAGCATCGGCTTCACTCGAAGCAATTTTATTACCAGTGATTTGAAGGCAGGAGAGAAAGCCAAAGTTCAGAGAGATTTCGGACGTGGTAAGTACTTTTTCGTATTCATATCGCCTGAGCGATTCCAAACTCATGCGTTTAGAAAAGAGATGTCGGCTATAGGACTAGATCTCTCGTTTGCCTACGCGGTGATCGATGAAGCTCACTGTTTGTCTGAGTGGGGGCATGATTTCAGAACATCTTACCTGAACCTGGCAAATACAATCGAACGGTTTGCTCCCAGTGCAAGTTATATAGGCCTAACGGCAACAGCATCAGTTAACGTCTTAAAGGATATTCAAACAGAGTTTGATATCCCCGATGATTTTGTCCGTACCCCAATGGACTTCAGTCGCGAGGAACTCTCATTCCACGTTATCGACGATAAAGGCCGTAAAGGTGATGCAGTCGTCGATCTTGTTTCTGAAATGGAGGGTAAATGGAATTCCGATGGGGAAGACGGCAATAAGGCGGGGATCATATTCACACCTACCGTCAACGGAGCTAAGGGGTGTCATAGCTTAGCGGGCCGAATTTCAACACTCTTGAAGATGGATGTTAGATATTTTTCGGGGTCGGCTCCGAAAATGGGTGGATTGCAGGGAGAGGCTTTCGATAGGTATAAGCGCCAAGTTCAAGACGAATTTAAAGAAAATAAATACCGCCTACTTACTGCCACTAAGGCATTCGGAATGGGCGTGAATAAGGGGAATATTGCCTATACGGTTCACTTCGGAATACCTGGGTCGATGGAGGCCTTGTATCAGGAAGCAGGCAGGGCTGGGCGAGATAAAAAACTATTCAAGGAAGTACCCGCAGATTGCTATGTGCTTCTCACAAAAGAGCCCAATTCAGTTGTTCTCGACAAGATTTGGGACGCTAGCACGAATGTCAAAGATCTGAAGGAGTACGTGAAGTCATTGAGTCGCGATAGCGACCTGAACACAAATCTATTCCTGATGACAAACGGCTTGGACACAGTCAATGATGAGTTCAAGTTGATGGCAAACGTATACGAATTCTTTAAGTACAATCAGGAACACAACACGGTGACCATTACTGCCAGACAGTTTGGTACGGAAAAGTTTAAATTGGAAAAGGCTATCTACCGTCTTTCTCAATTAGGTATTGTCTCTGACTGGGTAATCGAAGATTTTTTTAATGGCACGCTCTATGTCGAGTTCCAGTGCCTATCAGAAGAAAGTTTGGAAAAGAAACTTGAGCATACCGTCAGAAAGTACGATCCTGAATTCAAGTTCGCGGATGTGTTTAGTAGTGATAACCAGTACTACAAAATTCTCTGCGACAAGCTGAGAAAAGGGTCTATCGATAAATCGCAATTTATCTTTCTAGTTCTTTTACTCTGGTCCTATGATCATTTTGTCTACAACCGTCGCCAGTCACAGAAGAACGTTTATGAACAATGTAGTTTATTCGCTGAAGGCAGAATGGATGACAAAGAATTTAAGGAGAAGCTAGAGGGTTATTTCAGGCACGACAAGTCGAGCCAACTTCTGCTCAATATGGCTGAGAATTCTGTGTCGGCGAATATGTGGCCATCAGTATTTTTTGAAACTGATGAAGATGATGGCACGGAACATCTAGTAGGCAGCGAGAAAATGACGATCCTACGAGGTCAGCTTTCTCGATTTCTAGAGTCATACAAAGATAATGCATTCTTGAACTACTTGAGTGGTGTGCTACGACTAGCTTCCGATGAGTTTGATGATGCAGATGGAGAGCGAAGAATGGCCGCGTCGTTTGAACGGTTGATTAGTGATAATAGAGATGAAGCACTAGATTTGGTCCGAAAAACTATGCAGCTAAAGCCAATGTTCTCTGAACATGCACGAAGCCGCTTTGCTCGTTTGGTCCATGAGAAATTTGAAGATTTGGATGTTCTTGGGGAGGTAAATGAAGAGCTAGGGGATCCGTACTCCTATCACACTTTGTTAGCTCCACTTGCAAATAGACTTGAAAAACTTACCAGCCAATACAAGGGGATTAATTGGTGAATGACATACAGAAACTACACCGAGTAATTGATTCACTCGAAGAGCAGTCGGCGCAAGTGGCCGAGTTTAATGGCCTGTTGAGAGCCGTCAACGATGCAAGAACTGAGATTGAGGAAGCAAAATCGACGCTCGCAAATCTAGTTACTGAACAAGGTGAATTGGTTACAAAGAACTCTAAGAAATTTGAAGAGTTTGACGGTTGTCTGACGTCACTTAATGATCTTCTAGGCCAGATTAAAGATGATCAGTTGAAACTAAGTCGTGAGGTGGAAGCCTTGAAGTTTGTTACACCTGAACAGTTTGAACAAGGTCGCGCAGCGATTGATAGCTGCATTGCTAAACAATTTGCGGAATTGAACAGCAAGTTAGAGGCTGACGCGGAGTCTCAGAAAAGATCGATAAGTGGGCTACGAACCATAGTTGTTTTAGCTATGTTGGTGTTGGCTGGAGGTATTGGATTCCTAGCTATGAAGATGGTTCTTTAGTTTTCAAATTGTCATTCATTTTTTAATTTTAATCAATAAGTTGGAATAAAGAATGGTGAGTCGAGGTGTAAGCCGTGAAATTTTAGTTGGTAATGGTGATGACCTGTCACGCCAACGCTCGCATTCCGTATCACTACTTCGCGCATCTACTCAGCGAATTCCACAAACTGACATCGTTTGATGATCTGTTAGTGATTTACTGACGTTGAATGTGGTGCTTAACGAGGCTGAATAAGGCCTCACTGGGTAACTTTGCGCTTACCAGACAGCTGCCTTTATTATTTTTGTATATGATAGTTTTTATTGCCTTGTAAGGCTTTAATTCGGTTGTCTCGTGTAATTTCCCATTCATCAACCGGGTCCATTCTTGACCAAGCTTCAAATAGCTGAGTTTGTTGCCTGCTTAGTCTTAGGCCGTATTGATCACGCATGTAGAAATAAATTCTAGCAATATCACCCTGACGGTTAGCTGGTGGCTCTGCACGGCGGTCTTTGAAATCAACTTCGAAATCACATTGACCGTAGGCTCTTGGTTCATTCGGAATCATGCCAAATCGAAAATTTGATCTATCCCCGTTGAGCTCTCCTACTGATGGTACGAGGTTATGGAGATCCGAAACCATTTTAGAAAACTCAGGATCATTCTTTTCACAGTTCCGACGTCCACCGTTTTGCCAGCATTGGCGTTGATGGCCAATTTCCCAGGCTGAGACAACGTGCTCCCACTCTAAGCGTTCTCCTCGTTTCGGTTGCTTCCTTGGTTCATATCCGCAAGATGCAGCATCAATCGCACCATCATTGTTATAGCTACATCCACAGTAAAACGTACTCTGGTTGTCTTGGTAAATTTCTCGGGCAAATCGTTTTGCCTGGCTGAACGATGTTGGGTGTTCTGCAAATGCAGGGATAGCGAACAACGCTATTAAGAAGGTAACGAGAAAATTAGTTCTATTCATGTAAATTGGCCAAAAATGACAGTTAAATTCATTTTAATGATTTTGATAGAAAATACAGCAAGATGAAGAGCCCCTTCGAGAGGGGCTGGTTGATGGGAGCCTAGTTGGCTAGTTGGCGGGGTTATCTGTTTCCTCTTCAGTGATATCGTCATCGGTAGAAGGCACCGCTTGCTCAACTTCAGCTTCTTTACCCTTAGCTTGGGCTGATTTTCGTGCTCGAATTTCGATATCAATAATGCGTCGTGCAAGTTTGATAATGCGCTGTTGCCATGCGTAGTTGCCATCAACACGTTGCTTGTTGCTAAGCACGCTAGATAACCAGAGTGTGTCCATTGAGATCATCAACGCATCGAGTTTGCGCACTAAGCCAACAAACTGACCAACCTGGGGCGAGCTTATTTTTGCGTTGAAGGTTATCGGGTCGGTGTAGTCAGGTACTTCATCGATGCCGTTGGACTCCATCAATTTGTCCAAACGAGCTTGTTCGTTGTCTACCGCCTTAGCGCAATCCTCGATCAGATGGCTAATGATCTGTTCCACTTCATCAATTTCGTTCTCATCGCCAATGATGCGTAGGATGACATCGATTCCGTAGAGCGCACTGACCGTCCGTCTAAAAACACGGTCAACGACACGTTGCGCCTGTAAGCTATTAATTGTGAATGATTGTTCAAAGATGGGTTTTGAGTAATTGGGTTTTGCTTGGGCCATAAGTTTGCTCCTGATATGACAATAATCAGTCCCTAGCCTAATCCTCTGTGAGGTAATGGCCTTTCAGCTAGGTGGAAGAATTGAGCATCTTTCTAACTATCCTGTCTGGATAAGACGGTTACACTGACTATCAAATATTGCTGATCTGTTTCAGTGATATCTGCGCCTAAGAGCATGAGCTCAAAGGAAGCCCGCCGCTGAGTTTTCTCAGTGGTACTAAGAGGTAGCTAGCCTCCTTAAACAAATAGCCTGCATGTTTTTACATGCTCAACCATGCGTTCCTTACGGTTCGCCTTTTCACCACCCAACTGGGGGAGTTCTCCCCAGTTGGGGGTGACTCCTTCACAACCAAATTAAGGAGTCACCAATGGAATATATCTTCGGATTTATTATCCAAATCGCGGGCATTATGTTGCTAGCAAAACTGAGCTGGTCGCTTTTGCGATTGCTTGCTCGTCAAAGCGTGCGTCCGTTTCGATTTGTACTTACTCAAATCAAGCGATTGCTCACACCAACACCAAAACGTCGTCCAATGGCAGTGCCTAAAGCTCCTGGTATGCCCCGTTTGACATCTGCGTTTTACAAAGAGCCACATCAGTACGACATGGCTTTACTCGAAATACCAACCTATCTGCGTCGTCAGTCTTCTTTGCCCAGCCGGGTAGAAGCGACTGTGTGCACAGAGTTCAACTAAGACGAGGAGAACATCATGAAAAACCAAGTAACACTCATAGGCTACGTTGGCGCTGAGCCAGAGACACGAGCCTATCCATCAGGTGATTTAGTGACCAGTATTTCACTGGCCACTTCTGAGAAATGGCGCGACCGTCAATCCAATGAGCTCAAAGAGCATACGGAATGGCATCGGGTCGTTTTTCGAGATCGTGGTGGATTTAAGTTAGGGCTAAGAGCAAAAGATTTAATCCAAAAAGGAGCGAAGCTTTTTGTTCAAGGGCCTCAGCGCACGCGTTCATGGGAGAAAGATGGCATTAAGCATCGATTGACCGAAGTGGACGCGGACGAGTTTCTGCTTCTTGATAGTGTGAACAAAGCATCTGAGCCATCACCGGCGGATGATGCGAGCTCCCAAGCTAATTGGGCACAAACTTATCCTGAACCAGATTTTTAACCGAGCAAAAACGCTTTAACCCAGCCGGGAGTACTTTCCCGTCAGGGGCAGACTCCCACTTTGATTGTCGGAGTCCATAATGGAAAAACCAAAGCTAATCCAACGCTTTGCTGAGCGCTTTAGTGTCGATCCAAACAAATTGTTCGATACCCTAAAAGCAACAGCATTCAAGCAACGTGACGGTAGTGCACCGACCAATGAGCAGATGATGGCGCTCTTGGTGGTTGCAGATCAGTACGGCTTGAACCCTTTCACCAAAGAGATTTTTGCGTTCCCTGATAAACAAGCTGGAATTATTCCAGTGGTAGGTGTCGATGGATGGTCTCGCATCATCAATCAACACGACCAGTTTGATGGCATGGAGTTTAAGACTTCAGAAAACAAAGTCTCACTGGATGGCGCGAAAGAATGCCCTGAATGGATGGAATGCATCATCTATCGGCGCGACCGTTCGCACCCAGTCAAAATCACTGAGTATCTGGATGAAGTCTATCGACCGCCTTTTGAAGGTAACGGCAAAAATGGCCCTTACCGGGTAGATGGTCCATGGCAGACGCACACTAAGCGAATGCTAAGACATAAATCCATGATCCAGTGTTCCCGCATTGCGTTTGGCTTTGTGGGAATTTTCGATCAAGACGAAGCGGAGCGAATTATCGAAGGCCAAGCAACACACGTTGTTGAGCCATCGGTGATTCCACCCGAGCAAGTTGATGATCGAACCCGAGGGCTTGTTTACAAGCTTATCGAGCGGGCGGAAGCTTCAAACGCTTGGAATAGTGCATTGGAATATGCCAATGAACATTTTCAAGGTGTTGAACTGACGTTTGCGAAACAAGAAATATTTAATGCACAGCAACAAGCAGCCAAAGCGCTCACACAGCCTTTAGCTTCTTAGAGCCACGCATTCATTTTACTAACCCTGGCGGGATTATTCTCCCGTCAGGGGGAAGGTCTCGTCTTTTTTTGGAGATCTTCCATGACTAAATCAGCCTCACTTTTTCGCTTGGTATTGGTTGTTGCCCTTGTCGTAGGTTCGATTCAAGCCGGTAAAACGGCAATTGATTCGCTTCAAGCAAGTGTTGTTCAGCACCAAACAGCGTTAGCACAAGCTGCAAAGTAACCACTTAACCCTGAAGGGGAGTTCTCTCCTTCGGGGGAGTCTCCCTTCAAAGGAGGCAATATGAAGGTTATCGACCTATCACAACGTACTCCTGCATGGCACCAGTGGCGCATTGCAGGGGTTACGGCATCTGAAGCCCCAATTATTATGGGGCGTTCACCCTACAAAACACCTTGGCGATTATGGGCAGAAAAAACTGGATTCGTATTACCGGAAGACCTGTCGAATAATCCAAATGTGCTTCGCGGTATACGGTTGGAGCCTCAAGCAAGGCGAGCATTTGAAAATGCGCATAATGACTTTCTTCTGCCGTTATGTGCAGAAGCCGATCATAACGCAATCTTTCGAGCCAGCTTTGATGGCATCAACGATGCGGGCGAGCCCGTTGAACTGAAATGTCCTTGCCAGTCAGTTTTTGAGGATGTGCAAGCTCATCGAGAACAAAGCGAGGCGTACCAGTTGTATTGGGTGCAAGTACAGCATCAAATACTGGTCGCCAATAGCACGCGTGGTTGGTTGGTATTCTATTTTGAGGATCAACTGATTGAGTTTGAAATACAACGAGACGCGGCGTTCTTAACTGAATTGCAAGAAACAGCGCTTCAGTTTTGGGAGTTAGTACAGACCAAAAAAGAACCGTCAAAATGCCCTGAGCAAGATTGTTTTGTTCCTAAGGGTGAAGCCCAATACCGTTGGACATCGCTGTCTCGACAGTATTGCTCAGCACATGCCGAAGTGGTCCGACTGGAAAATCACATTAAATCTTTGAAAGAGGAAATGCGAGACGCCCAGTCAAAATTGGTCGCCATGATGGGTAACTACGCTCATGCCGACTATGCTGGGGTCAAACTCAGCCGCTACATGATGGCGGGCACGGTGGACTATAAGCAATTGGCCACCGATAAGTTAGGCGAGCTGGATGAACAGGTTTTAGCCGCTTACCGAAAAGCGCCACAAGAGCGGTTGCGCATTAGCACCAATAAGCCAGAGCAGCCCGTTGAAACACCAATCAAAATCAGCCTTGAGCAAGAGAACTTGGTTCTGCCAGGTGACTCGCCGAGCTCATTTTATTTTTAACGTTCACTTGGAGCCGATTTCGGCTCCTTTCTAATGCGCTCATATGGAGTGCATCAGAAAGCAGTTTCACTCGTAGCCAATGCTGGGTACGAATGATAGAGCGAGCTGAACTCTTACATACACAGCCATACCACAATCAACATACCACCCGACGGGGACTTCATTCCCTGCTGGGGCATGGAGCCTCGTCAAAACTGATGAGGTTTACCATGACTGAACAATCCCCATTTTTGGTTCAAGTGAATCAAGCGTTTAATGTCCCGGCTCCTGATGCTTTCGTTCTGGAAGGATTTAGTGCCGACACTACCCATCCAAACATTCCCGTTCGCAAGGACGAGTATGTTTTTAGAAAAGAAGACTTACGTGACGTATTGGCGTTCTTGTCTAACCCAGACGGTGACGGTTTGTATATTACAGGCCCCACTGGATGCGGTAAGACCTCGCTAATTTGCCAAGTTGCTTCTCGATTGAATTGGCCTGTTCAGCAAATTACTGCGCACGGTCGATTGGAGTTGTCCGATCTTATCGGTCACCACACACTGGTTAATGGCAACATGACCTTTGTGTATGGGCCGCTGGCACTGGCTGTCAAGCATGGCCATTTGCTGATCATTAATGAAATGGATCTTGCTGAGCCTGCTGAACTGGCTGGGCTCAATGACATTTTGGAAGGTGCCCCGTTGGTCATCGCACAAAATGGCGGAGAGATCATCATGCCACATAACAAGTTTCGTTTTATCGCTACCGGCAACAGTGCGGGCAGCGGTGACCAGACGGGCTTGTATCAAGGTGTGCTTCAACAGAATTTGGCTTTCCTTGATCGCTTTAGAATCATTGAAGCGACCTATGCAGAGCCATTTGTAGAGGAAGCCATTCTGGAGAATGTTGCGCCGGGCTTGCCAGAAGTCTTTCGCCAAAAAATGGTGAAAGTAGCCGGTGACATTCGTCGTCTTTTTATTGGGGGCGCGGATGGCGGAGCAGAGCTTAGTATCACGATGTCCACTAGGACCTTGGTGCGCTGGGCAAAGTTAACACTTGCTTTTAAAGGCGCTCCTAACGCAGTGGAGTATGCACTGGTTCGGTCTTTGACGGCTCGTGCTGAGTTGGAGCAACGAGAAGCCATTCACCGTATTGCCGCTGATGTCTTCGGTGACCATTGGGAGGATTGATGATGGAAAAGTGCTTTGCTCTTTGCCGTTACAGTCATTCTGATGGGACAGCCAAAGAATGGGCCATTTACGTTGGATCAGATACCAAGGAGATTGAAGTTCGGTTTGGAAAAGCCGGTCAATTATCGCAGCAGCGATTGATTGATTCGACTGATCCTAACGCTGAAGCAGACCGACGAATCAATGAGAAAATCAACAAGGGTTATCGATTTGTTGGACACGTCGGTATTGATCATCAAGGGCGGCCATTTGAACTCTCAAATGCGCTAGATAGTGTCGCGTGCGCCAATAACGTCAGTTGGGAGTTTCGTACTCGCAAGGACGTCAATGGCCAAATATCGCTGGCGCAAAAAGCGTTGTTCGATATGGCAAAGCTGCTTGAAGCCTATGGCTTGGCTGTTATTGATGATAACCAGGTCAGGATTGGAGAATGGTCATTAGGGTTTTGCAAAAGCGGATTACCTAGTACCAATCAAATCAGCATGGTGTCAGGTGAAGGCGCTGGCATTGTTAACACTGATGATGGCCCGTGGCCATTGTTGCTGTTACTGGCCTTTAAGCGTCAATTACCACCACTGTGTTCGCTCACAGTAGCGAGTCCTGAAGGGATAGAAGTATCCGACAAACTGAAGTTGGAAAAAGATGTATTGAGGCTTTTAGGCAGTGATTTAGAGCGGGTTCGCCCGATAGCTGAAGCACTGGACTTAATGCCTGCGAAAATCGATCTCAACCAATCGTCGCCTGATTCGCAAAATTACTATTTCTGATAGTGATGTTGCCATTAGCGCGTCAACTACTACCACCCAAATGGGGGCCATTGCTCCTGTTGGGAGTGGTGCGTCCCCATCTCGCATGAGGATGCACTATGAGTATTCAAACCCTCGACAAACTTTTGATTTGTCACATCGACTGTTCCATCTGGAGCGGTAGAAAAAAACTAAGGCCTGAAGATTTCAGATTAGCCAATGGTAGCCAACTTCCACCGAAGGATGTTGCCAGCTTAGGGAGTAAAAAAATTTGCGACCCAGAGGCATTGGCGAACTTTGAAAGGCTTAAGAAAGAAGCGCAGCGCTTGTGTGAGCAAGTCGGTGTGCGGTTTTTAGGTGGCTATGCCATCCCTGAGGACCGAATTGATCAGATTGTTCCAGAGCTTGACCGGATCGGTCAGGAGTTTGCGCAGTGCAAGCAGTTGTTCTTGGACAACTATGATCAGGTGACGTTTGACTGGGTTGCAAAACACCCGGAATTTGCAGATGCAATCCGGCGTGCATTATCACCCATCGAAGACGTGGAACAACGGCTTCAGTTCGATTATGCCATCTATCGAATGCAACCGGCTGAACAAGCTGGTGGCCTAGATGACAAGGTCAATGGTATGGGACACACCCTCTTTAGGGAGGTGGCTCGTGATGCCAATGAGCTGTTTGAGCGTTCCGTTGCAGGCAAGAATCAAATCAGCCAGCGAGCCCTTAATCCTCTGAAGCGGTTAAGAGACAAGTTGGATGGTTTGTCATTCCTAGATCACCGAGTTCAGCCGATGGTTGAAGCGATGGACAATTTATTTGTTCGTCTGCCGAAGACCGGCCCTGTGACAGGCAATCTCTATCACGAACTGATGGCGACCATTTTAATTTTGTCTGATCCAGACAAGATGAGAATGCACGGTGAAGGCCAATTGGATATCAGGCAACTGATGCCCAAACCAGAACCTAAACCCGCACAGCCAGTATCTGCTCAGGCAGATAACTTGCGTGCAATACCTCAACCAACCGTCAGACCAAACCTTGGTTCGACTGTACCAAACTCATTTTATTTTTAACGTCCTTGAGGGCATGTTGCCCTGAAGGGCGCATGTCCTCTGAACTATGTAAGAGGAAATTATGCAATCAACCATCCATAACCCCAGCCAACTGAATCAGTTTGAAGCACATTTTCGTGGTGTGACTGATGCTGTTGAAAGTGAATCGATACCAGAAGTGGCGTGTTGTCGAACGTTAGTACAACGGTCGTACTCAACACATAGTGTCGTGATCCCCAAGAACCCTGTGCTGATCGCAGATGCGGACGCACAAGGAGCTTGGGTAACGGCCATGGTATTTGTTCCAAACATTGCATTGCAGCAAACCGCTTTTGAGCGGGCCTGGCTGCAATATCAACACGAGGTGTCTACTCAGTTACAAGACCAGTACGGTCTGACATTGAATGACATCCTGAGTTTAGACCAGCTTAAAACGTCATTTGAACAGCACGAGAGTCCAGCTCAATTGGTGGCTTGGTTAGGTCAAAAATACGACCTGGATAAGCTAAAAGTACAGGTTTAAACATTCACATTCCCAGCGGGGAAACGCTCCCGCTGAGGGAGTATTCCCCCTAATGATTAGGAGACTCCCATGAATCATCCATTAAAAAACGCACTGCCAATCGTTGCTGCCGCTTATGGCGAAAAGTTTGGTGTGAAGGTGCTTATTCAAGGACAAGATGCGTTTACCGATGGTGAGCGGATTGTGATCCCAACAGCAAACCCAGACGACCCACACTATCAACAGATAGCATGGGGTTATCTGGCTCATGAAGCGGCGCATATTCGGCATACTAATTTTGACATGGTGCAGAAGGCGTCGTCCAAGCCGATCCGTAAGGCACTTCTCAATATCATTGAGGACGTTCGCATTGAAAACGAATTGGCAAAGGATTACCCCGGAACCCGGCGTAGTATTTCGCAAGTGATTGAGTACATGGTGGACACACAGCAAATGAGTGTACCTGAACAGCTTGAGCCTGCATCTAACTTGCAAGCCTGGTTGTTGTTCCGCTTGAGATGCCATTTTCTGGGTCAGAAATCGCTGACGCCTTTGTATCAAGCGGTTGATGAAAGAGTAAGACAACTCTTTCCTGCCGCAGCGATGAGCCGGTTAAGCGCCATGCTTACAGCAGTGCCTAGCTTAGGGTCTACAGGTGAAGTGCTAAAACTTGTCGATGCCATCGTTGCCATGTTGGAAGAAGAATCTCGTCCACCACAGGATGAGTCTGATGCTGATAGCGGTAATGACATTGGACAAGATGCGAGTAATGACAGCAATAACAGTAGTGACAGTCAAAGCCCAGAAACAGACTCGTCTGCAACGGGGGATGTTGCTGAAACAGGTGATTCAGATAACTCTGATCAAGCTGACAATTTGCGACAAGCCTTAGAGGCCAGTGCCGCTCAGTTTGAACCCGATACCTTTGCACAAGTGGCAGAAGTGTTGTCGGAACAAGCTGAAGGACATCAGGGCGTCACTCCACTCAGTTTGCCCCAAGCAGAGCAAGCTATGTTGGGTGATGAGGCCATCTTGACCTTATCGGCGTCTGAGTCCGCTCAAATTCGAGCCCGACTTAGGGGCATGGTTCAGTCCAGTCAGGACAATCGGAATCATGCCAAACGGCACGGTATTCGAGTTGCAACCCATCGTCTTGCCGCTTCACAAGCAGGTGAGTCGAGATTGTTTATTCAAAGGCAACCTCGCATTGCGCCAAATGCTGCTGTGCACTTGCTGGTCGATATATCGGGTTCAATGGGTAAGCCCATAGGCGAGGGGAATCGCAAGTACTTTCATGTTGCCAATGAAGCCGCTTTGGCTTTGGCCATGGCACTGGAAGGCATACCGGGTGTTGTACCTGCGGTCAGTTATTTTCCTGGTATTCATCAGGAAGTTTCTATCGCGTTGTTGCCCAAGCAATCGGTTCGACATCGGGCCGCCTGTTTTGACCAAAAACCACGAGGTTGTACGCCTATGGCACAAGCGATGTGGTTTGCGGCAAACAGTTTGTTAGCGCAAAAACAGAAGCGAAAGCTAATGATAGTGCTAACCGATGGTGACCCAGATGATTGGGCTGCCACGCATGACATTGTTGACCGGTGCAGACGCAGTGGCTTTGAGCTACTGGGGATCGGGATTCAAACACGCAGTGTTGAGAGATTCTTTCCACAAAGCATCGTGATTAACGACGTCAAAGATCTAAAGCGTGAGTTATTCGAAGTAACACAACAACTGTTAATTCAGTAACCACATCCATTTTACCACCCTGCGGGGACGATTCCGTCCCCGTCTGGGCATGGGTTCGTCTCCGTTTTTTTTGGAGACTCCTATGAAAAACAAAAAATTCTTAGCTGGCGAAGAAGCCGGTACTTACATCGTTCCTGAGCAGGTGACCGAAGCGGATATATTAGATATGGCGCTCAAGCTTGCTCGTGGTCGATTGAGTAAAGGTCGCAAAATTGAACAGCCATCGTCGGCGTTCTCATACCTGCAAACACTGATGCACGAGTATGAGCACGAAGTCTTTGGAGTGCTGTTTCTTGATACAAAGCATCGCGTTATTCGATTTGAAGAGCTGTTCAAAGGCACTTTAGATGCGGCGAGCGTGTATCCAAGGGAAGTAACAAAGCGTGCGCTAGAGCTTAATGCGGCAGCAGTGATACTGGTTCATAACCATCCATCGGGTGATCCTGAACCTAGTGAAGCTGATAAACGCATCACTCATCGACTCCGTGACGCCTTGTCACTTGTTGATATTCGAACGCTTGACCATGTTGTGGTCGCATCCGAGGGCTGCGTTTCGCTTGCCGAACGCGGTTATCTTTAATGAATGGGCGCATTGCCCATTCTCCTACATCACAAAAGCAGTCCCATCAACACACATCATCACAGCTCGAATTTCTATTTGAGTTTGATGATGCCCCAGTCACTTGGTCTGACACGGAAATCTGGCAGTTACGCGAAGGCATTCTATTGGATGCGATCCGAGTATTGCTGGATGGCCGTGTCAGTACTCGGTTGCGAAAGGATGTGTTGTCGTGGATTAAAAATGACGAATTAACGCCATTTTGCTTTCGTGTTTGCGCAATGGCTGCGGTTGTCGATCCTGATGTGCTTCGTGAGTCCATCATGTGGCTATTAAGACGACATGGTATCCAGCTTGACTAACGCTCTTGTATTAACCGAACGGCTAATGCAGGACCTAAGCTGACTTTTACCACCTGTGGTAGGAGTCGGCATTTTACTTAAGGAGGATATATGGCGTTACCATTACAAATTGACACAGTAAGGCCATATCTTAATGGCCAATGGCTTCAAGTATTAGCGGCATTGGTGCCAGAACTTGATGCCGCCATTGCTCGAAAAGGCCGTCATGTGGCTTGTCCTGTTCATGGCGGTCGTGATGGCTTTAGGCTGTTCAAAGATGCTGAATATACCGGTGGTGGCGTTTGTAACACCTGCGGGATCTTTCATGATGGCTTTGAACTGTTGTCTTGGATTAATGGATGGAACTTTGCTCAGTCTATTGAAGCAATCGGTCAAGCTCTAGGTATTCAACCCGGACAAGTACCAACTCGGGTAATACCGAGTAACGCTGTTGACTGGAAGACTAAAAAGCAGGAAGAGGACAAAGCGATTATCCATCGCTTGAATCAAACGTGGGGAGAAACGTTATCTCTTGCAGATACTCGTGCGCAACCTGTTTGGAACTACTTGCATCGTCGTGGCATTGTGACGCGGTTTCGTCCTGAATGGGATTCGGTGCTGAGGTTTCATCCAAGCTTGCCTTACCATAATGAAGATGGTCTGTTTATCGATAGCTACCCAGCGCTGCTAGGTAAAATCGTTACTCAGCAAGGGCGTTCGACCACGTTTCATCGGATCTACCTAAGTGAAGATGGATTCAAAGCGCCGGTTGAAAAGCCTAAAAAGATGATGCCGATACCAAGTGACAGAACAATCACTGGTGGTGCTATTCCGATAGGTGAGCCTGGTGAGGTATTAGGTGTTTCTGAAGGCATCGAAACAGCTCTAGCGGTTACCAGAGCTACGGGACAAACATGTTGGTCGGTTGTGAATGCAACGCTACTGGCTAGGTTTGAACCACCAAGTAATGTGAAAATGCTGTACATCTGGGCAGATCACGATCTCTCTGAGACCGGCCTGAATGCAGCGAATGAACTCAAGAAAAAAGCCTGGCAGAAAGGCATTCTGACACAAGTCCTGATCCCTCCGATACCAACGTCACTTGGCGTGAAAAGTTGGGATTGGAATGATGTGCTGAATGTTTACGGTGCCATGGGCTTTCCTAAAGTTCATACCTGATCCAAGGGGCTTCGGCCCCTTTTTTTGCGCCTTGCATATTTGAAAAAACATGGAGAATGAAAAATAGATAACCAATAGGAGAAAAAAACATGATGGTATTAACCCTGTTAACAAAGCAGATTGATGGCAAGTATACGGTGTACTGGAAGACCGGCCTTCGAAGAGGTGGTGAGCTAAAGGTCAATTTAGGTGAGCAATACGACAAGCTACCTGAGCAGCAAAAGCCAATTGCAGCTGAGCTTTATGCTATTCATCACCTACTGTCAGTGAAAGAGGTGATGGGGAGTAACCGAAGCGGCAATGGGCTTCAAATCCGAGTCAGTAAAGGTGCCATCAAAAAGTTACAGAAACAACGCTCAACTCAGCATTCACTTTACAGCCTGACTAGGTTTTTGCTCACCCGTTACCAGGAAGCACAGATCTCGGTAGAAAAGAGTGACGATTGGCTCTCATATCTCTTCGAGGAATACAGTGTGGATAATGTTACGGTGAGAGGCATCGATGAGGTAATAAATGTTCCGAACATTGGACCTGTCGTGGTGACTCATCATGCACTGGATCGGTTTGTGGAACGGCTTTCAGACGGCGTACCTAAGCATCCTTGGAAGGCTTTGTGCTCAAAGCTGCTATGTTCGGGGCTAACTAAAACTCAGTTGCCAGAAAACGTCGCTATCCAAAAAGCAAAAAAATATGCCCAAGAGGCCGAGTTCTGGCAGCATGTGGGGAGCAAAATGTACTTTGTCATGGTTCCAAGTTGCTCAATTAAAATTTTGGTTACGGTTATTGCAGTAAAGTGAGCTAACGTAGTATTCGAAGTTTCTGAATATTGCTTTATGTGCCAGAAGTAGACGTTAGAGGTCTACCTTGAGCACTGATCTGGTCGATTCATCTTTTCCTTTTTTGAACTGCACGATCCATACGTTTTCAGTTTTTCTTTGTGATGGTTGCCTGAATTTCAAAAATCCTATATATTTTTTAGTGGCGCTAGCCACACTTGCACACGAGTGAAAAACAGCAAATTGACCTGAAAAGGCGTATAGAGAACCCAATATTTACTTAAATTTTAATTATACATACATGGCTTGAGAGATCATGTTGTAATCGTGTGTAGCAATGATTGATAACGGTTAATAACTGTCTCAAGCATATGGATATGTATATGAAAAGTTTAAAACCCATCATTTTTACGGCTCATTCTGAGTTAAAAACAGCAATTCCATCAATAAAGAAAAGCCATTTATACGAAGCGTTCGCAGCATTTTGCGGCTTTAAAAGCTACGCGGCATTTCAAGTTGCCTCTGAATATAGAGTTGAAAACCTTGAGATCGCAAATAGACAGTGCTTTGAGCGCTTGCAAGCTTTGGATTTTGATGCAGGTGTTACGCTTCAAGTATGCCAGCGAATCCAGCAAGCTTGGGAGCAATTTAACATTATCTCTTTAGATGATGTTTATGCATTTTATGCTGAGGCTTCTTTTGAAAAAGCATTAGGTGAAACACGAATGCTAGGTGTTTTAACCTCATTCATAGATGCAAATGACTCAGAAGCGATATTGGTTGGTCTTGTTGTAGCTGCGACATTATTGGCTGAATATGAAGACAATCCGGATAACAGAAGTGGCGAGTTCTGGTATAACAAAAAACTAGCTGGTCATTCGCTTAATGTAATTCAGTCTGACGTTGCTGAGCAATACCAGAAAATCGTCCCTTATCGAGAGCTTTTAACGCTGGTATTAAAGAAATTTGAAAACAGTAATGATGCGGTATTTCCAATTCCTTCATCGTTGAAACCAATCTATGATCAATGTGGTGACGGCCATAGCCACTGCTGGAGTGGCTATTTTTATGATGATCCTTATGTTGTGATTGAGGCTATTGGATATGCTTTGCATTGTCAGGACGAAGATGAGCCAGTAATCCCAATTAGTTTTTATCTTGATTGGCTAAAAGCTGAAATGATTGTTGCTCCGTCACGCGAAGGGTTGATTGAAATAATCGAAGCTACGATTAGTGAAACTGAAAAGTGGTTTTGGTATTACGTTGGTCTACAGGATGATGTCGACGTAACCAAAGATTGTTACAGGGCAATCAATGCTGACACTGGTGAAGATTATGATGATTATGGGCCAGCAGTAGCTGTTGGCGATGACGGTGTAGCGCTTCCAATTATTTCTGACGACTTAAAACTTAAACTAAAAACTGTTGCTCAAAAGCTTATCTCTTAATCTTTGAGATAAAAGTGATGGCTATGCTGAGGCTTAGCCTTTCGCTCAAAGCGTAAAATCATATCTTTTGTTCATTAACGTTAGCTGTTGTTACTAGTTACAACAGCTAGTCAGAAACACTCACAATTCCTTCATCTATCTGGCCAATCGCTCTAGCGGGGATCTTTAGCATGTTAGCTCTATGAAATGTTCTGGAGTTGACAATGAGAACGCCTTTGTTACCTTGGTTCATCCTATGGGTGACCATCCCAATCATTATTTTCTTTCTATTCATTTTACCCGCCTATGCCAGTGACGAGCCATTCTATCAGCGTGGCCAGGAAGGCTGGTTTTGGTATCAGGTCATTCCTGAGCCAGCGGAGGCTGAAGAGCTTATTAAGCCGGAATCTGGTGCGGCAGAGTCGAGTCAGAGCGAGCTAAAGCCCTTCAGTGCTGCCTGGTTTCGAGAGCATATGCAGTCGTTCATGGACAAGGCAATTGATGAGCCGACGAATGAGAACGTCCGAGCCTATCTGTATCTACAGCGCGTCATGATGGATAAGGGCTCACTATTTGCTGATGTTAGTCAGCAGGTGGTCATGGGCGATCCAGTTTTGGATGAAATCAGTCGCAGACCCTTGGCTACCTATGCTGCCAATCGGATGGATCGAGAAGCTGGCGCTCAACGAGATATTGCTTTAGGTGAAGTAGCAAAACGGGCTGGCTTATTCTTCTTCTATCGCTCTGATTGCCCTTACTGCCATGCTCAAGCGCCTATTATCGAATCAATGGCTTTGAACTATGGTTTCGAGGTGTTTGCTATTGCAGTCGATGGCTTGCCTTTACCTGGTGGAGAGTTTCCTAATTACAAAGTCGATTCAGGACAAGCTCAATCCTTGTCCGTTACGACTGTCCCTGCCGTGTTCTTAGTTGATCCGCCTAATGTCATCACTCCGATTGGCCAAGGCGCAATGAGCCTTGATGAGCTCAATAATCGAATCATTCTTGCAGCCCATCAAGCCGGTTGGATTGACGATCAAACTTACTATGCCACCAGACCTGTTCAACCCGGCGTGTCACTCGCGATGTCAGCCCAAGAGCTTAACGAAAAGATATTACAGGACCCTGAGTTCCTTGTTCGCTATCTGCGTGCACAAGGAGGGTTATAACAATGAAAAAAGTATTCCGAGTATCGCTAATCGCCTGTGCGATTGGTTTTTCGTCTATGAGCCAAGCAAGCTTGCAACAGGAGATGAATCAATTGTTTGGTTCAATGACCAACACCACTGCGCCTGGTGTATTCGAGAGTCAGCGGCGTGGCGTTATATCTGGTGGAAGCGTTGTTGTCCGTAACAGGATCATGAACGAGAACCTCGTCTCAATGGTGCCTCCGTCATTCCAAGCAGGTTGTGGCGGCATTGATATGTTCGCTGGAAGTTTGTCATTTGTTAATGCAGATCAGTTTGTTCAATTACTTCGCTCTGTAGCGGCAAATGCCAAGGGGTACGCATTCCAATTGGCGCTCAGTGCTATGTGTGAGAAATGCTCTCAGCACATGGAGACACTGCAAAAGAAAATCCAGCAGTTGAACGAGTATTTTGGCAATTCCTGTCAAATGGCTCAGGGAGTCGTGAACGATACCCTGGCTGCTTTTGGTAAAAAGGGGCAAACAGAAGCCAGCATGTTGAGCTCACTTAAAGGGGCTGGAGACATTTTTACCAGTTGGAGTGAGTCCAACGGTAAGAACCCTTATGAGAATGCTTCAAGTGTCGCGGCATCTGATGTGAATAAAACGATTAAAGGTAACTTGGTCTGGCGAGCACTGAAACGTCATTCGGCATCAAGCTGGTTTGCATCGGGGGATGACCGTTTTCTTGAAGCGGTTATGTCGGTGACGGGTTCGATCATCGTTGGTGATTTGGCTAATGCGGCTGATGGTCAAGGTAAAGCCCCAAAACTGACCAGATTGAATGGCAATAAAGTGACTATTGAGCATCTAATTCATGGCGGTAACGTCGCTATGTACCGATGTGACACAGTGACACAAGACGGCTGTCTGAATCCGACAATTACTAACGTGACTCTTACCGGGTTATCAACTCAGGTAGAAAATTTACTTCTTGGTACAGGTTCTAGTAACGGCATTATTTTTAAGTTTGCTCGAAATACAGGGGCTGCTAGCACCACCGAAAAGGCTTTTATGACCTCGGCTCCTGCGAGCATTGGCGGTATGATTCGAACACTTTCTGCATTAAATGAAGGGGCCGCTAGGTCGTTTGCTTCAAGAGCGGCACCATTTATTGCTGTTGAGATGGCCCGAGCATTGGTTGAAGACATGCTCAATGCAGCTAGAAGTACCTCCGGTGTGGAAGATCATGCCTATGCGAAGTTGTTAACCGAAGACCTTGAACGTGCACGTCGCCAAATCAATGAGGAGTACGCTGCGTTGCAGCGAAGATACGGCTCAGAGCAAGAATTGCTGGCGCATTTTAACCAGGTGATTCAGACCATTCGCAAACAGCGTTATTACACCGTTAAATCTACGGCGCTGGGGGAATAGGTCATGTGGGAAATCTATTCCATCGGGGATTCGGCTTTTTTAGAGCAGGTCCTGAACGCTGTCGCGATGATCACTGGTACAGGCGACTTTACTTCAATGGTTCGCATTGGCTTGCTCATTGGGGTATTGATGGTCTCTGTTCAGGCCTTAATGCAAGGTGGTCGTGGGATTAACTTTCAACATGTTTTAGTCTCATGGCTAGTCTTTGCAACCATGTTTGGGCCCAGTACCCGAGTGAGCATTGAGGATGCGTACACGGGACAAGTTCGAGTTGTTGATAATGTGCCCATCGGTGTTGCTGCCGCAGGCAGTACGATTTCGACTGTTGGCTTTCAAATCACGCGATTGTTTGAAACGGCGTTCTCAACTCCCGCCATGACGGAATACGGCTTTGCATCCAGTTTACAGTCACTGATTAAAGTGAGAAAACAGGTGATGGATCGCTCTGGGTTGGGTGATGCAAATCGTGTCGGTGGCTCAGATATCGAGCAATCGTGGTTTAACTATATCAAAGAATGCACCTTGATTGGCATCGACATCGGCCAAAAGAACCTAGATCAGGTGCTGAGTGATCCTAACCCGATGACTGCGATTAGGTTTGATTCGCGCATATATGGCACACGCATCATGCTCAGTGGTAGCAGTAGCGATCTGGACTGCACCGATGCCTATAGCCAACTGAAACTCATGACAGAATCAACCTTCATTCCAAGGCTTAAACAGGTTTTGTCAGCCTCATTGGGGACTTCGTCAGCAACGGATACTGATGACGTGATCCGAAATGCACTGAATAACCTTGGTTTGGCTTCGGTTAACACCCAAGAGTACATGACCGCGTCAGTGCTTTTGCCTATTTATGAGCAAAGCGTGACGGGCAAGTATATGGATGATCAAGCTTTCACCGCAGCCGTTATGGTTAACCAAGCAATTGAGCAGCGCAATACGCAATGGGCGGCGGAGCAGACCCTGTTCCAAAGCATCGTTCGTCCGATGATGACGTTTTTTGAGGGTTTCATTTACGCCATCACCCCATTGATGGCCTTTGTGATTGCCCTTGGCCAAATCGGGATGCGAATGGCTGGGAAGTACTTGTTAATCCTGCTTTGGATTCAACTTTGGATGCCTGTCATGGCCATCATTAACCTGTATATTCATTTAACCGTTGCAGGGAAAATGTCGGCTCTTGATGCCTTTGCAGGTACAGAAGTGCCATCTTTTGCTGGGATGATGCAGATGGATTCAGTGCTGCAAACCTGGATAGCTACTGGCGGCATGTTGGCGTCGAGTGTTCCGGCGATTTCGCTCATGCTCGTGTATGGCTCAGCAATAACCGCTACCCACTTGGCTGGACGTCTTCAAAACGGCGATGCCATTGATGAAAAGATGGCAAGTCCAGATGTCGCGAAAAATGCCCCGGTGATGCAATCACAGTCAATGTTCCAAAATTCAGCCCTCACTGGTTCTGCTATGACCGGCGCGTCAAACCTACTAAGCAGTTTCTCTGTTGGAAACGCAGTGGGTTCAATGGTCGGCTCTACAAAAGAATCCATGACTCAGGCAACTCAAGCCTTTAGCCGTCAGGTTGGCAATACCATGAGTCGAACCTTTGGTGAAAAGCTAAGTTACGACAACCTTTCTTCGGTTGGACGTCAGATCGGTTCTTCTAATTCCGCATCTAGCGCCGTTGTTAATCAGGTCACTGATGACCTGCAAACACGGTATGGTTTCGGAGACGATAAAAAAGACGCTGTACGTGGCTTGGTATCTGGCGTGTTATCGGGAGGCCTAAGGGTCGGTGGAGATGGAACCATTACAAATACCGATGATAAAGAAGTAGCAGATAAAGGGTTCTTGGGAAGATTACTTGGTACAGGGGGGAATGACTCCCGACAAGGTAACTTGCCTGGAGTCGATAAGCCCGAATCCTCAAGAGTGCCAAAAATATCACGGTTACGAGCAGGCTTGGATTTAGGTGGAAACTTTAGTGGCCAAGTTGAGTCGTCAGAAGGCAGTTCTCGGTCTACGACCGCAAATACGCTCACTGGGGAGATGCAAAGCTTGGCATCGAGTGATTCACGACGTGCTGAGTTTCGCGATGCCATGGTTAAGGACCTTTCAGATTCAAGACGTTCTGGCGTTGAAATGTCGTTGTCTAACCAAGACTATCAGTCACTTCAGAGTTCAGCACAAGACGTTATCACGGCATCAAACCGCTTTAGTGAGCTTGATCAGGCCAGCTACAGTCTATCAGGACAAAGGAACACGGATGGTGCGACGTTAACTCGATTAGCAGCGGATAATCCTGAAGTCATGGATTATTTAGGTCGCTATATGAACCAGCATGTTGAAGCAGGTAACCGATTACGTGAAAACCTTCCAATGTATCAGCGCTTGCTACCTGATGATAATCAGGCGTATGTGGCCGCAGCTATGGAGTCTTTAACCTATAGCAACTCATCGACGCCCGCTGAACGAGACAATGATTATCAAGCAGCAATGACTGTTATGGCCATGGCTACCGGAGCCGATTTACGATCAATTCAACCGCGCTCTAATGAAGGCTTGTCATCAGCTGCACCTACTTTTGGTGGCACTCAAAGCCAAGTGGAATCGGGTGTATTGGGCGGCTACGACGATGCTGCAACTGTTCAAACTCAGTTCAACGCAGCTCAATCAGCTTACCAAACTAATTTGTCTGGTGTTGATGGACAACTAAATGCGCATCAACAACAAGCCCAACAGGCCGTAGTTTCTGACACAAGTACCTATCAATCTGGACTAAACAGTGAAGCTGGGTCTCAGTGGCGAGCACGCATTATGGCTGATGATAGCGGAGTTTCTGGTGCTGAAATGTTCTTCAACAGCGCCAGTGCTATTGGTGATTTCAGTGGCAAGCATACTGATGCAGCACTGCATACCTTGAATCACTTTGGCGAAGACTATGAGAGTTACAAAGAACAAGCGCTTGAAGATCCTGGCTCACGAGGTTTCTTGCACAATGCAACGGTGGCCAGTAAATCAACCTGGGATGGCTTAAAAGCAGCCGTTGACGCCGGAACCTCTTTGGAAAACCCATTGACGGCGTTTAATGATGCATACAGTGGATCGAGTTCGCAGTATGCCTCCGAAGTAAACTGGGGTACTAAGTCTGAAGCCATGTTGGCTGGGGCATTCGGTGCGGCAGTTAACAATCGATATGGTGAGTTCTTAGAACAGTATGCCGATGATTTTAAACAGGAAGCATACAGCGAAGGGCAGAGAATGGGATTGACCCCGATTCAAAGTCAAGTGTTCGCTCAAGCTTTCAATGAAGGTTTGGCGGGTCGCGTTTTCAACTCTGAAGACTCATCGAGTTGGTCACCTGAAATGCTTGGCCTAAGGGAACAAATGCTAAATGAGTATCGTCAAAAGGATGAGAGTGGCTCTTACATCCCCGACAGTGTGTCCGAAAAAGATAAAGCATTTGTGGATAAGCAGATTGCAGTGATCTCAAATGCATCCCTTGCGGGAGATTATGCTCAGAACAATTTGATCGATATTAGGGCCTATAACCAGGCATCAGGAAGGAACTAAAAACAGAAGGTAGCCAGCTTGTGATGGGCTGGCTATTTTTTTGGCCTTTTGGGGAGGATAGATGAGCGACCATCTGCAAATTCGTTTACCCAGTACCAATATTTTTTTTCGCCCAGGCTTAGTTCTCGACCGGTATCTTTCAGTTGCCTTTGAAACAAACGGATTAGACCGCTTAAGCCTAAGAAAGCTAAGCCGACACAGAAAATTGTCCAACTCACTTGCCAATATGCGATTGCTAAAAACATAGTGGTGATGGCTATAAGGCCGATGGGGTTGCAGGTCGCTTTGAATCCCAAGTAGCTGAAAAAAACGACGGTGCAGAACAGAAATGGCAGAGCCGCTAACTTGGCAGATGCCGTTAATATTTCTGATGGAAAAAAATGAGCCGCAGCCAAAGTCGCCAGAAAAAGCCCCAGTGATATAACCCAGCAGCGTGCTGGTAAAGATTTAAGTAAGTTTGTCATCTTAGTACTCTCAAAGTGCACGGGCGGTGCACAATCAAATCATGTATCAGCATGTTAGTTCTCAAAAAGTGCTCTAGTGGTTTGCTCGGCCATAATTTCGCACACAGGACATTTAAGCTGAATGCGCTGTTGAGATACCGTCAAATACAGACTACCGCATCGACACCGGTGTAAGGATGCAAGCTGTGATCTTAAATCACGAGCTAGAACCCAACCTTCATTGATGGTTAGTTTTTTCCAGGGGATCTCAGCTGGAAGATCTGCTTCTTCTCTTGCAACCAAGTACGCATCGTAAGCCTTCATCAAAGCATCAATATTTAATTGCTTGTAGACATTGTCACCACCAATATTGACATAAAGCGCCATCAGCAGGGAGCCTTCAACCAAGGCTCTTCTACTTTTAACGATGGCATCAGATTCTGGCAATTGACCAGGACAAGGTGACTTGCCAGTCACTTCTTTGTGGAGCCTTCTGATAATGTGGATTGGCAAACCTGTATCGAGCGCGATAATGGTTGTTCGAAATCCGTATTTAATAAGCAGCGAGGCTCGGGTAAACAGCTCACTTTTGGACAGGTTATCAATCATGCATCCCCCTTGTTGTTTAAGGTTGATAATAAATAAGCGATTCTTGGGATACCTGTGCCTTTGCTCTTCACCATCTCAATCAGTTGGCTCTGGTTTCCCCTTGGTTGAAACAGCATGAATGATGAGGTCGCCACTCGTTGCAGGTCGTCAACACCAGCATTAATCAGTGCATCAACCACATCGCGTGTAAGTCCAAAGCGCAAGACAGCCTCTTGCGGATCAATTCGCGCTAATTCTCGTGCTGCGTGTAGGTACGCCAAATTTAATTGATAGAAGTCTTGTTGATTGGTTGTCATTGACGGACCTCCAGTTCATGTAAAATATTGCGATAAATAGAAAGCACTCTTTGCCCATACCAGCGTGCACGCTCTTCGTTCCAACTGTGATAGCGGCCTATGCCAAGCTCTAAATCGTTTGGTGAAGACTTGATTGCTTCGGCCAAAATACTGGAGCCGACAGTAAGGTTGGTGATGGGGTCTAGCAGTTCAGCTGCTGAGCTCACTCGATGCCCATGCCAATGCAAATTGATTTGCATAAGGCCAATATCGAGCTGGTATTTTTCACTCTCTTGAAGTGCCTGGTTTAACAGTTGCTCCGCTTCTGTCTTAGATTTGGCGTAGGTTGCGTTTGAACCATTGCGAATTGCGTATGGCCATGGACTGGTCATGTTAAGACCTCGATGTGAGGCTGACTCAGCCAAGGCAACGGCGTAGAGCATGACTGGATCAATACCAACACTTTGTGCTGCTTTTTCCCACTGATAGCCCGGAAACGCATAGACTGAAGTGCTTGCGGACATGGCTATCACTAGGGCAACGGTTTTTGCTTTAATCGTTTTCATTTTTGTCCTCTAATTGATTTCCGAGAAGCGCCTGAATGGCTTTCGGGCTTATTCTTTTCAAAGGCACTGCGCTAAAATTGGCGATGCCTCTCGTGTAAACTTGTGCCGCTTTTGACCAGTCACCCACGGCAACAGGCGCTTGCATATCAAATCCTTTTTGCTGGTTCTGATGGTCTGCAATACCCTGTAATAGCCTTGGGTATTCACCCACTTCGTCCCGCAGCAAGTAAGCCTGGTAGCGTGTTAAAAACTCTTTTTGCTTAAAGGGGTATTCCCTGTCATCAACTTTGCAGAGTTCAACCCATCCCCCCATGTCTGAAATCACGCGGTGGATAAGTGCATCGTCAAACATCACGGATGTCCAAGCACCAACCTGACGAACAGCCTTGTCAACTTTGTTCCAAGCAACCATGGCTCTTGAACCCGAGTTGCCATCGATATGCTTGATGACGTCAGCGGGCTTTGGAAAAAATTGCCCAGTATCCGGTGATTGAATATGCCGAGTCAGACCGATTCGCACTTCTTCAATGCTATAAGCACGAAGGGCTTCAAATGCGATGGATAGCAATTGCGGTGATACGCTTTTGCCATACATGGCCCAAGCTGCTCCCCAAACTTCAGCAAACTCGCGTTTATCAACCTCCTGCACTTGAACGAACCTCCCGAATACCTGGTCCGGCCCAGCTTTCAGCGATGCGACGATTGCTTTCTTCAATATTCAATTGGTGATTGCTGCCCTTTAGGCTCGTCGATGATTGCTGTACTTCATCAATGCGAACGTACTCGTCTTCCCATTGCCGGTTTAAAAGCCAGTTATGTGGCATAGGGGTCTTAGTCCGATCTTGATACTGCAATCGGTTGTCTCGTTGCTCTTTCCAGCGTGTTAGCACTTCCAAGGCGAGTTCATGGTCTTCATTGAGGCCCATGCGTAGCCATTCTTCTTTGGCTTTAGCTTTTTTTTCTTTGCGTATTTGTACATCCCAGAAGTCTTCAAACTGTATGTGATAAACAGTTTTAACTGTTGGTTTATTGCTTCTCTCAGAGTCATCCGACCGTTGAGAGTCCCTTACCGGGTTGCCAACAGGCATAAACAATGATGAAAATTCTTCTGGAAGCCGAGCTTGAAAAGCGGCAAGAGATTTCAAAAGCGATGCCATACCAACGAAGTCGGCAGGTACATCTTTAAGCAACCGAAAGGCTGCCTTACCTTGGTTTGGGTTTTCGATTGGGTTGTGCTTCAGAAAGCTTCGAATCAAAGTCCAACCAGATTCCTCGCAACGAATCAGGAACTGATCTTGTTCTAACTCACTTAACGCCTTGGCAACCTGTTGCTCATCCCAGTTCAAGTCAGAAGCAACGTAACCAATCGGCAGTCGAAAGCAGCCAAGCAAATTACAATGCGGGCATGTAAGCAAATACAGTCCTAGCAACTTCGCTGAGTCACTCCAGGACAAAACATTTTGCTTTAGCCAAAAGCGGGTATAGACCTTGCCATAATCACGCATGGAGGTACTCGCTTTTGTGTTTACGTAAAATGCTGACCATTACTTGCCCTTAATCCTACTGGTTACTGGCTTTCAGCTCGCTTGGGCATTCGGGGTAGATGTCCGGTCTTAACTGAGATCGGGTTACCTGTCCTTGCGTAGCTTGTTCGATGGGTAAAACGAATTCAGCGGGAACACGCCCTGATTTATTCAACCAAAACCAGACGTTTTGCTGTTTTGAGTTGATGGCTCGTGCTAATGCTGATTGCCCGCCGACCAAGTCAATGGCACGGCGGAGATGTTTTTGTGTCGTGTTGAACACTTCCATACCGTCTCCTGTTACAATAATAACTGTTACAAGATTGAATGTTACAGTTTAAACTGTAGGCAAGTCAACAGTTAAAATTGTTGAAAGGCTACAGTTTTATTTGTAGAATACGGGCTTATGAAAACTTTATCCGAACGACTAAACCATGCCTTGCAGCTTACTGGGGTGACTCAGTCTGAGTTGGCTCGTCGCATTGGTATCAAACAGCAGTCGATCAGCCAGATTTGCTCTGGTAAATCGGCTAGGTCTCGTTACACCATGCAGATCGCGGAGGCGCTTCGCGTGAATGCTCATTGGCTCGCCACAGGTGATGGCGAGATTGGCTTGGGGGTCGGTAATGTAGAAGTAGGGCCTGACATTAAAGGGAGTATTCCTCTTATTAATTGGGTTCAGGCTGGGGATTGGACTGAAATAGCGGAGGGATTTGCCTTTGAAGATGCAGAGGAGTGGCGTGAAGTCACTGGGAAAGCACATGAAGGTTGTTTCGCGCTTCGCGTAAAAGGCGACAGTATGGAAAATCCAAGCGGCAAAAAATCAATACCAGAAGGTGCTGTTATAGTTGTAGATCCTGATGCTCCTTACTCATCTGGTTCATTGGTTGTAGCGCGGCTTGATGATTCAAGAGAAGCAACCTTTAAACAATTAGTCTTGGATGGTGAGCAAAAATATTTGAAGCCTCTCAATCCACAATATCCAGCAATACCGATCAACGGCAATTGCTCAATTATTGGCGTTGTTAAACAAGCTATCATCGATTTTTGGTAGCGAAGGAATTTGTGGTTTAGCCACAGTTGTTCATGAGCTGAAGAAGCAACGATTGCAAACAGCTACAACTGAGCATTGGCGCACGCTGAGAGTAAATGGTAACCGATTAGATAACCATTGATTGTTTATAAAGTCAAGATCAGCGAAAATAGCGACCAATTACGATTAACACGACGGATTTGACAAGCGAAGAACTGAAAAGAGAGTACTTCCAAAAGTGTGTACAAATCCGTGTACAAACTAAAAGAATTTATACATGGCAAACCAAGATTTTCTCAATGAAATCAATAAGCGAAGGACCTTTGCTATCATCTCTCACCCGGATGCGGGTAAAACCACCATCACTGAAAAAGTCTTGTTATTCGGAAACGCGATCCAAAAAGCAGGGACAGTAAAAGGCCGTGGCAGCGCTCAACATGCGAAGTCTGACTGGATGGAAATGGAAAAAGAACGTGGTATCTCGGTAACAACTTCCGTGATGCAGTTTCCTTACAACGATTGTTTGGTAAACCTGCTTGATACTCCAGGACACGAAGACTTCTCGGAAGATACTTATCGTACGCTGACGGCTGTTGACTCATGCTTGATGGTGATTGACGCAGCGAAAGGTGTCGAAGATCGTACTCGTAAATTGATGGAAGTTACTCGCCTTCGTGACACACCAATCGTGACTTTCATGAACAAATTGGACCGTGATGTACGTGACCCAATGGAAGTGCTGGACGAAGTAGAAAGCGAACTGGGTATGATGTGTGCACCTATCTCTTGGCCAATTGGTTGTGGTAAAGAGTTTAAAGGCGTCTATCACATCCACCGTGATGAGACGATTCTGTATGAATCTGGTCATGGTCATGAAATTCAAGAAGTTCGTATCATCAAAGGACTAGATAACCCAGATCTTGATGAGGCGGTGGGCGCAGATTTAGCAGAAAATGTTCGTGAAGAGTTAGAGTTAGTAATGGGTGCATGCCCTGAGTTTGACCTTGATTCTTTCTTAAAAGGCGAGCTAACACCCGTTTACTTTGGTACTGCACTGGGTAACTTTGGTGTTGACCACATGCTAGATGGCTTAACTAAGTGGGCACCAGCACCGCAAACTCGCCAAGCGAATGAGCGTGATGTGGAAGCGACAGAAGAGAAGTTCTCTGGTTTCGTGTTTAAGATTCAAGCTAATATGGATCCAAAACACCGCGACCGTATCGCCTTTATGCGTATTGTATCGGGTACTTACTCTCAAGGTATGAAGATGAGTCATGTACGCACGGGCAAAACGGTCAGCATTTCTGATGCGGTTACGTTTATGGCGGGCGACCGCTCACGCGCCGAGAATGCGTATGCTGGCGATATTATTGGCCTTCATAACCACGGCACCATTCAAATTGGTGATACTTTTACTCAAGGTGAAGCACTGAAGTTCTCTGGTATTCCAAACTTTGCTCCGGAGCTGTTCCGCCGTATTCGTCTTAAAGATCCATTGAAGCAGAAGCAACTATTAAAAGGTTTGGTTCAGCTTTCTGAAGAAGGCGCGGTTCAGGTATTCCGTCCACTGCAAAACAATGATTTGATTGTTGGTGCGGTTGGTGTACTTCAGTTTGACGTGGTAGTGGCTCGTCTTAAATCTGAATACAACGTTGAAGCAATCTATGAGAGTGTGAATGTCGCGACAGCGCGTTGGGTAGAATGCAGTGACGCTAAGAAGCTTGAAGACTTCAAACGCAAGAACCAGCAAAACCTTGCGCTCGATGGTGGAGACAACTTGAGCTACGTCGCGCCAACGATGGTTAACTTAAACCTAGCGCAAGAGCGTTTCCCGGATATTACATTCCGTGCAACACGTGAGCACTAATTTGTAGGTGTTCATTCGAGATAATAAAAAACCGCTCAATTGAGCGGTTTTTTTGTCTGCCTATCGCATTCGGTTATTCGCGTTCTTTAGTGTAAGGTACGCCGATGGCTTTTGGTGCGACCGCCTTACCAATAAAGCCTGCTAGCAGGAATACGGTTAACACGTAAGGTACTGCTTCAATCGCTTGGACCGGAATAGGGAAGTCACCAATAGAGACGCCCTGCATACGAATGGCGAGTGCATCCAAGAAACCAAAGAGCAAACATGCACCCATTGCGGTAAACGGACGCCACTTACCAAAAATAAGCGCAGCCAAAGCCATATAACCTTTACCTGCACTCATGTTTGGAATGAACTGAGCCGTTTGCGCCACCGACAAGTAGACGCCACCAATACCCACTAATACCCCACAGATTGCAACGGCGGCGTAACGCATACGCACTACTGAAATACCCGCAGTATCCACTGCTGACGGTGACTCACCTACAGCACGTAAACGCAATCCGAAGCGGGTGCGGAACAGCAAATACCAGCAAGCAGGGACAATAAACACCACAAGATAGACTAAAATAGAATGGCCACTGATAAGTTCAGAGTAGATAGCGCCTAAAATGGGCACATCAGCAACGGCGTCTGCACCTGGGAAGGTAATCGGCGCAAAACGCGCGTCACCAGATAGGGCAGGAGTTTGACCACCTTGTTGGAACCAGTGGCGGCCGAGCGTAATGGTTAAGCCTGCGGCAAGAATGTTAATTGCCATACCACTGACAACTTGGTCACCTTTGTGGGTGATACAAGCGAAGCCGTGAAGCAAGGCAAGAAGCACCGAGATACCAATACCAGCAAGTAAACCCAACCACGCTGAACCTGTGATATGAGCGGTAGCGGCGCCAGCAAACGCTGCGGCTAACAGCTTACCTTCTAGTGCAATGTTCACTATCCCTGAACGTTCACAAAACATGCCCGCTAATGAGGCGAGGATCAGCGGTGTTGCCACTCGTAAGGTGGCATCAAGCATGAGAATAATCGTTTCAAACATAATCAAGCGACTCCTTTCTCTGCTTGTTGCTCATCGTTTTTGCTACCAAAAAGCTTGAGATAAGTACGTTCTAGTGAAGGACGGAACATGTGTTCTAGTGCGCCTGAGAATAGAATCACTAGGCCTTGCAAGACCACAACGATATTTCGGTCAACGCCGTACTCGAAACTTAACTCAGCGCCACCTTGATACAAGAAACCGAACAGCAAACTTGCTAAAAGAACACCAATAGGGTGGTTACGTCCCATTAGCGCCACGGCAATACCAGTAAAACCAAAACCTTCAACGAAGTTAAGTTTGATTTGATGCAGTTCACCTTGCAGTACGTTCAAACCAAAGAAGCCTGCTAACATGCCAGAGATAAGCATGGTGAGGACGATGATTTTTACATATTTAATACCGGCATAGCTTGCGGCGGAAGGATTTGAACCAACAGAACGGATTTCATACCCCCAACGTGAGTGCCACATAAATAGCCAGACAAACACACAGCACAACAGCGCAAAAATGAAGCTTAAGTTCATTGGGCTAGGTGCCATGTCAATGCCAACCACAGCGAGCATTTCATGCATTTTAGGTAGCCAGCTCGAGACTGCGAACACACGGCTTTCCGTGGCCATCGTGTTCTCAGGCTTCAAAATATCAACCAGTAGATACGCCATTAACGAAGAGGCGATAAAGTTGAACATAATGGTCGTGATTACGATGTGAGAGCCACGTTTTGCTTGAAGATAAGCAGGAATGAACGCCCACGCTGCACCAAATAGACCACCGGCAACAATGGCAACTGGAAAGACGATATACCAAGGTGCGTATTCGCCGAGTGTCAAACAGACCAAACCAACGCCTAAGCCACCGATGTACGCTTGTCCTTCACCACCGATGTTGAATAGACCAGCATGAAAGGCAACGGCAACAGCAAGACCAGTAAAGATAAAGCCTGTCGCGTAGTACATGGTGTACCCAAAGCCTTCTGCGTAGCCAAAGGCTCCCGTCCACATGACTTTCGCGGCGTCAATGGGGTTTATATCAATGTAAATAAACAGCAAGGCCGAGACCAAAAACGCCACCAATACGTTGATCGTTGGCAGCAGTGCCACGGTTACCCAAGCGGGTACTTTTGCTTGGCTCATACGAATTCTCCTCGTGGCTCTGCGTGTTCCTCAGGTTTTTTGAGATGCTCAGGCATGATATTCGCCATCATTAAACCTAACGTTTTTTCATCGGCATCTTCGATAGAGACTTCACCCACAATGGAACCATCAAAGACCACGAGAATGCGATCCGATAGGCTTAGGATTTCATCCAGTTCAACCGAGACCAGTAATACCGCTTTGTCCTCGTCACGTGCTGCGATGATTTGCTGGTGGATGTATTCGATAGCACCGATATCCACACCACGAGTTGGCTGACCGACTAAAAGCACATCGGGGTTTTGTTCCATTTCGCGTGCGATGACCAGCTTCTGCTGGTTACCACCGGAAAAGTTTGCCGTCTTTAATGTGGTGTCGTTAGGACGAACGTCCCACTTATCCATGCTTTGCTGACAACAGTCTTTAATGGCTTGTTTATCTTGTAATAAGCCTTTGTTGTACTTTGGCAAATGATGGTAGCCAAGAATATACGCTTCTTGAGCTTCAAACTTGTTGATAAGGCCTTGCTTATGACGGTCTTCAGGAATATGGCCTACACCAATGGCTCGTACCTGTTGAGGGTCGAGGGGGTGGTGTTTGTCGATGTGGCTACCATTAATGTCAATGCTGCCAGAGTAAGGTTTGATAATGCCTGACAATAGACCAAGAATTTCCGATTGACCGTTACCAGAGACACCAGCAATACCAACGACTTCGCCCTGCCTGACACCAAAGCTGATGCTTTTGACTCGCTCAACACCCGCGTCATCAAAAAATTGCAACTTATCGACTTTGATAAGCTCTTTTTTCGGATTCGCTGCTGACTTGTCCACTTTCAGGCGTACTTTACGTCCCACCATAAGTTCAGCCAGTTGCTCTTTATTTGTTTGGGAGGTCACGACGTGTTCAACCATTGTGCCCTGACGCATCACCGAAATATTATCGGTAATCGCCAGCACTTCACGCAGTTTGTGCGTGATGATCATGATGGTCGTGCCTTGAGCGCGTAGCTTGTCTAAGATGCGAAATAAGTGATCGGCTTCTTGTGGGGTGAGCACCCCGGTAGGTTCATCAAGAATCAGGATTTTTGCACCACGATATAGTGCTTTTAGAATTTCGACGCGCTGCTGAAGTCCAACTGGTAGTTCACCAACGACGGCATCAAGAGGTACTTCAAGTCCATAATCTTGTGCTAGAGCTTTGAGCTTCTTACGCGCTTTGCTCAAGCTTTCATTTAACTGCCATCCATCTTCGGCACCGAGAACAATGTTCTCTAATACGGTAAAGGTTTCCACTAACATAAAATGTTGGTGAACCATGCCAATTCCTGCTTTGATTGCTTCCTGAGAGTTAGCGGGCTTGTAGGGCGCGCCGTTCACTGTCATTTCACCCGCATCGGCATGATAAAATCCGTAAATAATACTCATAAGAGTGGACTTGCCAGCACCATTCTCACCAATGATACCATGAATCGTGCCTTCAGGAACCCGTAGATCGATAGCTCGGTTAGCGTGAACAGCTCCAAAGCGTTTATCTATTTGTTTCAGTTCGATGGCAATAGATTGTCCATTTGTCACTAGATACTGCCTTATAATTATACGCCGCTGTTTTTAGGCAGCGGCGTTGTTATATTTACTTAGCTTATTGATAATGAAGAAAAAATAAGCTAAGTGTTTTCATTCTGTTTCAGTGTGTTTAGTAGTTACACGTGTTATCTGACATGTAGTCGTGAACTTTGATCTTGCCAGCGATGATGTCCGCTTGCAGCGTATCTAAGTACGACTTCATCTCTGGAGTGATCATGTCTTTATTGTACTCGTCGTAAGCCCACTCAACTGCGCCATCTTTTAGACCAAGTACTTTGATGCCAGCTTCCCAAGTACCGTTTTCAGCTTCGTCCCAAGTGTTGTAGGCCGCAACACCTACTTTTTTTACCATAGACGTTAGCATAGTGCCTGGTTGAAGGTGGTTTTGGTTTGAGTCAACACCGATTGCGTAGTTACCCGCATCTTTCGCGGCTTGGTAAACGCCCATGCCTGTACCGCCCGCTGCTGCGTAGATAACGTCAACGCCCTTAGAGAATTGAGATTTGGCAAGCTCTGAACCTTTCGCAGGGTCAGCGAAAGCTGCAGGAGTCGAGCCTGTCATGTTTTGGAATGTTTCGATTTTTGGATTCGCATATTGTGCACCTTGACGGTAACCACACTCGAACTTACGAATCAACGGGATGTCCATACCACCGACAAAGCCTACCTTGCCTGTTTTAGACGCTTTTGCTGCCAATGCCCCAACAAGGAAAGAGCCTTCGTGCTCTTTAAACACGATAGATTGAACGTTTGGCTTATCAACAACCATATCGATGATAGTGAATTGAATATCAGGGAATTCTGTGGCAACTTTCTCTACAGCAGATGCCATGTTGAAACCAACAGCAACGATAGGTGTGAAGCCACGGCTTGCAAGACGACGAAGACCCTGCTCACGTTGTGCTTCGTTTTGCGGTTCAAATTCACGAACTTTAATGCCTTTGTCTGCATTAAAGACTTTTACACCGTTTTGAAAAACAGCTTCGTTGAATGATTTGTCAAATTTACCGGCTGTATCGTATACCACTGCTGGTTTTGCTGCGAACGCACCAAATGAAGCTACTGCCACTGCAAGCGCAGACATTTTTAGAATAGTTTTTTTCACGATCAATTCCCTTGTAGTGTCTAATGATGGGGTATCATTGACGATTCGATAGGCTAGGCTTGGTCCAGGTTAGGCGCCTAGAAAATGGCCGTATGTAAACGACACAGAAATGACAATAGAGACAATTTGTGTGGTTTACAAACAATAGGCTCCATTTTATCGTTTGCGTATATGAAAAAAAACCGCTTCTATCACAGCATTGAGGGATAAGTCACAACTTAGTGATAAAACTCTAACTATTGCGCTATCCTTTGTAAGGCAAGGATTGGGCATAGTATAAATTGCAATCGATTACATTTATTTAGGTAAATTTATCATGATTGAATTACTCAAAAAATGGCTTAAAAAATACGATGATTGGTGTGCCTCATTAGGACTCACACCAGAGAACAAACGCAGTTGCGTGCCCTACCGAAAAGAGTCAAAAGATGGTGATTGATAGCCATTGCCATCTCGATCTATTGGCAGAGAAAAAAGACATAAACCAAGTACTATTAGAGGCAGCAGAGGCTCAAGTGGCCGCTATCGTTGTGCCTGGTATTAATGAGCAAAATTGGATGGCCGTAAATCAGTTAGCCAACGAACATGCAATGGTGTCTTTCGCACTCGGGTTTCATCCGATGTTTCTCGATAAGGTTGGTGCTGGCAGTATTGGTCGTTTAGAGCAGCGTATTGCCGAATCTATAAGTAACAGTAAATTGGTGGCCGTAGGAGAATGTGGTCTCGACCTGTATCAAGGTAGAGAAAACGAACGGCAACAAAAATCACTGCTGATAGAGCAAATCCGCATTGCCAACCAGCATCAATTGCCTGTTATTCTTCATTGCCGAAAAGCGCATCAAGATCTTATTGCGTTGTTAAAGCAGAACCCACCTTTAAACGGTGGCGTTATTCATGGATTCAGTGGCAGTTATCAGCAAGCAATGGACTATGTCAATCTTGGCTTAAAAATCGGTGTTGGTGGTGTGATTACCTACCAAAGAGCACAAAAAACACGCTCGACCATCGCCACTCTCCCGCTAGAAAGTTTGCTATTAGAAACGGACGCACCTGATATGCCATTGTGTGGATATCAAGGTCGGCCGAACGAGCCTAAAATGGTGAAGATGGTGCTATCGTCGCTAATTATGTTGAGAAGTGAAAACAAGCAAACGGTTACGTCGCAGCTACTAAAAAATAGCAAATCGACGTTTAAATTTTGTGACTAAAAATGCTGTTAGTTGTGAATTCGAAAACGTTTGCAGAGGCTAAGTGTGATCAATGTCTCAAAATTGCGTGTATGTTTTATGTGTTCAAGACGAAAGTGTGAGGGGGGTACTACTTTCTTTTCTGTGGGTTTGTATAATCGCCCCCGCTTTTGAGCTTCAAATTTTGTTACACGCCAAATTATTAATTATAAGGAAGTCATAAACTATGAGCCTGTTTATGAGCCTGGTTGGTATGGTCGCACTTATTGCAATCGCAGTACTGCTTTCAGAAAACCGCAAAGCTATTAATATCAGAACTGTGGGTGGCGCATTTGCTATCCAATTTGCACTAGGTGCATTCGTTCTTTACGTTCCTTGGGGACAAGAAGTACTACGCAGCTTCTCTGACGCTGTATCTAACGTGATCAACTACGGTAATGACGGTACGTCATTCCTATTTGGTGGCCTAGTATCAGGTAAAATGTTTGAAGTATTCGGCGGCGGCGGTTTCATCTTCGCTTTCCGTGTACTACCGACACTAATCTTTTTCTCAGCACTTATCTCGGTACTTTACTACCTAGGTGTTATGCAGTGGGTTATCAAGATTCTTGGTGGCGGCCTGCAAAAAGCACTAGGTACTTCTCGTGCGGAATCTATGTCAGCAGCAGCTAACATTTTCGTAGGTCAAACAGAAGCACCTCTAGTTGTGCGTCCTTTCGTACCTAAGATGACACAATCTGAACTATTTGCAGTAATGTGTGGTGGTCTAGCTTCTATCGCCGGTGGTGTACTAGCAGGTTACGCATCAATGGGCGTGCCAATCGAGTACCTAGTTGCAGCATCATTCATGGCAGCACCAGGCGGTCTTCTATTCGCTAAGATCATCAAGCCAGAAACTGAAGAGCCAATCGAGCAGCTACACGACATGAGCGCAGAAGGCGACGACAAGCCAGCTAACGTTATCGACGCAGCAGCGGGCGGTGCATCAGCAGGTCTTCAATTGGCGCTTAACGTAGGCGCGATGCTAATCGCATTCATCGGTCTTATCGCTCTAGTTAACGGTATGCTTGGTGGCATCGGTGGCTGGATTGGTATGCCTGAACTACGTCTAGAAATGATTCTAGGTTGGATTTTCTCTCCACTAGCATTCTTACTAGGTGTGCCATGGTCTGAAGCTACTATCGCGGGTGAGTTCATCGGAATGAAGACCGTTGCGAACGAATTCGTAGCATACTCTCAGTTTGCCCCTTACCTAAGCGAAGCAGCACCAGTTGTTCTTTCTGAGAAAACTAAGGCAATCATCTCATTCGCTCTATGTGGTTTTGCGAACCTTTCTTCTATCGCAATCCTACTCGGTGGTCTGGGTAGCCTTGCGCCTAAGCGTCGCGGTGATATCGCTCGCATGGGTGTGAAAGCGGTAATCGCTGGTACGCTATCTAACTTGATGGCTGCAACGATTGCAGGCTTCTGTCTAACTCTAGCTGGCATGTAATTGCTCGCGTAAAGGTTATTAGTATATAGACGCCATATTAAATCGCCCCGTAGCAAGAAATTGCTGCGGGGCTTTTTGAATTTTAGGAGCCAGATAATTCCTAATGAATCGTTACTGGATAAGCGGTTCAACGACTGAATGGAAGTTTTTTGAGAAGCAAACCGTTTGCGTTTTAATCAGCTCTACCGTTTTGAACGAGAGTCCTATACTGTATAGGCTACTAAGTAATTCTTTCGTGTTTTTACGAAGCTTTATGTAGCCAGAGCCAGTTCTCACCAAGATAGGAATCAGGTGATTTTAACGAGCAGGTACTGTGCGGTGACAAGGATAGCAATTGGTATTCAGCTTTAACCTAATCGCTGAACCGAGTCTTCAAGGAACCAAGTCCGTTCATTTATTGCTGACGAGTTTGTCAGGTAATTAATTGAATATATTGACCGGAGATAGAAATGAGCGATTTAAAAGCAGCAGCTCTACGTGCACTAAAACTTATGGATCTAACGACGCTAAATGATGATGACACTAATGAAAAAGTGATCGCGCTTTGTCATGACGCAAAATCGCCTGTGGGTAACACGGCGGCGATCTGTATTTACCCTCGCTTTATTCCTATTGCTAAGAAAACGCTACGCGAACAAGGTACACCAGAAGTACGTATTGCGACTGTGACAAACTTCCCACACGGTAACGATGACATTGAGATTGCCGTCGCTGAAACTAAAGCTGCTGTCGCTTACGGCGCAGATGAAGTGGACGTGGTATTCCCATACCGTGCTCTAATGGCTGGCAACGAAGAAGTCGGTTTTGAACTTGTTAAGCAGTGTAAGCAAGCGTGTGGTGATATCCTGCTAAAAGTGATCATCGAAACGGGTGAACTGAAAGAACAAGCACTCATCAAAAAAGCGTCAGAAATCTGTATCAAAGCAGGCGCAGACTTCATTAAAACTTCTACAGGTAAAGTGCCAGTAAACGCAACTCCAGAGTATGCGCGCATGATGCTAGAAGTGATTCGTGATATGGGCGTTGCTGAGAAAGTGGGTTTCAAACCAGCTGGCGGCGTACGTACAGCCGAAGATGCAGCAGCGTACCTAGCAATGGCTGATGACATTCTGGGTGCCGATTGGGCGGACAACATGCACTACCGCTTTGGTGCGTCAAGCCTACTGACTAATCTATTAAATACATTAGAAGTCACAGACGAAACAGCAGATCCATCTGCTTATTAATCTGAGTCCTTTGGATGGTGGCTGAGTTGCAGCCACCATTATTCCCTCTATCCCTATAATCCAAGCTTAGACTGGGGAGGTGCTAATGTATTTACCACAAGAAATTATTCGTAAAAAACGCGATGGCCAAGAACTAACTGCAGAAGAAATTAACTTCTTCATTCAAGGTGTGGCAAACGACAGCGTATCTGAAGGTCAAATTGCGGCCTTCGCGATGACTATCTTTTTTAATGAAATGACTATGCCAGAGCGTATTGCTCTGACTTGTGCAATGCGTGACTCTGGCATGGTTATCGATTGGAGTCATATGAACTTCGGCGGCCCGATTGTTGATAAACATTCAACCGGCGGTGTCGGTGATGTGACGTCACTAATGCTTGGCCCAATGATTGCAGCGTGCGGCGGATTTGTTCCAATGATCTCAGGCCGTGGCCTAGGTCATACAGGTGGTACGTTGGATAAGCTGGAATCTATTCCTGGCTATAACATTACGCCAAGCAATGACGTTTTTGGTGAAGTGACGAAACAGGCGGGCGTTGCCATTATTGGCCAAACCGGTGATCTTGCACCTGCGGATAAACGTGTTTATGCCACTCGTGATATTACGGCAACGGTGGACAATATCTCCTTGATCACCGCGTCTATCTTATCTAAGAAGCTAGCCGCAGGTCTTGAATCACTTGTCATGGATGTCAAAGTTGGCTCTGGTGCATTCATGCCAACTTACGAAGCGTCGGAAGAGTTGGCAAAATCTATTGTAGCGGTAGCTAACGGTGCTGGTACTAAGACTACGGCAATCCTTACCGATATGAATCAGGTACTTGCTTCTTCTGCGGGTAATGCAGTAGAGGTTCGCGAGGCGGTTCAATTCCTAACTGGTGAATACCGTAACCCTCGTTTGTATGAAGTGACGATGGCGCTTTGTAGTGAAATGCTGGTGTTAGCGAAACTGGCTGAGAATACAGAGCAAGCAGAGGCGAAACTCAATGAAGTGCTGGATAACGGTAAAGCAGCAGAGTGCTTTGGTAAGATGGTTAAAGGGCTAGGTGGCCCAGCTGATTTTGTTGAACACTATGATAATTACCTAGAGAAAGCGGACATTATCAAACCAGTATACGCTGACAATGAAGGTATTGTTTCAGCGATGGATACTCGAGCGATCGGTATGGCTGTGGTTGGCATGGGCGGTGGTCGCCGAGTGGCAACGGATACGATCGACTACGCGGTAGGTTTTGACCAATTTATTCGATTAGGTGAACAAGCCAGCGCAAATAAGCCTCTAGCGGTTATCCATGCGCGCAACGAAGCGCAATGGCAAGTGGCGGCGAATGCATTGAAAGCGGCAATAACCATTGGTGAACAAGCTTATATTGAAACCCCTTGTGTATACCGCCAAATTAGAGCGGAAGATCTCGCATAAGGGTGAGGAGACATTATGAAACGCGCATTTATTTTAGTATTAGATTCATTTGGCATTGGCGCAGCTGCCGATGCTGAGCAATTTGGTGATGTCGGGTCAGATACACTGGGTCATATTGCAGAGCAGTGTGCAAAAGGGTTAGCTGATAACGATCAGCGTAGCGGTGAACTAGCACTTCCGAATTTAAGCAAGCTCGGCCTAGCGATGGCGCATAAAGAGTCTACAGGCGCTTTGGCGCAAGGGCTTCGTGATGATACCGAGATTATCGGCGCTTACGGTCACGCAGCAGAGCTGTCGTCTGGTAAAGATACCCCGTCTGGGCACTGGGAAATTGCAGGTGTTCCTGTTTTGTTTGATTGGGGTTACTTTACGGATAAACAAAACAGTTTTCCGAAAGAGCTGACGGACCGAATTCTAGAGCGAGCGGGTTTAGATGGTTTTCTAGGAAACTGTCATGCATCAGGAACTCAAGTGCTTGATGACTTGGGTGAAGAGCATATGAAGACGGGAAAACCTATCTTCTACACCTCAGCGGATTCTGTTTTCCAAATTGCATGTCATGAGGAAACTTATGGCTTAGATCGCTTGCTTGAGCTTTGCCAAATCGCTCGTGAAGAGCTTGAGGATTACAATATTGGTCGTGTTATCGCGCGTCCATTTATTGGTCCTGGTAAAGGGCAATTTGAGCGCACTGGTAACCGTCGTGATCTTTCCGTTGAGCCACCAGCACCGACGGTGTTGTCTAAGCTGGTTGAAGAAAAGCAAGGACAAGTAGTGTCTATCGGTAAGATTGCCGATATTTACGCGAATTGTGGTATTACTAAGAAAGTGAAAGCCACAGGCATACCGGCGCTATTTGAAGCAACCAAAGAACAAATCAAAGAAGCGGGTGATAACACTATCGTCTTTACTAACTTCGTTGATTTTGATTCAGCATTTGGACATCGTCGTGACGTTGCTGGTTATGCCGCTGCGCTTGAATATTTCGATTCGCGCATTGATGAAGTGATTGCACTGATGAAAGAAGACGACGTTCTTATTCTAACCGCTGATCATGGCTGTGATCCTACTTGGCCTGGTACGGACCATACACGTGAACATATTCCTGTTCTTGTTTATGGTCATAAGGTTCCGGCAGGTTCTTTAGGTCTTCGTGATAGCTTTGCTGATATTGGTCAAAGTCTTGCAAGTTACTTTGGTACATCTTCAATGGATTACGGAAAGAACTTCCTATAATTATTGACGAACAACGCTCAAGTTTCGCTTGAGCGTTGTACATTTTACTGACTTCTAGGATCTGATTCCTAGAAATGAAAACTGAGAATAAAGGGAAACAGTCATGGCTACTCCTCACATTAATGCGGAAATGGGTGATTTTGCAGACGTAGTGTTAATGCCGGGTGATCCAATCCGTGCAAAATACATTGCAGACACATTTTTAGATGATGCGGTACAAGTGTGTGACGTACGTAATATGTACGGTTATACAGGTACTTACAAAGGTCGTCGTATCTCTGTAATGGGTCACGGTATGGGTATTCCATCTTGCTCTATTTACGTGACTGAACTTATCAAGGACTTCGGTGTTAAGAAAATTATCCGTGTTGGTAGCTGTGGTGCAGTTAACGAAGATATTAAAGTACGCGATGTTGTGATCGGTATGGGTGCATGTACGGACTCTAAAGTAAACCGTATTCGCTTTAAGAATCACGACTTTGCGGCGATTGCTGACTACCACATGGTAAAAAATGCGGAAGAAGCTGCGAAAGCTCGTGGCATCAACGTTAAAGTTGGTAACCTGTTCTCTGCTGAATTGTTCTACACTCCAGATCCAGAGATGTTTGATGTCATGGATAAATACGGCATTGTTGGTGTTGAAATGGAAGCGGCGGGTATCTATGGTGTAGCGGCAGAGTACGGTGCAAAAGCGTTAGCAATTTGTACTGTGTCTGACCACATTAAGACCGGTGAGCAAACCACATCAGAAGAGCGTGCAACGACATTCAATGAAATGATGGAAATTGCCCTAGACTCGGTACTATTAGGTGATGCGGAATAAGCATAATCTGGTACTAACAACATTAAAGCCTCGCATTTGCGAGGCTTTAATGTTTATAGACGAAGAGCAAGTGCTATAGCGAGTTACTGCTTCAGCAGTAAATTTTCCCCTTTGGTCTTTGGCTGTTTTCGGATAATGACCATAAGTAACACACCAGAGATAAAGCTCATTAAGATCATCATGTACATGAAGCGATCACTTTTACGGTAATGGTGATCGGAAATGGCGGTAACTTTCCCGGTTTCAAACGTAATTCTCACAAAACCAATGATGGTATGATCGTTAATAATGGGCTCTACCAACTGTTGGCGGCCAATACTGGCAGTGGAGAGCGGTGTATCAAGTCCTAATACCTCACGTACACTTTTGGCGTCTGTGCTTGCGGCTACTTTTACCCCTTCTGAATCGTAAACAGTGGCGTCTAAAACAAGTCGTTCTTGTGCTAGTTGGTTAGTGAGGGCGCCCAGACGTTCTTGGTCTTGATCGATGAGCATTTGCCTTGCTGAAAGCGAAGCTTGAGAGATCAAGATCTTAGAAAGCACTTCTAGCTGGTTGGCTTGAATGCGTTCATTACCTTTACTGATAACCACGCTATTCGTTGTGATGAAAAACACCATAGCAGCGATCAAGCATAATGCTACTAGCCTTAAAAAGTTGCGAAATGAAAACAACGAGCCGTCCATATAAGTTTAAAAGTACTATGAAATTACCGATTGGTTCATATTGATACTTGCACAACCAAATTGCAATAGGTTAACGTTTCAGGAGCTTTTTAAAGGAAGGATTAGCCATGGACGCTGTAAGGCCGTTAGTGATTACCAAACGTATTCCGTTGAAGGAACGTTTTCCTGAGACACTTTTGTCTCATCAACTGGAAAAGAACAAGGCCAGTTGGATTATGTATTCGCCCTATTTATCGCCAGATGTTTTCAATGATATGGATTTTTATATTGGTGAAACTGGTCGCATTTTGGATATTTGGCAGGTAGGGGCATACGAAGTTGCGCTGATGGATGGCAAGTTGACCGCCGAGCATAAAGTGATTCTTAATGAGTTAAAAGTGGACTGTGCGGCACTGTGTGATGTGCCTGATCTTAACAAACCTGGGGTCATTGTCTTAGATATGGACTCAACGGCCATTCAAATCGAGTGTATTGATGAGATTGCTAAGTTAGCGGGTGTCGGTGAGCAAGTCGCAGAAGTGACGGAACGTGCTATGCAAGGGGAGTTGGACTTTGAGGCAAGCCTGCGCCAACGCGTAGCGACGCTAAAAGGAGCAGATCAAGCGATTCTTGAACAGGTTCGTTCGCAGTTACCGTTGATGCCTGAATTGGAAGAGATGCTTAAAACGCTTCAGTCTTACGGTTGGAAAACAGCCATTGCGTCAGGCGGATTTACCTATTTCTCAGATTTTTTAAAACAGAAACTGAATTTGGATTTTGCCCAGTCGAATACTCTGGCGATTGAAAATGGCAAACTAACCGGTGAAGTGTTAGGCGAAGTGGTCTCTGCGCAAACCAAGGCCGATATTTTGCTGGAGTTAGCCGAGGAATACGATGTAGAACCACACAATACGATTGCCGTTGGTGATGGTGCTAATGATTTAGTGATGATGTCAGCCGCAGGATTAGGCATTGCCTACCATGCTAAGCCTAAGGTAGAAGCTCAAGCCCAAGTAGCGATTAATCATGCGGGTTTAGGTGGGGTGGTGTGTGTGCTGTCAGGACTGCTGGCGAGACAAAAGCGTATTCATTGGTAACCACAATACAGTAAAGGGCGCAGTGAGCGCCCTTTATTTCTAATGATTTAACTCTAACCGAATCAATACTTCTTCAGTAATATCAATAAGCTCACAGTAGCCACATATTGACGTCATTTCATTTTCTAAGTTGCGTGCATGACTCAAACTTAACGACAAGAGCTCATTGATGTCTTTTTTCATTAAGGTTGTGAGGGCGTCATAGACGGGGCCTGAAGAGATTCTTAACACATACAGCTCGCCCATGCTCAATGCATCTTTAATGAACGCAATACGCTTCTGAGTCGATTCAAAGTCCTCTCGCAATTTGGTATGAATCGACTGGATGCGATCTCCTAGCTTCAATACACCAATATACAGTTCATGGTAGACCGGTTTCGCGCCTGGCTTTTTCTTCATTGGCTCGGCGATTAAGGTATTGCTGCGTCCTTTGAAAATAGGTTCTAGTGCAAATTTTTGATTGTGTCCAATGCGCTCTAAAAACTGCATATAGCTTGGAAGCGGGAAGTTAACCCCAACGGTACGACTCTTAATTGAAGGACCACGCTTATCAATGTAGATAGGTGTAGAAACCATTTTAGCCAATAAAACATTGTGCAAAGACTCAAGCAGCGCTGAGCTTGGCAGCAATTCTTGTTTAGCAATCAACTTATCTTGATTGTTTTCAATCATGCCATTGAAAAAGGCAATGGTTTTGATGGTTTTTCCAGACTCAACGATAGAGAGATGCACGGTTTTATGATCGGGAGATAGGCGCACTACTTCGTAAGGGACGCGATTTAATGGCAATCGTTCGTTGTAGCGTTTGAGTTCTAGATAATCGATTGAGATTACCGCACCGGTTTTTACTGGTATCGGTTCCACGAGCTCTACACTTGCCCCTCGCTTGGAGAGATCAAGTGTCTTTCCACGAATCGTCGTCTTGTCTTCACATTCCACTAGCAAAGGGGTGCTGAATTGATATCTTAGTTCTTTACGTCTTGATTGGGCATCGAAGTATAAGCCTCTTGGCTGGCTTTCTACTTTTCTAGGATGTCGAAATCGGTTTAGACTGTTTGCTGAAAGGCGAGGCTTTTCAGTAAACAAGTAATCAGACGCTGAGCTTACATCACTGATCTCCTGAAGAATACCAAAGTGAGTGAGCTTTTCACTGCCGTTGACCAATTCACTGTAGTTATGTGAGATGGTCGTGACATCTTCTTCTGATAGCTCAAAGACCGATAAGCGGAACGCTTTCCAACTGCTACGACGTCCGCCAATATGCCAGAATAACTGGCGTTCTTGGCGATCAGCTTCAGGCATCATCATGGAATAAAATAAGGTCATTCCTTGATGCTCATGAGTAAAGGTATACAGCACATTACTGCATCCTTTAATCCCCGCTTTGACCAATAACTCCATTCTTTCTTTGGAAAATAACGCACTCAATGATTGTTGATTGCGCTCATCGTGCCAATAGCGCCAGATATCTTGATTATTCTCAGTAAGTAATGCCACTTTTAGTTCATTACCACTAAAAAATAGCGGTAGGTTACAGGCATGCTTTAGATAGCTATGTTCGAAACCTCGAGTGCGAGCTCGAATGATTCTATCTTGATTATCGTGACGGATTTTTTTCGATTCGGTATTTAGCAGTTTCTCAACCACCATTTCGACCGCATTGGTCCGAGATAGTCGAAGCGTTCTAAGATATTTTACCGGAGAGACACCGTGCAGGCCGTCGACACCAAGTACTCGATATTCAATCGGTTTGGTGATTTCTTTAACCTGACTGGTTTGTGCTAACTCATCAAAACTGATGCTGATGACTTGACCCAAGTCGTAATCAAAAGTGCCTGGAACTTTGAATTTAGCGCCTGAACTGGAGAGATCAACGCTAAGACCCGTCACTGTGTCGCCATTTTCCAATTGAATCGACACTTGAGACTCAAATTTGAGGCGGTTCTCTTTACGCTTCAAGTCATAGCCTAGATTTATCGCATCCGCTAAATATGGGCTTTGTGAGTCGGTGAGCTCGCCTTCACGAGCAGCACGTTGTTCATCACCCAAGTTGCTTAAGGTCTTTTTGTTAACTAAAGATTCCCAAACACCCTCAGTATAACCGCCAAACTTTTTCGTGAGCTGGTGATAGCTATCAAACGCACGGTCATCGAGCCAATGAGCCAGTCCATTGAGTTGATATTCGTGACAATTGCTGGTCACTCGTCCTCGAAGATCGATTCTCTTATGACAAGGTGCCATCAGACGGTTGAGTTCCATTTTTACCAGTAGTTTTGTTGAGGGAGATTCCCCCTCGGTGACCTGACTAAGAACATATTCAAAGTCTTCGGCGTGATAGGCTGAGATTAAGCGCTCTGCGATGGAAAGTATTTCAGGTTGCTGCATGAGTTTTGTTAAAGTGTCCCTTAAAGATGATGAGTGTCATCAAGAAATAGTACAGCGTGAAACTGTTATATCGGCTACCATGCCGAAAATCTTAATATTATCTACTGATAAATATAAGGTAATTCTAGGGTCTATTTTTAGATTTCTGTCGATTCTTGACAAATTATCGTCGAACACTTTCGAAAATTAATACATTTCTCAATAAAAAGTGCAATGGATTGCATTTGGTTGAGTATTTATCGTGACGGGTTGAGTGAAAAATGGCAAAAGCGAAAAGAGCTTATGTATGTAATGACTGTGGTGCAGATTTCCCACGCTGGCAGGGGCAATGTAACGCCTGTGGAAGTTGGAATACCATCAGCGAAGTGCGCTTAGCCGCATCGCCTCAAGTCGCGCGTAATGAACGGTTGACGGGGTACGCTGGGAGTTCGACGGAGTCTACTGTGCAAACTCTGTCTGAGATTGATTTGCAAGAGGTGCCTCGTTTTACCAGTGGCTTTAAAGAGTTAGACCGTGTTCTTGGTGGTGGTGTGGTTCCTGGTGCCGCTATTCTTATTGGTGGCAACCCTGGGGCAGGTAAGTCGACATTGCTTTTACAGGCAATGTGCTGGTTATCATCGCAAATGCCAACGCTTTATGTCACTGGTGAAGAGTCCTTGCAGCAAGTCGCCATGCGCGCGTCTCGTTTGGGGTTGCCTAAAGAGCACTTAAAGATGCTATCTGAAACCAACGTCGATCGCATTTGCCAAGTCGCTGAGAAAGAGCGACCAAAACTCATGGTCATTGACTCGATTCAAGTGATGCATGTGGCCGATGTTCAGTCGTCGCCAGGTAGTGTTGCTCAGGTACGAGAATCAGCCACGGCTCTCACCCGATATGCCAAGCAGAACAACGTTGCAATCTTTATCGTTGGTCACGTGACCAAAGATGGTACATTGGCTGGACCTAAAGTGTTAGAGCACATTATTGATTGCTCTGTGTTACTCGATGGTGGGACGGATAGCCGATTTAGAACTCTGCGTAGCCACAAAAACCGTTTTGGTGCGGTCAATGAGCTTGGTGTGTTTGCTATGACAGGGCAAGGATTGAAGGAAGTCAGTAATCCTTCTGCGATTTTCCTTTCTCGTGGAGAAGAAGAAACCTCGGGCAGTTCTGTGATGGTGGTGTGGGAAGGGACGCGTCCATTATTGGTCGAAATTCAGGCATTGGTCGATTACAGTCAACTAGCGAACCCACGCCGTGTTGCCGTCGGTCTTGAACAAAACCGTTTGTCTTTGCTGTTAGCGGTGCTACATAAACACGGCGGATTACAAATGGCTGATCAAGACGTGTTTGTAAACGTGGTTGGTGGGGTCAAAGTAACAGAGACCAGTGCTGATCTTGCGTTGGTCATGGCACTACTGTCCAGCTTTAGAGATCGTCCATTACCTAAAGATGTGGTGGTGTTTGGTGAGGTGGGTCTAGCTGGTGAAATTCGCCCTGTTCCGAGCGGACAGGAGCGGTTAATGGAAGCGTTTAAGCACGGTTTTAAAAAAGCGATTGTTCCCGCTGCAAACATGCCAAAAGGTGGTATTGAAGGGATGCAAATTCACGGCGTCAAGAAGCTATCCGAAGCGATTTCTGCTTTCGATGAACTTTAATGATGGTTTTTGCGAAAAATTAGGTAGAATATCGCCAACAAAATGTATGATTTTTCAAAATAACATCGAAAAATCACGAAGAGCAGCTAAAATTAACTGCGAACTAACAACAGCCGCCAACACGGATGAAGCTAGGTGTAACAAGCGTTTAGAGGCGTTTTAGCTCTATTTGATACCCGAGTACGCCGAGAAGGCATAACTTTTTTTTAATACGAATGCACGCAAAGCTATCCGTCTTGACAGATTGTGATATACTCTGCGCGCATTTTATATCCTATTAACAGAGTAAAACGATGACTGATTTATCAAAATACAGAAATATTGGTATTTTCGCGCACGTTGATGCGGGTAAAACCACAACAACTGAGCGTATCCTAAAACTGACTGGCCAAATCCATAAGACTGGTGAAGTTCATGATGGTGAATCAACTACTGACTTCATGGAACAGGAAGCTGAGCGTGGTATTACTATCCAATCAGCGGCAGTTAGCTGTTTCTGGAACGATCACCGTCTAAACGTTATCGATACTCCTGGACACGTTGACTTTACAGTTGAAGTATATCGTTCTCTGAAAGTACTAGACGGTGGTATCGGTGTATTCTGTGGTTCTGGTGGTGTTGAGCCTCAGTCAGAAACTAACTGGCGCTATGCTAACGAATCAGAAGTATCTCGTATCATCTTCGTTAACAAACTAGACCGTATGGGTGCAGACTTCTTCAACGTAGTTGACCAAGTTAAGAACGTACTAGCTGCTAACCCACTAGTAATGGTTCTTCCAATCGGTCGTGAAGAAGAGTTCGTAGGTGTTGTTGACCTACTAAGCCGTAAAGCATACGTGTGGGATGACTCTGGTCTTCCAGAAAACTACGAAATTCAAGACGTTCCAGCTGACATGGTTGACGAAGTTGAACAGTACCGTGAAGAGCTTATCGAAACTGCAGTTGAGCAAGACGATGACCTAATGGAAGCGTACATGGAAGGTGAAGAGCCTTCAATCGACGACATCAAACGTTGTATCCGTAAAGGTACTCGTGACCTAGCATTCTTCCCAACATTCTGTGGTTCTGCATTTAAGAACAAGGGTGTTCAGCTAGTTCTTGACGCAGTTGTTGACTATCTACCAGCTCCAACTGAAGTAGATCCTCAGCCTCTAACTGATCCAGAAACTGGTGAACCAACTGGCGAAGTTGCAACTGTATCTGCTGATGAGCCACTACGTGCTCTAGCATTTAAGATCATGGACGACCGTTTCGGTGCTCTAACGTTTATCCGTATCTACTCAGGTGTAATGAACAAGGGTGACACAATCCTTAACTCTGCAACTGGTAAAACTGAGCGTATCGGCCGTATGGTTGAGATGCAAGCAGATGAGCGTAACGAACTAACTACTGCACAAGCTGGTGACATCATCGCTGTTGTTGGTATGAAGAACGTTCAAACTGGTCACACTCTATGTGATCCTAAGCACGAGTGTACTCTTGAGCCAATGATCTTCCCTGAACCAGTAATCTCTATTGCTGTTTCTCCTAAGGACAAAGGTTCTACAGAGAAAATGGGTATCGCGATCGGTAAGATGGTTGCAGAAGATCCATCATTCCAGGTTGAGACTGACGAAGATTCAGGTGAAACTATCCTGAAAGGTATGGGTGAACTTCACCTAGACATCAAAGTAGACATCCTGAAGCGTACTTACGGCGTTGAGCTTGAAGTAGGTCAACCACAGGTTGCTTACCGTGAAACTATCACTCAAGCAGTTGAAGATAGCTACACGCACAAGAAACAGTCTGGTGGTTCTGGTCAGTTCGGTAAGATTGACTACCGTATCAAACCAGGTGAGCCAAACTCTGGCTTCACGTTCTCTTCAACAGTTGTTGGTGGTAACGTACCTAAAGAATTCTGGCCTGCAGTTGAGAAAGGTTTCGCATCTATGATGGAAACTGGTGTTCTAGCTGGCTTCCCAACGCTAGACGTTGAAGTCGAACTATACGACGGTGGTTTCCACGCAGTTGACTCGTCTGCAATCGCATTCGAAATCGCAGCGAAAGGTGCATTCCGTCAATCTATGCCAAAAGCTGGTGCTCAACTTCTAGAGCCAATCATGCACGTTGACGTGTTCTCTCCAGAAGACAACGTTGGTGATGTAATCGGTGACCTTAACCGTCGTCGTGGTATGATCAAAGACCAACAAGCTGGTGCTACTGGTGTTCGTATTAAAGCTGACGTTCCTCTATCTGAGATGTTCGGCTACATCGGTCACCTACGTACAATCACTTCTGGTCGTGGTCAGTTCTCTATGGAGTTCTCACACTACAGCGCTTGTCCTGCAAACGTTGCTGAAGAAGTTATTGCTAAAGCAAAAGAAGAGAAGAAGTAATTCGTCTTTTCCTTTGACTGATAAAACCCGCCTTATGGCGGGTTTTTTATTGCCTTGATCAGCGCCTATCGATGCCAAGCGAGAACTTCAAAGGTCATTTTGGTAATACCAATAAAAAAGCGACTGTCGTCGCCTTTATCTAATACGCAATGGGGTTATTGTTCCCAAACGACGAGTTTGTCTTTAGGCCAGCTATGACCAACTTCATGGTACTTCTGCTCAAGCAAGTGGCGTTTGATTTTCAGTGTTGGTGTTAGCAAGCCATTCTCAATACTCCACGGGTCTTTAACCATAAGCACACCTTTGATTTGCTCATGAGACTCAAGCTCTTGGTTCATACGCTTAACGACACGTTCGGCGGTACGCTCATAGCGAGCCTTGTCAAAGTTAGGGAAGTCGTGAGGTACAACAAGAAGTATAGGCGCAGGCAAACCTAAACCAATCAAGCACATCATCTCGACTCGGCTGTATTCCGCTAACTTTTTCTCAATCGGTACTGGGGCAACAAACTTACCTTTCGCCGTTTTGAATGTATCTTTTTTGCGGCCTTGAATGGTGAGATAGCCCTCGCTATCAATAGCACCGATGTCTCCAGTATGCAGCCAACCTTCACTATCAAATGCTTCTTGCGTTGCAATATCATTTTTGTAGTAGCCAGAGAACAGACCTTGGCCTCGAACCATAATTTCGTCATCATCAGCAATCATCAGCTCGATACCTGGACCTGCATTCCCCACCGTACCTATTTTATCGGCTCTGAATGGGTAGTTAATGGTGCTGTAAGCGAATGATTCTGTCATGCCCCAAGCTTCGGTGATGTTCAGCCCAACACTGTGATACCAATCTAGTAAAGCAGGTGGTACCGGTGCTGAACCACAACCAAGAACCCGTGCTTGGTCAAGGCCCAAGCCATCAGCCAATTTTTTCTTAATTAACGAATTGACGAACGGTATCTTGAGGAGAATATTGAGCTTCTTTTGTGGCAGTTTATCTTGAATACGCTGCTGGAACAGTGTCCATAATCGAGGCACTGAAATAAACAGTGTGGGACGCTGCATCTTCACATCTTCAATGAAGGTATCTAAAGATTCTGGGAAGGCTGTTTGTACACCACCCATCACTGACGAGCCAAAGATGTATACTCGCTCAGTAATGTGAGCCAGTGGTAAATATGAGAACAGACGGTCGTTAGGCTCAATACCAATGTGGTCAATTAACCTTTGTACCGACCAGCTAAATGCGCCGTAGGTCAACATTGCTCCTTTTGGCAACCCAGAGGTACCAGAGGTATAAACCAAGGACATAAGTTTGTCATCATAATGTACCGGTCGCTCTTCACTTGGTTTATTGTTAGCCACTAATTGATTGAAGGTGTGCTGGCAATCAGGTGCGGTATCATACGGGAGCGAGATTGTGATTAAGTCGCTTAAAGACTCGATAACTGAACTGGTTGCTTTAGGATCATCAAGTTTCCCTGCAATCAACGCCTTACTTTCACTATGAGTCAAGCAGTACTCAATGGTGTCGGCTCCTGCAGTCGGAAAAATAGGTACACTGATGTAATCACCCAGCATCATTGCTAAATCACAAATAAACCACTCGGCGCAGTTTTTTGAAATAAGTGCGACCTTTTCACCTGGCTGAATACCAAGACCACGCAGCGCAGAAACTAGGCGTAAGGCTTTGTCTGCGACATCTGCATAGGTGTATTCGACAAACTCACGATTGATAATTTGTTTTAAGTAAACTTCATTCGGTCTTTCTTGCGCCCACTTTAGTATCATCTCGTTGGGCGGCGGTAGGGTACAACTCGAGAGAGTGCTTTCATTAGGCAGTATCATTCCTGAACTCCGTTTTCGTATAGAACGATAATTTATAGTTATTGTAATGTTAATATGTTGTTAACATTACAATACTAGTCACAATGGATGTCTACCGCAAGATGCTAGCGGTGGATTATTGTGGTCTCAAGCACATTATTGGAGTTTTTACTCCAACGATGCGCTTGAGTCGCAAAAGACTATCGGATCGAGTGATGCCTTTTTTTACTGCCAAGGAACATGGGTGGAATACATGATAAGCTTGATGGCGTCTTGCTGGCAGCGCAAAGCGTGCACACAATTACTATCAATTTTGCCTAATGCCACCATCTTTTCTAGCTCTAACAAGGCATGGATCAAAGACCAAGATTCACTGTAATAGCGATGACTGGTGAGCGCATCAAAAATGTTAGCAACGGTAACAATACGAGCCGCAATTGGAATTTCTGCGTGGCTCAGTCCATTTGGTGCACCAGAACCGTCTAAATATTCGTGATGATATCGGATAATATCTTGCAGCAACGACATACAAGCATGTTGCTTTTCATGTATCTGTTTCGCTAGTTGGTTGACGAGGTTTAAGCCTTGCTGAATTTGCCCTTGCATCACGACATTACTATGCCAAGTTTCTTGCCATGGAGAACTTTGTCTTGAACTAAGCGAAGAGTACTTACCAATGTCGTGCAATTCAGCAGAATGCACAATATGGTCAATCGTCTCATCATCGAGTTCATACAAATCAGCCACATGCTGAGCGATTAGTCTTGCGTACTGACCGACTCGATAAGCATGATCGAGGCTTTCATCTAGGTGATCAAAGTTTGTACTGCGAACGGTGTACCCCATATCTGTCATCGCATCAATATAGTGACGCTGTTCATTGATGGCGTTAGCAAGGTTGCTAGTGTATGACGTTAACTGATCGACCGTTGTATTATCGAAAAAATGCGGCTTATTAGCGTCTAGGAATAGCAAACCGGTAAAGTGGCCATCATTGAGGACTGGCAGTGTTAATGAGGCGGAGTAAGGTTGTTTAAGCAACCAGCGTGAATGCTGAGATGTCTCAGTTAGAGTGGATGGAATATCATTGATAACACGATGTTTGTGTCTACAGGCTAGCTGTCCAAGCGTAGAGTGAGCATTAATAGGCGCACTATAGCGAACTAATGGCTCACCTTCCAATGTGCTGTGGGCAAACGTATTCAATCTGACGTGCTGAGCGTCAAAAAGAGACACTGAGATTCTGACGATTTCGGGAGCGTGGGGACTAATCGCATGGTGCGCACGCTTTAGTTCATCGTTAATCGAACCTCGGCTTAGATTCCGACGATGGCTCATGTTAGAGCTTTCCTTTCTCATAACTCACCCCCTAATCTGTGTAGGCGTGCCGCTGCCTAATCACTGTCCGTCGATATAAAGCCCTTTTATTGCTTTGAAACTATATTAAGGGGAATTCCCCTCAATAATTAGTGTATGACTAAGCTGTGATTCTGACGAGGAAAATCACCCAAAATCGGATTGATAATTGATTTAGATTAAACTTACGAGTGCTGGACTCAATAAGCCTGCTAATGCGAAGAACACCACCATCCAAACAATAGGCAATTTAAACGGTTTCATTAGCAGTGCCCCTAAAAGTACCCAAGCAAGATCGTGTGCACTAAATATCGCACTGGTAAAAACAGGCTGATAAAGAGCGGAGAGCAGCAGACCTACCACGGCCGCGTTTACGCCCACTAAAGCACCAGACACCGCTGGTATTTTGGCGAGCTGTTGCCAGTTTTTTAAAACACCAACAAGTAATAAAAAGCCAGGCATAAACACACCGAGTGTGGCTACGATCGCCCCCCAAATAGGAGAGGAAGGCATAAGCTCATAGCCGATATAGGTGGCAAAGGTGAACATCGGGCCAGGAACAGCTTGCGCAGCCGCATAACCAGTCAAGAAACTGTCTTGGGTCAGTTGGTCACCAACGATGTTTTGCAGCAATGGAAGCACTACGTGCCCTCCACCAAATACTAGGCTGCCAGCTTGGTAAAAATCAGAGAAGAGTGCGATTGATGGTGACCATTGACCGATAAATGGTAAGACGACAAGTAGCGCAACAAAACAGGCGATAGGTAAGACTGACAATGACAGCTTGCTAGAGGGGCGGGGGGAATCAGTGGTCGCTAGATAGCGCATACCTAATAAAGCGGCAACCAGCAAAACCACAATTTGAGCGGTAATATTTTGCAACAGCAACAGTGCTATTGCCGTTGCAATACAAATAGACACCGTAAGTTTGGAGCGGCAAAAATTCTTGTACATACCCCACGTCGCATCAGCAACAACTAATACCGCGAGCAGTTTTAATCCGTGTACCACATTTTGGAAATAGTGAGACTCTGTGAGTTGACTACTTAGTATCGCAAGAGCCAGCATCAATATAACAGAGGGGAGAGTGAAACCCAGAAAAGCCATCATGCCGCCACCAATTCCAGCTCGCTGATAGCCAACCGCGAAACCTACTTGGCTCGAACCTGGCCCAGGAAGAAATTGGCTCAACGCAACAATTTGCGCGTACTCTTCATCACTTAGCCAATTCAGTTTTGCAACGAAGGTATTGCGAAAGTAGCCAATGTGCGCGGCTGGACCGCCAAAGCTCACCCAACCTAGCGCAAAAAATATCTTGAATATGACAAACAACGATTCTTTGCTGTTTGAGTGATTGTTTGAAGATTCATTACTTAATGTGGACACCTGCGCACCTATTATGCGGAAAAGGACAAGTTCGATTGACTCTGATGCTACTGATTGTTCTATAATGATTCAAATTAATAGTTTTGATACGTACTATGAATAAAATGGGACGAGAGAAAATAGATTGGAAACGCATTGACCTAAACCTGTTAATAGTGTTTTTCCATCTCTATCAAACACGAAGTGTATCGGTGGCCGCCGAGAAATGTTTTGTAAGCCAATCGGCAATGAGTCATAGTTTATCGAAATTGAGGACCTTGTGTGATGATCGCTTGTTTGAGCGTAAAAATCATCAAATGGTACCAACAGAGCGAGCATCGGAGCTCTATCCAACGATTGAACAAATACTGAATCTAGTACAATTTAACGTTTTGCCGGCAGAGCAATTCCTCGCAAAGCACTATCGAGGAATTTGTAAGATAGGGCTAACGGATTATGCGGAGTTCATTTTTGCCCCCACTATCTATGATGCTGTTGTTTCACAAGCTCCTGAGGCCAAAATCAGTTTTATTAATGTTAACCGTCACAATTATCGATCGGTCAGTGAGCAGGAAAACCTAGATATTTTGATAGGTAGCATCCCGGATTTAGACCCACAATTTCGCGCACAAAAACTCTACACTGAGAAGCATGTATGTATCTACGATAGTGCCTTAGTTAAAGTCGATAAATTGGATACGGAGACGTTTGCTTCTCTGCCACATTGTTTAGTCAGCCCAGAAGGTAATTTCAGCAGTAATGTAGATAAGCATTTGGAATCCATTGGTCTAAAACGTGAGGTCACCGCTGTTTCCCGTAATTTTCTCACCATAGGCCGACTGGTTACTGGTCGAGCGATGTTTGCTATCGTTCCTGAAAAAATGGCTAAAATTAATCTCATTCAAAGCAACCTGACAGCCTCCCCACCACCGGTTCCTGTTGCCGACTTCGATATTTCGATGATTTGGAAAAAACAGTCGCATCTGAACGAAAAAATTCACTGGTTGAAAGACAGCATTTATGAAGCCATCTTGTCATCACTGCACGAAAATAGATTGTAGTGGTAAGGATTACACTAAATCGTGATGTAATAATTGTTAACGTATCCAAATATAGCAGTCAGTTGCATATTGTGATTAATTGCTAATAATTCTATTAAGAAAGTGATCAGCCCCACAACGTACGCAATTTCTAGCGGTAATAGATCAAAAATCCCATCTTCGCCCCTTTATTTCTCAAAAATAAATGCTAATTTCCCTGTGTAAACGTTTCCAAGCGGAAGCAAAAATCCCTACAAAAAATGAGAATAACAGTTATGAAGAAGCAAATGATTAAAGGATTAGTGGCCTCTGCAGTAGGTCTAGCTTGTTTCAGTCAAACCGCACTCGCGAAAGACATCACTGTCTGGGCATGGGATCCAAACTTTAATGTTGCCATCATGCAAGAAGCTGCTGAGAAATATGAAGCAAGCCATGAAGATGTAAACATCAAAGTGGTCGATTTTGCGAAAGCTGACATCGAGCAGAAGTTGCATACCATGCTTGCGTCAGGTATTACATCGGCGTTACCAGATGTGGTGTTGATTGAAGATTACAACGCTCAGAAATATTTGCAGTCGTACCCAGGATCATTTGCCCCTATGACCAATGAGGTCGATTATTCTCAGTTCGCTCCGTACAAAGTCAATGTGATGACTATCGGTGATGACGTGTACGGCTTGCCGTTTGACACGGGTGTTACTGGTCTTTACTACCGCACAGATATTCTAGAAAAAGCAGGGTTCAGTGCTAAAGATATGGAAGACATCACTTGGGACCGTTTCATTGAAATCGGTAAGCAAGTGAAGGAGAAAACAGGCGTATCTATGTTGGGGAATAACCCATCAGATCTTGGCTTGTTGCGTATCATGATTCAGGGTGCGGGCAGTTGGTACTTTAATCAAGACGGTAGCCTTAACATTGCTAACAACAAAGCACTTGCTGAAGGTATCAAGATCTTCCGCGACCTTCATACCACTGACATCGCTCGTCCAACCATCGGTTGGTCTGAATGGGTAGGCTCAGTAAATAGCGGTACGGTTGCTTCTATTACGACAGGCGTTTGGATTACCGCGTCAGTGAAAGCTGGTGAAGGGCAAGAAGGTCAGTGGGCCGTTGCGCCAACACCTCGTCTGAATGTAGAAGGCGCAGTAAACAGCTCTAACCTTGGTGGTTCAAGCTGGTATGTACTGAATGCTTCAAAAGAGAAAGATACGGCTATCGACTTCTTGAGCAAAACGTTTGGTTCCGATAAAGAATTCTACAATGAAATTCTTAAGAAGCAGGGTGCGGTAGGTTCATACTTGCCAGCAGGTAATACACAAGCTTACCAATACGAAGACAGCTACTTTAACAAGCAAAAGATTTACTCAGATTTCAACAAGTGGGCTGCCGAAATTCCAGCTGTGAACTATGGTATGTATACCTATGAAGTCGATGCTGCAATTGCTGCTCAAATGCCTTCCATTATGCAGGGTGCACCAATCGATAAAGTATTAGAAAGCGTTGAGCAACAACTGAAATATCAGATTCAATAATCGTTTTTCCTTTGCCCCCATTTCTGCTGCGAGTCAGTGTGGGGGCCTTTTCTTCTCTTTATTGGTGTCATTATGAGTGAATTAGTCAAGACGATTAAGTCTAGCTCCAAAAATAATAAAAATAGCTTTCAGCGTTTTTATGATATTAATGGCTGGGGTTTTGTATTACCTGCCGTCATATTAGTGTCCTTATTCATGATCTATCCTATTGTGAATTCATTATGGATGGCTATGCATTCTGGGCGTGGTGTTATTATGGAGTTCGTTGGTTTTGGCAACGTAACTCGGTTATTTAACGATCCAGTGTTTTTAAAAGCACTTTCTAACACTTTTATTTTCTTAATTATTCAAGTGCCTATTATGATTTTGCTTTCGTTAGCATTATCGTCTTGTTTAAATTCGCCTAATCTTAAATTTAGAAGCTTATTCCGCTTAGCGATTTTCTTACCTTGTGTTACATCACTAGTTGCTTACTCAATCCTTTTTAAGAGTATGTTTGCGTATGAAGGTATTGTGAACTCATTCCTGATGTGGACAGGCATTGTCAACGACCCTATTCCTTGGATGGCAGATCCATTCTGGGCTAAGGTGACCATCATTATTGCGATCACATGGCGTTGGACAGGCTATAACATGATCTTCTTTTTATCTGCGATGCAGAACATTGATAAATCAATTTATGAAGCAGCGCGTATTGAAGGTGTAAGCCCAATTAAACAGTTCTTCTTTATTACTGTTCCTTTACTTAAACCGGTTATCTTATTTACTACGGTTATGTCGACTATCGGTACATTGCAGCTGTTTGATGAAGTAGTGAATATTACTGCTGGTGGACCAGCAAATGAAACCTTGACTCTGTCGATGTATATTTATGATTTGTCATTTAAGTTTGTTCCAAACTTTGGTTATGCAGCAACGGTATCATACGTCATCGTATTCTTTGCAGCGATTCTAGCAATGCTTCAATTTAGAATTGCGAGGGATAAATAATGAATAATAAAAACAAAGCAATGCGTGGACTAATGTATGCATTCTTATCGATATTCTCGTTAGTATCTTTATTCCCATTTTATTGGATGATGGTATCCAGTACTAACACTACAACTCAGGTTAATACGGGTAAATTTACTTTTGGTGATCAATTATTCATTAACCTAGCCAAATTGACTGAGCAAATTGATCTTTGGCTGATTTTCTATAATACCTCGAAGATTGCCATTATCAGTACCTTGTTTACGTTGCTTATCTCATCGATGGCTGGTTATGGTTTTGAAGTCTATAAGAGCAAAGTCCGTGACCGAGTTTACAGTGCTATGTTGCTGACAATGATGATTCCGTTTGCGGCGCTGATGATCCCTCTGTTCACATTAATGGCTAAGGCGGGTCTACTGGATACTCACCTTGCTGTGATGCTACCAACTATTGCTTCGGTATTTATTGTGTTCTATTTCCGCCAATGTACTAAAGCGTTTCCGTCAGAGCTTATCGATGCGGCGCGAGTGGATGGTGTGAAAGATTGGAAAATCTATCTGTTTGTATACATGCCAGTGATGAAAACTACCTATGCGGCAGCCTTTATTATCGTATTTATGTCGTCGTGGAACGCATTCCTATGGCCGCTGATTGTATTGCAATCCGCCGATCTTAAAACAATTAACTTAGTGCTGTCCTCTTTGTCGTCAGCCTACTTCCCTGATTTTGGCATCATTATGGTGGGGACTGTGGTAGCAACCATTCCAACCCTAGCCGTATTCTTTTTGATGCAGAAGCAATTTGTGGCCGGTATGACTGGCTCTGTGAAATAGTGAGATGTTTAGAATGAGAACTTTCGATCAAGTAATTTCCGCGAGAGAGTGGGAAAACCAGCATGTAACGCACCATAACGTTCTGGACGCACATGCGCCGCTTAATGCGTTTCACAGTGAACTGGCAGCAAAAGACAACCTACCGTCTGAGAATATGCGCTCACTAAACGGTGAATGGAAATTTAAGCTGTTCTCTCAGCCAGAGCAAGTAGACGCGTCGTGTGTTGAAACAACGTTTGACGACAGTCAGTGGGATGCGATTCAAGTACCAAGCAACTGGCAATTACAAGGCTTTGATAAGCCCATCTATACCAATGTGAAGTATCCTTTTGCTGATACGCCACCTTTTGTGCCTCAAGAAAACCCAACGGGTTTATACCGAGTGTCATTTACGGTTGACAGCATTAAAGCGGATGAGCGTCATTCTGTGACGTTTGATGGCGTTAACTCAGCATTCCACCTCTGGTGTAATGGTGTTTGGATTGGTTACTCCCAAGACAGTCGACTAGCGGCAGAATTTGATTTGACTGATGTACTGGTGGCAGGCGAGAACCAGTTGTCAGTCATGGTATTGCGTTGGTCTGATGGTTCTTATTTAGAAGACCAAGATATGTGGTGGTTGAGTGGCATTTTCCGCAACGTCACTCTACGTACGAAGCCAACGATGGCTATTGCTGATGTACAGATCAATACCGAGCTTGATGCGTGCTATCGCGATGCAGTACTGAAAGTGACAACCAAACTTACTGAGAAGCCTTCGCCATATAGCGTCAATATTGAACTATTTGATGACTTGGGTAACAGCGTTTTTGGACGTAAGTCTGCCTTGTGTGGTCAGCGTATTATCGATGAGAAAGGCCCATGGCAAGAAATCGCAGAACATCAGGTTACTATTGAGAATCCGAAAAAGTGGAGCGCGGAAGAGCCAAATCTCTACCGTCTAGTCGTTTCTCTCAATGATCAAGACGGTCAACTGGTGGATTGCGAAGCCTACAATGTTGGTTTCCGCACGGTTGAGATCACAGATGGTCAGTTGAAAGTAAACGGTAAAGCACTGTTAGTCCGTGGTGTTAACCGTCACGAGCATCATCCAGAAATGGGTCATACCATGACTCGTGAGTGCATGATTGAAGACATTAAGTTGCTAAAACAGTACAACTTCAACGCAGTTCGCACGGCGCATTATCCTAATGATCCTCTGTGGTATGAATTGTGTGACGAATATGGCTTGTATCTTGTTGATGAAGCAAACATTGAAACTCACGGCCAATTCCCTATGTGTCGTCTATCCGACGATGTAACTTGGATGAACGCCTACATGCGTCGCATGACTCGTTTAGTTGAGCGCGACAAGAACCATCCATCTATCATTATTTGGTCTTTAGGTAATGAGTCTGGAATTGGCAACAACCACCATGCCATGTATCAATGGACCAAGCTTCGTGACCCGTCACGTCCAGTACAGTATGAAGGTGGCGGCTCTGATACCGCTGCAACCGATATTATTGTGCCAATGTATGCGCGTGTCGATAGTGATCAGCGTCATCACATTGATCCAACAGTAACGCCAAAACTTGCCATCAAAAAATGGCTTGGAATGCCAGGCGAAGAGCGTCCACTTATCCTTTGTGAATACGCCCACGCAATGGGTAACAGCTTAGGCAGCTTTGATAAATATTGGGACACCTTCCGTGAGTACCCTCGTTTACAAGGCGGTTTCATATGGGATTGGGTTGACCAAGGTCTGACGAAAACAGATGAAAATGGCACTCAGTATTGGGCCTATGGTGGTGATTTTGGGGATGACATTAATGACAGACAGTTCTGTATTAACGGTTTAATTTTCCCTGACCGTACTGTGCATCCAACGTCGTTTGAAGCGAAGAAAGCCCAGCAGTTCCACCAAATTACTCTACGCTCGACTGAACCTGTCGTGATTAGAGTGGAAAGTGAGTACTTATTTACCTCACCAAGTGATGAGAAACTTAACTGGACCATCACTGAAGATGGTATCACGGTTGGACAAGGGTCAACCGAGTTGGCTATTGCTCCAGAAGGGCACCTAGATATTCAGTTAGCAGAGGCATTGCCAGAAGCGAAACTGGGTTGCGATTATCATCTAAATATTGAGATCGTGAAAACATCGGCAACGCCATGGTCTGATGTTGGCCACCTAGTGTCGGCTGAGCAAATTACGTTACCAGCGAAGTTTGGCCTAGCGCCAAAACTAAGCAACGACTCGGGCCTGCCAAATGTGGCTGTCAATGGTGACGCGCTGGTATTGACAGCGAGCGAACAAACCATGGCATTTGATAGCGCTACAGGTTACCTCACCTCGTGGTTAGTTGATGGGCAAGAGTCGCTGTTGCAAGCACCAAAAGATAACTTCTATCGTGCTCCTTTGGATAATGATATTGGCACCAGCGAATCTGACCGAGTCGATCCAACCACATGGTTAGCACGCTGGGATGCAGCGGGTCTGCCATCACTGACGGCTGAATGCATTGGCTTTGAACACTTTTCACGAGGCAAATTCTACGAAGTGGAATCTCACTACGCGCATACGTTCGAAGGTCAATTGGTGTTCGAAACATTATGGACTTACCAAATTTTCAATGATGGTGAAGTCAATATTGATGTGAAGGTCAACGCCGCGAAAGGCTTGCCATCCTTACCTCGTGTAGGTATGGAGTTAGCGCTTGCTAACAATATTGATTCTGTGAGTTGGTATGGCCGTGGTCCTTTTGAGAACTACAGTGATAGAAAGCTAGCGGCACACGTAGGTCGTTATCAAGTGTCTATTGAAGAGATGCACACACCCTATATCTTCCCAACGGATTGTGGTTTGCGTTCGGATGTTAAGCAGAGCCAAATCGGTGCACTTTCGATTAATGGTGAGCATCATCTGTCTGTTAGTCGTTACAGCACGGCAGTGATGAAAGCGGCGAAGCACACTAACGAGTTGGTCGACAGCGGTAAACTGTTCGTTCGTATCGATGGTTTCCATATGGGCGTTGGTGGTGATGATTCATGGACACCAAGTGTTCACGAAGAATTCAAATTGCTGGCAGAGCAATACCGTTATCAAGTGACACTGCGCATGACGGCGCAAGCATAACGTTTCATTACTCAAAAGATTGAATGTCGCTTGCTCGGCGTGTGCTTAGCAAGCGAACCTGAAGAATTAAGGATACAACATGGCAGATATTAAACTTTCCAACGTAGTGAAACGCTATGGTAATTCAACCGTGATCCACGGTGTGGATCTTGATATCAAAAAAGGTGAGTTCGTTGTTTTTGTCGGCCCGTCTGGTTGCGGTAAATCGACGCTGCTTCGTTTGATTGCAGGTCTAGAAGAGATTACTGACGGTGTCCTAGAAATTGATAATACAGTGGTTAACCATGTCGATCCTGCAGAGCGCGGTATCGCGATGGTATTCCAGTCTTATGCTCTATATCCACACCTAACGGTTGAGGAGAATATGGGCTTTGGGATGAAGATGAATGGCTTCCCTAAAGACGAAATTAAAATGCGAGTGGACCGAGCAGCAAAAGCGTTGCAACTTGACCATCTAATGGATCGTAAACCAAAAGATATGTCAGGAGGTCAGCGTCAGCGTGTGGCTATTGGGCGTGCGATTGTTCGTGATCCAAAAGTATTCTTGTTTGACGAGCCTCTATCAAACCTTGATGCCGAACTGCGTGTAGACATGCGCTTGCAAATTGCCAGTTTGCACCGCGAGCTTGATACCACGATGATCTACGTTACCCACGATCAGGTAGAGGCGATGACCCTAGCTGATAAGATTGTCGTATTACGTGATGGTCAAGTAGAGCAAGTGGGTTCTCCGCTTGAGCTCTACAACAGTCCAGCTAACGAGTTTGTAGCTGGTTTTATCGGTTCGCCAAAGATGAACATGCTACCTGCACACGTTACGAGTGTTGGTGATGATAGCATTACCATTTCATTACCAGATGAGCAGTCTATTAAGGTCAAGGTGGATACGTCTAAAGTAAAAGTAGGCGATAAGGTGAGCTTTGGTCTGCGTCCTGAGCATATTGCTTTGGATAACTCTGGTGAGCAGAAGCTTCATTTCTCAACACAAGCAGTAGAGCGCTTGGGGAACAGCACATACCTGTTTGGTATGGTAGCGGGCTTTGATAACTATCGAGTGCACGTTTCAGGTGACTTTGAAGTTGTTCGTGGTGATGAGTTGGATCTGAGTTTCAATGTAGAAGATTGCCATATCTTCTTAGATTCACTTTGTATTTCGAACATCTAACTAAAATGGGCTAGCAATCGCTAGCCCATTTTTCTATCTGCTACTTTTTATCTGCTACGTCAAGGCGAAGCGTGTCCATACTTTAGAGCGCCAGCGTCGAATCATTACGATACCGCGAACCCACTCATCCATACCGATAGCAATCCAAGCGCCTATTACGCCATAGCCCCAATGAATGCCAAGCAGATAGGCAAACAGAACCGCAATACCCCACATGCTCAAGATCCCCATTTTTACAGGGAACTTGATATCGCCAGCGCCTTTGAGTGCGGCGATGAATATTAAGTTGGATACGCGTCCAGACTCGACAAATATTGATCCGCCAATAAGCAGTGCCACTAAAACAACAATTTCGCTATCTTGTGTGAACAGATCAATCAATGGATAACGGAACAGAAACAGCAGTACAACAATACCAGTCGATGCGATTAGGCCAACTAAGTAGTATTTTTGAACTCGGCCTAAGATGTCATCGATCCAGCCTTTACCGATAAAGTAGCTGGCCTGAATTTGTCCGGCTTGCCCAAGAGCTAATGCAAAAGCAAACGACACGCGAGTGATGTTCTGTGCGTAAGTGTAAGCGGCAAGGGAAGAGGTTCCCATCTGCACCACGAAATATACGATGGTCATTTGCGCCATGTTGTAAGAGAGAATTTCTCCGGCGTTCATGGCACCGATCTTCATAATCTTTTTGTACAGTGCTTTAGGGATCTCGCGCCATTGGTTAAATGGCAGCTCAATGTGTTTTTTACGAACGACCCAGATCATCAATAAGGTACCGATCACTTGGCTGACAACTGTCGCAGTTGCAACGCCACTAACGCCAAAGACTGGCAACCCAAATGGTTGGTACAGCGCGACATAGTTACCGGCAATATTAATCACCCCAGCGATGAGGTTGATGACCATAGGGGAGCGTGAGTAACCATGACTACGCAATATTGTAGTAAGCACTATGCCTATGGTGACATTGAACGTCATGGAGCCGCTGATGATCAGGTATTCGTAACCAAAGGCTGCTACTTGATCTTCAAGACCAAATAGCGCGATAAAATGTTCCGCCCCTAAAAACAGTGACAGACTGAGAACGCCACCGACCACTACCGCTAACAGGATACTGGCAACACCAGTTTGTGCAGACTCGCTGAATTTGGATGCGCCGTTGTATTGAGCGATAAGTATTCCTGTACCACTGCTTACCATCATGGAAATAACAATCAAGAAGAAAGTAATTTGGGTAATAACACCAACAGCGGATACCGCTAAGTCGGAGTACCCACTGAGCATAAACACATCCGTGGTATTAAGTGCGGTTCTTAGCAAAACTTCGATAAAGATAGGCCAAGTCAACGCTACGATATTCATTCGTTTGTTGAGCGCTGAAGCGTTTTCAGACATTCGATTTACGCCTAATTAAATAGAGGAGCTGATTAAAGGGGCGGCAAGTGTACTCTCAAATAGAGTAAACGCAATACCACTAGTAAAGGTAGGGGATAGTTTGACATATTTTGAACTATTGTAAACGTTCTCATAGATGATCGAGAATGCGTAAGAATTACAGTAGCAAAATTCGGTAAAAAAGGAGACCAAGATCTCGATGTTATACTATGAAACGTTTAGAGAGCTTGTTTTTACATGATGCGTTAGCCATTTCAAACGAATTAAACAACTCGTTACAGATATTGTTACGTTTGTAAATTCTTTTAACTTCCTCACATTAATTGTTCATTTTATCACTACACTCTGGGTTAAACGTTTTCACTCTGAATGCAATTTAGTCAACCACCTTTTCACCATCATTAAGAAGCTCAAAGACAAAGGGTGTGGCGTTGTTTATATTTCTCACAAAATGGAAGAGATCTTCGCGATTTGCGATGACATCACCATTCTTCGTGATGGGCAATGGGTCGACACACGTCCACTTGAGGGTCTTACTATGGACTCGATCATTTCTATGATGGTGGGTCGTGAACTGACGCAGCGATTCCCAGAAAAAAGCAATGTACCGAAAGAAACCATTCTTGAGGTTCAACATCTCACAGCACTTAATCAACCATCGATACAAGATGTTTCATTTGAACTTAAAGCCGGTGAAATCCTAGGGGTTGCGGGCTTGGTGGGGTCAAAACGGACCGATATTGTTGAAACGATTTTTGGTGTTCGAGAGCGTAGTGAAGGCAAAATTTTGCTAAATGGCAAAGAGATGCGTAACCGCGATGCACACGAGGCTATCAACAATGGCTTTGCTTTGGTTACCGAAGAACGTCGCTCGACAGGTATCTACGGAAACCTTGATATTACCTTTAACTCTCTAGTGGCGAATGTTGAGGAATACAAAACCAAGTCTGGTTTGCTTAGCAATAAGAAAATGAAGAGTGATACTCAGTGGGTGATTGATTCCATGAGCGTGAAAACGCCGGGTCATGAAACTGCCATTGGGTCGCTGTCTGGTGGTAACCAACAAAAGGTCATCATTGGTCGTTGGTTGTTAACTCAGCCGGAAATTCTCATGCTTGATGAACCAACTCGTGGTATCGATGTGGGTGCGAAGTTCGAAATCTATCAACTTATTTTAGAGTTAGCGAAGAAGAACAAAGGCATCATCATTATCTCTTCAGAAATGCCGGAGCTATTGGGTATCACCGACCGAATTCTTGTGATGAGTAACGGTCGTGCTGCTGGTGTCGTCGAGACGAAGAATACTACTCAGACTGAAATTTTAGAGCTGGCCTCTCGTTACCTCTAGGAAAAATACTATGGACTCAGTAAAAACATTTGCACTAAAGCACCTCAAAGAAGGGGCTATTTATGCGGTTCTTTTTATCTTGTTAGCGGTAATCGTGATTCAAGAGCCGTCTTTCTTAAGTTTACGTAACTTCAGTAACATCCTGACGCAATCGTCAGTGCGTGTCATTATTGCTCTTGGCGTAGCCGGTTTGATTGTGACTCAGGGTACGGACCTTTCTGCGGGCCGTCAGGTTGGTTTAGCAGCGGTGGTCTCCGCGACGTTACTGCAATCCGTTGATAATGTGAACAAGGTTTTCCCAAGCATTGGTGAAGTGCCGATTCTAGCGGTTATCCTTGTTGTCTGTGCTATCGGTGCCATCATTGGTTTAGTGAACGGTATCATCGTTGCTTACCTCAAAGTAACACCATTTATCGCTACTCTAGGTACGATGATCATCGTTTATGGTATTAACTCTCTTTACTACGATTCTGTAGGTGCATCACCGATTGCAGGCTTCGATGAGCGCTTTTCTGTGTTCACGCAAGGCTTTATACGGATGGGCGATTTTAGGTTCTCCTATATAACCTTCTACGCCATTATTGCTATCGTCTTTATGTGGGTTCTATGGAATAAGACCGTATTTGGTAAAAATATCTTCGCAGTGGGTGGTAACCCAGAAGCGGCTAAGGTATCGGGTGTTAACGTGCCAATGACACTCTTGAAGGTGTACGCGCTATCGGGTGTTTTCTATGCCTTCGGCGGTATGCTAGAAGCGGGGCGTATCGGTAGTGCAACCAACAACCTTGGTTTCCTATACGAACTTGACGCCATTGCTGCCTGTGTGGTTGGTGGTGTCTCGTTTGCGGGTGGTGTTGGTAGTATTGCAGGGGTTGTGACCGGTGTTCTTATCTTCACTGTTATCAACTATGGTATGACCTACATTGGTGTCAGCCCCTACTGGCAGTACATCATCAAAGGTTCCATCATTATCTTCGCTGTTGCGCTCGACTCAATGAAATACGCGAACAAGAAGTAACTCTAACAAGGCGTCCAACATGGACGCCTTTTTTCTTTTCTATCCGTCATTGTTGGTTATGTTTTGTGTAATCGTTTAACCAACACGCTACCTCTCCTTGATCCTATTTAAAGGTGCAATAACGCGATGCTGGTCATTTAAAATGCTATATTTTTATGGAGCTTGTGTAAGCGTTTACACTTTTTTGCGCTTGATCACAGAACGATAGGAGTGGCTATTGCTACAATTCCCTCAGTTTGAAAATAACGAGCGTATTCACGTAATAACTCGCTCAATGTTCAGAGTTAAATCTAGGAGTGCAATGTGAAAGTACTAGTGACGGGCGGAATGGGCTACATCGGCAGCCATACCTGCGTTCAAATGTTGGAAAGTGGTATCGAACCTATCATCATCGATAATTTGTGTAACGCTAATCAAGCAGTGCTAGCACGTATTGAAGCATTGACTGGTCAAGCTCCGACTTTCTATCAGGGCGACATCCGCGATGAAGCGTTACTTGACCGCATTTTCGAGGAGAATGAGATCCAGTCGGTGATTCACTTTGCAGGTTTAAAAGCAGTAGGCGAATCAGTGGCTAAGCCTATCGAGTATTACGACAATAATGTGAATGGCACCTTGGTACTGGCTCGTGCAATGAAAACAGCGGGTGTTAAGAGCATTATTTTCAGCTCCTCTGCAACAGTGTATGGCGATCCAGAAGTGGTACCCATCACGGAAACCTCTCCTGTTGGTAATACGACGAATCCATACGGAACCAGTAAGTTCATGGTTGAGCGCTGCTTAAGTGATGTTTTCACATCCGATAATGAGTGGAGCATTACCTTACTGCGTTATTTCAATCCTGTCGGCGCGCATCCATCAGGCACGATGGGTGAAGATCCTAAAGGCATTCCTAACAATCTAATGCCATTTATTGCTCAAGTCGCAGTTGGCCGACGCGATAAGTTAGCTGTGTTTGGTAATGATTACCCTACGCCAGACGGTACGGGCGTTCGCGACTATATCCACGTTATGGATTTGGCAGATGGTCACATTGCCGCGTTAAAAGCGGTCGGTCTTAAGTCTGGATTGCATATCTACAACCTTGGCACAGGAAAAGGCAGCAGTGTTCTTGAAATGGTGGATGCATTTGCAACGGCTTGTGGTAAGCCAATTCCTTATGAACTGCAACCGCGCCGTCCAGGTGATATTGCAGAGTGTTGGGCAAGCACAGCAAAAGCCGAAGCAGATTTAAACTGGAAAGCGACACGTACATTGCAAGACATGACCGCTGATTCATGGCATTGGCAGTCAAATAACCCGAATGGTTACGACAGCGAATAAATCGCGTCGTTCTTCCAACAGATGATAACAATTTAACTATTGAGTAAGCACTATGTCGAGCATTGAATTTAACCCAGTCGACCATCCACATCGCCGTTATAACCCACTTACCGGACAGTGGATTTTGGTATCACCACACCGTGCAAAGCGCCCTTGGAGTGGTCAAAACGAAGAAGTGTCTCACGTCCAATTACCAACGTATGACGAGAAGTGCTTTTTATGTCCGACCAATGAGCGCATTTCTGGTGATGTAAACCCAGATTATCAAGGCACATACGTGTTCAGTAACGACTTTGCGGCTTTGATGCCTGATTCTCCGGATGCGCCTGAGTCTGACAATCCGTTATTTAAAACTCAAGGGGTACGTGGCTTAAGTCGCGTGATCTGCTTCTCTCCTGATCACAGCAAAACACTTCCAGAGCTTAGCCCTCAAGAGCTGCGTTGCGTTGTGGATACGTGGAATGAGCAAATTGAAGAATTAGGGAAAGACTATCTTTGGGTTCAAGCGTTTGAAAACAAAGGTGAAGCAATGGGCTGTTCACAGCCACATCCACATGGCCAAATCTGGGCCAACAGCTTCCTACCAAATGAAATTGAGCGAAAAGATCGCTTGATGCGTGAGTACTATCAGCAGCAAGGCTCTAATCTGCTGGTGGATTATGTCAGCGCAGAAATGAAAGATGGCGCACGTACAGTGGTAGAAACAGAACACTGGCTTGCGGTGGTTCCATATTGGGCTGCGTGGCCATTCGAAACGATGTTGCTTCCAAAAACACACGTTCGCCGTATGAGCGAACTCTCTGAAGCGCAAAAAGACGACTTGGCGGTTGCAATTAAGAAACTAACGTCTCGTTACGACAACTTATTTGAGTGCTCATTCCCTTACTCAATGGGATGGCATTATGCACCCTTCTTTGATGAAGGTGAAAGCACAGAGCATTGGCAGCTGCACGCCATTTTCTATCCACCACTACTACGCTCAGCAACGATTCGTAAGTTTATGGTGGGTTATGAAATGTTGGCCGAATCACAACGTGATCTAACCGCAGAACAAGCCGCAGAACGTCTAAGAGCATTAAGTGACGTTCATTACAAACAACAATAATTTAAGAATTTGATGTGGTTGCGTGCTGTGAATATAAGCGGTACGTACAGAAACATCAGGTATTGAGAGACCAAAATATGAAAGACCTAATCCAAAGCGTAGCAAACTCTTTTGAACGTGTACTTGGTTACCAACCAACACATTTCATTCAGGCACCAGGGCGTGTAAACCTTATTGGTGAGCATACCGACTATAATGATGGTTTTGTCCTACCATGTGCTATTAACTATCAAACCGTTGTCGCAGCCGCTAAGCGTGACGATAACCTCATTCGAGTGGTGTCTGTCGATTACCAAGACGCGACTGACGAGTTTGATATCACTCAAGAGATTACGTTCCAACAAGATAAAATGTGGGCCAACTACATTCGTGGTGTCGTTAAGTTCTTAATGGCTCGCGGTTATCAAATTGGTGGTGCAGACATTTCTGTTTCTGGCAACGTACCACAAGGTGCTGGCCTGAGCTCTTCAGCCGCACTAGAAGTGGTCATCGGTCAAACATTTAAAACACTTTATGAGTTAGAGATTTCACAAGCGGAAATTGCGCTCGATGGTCAGCAAGCGGAAAATGAGTTTGTTGGTTGTAATTGCGGCATTATGGACCAGCTGATTTCGGCTGAAGGTCAAGCGAACCATGCGCTACTTATTGATTGCCGCAGCCTAGAAACTCAAGCGGTTTCGATGCCAGAAGATATGGCGGTTGTCATTATCAACTCCAACAAAAAACGTGGTCTAGTTGACAGTGAATACAACACTCGCCGCGAGCAGTGTGAAGAAGCGGCGCGTATTTTTGGTGTCAAAGCGCTACGTGACGTAACTATTGAGCAGTTCAACGCGCGAGTTTCTGAGTTGGATGAAGTGGTTGCTAAACGTGCTCGTCACGTTATCACTGAGAACGACCGTACTGTCGAAGCAGCGAAAGCACTCCGCACTGGCGATATGAAACGTTTAGGTGAACTTATGGCACAGTCTCATGCATCAATGCGTGATGACTTTGAAATCACAGTGAAAGAGATCGATACCATTGTAGATATCGTCAAAGCGGTCATTGGTGACCAAGGCGGTGTGCGTATGACGGGTGGTGGATTTGGTGGTTGTATCGTTGCGTTGATTCCACCAACGCTAGTGGAAGCGGTCACCAATGCAATTGCAGAACAATACGAAGCTGCGACAGGTCTAAAAGAATCGATCTATGTATGCCAAGCAAAAGATGGCGCAGGGGCGGTCTCACAATGATCAGTACTAATGAGCGCTTGAGCGCTATGAATGATGCTATGACAGAAGTAGCATCATTCGATGGAGAGCCAGCTAAGGTACTACACCTTAAAAATGCCTCAGGCATGACGGCCTCTTTTATGGATATAGGAGCAACGTGGTTGAGTTGCTCACTCCCTTTGTCATACGAACAGCGCGAAGTGTTATTGCGTTCACCTAATATGGCAGAACACATGCGACAAGGGGCTTATTTTGGTTCAGTGGTGGGGAGGTACGCCAATCGGATTGATAAAGGGCAATTCGAGATAGGTGGCACGTCGTATCAAGTCACTTGTAATAATGGCGAAAACGCTTTGCATGGGGGTGTAGAGGGTTTTGATAAGCGTCGTTGGAGTATCGACTCGCACACTGAATCAACTCTTGTTATGTCATTACTGTCGGAAGATGGTGATCAAGGTTTCCCTGGTACGGCTAAGGTTCAAGTTGAATACCAGCTAACTGACGATAATGCGTTGATGATTACTTATCAGGCGTCTTGCGATAAGACAACGCCGATGAACTTGACCAATCATGCGTATTTCAACCTAGCTGGCGAATCTAGCACGGCGAAGAGCACGGATCACAAACTGCAAATGTTTGCTGATGCCTATCTACCTACTAGAGAGGATTTGATCCCTCTTGGTGAGCTAAAACCGGTAGAGGGAACCAGCTTTGACTTCACAGTGCTGAAGCAAGTGGGTCGAGATTTTTTGTCGGAGCAGGACCAAATCACAGCAGGTGGTTACGATCATGCGTTTGTGTTTGACGCCAAGCTCACCGATGGCTGCGCTGTGGTAGCGATATTGGAATCCCCTGGGCAAGATGTCTTGATGGAAGTCCTGACCACCAAGCCTGCAGTACAATTCTATTCGGGTAATTTCCTTGATGGCACACCTGGCTTAAGCCGCACTTACGATAAACTTGATGGTTTAGCTCTCGAGACCCAGTTCTTCCCTGATGGGCCAAATCGCCCAGAGTGGGGGAGCAGCAATGGTGTACTTGAAGTAGGAGAAAACTACCAACATCAAACCACCTATCGTTTCAAGTTTTAATGTATTGGTGAAGTAACTTGCCTAGTAAAAAGTGAGCAGCTGCTCACTTTTTTTATGCCTTGGTGGAAGAGGCACGAACAATCAGTTCGCCTTCGACTTTTCGTATTTGCGACAGCAACGGCTGTTCTTGGATTTGTGCAAGGATATTATCTACAGCCAGCCTACCCATGTCAGCGTAAGGCAGTTCAATAGAAGAAAGTGCAGGGAAGCTCTCTGAGGCAATTTGTTGGTTGTCATAACCAACAACGGCAATGTCTTTAGGGATTTTTAATTGACGTTCAGCAATCGCTTGGTAACAGCCCATCGCCATATAATCACTACTACAAAATATAGCTTCGGGCGGAATAGCCAAATCCAGTAAACGATTTGTTTGCTCGTAAGCTTCTTTGAGGGACCAGTTGGCCTCTAAGACGTAATCCTCGTTAGGAATAATATCCGCATCAATAAGCGCTTGTCTGTAGCCATCAATACGTTGTGTCGATGCATACATCCAACTCTCTCCAGCTAACATAGCAATTCGTCTGTAGCCTTGATTCGTTAGGTGCTTGATGGCTTTATAAGCTCCGATCATATCTGCTGGTAGGATGGATGGCGTGTTTTGCTGATCGCTCATGATGCAATTGAGCAAAACCGTCGGTAGGTGAGTTTGTACTCTTTGCGTTGAAAGCTCACGTGTCATGCTCGATGCATAAATAAGTCCCGCATAATCACCGTTATTGATCTCTGTTTCTATTTTATTGGCGAGTATTTCATCGTGATTGTAGCTAAAGGTAATCAGTAGATAGTCGTTGTTCCACGCTTCTTCTCTCGCCGTATTGACAGCGTCTATGAAAGGATCGTAACTGGTTAGCCCATTGACGACCATAGCAATTTTCTTCGATCTTCCTAACGCGTGAGCGACCTTCTTGCTTTGATAGCCCAATTCTTTCGCAGTATCGAGAACTTTGCGCTTCGTTGCTTCTGAGATCTTTACCGTTTGAGAGCCATTGAGAACTAACGACACGGTAGGTTGTGATACGCCCGCTGCTGCAGCAATGTCACTCATAGTGATCTTTTTACTTTTCGTCATTTTGTCTCTGCCAATATTTTTATTAGCTATATATTAGCGAATTGCCTACTTAAATGCATCTTCGAAAGATCGCGATCACAGAATGCTTTAATGATCCTCTAGTAGATGTGACGCATAACACGTATTCATTGCTTTTGTCTTTAATTGCAATTATTAGTAAATATATTAGATAATAATATTAGTTAAGTTATTAATCTTATTAATTCAAGGTGAGTAAGATGCAAAGATGGTCTGAAGAGAAAGCGTGGCAATGGCAAGAGACCCATGGTTGGTTGCGTGGCTTTAATTATTTACCTCGTACTGCTGTGAACTGGACGGAAATGTGGCAGGCAAACACTTTTGACCCTGAGATCATGGAGCAAGAACTCGAGTGGGCGGCAAGCGTGGGGTATAACACGCTAAGGACCAATCTGCCGTTTATTGTGTGGCAAGTCGATCGTGAAGGTTTACATCAAAGGATTGACCGTTTCCTTGATATTTGTGAGCGAAACAAAATCAAAGTAATGATGACTCCAATGGATGATTGCGGTTTCTCTGGTGACCATCCATATCTTGGAGAGCAGAAGTTACCTGTACCAGAGCTTCACAATAGCCAAGCAGCAGCAAGTCCAGGCCGTAATGTTGTTATGGACAAGTCTCAATGGGGAGAGGTTGAAGCGTATATTCGTGACATTATCTCAACTTACAATACCGATGAACGCATCGTTATTTGGGATCTATATAACGAGCCAACTAACCGAATGATTTTTACCACCTCTGGTGAGCTTGCTTTCGATGAAGAGATGGAGCGTTATAGTCATGAATTGATGGAAAAAGCATTCCAGTGGGCGCGTGAAGAACAACCCGTACAACCTTTGACGGTTGGTGCTTGGCACGCTCCAAGTATTCTTGACCTATCTTTGCCTCTCTATGAACACCCAACAGACCTTAAAGCGATGGAGCTATCTGACATCATCACTTTCCATGCCTATTTGCCTCTTGAACAGTTCAAACAAGCTGTCGAAATCGTTAAACAACATAACCGACCAATGATGTGTACCGAATGGTTAGCGCGTCACGCTGAGTCACATCTTCTTGAACAGCTGCCAGTGTTTCAGGCGGAACAAATTGGTTGCTATCAATGGGGGCTAGTTAAGGGCAAAACACAAACCCACTTACCATGGCCTGAGATTAAGCGTAGTGATGAGAACTATGCGCAACGCTGGTTCCATGATCTGCTTAATGATGATGGCACACCCTATGACCCAAAGGAAGTTCACCTAATTCAATCGCTAGCAACATTGGACTGAGGCTAGTGTTCGCCAGTGGCTTAAAGAAGCAACTGGCTTTACTATAATAATTCTGGATGAGTACACATTATGACTACCCTACAAAACAAACTCTCGAATAAGGAACTGATGTCCTATTTTGGATATGGCGTAGGCCAATGCTTTAGCTTTGGTCTCGTGGGTTCCTTTATCCTCTACTTTTATACTGATATTTTGGGCATTTCTCCCATCGCGGCGAGTACCATATTTCTAATTGCTCGAGTGTGGGATGCGGTGAATGACCCTATCATCGCCGGATACATGGATACCTTAGAGTCTCGCTTTGGTAAATTCAGACCCTATATGTTGTTTACGCCAATACTTATCGTATTGGTGACTATTGCGTCGTTCTACAATATAGATGCCGATACATCTACAAAAGTAATGTACGCCGGTATCACCTATATTCTTTGGGGCACGTTATACACTATTTCGGATGTTCCATTTTGGTCGATGTCTTCTGTTATGACAGATGAACCACAAGAGCGTGCAAAAGCAGCAACATGCGCAATGCTAGGTGTTAATGCAGGTATTGGCGCAACACTGGTGCTATTTCCTAAACTGAGCGCTTGCTTTGCTGACGGCCGCGCGGACCAAGGTTATTTACCTGCAGTTATTGTCCTGATGGTGGCGGGTTTGCTGTTCATGTGGAATGGCTTCTATAACACCAAGGAACGAATTTCTACGGCGAGTGAGAAGGTTACACTTAAACAGACATTCCAAGCAGTGCGCAAGAATAAACCGTTGTTTTTTATTCTTGCTGCGTTCTTTATGAATGTGTTCTTTAACTTAGTTAATGGTCTGTATATTTTCTTCTTCACTTACAACATGGGTGATGCTGGACTAGTCTCACTGACCGGTATGATTACTTTAGTCAGTGCGATTGCTTGCTTAGCGACGCCAGTGTTAACGAAGCGCTTTAAGAAACGTGACATTTTTATCACGCTATGTGTATTAGAAATTATTGCACGTGTTGGTTTCTACATGACCGGTTACGATAACCCGACGGTTGTGATGTCATGGTTAGCCGTGATTACCGCTATCTTTATGATGACTAACCCCCTGATTTCAGCAATGATCGCTGACACCGTAGAGTATTCGTACTATCACAGTGGTAAGCGTACAGCGGCAATTACTTTCTCTGGTCAAACGTTTACTGGCAAATTATCTGTAGCGGTTGCTGGTGGGTTAACTGGCCTTATTTTAGCTTCGATAGGGTATGTACCTAATGCAGAGCAGACTGAGACTGCGCTTGATGGTATGTTCTTCTGTATTGCGTTATTGCCTGCACTAGGGGCGCTGATTCGAATCTTTATTATGTCGAAATACACGTTTACGGAAGATCAACATGCGATTCTTCGTGAAAAATTACAGCGTGGTGAGTTTGCTGAAGGCGTTAATGTTGAAACGGTTAAAGCACAGCAAGTAACAAACTAACGGATTGATAAACAAAAAACACGGCAAAAGCCGTGTTTTTTGTTTTTGTGATTGAGACCAAACTAGTTCTTACGTCCTACAGATGCTCGCTGTACTAATGTTGGTGAGTAAATCATTGGATCGGTTTCAACCGATTCACTTTTTGATAATGCCAAAGCGATTTGCGCTGCTTTTTCCGCCATCATTTGAATAGGGTAGCGGATCGTGGTGAGTTTTGGGTGAAGGTATTTGGCAATCAAACCATCATCAAAGCCGATAATGGACATTTGATTTGGCAAGGCATATTGGTTTTCTTCAAGCACTGATAGAGAACCCGCTGCCATATTATCGTTGTACGCCACCACAGCAGTAATTGGGAGTGATTTGGTTAGTAGGTTGGTCATGGCGATTTCGCCGCCATCACTGTCTGGAGAGCCGTATTCAATATAGCTGGCGGACAGCTTTATATTATTGGCTTTAAGGGCATCTCGATAGCCTTCTAGTCGCTGATCGACGTCTTCGATATTGTGTGAAGATGCTACACAAGCAATGTTGGTATGTCCGTTACGAATGAGATGCTCGGTCGCGATATAGGCTCCTTTATAGTTATCTAGCGAGATACAACGGCCAGGGAGTTGGGGAATGTCGCGATTAATGTAGACCAAGCCTTTTACTTCTTCAGCGTATTGAATGAGTTCTTCATCAGACAAGGCTTTGGAATGTATAACTAAGGCATCACAGCGGCTGTTGATGAGCAGTTCAATTGCTTTACGCTCTTCTTCAGCATCGTGATAGCCATTGCCCACTAAGATATGTTTTCCATGTTGGTGTGCAACTTTGTCTACGGCTTTCACCATAGTGCCAAAGAATGGGTCAGACACATCACTTACTAAAACACCTACAGTATTGGTACTTTGACTGACTAAAGCTCTCGCGTTTGCATTTGGGCGGTAGCCTAACTTTTTCATTGCGCTGGTGACGGATTCTATTGATGCCGCGCTTGCTTTTGGGGATTTGTTGATTACCCGGGAAACCGTTGCTACTGAAACGCCAGCTTCCTTTGCTACGTCTTTAATCGTTGCCATTTGAAACCTCTCATTCGATATGACTTTATTAGACTCCTATCGTGTAAATATCGCAATGTAAGTTTCACAAAGTTAGACATTTTGTGATGTGTAACGCCTTGTAGATATTGAACTTGATGCCGATGTAAACGTTTCGCACTTTGAGGGGGTTATATATCGTTCTAGAACAAAAAAAGCCCCGAGTCGGGGCTTCAAAGATAGGCGCAGGGGGCACCTTTAGGAGCTCGGGTTATGCAACAGCCATTTCTACTTTTGCTGCACGCATTTTCTTCAAGCTGATACAAACTAGTGCTGTCACAACCGTACCTGCTGCCATACAAACTAGAGCAAGCAGAGGTTTGTTCATTGCGCCAAGTAGAGCCACAACTGGACCACCGTGTGCCACGCTGTTAGTGATACCGAATGAGAACGCCATGACTGCCGCAACCATTGAACCAACGACGTTTGCAGGAATTACTGACATTGGGTCTTGTGCGGCAAATGGGATAGCACCTTCGGAGATACCAACTAGACCCATTGCACCTGCAGCTTTACCAGCTTCAAGTTCAGACTCTTCGAACAGGTTGAACTTACGGCCTAGCACTGTCGCTAGTCCCATACCGAGTGGCGCAACTGGGATAGCACATGCCATAGCACCCATGAATTGAGTTTGACCACTTGCAATCATGCCAACAGAGAATAGGAACGCTACTTTGTTGAATGGACCACCCATATCAAAGCCAGCCATGCCACCAAGTACGATACCGAGAAGAATAACACTACCTGTACTCATGCTGATAAGCATCGCATTCAAGCTGTCCATAAGGCTTGCAATTGGCGCGCCGATTACGAAGATGAACAGTGCTGAGATGAAGAGAGAGCCAGTAATAGGTGCAATCATAATCGGCACAAGTGGTTGAATAAACTTGTGATAGTTACGAGTTACAACCCATTTGACGAAGTAACCGACAAGTAGACCAGCAACGATAGCGCCGATAAAGCCTGTACCTGCCTCAGCACCATAGAATGAACCATTGTTTGCAATCCAGCCACCAATCAAGCCAGGGGCAAGTCCAGGGCGGTCGGCAATAGCGTAAGCAATATAACCGGATAGAACAGGAATCATTAGAGTGAACGCGACGACACCAACATCCAGTACTTTCTGCCACATGCTGCCTTCAGGGATAGCCATGCCAGCTTCGCTAGGTTGACCACCCACCGCAAGAGCCAAAGCAATCAAGAGACCACCAGTTACAACAAACGGGATCATGTGTGATACGCCGTTCATCAAGTAACGGTATAAGTCAGAACGCTTCGAAGAGTTGTCTTCCGACTTAGCGGCTTTAGCATCAGCAACAAACTCAGGCGCTTCAAGCGCTTGGTTGATAACAGCTTTTGCATCGCTGATAGGGGCTTTAACGCCAGTTTCGATCAGTTTTTTACCCGCGAAGCGATTCATATCCACTTGCTTGTCTGATGCGACGATGATGGCATCAGCGCGAGCAATTTCATCAGCACTTGGTGAATTTTTCACGCCGATTGAGCCATTAGTTTCTACCTTGATTTGATAACCAAGCTCGGCTGCGCCTTTTTCTAATGCTTCTGCTGCAAGGTAAGTATGTGCGACGCCTGTTGGGCAGCCTGTTACGCCGATGAGAAAGCCTTTGTTTGCTTCCAGCTGATTAGCTGGTGCTTCAGATTTAGCCAGCAGCAACTCTAACGCTTGCTGCTCCGTTTCTGCCTTTAGGAAATTCTCAATAAAACCACCTTCAATTAGTTTGGAAGATAATTCAGCAAGCACTTCAATATGATGATCAGAGCCGCCATCTGGAGAGGCGATCATGAAAAAGAGTTTTGACGGTTGACCATCTTCAGCGCCGTAGTCGATCCCAGATTGACTAACACCAATCGCAACGGCTGGTTCAACAACCGCCTTACTTTTCGCGTGCGGTAGCGCAACACCATCTTCAAATCCGGTATTGCCAATTTCTTCACGAGCATAGATATCGGTTAGGAATTGTGCTTTATCGCTAATTCTGCCTTGAGCATGGAGCAACTGCGCCATTTCTGCGAATACTTCGTCCTTGCTCGTTGCTTTTAGATTTAAGCAGATCAGTTTTTCATTAATGAGATCCGTAATCATAATGATTGTCCTATTGACCATTGTAGGTGGAGGTTGGACTACACGATTTCTCATTTACAACATACTGGCATCCCAGTAGTGGGGTGACCGATTCGCTGAGAAGTGATGTAGTCATTCGATAGGATAATTATCGGTGGGTTTGGCAAGAAATTTTAGAGCACCATAAAGGCTTTTACTGGATTATTGTACCTATGAAATTTTAATGTGAACTGGCTCAATATTTAATATAACCCATTTCTGGTAAGTGAAATGTATTAAACTTTTTATTTATCATGAGCTTATTTATTTGTTTCTACTTGTTATTATTGTCGCAATTGTCATTATGTTAGACTTGGCTAGAGCTTTGTAACCTCATGAGTGTCGCAGAAATGCATGACGCAGCTCACGAAAAGAGCTCATATTTCTATTTGGTCGCTGGAGAAATTCGCCAATGTTCCACAATTTAATTGAAACGTTAATTGCCGAAAGGGAGCATTTCAACCGAATCTGGTTTGCTGCCGATCAGCTCACGCCACCACCGTTTAGCTATCAAGTTAATTTCCCAAGGCTTGAGTTGGTAATTAGTGGAGAGTATGAGAATGAACTTGAAGATCCTGAACAGGGTATATCCTCAATCAAGGTATTATCGGGTGATGCGTTGTACATTCCTCCGAACTGCTGGAACAAACCAAATTGGCAAGGGGACTGCTCAGTATTAAGTTTGCTGTTTGGGAAGCGCCAACTAGGCTTTAGCTTGGTGAGTAAGAGACAGGGTGAAACTGGGTTTTACGATATCCAAAAGCACAGTGTGCAAACACGTACGGGTCATGCCATTGACCATATTCTCGAGGCGCTCAATGCGATAGCAAGAGAGCCGAAGAAGTCCCCAATGGATGAGCACTTGCTGATGGCGCTACTTTCCTATAGTCAGTCTATGGTGTCAGAACCATCAGATAATTTACGAAGTGGCGACCTGTATCAGGGTATCTGTATTTACATTCAGGAGAATTTCCACCGCACTATTACTCGCAGTAGTATTGCGAAGCGATTTCATATTAGTCCTAATCACCTATCGAGGCTGTTCCGTCAGCAAGGACACATGACTTTAGCGGACTACATCACGTGGGTGAGAATGGAACGCGCGAAGTTTATGCTGAAAAAATACGACTTTAAGCTACAGGAAGTGGCAACACGCTGTGGGTATCAAGATGTGAATTACTTTTTTAGAGTATTTAAGTCAAGAACGGGGCAAACGCCAAGCGAGTACCGGCAGGTATTATAAGGCATTTGCCCGTTGACCTTTGACCAGCTGATGAATCAATATCGCTTTTATTGCTTCTGGCTCTCTACTGGTGGTCAGCAGGTGACAAAACTCCTCATCCAATAGCGATTTGGTGAGATGAGTAAAACTCACTAATAGCGAGCGCTCCGGAGGGGAGGGGAGTATTAGGGCGATAACCAAGGTTACTGGTCCTAGTTTAGGCGCCTGCCAATCGACAGGCTTCTCGCACTTAATGACGGCCAACGATGCTTTATCTACATCGCTAGTGAGTATATGTGGCAAGGCGATCATTTTACCCGTTGCAGTTGACGAATACTGTTCTCGTTTCAGCAAGTTCTGTGTCATCTCTGTGGTGTTAACTTGGGTAGTCAGTTGAGCGACTTGCTCAAGAATGGCGGTTTTATCGTTGCTGCTGTCACGAGCAAAATGGTAGTCGATTTCAAATGGTAACCGGAAGGTGCTTAATCCTCTCAATAACGATAGATTAGCGCGCTTATTGGAGCGATGAGCCGTATTCACCAACATAAAGTGTTCAGCAATAAAGTCCATCAAGACCATACACGCAAGCTCAGCATCTGAGCCTTCAATGTGCAGCTGGCAGAGGTCATCTTGTTTGCCTGCTAATGAAAGAATACGCAGTGGATGCTCTATATTAGCACTATCCCAGCAGGTTAAATTATGCAGAATCACCACTGAGCGAAACATGTTACTCAGTGTTTTTAATCGATTGATTTTCCATCCAGAAAACCCGTCTTCCGGTAGGACAAAGGTGATTCTACGTTCTATCAAGGTTAACCTCTAACAAGCCCCATGCAACGCTGTACAACCGAATCAACATCAGTTAGAACCTCTTCGATTGTGACGCAGTGTATTTTACTACCCGTAAATCGAGCTCGGTGCTCAACTTCAATATCGGAAGCAATGAGGACAAGATCGGCGTTAGCGATATCTTGGGTGCTCAGTTGTCCTTCAATACCCATTGCACCTTGGGTCTCTACTTTGATGCCGATATTTTCTTTTTGAGCCGCTTTTCGAATAGCGTCAGCTGCCATATACGTATGAGCAATACCAGTTGGGCAAGCCGTGACCGCAACCATTTTCATTGTCTATTCTCTATATTATCAACCAGAATAAAGTGAGCGTTAGAGTACTAATTTGTCATTGATTCGTATAGCAAAGAGATCAAATTTCGGATGATTTAAATTGAACCTATATGAGTCATAATGACTTGTATTTTATCTATGTCCATTTGACTTTATTTTAAGTGATTTGGACTCGTGGTGCCCGAAATATGGGGCCTTTGTTACTTGGTATGATTTGTGCACTTACACAAATGTATGTCATTTTAAGTGAGTCGTTATGCTAAATATTACTGATAAAAAGGTTGAAGAGAAGATACCAGCTTGGCTTCGTCTTGGTTTTCGTCCTTTTTTCTTACTCGGAAGCGTTTATGCCATCTTTGCGGTGTTGGCCTGGGTCATCATGTTCCAAAAAGGTCAGCCTGAAGCGTTGCAAGTCCCCGCGTTATGGTGGCATGCCCATGAAATGATATTCGGTTTTGCGATGGCAATCGTGGTCGGTTTTGTCCTAACAGCAGTGCAGACATGGACCGGAGTTAACGGAACTAAGCATTATCGCCTATTATTGCTCGTTACACTGTGGGGGCTAACACGTGTTTTGTTTTGGACACCAGCACCGTTGTGGTTGACGTCTAGTATTGAGTCTCTGTTCATCTTGCTAGCCGCATACGAAGTAGGTTTTAGGGTTTACCAGTCAAAAGGCTGGAAGAACTTGTTTTTTGTGCCTTTGTTTTTGTTAGCTATTTTTGCCAACTTTGCCAGTTATGCCACCGTTAAAGGAATGCCTCCATTTAGTTCAAGTGCGGTATGGGGCGCGATGATCTGGTGGTTCACTATCCTGATCTCAGTAATGGGCGGTAGAGTGATTCCGTTTTTCTCTTCGCGCCGATTCCAGTTTGATAAACCCCAGCCATTATTTTGGCTGGAGTGGCCAGCGACGCTGCCTCTGATGGGGTTATTCGTGTTGAGTTTCTTCCCATTATCATTTGCTGTACTGGGTAAACCGCTTATGCTGATTGCAGGGCTGTTTCAGTTGGTACGTTGGTTGCGTTGGAAGCCTTGGCTGACATTCTCTGAACCTTTAGTTTGGTCATTAATGCTGACTTATTTATGTCTGCCATTAAGCTTGTTGTACCGAGGAATGCTGAATGATGATTTTGCATCACACGCTATGCTGCACTTGTTTGCGGTAGGCGCGTTAGGTGGTGTGGTTTTATCTATGATCAGTCGCGTAACGATGGGGCATACTGGTCGTGCTATCTATAAGGGCCCTAATATAACATGGGCATTTGTTGCTATTATCGTTGCTGCGGTCATTCGTAGTATTGGGGTGGCGGTCTGGCCACAGCACATGTTCCTGATGATTGATATTAGTGCGGGGCTTTGGGCCTTTGCGTTCGGTATGTACGTATACCACTTTGGCAAAATGCTACTCACTCCAAGAGTGGATGGTCACCCGGGCTAACGCCAATTTAGTGTTAAAATAAAAAACCAGCCTTGAGGCTGGTTTTTTTGGACTAGGCTAACGATGACGTTAGTAAGAGTCGTTGTGAACTGCTTGTACCGCTCGACCTGAAGGGTCAACACAGTTTTGGAAAGACTCATCCCATTCGATTGCTTTTGCAGAAGAGCACGCTACCGAAGGACCACCAGGAACACATTGGGCCGCAGACTCAAGTGGGAATAGCTCTTCGAAGATTTCACGGTATGCGTAACCTTCTTTCGTTGTTGGCGTGTTATATGGGAAGCGGAATGCTGCGGTTTCCATTTGTTGATCGGTAACTTTCGCTTCAGCCACTTCTTTTAGCGTATCAATCCAGCTGTAACCTACACCGTCAGAGAACTGCTCTTTTTGACGCCATGCGATTGACTCTGGGAGGTAGTGTTCAAAACACTCACGCAGGATGTGTTTTTCCATCTTACCGTTGCCGCACATCTTGTCTTCAGGGTTTAAGCGCATTGCCACATCGATAAACTCTTTATCTAAGAAAGGTACACGGCCTTCAACGCCCCATGCTGCAAGTGATTTGTTGGCGCGTGCACAGTCGAACATGTTCAATGCAAGCAGCTTACGAACCGTTTCTTCGTGGAACTCTTTCGCGTTTGGCGCTTTGTGGAAATACAGGTAGCCACCAAAGATTTCGTCAGCCCCTTCACCAGAAAGAACCATCTTAATACCCATTGCTTTGATCTTACGTCCCATTAGGAACATAGGCGTTGAAGCACGGATTGTGGTGACGTCATACGTTTCGATGTGGTAGATAACATCGCGAATCGCATCCAAACCTTCTTGAATGGTATAGGTCATCTCGTGGTGAACGGTACCGATTTGGTCGGCCACTTCACGAGCGGCTTTGAGATCTGGAGCGCCTTCGAGGCCAACCGCAAATGAGTGAAGTTGAGGCCACCATGCCGCTGACTTTTCATCGTCTTCAATACGCATCGCTGCGAAACGTTTTGCAACGGCAGAAGTGATAGAGGAGTCAAGACCACCTGAAAGTAGTACGCCATAAGGTACGTCTGTCATTAGCTGACGTTTTACCGCCGCTTCTAGTGCTTCAGTCAGATCTTCTTTGCTTGTACTGTTGCCTTGTACTGCTGCGTATTCATTCCAGTCACGAATATAGTAACGCTGAGGCTCTACATCTTTAGAGCCATAGTAACTGCCAGGAGGGAACTCACTTATGGTCTTACATACAGGAACCAGTGCTTTCATTTCTGACGCAACATAGTAGTTACCGTGTTCGTCGTAGCCTTGGTATAGCGGAATGATACCAATATGGTCTCGGCCAATAAGATACTCATCTTTCTCTTCATCATAAAGGACGAAAGCGAAAATGCCGTTTAGTTCTTCTAGTAGGTCTGCGCCCATGTCTTGGTATAGCGCTAGAATGACTTCGCAATCTGAGTCAGTTTGGAACTCATATTTGCCTTCATAGCGAGCACGAATTTCTTTGTGGTTGTAGATTTCACCATTAACAGCAAGGATGTGTTTTTTATCTTGGCTGTAAAGTGGTTGAGCACCACTATTAAGGCCAACGATAGCTAAGCGCTCATGCGCAAGAATTGCTTTGTCTGAAGCATAGATACCAGACCAATCTGGTCCACGATGACGGAGCTTTTTAGACATCTCTAATGCGACCGAACGCAGCGCGGCTGCATCACTTTTTATGTCTAAAATGCCAAATACTGAACACATACAACTTCCTTTTAGATGAAATTTAACGCTGTTGAGTTCAATTTGCCATCTGCTCAAAAAAAAGCAACCGTGATGAACGAAAAAGATGATAAAAGTGATGTTTGATTAAATATTTTTTAATTAAATTATCAATTTGATATATGGCGTTTAAATGTTGGTGCTTTGATGGTCAATTAACTACAAAAAAAGCCGGTCAATCCGGCTTTTAAATATGTTTGTAGACGTTGTTATTTGAGATTTGGCTGCAGCTGATCGCACACATGACGTGCGAAACCACTACCCGCTTCGCTGTAGATGTTAAATGCTGCATTGACACCCATCTGCTCCAGTTCATCCAATTGATCTGGATAAGCGGCAATAGCAGCTATCTGCCCTTTAAACTGCTTTTGGTGAAGTAGGTCTAACGCAGTTTGGTTACCTTGATGGTGAGGCATTGCCAGCAATACTAACTTTACATGAGCCGTGTCGAGAATACGTTCCCAGAAATCAGGGTCAGTGGCATCGCCTGCAATGACATTTCTGCCTTCCTCGCGATGTTGTTTAGCGGCTTCTTCTCGCACCTCTACACCTAGGCTAACTTTTCCATATCGTTGGTAGAGCTCGTCATAAGCACCAGTGCCGATTCGTCCCATGCCAAGAATCAGAACCTGAGCTTCGCCTGGATTGATGAATTGGTCGCGGGTATTAATTTTCTCTGCTGCTTGTTCTTTTAGCCATTTCGCACTACGCAAGTAAATGCTGTGTCCAATTCGGTTTAGAGGGGCAGAAATGATAAAGGACAAGGATACGGCAATGGCTAACGCGACTAAGATGTCACCGGATATCCAACCTAGTTTGTAAGCCAAGCCACCGACAATGAGACCGAACTCACTGAAGTTAAACAGAGTGAGTGTAGTCAGAAGGCACGTACGGACTCGGAATTTAAATGCATTGATGACCACAAAGTAAAGGATGCCTTTCAGTGGCAGTAACAAGAGGAGCAATGCACCGAGCACAAAACCTTCGATTGTCGGCTGATCAGCAAGACCGATATTAAGGAAAAAGCAGACTAAGAACAGCTCTTTTAAATTGAAAAGTGATTTTGATAGCTCAGAAGCTTTAGAGTGCGAAGCTAACAGCATACCCAAGATAAGCGCACCCAAATCCGGCTTCATTCCAACTAATTCAAATAACCCTGCGCCCATGACGAGTGCGAAGAAGATGCCACTTAATACGAGCATTTCGCCATGTCCGGCTTTATTTAAAAGCTTAAACATGATGGGACGAAGTAGAGGAAGAGCAAATAGTCCGATGGCATACCATTCTGGGAACTTGCCTGTCGACGCTGTTAAAAAGATGACCGCGAAGATATCCTGCATAACCAGAATACCAATGGCGAGCGTGCCATAGGTAGCATTCATTTCACCTTTTTCTTGCAAGGTTTTTACTGCAAATACAGTACTTGAGAAGGAGAGAGCAAAGCCCAGCAGAATAAGTTGCTCAATGTCGAGCGTAGCAAGACTAGAAACGCCCAGAATTTTCAAACCTAGTAACAAAACGGCGAACAAAAGTGTCGAAAGCAGATTGTGAATGGTTGCGCCGACCCAAATTTCTTTGGACAACAAAGTTTTTATGTCGAGCTTTAAGCCAATAGTAAACAGTAGAAGTGTCACGCCGAGGTCGGCAAGGGTGGTAATGGTATCGGTCGATTCAAAACCAAAGTGATGCAAAATAAACCCAGCAAGTAGAAAACCTACTAAGGGTGGCAGTTGACATTTCAATGCGAGGAAGCCCGCGATGAAGGCGACGGTTATAAGGATCAGTTCCATAGTATTTTTTATTATCTGAAGACAAAAAGACCACACCGAAGTGTGGTCACATATTCTACATAATTTATGTAAGGGTTTGTTTGTTATTCCAAAACATTTTCTCAATCTTCGAGTAGTTTTTGTAACAAAACCCCATTTAGCATGGCGCGTTTGATCATAGCGAAGGCACCCATTGTAGGTTGCTTATCGATTTCTGAAGCAACAATTGGTAGCTCTGTGTGGAATGTTGTTAACGACTGGTTTTCGACATTACGACGAATCGCTGGGAATACAATCTCTTTTGCCATGGTAATGTCACCAGCAATAATGACTTTCTGCGGGTTGAACAGGTTAACAGTGATTGCGATGGCTTTGCCGAGCTGGTTACCCACTCGAACTAAGCTCTGTTTGGCTAACTCGTCGCCATTTAATGCGTGTGAGCAAACATCTTCAATAGTGATGTGCTCTTTTAAAGCAAGTGTTGACTCATACCCTTGTTCAATGAGCTTTTTAACACGTTTGACAATTGCTGGGTTAGCCGCAACCGTTTCTAAACAGCCAAAGTTGCCACATTGGCATTGTTCACCTAGCGGATCGATTTGGATGTGGCCGATTTCACCCACATTACGGTTGTGTCCTAAGAACACTTGGCCATTGACGATAATACCAGCACCAGTACCACGGTGAACACTGACCAATATGGAATCTTGGCAGTCGCGGCTTGCACCAAAATAATGCTCAGCCAGAGCTAAACCGCGAATATCGTTGCCTACAAAACACTCCACTTTGAATTGAGCACGAACCAAGTCAGCGAGCTCAAGTTTGTCAATGTCGGTATTTGGCATGTATTCAACAACACCCGTAGTCGGGTTAACCAGACCGGGTAGGGTAATGCCAATAGCAATAAGCTGTTCGATTTTAGGGCTATGTTCTTTTAGAAATTCGCGAAGCGATGTCACCAAGCCTTCGCTAAGTTCACTTTGATTGGTGTAGTAAAAATCATTATGGGAGAAGGCCATTTCACGGCCACCCAAATCGTAAAGAGAGAATTGGACGTAGTCTCGTCCAAGACGCACAGCGACGGAGTGGAAAGGTTCGACGGCGGTGGTTAGGGAGATCGCTCTGCGTCCCCCGGTTGAAGCTTGTTGGGCGACCTCTTTAATGAGGCCGCGTTCCAATAATTGGCGGGTAATCTTGGTAACGCTCGCTGGAGCCAATTGGCTTACATCAGCAACTTGAATGCGAGAAATAGGCCCTTGTTGGTCTATTAAGCGGTACACCGCTGCACTGTTAAGTTGTTTTACTAAATCTACGTTACCTATTTGTCCGCCATTCATGCTTAATTTTGCTCGTATTGTCCGTTAACAATTGTGCCTTGGACATTATAATCTCTATCGAATACGGTCAAGTTAGCAATCATGCCTTTCTTAATGCGACCTAGCTTGTCTTCAATACCCATTGCTTTTGCTGGGTAAAGTGTTGCCATTCGTAGAGCTTCATCCAAAGCAATACCAGCGTGCTCAACTGTGTTTTGAACCGCTTCAATCATCGTAAGTGCGCTACCGCCCAATGTGCCGTTCTCATCCACACACTTACCATCCCTGTAATATACTTTCTTACCGACAAAAATAAAGTAATCCATGTCAGCGCCCGCCGGAGCTGTGGCGTCCGTCACTAATACTAACTTTTCACCTTTCACTTTGTGCGCGATGCGAATGTTTGCGTAGTCCACATGGAACCCGTCAGCAATGATACCCGCGTAGACATCAGGTGTATCGTAGATAGCACCCACAACGCCTGGCTCGCGACCTGTCATTGGTGTCATGGCATTGAATAAATGCGTTGCAAACGTAATACCAGATTCAAAACCTTTGCGGGCTTCTTCGTAAGTCGCGTTTGTATGTCCAATAGACACTACAATACCCGCTTTACGTAGCTTTTCGATATGCTCTGGTGTGTTTTGTTCCGGAGCGAGCGTTACTTTTGCGACGAGGTCGCGATTTTCACAGATAAGGTCAATCATTGCATCGTCAGATTGACGGATATAGTCAGGGCTATGAATGCCTTTTTTTGCAACGTTTAAATAAGGGCCTTCCAAGTGCAAACCAAGCGAGTGGTTCTGGTACTGGTTGTGATAGTCACGAGCCGCAGCTAATGCTTGACGCATGTTGTCATCAGAGGAAGTAATGAGCGTAGGTAAGAAGCTTGTACAACCTGACTTGAGATTGGCCTTATGCATCGTATGAATAGTCTCAGCGGTGATTTCATCGTTAAACATCACACCGCCACAGCCGTTTAGCTGTAAATCGATAAAGCCAGGGCTAAGGTTCGCGCCGTTCAAATCAACCGACTCTATGTCGCTTGGAAGCTCTGCGATTGGCAGAACTGATTCGATTTGGTCACCGTTGATAAGCACTGCGTGATTGGTTAGAACGTCACTACCCGTGAAGATCTTACAGTTAGTTAATGCATACATAGTTAGCGAATCCTTGTGTTGTATTCTCTTTAGCTCATTGCCGTTATCGAAATAAGGTAGATTCGACTTAGTTTTCTGCCTGTAGCAATGAGGCGGATTTAGTAGTCAGCAAGTTTCAATTAGATAAAATAATCAAAGTAACTTAATGATAATGAGAGGGTTATTGTTATTTTTGGTGTAATTGCTGTGTTGGAAAAGTTGATTCCCATCGCAAAATAATCGCTACTTCTTGCAACTCTCTCAGGCAAAATCCTACTTAGATTTTGCTATTTTTTCGTATGATAAAATAAGTTTTATGATCCCGCTAGCAAAAAGCCTCTTTTTTGACGAAAACTGGTGATTAGGATCACAAATAGTAAGGTTTTAATTTGCGGGTCAAAATTAATTTCATAAACTGAATATGACTAAATTGAACGGCTAAAATAAGTCGTCCAACAAAATTCAAATCCTACAGGGGGAACTTAAGGTGAATATTCTAGGATATGCACAGAAGCTAGGTAAAGCATTGATGCTACCTATCGCAACGCTTCCGATTGCGGCGCTTCTACTACGTTTGGGTCAAGGCGACCTTTTAGATATTCCATTTATGGCGCAAGCTGGTGGAGCGATTTTCAATCAACTACCTTTGCTATTCGGTCTAGGTATTGCGATTGGTCTTTCTAAAGATGGCAACGGTGCTGCAGGTCTTGCAGGTGCTGTTGCTTACTTCGTTCTAACGGCGACAGCAACAACAATCAATGCTGACGTTAACATGTCATTCTTCGGTGGTATCTTCGCAGGTATCATTGCTGGTCACTCTTACAATGCATTCCATGCGACTCGTCTTCCAGAATGGTTGGCGTTCTTCGCAGGTAAGCGTTTAGTACCTATCATGGCTGGTCTATTTGCTCTAGTAGCAGGTGCGATCTCAGGCGTGGTTTGGCCTAGCATCCAAGGTGGTCTTGACGCTCTAGCACACGCAGTATCAACGTCTGGCGCAATCGGTCAGTTCGTTTACGGTACGCTTAACCGTGCACTTATCCCTGTAGGTCTTCACCACGTTCTTAACTCGTACTTCTGGTTCGGTATGGGTACGTGTCAAGAAGTTCTAGTTACTGGTGCACAAGCGGCTGGTCAAGCGCTTCCTGCTCTACAACAGCTTTGTGTAGACCCAGCTCTTGCGAAAACTCTAGTTGCTGGTCAAACTCACACATTCGAGTTTGCTAACGCTGTTACTCCAGAAATCACAGCAACAGTGAAAGAAGTGACTGAAGTTGTGAAAAGTGGTGACCTTCACCGTTTCTTCGGTGGCGATAAGAGCGCTGGTGTATTCATGAACGGTTTCTACCCTATCATGATGTTTGGTCTACCAGGTGCGGCATTTGCAATGTACCTAGCGGCACCAGTTGAAAAACGCAGCCAAGTTGGTGGTGCACTATTCTCTGTTGCATTCTGTTCATTCCTAACTGGTATCACAGAGCCACTAGAGTTCATGTTCGTGTTCCTTGCACCTGCGCTATATGCAATGCACGCAGTATTTACTGGTCTAGCACTGGTTGTTGCTAACATGTTCGGTACGCTACACGGCTTCGGCTTCTCTGCAGGTCTAATCGACTTCGTACTAAACTGGGGTCTAGCGACAAAACCATTCACGCTACTACTAATCGGCCTATGTTTCAGTGCTCTATACTTCTTCACGTTCAGCTTCGCAATCCGCGCGTTCAACTTGAAGTCGCCAGGTCGTGAAGATGACGATGTAGAAGTAGAAGTTGATGCAGACGTGAAAAATGGTGACCTAGCTCGCCAATACCTAAAAGCACTAGGCGGTCACGATAACCTGACGTCAATCGATGCTTGTATTACTCGTCTACGTTTGACTCTAAAAGACCGCTCTGTTGCTGATGAAGCAGTACTTAAAAAGCTAGGTGCTAAGGGTGTGGTGAAACTAGGTGAAAACAACCTACAAGTAATCCTTGGTCCTCTAGCAGAAATCATCGCTGGTGAAATGAAGTCTATCGGTGCTGGTGAAGACCTCTCTGGAGTGAAACTTCCATAATTTAGTCACTCATTGATTTCTATAGTAAAGCCTCTCTGTCGAGAGGCTTTTTTTTGCGTTTAGTGTTCGACGCTTTTTCACAGTTCAGGTTTGGGTACTAAAATAATCATGTGAAAATGCGAGTTCTTGTTGAGGTTTCGCAAGGAATTGTGGATCATTAGCGTTTATATATCTGACAATACTTAAAACATAGAGGTGTTATAGATGAGTGAAGCTGAGGCTCGTCCATCGAACTTTATTCGCCAAATCATTGATAAAGATTTAGCGGATGGCAAGCATACTAGCGTGCATACTCGTTTTCCGCCGGAGCCAAATGGTTACCTGCATATCGGTCACGCTAAATCTATTTGTTTAAACTTCGGTATTGCTCAGGACTATCAGGGACAATGTAACCTTCGTTTTGATGATACAAACCCTGAAAAAGAAGACGTTGAATACGTTGAGTCGATTAAGAATGATGTAAGCTGGTTAGGCTTTGAATGGTCGGGTGACGTTTGTTACTCATCTAACTATTTCGATAAGCTTTACGAGTATGCGGTTGAATTAATTAATAAAGGCTTAGCGTATGTTGACGAGCTAAGTCCAGAGCAGATTCGCGAGTATCGCGGAACGCTGACCGCACCAGGTCAACCGAGTCCTTATCGTGACCGTCCAGTTGAAGAAAACTTGGCGCTGTTCGAAAAAATGCGTGACGGCGGGTTTGAAGAAGGCAAAGCGTGCCTTCGTGCTAAAATTGACATGAGTTCGTCTTTCATTGTGATGCGCGATCCAGTGCTTTACCGTGTTCGTTTTGCTCATCACCACCAGACTGGTGACAAGTGGTGCATTTACCCAATGTACGACTTTACTCACTGTATCTCGGATGCACTTGAGGGAATTACTCATTCTCTATGTACGCTTGAATTCCAAGATAACCGTCGCTTATATGATTGGGTTCTTGAAAACATTACCATCGATTGCCAACCGCATCAGTACGAGTTCAGTCGCCTGAATCTTGAGTACACGGTAATGTCAAAGCGTAAGCTTAACCAATTAGTGACAGAGAAGTTGGTGAATGGCTGGGACGACCCACGTATGCCTACTATTTCTGGTCTGCGTCGTCGCGGCTTTACACCGGCATCTATTCGTGAATTCTGTAAGCGTATTGGTGTGACTAAGCAAGAGAATATGATTGAGTTTAGTTCTCTCGAGTCGTGTATTCGTGATGACTTGAATGAAAACGCTCCTCGCGCAATGGCAGTGCTAGATCCGGTGAAGATCGTGATTGAAAACTACCAAGGTGAAGGTGAAACGTTATCGATTGCAAATCATCCGAATAAGCCGGAAATGGGGACGCGTGACGTACCATTTACTCGCGAAGTATGGATTGAGCGTGAAGACTTCCGTGAAGAAGCGAACAAGAAATACAAGCGTCTGGTCTTAGGAAAAGAAGTGCGTTTACGCGGTGCTTATATCATTAAAGCGGAGCGCATCGAGAAAGACGAAGTTGGCAATATTACAACGATTTTCTGTAGCTACGATGCGGATACGTTGGGTAAAAACCCAGCTGATGGTCGTAAAGTGAAAGGTGTTATTCACTGGGTTTCAGCGGATAAAGGCCTACCAGCTGAGATTCGTTTGTATGATCGTCTGTTCACGGTTGCTAACCCGGCGGCCGCAGATAATTTTGCTGAAACGATCAACCCAGAATCATTGCTTGTATCAAAGGGCTTTGTAGAGCCTAGCTTGGCAGCAGCAGATGCTTCTCAAGGTTACCAGTTCGAGCGTATGGGATACTTCTGTGCGGACATCAAAGACTCTAGTGCTGAATCTTTAGTTTTCAACCGTACCGTTGGTCTGCGTGATACTTGGGCTAAAGTAGAAGCGAACTAATCAGTCTAAGCCTCTCTTCTATAAGAGGGGCTCTAGATACTAAAAACCAGCCTAACGGCTGGTTTTTTTGATTCAATTATCTTAGAAATTAGCTAGGTTCGTGTGCTTTAGGATTGTCTTTGCACGCGCCACCAATGCATTTACCATAGAGGTAAAGGCTGTGATTGGTGAGTTCGATATTGTAGCGCGCAGCAATTTCTGTTTGACGGGTTTCAATCACCTCATCAGAGAACTCGATAACTTCACCGCAATCTAGACATACTATATGGTCATGGTGGTGCTGGGTCGAAAGCTCAAATACCGATTTACCACCTTCGAAGTGGTGACGAGTCACAATACCCGCATCATCAAATTGGTTAAGTACGCGATATACCGTAGCCAAACCAATCTCCTCACCAAGGTCGATAAGTTTCTTGTACAGGTCTTCTGCACTGATATGTTGGTACTCTGGCTTCTGCAGTACTTCTAAAATTTTTAGTCGCGGCAGCGTGACTTTAAGCCCCGCGTCTTTAAGTGCCTTGTTATTGTCTGACATAAACTTTCCTGTAATGATCTGCAGCAATCGACAGATTTCAGTAATCTATTCATTATAGGGTACTACGGCACAACAATAAACCTCGAACTTCAAAGGGTTACTAAGTATTAACATAGAAGGCGAACTGTATCACTTTACAAACACATCTGACCAGTTACAATTTGTTTACATGTTGTATTGGATTTCGTGTTATGGATAGACGATTAGCAAAGATATATAAGCCTAAGTATGTAAAATTTGCCTTAAATATCTGGCCACCATTTTGGGGAGCTGGAATTAAAATTACTGAAATTAGTGATGATTTTCGTTCGGTAAAGGTTCGGCTTAAACTAAAGTGGTGGAACAAGAATGCCAACCGTTCGCAGTTTGGAGGCAGCATCTTTGCGATGACGGACCCGATTTACTCGCTAATGTTGATGGGTATTCTTCGCGAACAGTATTTTGTATGGGACAAAGAGGCGAGTATCGACTTTATCAAACCAGGTTTTTCTGACTTAAATGCAGAGTTTATTGTCAGTCAGGATATGCTAGACAGTATCTTGAACAGCACGGCGACCGGGGACAAGTGTTTTCCTGAATTCATCACCCATATTCACAACAAACATGGTGAGGTTGTCGCTACCATTCAACGTAAGCTCTACATACGCAAGAAACCCAAATACCGCGCAGAGACTGAAAACAACACATCGTTACAAGTTTAGTTTTTGACTCTTGAGGCTCTGAGTGTGACGATATGGTTTATGATGTGATGAATTGAGTGTAGGGAGAGAGTTGTGAAGCGTTTAATGATTTTAAGTTTAACGGCGGTCATGAGCAGCGCAGCGTTGTCTGAAACATTAACACCAGAGATTTTGAGTCAACTCAACCGTGATTTAGTGCACACTCAGTTCCGACAGATTGATCCTAAAATCACGATTTCGGATATGCATCTAGCTTTAAACGACGGAATCTTATTTCGAACGACAACCTATCAGTATGCAGGTAAACCAGAGACCGACTCGATGACGACATGGATGTTAGAAGCCATGACTCAACAGGTTTGCCAACAACTTATGCCTATTCTTGCTGGGCGATTTAGTAATGTTAGTCAAATCGCGGCAACAGAATCTGTTGAGTTTGAAACGGGTCAAATCGCATCGAAAACCAGAATCTGTAGCGCTTCCGATAGCGATTCAAAATAAAAAAACCTCCGACTGGAGGTTTTTCGTTTTCACTATGATAAGTGAATTAATTAATCTTCTAGCTCAGCTAAGCACATTTCTTCGTAAAGCTGCTTAGTCCAGTTAGATACACGTTCGTCAGTGAGTTCTGGTTGACGATCTTCGTCGATGCACAGACCAACGAATTGCGAGTCATCACCTTCAACAAGTGCTTTAGATGCTTCAAACTCGTAGCCTTCTGTTGGTGTGTAACCAATGATAGTGCCGCCTTTAGCTTCAACGATGTCACGTACTGTACCCATAGCGTCGCAGAAGTATTCGGCGTAGTCTTCTTGATCACCACAGCCAAAAATAGCCACAAGCTTAGTTGAGAAGTCAATGCCTTCTAGCTCTGGGAAGAAGTCATCCCAATCTGCTTGAGCTTCGCCGTAATACCAAGTTGGGATACCTAAAAGCAGTAGATCGAAGTTATCGATATCTTCTTTGCTACTTTTTGCAATGTCTTGAACGTGAACGAGCTGTTTACCCAATTGTTTTTGGATCATCTTTGCAATAGCTTCTGTGTTGCCAGTATCGCTACCAAAGAATAGACCTACACTTGCCATAGATTCAGTACCTTTTCATTGTCTGTGTTGGATTAAGGAACCGGGACATTAGCCGAGTCCTGAGCCTTCCCAGCTGAGCTGAATAATGCCTTTTGCGACAAAACCAGCGCACCCTAAGAACAGCACAAGCCATACAATACGTCGACCAAAAACAGGAACATTACCTTGGTTGAGAACATCTTTGATTGCCATGCCGATCAAAAAGAAGATCGCTGCAAACAGTAGATCTAACCCGATAGATTCCAGTTTGTTTATGTAGTCGTAAAGCATGGTATTCCTTTATGCCAATATGCTTGCGCGGAACTATACCACTGTTGTGGGATAAAGTTAATGCGTGCTCGACGTCCAGTATTGGTTTGACGTCAAATTTAAATGAATTTGCGTATTGCTCTTAACACTTCAGCAGGTTTTTCGGCATGAAGCCAGTGTCCGGTATTGGCGATAACGTGCGCTTTTGCCTGTGAAAATTGAGCTTGTATTAAAGGTTGGTGCTCTGCTGTAAGGTAATCAGAATCGCCACCTTTAATAAATAATACCGGAACATTACTTTTCTCAATTGGTTGCCAGCCCAAAATGGATAAGTAGTTGCGTTTTAAGCTCTCAACGTTGAAGCGCCAATCAAGATAGTCACCATGTTTATATAGCGATTTACCAAGGAATTGTCGCACTCCCTCCATTTCGATATGTTGGCTCATCAGTGCCATAGCGTCGGCGCGTGACGTTGGTTTTTGGGCAATTACTGCCTCTAATCCCGCTAATACATTGTCATGCCTGTGCACGGTGTATTCGACTGGAGACATGTCCATTACAATGAGTTTTGAAACCGGGTATTCAAAATCACACAAACGCATAGCCACTTTGCCGCCCATCGAGTGACCAATAACGATAGGCGAGGTGATATCTAAAGATTCAAGCAGTTGCACTACATCTTGAGCCATCAAGGTGTAGTTATGATCATCGCTATGGAAAGAGCGACCATGGTTACGCAGGTCGATGCTGATAACGTCGAAGTCCTGTTTTAGGTCTCTGGCTAAGACGCCAAGGTTGTTCAAGTCTCCGAACAGGCCATGGATAAGGACGACAGGTAAGCCTTTACCTTCTCTTTTGTAGTTCAATAAAGCTGACATTTTTCTGTTATTCGTGATGTGTTTAACGTAGAGGTTCATCGCGGAACTCGTTATAATCACCCAGAGTTTAAACATAGAGACTGTGAAAAGCGAATGAAAACAATTGAGGTTGATGAGGATCTATACCGTTATATTGCAAGCCAGACCCACCACATTGGCGAAAGTGCTTCAGATATCTTACGACGTTTATTAAAGGTAGATGCAGCCGAAACGGAACAGAAACCAGCTGCCGCGAAAACTATCGTCGTTAGTAAAGAGATCCCGCAAGTAGAGGCGGTAGACTCAGTAAAAGAAATGCGCTCGTTGCTGATTTCGGATGAGTTTGCTGGACTGAAAAAAGCTATCGATAGATTTATGCTAGTACTATCAACTCTGCATCGCTTAAATCCAGAAGGCTTCTCTGAAGCATCTCAGGTTAAAGGTCGTAAACGCGTTTATTTTGCTAATAACGAAGCTGCGCTATTAGAAAGCGGCAACACGACTAAGCCAAAAGCAATTCCCAACACCCCTTTCTGGGTTATTACTAACACCAATACCAGTCGCAAAAGGCAGATGGTGGAACAAGTGATGACCATGATGGATTATCCCGCTGAACTCATCGAAAAAGTGACGGCATCCATCTAAGATTTCGATTCAAACCTCATAATGTTCATATTGAAGCGAGTATTATGAGGTTTTTTGTATTTTCTAAGCTTAATTTTGAAAGGACGTCTGTTATGGCTATACACCCACGCGCGGGCCAGAAGGCTCAGCAAGAAGACCTGCATAATATTCCTGCGCTTGTTTCCAATTATTTTTTGATTCAACCCGAGGCGGGTAACCAAGCACAAAGTGTGCAATTTGGTACCTCTGGTCACCGCGGTTGTGCTGACAAAGCAACCTTCAACGAAAATCACATCTTAGCGATTGCGCAAGCTGTTGCTGAAGTGCGTGCAGAGAAGGGTACTACAGGACCACTTTTTGTGGGTAAAGATACTCACGCTTTGTCAGAGCCTGCATTCTCAACGGTTGTTGAGGTACTGGTGGCAAATGGCGTTACTGTGATCGCTCAAGAGAACAACGGCTATACCCCAACACCGGGCATTTCTCACGCTATTCTTACGCATAACTTAGCAAACGCGGATAAAGCGGATGGTATTGTTATCACACCATCGCATAACCCGCCGCAAGATGGCGGCATCAAGTACAATCCAACGCATGGTGGCCCAGCAGAAGCTGAACTTACTCAGGCGATTGAAGATCGTGCGAATGAAATCATTGCGAATGAAATGAAAGATGTAAAACGTCTTCCTATTGCCATCGCAAAATCACAAGCGCTATATCAAGAGCGTGATCTTGTGAAGCCGTACGTTGATGATTTGGTCAATGTCATTGATATGGAAGCGATTCAGAAATCAAACCTGAAAATCGGTGTTGATCCACTAGGTGGTTCGGGCATTGATTATTGGCGTCAAATTGCTAATGCCTACAACTTGAATCTGACGTTAGTCAGTGAAGCGGTTGACCCATCATTCCAGTTTATGTCTTTAGACAAAGATGGCGTGGTTCGTATGGACTGTTCATCACCGTATGCAATGGCGGGATTGCTGGCGCTTAAAGATGACTACGATTTAGCATTTGGTAACGACCCAGATTATGACCGTCACGGTATTGTGACGCCAAAAGGTCTGATGAACCCTAACCACTATCTCGCAGTATGTATCGATTACCTGTACCGTCATCGTAGTCAATGGCGTGATGATGTGGCAGTAGGTAAGACGCTAGTATCGAGTGCGTTGATTGACCGTGTGGTTGCCGACCTAGGCCGTACATTGTGCGAAGTGCCAGTTGGTTTTAAGTGGTTTGTCGATGGTCTTTATAATGGTGAATTCGGCTTCGGCGGTGAAGAGAGCGCTGGTGCATCCTTCCTACGCAAAGACGGCACGCCATGGTCAACGGATAAAGACGGCATCATTCTTTGTTTACTAGCGGCCGAGATTACCGCTGTAACAGGTAAGAACCCGCAAGAGTATTACGAAGAGCTTGCCGCTAAGCACGGCGAGTCTAAGTATAACCGTATTCAAGCGGTGGCTAATACCGAGCAAAAGAACGTATTGAAGAAACTGTCTCCAGAAATGGTGGCAGCAGAAACGTTAGCAGGTGATGCCATTACCGCTCGTTTGACGCATGCTCCGGGCAACGGTGCTGCAATCGGCGGTCTGAAAGTAACGACAGAGAATGGTTGGTTTGCAGCGCGCCCTTCAGGTACAGAAGACATCTACAAGATTTACTGTGAGAGTTTCAAAGGTGAAGAGCACTTGAAACTGATTGAAGCGGAAGCGCAAGAAATCGTCAATCAGGTGTTTGCTGCAGCAGGTCTGTAATCCGGCTCTTCTCCGCTTTGTTGAGTCATAACGCAATACTTATGACTTCTACCATACTGACTAATAACCCTTTTTTAGTCAGTATGGATGAATCCTATTTTGACCCAGTTACTTTCTCAGCTTTTACATATTCAGGGGCAGGCAATCCAGTCGATTAAGGTCGATGAATCCACTCAAACTGTTGACGTTTACTGTCGTCGAGACCGACGATT
>NZ_OANU01000043.1 GCF_900089835.1 Vibrio thalassae | reverse complement strand
TCGTCGGTCTCGACGACAGTAAACGTCAACAGTTTGAGTGGATTCATCGACCTTAATCGACTGGATTGCCTGCCCCTGAATATGTAAAAGCTGAGAAAGTAACTGGGTCAAAATAGGATTCATCCATACTGACTAAAAAAGGGTTATTAGTCAGTATGGTAGAAGTCATAAGTATTGCGTTATGACTCAACAAAGCGGAGAAGAGCCAATAAAACTAATGCAAAAATAAGCAATCGATTGGCTCATGTTGAGCAACTGTTAGCTAGGTTGCATTTGCGTTTGTAAACTTTCAATAATTTGTGCGGTCACGCCCCAAATGAAGTGTTCATTGTAAGGAATTGAGAGTACCCGATGTGATTTTCCTCGTACCGTAAATTGCATCGCTGACATGTTTTTGGGTTGTACAAGAAACGCAAGAGGAACCTCAAAAAGCGTGTCTACTTCGTTGGCATCGATAGATGGACGATAGTTAGGATCAACGAAGGCGAGAATCGGAGTTACATAAAACTGAGTGACCGTGATCAAGCGAGGAAGATGGCCGATGACGGATACTTCATCATATCGTAGTCCAATTTCCTCTTCTGCCTCTCTTAGAGCGGTGAAGGTCGCATCAGGGTCGTCCTTCTCAACTTTCCCTCCAGGAAAACTGATCTGCCCAGGATGATGCTTTAAATGATTGGCTCGTTTGGTCAATATAACGTGTAATCCACTCGGTCTTTCGACTAAACCAATTAGAACACTGGCTTCTCTGAGTGATGAACGCTCGAGGTGCTCTGTTCGTGATTTTGATCCGGTGTGATAATCCACCAATTGATGTAACTGAAATCGTTCTAGAAATTCGTGTTTAGTCATTGGAGCCTTATTACTGGGTTAAACGGCAGAGGCCAAATACTCTTTAATTTGTCCTTTTATAACATTGAGCTCTTGAATGACAAACTGAATATCCTCATCGTTTGGTGCATCGCCGTTTCTGGTTAAGCCCTCTATAATTTCAAGTTTCTCTGCCGCTTTAACCTCACCAAAGCTCGCTAATATTCCTTTTAATGAATGAGCAGTGATGAATAATTCACTCCAATTTTGATCATTGACCAAGGTCTGGATTTTGTCTGCGCCATCCTCGTGCTCTTCCAGAAAAGCCATTAATACGACAGCGATAATATCATCGTCATTATCCATGTAGCTTCGCAATACTTCAAAATCTATCATTGTGCTTCCCTGTGGTTGTAACAAGTGATTGGGATGTCTTTGAGTAGATTAACTACCAACTTCATATAGTTACATAAATAGTATAGTTCATCGAAAATGAAACTCTGCTGGGCTTTCTGTGTAAACTTTAAAAACCGTAAATTGTTTTCTAACACTCTCTACTAATTTTGGATGGATACGCCTTGTTCGATTGCAGTAAATTTTGATGCATAGCATAAACGCGTCTATGCTTATTCTTGCGACTTGAATCACAGCAATAATAATTAATTGGCTAGGAGCAGCGCCATACAAAGGAGCTAAATCATGGGCACAAGGACAGAAAGGCTTAATCGACAGTATGACGAGCGTGGTACGGATTTCTATTCAAAATATATTCACGATGTCGTGGGTATTGATTTGTTGTCACCGGAGCAAGAGTACCACTATGCGACGTTGGCGCGCGGTGGAGATAAAGAGGCTCGCGATGTTCTGATCGAATCCAATTTACGTTTGGTTGTCAAAATTGCCGGAAACTACACCAAAAGAGGATTGGGCAATCACACTATACTCGACCTCATCGAAGAAGGAAATTTAGGGCTTATTAAGGCTATCGATAAATTTGAACCAGAGAAGGGTTTTCGCTTTAGCACTTATGCTGTTTGGTGGATTCGAGAGAGTATTGAATCGTCATTGATGAACACTGGCCGAACGGTACGACTGCCCGTCCACGTGATTAAAGAGATAAACCGCCTATCAAAACAAACCAATGAAATAATCGCCGACCTAAAGCGTCCCCCCTCGGTGAAGGAAATCGCCGATAAAACGTCAAAATCTCAAACCCAAATCAGTGACCTCATTCATATGAGTGGCTTTATTGAGTCCAGCTCATCCGTAGATACTATTGATAAAGAGTTCCAAAGCTTGGAAACCTGCCGCTCTGAGGCAATTCCTGAACCCTACGATTTGTGTCACAACGAAAAGTTACTACAAAGCTTAGAAAGCGTTGTCCTCTCCCTGCCCGAGAAGTACCGTGACATTGTGATTCATCGTTTCGGGTTGTTTGGTAGAGAAGTGCTGACCTTGGATAACTTAGGTGAGATGTATGGTTTATCTAAAGAACGAGTCCGCCAACTTCAACAGGAGGGAGTCAACAAGTTACAAAGCGAACTGAAATTTGGTGGTTGGATAAACTGAACCATAACCCATCAATGTATTTTTAGGTCGTTTTCCACTGTGTTTAATAGCAGTGTGAGACGTGCCTAATAGTCAGAGGCTTCATCGTTGTGAGTAGGTATGAAGTCGCGCTGAATGTCTGGTTCTTAATCACCTACAGCAGGGCGTTTTTTGTTTTCCAAGTGCACTGTGTCGCGTCATTGAGTGAAAGTTCATCGGCACTTTCATCGGATTTGAGGTTATGGTTTTCGAAGCAAGCTAGATAATCGTAGACATATCAAGCGGTGCCTATTTCGCTGACCTCAATTTCTTCAAGCAGCAATTCGCTGTTGGTAAACGTCGCTTGGTTGGGAAGTCACTGGATGTGTTTACTGTCGAATTTATCGTCTATGTAGTTGTACATATCTTTTTGCGGTAGCAGTCAGGCTAACGTCCACCATCTATTGATAAGGATAAAACAAGCAAATGGGTTGAAGATGAACAGCAATAAAACAAGTTGCGTTACTACGTTTTCACTTCTAACCCAACGTGTCTGTTGAGTAAATACTCCAAATAGGCCTTTTCTATGGAGCCTTGATGCCATAACGATACGACACGTTTCGTGGCAAAATAATACGCCTTGTGTTTAAGTAAGGTGTTCAAGGTACGGCTCAAGCGAGAGAACTGATCAGCATGGATCCAAAAATTAGCTTTCTCGACTGTTGCCACCTGAAATGGGGTTAGCCCTGTCTCTAGCCAGCAGCGCAGAATTTCCCTTATTTCCAATTCTTCTTCAGGAATATCGCCACTTACCAGCGGCTTTAGAAGAGGGGGGGATATCCGATAGTGAGCATCGTATAGGTCGTCGACATAAACGTATCGCATGGGTTGTACCTTCTAGCTAATTCTAGAGAACAAGCTAGGAAGGAATTCCCAGTATTCAACTTTAAATAGTGAGTAAGGTTAACTTGATTTCATATTCCTTTTAACTAGTTTATGTCTATAAGCGCTATTGGCATATAACCATAAAAGTGAGACGTGAATGCTTTCTACCATGCATGACGAAAACAAAACATTTTGGTCTGAAGATCTCTCGAAAATTACCTTGGTAATTTCCAAAGGGGAGTTTTGGAATAAGGTTCTTTGTTGTGAGGAAAAGTTAATCACAGTTCAGCCCCCTTCGATTGATTACATAAACCAAATACTGCTACTGATCCGTGATGTGCAGTTTAATGGCTTACCTGCAGCGCTGCCTATTGCTCTTGAAACGACATCAGACGACCTGTTTATTGTAAAGTTTGAGATTTATCTAATTTTAGATAATAAGGTGAGAGGCAGTATCGAGCTACTAACACGCTCTCAGGCTCAGATTAGCGTTTTCTCCATGATCGAACATTTACTCGATGACCCACATCGAGGCGTGCTTGTTACCAATCATGAGCACAATGTGCTATTTACCAATAATCGGCTTTGTTACGAACACAATATTTCTCCAATTAGTGTACTGGGTAGAAATCTGTCTGATATTCAGCTGATACAAAGTGATAGCGTCCATATGGAAGCGTTCAAGACCATGATTTCTCAAACTAATCGATGGCAAGGTGCGGTGATTACCAGAGCGCGTGAATCGTATGCACGGTTAGAAACGATCAGTGTGAAAAAGATAGAATTATCTGATGGAAAACACATTTTTGTTTTCGTTTTCTTTGGAGATAACTTCACAGAGAGGCCTTCAGATAAGTCTACTCACCTCAACTTCAAACAAGAAACTGCGCAAGATGAAGCCGCCTTTAGAAAAAGTGCCTGCGAACTATCCAAAAAAGATGGTACATACCTTGTTATAAGTTTTAAGCCACATTTTTATAGTGAGTTGGAGCAGGAGTCTCGCGCTAAGGTGCTGTGTGCATTGAAGTCATGCCATGATAAGGCGAGCTTCGGATATCTAGGGCGCAATACGTTTATCGCTCTGCTCAAAATTCGGCAAATTGATGCCAAAGATCTGACAACTATTAACCTGTCTATCAAGCAGTTTTTTAAAGGGATAAGAAAGTACCTTGACAAACATCTAGTGAATGATATCGCTAACGGACAAGTGGGTGTCGCACTTCATGGCTTCAATGGTTGCGGTATTGATGAGGTGATTTCTCAGTCTGTTCAGGCGATGTTTATCCATGATTCGAGCCAAGGCAGTGTCAATTTTTACGATGAAAAATTGGTTCAAGGCAATATTCGTAGAAAGCGTTTAGAACAACTATTGATCGATGCTATTCGCAATAAGTCCATCGACGTAAACTTCCAACCGATAGTTGATACTCATAGTGGAGAGATTGTTAAACTCGAAGCCTTGTGTCGTTTCCGCTTTCAAAAGATATCTTATACGGTTCAAGAGATGATTCATCTCGCTGAAGATTTGCAGCTCATTTCTGCGCTTGATCTTTTGGTTGCGGAAAAAGCTATCAAAGAGTTTATCGACATTAATGCGAGCGTATCGAATACGCTTTCGCTGTCACTAAACTGTTCGATTGCAGAATCTGGGAAACCCTCGATTCATTTGGCAGACTTGTTTGAACTGATTAATCGCTCGCCGGTGGCGAATAACGCTGTCACCATAGAAATCACAGAAACCGCCTACTTTGAGAATAACGCTAACAATACCAATCTATTGGAAAAGATACGCGCTGCAGGCATCAAAATAGCCGTGGATGATTTTGGAACAGGCAGTTCGTCGTTTTCTTATTTTAATGACTTTCATTTTGATGAACTTAAAATTGACCGCCAATTTATTACCAATATCAATGAGGTTAAGCAAAAGTACTTTGCGGTCAATATGCTTCGCCAGCTTTCCCATGACTTAAACATCAAGGTAGTGGCAGAAGGCGTAGAAAAAGTCTCAGAACTCGAGACATTAAAATCCATTGATGTTGACTATATTCAGGGCTATTTCTTCTATCGCCCGTTGTCCTCCAGTCAAGTGCGCAAGGTTCTTGAGTACGCTTCTGATACCAAGCGACACAAAGTTTATCCAGACGTATAGGGTGTATGATGAGTGTAGGTAGTTATCGGCATCAAATCGTTCAGTTCTCATCAGGTTTACTGGTGTTTTCGAGAGATGCTTTAGTCGAGCGAATCGAAAAGCTTAATGGTTTAGTTCCAGAACAAGTGCTTTGTGACAGCGGAATTGGGGTGTTTAGAGATTACGGCTACGGCATATACGCCTATCTACCATCAGGGGAGTTCAGCGGTCTATTGGAACTGCGATGCCTGATTGAAGGTGTGCCTTTACGAGTGGAATGTCACCTGTTGTCTGAACCTCCCATGACAGTACCAGAACGGTTTCACATAACTCAATCTATTAGTAGTCCTGTAGGATATTCGATTCTTTCTGACGGAACGGTGGTCATCAGTCGGCATGCGTTGAAGCAATTGGCTATTAAGCGAGTTATGGAGAGCCAAAACAGAGCGAGCGCACCAAAGACTCTGTCAATATATAACCTCTTCACAGCCACTCCTTATTATCACTGCAAGCTTACTAAAGAATTTTGCTTTATCTCCGCCCCCTATACAGACAAGCCCTCTACTACTGACAATCTGTGCTGTGACCTAGTGATTCAAGTAATAGAGCCTGAAAGTACAACGACGTTTGAACTGGCACTTACACTTCATTTTACTTTGCTCAGCGAGGTTATTGTAAAAACAGACATCAAGGCTTGCCGCAGGAATACATTGGATCAGGTCGACCTGATCGGCTCTCCTCACCAGTTTGAAAGTCCTATCGTTTATGCTGACAACGTATATTCATTCTCTAGTCAGAGTTTTTTGACACGTTTACAGAATGGCTCTTTTCGTCACGCTGACGGTGACTCACAAGGCTATATTTACTTGCTGACCGATGCGGTAGAAACCATTGCTATTGGTCTTTTCATCCCACATTCCAAGAGTATTTCGATTCAAGCAAGTTTAATGGCATCGAACAAATGGTGCGATATTGAAGTTAATAAACAGGACCTGATAGCGTCCTCGATCGTTCATCAGAGAACCATTTCTATAGAACGATTGACCTTTGAGCATTCTGATTTAGTTCAGATAAAATCGGAAAGTGAAGGAGACTTAACTCTGTCTTCTGTCAATCGCAGTAAAGGGCTTGGAAAGCTGTCTTTATCTGGGGGGGCGAACGCCTGCTATGAAGGATACATAACCTTTGATTTGGTGTTTATGCCTAACTTAATTTTTGATTGCTGCATTCAAGCACACTGCGGACACTATTGGGCAATATCGACCTCTGAAATCAAAGCGCTGTTAAGCCGACGGGTTCGCAAACGCATTGAACATATCGATGTTAACTGCAATGACGGCTTGGTTATAGCCAACGATATGCATAGTCTTACGTTATGGTCGGTAAAGAATCAAACGCAAACCCAGTTGAACTTAACGTTATGCTTTGAGGACGGCACATTCGGCTTTTCATCGATAACTATTTAACTAGGTTCTTGATTGTACACACGTATTAATTTGTAATTAGTATCAATATTGTTCTAGAACTTAATGACAGGTACGGATATTCAAGGGAGTCGTTAATACGACTAGTACCTAGTAAAAAAAGCGTTGAACGGTTAACCCTTGGGGGGGATGGGCGATGAAAGGAATCATTTTTACTGAGTTTATGGAGCTGGTTGAAGAAAAATTTGGTTTGGAAGTGCTCGATGAAGTGTTAGAGATGTCTGGCGATGAAGGCATTTATACCGCAGTAGGAAGCTATGATCATCGCGATTTTGTTAAACTCATAGTCAATTTGAGTAAAAAGACAGGTATTGCTCCTGATACGCTGCAACAGGTGTTTGGACAGAGTGCGTTCAAAGCTTTGTTGGCCTCCATTCCTGCAAGCGCCAGTATTGGAGAAAGTACATCAACTTTCCAATTTATTCGTCATGTAGAGGATTACATCCATGTGGAGGTTAAAAAGCTGTATGCAGACGCACAACCTCCGAAGTTTCATTTCATTAGTGAGACGGAAACAGAAATGGTCATGGACTATCAAAGCGCACGATGCATGTCTAACGTATGCTTAGGTTTAATAGAAGGCTGTGCCACCCACTTCGGGGAAGCGATAGAGGTGAAAATGTATCCTCAAACAGACGATGGCAGCGTGGTCAGGTTTAGTTTATCGATAGTGTGAAGTAACTATGACGAGTAGTGCGGCGATTGAAAGAAAACTCAAACGTGAAATAGCAGCCAGAAAAGCGGCTGAGAGTTTACTTGAAGCCAAAAGCTTGGAATTGTTTAACGCTAATCAGCAGCTAGAGGTTGCGTTGAAACAAGTGGAGCAACGCTCAGAAGCAAGCTTCAAACGCCTCGAATTTCAGCAGCAAGTAGAGCGTATTTTAATCCAGTTTGGTAGAACGTTTCTTCGCAGTAATCTTGATGACGTATTGCTAACCGATTTAGTAAAGCAGTTAACCGAAGCGGCAGCTGATATTTGTTATTGTATTGAACTCACAGATAATCTGATCCCGACACTCAAAAACAGCCACTTCGAATCACCCAGAATGATCGATTCTGACGAGAATACTGGCATTCTTCAGGCATCTATCCCAATTCAGGTTGAACAGAAAAACGTCGGAAAGCTCATCGTAGGGCTAGCGGGTGAAGATTTCGATTTAACCTTCATTGAAAGCCAAATGTCATTAGTGTGTGAGCTGTTATCTAGTTCGATTACTCGTCAACTTATCAATTTAAGGCTGGTGAAATCGAAAGAGCGTGCAGAGGCTTCCGAGCGTTCGACTCGCGAGTTTCTTGCCATGATCAATCACGAACTCCGCACCCCTCTGAACGGGTTACTAGGAAGTGTCGAGCTGTTGGCGGATACCAACTTACAAGGAGTACAGCAGGAGCTTCATAGTAACTTAAGTCAATCGGGTCAGCTTCTTAGGTCGATCATCAATGATCTACTCGATTTCAGTAAGATCGATGCTGGCATGCTAGAACTGATTGAGTCGACGTTTAAATGGAGCAGTCTTCAGTCTACGCTATGCAGTATTTTCGAGAACAAAGCAGCAGAAAAGCAGATAGGATTCAGTATCGTTGCCGATGGGCTTGAAAACAAAAGCTTGACAGGCGATCTAGAACGTATCACACAAATCTTTGTCAATCTCATCGGCAATGCTATCAAGTTTACCGATGCAGGCTGTGTTACCGTTACATTGACTTCACAAGTCGATGGGATTGGCTTTTCTGTCCAAGACACTGGGATTGGTATTAGTCAATCTGCTCAAACAAAGTTGTTTCAACCGTTCACTCAAGCCGACCGTTCAAGCTCTCGAAATTATGAAGGCACCGGATTAGGTTTAGCGATTTGTAAAAGGTTGGTGGAGTTGATGGGTGGGTCGATTTCACTGACCAGCGAGCTAGGAAGCGGAACCATATTCTCTGGTTTTCTGCCACTTGAGGTTGTAGAAGTTAATGATGGTGTGCCGGTGACAAGTCATCATGATCCTGTTGCCAAAGATTTCTCTGCTTTAAAAGTGCTGGTGGTCGATGATATTAAAATGAATCAGGTTGTGATCACTAAGATGTTAAGTAAAGTTGGGATTGTCCCTGATCTTGCTGTCAATGGCCTTGAAGCCGTTGAACATGCCACTAAACAGCAATACGATATTATTTTTATGGATTGCCGAATGCCGGTGATGGATGGATTTGAAGCCACGAAACGACTTCGAGATGCAAGCTATGCCAAACCCATCGTAGCGCTCACCGCAGGGACAACACGGGAAGAACGGCAAACTTGCTATGACGTCGGTATGGATGACATCTTATCCAAACCTTATACCGCAAAAGACCTGACCCTCACTCTGTCTAAATGGGGCCAAGTTCCGGCTTAGAAGCGCGTTGATTACAGGCTGCCAAGTACGGGCAAAATCTTGCCTAATTTGTCGAAGGTTTCTTGATACTCTGCATCACATTCACTATCCGCGACGATGCCACCGCCAGCCCATGCGTAAATTTGACCTTGTTTTGCAATGAGCGTTCTGATGGTAATGCTTGTGTCCATAACACCATGAGTGCTGATATAGCCAATGCTACCGCAATACACACTGCGAGTATGAGGTTCTAGTTCCTCAATGATTTCCATCGCTCGTATTTTGGGGGCGCCAGTTATTGAACCTCCAGGGAAACAGGCCCTAAGAAGGTCGGTAGCGTTGTATTCTTGAGCTAACTCACCCGTGACAGTACTGACCAAATGATGAACGGCAGGGAAGCTTTCGATATCAAAAAGTTTCGGTACTTTAACGCTGCCCGGCGTCGCCACTCGTCCGATATCATTGCGAAGTAAATCCACAATCATCAAATTTTCTGCCTGATCTTTGGTCGCCGCTTTTAGCTCTTCTGCGTACGCTTTATCTTGCTCCGCATCCGCTGATCTCGGTCGAGTCCCTTTAATTGGTTTGGTTTCAATACCGTTTTTATTGAGCTGTAAGAAACGCTCGGGGGAAACACTGATGATCGCGCTATCACTAGTTCGAATAAAAGCACTAAACGGTGCTTGATTCTGGTTATCCAGTAGATTAAAGGCTTGCCACTCACTACCTTGATATTGAGCTTGGTGTCGCTGCGCTAAATTAATCTGATAGCAATCGCCCGCAGAGAGGTAATTTTGTACCGAAGTAAATTTGTCTTGGTACTGTTGTTTGGTCATATTGGATTGCCAATTCGATGACAAGCGAAACGGCTCGTCCTCATGGTGAACTTGGCGATCTAACCACTGCTTATTCATCTCTGGGTTATTGCCAATGATGACTGCGCGTTGTTGTTTATGGTCGACAACTAATGCCCAATCGAATATGCCAACAGCCATATCGGCCGCTAAAATATCGTTTTGCGCTTTTGTCGGTAATCGCTCGACTCGACGTCCTAGGTCATAGGCAAAGTAACCTACAGCACCGCCAATAAAAGGCCAAATAGTTGAATCTTCTCTATAGCCAATCAAGGTTTCTATCAAATCATTGACGATAGCAAACGGGTCCTGTGCACTTTTTGTCACTTTGTCTGCCACAGTAATTGTAGTGGTGGCCCCAAAGGTTTCGACAGTTGCAACTGGCTGTGCGACCAAAATATCAAAGCGATTGTTCTCATGATCGCTATCTGAGGACTTTAGTAACATTGACCACGGGAGATGCTCGATCTTGGTAAACTTGTCTCGAGCAAGGTCTTGGTAATAGGGAAGGTCAACGAATTGAATAGATAGTCTTTCTTTTGTGTTCATTTGCTTAAATTGTGACAGAAACGTTGTCGCACTCATGGCGCATAGTGGAAAGCAAGAGTATCATATTTTCACAATAAAAAGTCGGACAATTACCCCTGAAAATACTACGGGTTAAGGCGTGGTACAGGGCTGAAAAGTTCGTCATTCTGGAAGCTAAAAATTATAAAGAGGTATTCAATGGCGGTTATTCGTAAAGAAGATGTGATCAGCAGCGTTGCTGATGCATTGCAATACATCTCGTATTACCATCCCCTCGACTTTGTCCAAGCCCTAGATAAAGCTTATCAAAAGGAAGAAAGCCAAGCGGCAAAAGATGCCATCGCACAAATTTTGATTAACTCGCGTATGTCGGCAGAAGGTCATCGACCCATTTGCCAAGATACTGGCATCGTAACCTGTTTTGTGAACATTGGTATGAATGTTCAATGGGATTCGGATCTCACCGTTCAAGAGATGATCGATGAAGGGGTTCGCCAAGGTTATACCAATCCTGATAACCCACTACGTGCCTCCGTACTAAAAGATCCTGCAGGAAAACGTATTAACACCAAAGACAATACGCCAGCGGTGGTTCACATCAATATGGTGCCAGGGGATAAAGTTGAAATTCAAATCGCGGCGAAAGGTGGCGGTTCTGAAAACAAAACTAAGATGGTCATGCTCAATCCATCGGATGACATCGCCGAGTGGGTAGAGAAAACACTACCGACAATGGGGGCAGGTTGGTGTCCACCAGGTATGTTAGGTATAGGTATTGGTGGCACCGCTGAGAAAGCAGCGGTACTTGCAAAAGAATCTTTGATGGAGCATATCGATATTCAAGAGCTTATCGAGCGCGGTCCATCTAACGCAGAAGAAGAGCTTCGCCTTGATATCTTTAATCGTGTAAACAAACTTGGCATTGGTGCGCAAGGTTTAGGCGGCTTAACCACAGTTGTTGATGTGAAAATCAAAACCGCACCGACTCACGCTGCTTCTAAGCCAGTGTGCATGATTCCAAACTGTGCGGCGACCCGTCACGTTCATTTTACTCTTGATGGCACGGGTCCTGCCGAGCTTACCCCACCAAAATTGGAAGAGTGGCCGGATATTACTTGGGAAGCAGGTGAAAATACTCGCCGTGTAAATCTTGATACGATCACCAAAGAAGACGTTCAAGAGTGGAAAACCGGCGAGACCTTATTGCTCTCTGGGAAAATTCTGACAGGTCGTGATGCTGCTCATAAACGCATTCAAGGCATGTTGGAGAGTGGAGAAGGGTTGCCAAAAGGTGTCGATTTTAAAGGCAAATTCATCTACTACGTAGGTCCAGTAGACGCTGTTGGCGATGAAGCAGTAGGCCCAGCCGGTCCTACAACATCGACTCGGATGGATAAATTTACAGACATGATGCTGTCGGAAACCGGACTCACTGGCATGATTGGTAAAGCAGAACGCGGTCCTGCGGCAATTGAGTCTATTAAAGAGCACAAAGCCGTGTACTTAATGGCTGTCGGTGGTGCTGCCTACCTCGTCGCGAAGGCGATTAAGAAAGCCAAAGTAGTGGCATTTGAAGATTTAGGTATGGAGGCTATCTACGAGTTTGAAGTAGAAGACATGCCAGTGACGGTTGCTGTCGATTCAAGTGGAGCAAATGCTCACCAAATTGGTCCGGATACGTGGAAAGTTAAGATAGCGGAAGCAGAAAAAGTATCTTAATCCGCTTAGAAAAAGTGAGTGTGTAAACGCATACTCACTTTTTTTTATCAATAATTCAGGCGTATACTAAAAAACATACTAGAAAAAGAACCAAGGAGAGAGCAACAATGCCTCGATTTATACAAATATTACAAATTGCGTTACTGCTAGTAGTGGGATTTTTTGTTGGCTACGACCTAATACTGCACGGTATCAGCATCTTTAATGAAAAATACGTCACCATGACTTGTGTATTGACGGTACTGTTGGAAATTGCATTGTTCGTCATCTATAAACTGATTGAAGACGATTAGAATGCGTGTTGAGTTATAATTAAACCCCTGAATATTTTCAGGGGTTTTTTGTTCATGTTTCGTTAATCTCGTATAGTGCAAACTTACGCTATTCGTTTTATTGGAGTACGTTGAATGAGCCGAATTGGTCAAGAGGTATCAGATCTTCTGCATCGCAGTATGGACTCACATGTCCGAATTGCCGTGACGGGTTTGTCGCGAGCAGGAAAAACGGCGTTCATCACCTCATTGGTTAATCAATTGCTGCATACCTCTACACATGAGAACGTACCGTTACTAGATTGTGCTAGAGATGGACGTTTGATTGGTGCCAAACGCGTCCCACAGTCTAACTTAATGGTTCCACGCTTTGCTTATGACGATGCGATGAGTCAATTGCATGCGATGCCACCGAGTTGGCCTGAGCCAACGCGTGATGTGAGCGAGATACGCTTAGCAGTGAAATACAAGCCGGCGAAAGGAGCGAAGCGTTTAATAAGTAAAACGTCGACCCTGTATATTGATGTGATTGATTACCCGGGGGAATGGTTACTGGATTTGCCTCTACTGGATCTTACTTTCGAGCAGTGGAGCGAGTTGCAGTTTGAAAACCTAAAGGGGATTCGCCTTGAATGTGCCCAAGATTGGTTGACAAAACTTGAGCAGTTTGACGCGGCTGGAGAAGAAAATGAAAAGCGGATTGCGGATATTTCAGAGAGTTTTACTCAATATCTGTATGCCTGCAAAGAGCGCGGATTGCATTGGGTGCAACCGGGACGTTTTGTTCTACCAGGTGAGTTAAAAGGCGCACCAGTATTACAATTCTTCCCGTGTCAGCCTCCGTCAGAAAAAGTCGCTAAAACGAGCGGTTATGCGATGCTTAAACGCCGCTACGAAGAATATCAAACAAAAGTGGTAAAGCAGTTCTATAAGAATCACTTTGCGACATTTGATCGTCAGATCGTGCTGGTGGATTGCCTGCAGCCACTTATGGCTGGCTCAGAAGCGTTTCATGATATGAAAGACGCACTGCAGCAAATTATGAAGAGTTTCCGTTATGGACAATCGAGTTTACTTCGTCGCTTGTTCTCTTCTCGAATAGACAAGATTTTGTTTGCTGCCACAAAAGCTGATCACGTTACGCCAGACCAGTACAATAATCTGGTGAGCTTGTTACAGCAAATGGTGCATCCAGCGTGGCAAGATACAGCGTTCGAAAATATCGAAATGAGCTGCATGAGTGTAGCTTCTATCAGAGCGACTGAGGCAGGATTCGTCGGCAAGGGGAGCGAGAGCAGTGCCGCGCTACGAGGCACCACTCTGGACAATGACACCATGACATTGTATCCGGGCGACGTGCCAACCCGCCTTCCTAAGGCTGACTATTGGCAAAACAATAAGTTTGAATTTACTTCATTCAGGCCGCTTGAGACGGCGGTTGACGAGCCTTGTGGGCATATTCGGATTGATAAAGCACTGCAATATTTGGTTGGAGATAAACTTCGATGAGTGATATCAAAGGCAGAAAAGTCTTTGCTGAGGATACCAGTGAAATTGAGGCCTCAGTCGATTTAAACAGTCAGAAACTGTTTGAACCAGAACAAACCTTTGTACCGGTTGAACAGGAAACCACTGAGCAACAGGACGAGCTAGAGCTTGAGCGAGTAGTCAAAGGGAGCAGTAAAAAAGGTTGGATTGCCACCACTTTATTAACAGCATTTGCGGGCCTAGTTGGCTGGCAAGCGATAGATAACGTCGTAACGGCGGCTAATACCGGAGATTGGTTGTCCTTAGGTTGGTCAGGCTTAATCACCGCCGTAGCTGTGCTGGGTATTGGCGCATTTGGCAAGGAACTGTATAAGCTTCGCAAACTAAAAGATCATTTCTCAGTGCAAGAGCATGCTGAAGCTCTGATCGCCAACGATGGTGTTGGCCAGGGTGAGAGATTTTGTCAAAAGCTGGCCAATGAGGCGGGTATACAACCTGAAAACCCAGCTTTTGATCGTTGGAAGAACAGTGTTCACAGCGCTCATAGCGATGCTGAAGTGCTTAATATGTACCAATCCATGGTGCTCAAAGAGCAAGATAAGCAAGCTTTGTCGGCAGTGTCGAAATTATCGGGCGAAGCCGCAATTTTAGTGGCGCTGAGTCCATTGGCGATTGCAGACATGCTGCTGATTGCGTGGCGTAACTTCCGTATGATCGACAAACTGTCAGAGGTATACGGCGTAGAGTTAGGTTATTGGTCAAGACTCAAACTGTTTAAGCTAGTATTGATGAACATTGCGTTGGCCGGCGCCAGTGAGTTGGCTATCGAGTCCAGTGCGGATATTCTGTCAATGAACTTGGCAGAAAAACTTTCCGCGAGAGCAGGGCAAGGTCTAGGTGTGGGATTGCTGACTGCTCGGTTAGGTTTGAAGACGATAAGTTTAATGCGCCCCATTCCGTTTCCAAATGAGGAGCGCCCAAAACTTGGCTCAATTCGTAAGTCTGTATTGGAAAGTTTAAAAAGCAAGCTTGGTTAATCGCGCAGTAATATCGTTAAGTCGTTCATCAAAAAAGGCGACCATTCAGTCGCCTTTATTTGTTTACTTACACATTTATTCACAAGGCGGAGCCAAATGAATTAGCGCCAATCCACCTTGCGAGGTTTCACGGTACTTCTTATTCATATCTTTGCCTGTCTGATACATAGTATCGATGACTTTATCTAAAGAGATGAGACACTTACTGGTTCGCTTAAGCGCCATGCGCGAAGCATTGATTGCCTTCATTGCACCCATGGCATTGCGTTCGATACAAGGGACTTGAACCAAACCGCCGATAGGATCGCAGGTCATACCGAGTGAGTGCTCCATGGCAATCTCTGCCGCGATACACATTTGCTCGTTACTACCACCTCGTAGTGCGGTTAGCCCAGCCGCTGCCATGGATGATGATACGCCTACCTCACCTTGACAGCCCACTTCAGCACCGGAAATGGAGGCGTTGGTTTTGTAGAGGATACCGATGGCTCCGGAAACCGCTAAAAAGTCTTTGAGCTGTTTGGTATCAAGCTCTTTAATAAAACGATGGTAGTACATTAATACGGCTGGAATAACGCCCGCAGCTCCGTTTGTTGGAGAGGTGACCACTTGACCGCCCGCCGCATTCTCTTCACTTACGGCAAAGGCAAACAAGTTGATCCAATCCATAATTTCCATCGGATCATTTTCGATGGCGGCATTTGCTTCCAGCTTTTTCAGTAGATTAGGAGCACGACGGGTGACGTTTAGACCGCCATCCAAGATACCTTCAGTTTCGAAACCGCGCTCCATACAACGTAACATGACTCGCCAAATCTGCTCGGCTTTGGCGTTGATGCCTTCAAGATCTTTGAATGCCAGTTCATTGCGAAGCACCAAGCCGCCGAGGCTCATACCGTGTTCTTCTGCTAGCTCTAACATTTCGTCAGCGCTACTAAACGGGAATTCGACACTGACGTCTTCTTCGTCTTTACCGTTTTGCAATTCATATTCTGTGGCAATAAAGCCACCGCCGATGGAATAGTAAGTCTCAAAGCCAATGCGTTCACCTTGTTTATCGAATGCGGAAATGGTCATTCCGTTTTCGTGTAAAGGCAGATTGTCTTCATGAAACAGCATGTCTGTTTCGAAGTTAAACGGAATATGGTGAGTGCCTGAGAGAGGTAACACGCCATCTTCGATAGCATTTCTCATCGCTTGATTTGCGCTCGAAATCTTAATAGTGTCAGGTTTGTTGCCCAATAAGCCTAAAATAGTGGCACGATCAGTGTGGTGACCGATGCCTGTCAGTGAGAGTGAGCCGTATAAATCAACTTGAACTCGAACCACATTTTCTAGAGAGTCTGCGATCAACTTAGTGAACTGATAGCCAGCAATCATTGGACCATTAGTGTGAGAACTAGATGGGCCGACGCCAACCTTATAAATGTCGAAGATGGACAACATAACCTATTACCTTATTACAGCAGTACTGAACCAAGCCAGTCGGGGATATATATACAAATGACCACTGTGAACGCAGCGAAGGCAAATAGCCCGTAATGACTGGCTTTCGGTTTAGCGATCAAGTGCTTCTGTTTATGAATAAAGTCTAGCTGCTCGGGCGTTACTTCGCCCCATTTATAGCTAGCGGTCAATCCTACGACCAAAAATACCAATGTCCCTATTGGTGCAAACCACGGCCACGCGATGTTCATTCCTTTAGCAGCAAACACTACAACCATGCTAACAATACTTCCGAGAATAATGCCTTTTTCGTTGGCTTTCTTAGACGCTATTCCTAACACAAAAGAGCCTAGACGAATACCTACAAAAATTGAGGTCAGACTAGCGATCGTCTTTAATACGGATTCGTTGGATACCGCCAAAATTGCCGGTACGACCACCGAAGCTGCTGCAACTAAACTCATCTTTCTCGCGGTACTTTCATAATGAGCATCTTCAGCATCGGTTTTAATAAAGCGCTTATAAATATCAAATGTCGCTACGGTTGCCATTGAGTTGTAGGTTGAATCCAGTGTCGACATCGCTGCAGCTGCTAATGCTGAAATGATCAAACCGATAATAATTGGATTGGTGTGGTTGAACACAAAATCTAAGATGACTTCATTTTGGTTATCAAATACTTGACCATCGTAGAACAAGTTAAGAAGCACACCTAAAATGGAGAACAGTAGATAGATAAAAAACGCCCCGTAACCGCAAAGCAGCATCGACTTTTGGGCTGAATTAATGCACTTGGTTGCAAGAGTGCGCTGGATTATCAGTTGATTGGTGCCGTAGACGCTGAGATGCAGAAAGGCAACCGCGACTAGCCCTGCCCAAAGTGTAGTATCGACTCTTGGATCCATACTCAGGTTAATGACGTTGAGCATCTCAGGTGTCGATTTCACGCCGCTATCTATGTCGAAAATTAAAATAAAGAAAATAGCGATAGTACCAATAACTAGGATCAGCGACTGAAGCATGTCTGTCCATATGACCGTCGAGATACCGCCCGCATAGGTGTAGATAGCGGTAAATACGCTTATACACAAAATCGCTTGGGTAATGGTGATGGGTAAAACCTGGACCAAAATCAATGACACCGCATACAAAATCACACCTGCAGAGATACATTGCACCACAAGAAAAACGATTGAGTTGATGGTTCTGGCATAGATACCAAAACGCATTTCTAGATACTCATAGATAGAAGTCAGTTTGAGCTTGTAGAAGATAGGAACGAAAAACACCACGGTAAAAAAGATCACCAAAGGGTAGTTGAGGTGGATCGCCATCGCTTCCATCCCTGTTCCATAGACCCACCCTGGCATTCCAATGAAGGTCATTGCACTTATATAAGTCGCGAGAATGGAAACTCCCGCAGTAAACCAACCGAATTGACGTCCACCTGTCGAAAAGTCTCTACCCGTTTTCAGCTTCTTATTTACTAAGTAGCTGATAAATATGGTTGCTGTAATGTATAGGGCGATTACAACGAGGCTTGAGTACGTAACCATTATTGATTGTTCCAAAACATATTTTGCTTCAAATTCGAGTGGATTCTATCGTCATTGTAGGCGAATGATACAGTTCTGAGTCAATAAATGTGAGATTCATCGACTAAATTGACTATAAATACATCGAAATGGCGAATTTTTCACGTTTGTATGATCGTTGTCACCAAAATTCGCACAATGGGTGCGTATTCATTGGTTTTTGATATGGATCACGGATCTTTAAACCACAAAAAAAGTAAGATTCATCTCGCAGGACGGGGGCAGTCAAATAAAGTTTAGAAACACTGTGCTCGCCATTAAAAATACTATACCTAATTAAAATAAGGGTTTAACGGCTATGACCGCTAAAAAACACATGAGCGAAGTTCCAATGATCCAAAGGGTGGCTGCCTACTTAGCTATCTTGGTTGGTTACTTCTTTTACTGTTATAACTTTGTAATTATTGACTACGTACGCCCCTACATCGTTGAAGCGTACGACGGAATTAGCTTGTCGGATACGGCTCAGTTCTATACATGGCAGTCAGTTGGTGCCCTGATTGGTGCATTAAGCTGTGCTTGGTTCGCAACCAAGTTTGGTAAAAAGAACACCTTGATTGCTATTACGGCACTAAACGGTGGCGCAACCATCATCAATATGATGTTTACCGACTACGCAACATGGGCTGCAATGCGTTTCATCATCGGTCTATCGTTGCGTGGCTACTTCACGGTTGCTGTTTCATTGATGATTGGTCTATTCACTCCAACAGTGCGCGGTAAGTTGACTGCCTTTGCATCTTCTATGTTCTCTGTCGCTTTGATGGTAATGGGTGCGTATGCGGCATTTATCACAAGCATCGATGCTCCATGGCAAAGCCTCATGTGGGTTGGCGGTGTGCCACCACTAGCGGCAGCTGTGTTAATGCTCTTCGTTCTACCAAGTGATAAGAAAGTGATTGCTTATGGTGAAGAAGAGCAAGCGAAGGCTGAGGCTTCAGCAGACTCTAACGTGACAGCGAAGAAAGGTTCTTGGGGCGAGATGCTAAGTAAGCCTTACCGCACTATCACAATTACCTGTTTGCTACTTGCCGGCCTAAACTTCTACGGTTTCCAATTCTTTGGTGGTTTCGTAACGACTTATCTACGTGAAGTGCGCATGTTTGATGGTGCAACAATCGGTCTTATCTTCTCTATCTCAGCATTTGGCTCGCTATTCGGTGCTTGGTTCTGGGGTTGGGCAGCAGATAAGTACGGTCGTAAGGTGAACGCATTTGGTTTTATCCTAGCCGGTATCATGGTGTCAATCTTCTTCATCGCACCGGGTGACAAGGTCATTGGCGGCCTGAACATGCTCGCTATTCTTGGCTTGATTTATAACTTCGGTCTGTCTTCATCAGCAGTATGGGGTGGTTACTTCTCAGAGCTATTCCCAGCACACCTTCGCAGCTACGGTGCAGCATTGTTCCACGGCGGTCGTATCCTAGGTATGTGGGCACCAATGGTACTTATCTTTATCCAAGAGCGTACCGACCTTCAAACGGCAATGTGGGGTTCACCAATCGTATGGATCATCGCAGGTCTTCTATGGCTAACATTGCCTGAGACATTAAAAGGCGGCGTGTTCCATAAAGAGAAGAAAGTAGAAAAAGCGAGCGCTTAATCAAAGAGCCTAGTCTTTAACGAATCTTATTTTTTAACGAATTTAGTCGACGGGTAAATTCTCTCCGGTATCTGAAGATACCTGTCGACGACCTAACTTAATTACGAGTCCTGTTCCAACAATGACTCATCATTAATAAGAGAGATGATTATGTCTAAATATCAAGAAGCAAAACGCGTTGTACGTGATTACTTCGACGCAATGGAAAACGCAACGCACGAAAACGTTGCTGAAGTACTAAAAGCTCACACTTCAAAAGATTACCTATGGCGTGGTGTTTACCCATTCCGTGAGCAAGAAGGTGCGGAAGCTGCTGCAGAAGTTTTCTGGGCTCCTTTGATGAAATCTATGACTCGCATGCAACGTCGCCAAGATATTTTTATCGGCGGTGAGAACGAAGTAACGTCAGGTGAAATCTGGGTTATGAGCATGGGTCACTTCATGGGTCTATTCGATGCTGAATACCTAGGTATGCGTCCAACAGGCAAAATCATGAACATCCGTTACGCTGAATTCAACTGCGTAGAGAACGGTAAAATTACTAAAACAGGTCTTTTCCTAGACCTACTAGGTGTAATGGATCAAGCGGGTTGCTACCCACTTCCACCATCAACTGGCAAGCACTTTACTTACCCAGGTCCACGTAACCATGACGGTCTTCTATTCGAAGACGCTGCGCCAGAAGAGGGAGTTGCAACACTAGCACTAGTGAACAAGATGGTTGACGATTTATCGGCACTTAACGACAGCGGTGCTATGGGGTGCCCACCAGAAGTACTAGCGAAGAGCTGGTCTGAAGATATGATCTGGTACGGTCCATGTGGTATCGGCGCGTCTTACACAATTCCTCGTTACCAACAGCAGCACCAACTGCCGTTCCGTAATAACCTAAAAGACAAGAAGTTTAACGGCCACGTATGTCGTTTCGCAGAAGGTAGTTTCTCTTGCTTCTTCGGTTGGCCAAACCTATCAAACACGCCAATCGGTGGTTTCCTAGGTATGACTGGCGGTGAAGTTCGTGCGGACATGCAAGTCGTTGACGTTTACTACCGTGACGGCGACAAGCTATCTGAGAACTGGGTACTGATCGACCTACCTTACTGGCTAAAACAGCAAGGTCTAGACGTGTTCGAGCGTACTTCAAGTATCCTTAACCCTTCTCTATAAGAGCAATACATACGGCTTGAGCGTCCTCTCAACCTCAAGCCTGCTCTCAACCGATGCCACAGGGTGTGGCATCGTTTTTCCTGATTATTATTAACGGGCTGTTAGGCACGGAGGCTTTCTATTGCCTGTAAAGTAGGAAGCAAATGAAAAAGTCTGTATTAAGTGTACTAGTGCTAACTGCACTTACTTCTGCCTCTGCAATGGCCGCACACACTTTTACTAATGAAAATGGTGACTCTTTAACTATTGACGGTCGTTTTGAAGTTCGCTACCAAAACAAGGCACGTAATTTTGATGACAACGCTGGTGAGTATGAAGCTCGTACTGATGAGTTCAACAGCGGTAGCTCTCGTTTCGGTTTTAAAGGCGTTAAGCAACTTGAAAATGGTTGGCAAGGCTTTGGTCACGCAGAGTGGGGGTATAACTCTTCTTCGACTGCTAACGACATCTACAGTCGTCTTCTATACGCAGGTATAGAGCACGAAAAATGGGGTAAAATCGCTGCAGGTACTAAGCAGTGGAGTACTTTCTATGATGTGGCTTGGTACACCGACTTAGGTCGTACCTATGGTTCACGTGGTACTGGTTATTACAACCTAGCTGATTGGGGTATTGCATCAGGCACGGGTCGTGCAGAAAACTCCATCACTTATCGCAACAACTTGGGTAGAGACTGGAAATACGGCTTTACTTACCAAACAACACGTAACGATGTTGCTCTATCTGGCAATGCAACAGCAACATTGAAAAACGGTATGGGCGCTTCTACTTCTTACTCTTTTGAAAATGGTCTAACGCTTGGTTTGGCTTATCACCAGAATGAACTTACTGATATCAAGAATGCGTCAAACATCAATGATGGGGACATTCAACGTATCGCGTTGCTTGGTGCGAACTATTCACTAGGCGGTTTCTATGTTGGTGCGACATACAGCGAAGGCTCAAACTGGGAAGTAAACGACAACGCTGAGTTTTATGATTCGCGTGGCGCAGAACTTTACACCTACTACCACTTTGAAAATGGTCTTCGCCCAACTCTTAACGTTAACTATCTGACTAGCACAGATGACAATGGGAGTGGCTACGAGCGTCAAACCATCATTCCAGGTCTAGAATATCACTTTACAAAGAATACCTTCCTTCTTTGGGCTGAATACCAGTTTGACCAAGGTAATGATCAATACGTTCAAGACCACTATGATAACCGCGATAACCAATTCTCTGCGGGTATTCGTTACTACTTCTAGTGGTTTGTTCCCGCAACCTTCAGTAATTTGGGAACAGGTAATTGCTGGAGGTTGATGGGTACAACCCATTTTAGATGGTATTTAAGCACTAAAGCCTTACATTTAAACGATGTAAGGCTTTTCTATTTATGCATACGTACCAATTTATGCTACATTTAGCGCAACTGGCTAGATGAATTAAACAAAATCAATGAATATTCCAAAACAGACGGTCACGTCAAAAGATGTCGCTAAACTTGCAGGGGTCTCACAATCGACGGTATCTCGCGTCTTTGTTGAGGGAAGCTCTGTTTCAGAGAAGACCAAACAAAAGGTGTTTGAGGCAGCAAAAGCGCTCAACTACCGCCCCAATGCGTTCGCACGAAGTCTGACGACTAATCAGTCTAAACTTATCGGTCTAGTCTTCCCAGATGCGGATTATCCCATCCACATGAAAACGCTGCAGCTCATCAGTAGCGAGCTGCAAAAAATTGGTTACTCAGCAGTGCTAATACCGTGGCAAGTTGATGGTGAGAATCAACACTCGATTCCTAATATTTTCCAATATCGAGTAGACGGCGTCATTGCCGCATCCGCTACGTTCAACACAGCGCTTTATGAAGAGTGTGAAGAGTTTAATATTCCTATCGTGCAATACGCCCGTGTCGTCGAGGGAACTAAGAGTAGTTATGTGATCAGTGATAACTACTCTGCAGGGCAAATCGCCGCACAGCGCTTTGCGGATAGCAAGTTGTCTGACGTCGTTTATCTAACGGGTGAAGTTCCTACTTTTACGAACCAAGAGCGTGTCAATGGTTTTTGCGATGAGTTTAAATCGCTGACAGGTAAGAATCCAAGAGTCGTTGAAGCCAACTACGATTATGGTGGCGCGCTAGAAGAGATCCGTGCATTGCTGAAGAGTGGGGCAAAACCACAAGGTGTGTTCTGCGCGACAGACAATCTTGCCATGGCTTTCATGGACATCGCCCGTTTTGAGTTTGATTTGAAGATCCCGGAAGATGTTCAGGTGATTGGTTTTGATGATATTCCACAGGCTACTTGGCTAAGCTATGAGCTGTCGACCTTCCGCCAAGATTTTACACGTCTTGCGAGAGAGTCAGTAAAAATCATTTCAAATCAAATCAAAGAAAAGGACTCAAGTTTGGTTCGCTTGATGGTTCCCGTACGCTTTATTGAGCGAAATAGCACTAACTAACCTCTAATATCTCTAAACTGACTATAATAGGCGTGGTCAGACCTTATCATTTGAGTGAATTTGCCTACCCTTTGGATAGGTAAAACTTATTTTCTTTTTCTCTAGCACGCTGTTAACATTGCGTCCGCTAAACAATTGCCCCCATTGTCTAAGGAAAAAAGATGGTAATACCTGAAAACAGCAGCATCGTGATTTTTGGTGCTTCAGGCGACCTTACTTATCGTAAGTTGATCCCTGCACTTTACCATTTGTATGCTAGCGACCAGCTACCTAAATCTTTCGCAATTCTTGGTGTAAGCCGCACTCAATACAGCGACGAATCATACCGAGAAAAGCTAAAACACTCCCTTCAGGAGATGGAAAAAACAGAACCTGAAAAACTAGAAGCCTTCTGTAATCATCTTCACTATCAAGCCATTGATACTTCTGATACTCAAGACTACGCGAAACTGGCAACCCGCCTTGATGATGTTGCTGACCAATATGGTTTCGAGCAACGTAATACGCTTTTCTATTTGGCGACACCGCCAAGCCTTTATAGCATTATTCCTGCAAGTCTTGCTGCTCACGGTCTCAATGATGAAGCTGATGGCTGGAAGCGTTTGATCATCGAAAAACCATTTGGTTATGACCTAGCGTCTGCGCGTCAATTGGACAAAGAAATTCACGAGCATTTCCGAGAGCATCAAATCTATCGTATCGACCATTATCTGGGTAAAGAAACGGTACAAAACCTATTGGTTTTACGTTTCTCAAATGCCATGTTCGAGCCACTTTGGAATCACCAGTATGTCGACTATGTTGAGATCACAGGTGCCGAGTTCCTTGGTGTGGAAGAGCGCGGTGGTTACTATGATGGTTCTGGCGCGGTACGTGATATGTTCCAAAACCACTTATTGCAAGTGTTAGCAATGGTCGGTATGGAATCTCCAGCTCAAATTAACGCTGACGCTATTCGTAACGAAGTAGTTAAAGTGCTGCAGTGTTTGCGTCCTCTTTCTGATGAAGACCTGCGTAACAACCTTGTACTCGGGCAGTACACAGAATCTAACGTGCGTGGTCAATTCCTACCGAGCTATCGTAATGAGCATGGGGTTGCGGATGATTCTCGTACAGAGACCTACGTCGGCTTGAAGATGTTTATCGACAACTGGCGTTGGAACGGCGTTCCTTTTTATGTTCGCACAGGTAAACGATTGCCGACACGCGTGACGGAAGTGGTGATTCACTTTAAACAGACGCCTCACCCAGTGTTTGGTAAAGATGCACCAGAGAACAAATTGATCATCCGTATTCAGCCGGATGAGGGCATTCAAATGAGCTTTGGCTTGAAAGAGCCTGGGGCTGGTTTCAATGCGAAAGAAGTTAAGATGAACTTCCACTATGCTTCACTGCAAGAGACACAGATGCTTACAGCTTATGAACGTCTATTACTTGATGCACTAAACGGTGATGCTACGCTATTTGCTCGTAGCGACGCGGTTGAAGCATGTTGGGAGTTTGTTCAACCAATTTTGGACCACAAGCAAGACCCGCAATCCTTATTCGGTTATGCGTGTGGTACTTGGGGACCCCAAGAGTCAGATAACTTATTGCATAATGATGGTCGCGCGTGGCGCTTCCCATGTAAGAACCTGACGGATACGGATTACTGCGAACTGTAATCACAAATAATGTCGAGCTAGGAGAGCTGCACAACTTGGCTCGACGAAAAATTTCAAAGCAGCAAGTAAGTTGCCGAATTGATGGAGAGAACAATGAAAGGTGATATTGGTGTAATTGGTCTGGCCGTAATGGGTCAGAACCTTATCCTAAACATGAATGACCACGGCTTTAAAGTAGTGGCTCACAACCGTACTGCTGCAAAAGTTGACGAGTTCTTAGAAGGCCCAGCTAAAGGTACCAACATTGTTGGTGCATACTCGCTAGAAGAGCTTGTAGAGAAGCTAGAATCTCCACGTAAAGTGATGCTTATGGTACGTGCGGGTGACGTTGTTGATACATTCATCGACGCATTAGTCCCTCTTTTGGACAAAGGTGACATCATTATTGATGGTGGCAACACTAACTACCCAGATACTAACCGTCGCGTTGCAGCGCTACGTGAAAAAGGTATCCATTTCATTGGTACTGGCGTGTCTGGTGGTGAAGAAGGCGCTCGCTTTGGTCCTTCAATCATGCCAGGTGGTGCACCTGAAGCATGGGAAGCGGTGAAGCCAATTTTCCAAGGCATCTCAGCGAAAACGGATGCTGGCGAACCATGTTGTGATTGGGTTGGTAACGACGGCGCTGGTCACTTTGTTAAGATGGTTCATAATGGCATCGAATACGGTGACATGCAGCTTATTACCGAAGCTTATCAATTCATGAAAGACGGCCTAGGTATGTCTGCAGATGAAATGCAAGCGGTGTTTGCTGATTGGAACAAAACCGAACTAGACAGCTACCTAGTAGAAATTACTGCTGACATTCTTGGTTATAAAGACGAAGATGGCGAAGCACTAGTTGAAAAGATCCTAGATACGGCGGGTCAAAAAGGTACGGGTAAATGGACTGGTATCAATGCGCTAGATATGGGTATCCCACTAACGCTAATCACTGAGTCTGTATTCTCTCGTTGTCTGTCTGCATTGAAAGACCAGCGTGTTGAAGCTGAGAAGCTATTTGGTAAAACCATCACTCCAGTTGAAGGTGATAAGCAAGAGTGGGTTGATGCACTTCGTCAGGCGCTACTTGCATCGAAAATCATCTCTTATGCGCAAGGCTTTATGTTGATGCGTGAAGCATCAAACGAAAATGGTTGGGATCTTAACTACGGTAACGTTGCACTAATGTGGCGTGGTGGCTGTATCATCCGCAGCGCATTCCTTGGTAACATTCGTGACGCATTTGAATCAAACCCAGAAATTGCATTCCTAGGTTCTGATGCTTACTTCAAAGGCATCCTAGATAACTGCATGGGCGCGTGGCGTAAAGTTGCAGCTAAGTCTATGGAAGTGGGTATCCCAATGCCATGTATGACGTCTGCACTGACGTTCCTAGACGGTTACACAACGGCTCGTCTACCAGCGAACCTACTTCAAGCTCAACGTGACTACTTCGGTGCTCACACTTATGAGCGTATTGATCGTCCACGTGGTGAGTTCTTCCACACAAACTGGACGGGTACAGGCGGTAATACTGCTTCAACGACTTACGACGTGTAATTCGCTGTGAATGAAAAGGCCTCGCTAATTAGCGAGGCCTTTTTGTTTGGTGTGATTTAGAGTGATTTTGGCTCCGGTTTAATACCAAAGAAGAGGGCATAGAACAGAGGAATCACCACCAAGGTTAAAATGGTAGCAAACAGCAAGCCAAACATGATGGTGACTGCCATACTCTTGAAGAAAGGATCAACAAGTAGCGGAGCAACACCAAAGATGGTAGTGAGTGCACCAAGCAGAACCGGTCGTGCACGACTGGTTGCCGCATCAATAATCGCTTGGTAAGGCGGTTTACCTTGTGAGATCTCCACATCAGCTTGATCTACTAATACAATCGCATTTTTCACCATCATACCTATCAAGCTTAAGAAACCCAGAATTGCCATAAACTCAAATGGAGTCTGGAAGGCAATCAGACCAACGGTCACACCGACGACAGCCAATGGCGCCGTTAACCAAATCACGAGAGGTTGACGTATCGCGTTGAACATAAAAATGACCGATAAAATCATCACAGCAAACCCGTAAGGTGCAGAAATGACAAGGCCTTCTTGGCATCTTTGGAGGCTTTGTATTCACCGTACCAAATCAACTCATAACCCGGTGGCAATTCGATGGCTTCGATTTTGGTACGAATCTGATTGAACGCATCAGAGGTCAAGACGCCCGGAGCTGGGTCCGCTTGAACCAAAATAGTTGGCATTCTATCAATCCGGCGCAAAATCGCATCTTGCCATACCAAGTCTACCGAATCGACCAGATGACTAACTGCAATGAAACCGTTAACGTTTGAGGCATAAACCTCTGTATTCTCAACGGCTCGCTGGTGGTCACGTTCTGATTCTGGAGAGCGAACCACAATAGGAATTAGATCGTTTCCTTCACAGTAGACACCCACATTGCGGCCACTTAGCGTCTGAGCAATCGCTTGGTTAATTTCTTGAGTTGTTAAGCCAAAACGTTGCGCTTTTTCTGCCGAATAGACCGGACTCAACACCGGCACTTGCTGGCGCCAGTCGTCTTGAATTGCGATGAGGTTTCCGTCTTCAAGCATAATCGCCTTAGCTTGTTCGGCTAAAGAGCGGAGTACCTGACTATTTGGTCCCTTAAATCCAGCTTCGATTTTCTTACCGCCCCCGCGGCCTAGCATAAACTTCCAAACCTTAATCGACGCGTCTGGGTATTTCACGGACAGCTCGTCTTGCAGCTCTCCAAGTAATGGCGCGATTTTTTTATAGTCGTCAACATCGATTAATAACTGCCCATAACTACTGTTACGAGGCTCGGGAGAGTAGGTCAACATAAAGCGTAAACCGCCACCGCCAATGAAGCTGGTGATATTGGTCACACCGCTTTTTGCTTTCACATCATGTTCAATATTAGCGACCACACGCTCAGTGCGTGAGATATCTGAACCTTGGGGTAGATATACATCGACAACAAATTGCGGACGCTGTGAATCCGGCATGAAACCAGGAGGCACATATTTGAGGCTATATATCGCTACCACCATTATTGCCAGCAACATACCAAGACTTATCCAACGATGGCTTAGTACCCAATTGAGCGCCGCTTTATAGGTCGTCATAATGCGGCCGGGCTTAGCACCTTGTTTACTCGCTTTGACTTTTAAAAAGTCGAAACACAGCGTTGGCGTCACTGTCACAGCGAATACCCAACTCAATAGCATGGAATACAAGATAACCCAAAACAGTGACCCAGCGTATTCACCCATATCTGAAGGGGATAAGCCAATCGCACTAAACGCACAGATACCTACGACAGTGCCTCCTAGCAGTGGCCATTTTGTTGCTTCGACCACTTCAGAGACGATCGTTTCTTTATCTTGCTCTGGGTTGTTTTGCAGTCGTACCAAGATGCCGTCAGTAACCACAATGGCATTATCGACAAGCATACCTAGAGCAATAATCAGTGCTCCAAGAGAGATACGTTGCATGGCAATGTCATCGATAAACATGATACAAAGCGTCCCCGCAACCGTCAGCAATAGAACAAAGCCAATAATGACGCCAGAGCGCAGCCCCATGAAGACCAACAACACAACAAATACAATGACCACTGCAGCAATCAGGTTGTCGATGAAGTTCGCTACCGATGCGCGCACGGAATCCGACTGCATCGAGATCGTGTGTAGCTCCATACCAATTGGTCGCTGGCTATCAAGCTCTAGTAGTCTTGTTTTCACCGCGTCGCCCATATCAACAACGTTGCCGCCATTGACGTTAGAAATACCAAATCCGACCGCACGCTGGCCGTTATAGCGCATAAGCATACTCGACGGCTCTTGATAGCCCCGAGTTACCGTTGCAATGTCGCCAAGTTGCATAACAGCATTATTTTGCCCAATGCCCAATGCCCAATGCCCAATGCCCACTTGCAGATTGCGCAAGTCATCAAACGAATGAATGTTTGAGCGTGGAATCACTGGGATGCGCATGTCTTTCGTCTCGATAGCGCCAGCAACAGTGACTAAATTCTGCTTCTGCAGTACTTGAAACACTTGCTCGGCAGAGAGGCCAAATTTAGCCAGGCGTTCACCTGACACTTCAACAAATATGGTCTCTTTACGCTCTGCCAAGGTTGCGGTTTTTGCAACCCCAGCAACCAGCACGAGCTCTCGTCGCAGTTGTTCGACATAGTCTTGTAGCTGTTTATCGGTGTAGCCTTCCCCGGTGACAGCAAAGAACAGAGCATACACGTCTGAGAAGTCGTCATTAACCATAGACGCCCCTGAACCTGGTGGCAGCAAGCGCTGTGCGTCGCTGACTTTTCGTCTCAGTTTGTCCCAGACTTGCTGCAGTTCAGCGCTGCTGTTAGCGAACTCAAGTTTAATTTCAACGGTTACTTCAGACATGCCTTGCTTTGAGACGGACTTGACTTCCTTCAACTCTTGCAGAGTTTGTACTGCGCCTTCAATCACATCCGTGACTTCATCGGCAACTTCCTGAGCGGTCGCGCCAGGGTAGGAGGTATTAATCACCGCCTGACGAATGACGAACTCAGGATCTTCAAAGCGACCTAACTTTAGGTAGCTAACCTGAACTCGGGATAAAAAAGAAGGGAACTAAAAGCTGGTTCTGCGATCAGATCTTTCGACCAAGAGAGACTTATCACAAGGAACCAGCTATGCACAAATTAGTGGACTTATTTTGCCATGTCGATGACTTTTGTCAGGCTTTTCTACCCCAGTGGCAAAAACTTCAGCTTGAGAGCGGCGTACGGAAGCGTAATCGCAAAGGCCGA
>NZ_OANU01000115.1 GCF_900089835.1 Vibrio thalassae | reverse complement strand
TTGCCGTCGATGTCTTCAACAATGGCGTTAAAACCATCCACTGCACTTTGAATAGCTGCAATCGTGGTCAGCTCTCCCGTCGCGATTTGATTGACAATCTGGGGTGTACTGACCATATCTAGACCAGTGACGCCCATCGCTTCAAGCTCATTTTGTTCAAGCGTCGCCGTGGCGTTCGCGCCATTGGCAATGAAATCGGCTAAATCATTCACTGCTGATACAGCATCAATGATTTGTTGATTGGTTAAGGTTTGACTCTCTAGACTACTCAACGCTTCAGCGTATAAGCTCTGATTACTGTCTATCGCATCCGATATGCCTGCAAGCGCATTGATTTGCGCTGCGGTGGCTAATGTGCCGTCACTGTTGCCATCGACATCTTCAACAATGGCGTTAAAGCCGTCCACTGCGTTTTGGATGTCTGCAATCGTGGTCAGCTCTCCCGTCGCGATTTGTTCAACAACGTCATCGATATTATTACCGTTTAAGCCAGTTATACCAACGACCTCTAAATCTCCTTGCTCTAAGGTACTTGCAGCATTACCACCATTGGTAATCGTATCTGTAATCACATTCACTGCAGTAACAACAGTTTGAACTTCAGCAGGGGTTGGATTGTTACTGTCCACAAAGGTCGCGGTATTTAAAACTTCACTGTAAAAAGCTTCGTTGGTAGTTTCTGCGCCTATGACGCCAACAATGGCATTCAACTCCGTCGCGGTGACACCTGTGCCATTAGTATTGTTATTTATGTCATCCACAACAGACACATAGCCCGTGACCATGTTTTGCATATCGGTCACGCTGGTCAACGTATTGGTAGCAAGTTGATCCGCTATGCCCATAATGCTGGTTGTGGTTGCGCCAGTGATACCCGCATCTTCCAAATTAGTGGTAGTCAATGCACTGGTCGGTTGCGTGCCAGTTGAAACATCAGCGATGGTGTTGACCGCCGCAATCACGGTGTTAATTTCAGTCGTTGTTGGATTATCGCGGTCAAGAAATTGTCCGTCGTCAGCGGCGCTAGCGAGGGCTTCACCATAAAGGGATTCATAATTAGGATCGGCACCCGATACACCACTGATCGCATTCAGTTGGTCAGCCGTTAGCGTGACAGTTGTGTTTGAGCCAGACACCAGTGCCACTACATTTTGATAACCAGGGGAACCATCGACCATGGCTTGAATTTCAGCGGTAGTCCGGTAATTACCTGTGGCGAGCTCTCTATTCACATACGCAAGGTTATTGTCATCAACCCCTGTGATCCCCGCATCGGCATAATCTGTTTTGCTTAAATTTGTCGCAGATTCACGCCCCAAAATCACTTGCTCTAAGGTTTTGAAGGCAAAAAACACCGCATTCGGGCTACCACCGTCTTCAACGATATTAACGAACTGGTTGGAATAGATGGCGAGATTATCCAGAAAATCCAAATTTTCGAGATACAAATTCTGAGAGGCGGGCCCACTTGTAGGCCCATTCATCCAATTATAATCCGCTATAACAGTGACTCGCCCATTGAATAGCGCCTGATCGGCAACAGTAATGTAATCCAAACCATCTGCATTAGTCCCCACCACCACGGCTTGTGATATCGTGTCTTCAATAAATAGATCAGCAAAAGTCGAGGAGTGCACCTTATTAACACCTGCCATCAATGGATGGTTATTTAAATGGTTATTAGTGCGAGTGTGTTCCTTTGTGTTAGTAATCGATTTTGTACCGACATAAATATTGCCACCAAGGGCAACGATCGCATCTGTAATATGTTGGTTTTCTGTGGGTGTAAAGCCACCATGCTCACCGATAAAAAATATTCTTGCTCCACGGGTTAAATGCGTTTCCATGGCATTGATTTCAGCGGTCGTGAATGCATCTTCAGGCCACATAATAAATAACAAATCAATATTAGATAAATTGAGCGCATCTAATCTTTGCGAGATGGAAAATTCCGTCGCAGTGAAATCAACGTGATCATTGTAATAAGTTAATACTGAACGCCAATCGTCAACACCTTTATGGGTCGCCATATAAAAACCAATATTGACAGTTTCCCCTGCCTCTAATTGCAATTTTTCGGTAGACGGTTGTTCTAGCACCGTGTAGGTGTTGGTTAGCGCAAGGGTGTGGGGGTAATGTGAGAAGTCGAATATAGAGTTGACTTTTGGTTCACCTCGATACTCTCGAACAAACGAGAACAGCACAATTGCCAGTATGGCCAATGCCATCATTGCTATTTTAAAAATAAAATAGAAGCTGTATTTTTTGGATTCAATCATCGTTCTGTCTACCCTATGATAGTTAGTCCCGAATCCAACCGACGAAGTGTTAATGATTACTGTTAGTTGTTTTTCTTATACAACAATGATAGTACAAATCCGAGATTTCAAATCCAATTTAGGAATCAAAGGAGCTTTGTTAAGGGCTTATCACCGATCTGGGCGTAACCGAACATGGCTTGAGCCCAGTCGGTTGTATTGTGAATGAGTGTAAACATGCTAATAAAGATATTGAGGTAAGTGATAGCCCATGATTTCTCCAATCGCCTACTAGGTCGATCACTAGTTGCCAATTTGTGTATAAGAGTCAGGATTTATTCAACGACGCCCCTTTAATTCCTCCGCGTGAGGGTGCAGCTTTCTGGGAAAAAGGGCATCCACGCAATCTGGCAGTTGGCTGCCAAAAGCTCTATGGCTCGAACAAAAAGTAGAAGCAGAAGTATGGTTAGCACAAGGGTCATTGTTGGAGACCGCTATGTATCGCGTAAAACAATTACTAGGCGCTTCACTCACGCTTCGAAATTACAACGCACAAGTTGGTGAAGCTTACGCCATGATCAAAGTACTCAAAAAGTTAACTGGGATAGGTATGCCCGAAACTCAGTATGTTGTTTAAAATACGAACGACTTAGCTAGCGTTTACTCTTTCGCTGAATTCGGCAACAAAGCCGCCTTACAACGTTGATCTCGCCATTCTTCGCACCCAGAAGTGATGACGCTAATCACAAAGGACATAACGTCTTTAAGGTCATGCTTCTGATTAACATCTGATCGAGTATCTCGGACGACTGATAGGTGTTCGATTAAGTTTAAAGCGAAAGTAGCTGTATGATTATGGATTTGGTGCTGTTAGATCATATTTGTTAACAAAGTGCGAGCCCGCCCTGGGGCAATGGCGGAATATCAGCGCCTAACGCATACCTATGAACTGGGAGAGTTAT
>NZ_OANU01000004.1 GCF_900089835.1 Vibrio thalassae | reverse complement strand
AAAGTAGTCGAACAATTCACAGCAAAACACGCTACAACGCGCTTTGGGAGATTCCCTTTTTCAAGGGAATGAAGGACTATTATAGGTAAATACAGTACTTTGAGAAATCCATTTATCAATGGTAATGACGGACTCTTTTAGGTCAATACAGCGCTTTGCCATCGCCACCCCAAACGATGCGTCATCCTCGTGAAAACGAGGATCTCCTCCAGCGCGTTGAGTAATAAAAGTAGTCGAACAATTCACAGCAAAACACGCTACAACGCGCTTTGGGAGATTCCCTTTTTCAAGGGAATGACGGATTATTTTAGGTAATTACAGCGCTTTGAGAAATCCATTTATCAATGGTAATGACGGACTATTTTAGGTCAATATCGCGCTTTGCCATCGTCAACCTAACCGATGCGTCATCCTCGTGAAAACGAGGATCTCCTCCAGCGCGCCGGGTAATAAAAGTATCCGAACAATTCCCAGCAAAACACGCTACTACGTGCTTCGGGAGATTCCCTTTTCCAAGGGAATGACAGGCTATTGCAGGTAAATACCACGCTCCAATATATTAATTACTTCAAGTTAGACTGAGCTACTTTGGCAGAAGAGCTACCCGGGTACTCGGCAATCACTTGTTCGTAGTACTTTTTCGCTTCTGCTGCTTTATCGCCACGCTTGGCTAAGTCGCCCAACTTAACTAAAGCATCTGCGCGTTTGTTGGACTCTTTGAAGCCCAATACCGCTTTAAAGCTCTTTTCTGCTTCTGAATCTTGGCGTTTGGCGAAGTAAAGCTGACCTAACCAGTAATGCGTGTTCGGCATAAAGGTTGAGTTTGGATAGTCTTTTTGGAATTGCTTGAATGCTTCGATAGCACCTGCATAGTCACGCTTCTTCAGGATAAGGTCTACAGCATTTTGATAAGCGGTTTGCTCATCAGCGTCGGTGCTGAACTTACCTTGAGGAGCTGTACTGTCTTTTGCGACAGGAACTGGGACTGCGGCCGTGCTTGCTTGAGAGCGAAGTTTGTCGATCTCAATAAATAATTCTCTTTGACGCTGCAACATTTGCTCCATATCGTAGCTGTTGCGTTCTAGCTGACCCCGTAAGGTTGCAATTTCTTGCGTCATATCATCAAGTTGCTGCTGCATTTGCAACTGGACTCGGTTTCGGTTTTGAAGCAGGCGCTCTAAACGTTGAACGTCAGTTTCATTGGTTGCAGCATGGGCTGCTGAAATAGAGGCAGCAGTTGCCGAGGAAGATGTTGCGCTCAAGTCGGTAACCGGTGCTTTTGTCGCGTAAGCTGTGCTTGCTGCGCCGGCTAGTAACGTAAGCGTAACAACGCGCTTAATGTTACTGTTCATAAAGGTTATTACCTCAATTGCCGTGGCTTAAAACAATGAGTCGCAGCGCAAGGGCTGCGACTCAACAATCTTAAGCAGATTGAATTAGTAAACTAGAACTGCGCGACGGTTTTTCGCGTACGCGTCTTCAGATTGACCTAGTACTAGTGGTTTCTCTTCACCGTAGCTTACGATAGAGATTTGGTCAGCTTGTACGCCAAGAGCTTGGATATACTTAGCTACAGCTTGTGCACGACGCTCGCCTAGTGCGATGTTGTACTCAGGTGTACCGCGCTCATCAGCGTGACCTTCGATAGTCACTTTTAGTGATGGGTCTTTGCTTAGGTATGCTGCGTGTGCTGCAAGCATATCTTCGTAGTCACCAGCAATTGTAGAGTTATCGAACGCAAAGTAGATAGTTTGGTTTTCACGAAGCGCTTTTTCTTTTAGCTCTTGCTCAGAAAGTTGTGCATTCTCATCGATTGGAGTAGCAACAACAGTTTCTTGCTGTTGTTGGTTAGAAGTTTCTGCACCTGTTGATGACGCAGCGTCATCAGTTGAGCTACATGCTGTCATCGCAAGAACTGGCAGTGCGATTAGCAACCCCTTAAAAACTTTGTTTAATTGCATTGTTATTTCCTTAACCTAAAAATTTAATTGCTATAAAAACGGTGACCATGCTGGGGCTCTTACACGCCCATTTGTAGCCGGTAATCTAGCTTTAAATCGTCCATCGATGGAGACCATAGAAAGGACGTTAGTTTTGTTATAAATAGAGCTGTATATCACCATGCCACCATTTGGTGCGATGCTTGGTGACTCATCTAGCAGGGTTTTCGTGAGGATTTGCACTGAACCTGTCTCTAAGTCTTGTTTTGCAAGATTAAATCCAGAGTTCGAGCGATTTACCATCACGAGGTAGCGACCGTCAGGGGTGATCTGCCCACCGAGGTTTTGTCTACCCTGCCATGTGATACGCTTGGTTTGACCGTCGGACAAATTTACTTCATAAATCTGAGGGTTACCACCCCTGTCCGAGGTAAAAATAAGGGATTTGCCGTCTGGTTTCCAGAACGGTTCCGTATTATTTGACCTACCACTAGTAATTTGACGCAGTTTTCTTGTTTCAAGATTTAACGTATATACATGCAGTTGCCCAGTCTTTGATAGTGTTAACGCTAACGTCTTGCCATCAGGAGAAAATCTTGGCGCACCATTGTGACGTGGGAATGACGTAATCTTTTCACGCTTACCTGTGTAGATATTCATAATGAAGATTTCAGCTTGTCCATTTTGGAAACTTACATAGGCAAGTTTTTTCCCATCTGGAGACCAAGCCGGAGACATTAGTGGCTGCTTAGAACGTAGAACAAGCTTCTCGTTATAGCCATCATAGTCAGCAATACGCATTTGATATGGGTACTGATCTTTGTCATTAACAACGACATAAGCAATTCGAGTTAAGAATGCGCCACGCTCACCAGTTAGTTCTTCATAAACAAGGTCAGAAATGCGGTGAGCATATTCACGTAGGCGATTACCTGGAACGGTTGCTTTCTTCTTGAATAGGACGTGATCGTTCGACAGAACCAGTTGGCCATCATCACTTAGAGCCTTTGATTTGCCCCCAGTCAATTGACCGCGTACTACATCAACCAGTTGGTAGCTCACTTCGTAGTTACCTTCTGCGTTTTTCGCGATGGTACCCGTTAGCAACGAATCAACACCAATTGATGTCCACGCCTCGAAGTTTATGTCTGACGCATCGTAAGGCGTTTGCGGCATTTTGCTGGTTGCTACAGGACTAAACTTACCACTTCGTTGTAAGTCTGATGCAATCACAGCCGAAACATCATGAGGAAGTTTTCCCTCACCTTCCCACTTAAATGGGACAATGGCGATAGGTCTTGCGGAATCAATACCGTCGGTAATGACAAGTTCTAAAGCGGCATTTGCAGTCTGAGCAGCGAAGCTCAGCACTAATGCCATTCCTAATAGTATTCGCTTAATCACAAGGTCTTCCTTTTTACTCTGGAACTACGGTCAGATTAATGTTCTTAAGTTGTTGGTTCACATCCGCTTCTTTTGAAAGCGGGAAGGTACCAACCTGAGCTATCGCACGTTTTGTCGCGGCACAAAGTCTGCTATCTCCATCGAGTACGGCAACTTGACCGGCGATAGCACCGTTACCCGCAGGTATCAGTTTCAAGTTAACTCGACATTGCTTTCCCCGAAAGCTGTCCTCTAACAGCAGCTTTTGTTGAATCAACTGAGTGTAGATTGCGCCCATACGTTGCACTTCTGATGCAACGTGTTTTGAACGCGCACTGGTATTCAGTGCGGCTTCACTTTCAAGGCCAGAGAAGATGTTATCGAGAGCCGCTTCTTGCTCCTTGCGTTCACGCTCAAGTTGCTGCAAACGCTCTTTCTCTATTCTGGCTTTCTCTGCAGCCTCTTTCGCGGCTTTCTCTTTAGCAATGCGTTCTTTTTCTGCACGCTCGGCGGCTTCTTTCTCACGCTGAGCTTTTTGCTGTGCTTCTTCGGCGGCCTTCTCTCGCGCTACTCTTTCTTTTTCGGCACGCTCGGCCGCTTCTTTCTCACGCTGAGCTTTTTGCTGTGCTTCTTTGAGCGCTTGTTCTTTCTCTAAACGCTCCTTCTCCGCTTTAGCAATCGCCGCTTCTTTAGCAATTCGCTGCTGCTCAGCAACACGAACGGCTTCTTCTTTGGCTTTACGCTCGGCTTCGGCTTTAGCAGCGCGTTGTCTTTCGACTTCGCGGCGTTTCTCTGCCTCACGTGCGGCTTGAGCATCTTTCGCTTGTTGCTGTTTCAGCTTACGAATACGCTCTTCTTCCGCTTTACGATTACGTTCCAGCTGTTCACTTTCACGACGTAATTTATCCAAGCGATCTTGTTCTTTTTTCGCCGCGGTTTCGCGCTGTTTACGAATCTCTTGTGCTTGTTGACGCACTCTAGCAGGGTCGATGACCACCGCTTGCACCATGCCTGTTGGTTCCGCTTTATTCATTGTGAAGTCTGTCCCCCACAATAAAGCAACAACCAGCATCAAGTGAGCAAACAAAGAGATCGCTATTGGCTTTCCGTAGCTTGAGTTATTCTTCTTATTGCTTTTCATACCGTTGCGATGACTATTCCCTGATATCGGTTAGTAGGCCCACTTTTGGAATACCGGCCTGACTTAACTCATCTAACAACAACACTACCTCTGCGTAAGGGGTAGCTGCATCGCCGCCTACTGCGACTGGCGAATTTGGATTAAGCGAAAGCTCTGCTCTAACGCGAACAATAATATCTTGTAAGCTTAGACCTCGTTGCATGTCTTCGTTATTCACACTCAAACCAAAATTACCATCGCGGTCGACTTCAACAATGATAAAACTTGCGTCACTATCGCCGGCTAATTCCGTTGCTGGTTTAGCGGTGGACGTTTTTGGTAGCTCTACATCCACACCTTGAGTAACAAAAGGTGAGGTCACCATAAAGATAATTAGTAGAACTAGCATAACGTCGATATAAGGCACGACGTTAATTTCACATGTCAGCTTACGTTTCTTTGGTTGGTAGCCAGCCATTACTGTTCCCTACTCGCCATTGCTTGTCTGTGCAGGATACTGTGGAACTCTTCTGAAAAGGTCGCGTAGTTATGCTCTAATTTGCCCACTTTATTGCTGAGTCGGTTATAAGCCATTACCGCAGGGATAGCGGCAAACAGACCCATTGCCGTTGCAATCAATGCTTCGGCGATACCAGGAGCGACCATCGCTAGTGTGGCTTGTTTTACCTCACCCAGGGCAATAAACGCATGCATAATACCCCACACGGTACCAAACAGACCGATATACGGAGAGATAGAACCAACGGTTGCTAAAAATGGTAGGTTCGTTTCAAGATCCTCTACTTCGCGAGACACCGCGACACGCATCGAACGCCCCGTTCCTTCCATAATGAACGCTGGCGATTCTGCGTTAGATTTACGAAGTCTTAAAAACTCAGTGAAGCCGCTATAGAAAATCTCCTCGGTACCAGAAAGGTCGTCTTTTCTTTTTTTCACATCTTGGTAGATCTGCGAAAGATCGGCACCTGACCAGAACTTATCTTCAAACTCGTCTGAGTCTTTAGTTGCCTGTTTTAGTACCTTACTGCGTTTGATGATCATCGCCCAAGATACGACTGACATCCCAAGCAGAATCAACATTACCAATTGAACCAGTAGACTTGCCTCTAGAATGAGGTCCACAAACGAAATATCAGCCGTCACTGTTTTTTAACTCCAATAAGGTAGTCGAAGGAAAAGCCTTCGGCTTCATTTTTATATTATCGATACATGCCACTTTAACGAGAGCCTTGGCAATTGTCACATTTTGCTCATCAACAATTTCTTGTTGAAATGTTAATGACGCTCGTTTGAATTCAGAAATATGTGTCTTCACTGTGAGGTGGTCATCTAGTCGTGCTCCGCGGATAAAATCAATATCGATATGACGAACGACGAAGCCAACTTGTTGTTCAAGCAGCTGACGTTGGTGTACGTTTCTGCTACGAAGCAACTCGGTTCTTGCGCGTTCAAAGAAATTGAGATAATTCGAATGGTAGACCACGCCCCCTGCGTCGGTATCTTCATAATAGACGGTGACGGGGAATTCGAAATACGGTGATAACTGAGACAAACTGGTAACTTCCTAATGAATACTGCGGTCTAATATAACGCAAGTGATTGTGTTTGTTATCAGAGCTGACAAAAAATTTTGAATAAAGTGCCAAAATTTACACTCAACTGATGAAGTAATTGGCAGTTTCGAACGTTTGTTTGTTTCAAAAGGTAAAAAAACCGAGCAAAGCTCGGGTTTTGTTTAGATAACGTACATTAACGTTAGGTAACTCAACACAGTTAGTGACAAGTACGGACTGAACACCGCTTGCCAGAGCCAGAATCTCGGTCGGAATCCGACTCCAAATACCATGCTGGCACACACAGACAATACAAATAACAACCCTAGGACTGGCGAAAAGCCACCAATGGCGTCAGCGTATTGGTCTGGATTCCACATAAACAAACCGACATTAACAAAGCCGAGTATCAGGGATAAGACGCGCAACAGCGTCTTATCTACTGGTTTGTGGAGTTGCTCTAACTGTTGGTTAAGCTTACTCACTGTCTTTGTCCATCATCTCACTGTGCTCTAGCCAAAGAGCGTTGATGATGCCAAATGCACACGCAAGTAATACACCTAAAATCCAAGCGAAATACCACATATCCAATGCTCCTTAGTAAAGTGAATTTTTGTTTTCTTCGATAAACTTGTCGTCAAGACGACCGAACATCTTGTAGTAAGTCCAAGCTGTGTAGCTAAGAATTACTGGAACCATCACGAACGCTACTGCCGTCATCAGGTTCAGTGTCAACTCACTTGACGTTGCATCCCACATAGTCAAGCTATGGTTCGGGTTCAGGCTACTTGGCATTACGAATGGGAACATTGCAAAACCAGCCGTAAAGATGATGCCACCGTTCGCTAGAGAAGACGCAATGAACGACACAGCACATTTTTCTAAACGAGACGCTAGTACTGCTAGTAGTGGCATTACCACGCCTAACGCTGGAGCAATCCAAAGTAGTGGGTATTTCTCAAAGTTCGCCATCCACGCACCCGCCTCACGAACCACTTCTTTATTGAGTGGGTTCGATGCAGCATTGCCGTCGATTGCGCTCACAATCGTGTAACCATCGATATTCTGAATCCAGAAACCTGCTGCTACGAAAGCGGCAACAACCAGTAGACCCATTAACTGCGCTGTGTTGCGAGCACGTGTATGGACATCACCTGTGGTCTTCATTTGTAGCCAAGTTGAGCCCTGTAGCAAAATCATGAACAAGCTCACTAGACCGCAAAGTAGCGCGAATGGGTTTAGCAGGCCAAAGAACGAACCGTGATACGTTGGCATCATGAATTCACTCAGTTGGAACGGTACGCCTTGTAGCAAATTACCAAACGCCACACCAAAGATGATTGGTGGAACAAAACCACTGATTGAAATAGCGATATCCCAAACGTTACGCCATTTAGTGTCTTCAAGCTTTGAGCGGTAGTCCAAACCGATCGGACGTAGCCATAGTGCTGCTAGCGTCACAATCATCGCAAAATAGAAACCAGAGAACGACGTTGCATAAACCAATGGCCATGCTGCGAATAACGCACCACCCGCTGTGATCAACCATACTTGGTTACCATCCCAGTGAGGGGCAATTGAGTTGATCATTACACGGCGTTGGCTGTCCGTTTTACCTAGGATAGGCACTAAAGCACCTACGCCCATATCAAATCCATCGGTGATAGCAAAACCAGCTAATAGTACGCCGATCAGAATCCACCAAATAAGTCGTAAGACTTCGTAATCAAACATTCTTTTTCTCCTTGCTTACGCTTCTACTTGACGACTAACTTTAGTCTCTACCGTTTCGTCATTCTGTTCGAAATGGTAACGACCCGTCTTCAAGCTACTTGGACCTTTACGTGCGAATTTCACCATCAAGTAAACTTCAGCAATTAGGAACACAGTATAGAGGGCGATAATAGCGAACAGTGAAGACCATAGCTGGCCTACCGTTAACGCTGACGCGGCTACGTGAGTTGGTAGAATTTCACCAACAGCCCACGGCTGACGTCCGTATTCAGCAACAAACCAACCTGCTTCGATAGCGATCCAAGGAAGTGGGATGCTGAATAGCGTTGCTTTGAGAATCCATCTCTTCTGTTCGATTTTTTGGCGACATGTTTGTACAAACGCGGCACCGAATACGAATAGCATGACAAAGCCACAGGCAACCATGATACGGAATGACCAGAATAGCGGCCAAACTTTAGGGATAGAATCATCCGCTGCCGCTTGGATTTGGTCTTCAGTAGCATCAACAACATTGTCTGTGTAACGCTTAAGAAGTAGACCATAACCAAGGTCATCTTTCACTTCGTCAAACGCAGCAACGTTAGCTTCACTGCGGTCACCTGCGCGAAGTTTTTCAAGAAGTTCGTACGCGTACATACCGTTACGGATGCGATCAACGTGCTCTTCACGTAAATCACGAAGACCCGTTACTGGCGTATCCAACGAACGCGTAGCGATGATACCCATTACGTATGGGATCTTAACCGCGTAGTCCGTGTGCATTTTTTCTTGGTTCGGAAGACCAAAGAGGGTAAACGCAGCTGGTGCTGGCTCAGTGTGCCACTCTGCTTCGATAGCGGCGAGTTTCACTTTTTGAACGTCACCCAGCTCGTAACCTGATTCATCACCCAGTACGATGACCGATAGGATAGATGCCATACCGAACGATGCTGCAATAGCAAACGAACGACGAGCAAATGCAACATCACGGCCTTTAAGTAGGTAGTATGAGCTGATACCAAGGATGAACATTGCACCCGTTGTATAGCCTGATGCGACTGTATGAACAAACTTAACCTGAGCTACTGGGTTGAGTACCACCTCAGCAAAGCTCACCATTTCCATACGCATGGTTTCGAAATTGAACTCAGCGCCCACTGGATGTTGCATCCAACCGTTTGCAACTAGGATCCATAGTGCAGAGAAGTTCGAACCAAGTGCTACTAACCACGTAACAGCCAAGTGTTGACGTTTTGAAAGCCTATCCCATCCGAAGAAGAAGAGTCCGACAAAGGTGGATTCGAGGAAGAAGGCTACGAGGGCTTCAATAGCAAGCGGAGCACCGAATATGTCACCAACATAGTGAGAATAGTAAGACCAGTTGGTACCAAACTGGAATTCCATCGTTAGACCAGTGGCAACACCTAGAGCGAAGTTAATACCAAACAGCTTACCCCAGAACTTGGTCATGTCCTTGTAGATTTGCTTATTGGTCATTACGTAGAGGGACTCCATAATGGCTAGTAAGAAAGCCATACCGAGAGTCAATGGAACGAACAAGAAGTGATACATTGCCGTGAGTGCGAATTGCAGTCTCGACAGATCAACAACGTCTATCATGGTAACTCCTTTTGTGTCAGCTGAACGACACTTTCTACATTTAGCTCCAAGGACTTTGTTTAATAGACATTAAACTTGTTGAGCAAATCGCAATCCTTGTTGCAAAAATGTACCTCAATGGTTAGTTAATTGTTAAGCTTGCGCTAATGTAGCTGGCGCTAATATTACTGGGAAATTGAGTCGGTTTCAAAAGATTTATTTACAGCGTTGCTTTGATTTACATCAACAAACACAAGGAGTGAACTGTGCAATCCTTAATCACATTGATGGAGATCAATTTTAATGAATGTAGGTAAGCAAATTAACTGAAGTATGAGGGAAAGGAACAATCGAGAATACCCCTTTGGTAGCAAGGGATTATAGCGTGAAATGTTAGTTATATGAAACAAATATGGATTTCAAATCACACAAAGTTATTGATATAACAAATAAAAAAAAGCCACATATTTGCAATATAAATTTACAATAATGCAGCTTAATTATTATTCGCCATTAGTAACTATCTACAGTAAGTGTGGTAATTATCAATGTTTATCAATACCAAAATGTAAATACGCCCTATCGGAAGCAATACGACCTCGAGGTGTTCGCTGCAAATAGCCTTGTTGAATCAAATACGGCTCGATAACATCTTCGATGGTGTCTTTCTCTTCGCCAATGGCTGCCGCTAAGTTATCAAGTCCTACAGGACCACCAGCAAACTTTTCCATAATAGCCAACAGAAGTTTTCTATCCATGTAATCAAAGCCTTGATGATCAACGTCTAACATGTTTAGCGCTTTGTCAGCAATATCAGAACAAATATGACCATTACCTTTCACTTCTGCATAATCTCGTACGCGTCGCAACAATCGGTTGGCGATACGAGGTGTACCTCGGGCGCGACGGGCGATCTCTAACGCCCCATCCGGTTCCATCGACAAGCCTAGGCAGGAAGCACTACGCTGAACGATCTTTTGCAGATCGGCTATTTTGTAGTACTCCAAACGCTGAACAATACCGAAACGATCTCGAAGCGGAGATGTTAATGAACCCGCTCTGGTTGTCGCACCAATCAAGGTAAAGGGGGGCAAATCAATCTTGATAGAGCGCGCCGCAGGGCCTTCACCGATCATGATATCCAGTTGGTAATCTTCCATAGCCGGATATAACACCTCTTCAACCATCGGGCTAAGACGATGTATTTCGTCAATGAACAACACGTCATTTTCTTCGAGGTTGGTCAAAAGTGCCGCCAAGTCCCCAGCTTTCTCAAGTACCGGACCCGATGTGGTGCGAATATTCACTTCCATTTCGTTAGCAACGATATTGGCTAAGGTTGTTTTACCTAGGCCAGGAGGTCCAAATATTAACAGGTGATCAAGCGCCTCACTGCGTAGTTGTGCCGCTTTGATGAAAATCTCCATCTGGTCGCTCACATGCTCTTGACCTTCATAGTCAGCAAGTTTTTTAGGACGTATTGCTCGGTCAATGACGTCTTCATCTTTGAATACAGGATTTTCGGGCGCTATTAGGCGATCGGCTTCAATCATGTCACGCTGTCTCTTTGCTATTCATTCAGCTTATGTAATCAAGGTGGGGTGTAATACCTACCACTTAAACCATAGCACGCAGTGCTTCACGAATCAGCGCTTCGCTGGTCATATCTGGTTTCGCTACTTGAGACACCACTTTCGATGCCTGTGTCGGCTTATAGCCCAACGCCAGTAGTGCACTTACGGCCTCCTCTTCGGCACCATCGGCTTTCATCGCACCAATACTGTCGACAGGCGCAGCGTCAGTCGCCGGAGTAAACAAGTCACCTGCACCCCAACCTTTGAGGCGGTCTTTCATTTCTACAACCAGACGCTCAGCGGTTTTTTTACCGACACCTGGCAGCTTCACCAAGGTCGAAATATCTTCACGTTCAACACAAGCAACAAACTGAGTAGCGGACATACCAGATAGGATACCCAGCCCAAGTTTTGGACCGACACCATTGGCTTTGATCACTTCTCTGAAAAGAGCTCGTTCACGGACGCTATTAAAGCCATAGAGCAGTTGCGCATCTTCACGCACGACAAAATGGGTATAGATGATCGCTTCTTGGCCAATTTCTGGTAGTTCGTAGAAACAGCTCATTGGCATTTGAATTTCATAGCCAACGCCGCCCACTTCAATTAACAGTTCTGGCGGTTGCTTTTCGATTAGAGTTCCACGTAATCGTCCTATCACAGTTCAATGTCTCATGTAAGTTGCAATAGGGCTTAGGATATAGAATAACTGGATAGGTATCCAGTTATTCTAAGTAAAATTTAAGGCATGACAGAGCGTAGGCGTTCGGAGAGTTCCGTGCCCTCATGGATTTGTTGACCAAGCTGCTCGCTGATGGTTTGAATGTCATCCGCGATAGCCTTACTACCAACCACAGACTTAGCTACATCACTGCTGGCTTGGTCTAATTCACCGATGGCTAAATTCTGTTGACTGACTAGCTCACTAAGCTCGGTAATTTCTGATGAGATGGTCTGCACCTGCTCAATCATCCTACTCAATTCTGAGACTGTGGTTTGAATGGTTTTTTGTCCCGAATTAATTTCTTGCTGGCTATTATTGATAAGCGTGCGAATCTCATCGACGGAGTTGCTGGTTTTTGATGACAGCTCTCTAACTTGCTCTGCTACGACAGCGAAACCACGACCATGTTCACCAGCCCTTGCAGCCTCAATCGCTGCGTTTAACGCAAGTAAGTTAGTTTGTTCTGCAACCGAAGTAATCAGCTCAATCACCAACACGACTTTTTGGTTACTGTTGTCAATATTGGTGATGGCTTGTGTTGACGCATTAAGCATTTCTGAACTGCTTTCCGCTTGCTGTTTTATCGAATCAGTTTGGGTAATCACCTGATCCATAAAGTTCACCGACTCTTGAGTGAATGACGATAACTGTTCCAATTGCTGGCTCATTTCTTCGGCGGCGCTAGCTTGAGAGACGCTGTTAAGGCTAAGTGACTGTACGTTGCTGGTCAGTTGTGTTGACTGTGTGTTCACTTGATGAATCACTTGGTCTAACTCTTGAACACTTTCGTTAACCGCCAGTAGCATACTATCAAGCTTCTTCTCACCCTCAGAGGCTTTTTCTGCTTGTAACGCGCTCTCTTTTTGCGCTTTTTCAGCGCGTGAAATGGCGCTCTCTTTCTGTTTGGATGTAAAGCTTTGCGCAAAACAAATAACAAACAGCGGCAGTAGCATTCCAGACCAAATCTCGATGTTCTGCTTCGACTCTGAGAGGTGAATCGTCGGGAACGAATAACCTGTGGTGTGCAAATAGGTCATTACTGCAGAAGCCGCAAGAATACCGATACTCCACGTTAACGCCATAATACGAGATGCAGAAAGATAGAAAGCAACCATCAACAACGGTGCCCAAAACGCTTGTGTGGAATCAACAATGCCACCACTTTGGAAAATAATATTCACCGCATGGAGCACCATGCCGAAGAAACCTATATTCAGCGCCAAAGTAATCATCTTGCTAAAACGCAGGACAGCTAACGCAACAATCTCAACCACTATCAATGCAATAGATGTCATAAATAGCGATGCATGACCATTAGAATGCCACTTGAGCGCACTGTATATACCCACGAGTAGAGCGATAACTGAGAAGACTGCGGTGATTTCTGCTTTGCGGAGTGTATTACGTGAGAGATTATCCGAGTTGTTGATAAAATAGTGCGACATGCCGTTGGAGTTCCTTATTATTTGATTATTCGGACATTTGGTCCTTTGAATTCACACATCGGACCAATATTAGGAAGTCAACAAATGTTTAACAAGGCACTTTAGGCGAAAAGCTCTAAAAATGTGGACTGTCTATCGTTAAAATTATCGCTATGGCGCTGATATCGCCAACAGGTCGTGTTGACTGAAGGCGATTGATTTATTTAACGATAACGACCTTTTTTTGTGCCTGTGGCTTTACCTGCTAACGCCACCAGCGTTTTATTGGTGTTCGCATGACAGATGGCGACACCTAAAGCATCTGCGGCATCGGCTTGAGGTCGAGACGGCAATTTCAGCATCGCCATTACCATATGTTGAACTTGCGCTTTATCCGCGCCCCCCGTCCCCACAACCGCTTGTTTAATTAAACGTGCTGCGTATTCGTAAACGGGCAAATCATTATTTACGGCAGCGACAATCGCGCTGCCACGGGCTTGCCCAAGCTTAAGCGCTGAATCTGCATTTTTAGCCATGAACACCTGCTCTATGGCAAACACGTCTGGTTGAAATTGCGTAATGATCTCACTCACGCCAGCGTATATTTGTTTGAGTCTACCTGGTAGTTCCGCTTCCGACGTTCTGATACAGCCACTGCCAAGGTATTGTAAATGACGACCCTGCTGACGAATCACACCATATCCGGTGATTCGCGATCCAGGGTCAATTCCTAGTATTATTGACATGATTTCTCGTTAATTACTCAAGGCTTGCTGCAACTTCGTCAGAGATATCACCGTTGTTATAGACCTCTTGCACATCATCAAGGTCTTCAAGTGCGTCAATCAAACGCAGCAGTTTAGGTGCGGTCGTCTCATCTAACTCAGCTTTGGTCGACGGTACCAGAGTGACTTCCGCATTAGCGGCTAGATAACCCGCCTTATCTAGCGCATCTTTCACTGCGCCAAAGTCAGCAGGCGTGGTGTAAACATCAATCGCCCCATCGTCAGCGGTTTCAATATCATCAGCACCACCTTCTAGCGCGACCTCCATCACCTCGTCTTCATCGAGACCTGGTGCATAAGAGATGACGCCCTTTTTATCGAATAGGTAATTCACACTACCGTCAGTACCAAGGTTGCCCCCTGCTTTAGAAAATGCATGGCGAACACCAGATACGGTTCGATTACGATTGTCGGTCATGCATTCCACCATGACAGCGGTGCCTCCGGGGCCGTAACCCTCATAGATGACCGTTTCCATGTTGTCATCGCCTTCTCCACCCGCACCACGACTGACGGCACGATTGACGGTGTCACGAGTCATATTATTGGAGAGCGCTTTATCAATTGCAGCGCGAAGACGGGGGTTATTCTCAGGCTCACCGCCACCTTCTTTAGCGGCAACAACAATTTCGCGAATTAATTTAGTGAAGATTTTGCCGCGCTTGGCATCTTGCGCTGCTTTCCGATGACGAATGTTCGCCCATTTACTATGACCTGCCATAACAAATCCTTTGAGTTCTATGAAGTTGGATTACCTTTTATGTTGGTATAACTATACAGATTTTGAAAACAAAAACTCCCGCTATTGCGGGAGTTTTGGGGTAGGTTGTGATCTTGGCTTTTAGTTTTGGTGATTGCTTTTAAAATCTACCCAAGTCGTACGACCAAACTAAAAAATCACGTCGTACTTTAAGAGTCTTTCTTCTCTTTCGCTGCCGTTACTGCAATCGCTAGCTCTTCAAGTGCTGCTGGGTTTGCTGCGCTTGGGGCATCTGTCAATAGACATGCTGCTGCGGTTGTTTTCGGGAACGCGATAACGTCACGGATGTTTTCCGTACCGCAAAGTAGCATCACAAGACGGTCAAGACCGAATGCTAGACCTGCGTGTGGTGGTGTACCAAACTTAAGTGCGTCTAGTAGGAAGCCGAACTTCTCACGTTGCTCTTCTGCATCGATACCAAGAATTTCGAATACCGCTGCTTGCATTTCTGCGTTGTGGATACGAACACTGCCGCCGCCCACTTCGTAGCCGTTGAGAACCATGTCGTAAGCATTTGAATTTGCCGATGCTGGGTTCACTTTTAGCTCTTCAGCTGTCATACCTAGAGGCGATGTGAATGGGTGGTGCATCGCATGCAGGTTACCCTCGTCGTCTTCTTCGAACATTGGGAAGTCCACAACCCAAAGAGGTGCCCATTTAGACTCATCGGTAAGCTCAAGATCTTTACCAATCTTAAGACGAAGTGCGCCCATTGCTTCAGCAACCGTATTCGCTTTGTCTGCGCCAAATAGAATGATGTCACCAGACTCCGCTTCAGTACGCTCAAGAATACCGTTGATCACGTCTTCGTTTAGGAACTTAGCCACTGGAGATTGGATACCTTCCATGCCTGCCGCACGGTCATTAACCTTCATCCACGCAAGACCTTTCGCGCCGTAAATACCAACGAAGGCTGCATAGTCATCGATTTGTTTACGAGTTAAAGCAGCACCACCTGGGACACGAATAACCGCTACGCGACCTTTCTCATCGTTAGCTGGGCCTGAGAACACTTTAAACTCAACGTCTTTTACTAAGTCAGCAACGTCCACTAGTTCTAGCGGGTTACGTAGGTCTGGCTTATCAGAACCAAAACGACGAATCGCTTCAGAGAAAGGCATTACCGGGAACTGACCTAGGTCTACGTTCAATAGCTCTTGCCACATATCGCGAACCATTTTTTCTGTCACTTCACGAACTTGCTCGGCAGACATGAAAGAGGTTTCGATATCGATTTGAGTAAATTCAGGTTGACGGTCAGCACGCAAGTCTTCGTCACGGAAACACTTAACGATTTGGTAGTAACGGTCGAAACCAGACATCATCAGCAGCTGCTTAAATAGCTGTGGTGATTGAGGTAGAGCGTAGAACGAGCCTTTGTGAACACGGCTAGGAACTAAATAGTCACGAGCACCTTCTGGCGTCGCTTTGGTTAGTACTGGTGTTTCAATGTCTAGGAAGCCATTGTCGTCAAGGAAACGACGAACAAAACTTGAAGCTTTAGCGCGCAGTTTAATACGATCGCTCATTTCTGGACGACGAAGATCGATGTAGCGATACTTAAGGCGCTGCTCTTCAGTATTGGTTTGGTTGAAGTCTAGCGGCAATACATCGCTACGGTTGATGATTTCAAGGCCTGTCGCCAAGATTTCAACTTCGCCAGTTGCCATGTCTTTGTTAACTTGACTCTCTGGACGAACACGAACTTCACCAGTTAGCTTGATGCAGAATTCGTTGCGAAGCTGGTTTGCCACTTCGTAAGCATCCGCCATATCTGGATCAACAACTACCTGAACGATACCTTCACGATCTCGCATATCGATAAAGATAAGACCGCCTAAATCTCGGCGACGGTTTACCCAGCCGCACAGTTCTACAGTTTGTCCTGCAAGGGACTTGTTCAGGTGACCACAGTAATGGCTACGCATAGTGAATTTCCCAATTTCCAATAGTGATAATGAAACGTATAGTATGGGCGAGTGACTATTCTCTAGCCAACTTACATTACACCCATAAAAACAAAGGTTCATTTATACTCGGAAAATCGTCTAAAATCGACCTAATTTGACAGAATTGTTGTGTTTAATTGCCAGTTGCGACGCTAGAACTCTTGAAATGGATAAAATATCAACAAATCCTGTTGATACGATCTACCTCAACGTTGCAATAGATACACCAAATGCCATAGGCACAAGCGAAAGCAAGGAAAAAAGATGAGTGAGCTTAAACTGCGATTGGGGTTAACCATGTGGTCACACAGCGACTGGCAACACTCGTTCTATGGCAAAGGAACCAAACCAAATGAACGCTTGGAGCGCTATGCGTCTGTATTTCATACCGTAGAAGGCAATACCACTTTTTACGCGACCCCCAGTAGCGCTACCGTCAATAGCTGGAATCATGCGACCCCAGACGATTTTCGCTTTACCTTCAAACTTCCAAAGCTGATCACCCACGAACAAATGCTCACTCAATGCCGACCAGAGCTCACCAACTTCCTCAAAGTTATGGAACCGCTGCACTCGAAAATTGGTATGTGGACGATTCAGCTTCCAAGCAGTTTTGCACCGGAACATCTCGCATCACTGCAATCGTTTTGTCAGTGGTTCCCTAGTGATATGCAGTTGGGGGTCGAAGTGCGCCATCTAGGTTTTTTCAATAAGTCCGATGATGAGCGACGTTTCAATCAATGGCTAATGGAACAAAATATCGACCGCATTATTATGGACAGTCGTCCCGTTTTTGCCGCTAAACCTGATACTCCTGCCGTCATTGATGCGCATGAAAAGAAGCCTAAGGTACCCGTTCATGCCATCGCCACCGCACAACATCCCATGATTCGCTTTATTGGTCACCCCGACATGGAACAAAATTTGCGCTTCTTTAATCCTTGGAAAAACAAACTTGTCGAGTGGATTCAACAAGGCAAACAGCCGTACGTTATGATTCATACTCCTGATAATATCCAAGCCCCTGAGCTTGCCATTAAGCTTTATGACGCCTTAAACCAGCATATGGCGACGCTGCAAACCACGCTTTCCCCGCTCAACACAATCCCTGTACTGCGTGACGACCAGCAAATTTCCATGTTCTAATTCATTGCTGCCGTTTTTATCTCTAACCGCTTTGACTTAACACAAGTTACGACATCACCACGCGGGATGACATTTCTTGATAAATAACGTAAAATGCGCGCCTTTTTTATCGCGTCTGAACTTGTACTTAGCCATAGGCTGAACCAAGTTTAGGACTGAGTGAGACCGCATGGGGAACAATGATATGCAGAACAAAGATACGATATTCTCTGCACCTATCGACAAAATTGGTGACTTTACCTTCGACGAACGCGTAGCGGAAGTCTTCCCAGATATGATTCAACGTAGTGTACCAGGTTATAGCAATATTATTTCTGCTATTGGTATGCTGGCTGAACGCTTCGCAAAGCCTCACTCGACAATTTATGACTTAGGCTGTTCGTTGGGCGCTGCTACGCTTTCGATGCGTCGCAACATTACCCAAGAAGGCTGCCAAATCATTGCCGTCGATAACTCATCAGCCATGGTTGAGCGCTGCAAACTTCATGTGAATGCTTACCGCTCTGATACACCGGTGAATGTCGTTGAAGCGGACATTCGTGATATCGATATCACTGACGCTTCTGTTGTGGTTTTGAACTTCACACTTCAGTTTTTATCGCCACAAGATCGTCGTGCCCTACTTGAGAAAATATACGCTGGTTTGCGCCCGGGCGGTATTTTGATCTTATCCGAGAAATATGTTTTCGAAGACGACACTGCCAATGAGCTGTTGATCGATTTACATCATGACTTCAAACGCGCCAATGGCTATAGCGAACTTGAAATTAGCCAAAAACGTAGCGCGATCGAAAACGTCATGCGACCAGACTCAATCACAACGCACAAAGCACGCTTTGAAGAGATCGGCTTTAGCAGTTGTGAAGTTTGGTTCCAATGTTTCAACTTCGGCTCTATGTTTGCTATCAAGTAGCGTAGTACCACCTTTATCCAGATATACCTTTGGCGAGAGATCGCTAAGTTAAAAAATTAGAGAATCCCATGTTCAATTTTGCAGATTTCTACCAACTTATTGCTCAAGACACACGCCTACAACCTTGGCTTAATGTGTTGCCTCAACAGCTGACAGACTGGCAAAACGCTCAGCACGGCGATTTTGATCGTTGGTTAAGAGCGTTAGCAAAGATTGATTTGGGACAGCCTGACAACGTTGAGCTGAAAGACAGTGTAACCATTTCAAACTCTGAGCCACTTTCTACTGGTGAGATGAAAAAGCTTGAGAGTTTGCTGCGCACTTTCCACCCTTGGCGTAAAGGTCCCTACCATGTTCATGGTATTCATATTGATACAGAGTGGCGCTCTGATTGGAAATGGGACCGAGTGCTACCGCATATTTCACCGTTAAAAAATCGCTCAGTGCTTGATGTTGGCTGTGGCAACGGTTATCACATGTGGCGCATGTTAGGTGAAGGTGCGCGTCTTTGCGTAGGTATCGATCCATCACACCTGTTCTTAGTTCAGTTTGAAGCGATTCGGAAAATGATGGGCCACGACCAACGTGCTCATCTTCTGCCGTTAGGTATTGAGCAGCTTCCAGAGCTGCAAGCGTTTGATACGGTATTCAGCATGGGTGTGTTGTATCACCGCCGTTCGCCGCTCGACCATCTTATCCAATTAAAGAATCAGTTAGTACCTGGTGGCGAGCTAATTCTAGAAACCTTAGTCATCGAAGGTGATGAGAACGCGGTGCTGGTTCCGCACGATCGCTACGCACAAATGCGCAATGTTTACTTTTTCCCATCAGCACGCGCATTGAAAGTGTGGTTAGAAAAAGTCGGCTTTGAAAATGTACGTATTGTTGATGAGAACGTCACAACGATTGGCGAGCAACGCACGACTGAATGGATGACACATAACTCATTACCTGAGTACCTAGATCAGAACGATCCAAGTAAAACTGTCGAGGGTTACCCTGCCCCTCGTCGTGCAATCTTAGTCGCTGATAATCCGAGTAATTAATCAGTTGTTAGTGTTGTATACGTCTCACTTTATTGAGTTTTGACATGACGTTTATAACTCTAACGTAGCTCTGACAATAGGGAGTATCATACTCCCTTATTGATCAGCTAAAATTCATGCCACTTCCTGTTCCATTATTTACTGTTTTAGGGTTTAAGATGTACAAACGCTTGGCACCACTTGTCGCCATCGGTTTACTTTCCGGCTGTTCCACAATCAATCACCAAGAACTTCACCAAAGTACACTCAACGCAATCGAAAAATCTGAGCAGCGTCTTGAGAATCGTCTCACCAATATCGACCTGCAGTTGAGCAACCAAACTGACTACATCGACAGTTTGGAATCTGAAATCATCGCTCTTAACCAACAAATTAAAGTTCTTGAGACCAATCAAGCGGCAGGATTAGACAAGATGGATGAATCTAAGCCTCTGCCAGCTATCGTTGCTGTACCGTCAATATCCAGTCCGGTGATATTGGGTTCGGTTGAAAAAGTAAAACTTGATGTTTTAAAGCAAACGCTTGACGCTCGTGTTGATACTGGCGCTGCAACGTCTTCTTTAAATGCTGCGGATATTCAGGCGTTTGAGCGAGATGGCAAGCAATGGGTGAAATTTCATTTAGTCAATGACAAGGTCAAAGAAGAAGAAAAACGCTGGATTGAAGCGCCTGTTCTTCGATACGTTAAAATTCGCCAATCTACCAGCGATGAAATGGAACGAAGAGCGGTAATTGAATTGTGGATCCGTGTAGGAAAAATCCATGAAAAAGCGCAATTTACACTGGCGGATCGCTCGCAAATGACCCACCCTATACTATTAGGAAGAGAATTTATTAAAGATATTGCTTTAGTGGATGTAAGTCAGCAATATATACTTTCATCTAACAAATAAATCTCTTTTGAATAACACTTTCAGGGAAAGCAATTACAATAATAAGGTTGTTTATGACTTCACGTATTCCATTTTACTTATCAGTAGGCTTACTGATTGCCGTAGGTATTGCGCTTAGTGTCATTAGGCACGAGACATACGGCGTTCCATGGACTCCCGGCGAAACGCGCCAAGTCTGGGATATCGAAGCCAGAGTTGAATTTAACGCCATTGGCAAGCCCGCAAAAGTCTCGTTAGCGGCACCGTATACACAAGAAGGTTTCACATTAATTGGTGAGTCTGCATCATCACCAGGTTATGGGGTTTCTTACGTAGACTCTGATGCTGGACGTCGAGCCGAGTGGTCAATCCGCCATGCGCAAGGCCCACAAACCATCTATTATAAAACTCAATTTCTTGTCGATGACCAAGCACTAGCTAACTCGACACCGCCAACCGAAGAAATCACCAAACCCACCTTTGATGGCCCTGAAGAAGCCGCCGCCATTGCTCTAGTTGATCGCGCAACCACCCGTTCTTCTGACAATGTCACCTTTACTCGCGAACTTATCAAAGCCCTCAATGACAGTGACAGCCAAAACTCTGCACTGATTCTCAATAGTATGACTAAGTTAGAAGCAGCTTCGAAGCTACTTGCATACGCAGGCGTGCCGAGCAAAGTCGTTGGGGTAATTGAACTTGAAGATGGCCGTCGTCGTCAGTCAAGTCAACAAATGCTGCAAGTTTGGGATGGTAAGAAGTGGCAAATTTTCTCTCCTGAATCCGCCGAAGGTAAAAAACAACAGAACTTACTGGTTTGGGACGAATCCAACGTGTCATTACTTGATGTGATTGGTGGTAAAGACAGTAAAGTTCACTTCACCATGATTTCGCAAGAGGTGTCACCTCAAGAGGCGACCAACAGCAAAGTCGATGCCGACGGCTTGTTAAACTTTTCAATTCATAGCTTACCGCTCGAAGAACAAGCTATGTTCAAAACCATTATGCTGATCCCGATTGGCGCATTGATAGTTGTGTTCCTGAGAATACTGATAGGCCTTAAGACTTCTGGTACCTTTATGCCGGTTCTGATTGCCGTTGCCTTTGTTCAGACTCAGTTAGTCACAGGTATTGTTGGCTTCCTATTGATTGTCGGCACAGGTCTAGTTATTCGAAGTTATCTCTCTAAACTCAACCTGTTGTTAGTCGCTAGGATATCTGCGGTTATCATTACCGTTATTTTGATTATTTCTGTGTTTACCGTCGTTGCCTTTAAGATTGGTCTTACCGAAGGTCTATCCATTACCTTCTTCCCAATGATCATTCTTTCTTGGACTATCGAACGTATGTCGATCCTTTGGGAAGAGGAAGGCGCGAAAGAAGTTGTGTTGCAAGGTGGTGGTTCACTACTGACGGCTGTACTGGTTTATCTAGCAATGACCAACCCTTACGTTCAGCACCTAACGTTTAACTTTATCGGTCTGCAACTTGTTATCCTTGGCGGTATCCTAATGCTAGGTACTTACACAGGCTATCGTCTGACTGAGCTACGCCGTTTCAAACCTCTGACGGAGGACTAATTTATGCTAGGAAAGCTAACCAGTCCTTTTAAGTTACGTGAACGCGGCATCATGGGTATGAACCAGCGTAACCATAGTTACATTGGTCGCTACAATGATCGTTCTAAATATCCGTTGGTTGATGACAAACTTAAAACCAAAATCATCGCAGAGAAAGCTGGCGCTACCACGCCAGCCTTGATTGGCGTTATTCGCAGTCAAGTTGAAGTAAAAACCATCCATGAGATGGTAAAAGATTGGCCTGGCTTCGTCATTAAGCCGGCACAAGGCAGTGGTGGCAAAGGTATTTTAGTCGTTACTGAGCACAAAGACGGTGTCTACACCAAGCCATCTGGATCCACGATTAACAAAGAAGACGTGGAACGTCATATCAGTAATGCGTTGGCGGGATTGTTTTCATTAGGTGGTAAAAACGATGTAGCGGTTGTCGAAAACCTCATCAAGTTTGATGACTGTTTTGAAGGCTTCAGTTACGAAGGGGTGCCGGACGTGCGAATTATCGTATTCCAAGGTTACCCTGTGATGGCTATGATGCGTCTTTCTACATCAGCATCCGATGGTAAAGCTAACCTTCACCAAGGAGCCGTTGGTGTTGGTATTGATATCGCCACAGGTAAAGCGATTCGAGCGGTTCAATTTGACCAACCGGTAACTCACCATCCTGATACCGGGAAAGAGCTCGCTACCCTTGCTGTGCCTCACTGGGATCGTCTACTGACTCTTGCGTCAAGTGCTTATGAGATGACCGGACTCGGTTACATGGGGACCGACATGGTGCTCGATAAAGAAGAAGGACCTATGGTGTTAGAGCTCAACGCTCGTCCTGGTCTCGCGATTCAAATTGCTAATGGCTCCGGTCTATTGCCTCGACTTAGACATATTGAATCTTTAGGTGAACCAAACCCGTTCACCTACCCTTCTCCAGAAGAGCGCGTCGCCTATGCAGCGAAGATGTTTGGGCATGTGAATGAAGAACAAGCATCGTAGTTTTCTGCGCTGATTTAATCAATAAAAACGCGACCACATTGGGTCGCGTTTTTTTGTTCTCAGCTCTTATCTTAATTCATCAAGTAACCAATTACCCAACACATCTATCAGTGAGTGTTTAGACCTTAAATTGACTCATTAGACCCTGCTGATCGCCGGAAAGTTGGTTAATTTCTTTCCCGACTTTTTCGGAATCTGCTGCTTTTTCTAAGATTTGCGCACTTAAGTCACGAATGTTACTCACATTTTGGTTAACTTCTGCAGATACAGATTGCTGCTCCTCTGCGGCTTTAACGATCTGACTATTCATATCGTTGATCGCGGAGATAGACTCGAAAATACTGCTCAAAGCAGCAGCGGCTTGCTGTACATGCGTCGCTGTGGAGTCTGCAAGTTGTGACCCTTGCTGGATAGCACTGACGACGTTACTGGTCCCTTGCTGAACACGTTCTATCACTTGTTGAATTTCACCCACTGAGTCATGGGTGCGACTCGCCAAATTGCGGACTTCATCTGCCACTACCGCAAATCCACGCCCCTGCTCTCCTGCTCGCGCAGCTTCTATAGCTGCATTGAGAGCAAGAAGATTGGTTTGCTCTGAAATACCTTCTATCACAGCAAGGATCTCTGTGATATTGGTGTTGTTTCTCGCTAGTTCTTCTACCACAGGCACGGTGGCCTTCATTTGCTCAACAAGACGAACCATTTCGCTGGCGGACAACTCAACCACCTCTTGCCCTTGACTTGCTGACTCATTAGCCGACTCCGCCGCTTGCAACGCAACCTCAGCATTTTGCACCACAAGTGACGCCGTTTGTGTCATTTCTTCTGAAGCGGTAGCAACCAGATCCACCTCTCTAAATTGCGCCTCACTGCTCTCACGTGTTGCCACCGCCGTAGCGTTGGCGCTTTCAGCCGTTCCTGCGATACGTTCGGTGGTTATCGCTACCTGTTGAATAGTGGTTTGCAACTTGGTTAAAAACGCATTGAATTGTTGCGCAAGTTGACCTATTTCATCACCAGACTTAACCTCTAACCGCTGAGTAAGATCCCCTTCTCCACTCGCAATGTCCTCTAAGCGAAGGACAACCTCTTTTATTGGTTTCACCAAACGCAATGACACTAGCGCGATAATAGTCAGCCCAATTATGACAAAGCCAGTACCGACCAAGACTTCAAATATAATGCCCTCTTCTAATTGCTTAGAGATGATGCTATTTAGCTCAATAGCATCACTAAAGACACTACTGCGCGGCATATCAAAGAATACACCCCATGTTTGGTTAGCGATGGTGATAGGGTTAAATACGGTTAACCATTGACCATCGTCACTCCAAAGTGCGCTGGCTTCTTCTCCAAACATCAGGTCAGTAATTTGTTCAGTTGATAAAACGGCACTTTGATAAGGCGAGCCGGCTTTCACGTTAGGATCATCGCTAGCAATGACGCTTCCATCTAAGCTAATGATGTTCACATGCCCACTGCCGTTAAAGAGGCTAGCATCGGATTCACTGACCGTGTTAGCCAGTTCTGTCAGCTTCAGATCGATACCAAGAAAACCAATTAACATATTGTCTACGACAATAGGGATGGAAAGCGAAGACGTTAGGTGTTGTTGCTCACCAATAGTAGTGAGCCGTGGCGTGCTAACGCAAGACGCTTCGGTAGCAAGAGGACAATAAAATCGCTCCCCATCTTCCAAAGCATCGAGCCTACGTTTGCTCAAAACATCGCGAACCGCATTTTCACCTGTCTCAGTGATTTGCCAGTAGGTTGCAAACTGGCCGTTCTCATTGGAACCTACATAATCAGCCCCTTTATAGTTTGCATCTTCACCGTCGAGCATATTGGGTTTGAAAACCAAATAAGCCCCTTGGATCGAAGGGAACTCAATCACAGCCTGACGAATCATTTCATCCAGTGCAGTACGAAGATCTTCGCTGGGAACAAAATTCTCTTCGGCATTAAATTTCTGGAATTTGGCATTCGCAATCAGCATTTCGGCACGGTAGATTGCTTCGTTAAAATAGTCTTTAACTTCACGAGCATTAATGTCAGCACGAGCTTCTAGGAGTGCTTGTGACTTTTCGACAACCGATTCAGAGCTAAGGGTTTGAATTGCTTTTTGGCTGTTGATGGCATTATAGAGAGAAAAGCCAATCAAAGCTAAAGAGGTAAATACCAAGCAGCAGCCTGCTAAAACCGTAATTTTCCACTGCACGGAGAGAGTTCGCATAGTACATCCTTTTTGCAAACGGGGGCCAATATCTATTTTTATCGACGTTTATTCGATTTTATTTAGCGATTTATTACATCACTTTTACATCTACAGCTCAACTGAAGCGTTGTGCGTTCTAGATGCTCAATGCTAGTATTTTGACCCTGATATAAAAATCACAGGATTAGTGAGAAATGAAAGTCATCAGTTTTAATATCAACGGCCTGCGCGCGCGCCTTCATCAGCTTCAAGCATTGATTGATAAGCACCAACCAGATGTCATTGGGTTGCAGGAAATCAAGGTTCATGACGAGGCTTTTCCAGTCGATGCCGTCGAAGCGATGGGCTATAACGTCTATTTTCACGGTCAGAAGGCGCACTATGGTGTCGCAATGCTTTGTAAGCAAGAGCCTATCTCGATTCAAGAAGGTTTTCCAACCGACAACGAAGATCATCAAAAGCGGATGATCATGGCTACATTCGAAGACGCAAATGGTGACAAAGTGACGGTGTTAAATGGCTACTTCCCGCAAGGGGATAACATTAGTCATGAGACTAAGTTCCCATACAAAGAAGCGTTCTATAAAGATCTTATGACCTATTTGAATGACCACCATAGTAACGATGAAAAGCTTATCGTAATGGGTGATATCAATATCAGTCCGATTGACCTAGATATCGGCATCGGTGAGCCTAATCGCAAGCGCTGGCTGAAAACTGGAAAATGTTCCTTCCAACCTATTGAGCGTGAGTGGCTACAGACTCTGCTAGATTGGGGCTTCGTGGATACCTTCCGTCAACTGCACCCCGAAGTCGATGATCAGTTCTCGTGGTTTGATTATCGCTCACGTGGCTTTGATGATAACCGTGGTCTTCGAATTGATGTGGTTTTGGCGACAAAGAGCCTTGCAGATACGTGTTCACAGGCAGGTATTGATTACGAACTACGCGGAATCGAGAAACCCTCTGATCACGCGCCAATTTGGTCTGTGTTTGGCTAGGTTAAGGTTTGGTTCGAGCAAATATACCATCATTCCTGCCTAGAGCAGGAATGTACCCAAAGCACAGCGCAAAAAATCCCCGATTATCACTTTCGCAACCATCGGGGACCATAATTCTAATTATTGTTTCTTCTAAAAAGACTACTTTATTGCGACTCAAGTGGCCGCATATACGCTAGGAATCGTTTCTCTGCTTTCTTAAATACCCAAAGAATCATGAACGTCAGTCCCATATAGAATAAGCCTGCAGTCAGAAATGATTCAAATGGCGCATAATAACGGGAGTTCACTAGTCGGGCAGCGCCTGTCAAATCCATAATGGTAACGATACCCGCTACCGCTGAGCCGTGAAGCATGAAGATAACTTCGTTACTGTATGCGGGTAATGCTCTGCGCAACGCGCTTGGCAGAATAATACGACGGTAAGTTTTCCAAGGGCTCATACCATAAGCTTTTGCCGCTTCAACCTCACCTTTTGGTAAACCATTTATCGCACCACGAATAATCTCTGCCGTATACGCGGAGGTATTTAGCACAAACGCTACCAGTGCGCAGAACCAAGCATTTTCCCAAAGCGTGTCTTTTACCGGGAAGAATTGGTCCATTCCGTAGTAAATAAGATAAAGTTGTACCAATAGTGGTGTACCACGAAAGAAATAGATAAACCCCCACGAAGGTAAGCTAAATAGATAATTTGTGCTATTTCGTGCTACCGCCAAAGGTATTGCCACGCATAGACCAATCACCAAAGCCAGAGACACTAGCCATACTGTCGTCCATAAGCCATCTAGATAGACAGGGAAACTTTCTACGATCAATGAAAAGTCCATATCTACCTCACATGAATACTAAATTTGCGCTCCACCAGCTTTAAGAAACCGGTTGAGATACTGGTGAACAGAAGGAAGATAATCGCCACTGACATATAAAAAGTGAATGGCATCTTGGTCGATCCCGCCGCTAACGAACTCACGCGCACCATATCTTCCAAACCGATGATAGAGACGAGTGCAGTGGTCTTGAGCAGCACAAGCCAGTTGTTACCAAATCCCGGCAACGCGTGGCGGATCATTTGAGGCAGTAATATACGTCTAAAAGCTAATACAGAGCTCATACCATAAGCCTTCGCTGCTTCCATTTCACCTTTATCCACCGCCATAATTGCCCCGCGGAAGGTTTCGGCCATATAAGCACCAAAGATAAATCCGATAGTTAATACCCCGGCTATAAATGGAGACACATCAATATAATCAGGTAAGTATGATGTCCATTCATGATTCGGGTCACTGGACATAAACCAGTTATTGAGCCATTCGTTGACGGCGTACAAACTGTTATTGAGCAGTATTTGTCCACCAAAAAAGATAAGCATCATTAAAACGAGATCTGGAATACCTCGAATAATAGTTGTGTAAAGTGTCGCAATCGCACGCGCCCACTTATAGGGAGCAAGCTTCGCCAATGCACCTAACATACCTAACACCATAGCGAGCAGCAGTGACAATAACGCTACTTCTATAGTTAGCACGGCCCCTTTTAATATTGAGGCTTCATATCCTTGAAGATCGAGCATAAGTCCTTCCAACAGCACAGCAAATTTGTTGGTAAGTCACACTAAAAAACACCTGTGACACGTTCTTTAGTAAAAGGGCTTGAGACCAGCTCAAGCCCTGTCGTTTTAGAAAGCAGAGTAATTACTTGCCATACACATCGTAGTTGAAGTATTTGGCTGCAATCTCTTGATACTTACCTTTCTCGCGTAGAGATTTAATAGCCGCATCAAGTTGCTTAGTTAGGTCTTTGTCTTGTTTACGAACTGCAATGCCCATACCCTCACCAAACCATTTCGGATCGGTTAAAGAAGGGCCAACGAACTCGTACGCTTCACCACCATCTTTATTGATTACGCCTTCTTCAAGCGCTGATGCATCACCAAGAACAGCAACAATACGACCGTTTGCTAGATCTAAGTATGCTTCATCGAAAGAGCCGTAACGAACGATTTCTACTTGGTCACCGTAGTTATCTGTTAGGTACTTGTCGTGCGTAGTTGCACGCTGTACACCGATCTTCGCACCATTTAGGTTATCAAAGTCCAAGCCAGCACCTTTCTTAGCGATAAACTTGTTAGGGATTTGCGCGTATTTCCCAGTAAAGTCAACTTTCTTCTTACGCTCCTCGGTAATAGACATCGCAGCGATGATTGCATCATATTTACGAGCAAGTAGTGAAGGTATAATGCCATCCCAATCTTGAGGTACAATCACGCACTTCGCTTGAAGCTCTTCACAAAGTGCATTTGCCATGTCAACGTCGAAACCTTTCAATGAACCGTCAGCTTCTGTCCAACTAAAAGGAGGATAAGCACCTTCAATACCAAAGCGCACTGTTTTCCATTCCTTAGCTTGTGCTACTCCAGTTGCCGCTGTTGCTGCAAGTGCTGCTACCATTAACCACTTTTTCATTTCCATACTCCTGTGATTGAGATTTTTGTTATTAATGTTGTGTTTGTGTCGTTGTTTTCAAAACTAGGGTTCTGAAAGGCCACCCTCTAGATTAGTAGATAGATGAAATAAATTGTTGTAATCGCTCAGACTCCGGATTGGTGAATAGCTTGGCTGGGTCGCCCTGCTCTTCGACTAAACCTTGGTGCAAAAACATGACATGGTTCGAAACGTCGCGAGCAAAGGCCATCTCGTGCGTGACCACCAACATGGTGCGACCTTCTTCTGCGAGATCTTGCATTACCCCTAAGACCTCACCGACGAGTTCGGGGTCTAACGCTGACGTCGGCTCATCAAACAACATGACTTCCGGCTCGACAGCTAACGCTCGAGCAATGGCAGCACGTTGTTGCTGACCACCTGATAGATGTCCGGGGTAGTAGTCTTTTCTCTCATACAGCCCTACTTTCTTTAAAAGCAGCTCTGCGTTCTCAATAGCCTGAGCTTTGGGCACACCAAGTACGTGAACAGGTGCTTCAATAATATTCTCAAGCACTGTCATATGAGACCAAAGATTGAAACCTTGAAATACCATAGCCAAACGAGAACGGATTCGTTGGACTTGCTTTTCATTGGCTGGTAGAGACTCACCCGTTCGATTACGTTTCATTTCGATTAACTCACCGTTAACCCAAATTTCGCCCTCGGTGGGTGTTTCAAGAAGGTTGATACAACGAAGGAAGGTACTTTTTCCTGAACCCGATGAGCCAATAATTGAGATGACATCACCTTTGTGTGCGGAAAGGGAAATCCCCTTTAAAACTTCATTTTGACCAAAGGTCTTGTGCAGTTCTTTTATGTCCAGCGCTGGTACATCATTCATGCGCTCGTGCTCCCTGTATATTATTGACTGCTATGCCTATTCGTGGAGGCAAAAGGTACTCCGACCTTTTCATTGCTCGCTACAAGCTAGCACTACAATGTGCGGTTTGCAACAAACCATTAACCTATTTTCATTTACTAAACAGGGATTGTATCTGACAAATTATGCAAATTAAAGAGTTTATGACTTACAAATGTGAATAATATTTACCAAACTCTGCAAGATTAGTCACCATTGGATTTTTATACTAAAACAGAATTTATTGCGCATTTGTTACGCAAAGTACATCTCATTTAGTTGTTATAACCAATACCAACTACCCAGACAGTACATAAGACTATCTAATGGGACATTAGTGGAAGTTATAATCTAGTTGAGTGTTTTGATAGTTAGATCATAAATGTGCGCTAACGTGGAATTGTTGCCTATACGACATGGCATAATTTTTGTTGAAGATGAATCATTCGGCCACTCACTAGGAAGAGTCTTTGATTTTTATATGGTCACTGTTGCATTTTTTCATACTTCTGTTTTAGTGCTTCCGTTCCGCCGTTTTTTCATGTCCCTCGCTTCACCCATTATTGTTCATAAAATGTGCACATTGAAAGTCGCTTACGTTTACTGTTAATAAAGTGCGCTGATTCAAACAACTGTTGTAGTTTTCTTTCACATTTTTTCTTAAAGTGATCAAGATCAATCAAGGTCTTAGAGTTGCTTGTTAGACTCGGCTCCATTGATATAGCACGAATTATTCACCCCATTATTAGGAATCTCGTCCATTCTAAGCACGTCAATGACGTGCAGCAACCTAGCCAAGTCGGTGTGAACCAGTTCGTTTATCAAGCCAAACGACTAACTTTATATATATATGAGGAATCTATGTCAGACGCAGTTAACAAAGCGCATTCTGATTCAGATATTGAGACTAAAAGCTATCAAGAGCTTCATCGTCCAGCATCTGAGTTTGCCAGCCGCTCTGAATACCTAGACCACGAACTTCAAATCATGAAACCACGCCGCTTCGCTTTAAACTTGCCCGGCCGTGATTTCCGTTTTGAGTTAGAAGATTTAGTACCAGCCCTTGCCGGTACTATTGGCATTATTGCAATGTATTCTGCGGTAATGATGTCATGGGCTGATGGTCTTACCGCTGCTTGGGATCACGTAAACTTAGGCAAAGAGTTTGCGATTGAAGTAGCACGTGTAGAAATGCTGATTCCAGCGCTTCTGTTCTGTATTCTCGCATCAGGTTTCATTAACCCAAGAGCTAACCTTGCTGGTAACCACGGTCCGATGATTCCACTCATCGGTTCTATTGCGCTTGCTGGTGCTCACCCTCTTGCTCTTGCACTCCTTCTTGGTGTATTTGGTCTATTGCTCAGCTACTTTAAAGGTGGTTCTAAGCTGGTAAACCTGACGTCACAAGGTACGGCGGGCGGCTTATTAATCTTCCTAGGCTTTACAGGCACCATGAGCCAAATCGGTTCTATTCAGGAATGGGCGGTTGGTTTGCAATCTGCAACAGTTGAACCAGGCAGCATGGGCTATATTGGCCTTATTGTTTTGGGTATTAATATCGCAGTTTATGCCTACTTAGCGAAGATCAATATGCGCTGGCTGGCAATCCCCGTTTGTGCGATTACGGGCCTTCTACTTGCGCTTGCTCTAGGTGCTGGCTTCGACTTGAAATTCGAAACTGAAATGGGTCTTCCAAATCTAAATCCTGTTTACTGGTGGGGCAGCACAGAAGAAGGTTGGATGCTAGGCCTTCCTAACCTACAACACTTCATTGCTTCGCTACCGTTTGCGATTCTAGCGGTTGCGATGTGGTCACCAGACTTCCTTGGTCACCGTATCTTCCAAGAACTGAATTACCCACGCAAAACTGAAAAAGTACTGATGGATGTTGATGACACTATGACTATGTGTTCGATCCGTCAAATGGTTGGTACAGCAGTTGGTGGTGGTAACATCACATCTTCTTGGGGTACGTACATGATCCCGGCAGCGATCGCTAAGCGTCCAATTCCAGCCGGTGCAATTTTGCTTGGTTCTCTCTGTATCATCGTTGCCATTCTTGGTTTCCCGATGGATGTAGCGGTATGGCCACCAGTAATGCGCGTTGCACTGCTTGTAGGTGTATTCCTTCCTTTACTTGAAGCAGGTATGCAGATGGTTAAAGAAACTAAAGACTCCCAAGCTGCAGGTATCTGTATCTTCGCATCAGTCGTTGCTAACCCAGTTCTAGCATGGGCCCTGACCATGTTCTTGGATAATAATGGCTTAATTGGTGACAAAGAACGTGCTTCTCGTCTATCTTTTGTAGATAAGATTGTCATCCCTGTGGGTGTGTTCGTTATCTGCTTAGTAGCGATGCTAGCTGTAGGTATGTTAGAAGGCCAGTACGGTATTCCAGCATTCCTATAACGTCTGGTTGATTATGTGGGCAGTGACATTCACTGCCCATATTTTTATCAAACTTTTTTAACTTTTATTGATTTAGTTTAAGTTTTGCAAATTATTTTTAGTGTAAGCTTGATTTTAACGTAGAGAATGACCATATCTATGTCCACACTAACTCTAAGTGGTTATAGATATTTTTATTCAAGTGTACTGGTTCATCTCTGATGAGTCTACGTAATACGTACAGTACGTGTTTTTTCTACTAAAGAGGTAGGTATGTCATGGCAGAGCAATTTGCTAAAGCTTGGGAAGGTTTTGCTGCAGGTGAGTGGCAAAACGACGTTAACGTTCGTGATTTCATTCAAAAGAACTACACTCCATATGAAGGTGACGAGTCTTTCCTAGTTTCTGAAGGTACTGAAGCAACTAACAAGCTTTGGGCTAAGGTAATGGAAGGTATCAAGCTAGAAAACTCAACTCACGCACCCGTTGATTTTGATACTTCAGTTATCTCTACCATCACTGCTCACGATGCAGGTTACATCGAAAAAGATCTTGAAACTATCGTAGGTCTTCAAACAGAAGCGCCGCTTAAGCGTGCAATCATCCCTAACGGTGGTATCCGTATGGTCGAAGGTTCATGCAAAGCGTACAACCGCGAACTAGACCCACAAGTTAGCAAAATCTTCACTGAATATCGCAAAACCCACAACGCTGGTGTTTTCGATATCTACACTCCAGACATCATGAAATGCCGTAAGTCAGGCGTTCTAACTGGTCTTCCAGATGCATACGGTCGTGGTCGTATCATCGGCGACTACCGTCGTGTAGCACTATACGGTATCGACTTCCTTCTTAAAGACAAGCTAGCTCAATTCAACTCTCTACAAGAGAAGTTTGAGAAAGGCGAAGATCTTCAAATGACTATGCAACTTCGTGAAGAAATTGCAGAGCAACACCGCGCTCTTGGTCAAATCAAAGAAATGGCTGCGAAATACGGTTTCGATATTTCTCGTCCAGCTGAAACTGCACAAGAAGCGATTCAATGGACTTACTTCGGCTACCTAGCTGCAGTTAAGTCTCAGAACGGTGCAGCAATGTCTCTAGGTCGTACTTCTACATTCCTAGACATCTACATTGAGCGTGACATCGCAGCAGGCAAGATCACTGAAGTTGATGCACAAGAAATGATTGATCACTTCGTAATGAAGCTTCGTATGGTTCGTTTCCTACGTACTCCTGAGTACGATGACTTGTTCTCTGGCGACCCAATTTGGGCAACAGAATCTATGGGTGGTATGGGTGTTGACGGTCGTACGCTAGTAAGCCGTACTAACTTCCGTTTCCTAAACTCTCTATACACTATGGGTCCTTCTCCAGAGCCAAACATCACTGTACTTTGGTCTGAGCGTCTACCTGAAGGCTTCAAGAAGTTCTGTGCGAAAGTATCTATCGATACTTCTTCTATCCAGTACGAAAACGACGATCTAATGCGTCCTGATTTCGACAACGATGACTACGCTATCGCATGTTGTGTTTCTCCACAGGTTGTTGGTAAACACATGCAGTTCTTTGGCGCTCGTGCGAACTTAGCAAAAACGCTACTGTACGTAATCAACGGCGGTGTGGACGAGAAGCTTAAAATGCAAGTTGGTCCAGCAATGCCTAAGATCACTGATGAGATCCTAGACTTTGACGATGTATGGGGCAAACTTGACCACTTCATGGACTGGCTAGCAACACAATATGTGACTGCGCTAAACAGCATCCACTACATGCACGACAAGTACAGCTACGAAGCATCACTAATGGCTCTTATGGACCGTGATGTATACCGTACTATGGCTTGTGGTATTGCAGGTCTGTCTGTTGCTGCTGACTCTTTGTCTGCTATCAAGCACGCGAAAGTTCGACCAGTACGTGACGAAGACGGCGTTGCTATCGACTTCGAAATCGAAGGTGATTATCCTAAATTCGGTAACAACGATGCTCGCGTAGATGACATCGCTTGTGAACTAGTTGAAGTATTCATGAACAAGATTCGTTCACTGAAAACTTACCGCAATGCAGTACCAACTCAATCTATCCTAACTATCACTTCAAACGTGGTATATGGTAAGAAGACTGGTAATACACCTGACGGTCGTCGTGCTGGCGCTCCTTTCGCTCCTGGTGCTAACCCAATGCACGGTCGTGACGAAAAAGGTGCAGTAGCTTCTCTAACGTCTGTAGGTAAACTACCGTTTGCACACGCTAAAGATGGTATCTCTTATACTTTCTCTATCGTTCCAAACGCACTAGGTAAAGAAGAGGACAGCCAACGCGCTAACCTTGCTGGTCTGATGGATGGTTACTTCCACCACGAAGCTGGCATTGAAGGTGGTCAACACCTAAACGTGAACGTTCTTAACCGTGAAACTCTAGAAGACGCAGTTAAGCACCCTGAGAAATATCCTCAGCTAACAATCCGTGTATCTGGTTACGCTGTACGCTTCAACTCTCTAACTGCAGAGCAACAAGCTGACGTAATCGCACGTACGTTCACTGAATCTCTATAATCTCGAATTATATTGATTGAGACAAAAACCTCGCTTCGGCGAGGTTTTTTTATGTCGGTAAGCCAGCTCGAAATTCTCATAGCTTAAGAATTATTTACAATTTATCTACATTAAAACTACTTTTTTACTCACAGATCACTGACTGTGCTTTTTAGTTCGTGTCACACTCCATATGAACCAATCTCTACTAGCCGTATTTGAAGAGAGTGACACATCATGAAACTACCTGTCGTAATACCTCTACTATTAGTCAGCAGTATTGCCTTGGCATCTGAACGTTCAACTGTCTCATTTTCACTCGATAACGATGGTATCTTTGGTACCGATGAAGACTATACCAACGGTATTTTCCTCTCCTACACCACGAGCGCGATTAAGCCTTGGGCATTTTTTAAACCCCTCAGTCTCTCTTATTGGGGTTCCGCTTCCCTTGATAAGGTTGAATTTCAACTTGGTCATAAAATGTGGACGCCATCCGATATCGAAGCGACAGTCCCATTAGCGAACGACCGCCCTTACGCAGGTTACTTCCATGGCGAACTCAACTATATTAGCTTGCATCCGCAGCAGGCTCAGCGCTTTAATTTTACTTTAGGCAGCACCGGTGAAGGTTCTTTCGCAGATCACGCTCAACAGTTGGTGCACTCGATTGTCGGCTCGAAGGAGCCTAAAGGTTGGGAGTATCAAATTGAGGATAAAATGGTCGGAAGCGTGGGTTACTTAACTCACCTTAATATGAAACGTGCCCCTGTATATGGCAATACAGATTGGGATGTTTCTAGTGTCACTGAGGCCAACCTCGGCACCTTTAGAAGTGATATTTCTACGGGTGTGATGCTTCGGTTAGGTGCCGACCTCGGCGGTAACTTTGGGTCGGCGAATATCAGTACCGAAAATCCATTTAAAGCCGGGATGATTGGCGCATCTAATCAAGGTTGGTTCACTTATTTGGGTGTCAAAGCTCGCTATCGTTTTAACGACATCACTATTGAAGGTGATAGGCCTGGCATTCCAGAACCAAGTGATGCCTATCATGTAACACTGGAGTCTTTTCAGGGTGAAGCTGTCGTGGGGGCAGCATGGTACAACGCCTATGTGGGTATTAGTGTATTTGCGGGGACTAAGTCCGCTGAGTACAAAGAAGCATCAAAATCTATCTACGGTAATGGCGGATTATCTTTATTCGCCTTCTTCTAAACCCAATCAGGCACCCCAAAGGTGCCTGACTCTACAAGGTTCACTGTTAAGCAGTTTTGAATCGCTCACACTCTTGATAGAGTTCCGTTGAACGCTTATCCACTCCATCACTGGTACCTTTAAGGTGCAGACTGCTGTCTTCGAGTTCATTCATCGACTCATTTATCTGAGCCATATTACTCGCCATTGATTGTGACGTTATTGCCAATTCCTTAACAGAAGCAAAGATAACTTCTGTTTGCGAGCTCGCTTGTTGGGCCCTATTCATTATCTGTTCAAGAGCTAATTTTGCTTGGTTTCCTTGCTCACAGCCAGACTGCATCGAGCTATCTGATTGAGCAATAAATTGAATCACTTGAGCGCTTTCTTGTTTCATGGTGTCAATTGTGCAAGAAATCTCTTCAACCGCTTGTACCGTTCGCACTGCTAGAGTTCGCACTTCATCAGCAACCACTGCAAAACCTCGCCCTTGCTCCCCTGCCCTTGCAGCTTCAATCGCTGCATTTAGCGCTAAAAGGTTAGTCTGCTCAGCAATACTATTAATGATATCCATGACTGAATCAATTTTTTGAGACGCTTGCTCTAACTGCTCAATATGAGTTGTCGCCTCCTTTAAGATTGAGCCGACTTGTTCAAATGCGGCAATCGTTTCGACGATGACCTCACCGCCTGTTTGTGCCGACTCTGACGATGTCTTGCTAATGCTTGCTACATACTCTAAAGAGCCCGAAATTTCCTGAGTTGTTACGCTCACCTCTTCGGTAGCTGAAGCAAGTAATTGCGCTTTCTCCATGACCTGGGTTTGATGCTGCCTGAGGTGGTGAATTCCACTGTCGAGTTCCCCTGAACTATTGGATAAATGCTGACTATTCTTCTTCACTTCATCTACTAGCTCACCAAGGTTTTGACAACTGACATTGATGGCCTGTTTTAATTGATTAAACTCGTCGCGATGATTGTTACTGACTGCAAGTCGTGTTGACAGATCACCCAACTCAACTGAAAATCAGACGTTAATGTCACCATACCTGTTTCTTTAATTGCGGCATCAATCTTGGCATTATTTTGTTGCAGTTGCTTTAACAGACCTTCATTAACCGAAAAGCCAAGTTCTGATTTGATGGTCAGCCAAGGGCTCAAATTGAAAATAAATGCATCCAGTGTATTCGCGAGTCGATCACTTTCGGTGTGAAGCCCAGCTTGTTTCAAATATTGTAAATCTTGCTCAGCACTGGTCTTCGAGCTTATCCATACTATTTTCAAACGAGTCCATGGACGTTGAAGTTAATGTGGCCCGACGATTAACCGTATCCATTAAAAGTACTTGGGTGGTGGCTAAATGAGTACTTGCTCTTTCCATTTCACCACTACTGGTGAATTTTGCATTGAGGCTAGAGAGTGAGCTAAAAATAAACAGCACTAAAATGACGAACCCAGACCAAAGCGTGAGTAGCGATAAAATCGTTTTTTGTTTCTGTGATAACGCAACTTCCATGTTGTTCCCCTTTAAACGACAAGTATCGTCTCCTGACTGATACTCAGATATGACGCATTTTTACCGCTCACACTGGTCTAAAATAATCATCAGAGCACTCTATGCTCTGTGTAACCAACAATACACTTAACAACGCTATAACATTATTCCAATCCGAGCAACACTCGTCAGCTAAGATCGATACAGACTATGAATGGGCTATCACTTTTCCTGTTGCAGGGGCCTATTTTGTAATAAAATGACAGCTAAAAATAAGTAAGTAGAGAAGAGCTATGTCAACAACTGGTCGCATTCACTCATTCGAATCCTGCGGTACGGTCGATGGACCAGGGATCCGTTTCATTGTCTTTCTTCAAGGCTGTCTCATGCGTTGTATGTATTGCCACAACCGCGATACTTGGGATACCCATGGTGGTAAAGAAGTCTCCGTAGATGAATTGATCGCCGAGGCGAAATCCTACCGCCACTTTATGAATGCATCTGGTGGAGGCGTTACCTGTTCTGGTGGTGAAGCGATGCTTCAGCCAGAGTTCGTTCGTGACTTCTTCCGCGCCGCTCAGGCAGAAGGAATTCACACCTGCTTAGACACCAATGGCTATATTCGCAAGCACACTGATGTTATCGACGAAGTTTTGGATGCTACAGATCTAGTGATGCTGGACATCAAACATATGAAAGATGAAATTCACCAAGATTTCATCGGTGTATCGAATCGTCGCACATTAGACTTTGCCCGTTATTTGCACAAAATAGGCCAAAAGACCTGGATTCGTTATGTCGTCGTCCCTGGCTATACCGATGACCCAGAAGCGGCACACATGCTTGGCGAGTTTATTAAAGATATGGACAACATCGAGAAGGTCGAACTGTTGCCGTATCACAAATTAGGTGCTCACAAGTGGGAAGCACTCGGCTTTGACTATCCTCTTGAGGGTACCCAGCCTCCAACAAAAGAAGTGATGGACAACATTCAAAATATTCTTTTGCAATATACGGATAATGTGAGGTACTAACCGACGATTCAAAAATCTTTTGACACGAAAAAAACGCGCTAGAAAGCGCGTTTTTTGTAACAAATACGTGTTGAGATCATGTTACACAATGTCGAGAAGCTGATAACCTGTCGGTATAGTGAAATCATTCGTAAACTTATAATGATGACTTTTAAGTGAGGCTTTTCAACATGGAAATGACAAATGCTCAGCGTCTAATCCTATCTAATCAATATTACCTAATGGCAAAGCTAACGCCAGAAAATGCAGAAAAATACAAACGTCTACAAACGATTGTAGAGCGTGGCTATGAACTGCAAATGCGTGAAATTAACAAAGAGTATGGCTGCTTAGTTGAAGATGAATGTCGTGAAGTCATCGACATCATGGAAATGTATCACGCCATGCAAGAATCTAATAAGATGCTGTCTGAAGAAGACCGCAAAGATGTGGATCAGCGTCGCTTGCAATTCCTTGGGTTTGATATTGCCACCGAAGCGCAATTGGTTAATTACGTCAGATTCCTGATTGATAGCGAAGGCCTTTACCCTCAATTCGACAAAGGCGATCATCACTTCAATAGCCATGTACCTATGCTTGATAAGTATCGTCGTATGCTAGTAACGTGGAGACACTGCCCACGTCAGTACCACTTATCAGCTGCTGAATTCAGAAAGATTTTTAACGCTTAGCTTTAACGCGTTAAAACAATCGGTTAGTAAAAAGCCCTCCATCAACTCAGGTAGAGGGCCTTTTTTATGCAACATTTCCCAGTTTCCGGCGGTCTAATCTAATAGTTTGGACTCACGTATAAAGTTGAGACTAGGGGTCAATCGTCACAGTCACCTGAGGAAGTTTTGTAAATAAATGCATAATTGATAAGCATAAATCTGAAAACCCTACTAGTCTTAAAAATGACATGGAGTCGCATTGTATATCTGTCAATGGTCAGCTTTGCAGGTTTAAGGGGAATCAGCTATGAGTATTTTCGATCATTATCAAGCGCGCTACGAAGCCGCAAAAGATGAAGAATTGTCTATCCAGGAATTCTTATCTCTATGTAAAGACGACAAGAGTGCTTACGCCAATGCAGCAGAACGTCTTTTACTCGCAATCGGTGAACCTGAGGTTATTGATACCGCACAGGATCCTCGTTTAAGTCGTATTTTTTCAAACCGTATTATTTCTCGCTACAAAACATTCGAAGATTTCTACGGCATGGAAGATGCTATCGAGCAAATCGTGTCTTATCTCAAGCATGCCGCTCAAGGGTTAGAAGAAAGAAAACAAATACTATACCTTCTAGGCCCAGTAGGTGGTGGTAAATCATCGCTTGCAGAAAAACTCAAAGCGCTAATGCAACAAATGCCTATCTATGTGCTTTCAGCCAACGGCGAACGCAGCCCGGTCAACGATCATCCATTCTGCTTGTTTGATGTGTCTGAAGATGGCGACCTACTAAAAAGCGAATATGGTATCGAGAAACGTTATCTACGTTCTATTATGTCACCGTGGGCGGCCAAGCGCCTGCATGAATTTGGCGGTGACATCACTAAATTTAAAGTGGTTAAAGTCAGACCATCCATTTTGGACCAAATTGCGATCGCGAAAACTGAGCCAGGTGATGAAAACAACCAAGACATTTCCGCTTTGGTTGGTAAAGTAGATATTCGCCAACTCGAACACTTCTCACAAGACGACCCTGACGCGTACAGCTATTCCGGTGCCTTGTGCCGTGCGAACCAAGGTTTGATGGAGTTCGTGGAGATGTTCAAGGCGCCGATTAAAGTCTTGCACCCACTCTTAACCGCGACACAGGAAGGTAACTACAACGGTACGGAAGGCCTCTCTGCCCTGCCATTTGACGGTATGATTTTGGCTCACTCAAATGAATCAGAATGGCAAACGTTCCGCAACAATAAGAACAATGAAGCGTTCTTGGACCGCGTATACATCGTTAAAGTCCCATACTGCTTACGCGTCTCTGAAGAAGTTAAAATTTACCAGAAACTTCTTGAACACAGTGAGCTCTCCAAAGCACCTTGTTCGCCAAGCACCTTAGAGTTGTTGGGGCAGTTCAGTGTACTATCGCGCCTGAAAGAGCCAGAAAACTCATCTCTATTCTCGAAAATGCGCGTTTATGATGGTGAGACATTAAAAGACACCGATCCAAAAGCAAAAAGTTATCAAGAATATCGTGACTATGCTGGCGTTGATGAAGGTATGTCAGGCTTGTCTACCCGCTTCGCATTTAAGATCCTGTCAAGAGTGTTTAACTTCGACCAATCTGAAGTTGCAGCCAACCCGGTGCATCTGTTCTACGTCATTGAACAGCAGATTGAGCGTGAGCAATTCCCTCAAGAAGTGGGCGAAAAGTACTTAGAATTCCTTAAAGGTTATCTCGTACCTCGTTATGTTGAGTTTATTGGTAAAGAAATTCAAACCGCTTACTTGGAATCATACTCTGAGTACGGTCAAAATATCTTCGACCGATACGTCACCTATGCAGACTTCTGGATTCAAGACCAAGAATATCGTGACCCAGAAACCGGTCAGCTATTCGACCGCGCTTCACTCAATGAAGAACTAGAGAAAATAGAAAAAACCGCTGGTATTAGTAACCCTAAAGATTTCCGAAATGAGATCGTTAACTTTGTGCTCCGGGCCCGAGCAAATAACAACGGGTCGAACCCGGTTTGGACCAGTTACGAAAAACTTCGTACGGTTATAGAGAAGAAAATGTTCTCCAATACGGAAGAGCTACTGCCTGTTATTTCATTTAATGCGAAAACATCATCCGAAGATCAACGTAAACACGACGATTTTGTCAATCGTATGATGGAAAAAGGTTACACCGAGAAACAAGTACGATTGCTGTCTGAGTGGTACTTAAGAGTTCGAAAATCCTCATAAGTGCACCTGACTGTTTATCTCAGCCCCGGGCATTAGCTCGGAGGCTGTTCGGTGAGAGGAATACAGGGAGTAACTCATGGCACAATTTATTGATAGACGCTTAAACGGCAAACACAAAAGTGCCGTCAATAGGCAGCGTTTCATACGCAGGCATAAACAAAAAATCAAAGAATCGGTTACCGATGCCGTCAATCGCCGATCCATTACTAATACTGAAACGGGAGAAGATGTCTCGATTCCAGCAAAAGATCTTAGCGAACCGATTTTCCATCAAGGCCAAGGCGGTGTGAAGGAGCGCGTTCATCCTGGCAACGACCAATTCATCACTGGGGACAAAATTGAGCGTCCACCAAAAGGTGGGCAAGGCGGTGGCTCTGGTCAGGGCGACGCGAGTCCTGACGGTGAAGGTGAAGACGAATTCGTTTTCCAAATTTCCAAAGATGAATATCTCGATATTCTGTTTGAAGACCTCGCGCTGCCGAACCTCAAAAAGAATCAAATAAACAAAATTAAAGAGTGGAAAACACATCGCTCAGGTTATCAAACTGCCGGGATGCCGTCTAATATTGCTATCGTTCGTTCTTTACAGCAGTCAATTGCAAGACGGACCGCGATGACGGCAGGCAAACGGCGTATGCTCGATGAGCTATGTAAAGCACTCGATGACGTTCAAATGAGTGAACCAGCAAAACCTACTGAAGAGATGCGATTGAAGCAAGAGATCGCTGAACTACGCAAGAAAATCGACAGCGTGCCTTTTATCGACACCTTCGATCTTCGCTTTAAAAACTATGAGAAACGTCCTATTCCGTCCAGCCAAGCGGTTATGTTTTGCTTGATGGATGTCTCCGGTTCCATGGATCAAGCGACCAAGGACATAGCGAAACGCTTCTATGTGTTGCTGTACTTATTCTTGACACGCACGTATGAGAACGTAGAAGTCGTGTTTATTCGCCATCATACCCAAGCGAAAGAGGTCGATGAGCACGAGTTTTTCTATTCTCAAGAAACCGGTGGAACCATCGTTTCCAGTGCTCTCAAATTGATGAAGGACATTTTTGAAGACCGTTATCCTTTGGGTGAGTGGAACATCTATGCAGCGCAAGCTTCAGACGGTGATAACTGGGCTGATGATTCACCTCGCTGTCGCGAGTTACTCGTGAATAAGCTTCTACCAGCTTGCCAATATTACTCTTATATCGAAATTACTCGTAGGACACACCAAACACTGTGGCACGAATATGAAAAGTTAGAGAATCAATTTGATAACTTTGCAATGAAGAACATTCGTTCTGTTGAAGACATATTCCCTGTGTTTAGGGAGTTGTTTCAAAAAGAGACCGTATAGGGAGACGTGCGTATGACGACAGATACGACAATGAGGTCTAAGGTGCTGCCAGACGGTCCAGATTGGACGTTTGATATCTTAGAACGCTACCACAAGGAAATAAAACGTGTCGCAGAGCATTATCGTCTCGACACCTACCCTAATCAAATCGAAGTCATTACGTCAGAGCAGATGATGGATGCATATTCGAGCATAGGGATGCCAATAAACTACAATCACTGGTCGTTTGGAAAGAAATTTATTCAAACGGAACAGGGGTATAAACACGGCCAAATGGGTTTGGCCTATGAAATCGTCATCAACTCCAATCCATGTATTGCGTATCTAATGGAGGAGAACTCAGTGACTATGCAGGCGCTCGTTATGGCACACGCCTGTTACGGTCATAATTCGTTTTTCAAAGGCAATTATCTGTTCCAAACCTGGACAGATGCCAGTTCTATTATCGACTACCTACTGTTTGCTAAAAAGTACATTGCAGACTGCGAGCAAAAGTACGGAGAAGAAGAAGTCGAGAAAATTCTAGACTCATGTCACGCCTTGATGAATTACGGCGTGGATCGTTATAAACGTCCAGAAAAAATTTCGATTGCAGAAGAAAAAATTCGCCAAGAGGAGCGCGAAGCCTATTTGCAATCCCAGGTCAACGACTTATGGCGTACCGTGCCTAAACATAGAACCGCTGCAGAAGGCCAAAAGGCACGCTTCCCTAGTGAACCTCAGGAAAACATTCTCTACTTTATTGAAAAAAATGCACCACTACTGGAATCTTGGCAACGCGAAATCGTTCGAATCGTGCGCAAGGTCAGCCAATATTTTTATCCACAGAAACAAACCCAAGTGATGAACGAAGGTTGGGCAACGTTTTGGCACTACACTATTCTAAATCACCTCTATGATGAGGGTTTCGTGTCTGACAAGTTCATACTTGAGTTCTTGCATAGCCACACCAGTGTTGTTGCACAGCCCCCCTATAACAGCCCTTATTTCAATGGTATAAACCCTTACGCTCTTGGCTTCGCTATGTTTAGAGATATCAAGCGCATATGTGAAGAACCAACAGACGAAGATAAAGAGTGGTTCCCCGAATTGGCGGGCAGTGACTGGTTAGACGCCCTGCATTTTGCGATGCACAACTTCAAGGACGAGAGTTTTATTAGTCAATATTTATCTCCACACCTTATGCGCGAGTTTAAATTCTTTTCAATTCTAGATGATGATAGAAAGAACTTCGTCGAAGTCTCAGCTATTCATGATGAGCTCGGGTACCGTCAGATACGTGAAAAACTAGCAGCTCAGTATAGCTTGAGTAACCTAGAACCAAATATTCAAGTATATAATGTGGATGTTCGAGGAGACCGTTCACTTACATTGCAGCACATACCTCATCATCGTATACCTCTTGATAACAGCTATGAGGAAGTCCTTAGGCACCTTTATAGGCTTTGGGGCTTTGATGTCATCTTGGAGGAAGTAAAAGAATCTGGTCGTCGTGAAGTTTTAGCAACCTGCCCGAAACGTGCACCTTACGACTCCAATATTTAGAATCTAGGTAGTCTTGTTATTGAGATATATTCATTTCACAAGGGTCGTTTTTAGAAATCTAATCAATTTGAGCAATTGAAAACGACCTGTCGTTACACAGCACACAGATTTGGTAATGGGCTTGTACCCAATAATGTAAAAACTGTATATACTACCTATGAGCCAACTGATTTCGGGTCAATATTAATAATGGAAAAAATATTACATGATAGTTTCTAGAAAAAAATTGCTAGTGCTGTGTTTTCTGTTAGCGACAAACGTACAAGCTAGTAATCTTCTAAATCAGAGAGAAACAGCGACTCTAGAAGGGATAAACACTCAGTATACTAAAGGGTTGCAGCAGATCAACATTTATGACGCTCTCAATGATTACAATACAACCGAATCAAGAATTGGTGTCGTCAAAGCTCAAGCTCTGATTAATGAAGCCAATATAAAAAGAGACGCACATCTTTTTAACGAAAGACTAATACAAGGAGACTTTGACGAATCGTTGTCAGAGTCTCTTAGAAAAATGGCTGGCAACGTTGAAGAATACAATCTAAACATCAAGGATTTGAATACGAAGCTTGGTGAAATTAATAGTATTTTGTCAACAAAGAAACAAGAACTATCATCTATTGAGAAAGTCAAAAGCGATGACCTTTTAAGCCTATATAAGCAAGTTAAGGATCGCTTGATTCAAAATGCAAACAGGACAATAGAAGATACTTTTTCTGGCAAGCAAAAATGCGGTAACACAGAAACCTTGCAAGATTGCCTTAGACGCGCTGAAAGCTCTATCAAGCGGGAATTTATACTTGGCATAGGCAGTATAGATACTGTTAAAATCAGGAAGTTCGAATATATTGATGCTTCTCAAAATTTGCAAGGCATCACTCAATATGACGCAGCCATCTCCTATAACCTAGTCTACTCAGAATCAATAAGCCAAGATATCCGAGAGGAGCTAGGATTGCAGAGCATTAAGTTCTCGCTGCGCTCCAACAGCCCTGATACGATTTACTACATTGACAATCAGAAAGTTGGCCAAGGAAAACATGTAACCATCACTGGAGACTATGTCGGCATTTATAATGTCAGAGCTTCAAACAGTGGCGTAAACCAAAGTTTAAGGCTGAAGTTCAAGCCATCTGGCAGTTACTACTTTCCCTTTAATTCTTTAAGACAAAACGAAGTACAGGCCAACGTTTCTAAGACTAGAAAAACTGAAGTACAGCAGACTAATGCCTCTAAAACTAGACCAGTATCGACACAACCCGTCGTAAAGCCGGAAGTCAAGAAAACAAGTAAACCTAATAATGAATATAACTATGTTTCAAACTTGCTCTTGCACGTCGATTCCTCAGCAAACTATACCTTGTCGGTTCTCAGAACAGATAATGAACAAAGGCCTATTTTTGTGTCAACTCGACAAGAAGCATCCGAGTTCTGTCAAAACAATTTTAGCTCGGAGCTTGCTACAGGCGATGACTATCGTCTTCTGGAACAAGCGAAAAAGCTTAACTCCGGTGAGTTTTGGACAAAAAATGGAGAAGTATTTCGTACTAACGATTCACTTTCTTCAAACATCACACAGGCCGGCGGTTTACCATTTGTTTGTGTAATTGATAATTAGAATTGTGGTGCAATCGTCCAGATATAACAAATTTTACTTATTTTACCGTAGCTAAGCATCGGTACCGAGGGTAATATCTGAAAGTTCTGGTGATATAAATAATGAGCCTCAACGACATGGATAGTGACGTTGAGGCTCATTGTTTATTAAGGCTTAACCATGGTTTAGCTATGTCGTTCCTTAAGTTTATTCACGACTTCGTTCATAGATAATCCTTGATCCAGAAGCAGTACCATCAAGTGATAGATGAGATCAGCAGACTCACAGACTAATTCCGCCTTGTCACCCGACGTTGCCGCAAGCGCGACCTCAACGCCTTCTTCGCCCACTTTCTGCGAAATACGTTTGGTGCCACGGGCATAAAGACTCGCGGTATAAGAAGATTGCGGATCCGCATCTTTTCGAGCGGCAAGCAATTGCTCAAGCTGATGAAGCCACACCATTTGAGACTCTTCTTGTGGATCACCATCAAAACACGTCGTCGTACCGGTGTGACACGTTGGTCCAATTGGGTCCACTTTGACAAGAACCGTATCGTTATCACAATCTAGAGCGATATTACGAAGTTGGAGTACGTTGCCTGACGTTTCCCCTTTGGTCCACAATCGGGATTTGGTACGAGAGAAAAAGGTTACTTGTTCAGTTTCTAAGGTCTTTTCCAACGCTTCAGGGTTCATATACCCCATCATTAGAACTTGGCTAGACTGAAAGTCCTGAATAATAGCAGGTACAAGACCATCTACTTTTTCCCAGTCGATACGCTCGGTGAGCGCTACTGCTGCTTCACTCATAGTCTGATCTCCACACCTTGTTGTTTTAGATATTGCTTAAGCTCACCAATGTTGATGATCTGCTTATGGAATACGGACGCGGCTAACGCACCATCAACATTGGTTTTGTTGTATGCCTCTGCAAAGTGCGCCATTGCACCCGCACCGCCAGAAGCAATGAGAGGCACCTTACACACCTCACGAACCATATTAAGTTGCTCGATGTCATAGCCATTTCGCACCCCATCTTGATTCATCATATTAAGTACGATTTCCCCTGCGCCACGCTTTTGCACTTCTTGCACCCAATCGCGGGTTTCCCACTTAGTGGCTTTAGTACGTGATTCGTCACCGGTGAATTGATACACCTGATACTTACCTGTTTCTTTATCAAAATAGGAGTCGATACCAACGACAATACACTGCACACCAAACTTGTCGGCAAGTTCGGTAATCAATTCAGGGTTAGCCAAAGCAGGCGAGTTGATTGATACTTTATCCGCACCAAATTCTAAGATACGTGCTGCATCTTCAGCAGACTTAATACCACCAGCGACACAGAATGGAATATCAATCACTTCTGCCACTCGCGCTACCCAGCTTTTGTCGACTACACGGCCATCGCTTGAGGCAGTGATATCATAAAAGACTAACTCATCCGCCCCTTCTTCTGCATAACGTGCAGCTAACGGGACGATATCACCAATAATCTCGTGGTTTCGGAACTGAACGCCTTTCACCACTTGACCGTCACGGACATCCAAACAAGGAATTATTCGCTTTGCCAACATTGGAATGCCTCCTCTGCGGTAAATTTACCATCTAACAATGCTCGTCCAACAATGACGCCAGATACACCCGTCCCTTTAAGTGCTTCGATATCTGCAAGGCTACCGATACCACCTGAGGACTGGAACTGTACTTGTGGGTATTGCTTGCATAGGTCGAAATAAAGCTCAACATTACTGCCTGCCAACGTACCATCGCGCGAGATGTCTGTGCAAAGCACGTGTTTTAGACCCACGGTGAGATAATCATCAATCAACGCTTCAATAGTGACGCCAGAGTCCTCTTGCCAGCCAGAGATAGCGACTTTGCGCGTACCGGTTTCATCGATGTTGATATCAAGTGCTAGCACAATTTTCTCTGCGCCGTATTTTTCCATCCACCCTTTAACCAACTCTGGCTGCTTAACCGCTGTCGAACCCACAACAACACGTTGAGCACCAGCCTCAAGCAGATCAACTACATCTTGCTCAGTACGCACACCACCACCAATCTGTATGTTTGCTGGCGTTCCTGCTAGTAGGTTGGCAATTAAATCAAGCTGGCGCGCTGATGTGTCTTTTGCGCCAGTCAGATCGACAAGGTGTAGCCAATTTGCTCCAGCTTGATGGTAGAGGTTGAACTGCTCAATCGGATCAACCTTATATTCAGTAACCTGACCATAATCGCCTTGATAAAGGCGAACCACTTGTCCTTCTATTAAATCTAATGCTGGGATAATCACAATCATTTCCTTCAAAGCCTCACGACCGTGTGAAGCTGCTAAATTCTATCGATAACTCTTGTTAGTGAGGAATTACACTAACTCTAGGAAGTTCTGAATCAGTTTTGAGCCTGCTTTGGACGAGCGCTCCGGGTGAAACTGTACGCCGTAGTAGTTGCCACTTTGTATCGCGGCACTAAACGGTTGACCGTATTCACATTCGGCAATGGTGTAATCGCCAACGGGCATCCCAAAACTGTGTACAAAATAGAAGTACTCACCTTCTTCAATGCCGGCAAACAGCGGATTACCGGCTTGCGCTTTAACGGTATTCCACCCCATATGAGGAAGAGGTAAGTCTCCTGTTTCCAGACGTTTTACTTCACCTTCACAAAGACCCAAACATTCAACAAGCTCGTCAGCTTTTTGGCCTTTCTCTTGTGAAAGCTTACCCAACAGCTGCATACCTAAGCAAATACCAAGTACTGGTTTCTCGACCTGTTTGACCAGTTCGATTAGATCGCGCTCTTGAAGGTTTTTCATCGCTTCACTTGCCGTACCTACACCTGGAAGAAACAGCTTATCAGCGCTCAGAACCACTTGAGGCTCTTTAGAAATAACCACATCATATCCAAGACGCTGTATAGCAAACTTGACTGACGACACGTTGGCACAACCGGTATCAATAATGACTACATTTTGTTTGCTGTTGGCCATTACAAGACTCCCTTACTACTTGGCAACTCGTTACCTTCTACTTTAATGGCTTGACGCAACGTGCGGCCAAAGGCTTTAAATAAACTCTCAATGATGTGGTGGTCATTATCGCCAGAAGAAGATAAGTGAAGCGTGCATGCCAGCGTATCGGTTAACGAACGGAAGAAGTGAACCACCATTTCGGTGGACAAATCCCCCACTTGTTCGCGCGAGAATTGAGCGTCGAACTTAAGATATGGGCGCCCTGATAGGTCTAATGCACATTGCGCCAAGCATTCATCCATTGGTAAGCTAAAGCCAAATCGACCGATACCACGCTTGTCTCCCAACGCTTCTTTCAATGCTTGACCAAGAGCCAAAGCGGTATCCTCGACGGTGTGGTGATCATCGATGTGCAGGTCGCCATCCACAATGCACTTCATTTGGAAACCGCCGTGAGTGGCGATTTGATCAAGCATGTGGTCGAAAAAGCCCATACCTGTCGAGATTTCATTACCCCCCGCTTCATCAAGGTTCACAAATACCTTGATATCCGTTTCTTTGGTAGTACGAATTACTTCCGCCGTACGTGCTTTTACGGTTAAGTCTTTTAAGATTGTCGGCCAGTTCATGGTCTGCGGGTTGTACTGAATTCCACGAATCGCCATATTTTCCGCTAGCTGAAGATCCGTTTGTCGATCACCAATCACCGCCGATGTCTTGAAATCCACTTTGCCGCTTTGTAGGTACTCTTTCACCAATCCAAGCTTTGGCTTACGGCATGAGCAGTTATCTCCATCAAAGTGGGGGCAGATTAATACATCATCAAACTTAACACCTTGAGACTCAAAGATTTCCATCATCATATTATGAGGAGCATCAAAGTCTTCCTGAGGGTAGCTATCGGTACCTAAGCCATCTTGGTTAGTCACCATAACAAGGCGATATCCTGCATCTTGCAAAGCTAATAAGCTCGGAATAACAAACGGTTCGAGTTTTAGTTTATCCAAACGGTCAACTTGAAAGTCAACAGGTGGCTCAACAATTAACGTACCATCGCGATCTATAAATAATATTTTCTGTTGGTTGCTCACTTGATAAATCCTTTTCTTGATGGCTAGCTTAAGTTGCTGTTTGTTCTAATTGATTGCGGATGAATGACAATGTTTTTTCACATTCGTCGCGATTGCCAACGCTGATCCTGACGCAGTTTTCTATCGGCGAGTTTCTCAGAATAATTCCGGTATCCCACGCCGCTTTAAATACATCATCACCGTTGGCAAATTCGACTAGTAAGTAATTGCCCCAACCTTCATAAACGGTCACTCCGGGTAAGATTGATAGGCCAGCTTGCAGATAAGCACGATTTGCATTGAGATCCAGCACCTGAAACTTTGCTCGCGCCAACCCTTGCTCTGACAGAGCTTGCACTGCGATTTCTGCAACAGGGATTGGCACAGGATAAGGTGCGATAACTTTGAGCAATACGTTGATTAACGCTTCATTGGCGAGCGTAAAACCGCAGCGAAGTCCGGCCAAAGCAAACGCTTTGGATAGCGTTCTTAAAATGGCTAAATTCGAATACTGAGCCAATAAGTCCACCGTTGACGCTTCTGGACAGAAGTCGATATACGCTTCATCCATAACCACAATGGCTCTATCTTTGGTCATCTCTAATAAAGTAATAATATCTTCACGTTTAACTAGATTACCCGTTGGATTGTTTGGGCTACATACGAATAGTACTTTTACACCTTCGAGGTTTGCTTCTATTTCCGGTAGGTTAAGCTGCCAGTCAGATGTAAGGGGTATTGTTTTACGATCAATACCAATAGTTTCAGCACTGATCGCATACATGCCATATGTGGGAGGGCAAAATAAGATACTATCTTCACCCGGCTCACAGAATGCACGAATAAGTAATTCAATGCCTTCATCAGCGCCGCGAGATGTTAACGTTTGTTCTGGTTTTACACCGGCGTAAGCCGCATAAGCTTCAATCAAAGCTTTAGGTTGACATTCACTGTAGCGATTTAAACGCGTAAAATCTGTCTTGTATTCATTATCGAATGGCGATTCGTTAGCGTTAAGCCAAATATCACCACAGCCGCCAATACGGCGTGCCGACATATAAGGTGTTAGCTGTTGAACTTGTTTACGTGCGAGCTTTTCCATTAGTTACTCTCCTGAGTAAGCTTTTCAACACGGATAGTAACGGCGCGCTTGTGAGCGTCCAGTCCTTCCGCTTCCGCCATTGTGATGACCGTTGGTGCCAAGTTTCGTAAACCTTCAACGCTCAGTTCTTGTACTGTCATTCGTTTTGAAAAATCGGCTAAGCCTAAACTCGAATAAGTACGTGTATAGCCATAAGTTGGCAGGACATGGTTAGTTCCAGACGCATAATCGCCAGCAGATTCCGGTGACCAGTTCCCCAAGAAAATAGAGCCCGCGTTATCGAGGAGCGGTAACAGTTCTCGTGGCGCTTTAGTCTGAACAATTAGGTGCTCAGGGCCATAGTAGTTAGAAATAGACACGCACTGGGTGATCGATTCAGCGATAATAATGAGACTGGAAGCCAAGGCTTGCTGAGCAATATCGGCGCGAGAGAGCTGTTTCAACTGCCTATTTACCGCCTCGGTCACTTGATCAGCAAGAATCGGTGATGGTGTCACGAGTACTACTTGGGAATCTGGACCATGTTCAGCTTGGCTCAGTAAATCCGCGGCAACAAAATCAGCGTCTGCCGTATCATCTGCAATGACCAAAACCTCAGATGGGCCAGCGGGCATGTCTATGGCAGCGCCTCGAAAATCATTACTCACTTGACGCTTAGCTTCGGTAACGTAGGCATTGCCTGGACCAAATATTTTATCGACCTTTGATACGCTCTCCGTACCATATGCCATCGCAGCGATGGCCTGACCACCACCCACGTTATAGACTTCATCGATTTTACAAAGTTTTGCAACGTAGAGAATTTCGTCAGCAATGGGTGGAGGAGAACAAAGAACCACTTTACGACAACCCGCTATTTGCGCCGGGACGCCCAACATTAATACCGTGGATGGTAATGGCGCACTGCCACCCGGAATATACAGCCCCACCGTATTAATAGGACGTGTGACTTGTTCGCAGACCACTCCGGGCTGAGTTTCAACTTTCAGCACTTCTGGGCGTTGAGCTTTGTGGAACTTAGCAATATTTGCGTACGCTTGTTCGAGAGCTTGCTTCATCTTTACAGGGAGGCGTGATGAAGCCGCTTCAATCTCGTTCGGGGAGAGTCGAATAGAATCAGGACGTACGCGATCGAATTTCTCTGTCAGATCAAACAGTGCCTTATCGCCTTCACTTCTTACTTGATCAATAACCGCCGATACCGCCGACGTTATATTGGCACCTTCAGCGATAGCAGGACGCTCAAGAATAGACTCTTGTTGCGACTGACTTAACGATTGCCAAACTACGGTTCTCATGGCCTTACCCCATCATTTTCTCAATCGGAAGCACAAGAATAGAACTTGCACCGAGCTCTTTAAGCTGCTCCATCGTTTCCCAGAACAAATTCTCTGTACTAACTAGGTGAACCGCTACACGCTCTTTGTCAGAAGACAGAGGTAGCACTGTTGGGTCTTCCGCACCAGGCAGTAGTGATTTAATCTGCTCAAGTTTGGCCACTGGTGCGTGTAGCATAATATATTTAGACTCTTTCGCTTGTTGTACACCTTGCATACGAGTCAGTAGCTTCTCGATCAACGCCTGTTTATCAGCGTCGAATTCACCTTTACGTTGAATCAATGTCGCTTTTGAACGAAAGATAACTTCTGCTTCTTTTAAACCATTTGCTTCTAATGTTGCCCCAGTGGAAACAAGGTCAGCAATGGCGTCAGCAAGACCTGCACGAGGCGCGACTTCTACCGAGCCTGTAAGCATACAAGTGCTGAAATCAACGCCTTGCTCATCCATATAGGCTTTGAGCAATTGAGGGTAAGTCGTTGCGATACGTTTGCCTGCAAGATCCTGTGGGCCGTTGTAGGTCTGGTCCTTATTGATGGCAATTGACAAGCGACAGCCACCAAAATCAAGGCGACGAAGAGTAACAAATTCGTTTGGTTCCCCCAGCGCTTTTCGATCCAAGCGCACTTCCTCAAGTTCATTTTCGCCAATGAAGCCAAGATCAACGACACCGTCCATGATCAAACCAGGAATATCATCGTCACGAACTAGAAGGAGATCAATTGGCATATTTAATGAATGAACAACAAGACGCTCACCCATCACATTGAATTTAACTCCGCATTTTTTAAGAAGGTCTTGGCTTTCTCTGCTAAGACGACCTTTTTTCTGAATAGCGATTCTTAGGCGTTGTGTTTGCATGCTGTATCCCTGTGCAAGATATTGATTTTTAAAATATAAAAAGAAAAAACCCTCGGGAGCTTTGGTCTCCCGAGGGTTTAATTCTTTAAATCTTAAATCGAACCTCCGAGAGTTTTACCTATCTCTCGGGTATGCGTTCATCTCCCGAAAGATTAAGCTGGGTGATGATGGTGATGATGAATGTTCATATCAAAATTTAGCATACTTATGTTTAGGTCCTTTGTGTCTATACCTTCACACTAACGAAGCTGATTACGATTTTCAACCACTATTTCACAGATCGCTGCATTTTTTTTTAACACTCGCTCGTCAATGCGGTTGGTTATGACTCGTTGTGGCAAAAAATATTCGAGAAGACATAAAAAAAGGAGCCTTATTAGGCTCCTTAATACATAAACGATAGGATTATGCGTTCGCTTCTTTGGTCATTCTCGCTTTCGATAAAACAGACAAAATGAAGCACACAAGTACAAAAGCCACCGTTGCTGCACCAAATGACAATGCAACAGATGTCGTCATACCTAGGGTAATAAAGCCAATACACGAAACCAATGCCACTGACAACGCGTATGGTAACTGTGTCGATACGTGGTCAATGTGGTTACAGCGTGCACCTGTTGATGACAAAATAGTCGTATCGGAGATTGGTGAACAGTGGTCACCAAATACTGACCCTGCCAAAACAGCGCCTAGCATAGGCAGCATCATTACAATATCAGTCGCCCCAGCCATATCGCCAGCAATAGGCAACATGATACCGAACGTACCCCAAGAAGTACCAGTAGAAAAAGCCATGATACCAGACAGCATAAACAGGATCACTGGCAACCAATGAACATCTATGTTGCCCTGTACCGTTGAAGAAAGGTAGGCACCCGTTTTCATGTCACCGATAACAGAACCAATAGACCATGCGAAGAACAAAATAAGAATGGCACCAAACATCGACTTAGCACCAATCCACATGGTTGCTGCAATGTCAGAAAGCGCCAGTTTTTGTTTTACCACAGTATAGATAGCTGTCAGAAGACCTGCAGAGCCACCATAGATAAGTGACGTACCGACGTTGGTATTTTCGAACGCGCCAAATACATCGAACGGAGCACCGTTGGCGGCAAGAGCTTGACTGCCTGTAAAGATCATCGCTGCAACCATAGCAACGATAAGCACAATAATCGGCATCACCAGGTCAGACACAGAACCAAAATCGCTTTCTTTGATATCCAGTTCTTCATTCAATTCATGAGCTTGCGCAGAGTCATTTTCATTATCTTTATCGAAGCCAATACCTTGCTTAGCACGCAATTCGTGGTTTCGCATCGAGCCCACATCTAATTGGAACCATGCCACGGTGAACACCATTAGCAACGCAAATACCGCGTAAAAGTTCATTGGGATCAATTGAACGTACGCGCCGATGGCAGAATATTCCGTGATACCGTGAGAGACCAAAATACCGCTCACCAATGTCATGATATAGGCACCCCAGCTTGAAACAGGCATCAAGACACACATCGGTGCAGCAGTAGAATCAAGAATATAAGCAAGTTTAGCGCGCGATACATAAAAACGGTCGGTTACAGGGCGTGAGATCGCACCAACGGCTAGGCTATTAAAATAATCATCGACAAAAATAAAGACACCAAGGAATGCCGCTAAAAGTTTAGAGCCCCTTTTGCTTTTAACACGGATTTGAGCCCACTCTGCAAATGCTTTGGTACCACCAGAAAGCGTCAGCAATGCGGTCATCATACCTAACAGAAGAAGGAAGCCGATAATACTCACATTACCTAAGTTAAGACCGCCATCTTCAATAATAACACCGGAAACGGTGTTATATACGTATTGAGTAGCACTCACTACCGAATAGTCAGTGAGTAAAAAGGCGCCTAGCACTATACCTACACCTAAGGATAGTAAGACGCGACGTGTAATAATCGCCAAGCTCAACGCTACGATCGGCGGTAGCAATGATATTGGTGACGAAGCAAAATCGATTAAATTCATGATCTTCAAAAACCAGTTTTAATTATGGCTAGAGATCTACTGCAGACATGCGTATCTAAAAGTTCATACGCAAACGTTGAACTAAGCGAAAGGGAAGTGAACACTTCACCCAACCCTACAGTAGCGCTCCATAGTTTAACAATATAATAGACTATGGCAGTGTTGTTCGTTTCCGAGACAACCCCAGCGAGAGTGGCTGATATTCAACTCTCACTTCGGCGACAGCGCCTTTTGTTGTCGTTCATTGGCATCACCCCAACGACAAGGACTTTTCGCAATCGCGCCTCTACATCAAAAGAAAATCATTCACTAATATGCACTAGCATGTTGAAAGAATGTTCTTACTTTTGCATTAGGTAAAATTCATTGTACTTACGAAAGCATCAATTGCAACATGAATGTTGCTATCAAGCTGTAAAAACCGTGAACACACGGTTAACAACAAATGGTTTTGTTGGTTATTACCTCATCATAGATAACCATTTTTTGAACGACCGTCGATGACAACATAATTTTATAGAAGTTCACTTAATTCAATCTCAGGCAATTTTGCAGTATTTACAAATAAACTATAATTGCCGCAAACCATACAGAGTACAATATGCAACAAAATCCACTCGATGACGATTTTTTGTGTAGTTCATATCAAGATTGAGCAATTATTAAAGTTCCAACTACATCTTCTATATCTCCCAATTTGTATTTCTAGCATCTCCTATTATCAGGATTTTGTAAGAATTATTATATTTCTCCTACTATCCACCAAGAAAATATTGTCAATTCAATATTTGCTGTTTATTATTAACCCGAACCAAATAATAATCTCATGGGAACTGTCATGTCTGAATTAACCAAAACTCTACTAAATATTCGTAGCCTACGTGCATTCGCTCGTGAGCTTACTTTAGAACAACTAGAAGAAGCGCTAGAAAAGCTAACTGCTGTTGTTGGTGAAAGACAAGAAGCTGAAGCTGAAGAAAGAGCAGTTAAAGAAGCACGTGAAGCTAAATTAAGCGAATACGCGCAAATGATTGCTCAAGACGGTATTGATGTTGAAGATCTAATTGCCGCCCTGTCAGGCGAATCAAAAGGTAAAGCGAAGAGTAAACGCGCACCTCGCCCAGCAAAATACAAATATGTAGATGCTAGCGGTGCAGAGAAAACTTGGACAGGCCAAGGTCGTACACCTTCAGCAATCCAAAGTGCATTAGATGCTGGTAAATCTCTCGAAGAATTTGAAATCTAATATCGATTAAATAATATCAGTTTTATAAAAAAAGCGCCTTTCGGCGCTTTTTTTATTATCGTTCCCAATATGCTTCTTCTAAACTATCTTCTTTCTCTGGTAGACCACGAGAAAGGCGCGGAGAATGCTGGACCAAGACTTCGTAGCTCGCTCGGTTTGAGTATTTGCAGACTTGAGAAAACGATGAATACGTCAGATATTGATGCTGGTGCTTACTTGAGTTTGGCACATTTTCTTTATGGTATTTATTCGCTGCCATATCATGAAGCAATGCTGACAAGGCCGCATCGCCTGCACCATTGGTATTCTTAATTTTTTCTGGCCCACCCATATATGGTGCGATATGTGAATAAACCTTAGTTGGATTTTCACATGCCAACTTTATAGCAGGTCGGCTAAATTCATATCGGTTAAATTCGGCAATACATCCAGGTAATAATGGTAAAGAAGTTTCTCTTTTTGCAGCATCCTCTGTATATCCCGCCATAAACAAACCAATTGGTCCAGCAGTACATAAAACAAGGTCGACCCAATCCAGCGCTTTATCGGCCGCTGCTAACGGATCTTTTTCACCCGTTAATGCTTCTGCTTCATCTTCATTCATAGCAACAACAGAAACATGCTGTTGCAAAAAGTCTTGCCAGTATTGCGGATCATCTTGAATAACAAAACGAGTTCCTAATGTTAATACTACTGGCACATCATATTTCTTCGCATACGCTATTGCCTGCATGGTCGCTGCTGGCATTGGATCGCCATCTTTACAACGTACTAAATAGGCAGTTAATACTAAAGCTGATGCCTTCTTGAAAATCTTCTCTGGAATACTCTCTGGACGAAGTTGGTTCATTTGACCTTCGCTAATTGCGAACGTTCTCTCACCATCTTCAGTAATTAATGTAAAGCAGCGTCCGATTGCACCATCTACACCCTGTAAATAGTTTAAATCCATACGACTAGAGGTATTACACAGGTAACGATATCCATAGCTACCGATTCGAATATCAGCACTCATTACGCCTAACAATACCGACTTATCATCCGCGAGGACGGAGAAGTTATGTAATGTATTCCCTATGGTGCCACCTGCAAACTCATTTGTAATAAGCTCTTGTTGTTTCAATTCGTTATACAAATTCTCTGCAGCTTGGTCATCAATAACTAATGAATGCCCTTTACTCAGCCCAAATTTCTCGATCACACTACTATCTACTCGTGCCTCTATATCAACTAGAGTTTGATCAATACCAATAATATGGGTTCTCGACATTTTCTTACTAGTCTGAGATTGGCTGACTAATGGATCACGAGCGTGAACCGGAAAGTAATGCTTCGATTTTCTTTGGCCGGGAAATTTCATAAGGATATCTTCGTATCAGGAAACGTAAGGCGACAATTCTAACTCTGTATAGTTTACCTCGGCAACATAGGCAACCTTAGCAATCGTTTACGCAGTAATATTTTTATCTCAACCCTTGTTTTTTACTATTCTGATACACACATTCATGCGCTTAGAAAGTGTGATTTAGTTCGCGGATCTGTATTGCGCCTTCGGTTTCTGCTAGAATCTGCGTCCAATTGATATAGGTGGTATTTTAACATGTCTGATAACAGCCAAAAGAAAGTGATTGTCGGTATGTCCGGCGGTGTAGACTCCTCTGTTTCTGCCTACCTTCTGAAACAGCAAGGCTACCAAGTAGAAGGCCTGTTCATGAAGAACTGGGAAGAAGATGACAATGAGGAATATTGTACTGCAGCGGAAGATCTGGCCGACGCACAAGCGGTCTGTGATAAGTTAGGTATCCACCTACATACGATCAATTTTGCTGCTGAATATTGGGATAATGTATTTGAATATTTTTTAGCAGAATACAAAGCGGGTCGCACACCAAACCCAGACATCCTTTGTAACAAAGAAATTAAGTTCAAAGCATTTTTGGAGTTTGCAGACGAAGTTCTCGATGCTGACTATATTGCAATGGGTCACTATGTCAGTCGTACTTTTCCAGAGAATGGTGACAAGCCGCAAATGCTTCGTGGATTGGACAGTAACAAAGACCAAAGCTACTTCCTTTACACCCTAAGCCACGATCAAGTGGCGCGTAGTTTGTTCCCAGTAGGTGAGCTAGAGAAACCTGAAGTACGTCGCATTGCTGAAGAACAAGGCTTAATCACCGCGAAGAAAAAGGACTCTACCGGTATTTGTTTTATTGGTGAGCGCAAATTTACAGACTTCTTGTCTCGCTATTTGCCAGCACAACCGGGTAAAATCGAAACGCCGGAAGGTAAAGTCATTGGTGAACACCAAGGTCTGATGTACCACACGTTAGGTCAACGTAAAGGGTTACATATCGGTGGCCAGAAAGGTGGCGGCGGTAACGAAGACCCATGGTATGTCGCTGAAAAAGATCTTGAGCGTAACGTATTGATTGCCGTTCAAGGTGCGGATCATCCATTACTAAAATCAAACGGATTACATGCATCTCAACTTCATTGGGTAAGTCGCGAAGCGATCAGAGAACCAATGCAATGCACAGTGAAAACACGCTACCGTCAACAGGATATCCTTTGTACGATTATTCCAATTGACGATGACAACATTAAGGTTATCTTTGATGAGCCACAAGTCGCTGTCACGCCAGGACAGTCTGCAGTCTTCTATAGCGACAATGTTTGCTTAGGTGGCGGTATCATCGAAGAACGTATTTAAATTTTTCGTTTATTATCTTAGGAGAGCTACGTGGCTAATACACTTTATGACCGTACAATAGCATTTGCAGGAATTTGCCAAGCCGTTGCCCTTGTTCAACGTGTTGCTAAAGACGGTTACTGTGATTCAGACGCGTTCGAAACTTCTATCAAAGCCATCACCAATATGAATCCGTCCAGTACATTGGACGTATTCGGTACTGAGTCCGATTTAAAAGTGGGACTCGAGTGTTTGGTTAAAGGTATTGATAGCACACCGAGTGGAAGTGAGATTACTCGCTACATCATTAGCTTAATGGCTTTAGAGCGTAAGTTAAATGGACGTAATGATGCTATGTCCCAACTTGGTGATCGATTACAAATGGTCAGCCGCCAACTGGAGCATTACGAACTGCTTGACGAGCAAATGATCAGTAATCTTGCTAGCGTCTATTTGGATGTCATCAGTCCGATTGGTCCTAGAATCCAAGTCACTGGCACTCCAGCAGTACTGCAACAAACCGCGACACAACAAAAAGTTCGTGCGCTTCTGTTGTCAGGTATTCGCAGCGCGGTGCTTTGGCGACAAGTCGGTGGTAAACGACGTCACCTCGTCTTTGGACGAAAGAAAATGGTCGAACAGGCGCAGATTCTACTCGCTAGAATGTAATCATCGACTCGCGACCTTGTCGCGAGTTGTTTTTTTCTATCAAAATAAATTTGGCGCAAACGTTTGCGCAATATTCGTGACAAATGCCGCAGTTATTGGTATAAAGCTCACGAAATTTAGAAACCCAATTCAGGAGAACATCATGGAACTGTCAGCATTGACTGCTGTTTCACCAGTAGACGGCCGTTACGGTAGTAAGACAACTGCACTTCGCAGCATCTTTAGTGAGTTTGGCCTACTAAAGTACCGCTCTATCGTTGAAATTCGTTGGTTGCAAAAACTTGCAGCAACGGATGCAATCAAAGAAGTTCCTGCGTTCAGTGCTGAAGCTAACCAGTTTCTTGACGAACTAGCCGCTAACTTTAGCGAAGAAGACGCAGCTCGAATCAAAGAGATCGAGCGCACCACCAACCACGATGTAAAAGCGGTTGAGTATTTCCTAAAAGAGAAAGTTGCTGACGTTCCTGAGTTGCATGCAGTAAACGAATTCATTCACTTTGCATGTACTTCTGAAGACATCAACAACACGTCGCACGCACTGATGCTGAAAGAAGCACGTGATACTGTGGTTCTTCCTGAGATCCGCAACATTATCGATGCAATCAGCAAGCTAGCGGAAGAGTACCGTGACATTCCTTTGCTTTCGCGTACGCACGGCCAACCTGCTTCTCCTACTACTATGGGTAAAGAGATGGCTAACGTTGCATACCGAATGGAGCGTCAATACAAACAAATCGAAGCCGTTGAAATCTTAGGTAAAATCAATGGCGCGGTAGGTAACTATAACGCACACCTTTCTGCTTACCCTGAATTGGATTGGCATAAATTTAGTGAAGAGTTCATTACTGAATCTCTAGGCGTGACTTGGAACCCTTACACAACTCAAATTGAACCACACGACTACATTGCAGAGTTGTTCGACGCTATCGCTCGTTTCAATACTATCCTGATTGACTTCGACCGTGACGTTTGGGGCTATATTGCTCTTGGCCACTTCAAACAAAAAACGGTGGCTGGTGAAATCGGTTCTTCAACAATGCCTCACAAAGTTAACCCAATCGACTTTGAAAACTCAGAAGGTAACCTAGGTCTTGCTAATGCTGTATTCGCTCACTTGGCACAAAAACTGCCAATTTCTCGCTGGCAACGTGACCTAACCGACTCCACGGTACTTCGTAACCTAGGTGTTGGCTGTGGTTATGCCATCATCGCTTATACGTCGACACTAAAAGGTATTAGCAAGCTTGAAGTTAACCGTGACGCACTTCTTGCTGAGTTAGACAAAAACTGGGAAGTCCTCGCAGAGCCTGTGCAAACTGTTATGCGTCGTTATGGCATCGAGAAGCCTTACGAAAAGCTAAAAGAGCTTACACGTGGTAAGCGTGTCGATGGCGACGCTATGCGCAGTTTCATCGACGGTTTAGAGCTGCCTGAAGAAGAGAAAGCTCGTTTGAAGCAAATGACACCAGCGAACTATATCGGTCAAGCCATCGAGCTTACTGATAAGCTGTAATCATTAAACAGTTCAAACACTAAAAAGGCTGCAATTATTGCAGCCTTTTTCATTGCTAACCTCTATACACACTGGCAATGACGTCGTTCATCAACTTCACTGTTTTTGAAAAAACAGTGTAATAGTGCCTACCTCGACCCCAAACTTTCTGATGCTGGTGAGATTAAAGACGTGTTTATCGTCTTGGCGATATAACCAATCATCAAATGCTACCGTATAAGTAGAACCGTCAACATCGAGTTCAAAATCGTATTGCCATTGCAGCGCGTTACCCTCTTCTCTGCCGGTCGCTGCGCCAACGATGTCATCTGCGACTCCTCGATATGAACCGTCTTGAAGCTTCTCAATCGTCCAAATCCGTTGATCGGTTTCTCCATCATCAAACACAAAATCTTCCACTAAAACGAGCTTGTTGTCTGTTACTGTTCCCACAATAAAGACCTCGAAACGTCGATTCTGCTTTCTCGTGTAGTCTTGAACCATCCCCCAAGCTGTAATGTCTCCTTCAAAGTAGCCAAATAAATCAAATTTTGGGTCACTGTTTTTATATTCTGACAAATCTGCACTACATGCAGTAAGTAAAAGTAAAAGAGGCAATAAAAACCAACGAAGCAACGTCATCTGTTCATTCCTATAAGTTGTGCTCTAAGTTTCGGGTATTGACTATTTGGAGATAGCCAAATGCCAAGGAAGCCGTCATTCAATGATTTGTCGTCTACGGTGCCTATCATCTGAAGCGGTTTTTGCTCTGTGAGGTAGTAGAATTTTCCGGTTTTGCCGTCGCTGACGTAAATGAGTTGCTGTCCGTCTGACACACTTGGAAAGATATCGTATAACTTGGCAATCCACTGATTCCTAGTGCTTTTATCAACACCCATTTTTTCCCATTGGTCGAGTGTGGCATCCAAAAGTTGTTGTCGACTAATATCTCTCTGATACTGAATTCTCAACGCTATGGGATGAGGAGACACATCGTCAGACACTTGATAAATACCCTGAGGCGCCAGCAGTTGTGAGCGATAAACGTCAAAAAAAAGCCAACTTAGCTGAGCCTCCCCAACCACTTGCCACTGGCCCCAATCTTGCAGCCCGTCAGCGGCATCTTTGGAAGCCATGACGCTCTGTGAATGCAGTAATAAGCCCAATAACGTCGCCAACACCATTTTATGTTTCATGAGTCCAACTTCTCTCGTTTGGTCTTGGGTATCGCACGATCAAAAAGACGATCAAGACCCATTCAATAAAAAGGACTCCGAGAGTAACTAGCATCGGGTATTGCGTGCTAACCGCACCAAGCTTAAATCCCGCCAAATAACTCATCGCTCCACCGAGCCCACCGACAACAGATACGAGTAGAATAGGATAAGGAATCAAAAATGTTTTCAAGTAAAAAGCATACCAAGAGAAAATTAACCAAAGCGCCACAAGCCACACAGGCAGAACATCCGTGTCGAACACCAGCAAGTTGGCGAACGTGTTCAAACTATCAATAGCGATTCCTAATATCACCAGTAGAACCAGTGACTTTAAACGGAGGCCAAGTATTCGATGCGATACCAAGATAGTGACAATACTCAGTATTAACGCCAGCCACTGGAACCTTGTTTGTCCCACGACTGACAGTAACCAGACAACCTGAAACCAGCTGCTAACAAGCACAAGCTTCCACCCTGAAGACATGCTGCAACCTCCCTTAATTATCGACAAAGTCTTGGTTAACGACCACGCTGGAAAGTGATGTGCACAGTACTAATACTTTTTGCTCTAAATCCACCTTCGCAATAGCAAAAATAGTAGCGCCACATACGAATAAAACGCTCGTCATACCCCAAATCTCTGACTTGTTTCAGCGCTGCTTCAAACCTTAAACGCCAATCAACCAACGTCTTCGCGTAGTCTGCGCCAATATCAAACAAATTTCTTACAATGAGGTCTGTGTGCTTAGTGCTATTGGTCGTCAACGCAGTAATCGATGGCAAGAAGCCTCCAGGGAAAATATATTTCTGAATGAAATCTACATTGTCTGCATAGTAGTCATAGCGTTGATCTGCGATGGTAATTGCTTGTATGGCCATCAAACCTTTGGGTTTCAACAAAGACTGGCATTTTTGCAGATAAGAAACCAAATACTGCTTGCCAACGGCCTCTATCATCTCTATCGACACCAATTTATCGTACTGGCCTTCAAGCAATCGATAGTCTTGTTTGAGTAACGTAATTTTGTCTGATAGACCTTCTTTTTCTACTTGCTGTTTTGCATAGTCGAACTGCTCATCAGAAATTGTCGTGGTGGTGACATGACAGCCGTAATGTTTTGCCATGTATATCGCCATGCCGCCCCATCCAGTGCCGATTTCCATCACATGGTCATTCGAAGTGAGTTGAAGCTGCTGGCACAATCGTTCCATCTTATTAATCTGCGCTTGCTCTAACGTGTCGGTCGGCTGTAAATAAAGGCCGGAAGAATAAAGCATATTCTGGTCAAGAAATGTCTCATAGAGGCTATTACCCAGGTCATAATGGGCCTGAATATTTTCTCTAGAGCGCGTTAAAGTGTTGCGGTTGACCCAGTGCCCCAACTTGTACATCACCTTAGTGAGCAAGCTCGAACGGCCCTCAATGGAATCTAATGCTGCTAGATTTAAAGCCATTAGCTCCATCAAAGCAGACAGATCGGGGCTGTCCCACCAGTCATCCATATAGGCTTCACCCGCTGCGATACTACCCCCTTGAATCAAGCGGCGATAGAACTCAGGGTGTTTCACTTCAATAATCGCACTCGGTTCGCCATCTTTTGGTTTACCAAACCGCTCACCGACATGTTTACCGACACTGCCGTCTTGGTGAAAGCTCTCGATGATCGTCAAACACCCTATTTCGAGCTTGTACAAACATTTGAAGGCGATGCTCTTCGCGGTTTTTTGTAATCCAGTTAGGGCTCTAGGTGCCTCTATTGAGGTGGTATTTAGCATAGTGAATTCTCCCTAATTCTTTGAGTTCGTGTGCTGCGAAAAGTCGTCACAAGACGCTGATTTAGCAGGCGCCTTTTCGGGCTGGGAATGGTCGTAGATAGGCGTTCCTTTGACCAACAGTTTTAGCGCGTGCCAATATATGCCTACCACGACTTTCACCGTCATAATCGGGGTTTTTATCAGTTGTTTGACAAGGTTTGCTGAATTGAATGCGCATCCTTTCATAGATAGCGTCGCGTCAAACACCTTGCCCGATTTATGGCAGGCAAGATGGACAAATAATCGCTTGCCAAGAGGTTTAAGACGCCAATGATACTGCTGGTCAATCGGGTTGAAAGGAGAAACGTGAAAGGCTTTGTCGTGACACCAATTCTGATGATTAACCCCTTGGTCAGCCCTAATCGCGTAATAGTGCCGTTCATTCCATGGCGTGTTGCTAACTTCCGCCAGTAAATATTGCCAACGCCCTTCACCATCATAAAGGTAGTAAAAATTAACCGGGCTGAAGTAAAGTCCTAAATACCGCAAATGACAAACGGCAACGACTCGTCCAGTTAGATGTTCCCCCGTCAGCTCTTGGACTTTGCTCTGCACAGCAAGCTTTAAGCTGCCTTCACCTAAATAGTCTTGTCGACGAAACCGAGCCCAGTGCCACCATCGGTCACCAAATCCCCACACTCTCTCCTGCAAAGACTCAAGTTCATCCAAGTCAATAGCGGGCATAAACATAGCGTAATTTAAGTGATGAGTTGTTGGCGTATAACGCCGATGCGCTACATGCCCTACCATAAGCTGACTGTGGGTAACCATTAGGCCGCTCCTTGCACTGAGCGGTCAACGCCCGCTCGCGCTAAAATGCCCTCGACAACGTCTAGTGCGCTTTTCACGCCATCTTCATGAAACCCGTTGTACCAGTAAGCACCGCAAAACCAAGTGTTGTTGCTTCCTAACAGTTCGTCCCTTCGCTGTTGCGCTTCAATACTTTGTGTCGTAAAGACTGGATGGCTGTAGTTGAATTTTCTTAGGATTTTCGAACTATTAATCATGTCTGAAGAATTGAGAGAGACACAAAACGTAGTCTCCGACTCAATATGCTGCAGAATATTCATATCGTAGGTTAACGTAGGCAAACGATGGTGCTCGTCTTCTGAACCATCTAATGCATAATTCCAAGACGCCCAAGCCGATTTTCTCACAGGAAGAAGGCTTTCATCACAATGCAGTATCACTTCATTTGATTGATACTCCATGTCGCCCAAAATCGATGCTTCAGATGACGTAGGGTTAGACAACATTGATAATGCTTGGTCACTGTGGCAAGCAAAGACGACTTGATCAAAACGCTCCGTTTTACCATTGACCATTATTGATACACCGACAGAATCACGAGTGACGGAGGTCACCGGTGAATTAAGCCGTATCTTATCTGCAAAGCCTCGCGTTAACGGGTAAATATAACTACGAGAGCCCCCTTCTATCACATACCATTGTGGCCTATTGACGACATCTAATAGCCCATGATTTAGGAAAAATCGTAGGAAAAAACCAAGTGGAAAGGCTCTCATATCCGCTAAAGTAGATGACCAAATAGCGGCCCCCATAGGTAGAATGTAGTTTTGAGTAAAATAATCTGAAAAGCCATTGCTTGTGAGGAAATCCCCGAGCGTTTGCGAGGCTAGACGCGTTTTGTCCGTCTGTGCGGAGACCTTTGCTAGCTTGTTAAAACGTAGAATTTCAAAAATGAATCGATAAAAAGTCGGATTAAGCAAGTTGCGCTTTTGCGCAAACAAAGTCGATAGGGTATGCCCATTGTATTCCAGACCATTGGCAGCATTCTTAACGCTAAAACTCATCTGGGTTGGAACACCTTTCACGCCAACTTCATCCATCATACGAATAAAGTTTGGGTAGGTTCGGTCGTTGTAGACAATAAAACCAGTATCGATGGCATACAACTGCCCGTCAACTTCTACATCAACCGTAGCGGTATGACCGCCAATATAACCATTGGCTTCAAATAGGGTCACGTCGTGATGTTTGTGTAAGTAGTATCCACACGTTAGCCCTGAAATTCCTGTTCCTATAATCGCTATTTTCATAGAAATTCGTCCTTTACCTATTACGCTCTAGTGATCAAGCGTGATACCAACCGAGTTTGTAAGCCATAGGGCAAGCTGCCGATAAAACGAAGCGCCCACGTGAATCTTTTTGGGAAATAAATGTATGCAGACCGTTTCTGAATACCGGATTGAATTGCGTTGGAAGCCTCTTCAACTGACACCATCATCGGCATATCAAAATCGTTTTTATCGGTAAGGGGAGTTTTAACAAAGCCAGGAAAGACACAGCTAATATCCACACCCTTGTTTTTCCAATCAACCTTGAGAGTTCGAGTTAAATACGTAATGGCGGCTTTTGAGGCGCCGTAAGCTTCTGCTCTTGGCAAGGCGAGTTCCCCCGCTATAGAACTGACCACCACCAAGTGATGTCCAGATTTGAGCCTGGTTTGAACCTGTTCTAACACGTTGACCGTTCCCATGACATTGACAGCCATAACACGTTCAATGAGTGCAGCATCGATTACTCCATCATCGATATACTCACAATCACCAGCGTTCAGTATCCATAACGTTGGTAGCACATCGATGTTAGCAAAAGCCATCATGACCTGCTCTCTGTTAGTGATGTCAAAAGCAAGAGGAATAATATTTTCGCTGCTGGCTTTGAGCGCTTCCAATTTCTCGATAGAACGCCCACATGCGTAAACCACAAAGCCTCGATTGGCATAATCTCGTGCCAATTGCCAACCTATGCCTGATGACGCACCTGTGATCAGTACTGTTCGATGTGAATCAGACATTACTTCCCCAGCCTCTGTTTGATGTTCTTGATAACAAAGCCCAGTAGAGGGATGTTTTCGTACAGCATCTCTCCAAGATCAAAATAGTCTCTGTGGTAGATGACCCGATCGCCACTGAAACAAATGTGACTCACGCCATTGACTTCGACTGCCTCACCGCCATTTAATTTTGGGTGCTGTAGTTGCATCGTCCAAGTCAAAAAACCCGTATCTTCTACTTGCTGATGATGGCGAATATCAAAATCACATTTGATGACGTTGGTATAAAGAGAATCGAAGTAGGTTGACAGCTCATCCCACCCTTCTAAGCGGTGAGCCGAATCCTCAAATACCACATCCTTGTGATAAAGCTGTTCAAGAAGATGCAGGTTGCTCTTGTTTAGCTTTTGATACACCTCGCTAACCATTTCTATATTCATAACAACCCTTAATTCGTTATACAGAAGCCTATAAAGTACAAACTAGTACACCTTGAAAGTTATACAAGATTTGGAAAGTACAACTTTTTGTATAAGTGTTACGGAGAGCAAGTTTGAAAGGATCAAAAAAAAAGCTTGGAAAATTTTCCAAGCTTTTTAAAGAGTTCTAGAGATTAGTACTGCTGATTTCTTAACGCGTCAATACGCTTTTCTAATGGAGGATGACTCATCAGAAGCTCTGTCATTGAACGCTTACCATTGATACCAAATGCCATCATCGACCCTTCTAAATGCGATTCTTGACTCATTTTCAATCTTTCTAGGGCTGCAATCATCTTTTGTTTACCAACAAGACTTGCTGCACCTGCGTCCGCGTAAAACTCACGGTGACGGCTGTACCACATAGTAATAAAGCTCGCCAAGAAGCCAAACACTAGTTCGAGTACCATAGAAACACCGAAGTACACCATCATGTTGGTGCCGCCTTCACCTTCTTCGCTATTGTCGTTCGAAGCAACAATATTAGCAATGAAACGAGATAAGAAGATAACGAAGGTGTTCACCACACCTTGCATTAGCGTCATAGTGACCATATCACCGTTGGCAATGTGGCTGACTTCATGCGCCAGTACCGCTTCTGCTTCATCTCGTGTCATGTTATGCAGTAGACCCGTCGACACAGCCACTAGAGAGTCATCTCTTTTTGCACCTGTCGCAAAAGCGTTAATATCCGGAGAGTCGTAAATCGCTACCGTTGGCATACCGATACCAGCTTGTTGCGATTGTCGTCCGACAGTTTCTAGTAACCAATGCTCTGTTTCATTACGAGGGCTTTCGATCACCATTCCGCCAACTGAACGCAGCGCCATTTTCTTTGATATCAGCAAAGAGATAAACGATCCGCCAAATCCAAATACCGCCGCCATGACGAGTAGACCAGACAAGCTGCCTGGTTGCATACCAGTCACTGCATAGACAATGTTAAGTACAATACTTAACACCAGAACCACAGCAAGGTTAGTTGCTAGGAAGAGTAACACGCGCTTCATTCACATTTCTCCAAATTAAGAAGCTTGATTATCACGAAAATACCATTTTGCTCTTTGCTTTAGTCAAAGTTTCACGGCCTGAGTTTGAGATCCGTGTGGCATTTTTCGATTTCACTATATACATATAGTCTAGGATTTAAAAATCAAGGTTAAGCTTTAAATTGAAACAAACGGTTAATATCTTGATTACTTAATAAACTATAACCCCCTGAAATAACAGAAAAGCCAGCAACCAGATAAAATACGCAACAATTGGCATACTAAGTCTTGAGCAAAGAGTTGATTACGAAATAGTAATCAGCGTTAGACTTTGGTCGTATTGTGGGCACTAGTTGTGCAAGTTAAAGTTCAATGAGATTGAATACCCCATGCCGAGAAGGAAAATACCATGGTCGAGAACAACAACTTTCAGATGGCAATTGATTTACTTTGCTGCCACTTAGGGATCAGTGAAGACGAAGCTCGAGAGCAACTAGGTATCCAAGACACGACTGAGTTAGATATTCATCTTATGGAAACTCAGTCTGCACTTATGGGTCTGTCGGAAGATAAGTAATTTCCTACAATCGAGTCATCAAAAAGGGCTGTCTTAAGACAGCCCTTTGCATTTATGCTTTTTCTAATACATCGAGTTTGATGTATTTTCCTAGGTCACGTTTTTTACAACCTGGGACATAAGGCACTTCCCCTAATTTAGGAGCGTCGATCTTATTTTCAAGCAGTTCTATGATTTCCGCATAATGCTCAACGCCAGGGTTAACCCGGTTCGCTACCCAACCCACTAACTCAAGACCGTCCGCTTCAATCGCTTCCGCAGTCAACATCGCATGACTTAAACAGCCTAATTTAATGCCTACTACTAACACGACCGGTAATCGCTCTTGCTTTACCCACGTTGATAAACAATCGTCTTTCGAGATGGGTACGCGCCAACCTCCCGCGCCTTCTACTAGTACAAAGTCGCTATTTTCCTTGTGTCGTTGCAAGGTCGCAGAAAGTTTGTCGTAATCAATCACTTCATTATCAGCTATCGCGGCAATGTGCGGTGATGCCGGCAATGACAACGCGTAAGGATTGACCAAGTCATAATCAACGTCTTGATTCGCTGCTGCTTGGAGATATAATGCGTCTGAATTTCTCAGACCGTGTTCTGTTATTTCGCTTCCTGCCGCGACAGGTTTATACCCTATCGTTGATTTTCCTTGTGCACCTACAGCACTTAATATCGCTTTTGATACAACGGTTTTCCCAACTTCAGTATCCGTACCGGCAATAAATAGTGCTTTCATCATAATGCAACTGACCCCAAACAAATTTGATAACTCGCAGGTAGCAACCCATCTTGGTTTGCGTATTTTTGATATTCCATTTCAAGAGCTCTTAGCGCCTGTTTACCAGTAAAGCCTTTAGAGCGACCTTCTACGTGATTGGCTCCTATGCCTTTCAAGTCCTTCATCAAACCAAGTGCGGTGCGATACCACATAACCATTTCCGGCAAGTCTAGTTGATGGTTACGACATCCAGATTGCGCTAACGCAATTTTTACCTGATTCAGCGTAGTAAAGTCGTTTACATGTTGATATGCATCAATTTTACTCCACGACCTCTTCAATTCTTTAAGGGAACCATCAATAAGAGAAGAGAACAGCACCGTACCGCCTGCTTTGGTCACACGCTTCATCTCTCTGAGTGGTATCGACAAATCTGTACACCACTGTAATGCTAAGCTTGAGACAACATAGTCAAATTCATTCGATGTAAAAGGAAGCTGCTCAGCATCTGCCAATTGATAGGTTACTTTTTCACTGCCACATCGACGCTGAGCCATTTCCAACATCTCGCCAGAAAGGTCAACACAGACCACGTCAGCGCCTCTAAGCAGCAGTTGCTGAGCGCAGTAACCCGTTCCGCAACCAAGATCGAGTACTTTGCACTTAGACAAGTTCTTGGGCAATTTATCCAGTAATTGGTCCGCTACTTTTCGTTGCAGCTCTGCATGCTGATCATAACGCTGCGCCGCACGTCCAAATGCTGCAGAAATGGCCTCTTTATTTGCCAGTGGCACGGGCAAGTGGGCTAACACTTCGGTCATTTAGCCTTCCTCCGAAAAACGTTTTAATTGGTTGGCAAGCATGAGCACATCTTGATGATGGTGTGACGCAGATAGGGTAATACGCAGCCTAGCACTCTCCTTTGGTACCGTCGGAGGACGAATGGCGGTTGTCCACACCCCTTGTTTTCTTAATGACGTACAGAGCGTCAAAGTGCGCGTGGCGTCACCAATAATCCACGGTTTAATGGGCGTAGTCGTGGAGATATACTCAGCGCAACCACTAAGCGACTCATCAAATTCGGCAGACAATTCCAACAATTTTTCTCTACGCCAATGCTGTGTTTGAATCATTGTTAGTGCGTGTGACAACGCGCAAGCATGTGCTGCGGAAAACGCCGTTGAATAAACATAGTGCCGAGCAAATTGGGTTAGATATTGGCCCATCTCTTCTGAGCAAAGTATTGCCGCACCATTAAGACCAAACGCTTTGCCAAACGTCACGACTAATAAGTCTGGTTTGAGCTCACTGATCCCACAGGCTCCCAATCCATTGTCGCCAATGACCCCTAAGCCATGAGCATCGTCGACCATCGACAACATACCGTATGTCTGGCAAACTCCAACAAACGCTTCGATATCGGATAGATCGCCATCCATACTAAACACACTCTCGGTGACCGCGAGTGTTGAACGCTCAGCTCTAGCCAATGACTTCAGATGGGCAAGATCGTTATGACGAAAACGCTTCATGTCTGCGCCACAAAGCGCACCCGCTTCCATCAATGAAGCGTGATTGAGCCTATCTTGAAGTAACAAATCACCTTTAGATAATAGCGTCAGTAGCAGCGCTTGATTGGCAGCATAACCTGACGAAAAAAACAGTGCAGTATCAAAACCCAGCCATTCCGTCAGCGCAGATTTCAACGACTCATGCTGCGCGGAATAGCCTGTGACTAAAGGAGAAGCGCCGCTACCTACTCCAAGCTCTGCAATGGCTTGCTGATAGCTGTGTTTGAGCTCAGAACTTGATGCTAGACCTAAATAGTCATTGGAAGAAAAGTTAAGGAATGACTGGCCATCTTTATGAAAGACAGATTGATTTCCTGACTCCAATATTTGCACAGAGCGAAGCAAATTACTCCGCTCCCTTTGCATTAGAGCATCCGAGATTCGCTGGTTAAACGCTCGCGTCATAGAACAAATCATCTTTTGTTGGACGCGCAGCAACCCGCTCTACTACTCTATCTAGTAATTCGCTTTCTTGGATTTCATCTGGCTTTTGCGATGTCTCTTCGCGGTTAATACCTAATTTTTTAAACAGTTGCAGATCGGTATCTTCATCTGGATTCGGTGTTGTTAAGAGCTTACAACCATAAAAGATGGAATTCGCCCCTGCCATAAAGCACAGCGCTTGCATTTGATCGTTCATGTTTTCTCTTCCAGCAGACAAGCGCACCGCAGACTTAGGCATCATAATTCGAGCAATAGCGATAAGACGGATGAAATCAAAAGGCTCAACATCATCGACTTCTTCTAGCGGTGTGCCTTTTACTTTTACCAACATGTTGATGGGTACACTTTCTGGCTGCACTGGTAAGTTGGCTAGCTCCATCAGCAGACCCGCTCGGTCATTAGCACTCTCACCCATGCCAATAATACCGCCTGAACAAATCTTCATTCCGGCGTCACGAACATGGCTCAGTGTGTCTAAGCGATCTTGATAAGTCCTTGTGGTAATGATGTTGCCATAGAACTCAGGAGAGGTATCCAGATTGTGGTTATAGTAGTCCAGTCCAGCCTCTGCTAAGTGAGTCGCTTGTTCTGGCGTTAACATCCCAAGAGTCATGCAAGTCTCGAGCCCCATCCCTTTGACGCCCTTAATCATATCGGTCAGCAAAGGCATATCGCGCTCTTTTGGGTTTTTCCATGCAGCGCCCATACAGAATCGCGTTGAACCAGCGTTTTTCGCTTTCTGGGCAGCGTCTAATACACGCTCCACTTCCATCAAACGTTCAGACTCTACATCGGTTTTGTAACGGGCACTTTGTGGACAATATTTGCAATCTTCCGGACATGCTCCGGTTTTAATCGACAGTAAAGTGCTCACTTGGACGTGATTTGTTTGTTGATGTTGCCTGTGCACCAACTGCGCTTCAAACAGTAGATCCATAAAGGGTTTATTCATCAACGCTTGCACTTCGGCATGGGTCCAATCGTGTCGTACTTCCACTGGTTAATCCTTTGCTCACTTATAATTAGTCTTGGCTAGTGTACTGACAAGCGGTACACTGTCAACACCGACCACACCAAAACGTTTACATTTGGTTAATTTTTAATCAGAGATTATTCATGGATTTAGAGTTTGATAGACAGCATATCTGGCACCCTTACACCTCGACCCTCAACCCTTTAACTTGCTATCCCGTCGTCTCTGCCCATGACGTAACTCTTCACTTAGAAGATGGCCGAGAACTCATAGATGGCATGTCATCTTGGTGGTCGGCGATACATGGCTATAATCATCCAAAGCTTAACCAAGCTTTAACTGAGCAAAGCGAAAAGATGGCTCACGTAATGTTTGGTGGTATTACGCATCAACCAGCCATCGATGTTAGTAAACGACTGCTCGCATTAGCGCCTGATAATCTTCAGCACATTTTCTTAGCTGATTCTGGTTCGGTCGCCGTTGAGGTAAGCTTAAAGATGGCGCTGCAATATTGGCATGCAAAAGGAGAAAGCCGTCCTAAATTCTTAACATTAAGTCACGGCTATCATGGGGATACCTTTGCGGCTATGTCGGTGACCGACCCCAACAACTCAATGCACAGTTTGTACAAAGGCTTTCTTCCCGAGCATATTTTTGCAAAATCGCCAACATTAGGTTTTGGAGAGCAGTGGGATGACGCCGATATTGCCGACTTTAAAGCCAAGATGGACTTACATCATCGAAAGATCGCCGCCGTGATCCTTGAACCGATCGTTCAAGGTGCTGGTGGGATGCGAATTTATCACCCCATGTTTCTTTCACGAGTGCGCGAGCTCTGTGACCAGTACGGTATTTTGCTTATTTTGGATGAAATCGCCACGGGATTTGGAAGAACAGGAAAACGGTTTGCTTGTGAACATGCAGACATTCAGCCCGACATTATGTGTGTTGGCAAGGCATTGACTGGCGGTTATATGACATTGTCTGCCACGCTAACATCGAAGCATGTAGCCGACACCGTATGTGGTGGAGAAGCAGGCTGTTTTATGCATGGACCTACTTTTATGGGTAACCCGTTAGCCTGCGCTGTCGCCTCAGCCAGTCTGGATCTGATTGCGGAGAATCATTGGCAGCAACAAGTTCGCAGTATCGAGTCACTCTTTGCCAAGCTGCTCCCGGCTTTAACTCGCCACCAGCAAGTGAAAGACGTTCGTTGGCTTGGCGCGATTGGCGTGGTCGAAACCAACAACCCCGTCAATGTGGAAGTGATTCAGCAGCACTTTGTCGAGCAAGGAGTTTGGATCCGACCTTTTGGCAAGCTTATCTATATGATGCCACCTTACATTAGCCAGCCGGAACATATTGAAGCCTTAGTTAAGGCCATTGAATTAGCGTTAGAAAGCGAAGCTTGCTTCATTCAGGACTAGACTAACCGATACGAAAAAGCGGTTTGACGTTTGACTTCAAACCGCTTTGTGAAACGATGACAATTAACGTAGTTGACTATCTTTACTTGCCCTGCGATTAAACAGTGCCTGACGTTGAGTCAGTTGCTCTAAAGACTGCTGACATTGAATACAAAATCTCACACCCTTTATTGCTCTGCGTCTCGCTTCGGGAATTGGCTCTCCACACTCGTCACAGTAAAGTGCACTTTCGCCACAACTTGTTGCGCTTCTTACGCGCGAAATCTCATCGTCAATGGTATTTTGAATTTGTTGGCTGACACTATCGTCATTCGCCCACCCTACGGCCATATGCCCTCCTCAGTTAGGTCGAGAAATGAATACTTACCGTGGTAAGGTGGACATTATAACCATTGTGAATAGATTAATAATCCATCTAAAAAACGAAAGACTATTACTTTGATGTAATAGTTATTACTCACATCGATCACTCAGAAAAGAACAGAGCAGCTTATGGGCACAAAAAAGCCCAGAATTGCTGGGCTTAATAATGAATAGGCTATCAATTAACCGATGTGGGTTGCGCCGCCCATGTACTTTTGCAGCACGGTTGGGATAGCGATACGACCATCTGCTTCTTGGTTGTTTTCTAGGATAGCAACCATAGTACGACCAACCGCTAGGCCTGAGCCATTCAGCGTGTGTACAAGCTCAGGCTTTTTCTCACCTTTACGACGGAAGCGAGCTTGCATACGACGAGCCTGGAAGTCCCACATGTTTGAACAAGAAGAGATCTCACGGTATGTCTCTTGCGCAGGAACCCAAACTTCAAGGTCGTAAGTTTTACGAGCACCGAAGCCCATATCACCCGTACAAAGAACCACTTTACGGTATGGAAGTTCAAGCAATTGAAGTACTTTTTCAGCATGACCTGTCAGCTCTTCAAGCGCGTTCATTGAGTCTTCTGGTTTGGTGATTTGTACCAATTCGACTTTATCAAACTGGTGCATACGAATCAGACCACGAGTGTCACGACCATAAGAGCCTGCTTCAGAACGGAAGCACGGTGTGTGCGCCGTCATCTTAAGTGGCAAGTCCGCCTCTTCAGAGATAGTGTCACGAACTAGGTTCGTTACTGGCACTTCTGCGGTCGGGATAAGAGACAGTTTACGTGGCTCTTCATCGCTCGCTTTTTCAGTCAGTGGTTCAGTGTGGAAAAGGTCTTTACCAAACTTAGGCAGCTGACCTGTACCAAATAGGCTGTCTGCGTTCACTAGATAAGGCACGTACATTTCTGTATAACCGTGCTCTTCAGTGTGAAGGTCGAGCATAAATTGAGCGATAGCACGGTGCAGGCGAGCAAACTGACCTTTCATTACGATAAAACGTGCACCCGTGATCTTAGTCGCGCTCGCGAAGTCTAGACCATCACCCATTTCACCAAGGTCTACGTGATCTTTAACTTCAAAGTCATAAGATTTAGGCTCACCCCAACGAGAAATTTCTACGTTGTCATTCTCATCTTTACCGTGAGGAACATCATCCGCTGGTACGTTAGGAACAGACAGTGTGATGTCATCAAGTTGAGCCATCACTGCTGTAAGCTCTTCTTTCTTTGCTTCAAGATCGCTACCTAGTGTACCGATCTGCTTTTTAATCTCTTCAGCGCCTTCTTTGTCGCCTGCTGCCATCTTTTGGCCGATCTGCTTAGAAATGGAGTTACGCGTGGATTGTAAATTCTCAACTTCTACTTGAATGGACTTACGTTGTTCTTCAAGTTTACGGATAGTCTCTACGTCTAGTTTGAAGCCACGACGCGCTAATTTTTCAGCTGTTTCATCCAGCTCTGTACGAAGTAATTTAGAATCCAGCATTGCCAATCCTATGCTTTTTAGTTGTGAATACCTCTACAACTGATTACTTTACAACCAGTTGTAGATATTAATTTGTTAACCGGATAAAGATAACTAAAAGCCACTACTTTTCATAGCGCTTTTGTGGGCTTTTTGCGTCTAAATCCGCCAGATAATCTAACTTTTCGCCAATTTTGGTTTCGAGACCACGATTTGTGGGCTGATAATAGCGCGTTCCTTCCATTTCCGGCGGCAAATAGCGCTCACCAGCAGCATAAGCGCCCGGCTCGTCATGAGCGTAACGATACCCTGCACCGTATCCCATATCTTTCATTAGTGAAGTTGGCGCATTTCTAAGGTGATGCGGCACTTCATACTCTGGTAGATTATGGGCGTCAGTGAGTGCCTGCTTCCAGGCGGTATACACCGCGTTACTTTTTGGTGCGCATGCCAAATACACAATGGCTTGAGCAATAGCTCTCTCGCCCTCAGCTGGCCCAACACGCGTAAAACAGTCCCACGCGGACAACGCAACTTGCATCGCTCTAGGATCAGCATTACCTACATCCTCTGACGCAATCGCTAGTAATCGACGTGCAATATATAAAGGATCGCAACCTGCCGCTATCATCCGAGCCGACCAATAGAGCGCAGCATCTGGATTTGAGCCACGAATCGATTTGTGCACAGCGGAGATCAGGTCATACCAAATATCGCCCTTATTATCGAAGCGATTGACTTTCTCACCTGCAACTTCCGCCAATAGTGCGAGAGTAATATCTTTCTCACCCTGAGCATTATCTTCAGCCATATCGTAAAGAAGCTCTAGGTAGTTTAGCGACATACGAGCATCACCATTCACTAGCTCAGCTAATCGCTCTAGCACATTGTCATGGAATGTCGCCGCAATACTGCCTAAGCCTCGTTTTTCGTCGTCTCTGGCCTGCTCCAAAACCGATAAAATGTCGGCTTTATCCAAAGAGGTCAGTTTGTACACTCTTGCTCGAGACAGCAATGCATTATTCAGTTCAAATGACGGGTTTTCGGTCGTCGCCCCAATAAAGGTTACTGTGCCATCTTCAATATGCGGTAAAAATGCATCTTGTTGGCTTTTGTTGAAACGATGAACCTCGTCCACAAACAGGATCGTTCGTTTACCGGCTAGTTTATTCTCACGAGCTCGCTCGATAGCGGCGCGAATGTCTTTGACCCCTGAAGTCACCGCTGAGACTCGCTCCACTTCTGCATCAGCGTAATTTGCCGCGACTTCAGCAAGTGTTGTTTTCCCTGTACCTGGCGGCCCCCAGAGGATCATAGAGTGTAATTGACCCGCTTCAAGCGCACGTCGAAGCGGTTTCCCCACACCAAGAATATGCTGTTGACCAATATATTGCTCAACATTTTCTGGGCGCATTCTAGCAGCAAGGGGACGAAAATCTTCGTCCCCTGAAAAGTCAAAACTGAAATTACTCACGCAATCTCCTAGTTCCTTTGGTCGTCCACTTCGACGCCATTAGGAATAACAAAGGTAAATCGATCAGCTGAAGGTTTACCTACCTTAATATGGTTAAACACAAAGGTGCCTTTCTGGCCATCCTGTTCAATAACATTAAAGCCATGCACAATCCCTTTGCTGTCGATATTGATCTGGAACTGCCCCTGCGTTGAATCAACAGCTGTTGGGATAAGAGTAAAGACGTCCCCTTTTTGGTTGACGCTGTAGTTATCCCAATCGCTGGCACGATTACGAGTTAATAATACAAACGGCGTTTGTTCCGTGGCTTGTTCCTGATTATAAATACTAACTTGTTCGATAAATGGGCTGTAGTACCACAGGTTGCGACCATCTGAGACCAAGACATTTTCATCTGGCATCGTCGTTACCCAGCGGAACATACTCGGGCGTGAAATCTCAACGTTTCCCTTTCCTTCCATCACCACCTCACCGTCAGGGCTAGTGACTTTTTGAGTGAACGTGGCACTGAAGCCATCGTTCAGTTGTAGTCTGTCGCTTAGCTCCTGTTGAGGCGTCGCTGTTGCTAGAGCAGAAAAGCCTAGTGTGGAAAAGCTCAAAATTGCGAGCGTTAACCATTTCTTCATGTAGTCTCCTCAGAGCTTATCAATCGTTATTAATCTTTCGGTGGCGGCGGTGCTAGCACCTCACGGTTACCATTATGACCTGGTGCACTAACAATGCCTTGCGCCTCTAGTTGCTCGACAATACGAGCAGCGCGGTTGTAGCCAATCTTAAATCGTCTTTGTACCCCAGACACCGAACCACGGCGAGACTGAACAACGTGCTCAACAACTTGGTCGAACAGCGGATCCATCTCTTCATCACCTTCCATTTTCTCACCTGGGAGTAAGGTTTCTGGCGATTGCTCACCGCTGGTAATCTCTTCAATGTAATTCGGTTTGCCGCGGGCTTTCCAGTTATTTACCACCGCATGAACATCATCGTCCGATGCAAAAGCACCGTGAACGCGCGTGGTATGACTTGAGCCAGGTGGCAAATACAACATGTCACCCATACCTAGCAGAGACTCCGCACCACCTTGATCGAGAATGGTACGAGAATCGGTCTTAGTCGAAACGGTAAAGGCCACACGAGTTGGAATGTTAGCCTTGATAAGACCGGTAATAACATCCACTGAAGGTCGCTGAGTGGCAAGAATAAGGTGTACACCCGCCGCACGTGCTTTTTGTGCCAACCGAGCAATCAATTCTTCCACCTTCTTACCGACCACCATCATCAAGTCGGCAAATTCATCAACGACAACAACGATATATGGTAGTTTTTCAAGTAAAGGCGGCTCAGGATCCATGCTGTCTCCAGCTTGCCATAATGGATCGTGAATTGGATGCCCAGCTTCAGCAGCCATCTTAAGTTTGTCGTTAAAGCCTTTAATATTACGAACGCCTAACGCTGACATCAGTTTGTAACGACGTTCCATTTCTCCCACACACCAACGCAGGGCATTAGACGCGTCTTTCATATCTGTTACGACTTCGGATAACAGATGAGGAATGCCCTCATAAACCGAGAGCTCCAACATTTTCGGGTCGATCATAATAAAGCGAACATCTTCTGGCGTCGCTTTATAAAGCATACTCAGAATCATTACGTTCACACCGACCGATTTACCTGAACCGGTTGTACCTGCCACCAACACGTGAGGCATCTTCGATAGATCAGCGACGACGGCATCACCGGCGATATCTTGACCAAGTACGACCGTTGTCGGAGATTTCGCTTCAATAAATGCCTGACTGCCAACAACATCAGAGAAGAATACCGTTTGACGAGACATGTTCGGCAGTTCAAGTCCAACGTAAGGTTTACCAGGAATCACTTCAACCACACGAACGGCCATTGCTGACAGTGAACGGGCTAAGTCCATCGATAAACCTGAAATACGACTCACTTTAACACCCGGAGCAAGGTCTAGCTCAAAACGAGTGATCACAGGGCCAGGGAAGATATCCACCACCTCGGCTTTTATCTTGTAGTCTGCTAATTTAGATTCAACCAAACGAGCAATGTTTTCTAGTGCTTCTCGGTCGATAAAGTTCTCACGCTTCTCTGGATGATAAAGCAGTTCTAGTGTAGGAAGTGGCTCTGCAGGCTTAGGAAGATTCTGCTCTTGCTGCACTAAGAACGGGTTCATTTTCGCCATCTGCGCTTTCTGGGCATCCGCAACTAGATTTTGGAACGCAGCAGAGTCTGGATCAACATCCTGATTTTCAGGACTTTGTTGATGTGCTGATGCGTGCAGTGTCTCTTCTTGCTCAAATTCATCGATATCAAATCTCGGTTCAATATGGGTACGAGAAGGCTCAACATCAAGTGCTTCAAAGTCCCCTAACTCATTATTAGCTTGAGACGTTGGCTCGGATGGTGAATCGATGCTCGCAGCGTCAAAACGTGGATTATCAACCGATGGCGTTTCAGTTACCGACTCATTCGTCTCACACGGCATATTGTCGACGTTGACAGTTTCTGCCAACGTTTCCGCTTGGGTTGCAGACGCTAATGTCGCCACGCCAATCACCGCAGACGTTGACGCCGGTATAGAAGCGTCCATTTCACGTGCGTCATTGTCTTGCGCTGCGAAATCATCACTGGAGCGCGCAGCCATTTCAAGCTCTTCGATAGTTGCGCCCAGCTGAAGAGTCCGTTCTACTTGCGGTTGCTCATCAGACTCAAAATGCTCTGATGGCTGTTGTTCTTTCGCTTCATAGATAGGAGCAACAGGTTCAATAGTCGCAGCTACGTGATGATATTCCGGTTCTGGTTCAACATCCGGCTCAGGCATAGTCATCGTCGGTTCGATACGCTGCGTGTCCGTCTCTGGCTGTTGCCAGTCTTTAGAAAACAGCGTATCGAACTCTTCTTCTTTATTCGAAGTAGCCTGAGCTGCGACGGTAGTCACTGGTTCTGGTACATGAATGTTGTACCGCTTTTTCGTAGCCGGAGCAGTCTCTGCAGCGTCCGTTTCAGACTCATTCGCTTTTGCTGAGAAGTGCGGCAGATCGTCAGCCAACTCTGCTCGTTCAGGTTGAGATAAAACTGGCTCGTACACTTCTTCTTTGGTGCCACGGGCTTTATTGACAACACTGGAGGACATCGACAATACAGAGTCGCCAATCCATTCAACAATACTCAACCATGAAACACCAGTTAATAGCGTAAAGCCGGCACCCCAAAGAAATAGCAAGACTATGGTCGTTCCTAGAACATTAAGCGTAGGTAAAGCAAGACTGGTTAGCACATCACCAATCACACCACCGGATGAAAAGTACCAAATATCATCGAAGTTGATATCAGCGAGACCACAACTGGTTAAGATAAGGATAACCAACCCAAGGATACGCGTTCCCCAGATCATTAGATCGATCTCATCGTCTTCATCACGATTACGGAAAAAGACCCAAGCACTGAATGCCACAATAAATGGTATTGGGTATGCCAAAGAACCAAAGACAAAAAATAAGGTGTCCGCAAACCATGCGCCGACAATACCGCCTGAGTTTTGAATCTCTCCTCCCCAAGAAGTCTGTGACCAAGAAGGATCGGCAGGATTAAAGGTAAATAATGCTACAGCGAGCAGAATGGACGTAAGCACAGCTAAGATAAAGCAGCATTCCCTCAGCCGTTGAAATCCGTTAAGGCGAAGCGCTTCTTGCTCTTCGCTAGTCTTGATAATCGTTTCGACTCTTTTTTTGTCCTGTTTGAACATAACCAACATCTAATTATTGAAAACAGCCCGAGCGGCAAAAGCCGCTCGGTGTATTCGTTGATTTAACCACATCAAGGATTAAAACCCAATCTAGGGAGTGAATAAAGCATGGATTTTCATTACTTTAGTCAACTTCCTGTAAGACTTACTGTCATTACAGTTTAGCGGGTTTTGATCACTAGCTGGTTGGTTTGCTTCACTTCTTCCATTACAACGTACGTACGTGTGTCATTTACACCCGGTAGACGGAGTAAAGTATCCCCAAGAAGTTTACGATAAGCACCCATATCCGACACCCTTGTTTTCAAAAGATAGTCGAAATCACCAGAAACTAGATGACACTCTTGAATATCATCCAGCTTTTGTACCGCAGTATTAAACTGCTCGAACACATCCGGCGCACCACGGTTTAGCGTAATTTCTACGAAAACAAGTAGTGACGCGTCTAAATATTGAGGGTTAAGAAGAGCAGTGTAACCCGTAATATATCCCTGTCTCTCAAGTCGACGCACACGCTCTAAACATGGAGTAGGAGAAAGACCCACTCGTTTGGAGAGTTCAACGTTTGAGATTCGACCATCTTTTTGCAACTCATTTAGAATGTTGCGGTCAATTCGGTCTAGTTCCTTGGACGGTTTCTTATAGTTGTCTGCCATTTTTTATTCCACCTTGTTACTTCCTTGCAAAAAAATATACTACAACTCTGTAATATTCAGTATCAAATTTTGTTTATTAGCTTATATACTAGTACTTAATTCGACAATAACACCCTACACACAGTTAATACAACCACAATATATAGAGGAGTCAGGATGATAATTGGCGTACCTAAAGAAATTAAAAACCACGAATACCGCGTTGGTATGGTTCCAGCAAGCGTTCGAGAGCTAATCTCAAACGGCCACGACGTTTACATTGAAACTAACGCTGGCGTTGGTATCGGTTTTTCAGACGATGATTACATCGCTGTAGGCGCATCCATTCTTCCTACCGCTGCTGACATTTTTGCGAAAGCAGAGATGATTGTTAAGGTAAAAGAACCTCAAGCTGTCGAGCGTGCTATGTTACGCGAAGGACAAATTTTATTCACTTATCTTCACCTAGCACCAGATTTTCCACAAACTGAAGAGCTAATCAAGAGCAAAGCTGTCTGCATTGCTTATGAGACTGTAACAGATAATATGGGTCGCTTACCACTATTAGCACCAATGTCTGAAGTCGCTGGGCGAATGTCTATACAGGCTGGCGCACAAACACTCGAAAAGTCCAATGGTGGACGAGGTCTACTACTAGGTGGCGTACCTGGGGTAGAACCAGCTAAGGTCGTTGTCGTTGGTGGTGGCGTAGTGGGTTCTAACGCTGCTCGCATGGCTGTAGGTATGCGTGCAGACGTCACAATCCTCGACCGCAATATTGATACATTACGCGTTTTGGATGAAGAATTCCAGGGTCGCGCAAAAGTCGTTTATTCTACTGAAGATGCTCTAGAGAAGCATGTTCTAGAAGCAGATCTCGTTATTGGTGCTGTTTTAGTACCTGGTGCTGCGGCACCTAAACTGGTCACCAAAGAACACATTGCTAAAATGAAACCAGGCGCAGCCATCGTTGACGTAGCCATCGACCAGGGTGGCTGTTTCGAAACATCCCATGCAACCACTCACGCGGATCCGACGTATATTGTTGATGATGTCGTTCACTATTGCGTTGCCAATATGCCTGGCGCGGTTGCTCGTACTTCTACTTTCGCGCTGAACAACGCCACTTTGCCTTATATCATCAAGCTTGCGAACAAAGGTTATCAACAAGCACTGACTGAAGACAAAGGCTTCCTCGATGGTCTAAACGTTATTCACGGCAAAGTGACTTGCAAAGAAGTAGCGGAAAGCTTCGACCTAGAATACGTGGAGCCAGCAACAGCGATTGCTATGTTTAACTAATCGCGTGTTCTAGACTTCAAAAAGTGAAAACGGGCCTCGTGCCCGTTTTTTTATTGCTGTCTCATCGCATGAATCAGAATATTTCTTGGTGTTACGCTAGGTTCACAGAATGTTCTGAGTGCCACACTGAAACCTTGCTGTTGTAGATACAATGCCTTGTCCAAAGCCAACCACACTTCCAACGGTCGCCTAAAAACGCCTTGTACCAAACTTAGTGCTTCCATTTGCCAATAACGTTGCTGACCTATTTTTTCAAAATAGTCAAAATCAACCATTGGTAAGTCGAGCTGCTTCTTACCAGCTGCCCACTCACACAACGCTTGAAAGCCTTGCGATAATTGCGATTTTTGTAAACTCGGTACAGGTAAATAACCTTGGCTAAGCTGATGATGTTGGCACAAGGCATCAAAACCTAAACGAAAGACCATCTCTTTTTCTCGATGTCGGCGCACACGCTCCCCTCCGGTCACCGTTTCTTGAAGCGGGATGCGCAATTCCTGTTTAGTAAGAGACAGGTTCGCCGCCTTACCTTCTTGGGATAAAGGCGAATAACTGTCTCCTTGGATAAGGTGATAACAACACGGTGATATCGTCAGCGCAGACAAACTCTGCTCTACAGCGTATTTAATAAGAGTGACGTGTAAGTCACCACATGCATGAAGCGCAACCGCATGCTGCGTGGACTTAAAGACCCATTTCGCTTGGGGAGAAAAAGCATCACCTTGAACAAACCGCATCGGGAGCGCGCGCTTATCCGCTTCTTGTTGCCCTGCTCTACAAAGCGCGCCTTGAAACTCAAAGCTCGTGACGGTTTGTTTTGATTCTGAGGCCAATAACCGCCCTAGAAATCCTTTACCGGAACACCACTCTAACCATTCTGTACCAGCGTGGTCATTTAAGCACGCTGTTGTCATCTGCTTTATTTGCTCAAGCTTTCTGCCAGGAATACCCGCATCGAGCCCTCTTGGTAGGGTAAGCTCATCTGCTGCACATATCGAGCTAAGCTCAGTGGCCGTGTGAATCGCTCGAATATCAGAAATATAAGGCTCTAGAGCTTCAATTGTGCATTGCGTTGATGATTTGAGTTGATGAATCTGTTGCGAAGACAAGGTTTGCAGCCACTCAAATAGTCGAGGCGCTGATGGCTGCCATACCACTTGTCCAGAGATCACTTGATGAAAAGGATCATGACGCCAATAACTCTGATGACGGATAAGAAATGACGTGATGTCTGCAAACGACTGATGCATTTGCGCCCTCCTATTCTCGGTGCAATACGTTAATCGCACCGATTGTAGGAGGAAGTGTTCAACAACGAAAGGAGTTTATGCTACCTAACGGGTAAGTCGATATCTTTAAACATCTCTTCAATCTCAACGTTAGACTTAAGAGAGATAGCTTGTTCGACAACTGGGCGAGTCAAATGCGGCGCAAAGCGCTCCATGAAATCATACATGTACGAGCGCAGGAACGTACCTTTTCTAAAACCAATGCTGGTGGTACTCGCTCCAAATATGTGGCTTGCGTCAATGGCGACAAGGTCGGTGTCTTGGGATTCATCCATCGCCATGCTAGCAATGACACCCACACCAATCCCCATTCTTACATACGTTTTAATGACATCAGCATCTGTCGCAGTAAAGACCACTTTCGGCGTCAAACCAACCTTGCTAAAGGCCGTATCAAGCTCAGAGCGTCCCGTAAAACCAAATACATACGTGACTAACGAGTACGCCGCTAAATCTTCGATGGTGATCTGTTGTTTCAATGCCAAAGGATGGTCTTTGGGCACGACGATAGAGCGATTCCAGTGATAACAAGGTAGCATGATAGCGTCTTGATAAAGATGTAGGGCTTCTGTCGCGATGGCAAAGTTAGCCGTCCCTTTAGCGATGGCCTCTGACATTTGTGATGGTGTACCTTGGTGCATGTGCAGAGACACTTTAGGATAACGAGCGGTAAACCCCTTAATGACTTCAGGAAGCGCATAACGCGCCTGCGTGTGGGTTGTCGAAATATTCAAGGTTCCCATTTCAGGGTGAGTATGTTCACCTGCAACTGCTTTAATACTCTCAACTCGAGAAAGAATTTCTTGAGAGATACGAATGATGTCTTTACCTGCCGTGGTCACTTGCGTTAGATGTTTGCCGCTGCGTTCAAAAATCTGAATACCTAACTCGTCTTCCAGCAAGCGGACCTGCTTACTAATACCAGGCTGAGAGGTGTAAAGGCTCTCTGCCGTGGCAGACACATTCAAGTTATGGTTTACTACTTCGACAATGTATTTTAACTGCTGTAACTTCATCGGTTTCTCATCATCCCTGTTGATATTGCCTTGAGCCCATCACAACTCAAAGCAAGCATATAATTATTAGTTATAACGAATTCCTAGAAAGATTAACAGTTTTTTTGACTACAAATTGCTCATTCGCTTTTTTTGCTGGCGGAAACGCTATCGAATTCCTTGCTTTATGACCGAATCGACAACTTATCTGTGTTGATGCACTTGTCTTTGGTGTATCCTATTTATCGAATTGTAGGGAAACTCAGCGTAGATAAAAAACGTTATGAATATTGGTTTAATCATCGCACTGGTTGCACTGTTGCTCGTCCTTATCCTTGGATACAACATTATGTTGCAATACAAATTGAAAGCGGAAGCGACACGACGTCAAGAATCTGCTCGCTACGTAGCCTTAATTGACGCGACCGAAGAGTTGATTAATGGTGCGAGTTATCTTCCATATAGCAAAGAACTGATGTTGTGTTTGCACAATCGAATCCTCGATGCGCTTATCAACATGTTTGACCTCGACCCCAAAAACAAGCACCTCGCACAAAGAGTAGAATCCGCCAAGAACCAAGTTCAACAAATTCAAGACAATTATGAAGGTAATGATGCGACCTCGTTCAAAGTACCAACCAGCGACAAACAAGCAATCATTATGCTTAAACTGGTTAAACGATTGAGAGATACTATCCGTACCGAACATAATAAGGGCCGCATCGATACACAGTCTTATATGGTTGAAAATGGTCGACTAGAAACCATTCAGATTCGAATCAATATCGAGAATGTGGTTAAACGCGCACACGAATCTATGACGAAAGGTCAACCTGGAACTGCCGCTCAACTTCTTAAGAAAGGCATCGATGCGCTGAGCACAAAGAATGATAACTACTCGATGCAAGCCAAAGAAAAACTCTCTGAGATACTAGAGCAACTTCAAAATACTCGACTGGCAAAAGCCGAGGAGAAACAACAAACCAATAGAGAGCGCGACGATGACATCAATGCGCTGTTTGGTGAAAAGAAAAAATGGTAGTCTTTACTGGTTCAAAAAAGGTCGCTTTGGCGGCCTTTTTCAATTAGCTCAACGAAAAATATTATGATTACTCCATCTCAAATAGACGCAATTCTTACTCCAATTAATCAATTTTTACAGTGTGCAACGCCTAACGAATGGGTTGAAGAAGCTAAAAAGCCTGACAACCTTCCTACGATTCTTATTGACCACTTACTGTGTGAGCTAAAAGCGGGTCAATCGGCCATGTTCCTCATTCGCAAATATGCCGTAGACCAACATAGCGCCGCGGTGTTGTTCGATTGGTTTAAACCGTATGAAGAATTTGCTTATCGCCGTATAGGTAACATGGAAACACTGCGTGGCAAGAGTAATATTTCTAAGTCCATTATCGCCAAATCTGACTCCCCTTATAGCCAAGATTTAATTGATAAAATGGTGCTCTTGATTAAAGAAGAGTTACATCATTTCTATCAGGTGTTAGAGATTATGGAACAGCGTGGTATCAACTACGAGCCGATACCGGCAAGCCGATATGCAAAAGGGCTATTATCAAAGATGGCGACGTATGAGCCAAATACCTTAGTCGATAAACTTATCATTGGAGCCTATATTGAGGCACGCTCTTGCGAACGCTTCGCTAAGTTGGCCCCCCACATGGATGATGACATTGCAAAATTCTACGTATCCTTGCTGCGTTCAGAAGCACGTCACTATCAAGACTACTTGACCTTGGCTGAGCAGGTTGCGGGGGCTGACATCAGTGAACGAGTCGCTTACTTTGGAAAAATCGAAGCGGAGCTGATTTCATCTCCAGATAATGATTTTAAATTCCATAGTGGCATTCCTGCTTAAATCTCTTGAGTAAAAATCATAAAAAAGAGCCAACATCTTAGAAAGATAGTGGCTCTTTTTTAATACCTTAGCGATTCGGTTTAACGCAGAGATGCATTGATGTCAGCGAGAACCTGCGCTGGATTTTCTGCCTGTGTAATTGGACGACCAATCACAAGATAATCAGAACCCGCATGAATTGCCATCTCTGGTGTCATAATACGTTTTTGGTCACCAACCGCTGCGCCAGCAGGACGAATACCAGGAGTCACAAGTTTAAATTGTTGGCCAAGTTCCGCTTTTAACATACTGGATTCTTGAGCAGAGCAAACCACACCATCCAAGCCCGCGTTCTTAGTTAAGTTAGCCAAGCGAAGAACATGCTCTTGAGGCTCAACATTAATACCAATTCCTGCTAAATCTGACTGTTCCATACTCGTTAGAACCGTTACGCCAATAAGAAGTGGTCGCTCTTTGCCATACGGTTCTAAAATCTCGCGTGATGCTGCCATCATACGCTCACCACCGCCTGCATGAACGTTCACCATCCACACCCCCATTTCTGCGGCCGCACGTACCGCCTTTGAACAGGTGTTAGGGATGTCATGAAACTTAAGATCTAGAAATACAGAGAAGCCTCGTTTATGAAGTTCTCGAACGAACTCAGGACCAAATAGTGTGAACATCTCTTTGCCCACTTTTAGTCGGCAAGAGCTTGGGTCAATTCTATCGACAAAAGCTAATGCATCGGCTCGGTTATCATAGTCCAGTGCAACAATCACTTTTTGGTCAATCATTTTCGCTCCTAATTGAAAGTTGAGTTTTACTCAAAAAAAGCAGCACATAAGTGCTGCATTAAAAATTCTGTGTTGGAGGCTACTCGCCATCCAGTCCTCGTATCGGCTTGATCGTACCCCATCCTTTACATGAAGGACAATGCCAATATAACGAATGTGTTGAAAAGCCACATTTGCGGCATCGATAGTGCGGTTTCGTTTTTAGCTGCTCACCCACTAGTGATTGTAAAGTCGTTAAACTCTCTTTAGCTCGGCCCTCTTCGGCATTTGCCAGATGGTAGTCCATTAGGCGATAGAAGCCTTTCATGGTTGGACTGCGAACAAGCTGACGAGTAAGCAGGGCTTGCGCTGCTTCTGTTCCCTCATGGTTAGCAACAAGTTGCGCTAACATAAGTTCAGCGGAAACACCGGCACCTTTTTCGATGCTGGCTCTTAAAAACTCAACCAACCCTTGCTCTTGTCCCAAATGGTGATAGCACTCCGCCAGAGTTGGCAGCACTTCACTAATAAAGTCTTTGTCTTGTTCTAATACCGATTCCAAATACGACACAGTTTTAGCGTAATCTGCATCTTCTAAATAAAGCTTACCTAAAGAAATGCTAGCGCGAGCGCATCGTGGGTCGACCGCAAGAGCCTTTTTAAAGTTTTGCACTGCTTTGTTGGTGTTATCATCCGCTTTTTCTATCATTGCCAGCTCACACCAAAAATGAGCGATACTGTTCTTTACTCGCTTCTTACCCATTTTTTGTAAGGCCGTGGCGTACTCAATGGCTTTATGCCATTCACTGGTTTGCTGATAAATGGCCAATAGTTGCGTTAAAGCGGCTTCACGATGCTCAGGCTCATCAACCAATTGAACGAAGATTTTTTCTGCACGGTCTAAAAAGCCAGACACCATATAGTCTTTGGCAAGCTGTTGTAGTGCAAGATTTTTCTGATCGATAGTCAAACCAGAACGGGAGATAAGATTTTGGTGAATTCGGATGGCGCGGTCTACTTCACCGCGAGAACGAAATAGGTTACCCAGAGCAAGGTGGGTATCTATCGTTTCATTGTCGACTTGTAGCAGCTCGATAAAGTGATCAACCGCTTTATCCGATTGATCGGAAAGCAATAGGTTAAGGCCCGTCATATACTGACGAGATATCTGATGCGATTGCTCTTGTCGATCATGCTTCACACTGCGTTGCCCCATGTACCAACCATAGGCCGCTGCTATTGGAAGAAGCAGGAATAATAGCTCAAGCATTTAGTAAATCGACCCTAACCTTCTCATTTGATCAGCTCTTAGTGCTAACCACTTCTTTAGATTCAGACGGGTTTTGTTTCGCTAACTGTTTTTTTAGCTTACGCACCGTCAACTGAGACTTAAGGTGCAGTGTGCCAAAAATGATCCACGAGATAACAAAACCGACGACAAACACACTACCCAATAAGGTTGAAAGATGAAAATCACCTTGGGCCAACAGATAATTAAATGTCACCACAGCTTGGTTTTGCGAACCAAGCGCCAAGGTCGCTAAAAAAAGCGCTATCAGTAAAACTATTTTTATAATCTTCATGCGTTTTTACCACAGTTATTGGATAGCTATGATTATGCAGGAAATTGTATTCACACACCATGCCCTCTAACAAGAATCTTGTTATTCAATCTCCAAATTAGAGCATCTAGCCTATTCTGTGAACAGCCCTCATACGATTGAGCTCATCATTCACTCCAACACAAAACAAAACGGCACACTAAACAAGCATGCCGTTTTATCGATTAACGAGTATTTATAGACTGTCGTTCACGCGTTCGCGCAACTCTTTACCTGGCTTAAAGTGTGGCACGTATTTGCCTTCTAGTTCCACTTTATCACCAGTTTTAGGGTTACGACCTACACGAGGTTCGCGGTAGTGAAGGGAGAAGCTACCAAAACCGCGAATTTCGATACGGTCACCGCTTTCTAGCTTATTCGCCATATGCTCTAAAATATCTTTTACCGCATCTTCAATTTCCTTTGCGGACAAATGCGTTTGCTCCGCGCAGAGTCTTTCTATCAGTTCAGACTTAGTCATAGGTAGGTACCCTCGTTACTCTTTATCTTTAGTATCTTTATATTTAGTGAATAATGGTCTATTTGTCATTTTACAACAACAGTGCACTAACTGCCTGTATAAATTGATAATAGTCTATATTTTGAAAAGATAAAAACAAAAAAAAGGAGCCTTACGGCTCCTTTTTCACTAATGGCGTAAATTATTCGCCTTTAGCAGCTTTGAATGCATCAGCCATAGCATTACCGAACGCGCCTTCTTCTTGCTTGTTCAGTGAAGCCATTGCTTCTTGCTCTTCAGCTTCATCTTTAGCTTTAACAGATAGGTTGATTACGCGGTTCTTACGGTCAACACCTGTGAACTTCGCTTCAACGCTGTCGCCAACGCTTAGGATTAGAGACGCATCTTCAACGCGGTCACGTGATACTTCAGAAGCACGGATGTAGCCTTCTACACCTTCTTCTAGTTCGATAGTAGCACCTTTAGCGTCAACTGCAGTAACAGTACCGTTTACTAGAGTACCTTTCTTAGTGTCTGCAACGTAAGCATTGAATGGGTCATTTTCCATTTGCTTAACGCCTAGAGAGATACGCTCACGCTCAGCGTCTACTGCTAGAACTACTGCAGAGATCTCGTCACCTTTCTTGTACTCACGAACTGCTTCTTCACCAGCAACATTCCAAGAAATGTCAGATAGGTGAACTAGACCGTCGATGCCGCCTTCTAGACCGATGAAGATACCAAAGTCAGTGATAGACTTGATCTTACCAGTAACTTTGTCGCCCTTAGCTTGCATTTCAGCGAATGACTGCCACGGGTTAGCTTTACACTGTTTCAGACCTAGAGAGATACGACGACGTTCTTCGTCGATATCAAGAACCATAACCTCAACTTCGTCGCCAACATTAACAACTTTAGATGGGTGGATGTTCTTGTTAGTCCAATCCATTTCTGAAACGTGTACTAGACCTTCAACGCCTTCCTCGATTTCAACGAAGCAGCCGTAGTCAGTTAGGTTAGTAACACGACCAGTTAGCTTGTGACCTTCTGGGTAACGCTTAGCGATTGCTACCCATGGATCTTCGCCTAGTTGCTTAAGACCTAGTGATACGCGAGTACGCTCACGGTCGAACTTAAGAACTTTAACTAGGATCTCGTCACCAACGTTAACGATCTCAGATGGGTGCTTAACACGCTTCCACGCCATATCAGTGATGTGTAGAAGACCGTCAACACCGCCAAGGTCAACGAATGCACCGTAGTCAGTAAGGTTCTTAACGATACCTTTAACTTCAGTGCCTTCTTGTAGAGTCTCAAGAAGTTCGTCACGCTCAACGCTGTTTTCAGATTCGATAACAGCACGACGAGAAACAACAACGTTGTTACGCTTCTGGTCTAGCTTGATAACTTTGAACTCTAGCTCTTTGTTTTCTAGGTGAGCAGTGTCACGGATTGGACGTACGTCAACAAGAGAACCAGGAAGGAAAGCACGGATACCGTTTAGTTCAACAGTGAAACCGCCTTTAACTTTACCGTTGATGATACCAACAACAGTTTCAGCTTCTTCGTAAGCTTTCTCAAGAACGATCCAAGCTTCGTGACGCTTCGCTTTCTCACGAGAAAGTTGAGTTTCACCGAAACCGTCTTCAACAGCGTCTAGAGCTACGTCTACTTCAGCACCAACTTCAACTTCAAGTTCGCCAACAGCGTTCTTGAACTGTTCAGCAGGGATAGCAGACTCAGACTTAAGACCAGCGTCAACAAGAACGAAACCGTTCTCGATAGCTACTACAGTACCTTTAACGATGCTGCCTTGTTGGAATTCTGTTTCGTTTAGAAACTCTTCAAAGAGTTGAGCAAAAGATTCAGTCATTATTTAATCTTCAATAAGTAAACGTCCATGGGCATCCTACCGCATGGGGTTGATAATTTCGTCGGTCATCGTCCTTGCGACCAACGGTTCAAAGCCCACCAAGCTATTTCTACTAAAAGCGGTGCCTATTGTAGGCTACTTAGTGAGTTTAGATTCGATATATTGTAGCGCTTTTTCCAACACTTGCTCGATGTTTAGCGAGGTTGAATCTAACACTAGAGCGTCATCAGCAGGACGAAGAGGCGCAACCGCTCGGTTACGATCTCGGTAGTCTCGTTCTTCGATCTCGCTCAAAAGGTCGTCAAATCTAACATTTAAACCCTTTAGTTGCAACTGCTTAAAACGCCTTTGCGCTCTTTCTTCTGCACTGGCGTCTAGAAAGATTTTTACAGGTGCTTCTGTGAAAACGACCGTTCCCATATCACGGCCATCCGCCACCAAGCCTGGTTCAACATTAAATGCTCTTTGACGACGCAGTAATGCCTCTCTTACGCGAGGTAGAGCTGCAATTTTTGATGCTGCATTACCTGTTTCTTCTTTACGAAGTTCACCGGATACATCTTCACCTTCAAGGATGACTTTTACCAGATCCCCTTCTGCGATAAATTGCACGTCTAGATGCATCGCTAATGGGACTAGCGCATCTTCAGACTCAAGATCGACGCCGTGGTGAATTGCAGCTAACGCTAAAACGCGGTAAATCGCCCCAGAATCCAGTAAGTGATAGCCTAATTTTTCAGCTAGCAACATACACAGTGTGCCTTTGCCAGCACCACTTGGTCCATCCACAGTAATAACTGGTGTATTTGAGGACATGTTTTACTCCACGTTGTCTTTTCATAAGCTCGACTTTGAAGGTCCAACTTATTTTTGTTCTTAATTTTACGGCGCAGAATTATATACCCAATAGCCTCAAGATGCCATTTTCTTTCCCCTCAAACACAAAAAATCGCCAACAAATACACTTGTTGGCGCCGTCTTCATAGTATGTGTTTATACAATGGGTTTTTGACCACGGCTAATCAGCTTTAGTAATACGCTATCGGCAGCTTCACCAGCAACGCCCGCAAGCTTATCGGTGATCTTTTTCTTTTGAACATAGTGGATAGCGAGTACGGTTTTATCCTTGCACGCTTCAATAACAATATCATCCGATGCTTTAATTTCATCCACCAGCCCTAGCTCTTTCGCTTGAGTGCCAAACCAATGTTCACCCGTCGCCACTTTGTCTAAATCGAGGTCAGGACGATGCTCACGAATAAAGTCTTTAAATAGGCCATGAGTTTCTTCCAGCTCTTGTTTGAACTTATCACGTGCTTTGTCCGTGTTTTCACCAAACATTGTCAAGGTACGCTTATATTCGCCCGCAGTCAGCTGTTCAAATTCGATATCGTTTTTCTTCAATAGCTTGTGGAAATTTGGCAATTGAGCAATCACGCCAATAGAGCCAACAATAGCAAATGGAGCCGAGACAATCTTATCGGCAATACACGCCATCATATAGCCGCCACTTGCGGCCACTTTATCGACAGCAATAGTCAGTGGCAGTTTAGCCGCTTTAATACGGTCAAGTTGCGAAGACGCCAAGCCATAGGCATGAACCATGCCTCCACCAGACTCCAAACGCACCAATACTTCATCACCTTCACGCGCCACAGCTAAAATCGCGCTAACTTCTTCACGTAGCGATGCCACTTCTTTTGCATCAATGCTGCCATTGAAGTCGAGAACAAATAGATGCGGTTCGCGTTTACTATCGAGCTCGCCATCTTTTGATGCTTTTTTTATCGCTTTCTCACACAGTTTAGTTTTTTCTTTTTCCGCTTTCTTTTCTGCTTTATCGCGAGCTTTGATGAAGGCTTCATCGTGTAAGTGGTGCTCTAATTGCGCAACCATTTGCTTACGTTGCTCAGTCAGGTTAGTGATTTCGAGTTCGCCTTTTGCTCCGCCAGAGCGTCCACCAACTGACTTAACAATAACCAACAACGCAACTATCGCCACGACAACTGTCACGATCTTGGCTAAAAATAATCCGTAGTCTAATAAAAATTCCAATGTCTTAATCCCCTGTACGACGAATTAGTGTATTGTAACCATCTTGTCACGATTACCAAGAATTATTCAAAACTAAGGAAGTGTTCAGTGGAATATTCAACCGCTCCTGAGGCGCTAAAAGGTAAAGTCATTCTAGTCACAGGCGCTGGTGCCGGCATTGGTCGCCAAGCTGCTTTGAGTTATGCCGAACATGGTGCAACGGTCATCTTATTGGGTCGTAATGTTAAAAATTTGGAGTTCCTTTACGACGAAATCGAGAAAGCAGGTTACCCACAACCCGCAATCATACCGCTGGATCTTAAAGGTGCGACTAAGCAAAATTACGTCGACATGGCAGAAACAATTGAAGGACAGTTTGGAAAACTTGATGGCATTCTTCATAACGCCAGCGTATTAGGTACATTAAGTCCATTCGATCAGATTGATGAAGAGACTTTCGATGACGTAATGAAAATTAACGTTAAGTCTGAGTTTCTGATGACGCAAGCCCTCCTACCTGTAGTGAAAAAATCCGAGGCAGGACGAATAATCTTTACGTCTTCTTCAGTGGGTCATACAGGCCGTGCTTTCTGGGGCACTTACGCGATTTCTAAGTTTGCAACTGAGGGCATGATGCAAATTTTGGCCGATGAGCTTAGTGATACCGAGATCCGAGTCAACGCCATCAACCCTGGTGCAACACGGACACGTATGCGTGAAAAAGCCTATCCGGGTGAAGATGCCAATACACTAAAAACACCAAAGGATATTATGCCTTTGTATTTACACCTGATGGACCCTAGTGTCACTGACGTGAACGGTCAGTGCATTGATGCTCAGCCTAAACGCAGCGTGAGCTGATCCTTTTCAGTGATACCGTCATTCTTAGCGTGCCTAAGAATGACGGGTCTTTATCGACATTAGCGATGGATGTTGTGATGCTCAGCTAAAAACTCGCCCGCCATTGCAAAGCCGTGCTCATAATCTTCCATGATTTGATCTTTTTGGCTCAGTAACCCTTTTGACGACAATTCATGTTTCGGTTGAATATGCCACAGGTTCACATCTTCAGGTGGTGATAGCAGAAACTGCTCCACTTCAGCATGATTTGCATAATGAGACACCAACATATCCAAATGGCTGGTACCACTACGACTAAAAGGCACACGTTTGTATTGAATATCAATCAGCCGGCTTAATTTTTCCTTATCTTGAATCCAATGAGAGAGCTTAAGTTTATCACCCGCTTTTAGTCGGTATTGCTCTCGATACGCTTCCAAGCGTGGGCCTGTCAAACGCTGGTAGTCTGCTTTAATGTCCTCTAGCTTCTCAGAAAAATGTTTTTGAAACTCTGACAGCTTTTCTTTCGTCCCTGATATCTTTAAGTGACTAATATGGGTCTCCAATCCTGCTTCTAGCTCTTTCTTCCATTTGTCTAGCGAGTCTTTTACTGAGGCAGTCACTGCACGCTGCTCCGTCGGTTGTGGAATCGTGCTGATCACAACCATGTTGTTGACACCACGACGATACGACTCTTCGACCGGAATCGTGGCAGAAACCCCGCCATCTACCCACTTCTTACCATCAAATTCGATGTCATGGTAATAGAGCATTGGAATCGCGCAAGTGGCTCTTAGTACATCAAACCAATTCTCTGAAAAAATAGGGTAATAATAGTCCTTTAATTCCTCGACATCAGTAATACAAGCCAGTGCCACCCGATCTTCACCAAGATATTGCTCTCCCTTGGCAAGATCTAAAGGAAACTCGCCACTGTTTACAAACTCAAACGCCCAATCCAAGTCCATTGGTTGCTGTTTTTGGAGGAATTTATTGAAGTCAAAGAATCGGTCTCTCGTGGTGTAGTTCATAATAAAATCAAGACCTAACCCACGTTGCTTGGTCACAAAAGAAGAGACATTTAATGCCCCTGCTGATGTCCCAATATAGAGTGAGAATGGGTCAAAATTTACATCGATAAATCTATCAAGAACGCCTGCAGCAAATGCTCCTTTTTGTCCGCCTCCTTGTACTATCAGCGAGTATTTTTCGTTTTGTTTAAACACACCCATTTCTCCTATCCAAACCGACGATGGTGCTATCTTCCTTTGAGATTAAAATATTTGTTGTACTCTGAACACTGCTTTTTTTGGGTTTTTTGTTACCGCTAAATTCGACTAACACTCTGTTTATCTTCACGGTCTCCTAATACTCGCACACCTCCCGATAATACAGAGCTTGCAGCCATTAATAATTATTATATACTGTATTTATATACAGGTATTTATTATGAATGAATTGATTAGCGAATTACAAAGTAAACACTTGATTTGGAAAGGTGCAAAAACCGAATCTTTCAGTGAGTACCATTTAACAGGGTTTACCGAATTAGATCACCGTTTAGGTGGTGGTTTTCCAACCTCAGGGGTGATTGACATTCAATCACCGATTGGTATTGGCGAACTTAGGCTGCTAATGCCCTATGTTCAAACACAAGTAACCGAGCGACTTTTCGTTTTCATCAATCCACCGGGTTATCTGTGTGCAGAGTACCTATACGCTCAAGGCATTGATCCTTCAAAGATCTTGCTGATTTATCCTGAATCTGGGAAGCACGCACTCTGGGCAGCCGAGCAGTGTTTAAAAAGTGGTGCATGTTGTGGTGTCTGTTTATGGCAAGAAGGACTTGAAATCCATCAAGCCAAGCGCTTACAGGTCGCCAGTGAAGTGGGACACTGTTTACAGTTCTTATTTAAGCCTGCTTTGTCCGGTACGACATCACAAGTTTTCTCACTACCCGTCTCCTTAAGTTTGAATTTAAGCCCTCATGAATCAGGGCTTTCTGTTTCTATCACCAAGCGTAAAGGCGGCTTTGTTCGCGATAGTTTTGTTATTGATATGAGCACGTATTGGCCAGAGCTAACGCTTTCTGTGAAACCTCGCACTTCTACCGTGGTTCCTTTTCCAATGCAGCAACAAGGATAAATGGGGCAACAATGTTACTGTGGCTATATTTACATTTCCCGACCTTGCAACTCGATACTCTTTTTCATAGTCAAGACAATGACCATGCTACCGAAGTCGCCGTGACTATCGTCGATGGTCGTCGCCATGAGGTTGTTCAAGCCAACCAATATGCCCTTGAACAAGGCGTTAAATTAGGGATGGGACTTGGCAGCGCAGCCGCGCTTTGCCAAGATCTTCAAGTGCATCCATACGATCCTGAAATGGAAACCAACCGGCTAAGTGATATCGCTCAGTGGTTGTATATGATCACGTCAGATATCTGCCTATTTCCACCCAACGGCTTACTCATCAAAGTGACCAATATGCTCTCACTATACGACGGCATCGATAATTATTGGTCAACCCTATACGCACACCTTAACCATCTTGAAGTAGAAACCTATTACTCTACCGGTCAATCACCTTACAGTGCGATGCTAATGGCGAAACAAGGTAAAAACTGGATTGAGCCACAGCTTCCCCGTCTGAAACATGCCATCTTGGGTTACTCCTTAACATGTACCGAGTTACCGCATAAACAAGTGGAAAAATTACAGCGAGTCGGTATTCAAACCATCGACGACTTACTGGTACTGCCTTTACCTGAAGTCGCAAAACGTTTTGATATTGACCTCGTCAACTATGTAGGAAGATTAACAGGCCAATTCAAGCATCCTGTTGAGTTTTATCACCCCGCTGAACACTTTAGCCAATATCTTGAGTTGCTGTTTGATATTGAAAATATCGACTGGCTGCAAAAACCGTTGACCCGCTTATTCAAACAACTAGAGGTATTTTTGAAGCTGCGTGACAAGGTTGCGTTTGAATTACAACTGACGTTACATCAACGAGATTATGGCGATAGAGCGGTGAATTTTCATTCCGCTCAAGGCGATTATCTTGCCACAAAGTGGCAAGCGCTTTCCAAGCTTACTTTAGAGAATGTTCAACTTGATGGCGCAGTCAGTGGTTTAACGCTTTCTATCGTTCGGGCTGAAGAAACTCAGGTGAATGAACACGATCTCTTTGATGGTGTAAAAGGAAATCAAACCAGTCTTGAACTCATATCCACTTTGCAAGCTAAGCTAGGCTTACAAGCCGTTACGTCACTCAAACTCACCGATGACCCAAGACCCGAATTTGCCACTCAACCTATGATGCCAACCGCCAATGATAAAACTGAGGTAAATGCCCACTTACTCAAAAAGCTCCGCCCTAGTTTACTCTACCCTAACCCAGTTTTATTAGAGCAACGTGTCTCTGTCATTTTGGGGCCAGAAAGAATCATCAGCGGTTGGTGGGACGGTCATGACATTAAGCGTGATTACTACGTTGCTCGTAACGAACAAGGACAATGGCTTTGGTTGTTTCGTACCGAAGATAAACAGTGGTTTATTCATGGGTTATTTAGTTAGTCCGGACAAGTAAAACAGATATGAAATACGCCGAATTATTTTGCCAGAGCAACTTTTCGTTTTTAACCGGAGCTTCTCATGCCGAAGAGATAGTATTGCAAGCAGAGTTCTTACAGTATTCTGCTATTGCTATTACGGATGAATGTTCTGTCGCAGGTGTAGTGCGTGCTCATGCCGCCATTAAACAACATGGCTTATCGCTAAAACAAATTGTTGGTAGCATGTTTTGGCTCAATGATGAGTGTCAGTTCATTTTACTTAGCCCCACACGAGAAGCCTACGCCGAGCTTTGTCGCGTTATCACGAATGCGAGACGACGTTGTGAGAAAGGGAATTACCAACTATCAGAATGGGACATCATGTCATTACGCCACTGTTTCATTTTATGGCTACCGACTGGCGAGGAGCATGACGTGAAATGGGGACGCTGGTTGGTACAGTATCACCACCAGCGTCTTTGGATCGGCTTGCAACGCCACCTAACCGCCAATGAACATCGTTATATCCAACACTGCGAGGCACTGTCTGTTGATTTTCAGCTCCCCATTACCGCTTGTGGTGGCGTTCTGATGCACACTGCAACTCGGCTTCCGCTACAACACACGTTAACCGCGATAAAACTCAATACCTCTATCGAACAAGTATGCGGCCACTTACTGGTTAATACCGAGCGCAGCTTAAGACCCAAAACTAAACTGGAGAAACTGTATCGTTCTGAGTGGTTAAACGAGAGTATATATATTGCCAGCTTGTGTGAGTTTAAGCTCAGCAAACTTCGTTACGAATATCCTAGTGAGCTTATCCCTAACGGAAAAACACCGATGGGGTATCTCAGAGAGTTAGTCGAGCGCGGCAAAACTCTACGATTTCCTGAAGGGCTACCTTCACACGTGGAGCAAACCATTAATAAAGAGCTAGCTTTGATTGAGGAGCTCGATTATCCGTTTTTCTTTCTCACTATTCATGACATCGTCATGTTCGCCAAACAACAAGGTATTCTTTATCAAGGGCGAGGCTCAGCGGCGAATTCTATTGTCTGTTACTGCTTAGAAATCACTGCCGTTGACCCAAGACAAATTTCAGTGTTGTTTGAACGTTTCATTAGTAAAGAACGCAATGAGCCACCTGATATCGACGTTGACTTTGAGCATGAACGCCGTGAAGAGGTCATACAATACATCTATCAAAAGTATGGTCGGGAACGTGCAGCCCTTGCGGCAACGGTGATTTCTTATCGTTTTAAAAGTGCTGTGCGCGATGTAGGTAAAGCTTTAGGGATCAGCGAGACTCAACTCGATTATTTCATCAAGAACATCAATCGCCGTGATCGCTCACAAGGTTGGCAAGCGCAGCTCGTTGAGCTAGGACTAAAACCTGACTCCCTAAAAGGCCAGCAGTTTATTGAACTTGTCAATGAAATTACAGGGTTCCCACGCCATCTATCGCAACATGTGGGTGGGTTTGTCATCTCATCCGGACCACTTTATGAGTTGGTTCCAGTGGAAAATGCCGCCATGACCGAGCGAACTGTGATTCAATGGGATAAAGATGATCTTGAAAGTCTTGGCTTACTCAAAGTCGATGTACTTGCCTTGGGGATGCTAACGGCTATCCGTAAATGTTTTCAACTGATCAGTAAGCACTACGGACAAACATTAACCATTGCCGACATCACTCGCCGACAAGATGACCCTAATGTGTATGCCATGATTCAACGCGCCGACACTATTGGCGTCTTCCAAATCGAATCACGAGCGCAAATGAGTATGTTGCCACGTTTAAAACCAGCGACGTATTACGACTTGGTGATTCAAATAGCCATTGTCAGACCCGGCCCGATACAAGGCGATATGGTTCATCCGTTTTTGAAACGTAGAAACAGAGAAGAAGCCATTTGCTACCCTTCTAAAGAAGTTGAATCTGTCTTATCTCGCACTCTAGGGGTGCCTATTTTTCAAGAACAGGTCATCAAGCTTGCGATGGTTGCCGCAGGATTCACGGGCGGTGAAGCGGATCAACTGCGCAGAGCTATGGCAGCTTGGAAGAAAAATGGCGATTTATTTAAGTTTCGCTCTAAATTAATTCAAGGTATGCAGGCCAAAGGCTATGAGACCGAATTTGCCGAGCGACTGTTTGAGCAAATATGTGGATTTGGGGACTATGGCTTTCCTGAAAGTCACTCGGCCTCTTTTGCTGTGCTTGCTTATTGTAGCGCTTGGCTTAAATACTATTACCCTGAGGTTTTTTATACCGCGTTACTTAATAGTCTACCTATGGGCTTTTACAGTTCATCACAACTGATCCAAGACGCAAAACGACATCGTATTTCGATTGCCCCGGTGTGCGTCAATTATTCGCAGTACCACCACTATTTGAGACGCACACCACAAGGCTTAGTACTGCAACTGGGTTTTAGACAAGTGAATGGGCTCAGTGAATCGAGTATGCAGCGTCTGCTACAGCATAGACCTCATGAAGGTTTTACGACCGCTACGCAAATTAAACAGCTTGGCCTGAATCGTCGTGAGTTGGAAATACTCGCTTCAGCCAATGCACTAAAAGCCATATCAGGGCATCGTTATGCCACACGATGGGCGATGATGGATAGATTGCAAGATTTACCCTTGTTTCAATCGGAGAAGAGCGATGACTCGTCACTCCCCCACCAGCCTTCACCAATCGAAGATATGTTAGAAGACTTTTCTTCAATGAACGTGTCTCTCGAACAACACCCGATTACTCTTTTGGATCAAGCGGGTAAGTTAGGGCGTTTTACTCGGATGCGCGATCTTGCGCTGAAAGCGCACAAGTCATTGGTCACCGTGGTGGGTACAGTAACAGGGAAACAGTCCCCGGGTACGGCAGCAGGTGTGACCTTCTTTACTCTCGAAGACGATACCGGCAATATCAACGTTGTCGTTTGGCAAGCAACTGCTAGAGCACAAAAAAAACAGTATCTCACTGCCAAAGTTCTCAAGGTGAAAGGTATTTTAGAACGTGAAGGACAAGTCACCCACGTGATAGCAGGACGTTTAATTGATATGACGGATCAACTTTCTGATCTTAAAATACAGTCAAGAGAGTTCCACTGATGACAATCCCAAAACGAAAAAACGGGAGCGATATCGATCCCGTTTTAAATCGTATTGAATCATAGATCCGCTTCGACTGCCGCTTCCGTACGTCTTTTTTTCCATTCCCTGAAAATGAGTAAACTTAACGTCATCAAGACTTTAGAAGTTAACCAAATCATTCTGATGGAACAACCTTTAGCTGGTAGTTAAAATTTATTTATGAACCTTATGGTTTTTAACCATAAGGTTCATAAATTATATCCTATTTTTAACGTACAGCGTAGTTTATTTCGCATTAAAAAATAATCACAATACTTCTCGCATGCGGTCTTGTACCACTTCCACCAATAAATCAGGCTGAAACTTAGAGATAAAACGATCACAACCGACTTTCTCTACCATTGCTTCATTAAAGCTACCACTGAGCGACGTATTTAAAGTAACGAACAGACTACGCATCCTTGGATCGCTGCGCACTTCATGCGTCAGCTTATAACCATCCATTTCAGGCATCTCCGCATCAGTAATCATCATCAACAGTTCATTACCAACGTCGACACCTTCATCACACCATTGTTTGAGTAAGTTAAATGCCATCGCACCATCGAAACATTCAATGATCTCAACACCAAGCTGATCTAATGTTCCTTTCACTTGATTACGAGCCGTTGAAGAGTCATCGACGATAAGGATTTTTTTGCCCGCGAGATGAGGCAATAGGCTGCGATCAAGAGTATGTTCAGAAATAGACACATCATAGTCGATGATCTCTGCTAATACCTTTTCAACGTCAATAATCTCAACCAAATTGACTTGCTGATTCTCCTCAACCTTAGTGATCGCGGTTAGATAATTCGCGCGACCTACAGTGCGAGGTGGCGGTTGGATCTCGGTCCAGGCGGTGTTCACGATATTCTTCACTTCACCGACCAAAAAACCCTGAACAGAACGATTGTATTCAGTAATAATCAGGTTTTGGTCGCCAGTATCTGTCGCTGGCGGAAAGCCAATCGCACGACGTAAATCAATAACGGGAACAGATTCGCCACGTAACGACGCGACACCGCGGATACTAGAATGGGAACCAGGAAGCTGAGTCAACGCGGGAAGTTTTAGGACTTCTTTTACTTTGAAGACATTGATAGCGAAAGTTTGACGACTGTTAAGAGTAAACATTAACAGCTCTAATCTGTTTTCTCCCACTAACTGGGTACGCTGATCTACTGAACTTAAAACGCTCGACATGAGGCTTCCTTGGTAAAACACGAACTAAAACTCTTATCTCATGTAATCGGCAGGAAGCACAAGAAGTTTACCGACTTTGTTAAGAAAAATATGATCATCAACAAAAATGGTGAAAAGCCTTATCCTTCAATCACTTTCATTAAGAGTAAGCCGTCATAAAGCGCTTGTTTGACCAAAGCAGCACCTGGCATCGTCGCTTGTTTATAAAAACGAGATTCGACGAGCTGAAGATCTTGCGTGTAAACAGGGAGACTTTGTTCACTGATACAGCGTTCTATTGCTGGATACAAAATCGACTTTGCTTGGTTGATAACGCCACCAATCAGCACTTTCTCTGGGTTAAACAAGTTAATTACAATAGCAATTGCCGACCCCAAATGTTCACCCAACTTTTCAATCACAGCAATCGCTAGCGCATCGCCATTCGCCGCTGCTTCACAAATCGCTTCGACGGTAATATCTTCGCATTCAGACAGGGATGAAACTTCGCCTCTGGCTAATCTGTTAGTGACTTCGTCTCTTATCGCCTGAGAGCTAGCTACCGTCTCAAGGCAACCTCGATTACCACAATGGCAAGCAACGCCATTACGATCAATCTGAATATGGCCAAGTTCGCCGATGTTACCGTGGCGACCTTGCAGCACGCGACCGTCTAAGATAATACCAGCACCTAACCCGTGGTGAATGGAAATCAGCACAGAGTTATCGCAGTCTTGAGAATGACCGAATAGGTTCTCAGCCAGTGCCCATGCACGAGTATCGTTGGCAACGAATACCGGTAAACCAGTGGCTTTGAAAATCTCTTCTCCAATGTTCAAGTTTTTGACATTGTAATGAGGCATTTGTAGAACAATACCCTGATCGGAATTCACCAAACCCGGTAATGTGAGCGCAATACTTGTCACACGGTCTAGTTGCTCATTATAGCTTTCAAAAAAGTCATCAATTTCATAAAGAAGCCGCGCCAACACATCGTCTTGATCGATTTCATGAATTTCGATTTTGCTATCAATAAGAACATCACCGCCCAACTCGTGTAACGCAATGGACAGGTAACCTCGCCCCAGACGCATAGAAAGGAACTGCCAGCCCTGATTATTGGTTTGCAGGCCAACAGCAGGGCGACCTCGACTTATCGCCTCTTGGACAATGGTTTCGTGTATTAGGTGTGCATCGATGAGTTCGCGAGTGATTTTAGTAATACTGGCCGGAGCCAAATTACTTAATTTCGATAAATCGATTCGCGAAATAGGCCCAAATTGGTCTATCAGTTTATACACACGACCAGCATTGATCTGCTTGATGTGATCAATATGCCCGGGTTGAGCCATGTACATTTTGCACTCCAAAAAACAACAACCTATTAATTTTTTTACTTTGCGAAGTAATTGTGAAGCAGTTTAATGGATTGCCGTGACAAATATCACGCATATAGATGAATCTTTGGGGCTCAAATCACCATCCGACAATGGTTGGCAAAGGCATCAATAAGATTTAACGTACAAAAAACAGCCGACGCATGATTACAGGAGTGTTAAAAATATCCCTGGTTATTTCACGACGCACAATAACTAACCTGTTTGGGAGGGCTGCCATAACTTAGGCGCTTTTACAGCATTAACTTGAGTACGATTGACTAAGTTATAACGCTCAACAAAACGAAACCCAGCATCGAGACCCAATTGATAGTCATGCAAAATATCATCAGGCTCACTCATTAAAGAAGAGGTTTTCAAGGCGATTTCTGGTGCAATTTGCAACACGAAGCAATCATCAGGTGGTTTCTTTAGAAACTCCTGCGTTAAGGCATAAGTTTGATAATGGACCATCAACATGTCGGCCCACCCAGAGTCAAACTTCTCTCCAAATAAGTGGCTGAGACGATAGATATCCGGCGCACCAAACAACCATCGACCACCATTCATGAGATTAAGATGCTGAGCATGCTTACTCTCTTGTGCCTTAACGATTTGTTTATCGAAGAAACCTGTCCAGTCTTTTGACCAATTTAGTATTTTCTCTTGCCATTGCATTTGTAAACCATTGAGCGATTCCCTAAACCATGTCGGAGGCTCAGAAACAATAGGTTGATCTTCTAATACCGAAAGGTCTTCACTGCTACATTCCTCTGTACGAATAACAATAATGGTTCGGTTTTCCTGTCGCCAAGCCTCTTGGACAGGTATTGAGGCTGATACCCCTCCATCAATAAAACTAGTCTCATTCAGACACACTGACCCCTCAAACAGATTTGGTATCGCGCTCGTTGCGAGCAAGACTTGATACCAATCTTCCTGCAACATTGGGAAATAGTGGTCTTTCAAGGTCGTCACATTCGTTGTTGCAGCATACGCACGACGTTGACCAATCATTCTTCGGCCCATATCGATATCAAGTTTATAAGGGTAATCACAGATTCTATCGAGCGCCCACTCTAAATTAAGGTACTGCTTACGACGGATAAAACTGAACAGGTTAAAAAACTGAGGAGCTGTTGTGAGATCTAGGATAAACGACTTACCGAGACCGGCTTGTCGAGACAGGTAGGCACATATGTTCAAAGCACCAGCAGAGGTGCCATAAAATTCATCAAAGGGATCAAAGTTTGACAATAGAAAGGCGTCTAGCACTCCAGAAGTGAAGATACCACGCTGGCCTCCACCTTGTGCGACTAACGCCGTTTTCCCGCCAATATATTTATGTAACTGAGCTTCATCTAAGACGGTTCGGGTATTGGTGATTAACCCAAGGTTCGTCATAGACAGTTTACGCAGTCAAGATGGCGATCAGTCCAAACGCAACAATTGTGCTGAATGCAACTGTTGTGATCGTCAGCGCCAATTTTAGATCGTATTCCATAACACCTCCATTTGTAACATTTCAATTACTATTGTGACATATAATTACAATATACAGATAACCACTTCAAATTTATGGAGTTAATGTCACACTATAAGTAAAACTAGTACATTCAAGACCAAAGTGTAGCCAATAGCTCTTACTCCGAGGAAATTCAGCATGACCAAGACGTTAGTATTGCTCCCATTAGCTGCAATGCTGGTTAGTTTCGCCGTTAAAGCTACAGTCATCGTCACACCCTTCCTTGGTTACACGATGGGAGGCGTCGTAAAAGACGGGACTGGCGAAGATTATGACATCTCCCCATCGGCCAACCTTGCGTTGGCGATAGAATTCCCTTTTCAAAATGGGCGAATGGGTATGTTTTATTCGCAACAGGACTCGTCACTCGATGTTCTCGAACTGGATACACGAATTCAGTACTTACAATTTCAAAGTAGTGCTGAATATCAACTCAATAATACTAGCTACGCCTATATCGGTGCGGGTTTGGGGGCCTCATATACTTCTGGAGAATGGGCAACTTCACATCTGGGTTTTGCAGCAAGCATATTTGGCGTTTCCCTTACATGGCTTATGAAAATGGCGGAGGAGCTTTCTTTATTCCTTATCTGTTTGCCATGATAACCGCTGGTATCCCTTTCATGATCTTAGAGTTCAGTATGGGTCAGAAGTATCGAGGGTCTGCGCCAGTAACGTTAGCTAGGATCAATCCGAAATTTGAATGGTTAGGATGGTTTCAAGTGGGCGTAGCCGCAACGATTGCCGTGTATTATGTCGCTGTTATTGGCTGGGCGATGACCTACGCAGCCATTGCTGGTGGGGTAAAATCGGGTATCGAGCGCGCGGCAAAAATTATGATGCCGATTCTCTTTATCATGGTGCTACTTTTAATTGGTCGCACGATTTTCCTACCTGGTGCGCTTGACGGCGTTAACTACATGTTCGAACCAGATTTTAGCAAAATATGGGATGTTAAAGTATGGGCTGCCGCATACGGCCAGATTTTCTTCACCTTGAGTATCGGCTTTGCCATCATGTTAGTCTACTCCATCTATCTACCAGAAAAATCTGATATCACCAATAATGCTTTCATGACGGTGCTCATTAACTTTGGCTTTTCAATTTTAGCCGGTATTATGATTTTCTCTGTTCTAGGCTACATGGCCCAAGAACAAGGTAAACCGTTAACTGAGGTTGTGAGTGCCGGTGTTGGATTGGCTTTTGTAACATTGCCTGCCGCGATAAACTTGCTACCCGCCCCATATATTTTAGGGCCCCTTTTCTTCTTCGCATTGGTGATTGCAGGTCTAAGCTCACATATCTCTATTATGGAAGCCGTAACTTCTGCTGTGATCGATAAGCTCAAATGGCGTAGAAACAAAGCCGCTACCATTATCTGTGGCACAGGTTTCATCATCTCAATGGCCTTTGCAACTAACGGCGGCTTACTGTTGCTGGATCTTGTCGATCACTTCGCGAATAACGTAGGGATCATTGTCGGTTGTCTCGTAGAGATCATCTTGATGGCATGGTTGCTTAAAATTGCCGATGTACGTGAGTATGTGAACCAAATCTCCGATTTTACTATCGGTACTTGGTTTGACGTTTGCTTGCGATTTATTACTCCACTTATATTGATCGTCATTGTCGCAACAAAATTTAAAGCACTCTTAACAGAGGGCTATGGTGGTTACGCCCATTCAGACATCATGATTTTAGGTTGGGGATTGATGGGTCTACTCGTCGTGATCGGAATTGTTCTCAACCTTACCAGTAAAAAGGAGGCGTAATATGACTATCGGAGCACTTATTATGATGGCAATAGGAATTGGCATTACTTGGGGAGGAGCCTCCTACTGTATCAAAAAAGCGATGGATAAATAAATCTAGGCACGAGTCTTTACTAGAAAACGCAAGCCGACATATGCTTGCGTTTTTTTCATGTCTACTTAGAAGCTATATCTGACACCAATACCAGCACCAATGCCTAGCTTTAAATCACTATTATTAAACATCAGATTCGGTGTAAGTTGAGCATAGGCATCCCAGCTGCGCGCAAATGGCAACTCAACCCCTAGGGCAACACGAGGACCAAATTTGTCTGAGCGTTGAATTTGACCGCCTACACCAGCAAACCAACTGAATGGCACATCTCCACCAAACTGCCCACGACTGAAAATGTAGTCAGCAGCCACACCATCATTCCCTACAGCAAAATTGATCCTGTTATTAATTTGACCAACGATGCTTAGGCCTTGGTCTAATCCCATTCCGACTTTAAACCCTGAATTACTCGAACGACTGCCAGAGGAGCGACTAGATTGGCTTGAGTTTTGCTGACTTGTCGGCTTACTTGCCGACGACGAGGTTGCTTGACCTTCTTCTACAACTTGCCATTGTTCTTCGCCACTAGCATTATTGGCTAAGACGGAAAATGATGAAATTGCCGTTATCGTTAACGCCACTACCACAGGAAATTTAATATTCATAGTTTGCTCTCTGATTGTTCATGCCTGCTCTTCTGTTCCATTGAGAGCTTTTATTCGTCCGACATGTAAATTGGAATAACGGTATTCTAGAGAGACGGTGTGTCAAAATGTCATGAAAAGGCAAGTACAGGGCAAGAGTTTCGACCTCACCAGATCAAAAAAAGGGAAGCAAATGCTTCCCTTTTAAAATATTCATGAACAAATTGATTAACTGTGGTTACGAATCCACTCGTCCATGTCAGTTTTTAGGTTGTCAGATTTAGTACCGAAGATAGCTTGAACGCCACCAGATACTACCACTACACCTGCAGCACCAAGTTGCTTAAGCTTATCTTGGTCAACAAGTTCAGTGTCTGCTACTGCAACACGTAGGCGTGTAATACATGCATCTAGACCTGTGATGTTAGCTTTGCCGCCGAATGCCGCAACAAGTTCACCTGCCATTTCGTTACCAGTTACAGCAGCGCTTGCATCTTCTGACTCGTCTTCACGACCTGGAGTCTTAAGATCCATTGCAGTAATTACTGTGCGGAATACGATGTAGTAGATTGCCGCGTATACTAGACCAACACCAATCATCAGACCCATCTTCTGAGCGTGGCCAGAAAGTACTAGGAAGTCGATTAGACCGTGTGAGAATGAAGTACCGTGTACAAAGCCTAGAGTGTTAGCAACAACGTATGCAGAGCCAGCTAGTAGAGCGTGGATTGCATATAGTACTGGAGCAACGAATAGGAATGAGAATTCGATTGGCTCAGTAATACCTGTTAGGAACGATGTTAGTGCTGCAGAAGCCATGATACCCATAACTTTCGCGCGGTTCTCTGGTTTAGCACAGTGTGCAATAGCGATTGCAGCAGCTGGTAGACCGAACATCTTAAACATGTAACCACCCGCTAGCTGACCGAAGCCATTACCAGCAGCACGAGATACGTCGTCAGCAACTAGGTAACAAGTTAGTACGCCGTTTTGAGTTTCGCCAGCTGCGTTTACACAAGTACCTGCTTCGAAGAAGAATGGTACGTTCCAAACGTGGTGAAGACCGAATGGGATAAGAGTACGCTCGATAACACCGTAAATACCGAATGCTAATTCAGGGTTTTGCTCAGCCGCCCAGTGAGAGAATGCGCCGATAGCAGAGCCAATTGGAGGCCATATAATCGATAGTACAATACCCAAAGCGATAGCTGTAAAGCCAGTAATAATTGGCACAGCACGCTTACCAGCAAAGAAACCTAAGTATTCTGGAAGCTGAATTTTGAAGAAACGGTTGAATGCCCATGCTGCGACACTACCGACAAGGATACCACCTAGTACACCTGTGTCGATTTTATCAACGCCCATTACGTCAGCCATAACGCTTAACGTAGCAGTCATGATGCCGTAACCGACGATCGCTGCAAGACCTGCAACACCGTCATTGTTAGTGAAGCCTAGTGCAACACCTACAGCGAATAGGAGAGCCATTTGGCCAAATACTGAGCCACCAGCTTGTTCCATTAGGTTAGAAACAACATCTGGAATAAAGCTTAGGTTGGCAGCACCTACACCAAGTAGAATACCCGCAACTGGTAGTACTGATACTGGTAGCATCAGAGACTTACCAACTTTTTGCAGGTTAGCAAAAAGGTTCTTAAACATGTTTATGCTCCTGATAAGATTATTAGTTTATGGGTTCTAACGGCACACCCCCGTAGCCTTGAATGTTAGCACCCATAGAAAATGTAACCACGAATTGAATTATATTTTCCGCTTCTAAATATATATTGATGCTCCTCATGGTTTCTACATACTTACGAAATTTAGTTTCAAAATTACGTTTAGATCACAGTGAAATCGCCAGAATGCAATGGTTTGCATTTTTTATAAGCTATTGTTTTAAATAATAATAACTTTAATCTCAATTAATTTTAGGCAATGAATAAAATACGCTCTTAAGTTATTTTACGTAACATAATTACAGTTTGTGCTGAAACACGACTTTTTTCTCAACACATTTGGTAAACATTGACTTTTTTTGACATTTTCAAAGTCACGAAACAAAAAATACGCAATATGCGCCTTTTTTAGTCAACTTCCACGAGTAACTTATTTTTTATCGCAAAAATAGATCATGGTAGTTTTGGGTTGTTTTTTCGGCAACCTCTTTCAATGAAACCCCTTTAAGCTGAGCAATATATGCCGCTACTTCGACCACATAGGCAGGCTGATTTTCTTTGCCACGATGAGGAACAGGCGCAAGATAAGGGGAATCTGTTTCAATAAGCAGACGTTCTAAAGGCAATTGTTTGACAACCTCTTTCAACTCTTTCGCCTGTCTAAATGTCACAATCCCGGAGATGGAGATATAAAAACCAAGCTCCATTGCCGCCTGTGCAAAGGGTAGATCCTCGGTAAAACAATGTATGACACCACCACACTGTTCTGCTGAGCCATTTTTAAGTATCGCTAATGTGTCTTTGCGCGCGTTTCTTGTATGGATAATGAGAGGCTTATTCAGTTCTACTGCCACGTCCACTTGTTGTTCAAAGCGAATTTTCTGTAATTGGGCGGTATCAGGTTGATAGTGGTAGTCCAGTCCGGTTTCACCAATGGCGACTACTCGCTCATGCGTGGCATAGTGTTTAAATTGCTTTAGGGAAAACTCGCTTTCAACATCGAGAGGGTGTACGCCACAGGAGGCCATAACCTCAGAGTAAGGCTCAATTAACTCTAACATTTTAGGAAACGAGCCTAACGTAACACCGACGGATAACAGCTTCTCTACATGAGCCGCTTTGGCCTTTTGGATAACGTCCTGGATGCCGGTATGGACATCTTGGTAGTCAAGTTTATCCAAATGACAGTGAGAATCTACAAACATAATTTTCTAACTTAAATTTGATTATCATCAACGATGATTGGCAAACCAACCTCGCTGCAAAAAAATAGACAGCAATGGCTAATTCTAGACTTAATTCAATCCATAAAGCCAATTAGACACGAGTAATTCCGTGTTAAGGCCGGGGAAAGAGCGCAATTGTTCTGTGAGTGCTTGCAACGACTGGGTATGTGTATAAAGACTTTCATAACCATAAACGTCGGCAATTTGACTGGCTTCTGGCAGAGAAACGCGAATATCAATCCCTAAGGATGCTTTTTGCGCACCATTAAGCAGTAACCACAACCAATTGAGTTGAATCGACACTTCACTATCATTTTTCAACAATGTAGTGATAAATTCATTCGTATCCAAACCATCGCTACGAATGAAAGCGACAAATGCTGCAATCAGCGCCTGATACTGCTTACCTTGCCCCGATTCAACAAAGCGCAGCGTGGAGATTGGCTCAAAATGACAAAGCAGTGCTGAGTGATACGGAACCGCCTGTCCAAGCTCGCTACTGACCCAATCGATACACATCTGTTCTGAAGGCGTAGCGACATGCCACACTTCGCATCGACTTCTAATCGTCGGCAATAGCAACTTGGTATTCTCAGTCGACAAGATAAACACGCATTGAGCAGGAGGCTCTTCAAGTGTTTTTAGTAACGCATTAGCAGCAGAAGGGTTCATTCTGTCCGCTTGCGGAATCACAATAACTCGATAGTGACCGAACTGAGAAGACTCGATCGCCCACTTGTTGGCTTGTCGTATTTGTTCCACCGATAGGGATTTTTTGTCCTTTTCAGGCAGCACATAATGCACGTCAGGATGTGCACTTGCCTTAAGTAAATCACAACAGTGACAAAAACCACACGGCTCGGATCGATCGTTTTGGCACATCAATCCCGCAACGTATCGTTCTACTAGGGATTTTGGAGCTAGGCCGTACTTAGCTTGAATCAACATCGCACCGGGAATATGCTGACGTTCGAGATTATCCTTGAGCTTCGACCAAATAGGAACTAACCACGGATAGACTGGCATAACCTACCCTTTTTGCTCTGCTAACCAAGTACGCACAGCTTGTTGAATAGAACTCTGTACGTCCTCAATCTTCTGGCTTGCATCGATAATTACAACGGATTCATCACTGTTCGCCATCTCAAGATAGCGTTCGCGGGTGCGTTCAAAGAAACTGATATCCATTTTCTCGATCCGATCAAGTTCGCCACGTCCACGCGCGCGCTCAAGACCTAACCGTGGGTCAATATCCAGATACAAGGTGAAGTCTGGTTTAAAATCGCCAATAGCAATGCGTTTTAACGACGACATCACAGTTTGGTCGATTTCACGGCCTCCCCCTTGATAAGCTTGCGAAGACATATCATGCCTGTCTCCAATAACCCAAGCGCCTTTTGCCAGCGCTGGCTTTATCACAGTTTCAACCAACTGGATACGTGATGCATACATTAGCAACAACTCAGCACGATCTTGTAGCGGTTCACCTTCGTGCTCCTCTTTCACCAAAGCTCGCATTTTTTCCGCAAGAACTGTCCCTCCAGGCTCGCGAGTATTGACGATATCCTGAATGCCTGCTGCATCCAACTCAGCTCGCAGTGTACTGATCGCAGTGCTTTTACCTGCGCCTTCTAGTCCTTCAATGACGATAAATTTAGCTTGGCTCATTTTTTACTTCTTAATTGTCTTAAGTATTGTTGGACCGCTCTGTTGTGGTCTCGTAGATTTTTTGAAAACACATGGCCGCCAGTACCACTAGCTACAAAGTACAGGTAGTTACTGTTTTCTGGGTTCATTGCGGCAAGAATAGAGGCCTTACCCGGCATAGCAATAGGCGTTGGGGGTAAACCATCAATGACGTAAGTGTTGTAAGGCGTTGCCTCTCTTAAGTCTTTCTTTCTGATATTGCCATCATAGCGGTCACCCATACCATAAATGACGGTCGGATCGGTTTGCAATCGCATACGTTTATTCAGTCGATTAACAAAAACCGCCGCTACACGCTCGCGTTCTGATGGAACTGATGTTTCTTTTTCAATAATTGAGGCAAGTATAAGCGCTTCATAGCTATTTTTTAGCGGCAATTTATCTTGTCTGGAGGCCCAACTCTGCTCAAGAATAACATCAAGCTTTCGATGCGCGCGCTTTAGAATATCTAAATCGCTATCGCCAACAGAATAGTGGTATGTTTCCGCAAGAAACAACCCTTCAAGTTTATCATGTTCAATACCTAGTTGACGTGCTATCTCAGCTTCTGTTAACCCGTCAGTTTCATGTTCCAGGTATTCTGCCTGTTTGAACTGCTCACGCCACTCTTTAAAGGTAGATCCTTCAATGAAGGTGATAGCGAGTTGATACTCTTTGCCATTGATGATCGTGTTCAGGGCTTGCTCAAACGTCATTCCGGGTAGCACTTCGAAAGTGCCTACTTTAATTTGAGTCAAATTAGGATGAAAACGACGAACCAATGTCGAAAACTGGGTAGGGTTAATCCATTGATCATCTACGAATTTTGAAATAATGGTATTAAGATTGTTGCCGCGTTCGACTGTGACAAGGTGCGGCTGTTCGATCTTTAAAGGCTGAGCAATGAAGTCAGTTACGCTCTGTTTAACATATAAAAACCCACCCACCGCGAGTGCCGCTAAAAGGCACATCGTCAACAAAAACTTCTTTATCACTGACCTAACTTCTCCTGAATACGTCGTGTCATGTTTCCAATAGGGAATTGAGCATCCTGAATTTTGGTGACCGGTGCAACCCCTAAAATACAATTGCTAACGAATATCTCATCAGCAGCCTTCAATGTGCTGAGCTTGAAGGAATCAATAACTATGGGACACTCATCTTGAGCCACTATTCGCAATACCTCACCTCGCATCACGCCTTCGACTCCTGCCATTTTGAGACTTGGAGTATGAAGCACACCATCTTTAAACCAAAAGATGTTCGCCATCGTGGTTTCGATAACGTTACCTTCAATATCCAACACGATCCCATCGATATGTCCACTACGCTCAACGTGTTCTTTGGCGAGGATTTGTTCTAAACGGTTGTTGTGTTTTAACCCAGCCAGTAGCGGATTTAATCCCAAACTGATATCACAAAGCGTCATTTCAAGACCAGAACGACGAAGTTCAATGTAGCTCGCAGGAAACTCGAACTGGCTGAGAGTAATCAGAGGACCTCGATTGACATTGGGACTATAACCTCGTCCTCCCTCGCCTCGGCTAACATGGATTTTGATGCCAGCGAGTACTTTAGGTGATGCAAGCTTATCAATATCGCTCTTTAACTTGTGCCAATCAACGGGCGAAATCTTGAGTTGAGACAGCGCCCGTTCCATTCGCTTAACGTGCTGATCCCACAACTGCATTTTGCCTGACTTGGTTAGAATTGTTGTAAAGCAACCGTCACCATATTGAAAACTTCTGTCTGTGACTGAAACATGGTCAACTTGGCTTCCATCTCGCCAAAACATAGTACTTCCTTTAAAAACAAAACGGCTTAATGCTAAGCATCAAGCCGTTTGAATACAAGTGTCTTGTAAGATTAGCGCGGGTTACATCTTTTTGAAAATCAATGAACCGTTAGTGCCGCCAAATCCAAATGAGTTACAAAGTGCATATTCCATGTCAACTTTGCGTGCAGTATGTGGTACTAAGTCTACATCACACTCTGGATCTGGATTGTCTAAGTTAATCGTTGGTGGAACAATTTGATCAACCAAAGACATAATAGTGATGATCGCTTCTGCAGAACCTGCCGCACCTAAAAGGTGGCCAGTCATCGATTTTGTCGACGATACCAACACTTTCTTCGCGCCTTCTTCACCAAGAGCACGTTTAATGCCTTTGATCTCTGCAACGTCACCAGCAGGTGTTGACGTACCATGAGCGTTGACATAACCGATTTGTTCGCCAGTAATGCCTGCATCATGAAGTGCCGCTTCCATTGCTAGAGCGCCACCAGAGCCATCTTCACTCGGTGAGGTCATGTGGTAAGCGTCACCACTCATGCCAAAGCCAACAAGCTCGGCATAAATTTTTGCACCACGTGCTTTGGCATGCTCATACTCTTCAAGCACGATCATACCAGCGCCGTCACCTAGTACGAAACCGTCGCGCTCAACGTCCCAAGGGCGTGACGCTTTTTGTGGTTCATCGTTACGAGTAGATAGCGCTTTAGCCGCACCAAAACCCGCCATACCAAGTGGTGTAGACGCTTTTTCTGAGCCGCCCGCTACCATTGCTTCTGCGTCACCATACGCAATCATACGTGCTGCATGACCAATATTGTGAAGACCGGTCGTACATGCGGTTGAGATCGCAATGTTAGGACCACGAAGCCCAGCAAGAATAGAAAGTTGGCCAGCAACCATGTTTACGATAGTCGACGGTACAAAGAAAGGACTTACGCGACGAGGGCCTTTCGTTACCAACGCTTGATGTCCCGCTTCAATGAGATCAAGACCGCCAATACCAGAACCTATAGCGACACCGATTCGGTGTTGGTTTTCTGGAGTGACTTCTAGACCAGAGTCTTTGAGAGCGTGCATACCTGCTACGATGCCATATTGGATAAACAAATCCATTTTCTTAGCATCTTTTTTAGACACGTATTCACTACCATCAAAGTCTTTTACTAAGCCAGCGAAACGAGTTGAAAAATCGGTTGTATCGAAATGTTCAATATTTACGATACCACTCTTACCCTCTAAAAGGGCTTTCCATGAAGATTCTACGGTGTTGCCTACCGGTGACAACATACCCATGCCAGTGACAACAACACGACGCTTGGACACGATTTTATTCTCCGGGATATTTGTGATTCTATGTGAAAGGATAGAAGACGTTTAAAAAAATACAGGCGGCCAGAAGGCCGCCTGGAAAGAGATATTACTGAGCGCTGTTTACGTAGTCGATAGCAGCTTGAACAGTAGTGATCTTCTCAGCTTCTTCGTCAGGAATCTCAGTGTCGAATTCCTCTTCTAGAGCCATTACTAGCTCAACTGTATCTAGAGAATCTGCACCTAGATCGTCAACAAAAGAAGCTTCGTTCTTAACTTCTGCTTCGTCTACACCTAGCTGTTCAACAATGATTTTCTTTACGCGTTCTTCGATGTTGCTCATTTTTCTTTTCCTTTACAGATTTCGCTTTATGCGATGTTTCCGTAGTTTATTCGAACTATTGAAAGTTGCAAGGGGGTCCTTGCTGGTCAAACCACAATTTTAGCGAATTTAACCGAAATTCAGCACATTTTTGAATTAAATCATGCACAAATGTTGCACAGATCAAACCATGTACATGCCACCATTTACATGAAGGGTTTCACCTGTGATGTATGCCGCTTCTGGCGATGCAAGGAATGCAACAGCAGATGCGATCTCACGAGGGTCACCTAAACGACCAGCAGGTACGTTGGCTAGTGTAGCAGCTCGTTGCTCATCATTCAGTGCTTTTGTCATATCAGTTTCGATAAAACCTGGTGCAACTGTGTTCACGGTCACACCGCGAGAAGCGACTTCACGTGCCATTGACTTAGTAAAACCAATAACACCCGCTTTTGCTGCAGCGTAGTTGGTTTGACCAGCGTTACCCATAGTACCGACAACAGAACCGACATTGATGATGCGTCCTTGACGCTTTTTCATCATTCCGCGAAGCACTGCTTTAGATAAACGGAAGATAGACGTTAGGTTGGTGTCCATAATATCTGTCCACTCATCGTCCTTCATACGCATCAGCAGGTTGTCACGAGTGATACCAGCGTTATTTATAAGAATGTCGATTGCACCAAAATCAGCGTTGATCTGCTTCAGTACTGCTTCGATTGAGTCGGTATCTGTCACGTTTAGTGCCAAACCTTTACCATTCTCACCTAAATACTCGCTGATCGCCGCAGCACCATTTTCAGATGTTGCTGTACCGATTACTGTTGCACCGCGTTCTACCAATAACTCAGCAATTGAGCGACCGATACCACGGCTAGCACCTGTTACTAAGGCAATTTTGCCTTCAAGGTTCATCATTATCGCGTTCCTTTTATTTTACCGCTTCAAGTGATGCAGCGTCGTTTACTGCTGCAGCGCTTAACGTCTTAACGATTCGCTTCGTTAGACCTGTTAGTACTTTTCCAGGACCAAGTTCCAGTAATTTCTCAACGCCTTGCTCACTCATTTTCTCAACACCTTCAGTCCATCGAACTGGGCTATAAAGTTGGCGAACAAGTGCGTCTTTGATTTTCGCGGGATCGGTTTCCGCCGCAACGTCAACATTGTTGATCACTGGGATTGTAGGAGTGTTGAATTCAAGTGCTTCTAGCGCAACAGCCAATTTGTCAGCAGCCGGTTTCATCAGTGCACAATGCGATGGTACTGACACAGGTAAAGGCAGAGCACGTTTTGCGCCTGCTTCTTTACAAAGTGCACCAGCACGTTCTACCGCCGCTTTGTTACCGGCAATCACTACTTGGCCCGGTGAGTTGAAGTTAACTGGAGAAACCACTTCGTCTTGTGCTGCTTCTTCACAAGCTTTTGCAATTGCGTCATCATCTAGACCGATAATGGCGTACATTGCGCCTACGCCTGCTGGTACTGCTTCTTGCATTAATTGACCACGAAGCTCAACCAGTTTAATCGCTTCTTTAAAATCGATAACACCAGCACAAACTAACGCAGAATATTCACCAAGGCTATGACCAGCCAAAAGCGCTGGTTGCTCTAGTCCTTGCTCTTGCCATACGCGCCAGATAGCCACTGAAGAGGCCAACAAAGCTGGCTGAGTGCGGTGAGTCTGGCTTAAATCCTCTGCTGGGCCATTTTGAACTAATGCCCAAAGATCATAGCCCAATACTTCAGATGCCTCGGCAAATGTTGCCTTGACTACATCATGTTGCTCGCCTAGCTCTGCCAGCATTCCAACAGTTTGTGATCCCTGACCTGGGAACACGATTGCAAAATTACTCATCGTTATTTCCTTAAACAACGCAATCTAGATTTGAATTGGTGTGAATCGTGTCGGGACTATAAGCGAACTAACACTGAACCCCATGTAAATCCACCACCAAAAGCTTCTAACAACAGGTTTTGTCCACGTTTAATACGGCCGTCTCGTACTGCTTCATCTAATGCAGTAGGTACCGTCGCTGCTGAAGTATTTCCGTGACGATCAAGGGTAACCACCACCTGGTCCATTGACATACCCAGCTTTTTCGCTGTTGCTGAAATAATTCGATAATTCGCTTGATGCGGAACTAACCAGTCAAGTTCTGACTTATCCATATCGTTTGCAGCAAGTGTATCTTTAACCAAGTTAGACAATTGTGTCACTGCAACTTTAAAGACTTCATTACCTGACATGTTCAGCCATTTATCTAGTTCACCACCACGCACTGGCATTTCAAGACTTAACAAATCGCCAAATCGACCATCCGCGTACAGGTGGGTAGAAATGATGCCCGGTTCCTCGCTGGCCCCAAGCACAACGGCTCCGGCAGCATCACCGAACAATATAATGGTGGAGCGGTCAATATCTTCAACCGTTTTAGATAAGCAATCAGAGCCAATAACCAAAACGTTTTTGGCCATTCCAGAACGAATATGCTGGTCAGCAACTGATAATGCATAAACAAAACCAGTACATGCTGCCGCCATATCAAATGCAGGACAACCTTTAATACCAAGTTTTGCTTGAACCTGACATGCGGACGATGGGAAAGCATGGCTGCTACTGGTTGTGGCTACAATAATCAGATCAATATCGTTCTTATCGATACCTGCCATTTCTATAGCTTTCACTGATGCTTCGTAGCCCATATCTGCAACCGTTTCGTCTTCAGCGGCAATTCGTCGCTCTTTGATACCTGTGCGAGTTACGATCCATTCATCTGTGGTATCTACCATTTTCTCTAGATCCGCGTTAGTACGAACCTGAGATGGCAGGTAGCTGCCTGTACCTAAAATTTTGCTATACATGAAGACTAATACTGCCTCTCGAGTAACACCGCTTCTAGACGATCGCTAATATGGTTCGGAACTTGGCGTTTAACCTCGTGAACCGCTTCGCCTATTGCATGAACAAGTGCTGAAATATCAGCACTTCCGTGGCTTTTTATGACAATGCCGCGCAATCCTAACAAACTTGCCCCGTTATACTGGTCGGGGTTCAGTGATTTCACCTCTGTTATGAGATCGGAAAACAATATTCTTGCTATCCATCCTTTCCATGTGGAGGCGGTCAGTTTCGCTTTTAATTTATCTAGAATAAGTTGAGCGGTTCCTTCGCACGCTTTTAACGCTGTGTTTCCAACAAACCCGTCGCATACAACTACATCAGCAGCGTCGTGTAGCAACTCATTGCCTTCGACGAATCCAATATAGTTGATAGATCGCGTTTGGGTAAGCATTTCGGCGCAACGCTTCACCAGGTCGTTGCCTTTTATTTCTTCAGCACCAATATTTAGAATGGCAACTTTTGGTTTTCTACCTAAATGTTGCTCTGCGAGTGCGCTGCCCATCACGGCAAACTGAAAAAGGGAATCGGCATCAACAGACGCATTCGCCCCTAAATCAAGCATCCAAGTCTTGTTACCGGATACTGTCGGCAATGCGGTCACTAGAGCTGGTCTATCAATACCTGGTAGTAGTTTTAGCCGGAAGCGAGATAACGCCATTAAAGCGCCGGTATTGCCACTACTTACACAAGCGTCAGCGTTTTCTGACTCAACGAGATCAATCGCGATACGCATTGAAGTATCGTGACTGTTTCTCAGCGCAAAGGAAGGCTTTTCTGAATTCGAGATGACTCGGTCACTATGCCTTACCTCTAAACGGGCACTGCGTTGGTAACCTAGTTGATTGAGTTGTGTATTTATCGACGGTTCGTCGCCGACAAGAACCACTTTTAGCTCTGGGAAAAGCGACAGTGCCTGCACGGCGGCAGGCACTGTTACGGAAGGACCGAAATCCCCGCCCATTGCATCAAGTGCAACGGTTATATTATGCAAAGGTCAACCTTACTTGTTGATAACCTTTTTGCCACGGTAGTAACCGTCAGCAGTCACATTGTGACGTAGGTGAGTTTCACCTGAAGTTGCGTCTACAGATAGTGCAGCTGAAGTTAGCGCATCATGTGAACGACGCATGCCACGCATAGAACGTGACTTCTTGCTTTTTTGTACGGCCATGGACCCTACTCCTATGTTAGTAATTTAAACGTCAGTAACTGTGTTACTCACGCTTTAAGCTCTTTAAAACATCAAATGGATTTGGCTTATCTTCTGGAACTTCATCCGGAATATCTCCAAAAACCATGTTGTTTGAGTCAACGCTACAATCTGCTATATCGTGCATTGCGACTTGAGGCAGGTTTAAGATGAACTCGTCTTCAACTAGTTGTATGAGATCGACCTCACCGTACTCATTAAGATCTACCAAATCGTAATCTTCCGGTGCATCCTCTTCACTTTTCTCACTATAGTAAGGAGTATAAGTGAATTGAACTTCGCACAAATGTGTGAAAATCTCATTACAACGCTGACATTCCAAATCAACTTCGATGTTAGCTTTACCAGAGATAACAACGAGTCGCTGTTCATCATGCCCAAAGGACAATGTCACTTCAGCATCGCGTTTTACGCTACTAACTGACTCGCTCAGACGCTTAAAAAGACTCACTTGGATGATGCCATCAAAGTCCAATCTTTTCTGTGCTGTCTTACCCGGGTCAACAGTTCGCGGTATTTTTACCTTTTGCATAGGGCGCGAATATTATCTTCCAAAACGGATTTAGTCAAAGAAAAAGGCTAAAAAGTTGTACTTTTTTTGCCTACAGATTAAGAATCTAACATTATGTCTAGAATCTGCAATTATGATAAGAAAAACTGTCCCAAAATGAAAACAATTCGACTTATTTTAGCTTCAACGTCTCCGTACCGTGCGGAGCTTTTATCCAAATTAGGTCTGGAGTTTGAAGCTATCGCACCAAACGTTGAAGAAACAGCACAAGCGCACGAAACAGCAACACAGCTCGTCCAGCGCTTAGCGTTAGAAAAAGCAACTGCGTTACAACAGGAGAAAGATGCCATCATTATTGGCAGCGATCAGGTTTGTGTCATTGACGATACGATCATCGGCAAACCATTGAATCGCAACAATGCCATACACCAACTTCAGCAACAGAGCGGCAAAACGATTCGTTTCTATACTGGCCTTGCCCTTTACAACACCACAACTCAACAATCGGAAACCATTGTCGATACCTTTGACGTCACTTTCCGTGAGCTTACAACTGCCCAAATTGAGCGTTACGTTGATATGGAAGAACCATTTTACTGCGCTGGAAGCTTTAAGAGTGAAGGCCTCGGCATCACACTGTTTAGCCAACTTGATGGCAAAGATCCGAATACCCTAGTCGGCCTTCCGCTCATTGATTTAGTCACACTACTTCAGAAACAGGGCGTCTCGCCACTTGCTTAAGAATCAAAGGCCATAAACAACAAAGCGGAATGTATCTTGGTCGATACACTCCGCTCTGTTAAACGTCGGTTATTAAACTGCCGCTATAAGCTTCTTAAGTACCTGCTGCAATTTTGGCTCCATCTGTGCGTGGATTTCCATTTTCTCATCGCTTGCTGGGTGCGTGAAAATAATGTTTGCAGCATGCAGGAACAAACGATCAAGACCAACTTTGGCCGTGTACGCATCAAATCGACGATCGCCATAACGGTCATCCCAGGCAATTGGGTGACCCGTGTACTGTGTATGAACGCGAATTTGGTGCGTGCGTCCGGTAATAGGACTTGCTTGAAGCAGCGTAGCTTGTTCGAACGACTCGATTACCTTAAAGCGTGTCTCTGAAGGTTTTCCATTAGGATTGACTCTAACGATACTGTTCACTTCATTTTTTAACAACGGCGCTTTCACCACGCGACAGCTAGGTTTCCATTTGCCCATGACCAGAGCATAGTAATACTTCTGTACCGTCTTCTCGCGAAATTGAGCTTGCAAGTGACGTAACGCCGAGCGCTTCTTCGCGACTAAAAGAATACCAGAGGTATCACGATCTATCCGGTGCACTAACTCTAAGAACCGAGCTTGCGGGCGCAGCGCTCTTAATGCCTCGATCGCCCCAAACTTAAGACCACTGCCACCATGAACCGCGATACCTGACGGCTTGTTTAAGATCAGCAGATGGTCGTCTTCATAGATAATTTGTGACTCTAGCTCCGCTACCTGATTCAATTTTGTACTGATTGGCGTGTCTTCTTGCTTCTCTTCTAGGGTAACAGGAGGAATACGCACACTATCACCGGCTTGAAGCTTATACTCTGCCTTTACACGTTTTTTATTTACGCGAACTTCACCCTTGCGCACAATTCGGTACACAACACTCTTGGGGATGTTTTTTAATTGGTTGCGCAAAAAGTTATCAATGCGCTGACCAGCCATATCGTCGTCGATATCGACAAATTGGACTTTAGTTCTAATTTCACTCATTTCGTTATTATAACATTCAAAGCGACAAGAAAATAACGCTTTCTATTGGTATTTTTGTCGATGACGTGCCGGATAAATCGTCTATAACGATTGGCTTATTGATTGTCTGGACAAGCTGTGGATAGAAATCAACCAGTTTGAGTTGGCTTTTGCCTTGGTCCAGATATTATCGCTTAAAATCAGCATATTAAACGTACATTGATTAGGCTGAATCAGAATTTTTTCTGTGGTTTATACTAAAGCTGATTGCTGATATTTCGCTGCGCTGCTATAGTTCACAGCTGCAATGGATAATTAAAATCGATTTATCATATGTCGATATTATCTTTGAGCAATTTTAACTATGAGTAGAACGCTTAGTATTGAGACGCAGCAACTGGCATAAGACGTTGATAGCTAAGACTTCCTTGTCACCTACTCACGTAATCGTGTTGAGTATTACCGCCACATACGCGGAGCACACAGCCAAAGTTCTGTGTGAAGACTGTAGTGCCCAAGAGCATCCCTTCCAGCCGGGAGGCTGCATTTAACAAAGCCATGGGATCCGGCACCGCGAATTACGAAAACTGTGACAAGAGCAATGATGAAAACAAAGAAAATACAACGAGAATTTCTGCAATGAAAAGAATGTTAATTAACGCAACTCAAAAAGAAGAGTTGCGTGTCGCTTTGGTCGATGGCCAGCGACTATTCGATCTTGATATCGAAAGTCCAGGTCACGAATCTAAAAAAGCGAACATCTACAAAGGACGTATCACTCGAGTTGAGCCTAGCCTAGAGGCTGCTTTTGTTGACTACGGTGCCGAGCGCCACGGTTTCCTCCCTCTTAAAGAAATTGCACGCGAATACTTCCCTGAAGGCTACACCTACCAAGGTCGCCCAAGCATCAAAGATGTCTTGAGCGAAGGCCAAGAAGTGATCGTGCAAGTTGAGAAAGAAGAACGTGGTAGCAAAGGTGCTGCATTAACAACCTTCATCTCTCTAGCAGGTAGCTACTTAGTACTAATGCCTAACAACCCTCGCGCTGGCGGTATTTCTCGTCGCATTGAAGGTGAAGAGCGTACAGAACTAAAAGCCGCTCTGAGCACTCTAGAACTACCACAAGGTATGGGCCTAATAGTTCGTACCGCGGGCGTAGGCAAAAGTGCCGAAGAGCTTGAGTGGGATTTGCGTTTCCTCCTAAACAACTGGGAAAACATTAAGGGTGCAGCAGACCAAAACCCTGCTCCTTTCTTAATCCATCAAGAAAGTAACGTTATCGTTCGTGCACTTCGTGACTACCTACGTCGCGATATCGGCGAGATCTTGATTGATAGCAACACCATCTACGAGCGTGCTCGCCAGCACATTCAATTGGTTCGCCCAGACTTTGTTAACCGAGTGAAGAAATACGAAGGTGAAGTACCGCTATTTAGTCACTATCAGATTGAAAGCCAGATCGAGTCAGCGTTCCAGCGTGAAGTGAGGCTTCCATCTGGTGGTTCTATTGTTATTGACCCAACTGAGGCACTTACGTCTATCGATATCAACTCTGCCCGCGCTACCAAAGGCAGCGATATCGAAGAAACTGCACTGAATACTAACCTTGAAGCAGCAGATGAAATTGCTCGTCAGCTACGTCTTCGCGACCTAGGCGGCTTAGTTGTTATCGACTTTATCGATATGACCCCAGTACGTCACCAACGCGAAGTAGAAAATCGCTTGCGTGAAGCTGTCCGAATTGACCGCGCCCGTGTTCAAATCGGTCGAATTTCTCGTTTTGGCCTATTGGAAATGTCTCGTCAACGCTTGAGCCCATCTTTGGCTGAAGCAAGTCATCACATTTGTCCACGTTGTACTGGTACGGGTGTGGTACGTGACAATGAGTCACTTGCGCTTTCGGTACTTCGTCTTATTGAAGAAGAAGCACTAAAAGACAACACGTCTCAAGCACTTGCTATTGTACCTGTGCCAATTGCTTCTTATCTACTGAACGAAAAACGTCGCTCTATTAACCATATTGAGCGCGTGCAAGAAGTGAAGATCACTATCGTTCCTGATTCAGACATGGAAACGCCTCACTTTGAAGTAATCCGTGTTCGTGAAGGTGAAGAGCAAGAACTGTTGTCATACTTGCTACCTAAGAAGCTAGAAGCACTCAAAGAAGCTGAAGCGAAAGAAGCTGAAGTTGATGCTAAACCGCGTAAGATTGAGCAGCCTGCATTACAAGGCTTTGCAACGCCTTCTCAAAATGCACCAACGCCAGCGCCTAAACCGAGTAAGCCAGCGAAGGAAAAAGCCAAAGAAGAAGAGAAGCAGCCTGGTCTGATTTCTCGTATTCTATCTGCAATCGGATCATTCTTCTCTTCTAACGAAGAGCCTGAGAAAGAAGCGGAAACGAAGGACGAAGCGCCTAAGAATCGCAACGGTAGACAACGTCGCAATAGAAACAACGACCAACGTCGTCGCAACAATAAAGATTCTCGCGATAATGATCGTAACAAGAATCGCCGTAACAAACCGGCTCGAGAAGAAGAGAAAGAGTCTAACGACAATGCTCAAGAGTCACGCAAACAGCAAAATCGTCGCGGTAAGCAGCAAGATCGTCGTAATAAAAAGCGCGATGAAGCAGCCGGCAAATCAAAAGTAGAAGAGCAAGGTCAGCAAATCGCAGCTGATGTTCAAGCTGAGAAAAAAGCACCTCGTTCTGAAGAAAAAGCGGCGAAAGTTAAAGAGCGCCGTCAGCGTCGTAAGCTTTCTAAGCAAGTGCGCGTAAAAGATCAAAAAGCACAACAAGAAGAGCAAGCGACTCAGGTTGTGTCTGTTGAGACAGCTCAAACTGCGGTAGAAAAGCCTCAAGCACCTGAAGCGGCAACAGAAGCACCTGCGAAAGAGGAAGGTAAACAACGTCGAAACCGTCGTTCACCTCGTCATCTGCGAGCAAGTGGTCAACGTCGTCGTCGCGGTCGCGATCGTCGCCCTAACCCATTCCGCTTGCGCAGAGGCGGTGTAGCTTCTCCTGAAATGGCGATGGGTAAAGTAATGCCGAGCTATGGCATTGTGGAGCCAAAGTCGAAAGCGAAGCCTGAAGCAGAAGTTCAAGAGTCAGTAGCCATCACAGGTGTTGCTATGCCTGAAATGGCAATGGGTAAGGTTATCGTAATGCGTAAACCTGCACCTGAAGCTATTGAAGCTCCTATCGCGGTAGAGCCAACGGTCGAACTAGCAACGGCAGCACCCGTGGTAGAGCCAGAAGAAGTTGTCACCGAGCCATTGGTAGAAACGACGCCAGCAGCTATCGCGCCTGTTGTAGAAGTCGCAGTTGAATCAGAGCCAAAAGTCGAAGTTGAGGCTTCAGCAACCACACATACAACGGTTGTAGAGCCAGCGGTGACGACAGAACGTTCGACTGTAGAGAAAACCGTGGTTCGCTTTAAAGGACATGCGAGTGCTCCAATGGCTAAAGCGGAAGGCAAGCAAGAGCTAGGTGAAATCATCATCAATGCGGCTCCTGCTAAAACAGAGTGCTATCAACAGAAAGGTGCGGGCAGTCAAGTTGCTACCAACTCGGCATCAGCTGGAATGACCAAACCTAACTACTAATACATCCATTGGATGATTCGAAAAGGCTGCGATATCGCAGCCTTTTTTACAGGTCATGGACTATCACCCGAAATGACAACCGTTAGGGTCAACTAACGTAGAAACACTTTCTTTCAATATTGAAGTTTTGTTCACATTTCGGTAGCATTCCGAGCTTTGATTATTTCATCAACAATGCACCCAATCTATGTCACTCTCAGATTGGATAACGACGACGAATCATTTTCACTTACGCTATTGCTATAGCGATTCTACACTTTGAACGTCTAAATGCGCGTCGGATGAAATCCATATGAATCCAACAACATAAGTAAGCACAATTACATGTTTGAATTTCCACAGTTTTCAAAGCATTCGGTAAAAAACGATGTCCTATCGGGTCTTACCGTCGCATTAGCTTTGGTTCCAGAAGCCGTCGCTTTCGCTTTCGTTGCCGGTGTTGATCCAATGGTCGGCTTATACGCTGCCTTTATCGTCGGTTTAATCACATCTATCTTTGGTGGTCGCCCAGGTATGATCTCTGGCGCTACTGGCGCCATGGCAGTCGTTATGGTCAGCCTCGTTGCAACTCACGGTGTACAGTACCTTTTTGCTGCTATCATGCTAGCCGGTTTGCTGCAGATTAGCGCGGGATTGTTTAAATTGGGTAAGTTTATTCGCATGGTCCCTCATCCGGTTATGATAGGTTTTGTTAACGGTTTAGCTATTGTTATCTTCCTAGCGCAACTGGGACAGTTCAAAGCCCCAGATATTTCAGGTGCCCTTACTTGGCTTCCACAAGATCAAATGGTACTGATGCTTGGCTTAGTTGCTTTAACCATGGGTATTATTCACTTCTTGCCTAAGTTAACCACAGCAGTGCCATCGTCGTTAGTCGCTATCGTTACTGTTACTCTGTTAGTTCAGGGGCTTGGTTTGGACACACGCACGGTTGTCGACTTCCTCCGTTCTATGTCGGGTGATATGAACGCGACACTAGCAGGTTCACTGCCAGAGTTCTCTATCCCGGCCGTTCCATTGACCTTTGAAACTCTCCAAATCATTCTGCCGTATGCCATTATTCTCGCAGCCATCGGTTTGATCGAGTCACTATTGACCCTAACAGTCCTTGACGAAATGACCAACACTCGCGGTCAATCCAACCGTGAATGCGTCGGCCAAGGCCTAGCGAACGTAACCTGCTCTGTATTCGGAGCAATGGGTGGTTGTGCTATGATCGGCCAGTCGATGATTAACGTGAACTCTGGTGGTCGTGGTCGATTGTCAGGAATTGTTGCCGCAGTGGCGTTGTTGATGTTTATCTTGTTTGCAGCAGCACTTATCGAAATGATTCCATTAGCAGCGCTGGTAGGGGTTATGTTTATGGTTGTCATAGGTACATTCGAGTGGGCTACCTTCAAACTCGCTCGTCGCGTACCTAAACAAGATTTCTTCGTTATTGTCCTAGTGACTGTGGTTACCGTTCTTACAGACCTAGCCGTCGCGGTAGCGGTGGGCGTAATCGTATCAGCACTTATGTTTGCTTGGGAACACGCCAAACATATTTACGCGAGCAGCAATATCAACGCAGAAGGGTCAAAAGAGTATCATGTCAACGGACCAATTTTCTTTGGGTCTGCGGCAAACTTTTTGGAGTTATTTGACGCTAAGAACGATCCAGAAGATGTCATCGTCGATTTTGCTAATTCTCGCGTCGCAGACCACTCGGCAATTGAAGCTATTGAAACCTTAGCTGAACGTTATGCCGCTGTCGGAAAAATACTGCACTTAAGGCACTTGAGCCCTGATTGTCGTGCGCTTTTGCAAAAAGCAGGCAGTCTCGTAGAAATCAATGTGAAAGAAGATCCTAGCTACAAAGTTGCCACAGACGTGCTCGCAGGCTAATGACAAAACAAAAAAGGGGCTAATCGCCCCTTTTTCTATTCGTTACTCACTTTGACTCGCATAATATCTTGCTGCTCAGTGCTGAACTGCTTTTTGAGTTCCGCTTTGCTTTTAAAGCTAATTTCGCCCCCTGCTGCAACCGACATATGCTGCGGATCGACATTGTGCTTCGACTGATAAAGCATAACCGCTTGCATACAAGAATCTCTTTGATCCTGAGATAACCTACTACCTTCTGGCCAACGACCAGTTTCAGTGGCATACAGAAGTCTCTCATAAACATCAGGAGTCATGGCTTCTAAGAGTTGTTCTACGTCCATACTGAACCTTCTTTTTACTTGAACTCTCAGCCCTTTAAATTTCGGTTCTGAGAGGTTAATTCGTTACTCGAACGATAACGTGATGATACACTGAGTCAAGTTGAGTACGACAAATCAGTGTAATTGATCACAAGTAGTAGAATGAAATTACCTTATCTCCTAACCATCTTAGCAGCCACTTCACTATTATCCGGATGTTTCGAAACCCGTAAAAACACCGATCAACTTTGTGAAAATGAACCAAAGCTGAATTGTTCTTCGTTAAATATTAACGATGGCCAGTGTCGAGTTGCCAGAACAGACCTGATTTGGCATCGCAACGAAATGCTTAACGATCCTAGTGAAGCCAACCAGGTGAAAGATTATCATCTACTAAAAGAGTATCGAAAATGTCTAGAGTTAGCCTCACAGATCCAGCCTATCGAGCAAGCTGACCTTAAATCTAAAAGGTTTAACGCTCTTATGTATTCAATAGAAGAGCAAGATCGTATCACTCGTGAACTGGCCAATTCCACTTCACCAGAAACCCTCTATTTCCTTTGGAGCGAAACAGGTAGTCACGCCGCTAAACGCCGCTTTTTAGCCATGGAAAACACCGGGGCACTCGATACGGGTTCCATGCAATATGCTCTGGCTACCCACTATATTTCTCGCGACAAACTGAAAACCTATCGGTTGCTTAACCGTTCTCTTGAGCTTTCAAAGGGAGGGAAAGAGGTCAACAAAGAGGTCATAAAGTCTTTAGCTAGTGTCACTCAAAGCCTTGATCGACCGAGAGAATCCTACCTTTGGGCCATGGTCGGTAAGGAATTTGAGGTTCCGATTGCATCAGATAGTGAGCTCAGATTGCTGTTTGGTCTAACCGAAGAGGACTATCAACTATTAAATGATCAGGCAGAAAGGGTCGCCAAATTGATTGACAATGGTAGCTATACAAGCGATTCCATTCTTGAGCGATAAATGCCTCTACTGACAAGCAATTCGGGCTCACACAGGAGCCCGATTTTCTTTCAACAAATTGAAAGAATGGAACATAAAATCAGTCAGATACGTTACTGTCGTTACTTTTGTTGAAAATTAACGACACTGAATTGACGCAGTATCTTTGTCCCGTTGTTTTTGGCCCGTCCTCAAAAACGTGACCTAAATGACTGTCACACGCCTTACATCTGATCTCTATTCGCTGCATCCCGTGGCTAAAATCTTCCAAAAATCGGATAACATTGCTATCAATTGGCGCATCAAAACTCGGCCAACCACAGCCAGAATCGTATTTACTTTCGGAATCAAAAAGCGGTGTCTCACAACAAGTACAGTGGTATAAGCCAGTATCACGGTTGTGCAGTAGGGTGCCACTAAAAGGCGCCTCAGTACCCTGTAGTCGACAGACTCGGTACTGCTCTTCATTTAGGGTCTGACGCCAGTAATCATCGGGCTTCATCGCGTTTTTATTTTCACCACTCACGACCTTTACACTCCCTTTTTTATTGTCTACATTTTATACACGCTATCTATCATACGTATAGCAAACTTGGTTGTAGCACATTGTTGCCAATTTCCAACCAAGCTGTATCAGTTATGTTAACTTACCTTGCTTACAAGGTTAAATACATAACTAAAACTATTACAGAGTCTGTATCAAAGTTCAAAAAAACGTCATTTAATACCGAATGTTAAGAAAAGCGACACTTTTTTTTGACTTTAAACAAATTAATTCCGATTATCTATTGAAGTTAGTGACTGGATTCTGTAATTTTACTACCAGTTATCTTTAAACAGAAATTAAGTTGTGGAGCAACTATAATGACTATCAAAGTAGGTATTAACGGTTTTGGCCGTATCGGTCGTTTCGTATTTCGTGCAGCGCAAGAGCGCAACGACATCGAAGTAGTAGGTATTAACGATCTAATCGACGTTGAGTACATGGCATACATGCTTAAATACGACTCAACTCACGGCCGTTTCAACGGTACTGTTGAAGTTGAAGGCGGTAACCTAATCGTTAACGGTAAAACTGTACGTGTAACTGCAGAGCGCAACCCAGAAGACCTAAAATGGGATGCTATCGATGTTGACGTAGTAGCAGAAGCAACTGGTCTTTTCCTAACTGACGAGACTGCACGTAAGCACATCACTGCTGGCGCGAAGAAAGTTGTTCTAACTGGTCCTTCTAAAGACGCTACTCCAATGTTCGTAATGGGCGTTAACCAAGACACTTACGCTGGTCAAGACATCGTTTCTAACGCTTCTTGTACCACTAACTGTCTAGCGCCTATCGCTAAAGTTCTTAACGACAAGTTCGGTATCGAATCTGGTCTTATGACTACAGTTCACGCTACTACAGCTACTCAAAAAACTGTAGATGGTCCTTCTGCTAAAGACTGGCGCGGTGGTCGTGGTGCTTCTCAAAACATCATCCCATCTTCAACTGGCGCTGCTAAAGCAGTAGGCGTTGTTCTTCCAGAACTAAACGGCAAACTAACTGGTATGGCTTTCCGCGTACCAACTGCTAACGTTTCTGTAGTTGACCTAACTGTTAACCTTAAGAACGGTGCATCTTACGAAGCTATCTGTACAGCAATGAAAGAAGCTTCTGAAGGCGAACTAAAAGGCGTTCTAGGTTACACTGAAGACCAAGTTGTTTCTCAAGACTTCATTGGCGAAGTTCAAACTTCAGTATTCGATGCTAAAGCTGGTATCGCTCTAACTGACAACTTCGTTAAAGTTGTATCTTGGTACGACAACGAAATCGGTTACTCAAACAAAGTTCTAGACCTAATCGCTCACATCTCTAAGTAATGTAAGCTATTAGCTGAATATTGTATTAAGGCGACTCATTGGGTCGCCTTTTTTGTATCTGTTTCTGGGTTCAATATCACCTGGGAATGTTAAACATTGCCCTCCCCTAGGAACCAGAAACGCTCACCTAGGAGTTTCAATCTATGGATTTGTCTACGTTACCTGCCTTAACTGTGCTTTCTGATTATGTAACAACAGCTAAGCTTGACGACAATACGATCATTCGCATCAATCACCCAAAAGCCACCGCAGCAATTTCTCTCCATGGTGGACACATCATTTCATTCAAACCAGTGAATCAAGAAGATCTGATTTGGATGAGTAAAGATGCCGTGTATGACAATAAAACTCCGCTAAGAGGCGGCATTCCAATCTGTTGGCCTTGGTTTGGTCGCGTAGCAGCGCCTTCACACGGCTTTGCTCGTAATATGGCTTGGACTCTAGTAGAACATCGTGAGAGCGAAGCAGGTGTGATCATTAGCTTAGGCTTGACTGATGATGAGCAAACACGTGAAGTTTGGCCGCACCGTTTCCAATTAGTGTTAAACGTAGAAATATCGGACACATTAACCGCCACCCTTAATGTTACTAACACTGACTCTGCGCCATGGAAATTCTCTGGTGCATTGCATACCTACCTAAATATCGGCGACATTAATAACATGGAAGTTACCGGCATGGGACCAACTTATATTGATGGTTTACAAGACGGTAAAGTGTGCCAAGGCGGCGACACGCTCGCTCTCACTGACACCATCGATCGCGTTTATACTGAGCCGAGTAAAGAAATTGTGCTTCACGATAATGCCTTTAATCGACGACTGTCTGTCGTCAACGAGGGGGACAACTCTGCGGTCTTATGGACCCCTTGGGAAGCCGGCGCAAAATCTATGGGTGACATGAACGATGATGGATACTTAACTATGTTCTGTATTGAGTCCACATTGCATGCTAAAACCCTTGAGTCTGGGCAAGAAGTCAACCCAGGCGACACCTACCAACTTAGCACCACTCTTTCTGTGAAGTAATTCCACTGAGCTAATTGCTTCCAACCAATGATATGGTTAGACTTACGAAAATTTTCGTCGAGTCTAACCTATGTCCTATCAATGCCCTCTCTGTCAGCAATCTTTGTCTCTAAATGAACGTAGTTTTCGCTGCGAGAATAACCATCAGTTCGACTTGGCAAAAGAAGGTTATGTCAACCTAATGCCCGTGCAACACAAACGCTCAAAAGATCCAGGCGACAACAAAGAAATGATGCAGGCTCGACGCACTTTCCTTGAGCACGGCTTGTATGCCCCTATGCGCCAGCAAGTCGCCGAGACCCTAGCAGAACTAGTTCAACAAGGTTCCGTTCTCGACATAGGCTGCGGTGAAGGCTATTACACCAGTTTTTTCCAACGCTACCTTGCTGAACATGACAAGCCATTAGATTTTTATGGGCTCGACATTTCTAAAGTAGCGATTCGTTACGGAGCAAAACGCTACCCGAACGTCAATTTTTGTGTTGCCTCTAGCCATAAGCTGCCTTTTTCCGACAGTAACTTAGCCGCAATCATTCGTATTTATGCACCGTGTAAGCACGATGAGTTAGTTCGCTGTATCAACGAGCGGGGTATCATGCTCACGGTCACGCCGGGCAGCCACCATTTATATGAACTAAGAGAGCTTATCTATCAAGATGTACGTCTCCATGATGAAACCGCTGAGCAGATAGAAGGTTTCGAGTTGTTATCCGAATCTAAACTAGACTATGAAATGAGCCTGACAGGTCAGCAAGCCGTCGATTTATTGCAGATGACCCCTTTCGCTTGGAAAGCGACAGATGACATCAGATCGAGCCTGAAAGCACAAACGTTGTTCCATTGCCGAGCCGACTTTATGATTCGCGCATACCGAAAAATGTAATGAGATTTATTTTCAATTAGATTGAGTCTAGCATGAATCTCTATTACCATTATGGTTCCAAGATAGCCTTCTAAGAAGGCTATTTTTATAGAGAGATCAAACTATGAAAGCATTACCCATTCTTATCTCATTCGCGCTTTTGTCTGGGTGCGCCGCGAACACATCTTCTGCAGACAAAAACACATCAGAATCTAACCACGTGTTGTCTTTCTACGACTACCAGTTCAATAGCCCTGAAGGCGCTGCTATCAGCTTAAATGCGTTACCGACTGCTATTCTAGATGCTGAAGTCATTTTAGTGGGAGAATGGCATACACATCCAGGAATCCATCGATTCCAAACCGACTTACTGAAAGCTCTTATTAACAACGATGCCAATGTCGCTCTGTCTATGGAGCAATTCACCCGTGACAAACAGCCTGTTGTTGACGATTATCTAGCATCGGAGATTGGTGAGCAGGTACTGATCAAACAGGGTAACGCTTGGCCTAATTATGAAAGTGATTATCGCCCTCTAGTTGAACTTGCTAAAGCCTCTCAGATTGATGTCATCGCCAGTAACGCTCCGAAGAGTATTGTTCGATGTATCGGTCGCCAAGGACTTAGCTATCTGGATAAATTAGATAGTAAAGAGCGCTCATTTATCGCTAAAAACATCGATACATCCAGTTCACCTTACAAAGATAAATTTATGGCCTCAATGCATCATGGTGACGCCGAACAAACTAAGAAACAGTATGCTGCTCAGTTGGCATGGGATGCAACAATGGCAGAAAGCATCGTCGATTACATTGCCCAGCACCCAAACTCTCAAGTTATGCATATAGCGGGTAAGTTTCATACCGAACAGGCTCTGGGGACTGCGGCGCAAATAAAACAGCTCAACCCTGCTCTAAACGTAGTCGTAATTACACCCGTTAGTGATATTTCTGATTCAAATGTAGACTTTCAACTGAAAGTATTACCGCCTCCGGCGCGATACGTACAACGTGAAAATCGAATGAACGCCTACAAAGCCCTTAAAACGCGCAACGACTCGTTGGTCTGCAAATAATTCATCACCATAGGTTATGATTGGCGCGTAATTTGCCTTATCATTGTTCACAATATCGATCAATCTCTCATTTACAGAAGCTTTTATAAAGTTTTTGCGACATTTGACGATGTATTGATTGATAGCGCTAATGGAGATAGTTATGCAAAGCGTCAATTCAAACCTAATGAGCCATACAAACGCACCTGTTGCGACGGCCACTAAGACAGTCGCAGAAGGTGCCACTGCTAACGGCAATACTTTGCCTACAGGCAATGGAGATAGTGTATCCATCTCACCTCAAGCGAAAGCAATGCTAGAAAAGGAAGTGAGCAAAGACGCCAATAAAGAGAATATCTCAAAAGACGATGACGATAGATTGGGTAAATCTGTCACCTCCTTTGCGCATGGCGCATTAGGTATGGACCATCCAGATGACATAGAGAAACAAGAAGATAGTTCTTACTCTGCCGGTCAGTATGTCTCCGCAGCGGTGACCATTGGTGCTTTGATATTAGCCTTGGCATAACGGTATTTATCCTAACGACAAATAATCCTGTTTGAGTTGGAAACCGCATTTACTTGATAATCGATCATCTTTAACTGCATGATCACAATTTATGAACCGACACTTTAAGCTGATTGATAAGCCAACTTTCTTTGGCGCAATCACATTGCTCCTGAGCGTTATCATTCCCTTGATAATGTTCCCTGAACAAGGTGCAAAAATCATCGGGCAAGCCAAGCTCATTATGACCGACAAGTTTGGCTTCCTGTACCTCGCTCTTGGCCTCGCTGCTCTCTTTTTCATGATATTCATCATTTTTAGCGATATTGGCCAAATTAAACTTGGAGATCCTGACGAAGCACCAGAATTTGCTACGTCTTCTTGGGCAGCGATGCTGTTCTGCGGAGGAATCGGGGCAAGTATCCTTTACTGGGGCTGTATTGAGTGGGCCTACTATTATCAAGCGCCTCCTTTCCAATTGGAACCAGGAAGTGAAGAAGCCGTGCGCTGGGCAGCGACCTACGGTATCTTCCACTGGGGACCTATTGCATGGGCTATCTACCTTATCCCAGCACTGCCTATCGCTTACTTCTTCTATGTTCGTAAACAGCCAGCACTGAAAGTTTCAAGCGCACTCATTCCTGTGATTGGTGAAAAACATACCAATGGTGGGCTTGGTAAGCTTATCGACGTACTGTTTATCTTTGGTCTTCTTGGTGGCGCAGCGACAACTCTTGGTCTTGCCGCACCACTGATTAGCGAAGGTCTAAGTGTCTTGTTTGGACTACCACAAAATACTTATTCCCAAATTGGTGTACTAGCGATATGTACTGCGATTTTTGCTTACTCTTCGTTTGCGGGTATGGAAAAAGGCATCAAGATACTTAGTAATATCAACTTCTGGGGTGCGATGTTGCTACTAGCCCTAGTTTTGGTATTGGGGCCTACCATCTTCATTTTGGAAACCGGTTTAGACTCTATCGGTCGAATGATGTCAAACTTCTTTGTGATGGCAACTTGGGCGGAACCATTTGGTGGCTATGGCACGTTTGACAATACTCATTTCCCACAAGATTGGACCATTTTCTACTGGGCATGGTGGTTAGTATTTGCACCAAGCATGGGTTTGTTCGTCGCTCGTATCTCGCGCGGCCGCACCATCAAACAGATGGTTGCAGGTTCACTATTCTTTGGTTCATGTGGCTGTTTCCTATTTTTCATTATCTTAGGAAACTATGGTCTGTCATTACAGCTATCAGGTCAGCTTGATATCGTCGCAATCCTAAATGAATATGGCGCAACCAAAGCGATTTTCTCGATGCTTTCTGAGCTTCCTTTCGCTTGGTTTATCATCTTATTGTTTACCTTGTTATGTATCATCTTCACAGCGACTACATTTGACTCTATCTCATACATCTTGGCATCAGTGGTTCAAAAAGACGTTACTCAAGAGCCAATGCGTTGGAACCGTCTGTTCTGGGCATTTACCCTAAGCTTCATGCCAGCGGTATTAATGTTCCTAGGTGGCTTGAGTACCCTTCAAACGGCGGCCATTGTGGGCGGACTTCCACTGCTTGGTATCGCTGTTATGCTGATGATTTCAGCGGTCAAAGCTACTACTTTGGATATTCGTCACCAAGAAGATTATGTAGAGCCAACCATTAATATCGAAGAACTGCCAGAGTTTGATCCTTGGTCAAACGAAGGTGTGGCTCTCGCTAACTTTGAAAAATGCCGTGATGCCGCGCAAGTTGCCGCTGACGAAGAGCGTACTGCGTTGCAAGCATTATTTAAAGTAAAGAAGAAAATTCGCGCTTATGCGTTGGAACATGCGGATGACGCGAATAAAGCAATTCCACAAGACTTGTTGGATGATTTAGAAGAAAAGCTCAAACTGCTCGCACATGCTCAAGACGCAAAAGAACAATCTTCCCGGGCGGCACAAGAAGCAAGGATGAGGTTTACAGAGGTATGCTCAGCAAATTGATAGCCAATCGTACATTTTAAGTTGCAATACCCACCGCCCCAGCCCCTGGGGCGGATTACGATAACGAGTAATTCCCGCTTCAACTATTAGAAGACGGTAATAGACGCATATTCAAACGTGCTTCTTGCTGCTTCATATGTTCATGAGCCATATCCATATGCTCAGACATTATCGTGCGCGCCCTATCTTTATCACCACGTTTCAACGCTTCTACAAGTGACTGTTGATAACTAATTCCTTTTTGCCAAAGCTCAGCGTTTGGTGGGTTATAAAGCTCTTGTGTCACGGTCATCTCTGACAAAGTTTGACAGATAAAATGGATGACAAACTTTAGGAGTTTATTGTCCGTGAAGTTGGCTAAGACAATATGAAATTTCAGAGATTCAATATGATGATCGCGCTCCTCCGTCAGTGTCGTAGCAGGCTCAGCGTAATTATCGATGATACTAGTAAGCTGCTCTAAATCCGATGTGGACAAAATTCCAGCCAGAGTATAGGCCAACTCTGGCTCTATAACTTTTCTCAGTTGATAAAGATTGGAAATGGATACATCCTGAAAGTAAAAGTAGTTATTGAGTAAGTTGACCGCCAAGGAATCAGGAACCTCTCTTACAAACGTGCCCCCCTTTGGGCCAGTTCGAGTAGTAATTAGGCCTTGTCCCTCAAGCATCCTCAATGCTTCTCTGATGGTCCATTTTGACATCTTGAACATAGCCATGAGCTCTTGCTCTTGCGGCAACGCATCGCCAGCACTCAGCTCCTGGTCCATAATAAACTGTTTCAAGGACTCCATCGCCAACAAAGGCCTTCGCAGTTGTGTACCTTCGCTAAGCTTGTTCAATGGCTGACTAAAGGGGGAAGTAACACGCGGCAAAATGCGCTTCTCCTTGTTGTGATAAAGCTGGGGTTGATTTATGGCATTGTACACTTGCGCGAGAACAACGAGAAGCAAAAGCACAACCAGAAGGTGGATTAAGTGGATCTGGCAGCTCTTGGTCCCTATCGGATTGATAAAGCGGCTTCCCAACAATTGGGGCACTGTCAGCCAACAACTTAGTATAAGGGTGCTTAGGACTCATAAAGATGTCCTTTGCAGGTCCTACTTCGACAAGAGCGCCAAAGTAAAACACTGCAACCCTATCACTCACAGCCTCAACAACAGCAAGATCGTGACTGATAAAGAGATATGTGAGGCCATTTTTTTCTTTTATATCAGACAGTAAATTTAGAACCTGTGCTTGCACAGATACGTCTAATGCTGACACTGGCTCATCCAAAATCAATATTTTTGGTTTTGCCACTAACGATCTTGCAAGCCCAATCCTCTGCGCTTGTCCACCTGAGAATTCATGTGGATATCGCTCCAAGAACTCTTCTCTAAGGCTTACATCCTCAAAGGCTTGCCTAATACGGTTTCCCCTTTCCTGCTCATTCAAGTTATGCAACGCTTTTAGTGGCGCTTCTACGGACGCTTTAATCGTTCGTCTGGGATTTAGTGAGCTTATTGGATCTTGAAATACGTACTGTATGCCTTGACCAAGTGTTTTGTCTTCATCGACACCATTGCCAGAAAAAGTCACTGAACCAGAAGTTGGCTCTAGTAGTCCAACTAAGATCTTTGCAAAGGTTGACTTGCCACAACCTGACTCACCGACAATCCCTAATGTCTCATGTTCAAAGACATTCAACGAGATGTTATTCAATGCTTTGACTGTTCGCTTTTTCTTAAACCAGTTACCGTCAGCTAACTCATATGTCTTACTGACATTCTTAAGACTTAATATGATTCCCATTATTCAACACCCTCTGGTTCATGACACTTGACCAATCTGTCGACAACAATCTGATTTGTAGGCTCGACTCTAGTACAGTTTTCCGAGGCTTTGTGACATCGAGGAGCAAAACTACAACCCGGAGGAAGATCACAGGTTAAAGGGGGAAGTCCATCAATCGCATGCAGCGCCGTTTTACCACGTCCCAATTTTGGCACGCATTGAATCAAACGCTTGGTATAGGGGTGTAAAGGCGACTCAAGTACATCATTGGTAGCACCTTCTTCCACAATTTTGCCGGCGTACATCACAATGACTCGGTCGCAAAGTTGGGACACGACACCAAAGTCGTGAGTGATAAATAAAATTGAAACACCCCTTTCACGCCTAAGTTGGTCAAGTATTGATAGAACTTGGCCTTGAACAGTAACGTCGAGCGCTGTTGTTGGTTCATCGGCAATAATGAGACTTGGGTTATTAATAAGAGCCATTGCTATGGCAATACGCTGTCTCATACCCCCCGAAAATTCATGTGGAAAGGAATCTAATCTATCTACAGGATTTGGTATATGCACCTCTTCCATTAATTCTATAGCTTTGGCTCTAGCTTCAGCTCTCGATATAGGATGATGGACTTGAACAGCCTCTATCAGTTGGTCACCCACTTTGAATAAAGGATGTAACGTAGATAAGGGATCTTGGAAGATATAAGCTACTTTATCACCTCGAAGCTCCCTCAGTCTTTCGTAGGGCATACCAATTAATTCTTCCCCATCGAGTTGAATAGAACCACCAGTGATAACGCCTGGCGGTGAGGGGATAAGCCCCATGATAGATAGTGCCGTTACCGATTTTCCTGAACCACTCTCACCTACTAACCCCAGACACTCCCCTGGTTTAATGTGAAAGCTAACATCGTTACTCGCTTTATAAGTCCGATGACTGATATTGAAACGGGTCTGAAGTCCTACAATCGATAGCAGCGCGTCTTGGTTATGCTGATAAGATTTCTTTTCGTTCTCATCAACTTGGACTTTTGTTGCTGCTGCTGGACGCGACAACGCGCCTGATTTTAGTCTTGGATCGAGCGCATCCCTGAGGCCATCCCCTAGTAGATTCACGCAAATCACGATCAGAAAAATCATTAATCCCGGAATGACACTGACATGAGGATGAGAAATGAGCGAATTACGAGCTTGACCAAGCATAGAGCCAAGGTCAGCTTGTGGAGGCTGAGAGCCGAGTCCTAGAAACGACAACCCAGCTGTTTCAAGAATCATCCATCCTACCGTAGTTGACATTGCAACAATGATAATTGGAAGCACGTTGGGAAGGATCTCGAAAACAATGATTTTAAAGTGGGACATTCCAGCTAATCGAGCTGCGTCAACAAACTCTTTGTGCGCTATGCCCACAGTCACACCACGAATATTTCTAGCGAAAAACGGGACATTGACCACAACAACCGCAACGAGTGCATTAATCAGTCCTGGGCCAAGGACCGCAACAATTGCAAGAGCCAGCAATATATAGGGAAATGCCATCAGCATATCGATCCCTCTCATCAAGATATTATCAACACGTCTGCCAAAATAGCCCGACAAAATTCCTATAAGCGAACCAAAAAATGCAGCAAAGAGTGATGCTGATACACCAACGGCAAGACTTAACTGAGTTCCCCACATCAGCCGAGAAAATAAATCTCGTCCCAAGTGGTCGGTTCCTAGAATATGATTGTCTGAAAAGGCTGGTAAATATTTATTGCCTGTATTGATAACGTTGGGATCTTCTAACCCAAGCCAAGGCGTTATCATTACCAGAAAAATCAACGTTATGAGCGTGAAGAAGGCGAAAGTAGTCAAAGGATTTTTGAACAACATTGAGAAAAATTGTCTCATGAGCGGATCCTCGGATCTAAAATACTTTGAAAAACGTCGACAATTATATTGAATACTACGTAACATGCAGCAACGAATATAACGCCACCTTGGACGAGTAATATATCGCGCTGAAGAATGCCGTTTACTAACATTCTACCAATGCCAGGCCACTGGAAAATCATTTCGATATAAACGGCTCCGGATATAACAAAGCCGGCTTGTATTCCAAGTACTGGAACGATGGTTACCATTGCACTTTTCAATACATGTTTCATGATTACCGTCCGTTCCTTTACACCTTTGGCTCTGGCTGTTCGGACAAAATCAAGGCGCAAAACCTCTAATACCGAAGATCTTACTAGCCTTGCAATAACACCTGTTGCGACAGAAGCAAGTGCCAATGAGGGCATGACAAGATGAGACAATAGATCAGCGATATCACCACCACCATAAATGCTGTACATCCCTGATACCGGGAACCACCTAAGTTGTATTGAAAACAACAAAATCATCATCATCCCGAGAAAAAAGGAAGGGATGGAAATACCAAGTAGCACTACAAACGTGGTTAATCTGTCTACGAGAGAAAATTGAAAAATAGCGCTGATAACACCAACAATAACTCCTATGACGGAACAAAGCACAAAGCTTGTACCCGCGAGGATCAAAGTAGCACTAAATCGCTCCAATACTTCGTCAATTACTGGCCTGTTCAATGAGTATGAGCGACCTAGGTCGCCTTGCATTAGATTTGATATCCATATGATATATTGCTCGACTAAACTTTTGTCTAAACCGAGTTCTCTGTTGAGCTTTTGTACATTTTCTGGTGTTGCGTAAGAGCCCAAAATAGCAGTCGCAGGATCACCGGGGATCAGGGACATAATGATAAAGACTATCAATGTTATCCCAAATAAAACTGGTATTGCTGTCAATATTCGATGAAGTAGATAGCTACTCATATGACCACCTCATAGTTAACGAATCCATGGGGCCAACTGCAATATGACCCCATTTTCTATCGTTCTGATTTACTGTTTACTTACATCGTCTAGTAGTAGGAAAAATGAGGGTTCCAATTCGAAATTCTGGACATCAGAGTTAACAACGGCATTTTGTTTCCAGTTTGCCACAAACACCCAAGGCGCATCTTCTTGAACAATCTCTTGCATTTGTTTGTACAGTTTCGCGCGCTCCGCCTGATCAGTAGACTCACGAGCGGCATTCAGCAATGCGTCAACTTTTGGATTTGAGTAGTAACCCGAGTTGAAGCCGCCTTTTTCAGGCCATGCTTCGGTGCGTAGAGCCAAAAATGGTAGGGTGTCAGGATCATTGGTCATCCACGCCATCTCAGCCATATCTGCTTTTCCTTCCAAGCCTGGGTTGACCTTACCTAGGAATGTGTTCCACTCATAAGTTTCGATATTGACATCAATGCCAACTGCTTTTAGGTCAGCCTGAATAGCCGTTGCCATTGGAATAGGATCGAGCATACCCGACCCCCCTTCTGTCACGTAAAACGTCAGCGTTGCATCTTTGATACCAGCTTCTTTCAACAGCGCTTTCGCTTTTTCAGGATTGTATGGATAAGGTTCTAAATCTTCGTTATATGCCCACGCAAAAGCGGGAGGCGTAGGCCCTGCGGCAACTTGAGCAGTACCTTCTAACACGTCTTCAACAATAGCTTGTTTGTTGATAGCGTAGTTGGCAGCCTGACGAACACGTTTGTCTGCAAATGGACCCTCTTTAGCGTTCAGAATCAGGAACCAAACGTGAGGACCAGCTTGCTCTTTAAGCTCAAAACTGTCTGAACTGAATTTGTCCAGGGATACGGGTGGGACTTCCACCATAATATCTAAGTTTCCTGATAACATTTCAGCGACGCGCGTGTTTGCGTCGGTTATTGGCCTAAATACGACGGCTTCAACTTTGGCTTTATCACCCCAATAATTTTCGTTATTTACAACCACCACTTTGTTGTTAGCTTCCCATTCAGCGAACTTAAAAGGACCAGTGCCCGATGGGTTTCTTCCAAACTCGGTTTTGTATTTTTTAACCGCTTCTGGTGATACTATAAGCCCTGTCGGATAGGCAAGATTTGACAAAAACGGAGCGAAAGGAGCATTGAGAGTGAATTCAACCGTTTTTGCGTCTACTGCTTTTACGTCTTCTACAGCAGAGAAGAAGAAGGAAAGTGGGAAAGGCCCTGTATTGTGAAATGGATGATCTTCATCCAGCATTCGCTCGAAGTTAAAGACAACAGCATCGGCGTTTAACGGCGAACCATCATGAAACTTGACCCCTTCCCTTAACTTAAACGTGTATTTTTTTCCGTCTTCGCTGATTGTCCAACTCTCAGCTAGTGCGGGTTCGACCTCAAGGCTACCGTTTTTGTAACGTACTAAACCCTCATAAACATTCATTAAAATTCTGAAATCATTGATAGCAGTGACAGCTTGAGGATCTAAGCTTTTTGGTTCCGCAATTTGTCCAACCACAAGTACATTCGGTGGTGTTTGTGCATATGCACTCGAAAATATAGTAAATAATCCAAGTAGGCTGGATATCAAAAGTATACGCTGGATGATATTCCTCATCATGTTCTCCTTCGCAGCTTAGGTTAATAATTTAAGTACCAGCCCCTATTGCAAATAATATCTGATTACATTAATTCCCATCTAAAAATAATTCTCTTTTTGCTGACATTGAATTCCAGACATTAAAAATAATAGAAACCTTACTCTTGTCTGCACCACGTGTCATATAAGAACAGCACATCAGACTCAAGCTTACATATATACTATAGCAGCTCAAAAAATATACATTATAATAAATACAAATAAAAACTCTCAAGAACAAGGAAAGTCTGTATTTGCTTATAACAATTTATTATAACAAATAGGATGTGAGATATTTATTTTTTTGTAAACTATATAGTAACTACGCTATCTAGTTGAACCTTAGTCACTACTAACACCACAAGAGCACAGAGGCGAAACATGACCTACTCTTTACTGTTAAAAGATGAAGAAAGTAACGCGATCTGTGGCGTGGCCGCCACGGGAAACCTATGTGTGGGCGGCTGGGTGCTAAGAGCACAAGCAGGAATTGGTATCAGCGCCTCACAGGGCCACTCTCCTAGCACTTTTTGGGGGGAAGAGGCTCTTGCACTCATGAACAAGGGGCAAGGACCCCATGAAGTTGTGCATGGTCTTGTCGGGCCTGACGCTGGCAGAGAATACCGGCAACTATCTGTTGTAAATAGCGCGGGTGTAACAAGTGTATTCACCGGACGTAAAAACGGAGACTACCATGGAAGCATTCAATTTGATAACGGTGTCGCCTGCGGGAACTTGCTGGCGGGAAAGGCTGTATTAACGGACATAGTAGACTTCGTTAACACTTCTTCATTGCCGCTCATCCCTAAGCTCATAACCTCGTTAGAAATCGGTGAAAATCAGGGCGGAGATATCCGAGGTCTACAATCAGCGGCATTGCTTGTAGTGAAGCCTGATGCCCCTCCGCTTTCTCTGCGCATTGACTACTCCGAAAGGCCAATAAAAGCGCTGATGGCACTATATTCTCGCGTTACTACACAAGAATATCAGGAGTTTTTAAACTCTGTCCCAACATTAAATAAAATGGATAGGTATTAATGAAAAATCTCGGACAACAAGCACAAAACTGTTTATCAGAGCTATCCATGCTCTCTGAGAGCAAAGAAGGCGTCACTAGAAGACCATTCACCCCTGAACACAGGTCAACAAACAACTACCTAACGACCATGATGCAAAATGCTGGTTTACAGGTACGCTGTGACGATGCAGGAACACTGATTGGTCGTTACCAAAGCCGACAGTCAAGTAAAACACTCGTGTTTGGGTCGCATCAGGACTCGATAAGAAAAGGTGGTCGCTATGACGGTATCATGGGTGTCGTACTACCTATCTTAGCCTTAGAGGCATTGGCTCAAGAAGAGGTTGATTTGCCTTTTTCTGTCGAAGTAATGGCTTTTGCCGACGAAGAGGGTGTGAGATTTCCCACTGCACTAATGGGTCCTCGGGTATTAGCTGGCACCTTCGATGTCGAGAACCTTGCGCTCACAGACGCTGACGGTATCAGCTTGAAAGATGCGATGCAGAATTTTGGCTTGAATCCAGATAATCTCTCGGCACTAAAACGGTCAGCCGACGACATCTTGGGCTTCTTAGAGGTACATATTGAGCAAGGTCCAGTACTAGAGTCAAGAAATTTAGCGTTGGGCGTAGTTTCTGCCATTTGCGGTATCGAACGCCATGAAGTTCAATTCGTAGGTGAATCGGCTCATGCGGGAACCTGTCCAATGGATCTTCGTAAGGATGCCTTAGCAGCGGCGGCTCAAGTAATTTGTGAGGCCGAAAGATATGCCAAAGAGAGACAGGACCTCAAAATCACTGTTGGTCGCGTCAATGTTGAGCCAAATGTGGTGAATGCGATACCAAGCCATGCATCATTTAGTATAGAGATACGCTCGCCCGAAGACTCATTGCGTTGCGAGAGTGGCGAGTATTTGCACAAACTATGCAAAACTATCGCGTCTAAACGCAATTTAGAGGTCAGTACGGCAAAGACTTATGAGCAAGTCGCTCAACCGTGTAATGACGATTTTCAGTTAAAATGGCAATCGGCAATCAGAGCGTTGGGTCTACCTGAGTTCACCTTACCCTCTGGTGCAACTCACGACGCCTCAGCGATGGCAGATTTGACATCAATAGGTATGCTTTTTGTTCGCAGTCAGCAAGGGCTTAGCCACAACCCTGCAGAATACACTCTAAGTGAAGATATGGGTTTGGCAATTGAAGCAATTAAAATATTGCTGACCCAGTGGGCCGATTAGCCTACACTGAGTATTCATTTAATCACCTGATATAAGAATTCTCATATAATCCTTATATCAGGTCGTAGCTAGCAAAATTTCCTCACGCTGCAGCGACCAATTTGGCTTTTAAGCTGCACAAAAAACAATGAATTGGGCTCGTATCGGTCTTATCGATTAGGCAAGTTTTGTATATGGTCTTCCCAATCCAAGACATCAATTTCGTACACCACTTTATTACGAACACTCTCATCTGCTGCGTGCATCGCGGACTTAGAACCAGTGATCAACGGGTGCCACTCTGGCAATGTTTGCCCTTCGGATAACACTCGGTAAGAACAGGTTTCTGGAAGCCAGTTAAACTCATGAATCTTGTCACGAGTCAGTTTTAGACACTCTTCTCCAGATTGAAAACGATTCGGGTAATCCTTGCATGAACACGTTTTGCTATTAAGCCAGCTACACGCAACATTGGTGTAGTAAACCTCATCAGTGTCTTCATCCATCAGTTTATGTAAACAGCACTTACCACAACCATCGCACAATGATTCCCACTGTTGTTCACTCATTTGCTCTAATGGTGTTGTTTCCCAAAATGGACTGGTCATGTTGCGTTACCTTCTGAATCTGTGGAGCCGTTTTATACCGCTAGTCGCTATAAACTGCAAGTATTCTATTTTTTGCCAACAGCATCGGTACGATTCAATTATGTACAAGCTCACTAATTTTGTTACACTCAGAGCCCTTCAATTTAAAGGCTACAAAAGATGGATTGTCGACTAGGTTGTGGCGCGTGCTGTATCGCTCCCAGTATTTCTTCTCCCATTCCTCGAATGCCCAAAGGCAAACCCAGCGGTGTTCGCTGTGTGCAACTTGATGAAAATAATCTATGTAAACTATTTGGCAAACCTGAACGACCGAAAGTATGCCATGATTTTAAAGCATGCCCGGATGTGTGCGGTGACACAAATGCTAAAGCAATCGCCAATATTCTTGAACTCGAGCGAATTACCTAATAACGCCCACGCTAAATTAGCCACTCCAACGCAGACCGTCTTCGTTTGATTGCCTATTTAAGATGCAAAAAAAGGCGCTAAACGCGCCTTTCTACGATAACAGACTAGATCTTTTGCCTACCTAACAGAGAGTGAGATAACGTCGTTCCATCGACAAGTTCTAGCTCTCCACCTACCGGCACGCCGTGAGCAATACGACTCGCTGATACCTTGTGTTCGTGACACAATTCAGCAATATAGTGAGCGGTTGCTTCACCTTCCACTGTTGGGTTGGTCGCTAATATGACTTCACTAATATCACCTTGGCGTAGTCGATAATCGAGAACGTCCAAACCAATATCACTTGGTCCGATACCATCCAAAGGCGATAAATGCCCCATTAGAACAAAGTATCGACCTGAAAATTGTCCTGTGGCTTCGACCGCGGCAATATCCGCTGGGCTCTCTACCACACAAAGTTGACCGTTCTCTTTGCGCTTCGGATTGCTACAAATATGACAAACTTCTTCTTCAGTAAACGTTCGACATTCTTGGCAGTGACCGATTTCTGTCATCGCGCTTGAGAGCGAGTCCGCAAGTTGTAGACCGCCTTTTCGGTCGCGCTGTAACAAATGAAAGGCCATGCGTTGTGCTGACTTAGGACCAACCCCTGGCAAGCATCGCAAGGCCTCCATCAAATGCTCCAGCATATGGCTAGTACGCATTAATTGTTCTCTAATCCTTCAATTAGAAAGGCATTTTCATGCCTGGTGGCAATTGCATTCCACCAGTTACTGACGCCATTTTCTCTTTTTGAGTTTCTTCGACACGACGCGCCGCATCATTGAACGCTGCCGCGATCAAGTCCTCTAGCATCTCTTTGTCATCTTCCATTAGGCTTTCATCGATTTCAACACGACGAGTGCTGTGACTACCTGTAATGGTGACTTTAACAAGGCCAGCTCCAGACTCACCTGTTACTTCCATGTTAGCGATTTCTTCTTGAAGCTTTTGCATTTGCTCTTGCATTTGCTGGGCTTGCTTCATCAGGTTGCCCATACCACCTTTACCAAACATAGGGTTCTCTCGGTTTATTCATGTTTCAACTAATAACATGGGGACGCATTCATAGATTGCAACCCCGTCACTCGGCGGTTTACGCTATGGCAAACAGCCGAGAAAGTAACTTTATAAAGGTCGAATGCTCTCTTCGTCTAGCTCTGCGGCAAACCTTGTAACAATAAACTGTATGTTAGGGTCTGCTTGCAAGCTCTTCGCTGCCTCCGAAAGCTTGCCTTGATATAACCGCTCTCGCAGTTCAAGCGGTGTTGTACCCTCTTCAGTGAGTTCAACCGACAAATGACACTCCTCTCCCAATAAGGCATTAAGCCCTGCAAGTAGTTCTGACTGATTCTTATCTGAGTTTAAATGCGCATGAGTCGCTCGCAGTCCCAATTGAATAGAGGAACCATCTTTTTTGAAGACTGAATTGAGTGCCAACTGCTGCACTAGTTTACCAATCTCTAGACGTTCAATCAGCTCTGCCCAAGTATCTTGCTGAGCGGCTTCCTGCGTTAATCGCAGCGCCATTTCCGGTGTTTTGACGTGCTCAAGCGCCTTTTTAAGCATCGATGGTTTTACGACTGGTGCCGTTTCCTTAACCACAGCATTACCTGAAGGTCGCCATTGATAAGGTTCATTCTTTTTAACTTGCTCGGTATCTGCTTTAGCGGCACCTAAACCATTTGAGGTACGTGCAGTGCCTCCTTGGGTTCTCTGAGCAACTCGTTCCATTACAGAGGCGGGTTCAGATGACGCTTTAGGCTTTTTTCCGGGAGTTGACCCCGAATTAGCTTGTCCTTGGGAAGCCGATTGTCTTTTTGAGCGTAATTGATGACGTAGTCCACCCGCTGGCCTTGCAGGCTCATTCGCTGGTAACTCGTGTCGCGACTCACCTTGCATAGCGCTATTTGCGCCACTGCTATGAGGAGGTTGGTGTTGCGAAGGAGTAGCTTGCCATTCACTTTGTGCACTCGGACTCTGCTCAGAGTGTGTTCCCTGAGTCGCCATCGGTACAGCGGACGTGTCAATATACGGCTCTCGCGTATTATCAAACTGCGGCGCGGGCGCGGCATACGTTTGAGTGTTCGTACCGTGCGTAACTTGCTGCGTCGCCATACTGTGCGAAGACGAAAGCGCAGGTTTTACCACAGCCGATTGATTGGCTAAGGTAATATCGTTAGCGCTGAGTTGTGTACTAGGTCTAAACGCCAACATGCGCAACAACGTCATTTCAACGGCGATACGCTGAGATGGCGAAAACGGCAAGTCTTGTCGGCCTTTAAGAGCAATTTGATAGTAAAGCTGTACATCCGTCGCTTGCAGTGTACGAGCGAGGTGGTGGATTTTTTCGCTATCAGCACTTGCTGCATCAATGCTGCTAGGTAACGCCTGTGCCATCGCTATTTTATGTAACTGAGAAGCAAGCTCAGAGAGCAAAGTATCCCAATCTACGCCATTTTCTGCCAACTGTTCTAGCTTAGTCATCACCTGAGGAGCATCACCAGTCGTCAATGATTCCAATATTTGAATCGCTTGAGCGGTATCTAATGTCCCCAGCATCTGGCTGACTACTGGCGTCGATACGTGGCCATTTCCCAACGCAATAGCTTGATCGGTCAAGCTCAATGCATCACGCATACTGCCGTCAGCAGCATGAGCAAGCAAACCAAGCGCTCGATGTTCAGATTGAACGTGTTCTTTCTCAAGAATATGTTCTAGCTGTTGCTGGATATTTTCAATCGTAATCGGCTTAAGGTGGAACTGTAAGCATCGAGACAAAATGGTCATCGGTAGCTTTTGCGGATCCGTCGTCGCCAGTAAGAACTTCACATACTCGGGAGGCTCTTCAAGCGTTTTTAGTAACGCATTGAAGCTATGGCGCGAAAGCATATGAACTTCATCGATCAGGTAAACTTTAAAGCGGTTTCTCGCTGGTTTATATTGAACGTTATCTAGAAGCTCACGAGTATCTTCAACCTTGGTACGAGATGCGGCGTCGATTTCGAGCAAATCAACACTTCGACCTTCATCAATCTCAATACAAGTCGAACACGTTCCACAAGGTGTCGAGGTAATGCCTGTTTCACAATTTAACCCTTTTGCGAACAAACGACCTATGGACGTCTTACCTACACCACGAGTGCCGCTGAACAAATAAGCGTGATGCAATCTGTTCTGGTCTAGTGCATTCTCTAGTGCAGTGAGGACATGAGTTTGCCCCACTACTTCTGAAAATTTTCTTGGTCGCCATTTCCTAGCTAACGCGAGATAACTCATTAAGGTGTCCTAATTAGTGACCTTCAAATTCACACAAGCTATATACTTCGATACCTAGTGCTTCTAAGCGCTTGTCTCCACCAATTTCTGGCAGATTAATAACAAACGCCGCGTGAGACACTTCACCGCCAAGTTGGCGAATGAGCTTTGTTGTTGCTTCAATCGTTCCGCCAGTTGCAAGCAGGTCATCAACCATCAATACTTTATCACCTTCCACAATGGCATCCGTGTGGATTTCCAGAGTATCTATGCCATATTCAAGTTCATATGATTGTGCAACCGTTTCGCGTGGTAGCTTACCTGGTTTACGAACCGGAACAAATCCCAGACCTAGTTCTAGTGCTAGCGGCGCACCAAACAAAAAGCCACGAGCTTCAGTGCCCACTATTTTAGTGAAGCCTTGATCTTTGTATTTGTCCACAAGCATTTCAATCGTTGCTTTGTAAGCTGCCGCGTCTTCCATAAGACTCGTTACATCACGAAATAAAATGCCTGGTTTTGGGTAATCAGGAATGCTTTTAATGCTTGCTTTAATCTGGGAGATTTTGTCGATTGTCATAGTAGTGGTCTCTGGAAAGGTCTTTATATGCCTGACGATCAGAGTACGTTGTCGCGAATAATCACGAGCACGTTCATTCTGTAGGTATAAATTAAAACGCCCACAGTAAGCGTGGGCACACAACCTTCACATGTTAGTGATTTTCGTCGTTGTCGGCAACGGGCTGTTTCACAGGAATTCGCAAAAAGAAGGTAAAAACACCGATAAATAGAATGAACAGGGCAATTTTTAGCCATGCAGGATTCACGAAGATAATGGACAACGTGAAACTCAATGCTATGAAAATTGCGCCGTTAATTCGTACCGAGCGTTTAATGCAACGCTCGTGCTCCCAATCTGAGATTATGGGGCCGAGCTTACGGTGAGAGAGTAACCAATCATGGAACTGGGGACTACCACGATAAAAGCTTGCACTAGCAAGCAACAGAAAAGGTGTCGTGGGCAAAAGTGGGAGCACGATGCCCACCACACCCAAAATGACTGAGACAACACCTAACGCATTCCAAAAGAAACGTTTAACTGGACTTATTGTATTGGTCAAAAACCCGCATATCCGTTCATAACTCTAATCCAAGTCAGAGTAGCGGGAAGCGTCGGAATTAGCAATGCTACAATAAAGCCTAAAAAGTAAAAAATGTTGTATGGTTCTTTGAATTCTGTATCTGACATGACTTCGCTCTTAACTATCGTTGTTGTGGATATGAAAATGGGAAGCCTTTGCCTCCCATCCAATTTAACACTTTGACTATATATCAATTACATTAAAGCAAAAACAGACGCTTTGTGTGGTTATTAGACCGATGTTAAAACAGCCACCAGCCTCAGGCTAAATCGCTAACTTCACTTCCCAGCTGAAACTACTGGAGCCAACACGGCTTAAAGACAGCTTCCCCCCCTCGAATACAGGAAGATCTTTTGTCATGAAATTACTCAAACAATTCTCTCCTAGACGATTTGAGCCAGATATATTGTAATGAGCTTGTGAATTTTCCCACCGACAAGCCAATCCCGCAGGAAGGATCGAAATATTGCCTTCCGTGAGGTCTATTACACCAAATACAGATTCTACCGGATTGGCAGCGCCAGAGCAGTGCATGCCTTTTTCGATATTCCTAGCCAAATCTTTAAGATCCACGCTGTTATGATGCAACCGTCTCACGTAGTCATCAAAAAGAGTGCGTACTAACAAAGTGCTCGCTAGACCGCCATTCTCGCTCGACGACGCATCCACCACATAAAACGCAATTTGGCCACTCATCAGCCAAGTGTAGTCGAACACTAGTGGTAACGTATTAGCAGATTGCAGCACCCTATAACTGCTCCTCCAGGCTCCTAACGCTGAATCTTTTTCGGGAAGCAATGCTGTTAGCAGTTCTCTAGCTGCATTAGGGTTTTGTTGTAAATACTGCAGATGCCAATGCAGCTCTTTCTCTTCTAGTGAACCTTCCTCTTCAGAGTCGTCGGTACGAAACCAACGGCGGACAAAGTCCGATTGTTCACAACTATGCGTACTTTCTTCTAAAACAACATCGATTGATTCGCTCAGATGTTTGTAGTCACTAATCGGTTTGGTTAGAAAATCCTTTACCCCCATTCTTAGCGCTTTTGCTACATCGCCCATATCCCCCGTTGCCGATATCACAATAACGGGCAGTGACGGATATTCAACTCGCACTTCTTCGGTAAACTCCATGCCCGTAAGTAATGGCATAGCAAGGTCGCACAGCACTAAATCTGGTTGAGAAATGCTGAGTAGTTTTAAAGCCTCTAGCCCATCACCCGCTTCTGTTACTTGATGACCGATTGCTTCAAGAAAACTCCGGGTCACGGTTCTAAATACAGGGTCATCATCGACGACCATAATTTTTGTACTATGTTGCTGATTAGGTATAGCCACAGCAGCCTGACTGTCGGTATTAGACATAAAATTACGCCTCACAAAACTTATTGAGCTTATTGAGCTTATTGTTATTATTTTTTGGTTTACATTAAACTACGTAACGTAGGACACGTTATAATAATGCTTTTTTTGTATCTGCAGGTTGCAGAGTAAAGTACCCCTAGGTCTTTTAACTGTAGGCACGAATTCGTTTTTATACAAATGTACCCTTAAGGGAATTTTTTTAATACAATACTCAAAGGTAAAAAAATCAAACAACCCTTTGATATCAAATTAGTTTGCTCCATTGCACTTACCATGTTTAGGGAAAACGTTTGAAATTAACCACGCCAGCTTGACAAGGTGTAAGCTATATTAAAAGCCAATTAATACAAACAGTTGAATATATGAAACTAGACGATTTAAATCTGTTCCGACTTGTTGTGGAAAATGGGAGTTATACAGCAACTTCTCGTAAAACAATGATTCCTGTTGCAACAATTACTCGACGTATACAGGCTCTAGAGGATTCTTTGAATCTTCGTTTACTGAATCGTCACGCACGAAAATTGTCTTTAACTGAGGCGGGTGAACGCTTCTATAACGAGTGCTCTCCCCTTCTTCAGCGCCTTACCAGCACTACCGAAGATATTGCCGATGAATGTAAAGGTGCATCGGGAAAATTAAAGATATCGTCGCCTTCTAATTTGACTAAGCGCATGATGATGCCAATGTTCAATGACTTTATGTCCAAATATCCAGACATTAGTTTAGAACTCACTATGAGCAATCACGCCGATCAACTGGATCCTACCGAGTGGGACGTGATTTTCCGTGTTGGTCCTCAGCGCGATTCAAGCTTAATTGCTCGAAAAATCAGTACTGTTAAAGATATTCTTGTCGCGCACCCTGACTACCTTTCGTTAAATGGTGAACCTAAACATGCTGAAGAGCTATCTTCTCACCGGCTGTTGAAAGGCGCACCATTACTTAAATGGCAACTTAAAAATACCAGTGGTGAATCAATAATAAACAACACCAAAGGGCGCTTTGAAGCAAATAGCTTAAATGTGGTTCGACGCGCCTGTTCCGCGGGCTTAGGCATCACCTTAATGCCCGATGTGATGATTAAAGAGTACATCGATACTGGTGAGTTAATACGAATCCTTCCCGAGTGGAGCGCTAACCCTCGCGATATTTACATGCTGTATAACCACAAAGACCATTTGCCAGAAAAAGTGCGCCTATTTATCGATTTCGTCATCGATTACTCACTTCATTAATTGCTTAAACATCTTGCTTTTCACAATCAGACGAAAAAGACCAAAGCATTGAACTGCCCCCAATAATTGGACACCAATTATTGGGGGTCTTTTTCGCTGTTAGTTATTCGTTATGAAGCTCTAGGTTTGCTAAATCTGCTTGAATCTCTCGCTGTGTTTTCGCATCATCACTGCGTAGTGAGTCAAGGAAATCGAGATAGACTTGGTCGATATCACCAGTTACATACTCACCATTAAACACCGACGCTTCAAACAACTTCACATCTGGATTGCCCAGACCGACCGCTTCGATAAGATCTGGAATCGTTTGATAAATAAGAGCATCTGCGCCAATTTGCTTACAAATGGCTTCATTATCACGACCGTGAGCAATAAGCTCATTCGCGCTTGGCATATCGATGCCATAAACATTAGGGAAACGAACTTCTGGAGCGGCTGACACCATAAAGACTTTGTTTGCACCAGAATCACGTGCCATCTCAATGATTTGTTCAGACGTTGTTCCACGGACAATCGAATCATCCACCAACAGAACGTTTTTGCCTTTAAATTCTGAACGAATCGCATTGAGCTTGCGGCGCACTGACTTCTTACGCTGCTGCTGGCCTGGCATAATAAAGGTACGACCGACATAGCGGTTCTTCACAAATCCTTGGCGATAAGGTTTGTCGATAGCTTGTGCAATCTGAAGAGCAATGTCACATGACGTTTCTGGAATAGGAATAACGACGTCAATGTCCAAGTCCGCATATTCTTGTTGAATACGTTCACCAAGCTTTTTACCCATTTCAACACGGGCACTGTAGACCGAGATTTTGTCGATAAATGAATCAGGACGTGCGAAATAAACAAACTCGAAAATACATGGATTTAGACTTGGGTTATCTGCGCATTGGCGAGTAAATAACTCACCGTCGAACGTCACATAAATCGCTTCACCTGGAGCCACATCACGGACAAAGTCAAAACCAACTGCATCAAGAGCGACCGACTCAGACGCCACCATGTACTCCGTTTGACCTTCAATTTCACGCTTGCCTAAGCAAAGCGGGCGAATGCCATTAGGATCACGGAATGCCACCATACCGTGCCCAATGATCATTGCTGCTACAGCGTACGCACCTTTGATGGTTCGATGGACGTTTGTTACGGCTCTGAATACATCGTCAGAGGTCACATTGCCTTTTACGGTATCAATCTCATGAGCTAAGACGTTTAACAACACTTCCGAGTCAGAGGTGGTGTTGACATGACGACGATCTTTTTCGAACAACTTCTCACGAACTTCATGAGCGTTGGTCAAGTTACCATTGTGAGCGAGTGTGATTCCAAACGGTGAGTTTACGTAGAAAGGTTGAGCTTCTGACGCACTCGAGCTACCGGCTGTAGGGTAGCGAACATGACCGATACCAACACAACCTTGGAGGCGTTGCATATGCTTCGCTTCAAATACGTCTTTTACTAGACCATTCGCCTTACGCAGACGAAAACGATTGCTTTCTATGGTAACAATACCAGCGGCATCTTGGCCACGGTGCTGTAAAACGGTCAAAGCGTCATAGATAGACTGATTCACAGGCGTTGAGCCAACGATTCCAACAATACCACACATGTCCTAACCCTCGATTTGCGACATTAGCTGGCGCCACTAGGCGCCAGACAAGAAACTAGAAGTTGCTTCGATGTGTTCAAAAAACGGTTGTATCACTAGCTCGAATTGCGGAACAAGCTCGGAAGATTCCCACCACTCACTGCGATTCAACGTTGTGAAGGTATCAACAAAGAACAGTACCGCAGAAACAATTAGCACACCTCTTAGCGCGCCAAATACGATACCTAATACTCTGTCAGTACCCGATAGACCCGTTTTTTGCACTAACTGCCCTAAAACATAATTAATTAATGCCCCAACAATCAGTGTGGCAACAAATAGGGCAGCAATTGCGGCGCCATTTCTAAACATGTCATCTTCGATATTGGTAAAGTACACTGCAAGTTTTGCGTAGTACTGGCTAGCAATAAAAAATGCGCCGAACCATATCACTAGTGACATTGCTTCTTTGGCAAAGCCGCGAACTAAACTGATTAAAGCTGAAAGCCCAATCACACCCAAAATGACAAAATCTAACCAATTCATGAATTCTTCATCTCAAGTTGGCGCGCATTTTAACAGAAAAATCCGCGACGCAAACGTTTTCTTATGGACTTAGTGGTTTAAATTTAAGCAATTGACCTTTTGAACCGGTAATTTTCTCCAATTCTAACAATTGCTTCTCTAGTTTACTTTTTGAAACATCTGGACCGATGATAACGCGAGTAAAGGTAGCTTCCTGTTTGACATGCGCTTGATAGCCACGTTTCTGAAGATCAGCAACAAGCCCACGCGCATTATCTGCATTCTTCAGTGCCATTAGTTGAATGATCCATGCGCTATCTGCGTAGTCATTGCGTTCAGGCACTTGTTTGATAGCAATATCAACAATATCGCGTTTATCTTCTTGAGCCTGCTGCCCTGACACTGTGTCCACTTCTTCCCCTACGGTAGCCTGAACAGGAGAGTCAGGTAACACAGATGTGTCTTCCTCTGGCTCTAGCACCTCAAAGCTTTCTACTTGAGCGCTGATTTCAGGCTTAAGTGGAATACTGGCAAACTCTTCTTTGTAGTGAAGTTTTTTGCCATCAAGTAGGTCAGGCAAGATAATGACACCAACGGCAACTAATACTATGGTGCCCACCAAACGGCTTTGAAATTTACTCGCCATTGATACTCCTTAATTACTTTAATGATCTTGAGTGTCTAACGTCTCACAGTACTCAAGAACCTCGCCAACGGTATGGAAGGAACCCACCACCAAAATCATGTCGTCTGGTTTCGCTTCATTTATTGCCGCTTGATACGCACTTACAGGGTTAGCATATCGCTTTGGATCATGCTCAGAGGTTAAGTATTGGCATAATTCATCCGCACTCGCAGCTCGCGCCCCGGATAGCGATGTTGGATACCAGTCTTCTGTCAAAGGATTTAACACTCGGATGGTCTCTTCAATATCCTTGTCATGCAGCATGCCAATGACGACTTTGAATCGACGATTTGGGTAATGCTTAGAAAGCTGTGCCACCAAATATTTTGCTGAATGCGGGTTATGAGCCACATCAAGAATAGTCACAGGTGTACCTGTCAGCATCTGCATACGACCAGGTAGACGGGATTGTTTCAGTCCATTGACAATATTGACGTCTGTAAGGTCTAACTCTGCCGCCCCTAGAGCCATTAATGCCGTATTGGCATTCATCAAGGGCAATACGGGTACTGGCAAGTTTTCCAGCGTGAATGAGCCATGTTGCCATGTCCATGTGTGTTCTGACGTCAAGTGATAGTCAAATTGAATTCCGGTTTGATAGAATTCGGCATGAATGTCATCCGCATGGGCTGGAACTGTTGCTGGTGGCTTTGGTTGACCGCAAATAGCTGGTCTACCTGCTCTGAAGATCCCTGCTTTTTCATAGCCAATGACATTAATGTCATCACCCAACCAATCAACATGGTCAACAGCAAGACTAGTAATTACAGAGACGTCATGATCAACCACATTCGTTGCATCTAAGCGCCCGCCCAAGCCCACTTCAAGTAGCACCACGTCCACCTTGTTTTCTTGAAACTGCTTTAATGCTGCCAGCGTCGCATATTCAAAAAAGCTGAGGCTAACATCGCCGCGTAACGTTTCTATATAATCAAATGCTTGGGTATGGGATTCATCCGGAAGTTCACTGCCATTGACACGGACTCGTTCATTGTAGCGAATTAGATGTGGGGAGCTGTATACGCCAACGGAGTAGCCAGCATCTAGCAGAATCGCTTCCATCATAGCGCAGGTTGAACCCTTGCCATTGGTGCCAGCGACGGTAATCACAGTGGGAGCAGGTTTGGTCAACTGACCTTTTTGGGCCACTATCGAGACTCGGTCTAATCCTAGGTCGATAGCACTAGTATGGATACTGTTTAAGTAATCAAGCCACACCTGCAATGGAGATGTGGCTTGTGGAACGGATTGTAAACTCATTTAGCCGTCAATATCTTAACGTTGAAAACTTGGTGAGTACTTTACCCTTTTTCGTCCGCTTCTGGTACATCATATGTTGCTTCTTCTGGAGAATCTTCAACAGAGACCACTAAAGGCGACGCCTTGTTTGTCATTTTAGCCAGTAAGCTACCTACACGTTGACGCATTTCACGGCGGTCTACGATCATATCAATCGCACCATGCTCAAGTAAGAACTCACTACGTTGGAAGCCTTCTGGCAGGTCTTCACGAACCGTTTGTTCAATAACGCGGCGACCAGCAAAACCAATCAACGCTTTTGGTTCACCGATATTGATATCACCCAACATCGCTAAACTTGCAGACACCCCACCCATCGTTGGATCCGTCATCACAGAAATAAACGGTAAGCCTTTTTGAGAGAGACGCTCAAGTGCTGCGCTGGTTTTCGCCATTTGCATTAGCGACATTAACGCTTCTTGCATACGCGCACCACCACTGGCAGAGAAGCACACTAGGCCACAGTTGTTTTCGATAGCTGCCTCTACTGCACGTACAAAACGAGCACCAACCACTGAGCCCATAGAACCGCCCATAAAGGAGAATTCAAAAGCACACGCAACCACGGGGTTACCTAGCAATTCACCTTGCATTACAACCAGTGCGTCTTTCTCGCCACTGTTCTTTTGTGCTGCAGAGATACGCTCTTTATAGCGTTTTGAGTCTTTAAACTTCAGCTTATCTTGTGGTTCAAGCTCTGTACCAAGTTCAACACGATTGCCTTCATCTAGGAATGTTTCTAAACGACGACGCGCTTTCATGCGCATATGGTGGTCACACTTAGGACACACCTCTAGATTACGCTCTAATTCAGCATGATAAAGTACTTGCTCACAGGAAGTACATTTAGTCCAGATACCTTCTGGGATAGACGCTTTGCGTGAGCTAACGATGTTGCTTTTTTCTAAAATTTTTTCAAGCCAACTCATGGAAGACCTTTTCTCTTGTGACCCCCGCCTAATGGCGAGAGATTGAAATTCTAATTAATGCCGTTGGATTAAACCATATTACAGGCTCACTGTAGATAAAAAACTGGTTGTACCTATCCTTGTGACATTGCCATAACTATTTGTAACGCCGAAAGTCTCTACTGATTTTCGAGTACAATTACCAACCAGAGTTCAAATCATTTGGTAAAAATAACGGACCAATTGGCGCTTCTGGGAGCTGGTACTCATTTGGGTAATCCACATCCACCAAATAGAGGCCTTCTGCTTTTGCGGTAGCCCCAGCTAGCTTGCGATCCTTCTGGTGTAAAAGCCATTCAATCCACTCTGGTGGTTGCTCGCCTTTACCCACTGAGATTAAGCTACCAGTGATATTCCGCACCATGTGGTGGACAAACGCATTCGCTTTAATATCGATAACGACATAAGGACCATGACGAGACACGTTAAGATGCATGATATTGCGCCACGGACTACGAGATTGGCAATGTACTGCTCTGAATGAGGTAAAATCATTTTCACCTAACAGGTATTGTCCAGCTTGATGCATTTTTTCGGCATCGAGTTCACCATGATAATGACTAATACCTGAAGACAAAATACCTGGTCGCAATGCGTGATTAAAGATCACATAACGATAGCGTCTCGCTGTCGCAGAGAATCTAGCATGAAATTCTTCCGGTACTTCTTTTGCCCAACGGACAGCAATATCTTTAGGGAGATTGGCGTTAACCCCCATAGTCCACGCTGCTGGCTTACGGATAACAGAAGACTCGAAATGCACCACTTGTCCAGTGCCATGCACACCAGCATCTGTTCTACCAGCACACTGAACCTCTATCGGTTGATTTGCAACGATCGATAACGCTTTTTCCAACTCTTCTTGTACGCTGGATACGTCTCTTTGCCTTTGCCAACCATAGTAGTTTGCACCGTTATATTCGATACCTAATGCAACTTTCATCGTTATCTCTGTCTATCTGTCATTTTTCAAAGGGGGCAAAGTATATACCCAACGTCTACAGGTATAAACCCACTGACGATGAATCCTTTGTCATCAAAACGTAAAAGGCAAAAGCGGCGGTTCATTGACCGCCGCTTAATATCACTTATTTACTGGTATTCCGAAAGTTTTGAGAGCAAGGCTTTCGCTTCTGATTGGATAGTACCACTACCGTCCAATAGTGCTTTTTCAAGTAACTTCACTGCCCCTTCAAAGTCATTCATTTCAATGTATATCTTTGCAAGGTCTAGATTACCAGCCGCTTCCGAATCTGAATCAACGTCAACATCAGTAATCGAACCTATCACATCTGGGAACTCATCCAAGCCAACATCCAGTTTTAGTTCCTCTTCCTCATCCGATGCCGAACTCCCTTCAACCTGAGCCATCAATTCATCAATCGTCATAAATTTATCGCCACTGTCTTCAAAGTCAGCAACGGGATCTTGAGACGACCAATCCTCTTCATTTGCATCGGCCAGAGAGCCGACTTGACTGTGGTTCCAAATCTCCTGCTCATCGTCAGGAATCTGATGATCAATCGACGCTCGCTGTTCCTCTGTTAACGAGAAGCCATTCCAATCCTCACCACCATCTTGATTTGGTGAGTCTTGAAGCATCATGTCCAAATCCATACCTGCACTGTCAGCGGTGGTTTGATCAACCGGACTAATGTTAGAGAACGCCTGCTCACCTTCTTGAAGCAACTCACCGAGCTGCCCTTCTTGTTCAATCGCAGACATATCAACCATTGAAAACGCATTCGCTAACGCATCAATTTCAGAATGATCTAGTGTCTCTCCAACCATTTCTTTTTCAGTAGCAAAGCTTGGCTTTGTATCTGAGGTCGAGGCTTCCATATCTGCAGCCGCTTGCGACTCATCGTATTCCGGCAAGTCCTCTAATGAAATGGCCTCATCAAGTTCATCTTCAAATGAAGTATCTGAGACAGGCTCAAGCTCGCCTTGTTCGCTATCGGCAAGCGCGTCCTCTTCGGTGTAATCCGGAAATTCAAACTCTTCTATCGGCTCGCGTTCTGATTGCGTAACAGCACGGTCAGGTTGACGTTCAGCATCACTACTTTGAGCTTGAGGCGTCTGTTCAGTTGGCAGTTCAATATCATCGACTACAGCATCAATATCTTGTTTATCAGTATCGACAAACCTAGAATCCTGTGACTCTGGCAACTGACCACTTATTGCGTCTGCGAGGGCGTCTGCTTCACTGTATTCAGGCAGCTCGTCGTCGGTCATCGCATAATCGGCCGCTGACTCTGAATCAGCTGGAGGCAACATGTCCTCTGCGTCACCTTCCGCATCGGCGAATGCATTGTCTTCGTTGTATTCACTTTGCAGCGCATTGGCAACAAAGTCATCATCCGACTCTTCACTCTGAGATAGTTGGCTAGTCTCTGGCTTTGTTTGCGGCGAAGCGCTCTCGTCCTCACCCAGCCAATCGTCATCGTGAGGGGTACCAAACTCGTTTGCGACTAGAGCTGCGAGTTCTTTCTCTTCTTGAACATTATCCTTTGGCTCAAGCTCAGTCTCGGCTAGACCTTCTATTTCTGGCGAAAAGTCAAATTCATCAACATCGAATGTCGTGGTGTTCGCCACTGACGCCTTGAGCGATGCTTGATTGGTTGATTCAGCAGCCATTAGAGAGGCATCATCAAGACTCTCTGGTGTGGTTGACTCTTCTTTAGCTCCATGGAAGTCAGGTTCACCTGTAATAGAGGCGTTCGACGTTGGCTCTACCGATTCAATATCGTTGGCTGTCGCGGTTTCGGACTCTGGCTCCGATAGGTTCAACTCATCGTCTAAAACCGAATCGAGGTCGTGTTCTGACTCCTCTTGCATGCTCGATTTTTGGGGCGAATCCTGACTCTCTGCCCTATCGCCAGCCTGATCACTTTCCTCGTGTTGAAGCGTTGACTGCTGAGGCTCCGGAGAATGTAACGAGGCCGTTGCAGGTTCAGACGTTGCTACATCAGATTCTCCGTCTTTTAGCTCACTCTCTAAATCAATATCTGAGCCGATAAGCTCGTCAGAGCCAAACGGTTCGAGATCCACATTATGCTTACTTTCTGAGGTCGAATCGTCTAATGCGCTTTCAAACAGAAGTTCATCTAACAGGTCAGTATTATTTTCATCCAGAGTGACATCGTCATCGGCCAACAGAGCAACGTCATCCATGTCTAAATCACGTAGAGGCGTGAATTCATCACCCGTCGCCTCACTGTCATCGGCATCGACAATTTCATCAAGCATCAGATCTGAGTCATCTAATCCTGACAGTTCGAAGTCGTCATCCAACATCTCATCAAGAAGCGCCACTTCGTCATCTTGCGTCAGCTCCGGTACTGTATTCTGAGGTGCTACTGGGGATGTTTCTATTTGAGAGAACTGAGCAAAAAGGTCATCAATATCAGAATTATCAACCGTCTCGTTGGTTCGTTTTGAAGTCGATGTTGTCGTCTCGCCTTGGTCTGCTTCGATATCTAAATCATCGAGATTAAAATCATCATCACTTTCTAGGTCAAAGCTATCACCTGCCAGCAACTCGTCCATGTCCTCTTGATCAAGCGTGCTTTCAGACTCATCCCAATCAGAGTCATTTGTTTTTGTCGCAGACATCCCTTTGAATTCAGCAAATAAATCGTCTAACTCTTGCTGAGACACGTGTTCAGAATCGGTATCAGATAGATTCAGATCAAGATCATCATCGCTATCCGGAACAGCAACGTCGTTCAGCGCGCGCTCCATCTCTTCCAGACCTAATGCCTTTTCACCATCTTTAACACTAATACCATTATTGCTGGCATCGAGATCCACAAAACCTATATCTAGGTCACCGTCATCATCGATGCTGGCAAATGGATCATCATCGTCGTCTAAATTGAAATCTAGATCGCTTTCATCGAGGTCGGCAAAGATGTCATCTTCAAGTTGCTGGTCTTCCTCACGCTTGTCACTGTCTTCTTCGATACCTGCAAGAAGGTCATCTGAGAATGGATTATCATCCTCTAACACATCAGCCGCGACAGCCGCCGCTGCTCCGCTAGCGGTTGCTGCCGCAACATCCGTTACGGAATTGGTATTATTCGTTTCTTGAGCGTTGGCTAACTCTGCTTTTTGCTTACGAGATCGCAATACCATCATCGCAAGTAAACCGACAAACAAAGCTGGGACTACCGCAAGCAAAGCGACAAACCATGGCTTCGCTAACCAAGTATCGAGCTTGCTTGGCGCCAGTCTTGCCATCTCTGCCTGCTTGCGTTTCTCTTCGCTAAGTTGTCGTTCCACTTCAGTGCGGATGCGCTCTTCATTGCTCACTTCCGATTTAAGTACTTCCACTTCATTTTGAACCTCAGACAGCATCAATCTCAGTTGATGATTGCGCTCTTCTAATGACAGCAGTTCACTCTCAGAGCGAGTCAATTCTTGTTGAAGTTTTTGCGTCAAATCCTGTGTCGATGTTACCGAGGGTTCAGCGTCAATCGTCTTTGTATCCGCAGTATTAACTTGCTCTAAAGTCGGCTTAGTTTGAGCGGGTGATACTGGTTCACTCGTGGATTGTGACGCAGCGGGCGTCACCTTGGCCGCTTCATTCTCAACCGGTTTTATCGCTGTTGGTTGTGGAGAAACACTCTTTTTTGTTTGGTCGATCACAGGCGAGACTGGCGCATTCAGCTTGTTCTTATGCGCAGCAAGGACCGCTAAGGCTTCTTGTAAATCGACACGATTAATCTGCGTCCTCGATGGAATACGAAGCTCGCTGTTAGGCACTAACTTGTGAATATTATTTCGTTCAAATACCGCGGGGTTAAGTTGGTAGAACGCATAGATTGTCTGCTGAATCGTGGCGTCTACTGGTTTAAATCGACTCGCAATAGACCAGAGCGTTTCATTAACTTTAGTTGGGCCGTAATAACGCGCAGGTGCGTCCGAATCGGCAATGGCTTGATTGCGAATGGGCTGTGAAAACTGTGGTGCAGCCAATGCCTCACCATTAGGACCAGTTAATCGAATAGTATCAGCGCTGATAGAGAAAGAAGTCGTCGCTCCTGCTAGTGCAAGTGTCACCAGCAAAGGCTTTAAAAAATGATGCATGGAAGGCTCAGCTGTCTGCGTAAAAAATACAAATCTAATCTTGGTACTATATCGGATAATCACCGCAAAACTATAGCTCAGCCTTGAAAAAACATGATTCAAGCATGATATTCGTACCAATTTTGTCACACTATACAGAACAAAGGCCTCTAACAAGAGGCCTTTGATTATCAGATTAAAACACACATTAAGTGGTTAGAAGTAGTCACGAACTAACACTTCTGCAATTTGTACTGCGTTGGTCGCTGCACCTTTGCGTACGTTGTCGGCAACCACCCAAAGGTTGACACCACTGTGGTGACTAATGTCGTTACGAATACGACCCACCATAACGTGATCTTTACCGCCGGCATCACGAACTTGAGTTGGCATATCTTCGCCATGGAATACCTCAATACCGTCCGTTTGCTCTAACAGTTGCGTCACTTCTTCCGCAGAGATTGGGGCACGTGTTTCAAGGTGTACCGCTTCTGCATGACCGTAGAATACTGGCACACGAACACACGTTGGGTTAACCATAATGCTCGAATCATTGAAGATTTTTTGGGTTTCCCACACCATCTTCATTTCTTCTTTGGTGTAACCATTGTCCATAAACTGGTCAATTTGTGGAATACAGTTAAAGGCAATTTGCTGACTAAATGCTTTGTTTTCAGCAGGTCTACCGTTAAGTAGCATCGCGGTCTGGCCCGCAAGTTCATCAATACCCGCTTTACCTGCACCAGATACCGATTGATACGTCGTGACATTAATGCGATCAATACCAACAGCGTCGTGAATAGGCTTCAACGCCACCAACATTTGAATGGTTGAACAGTTTGGGTTAGCAATAATGTTACGATTACGAAACTCTGCAATCGCTTCTGGGTTCACTTCAGGCACAACCAAGGGTACATCATAGTCGTAACGGAAATGTGAAGAGTTATCGATAACCACGACACCTTCATCTGCCGCGATCGGTGCCCATTTTGCGGATTGCTCACCACCAGCAGAAAACAGAGCGATGTGAACCTGAGACCAATCAAACTCTTCAACATTTTCTACGCGTACGGTTTTACCATTGATGCGATAGGTTTTACCTTCGCTACGCTCACTGGCCAGCAAGTAAATGTTACCCATTGGAAATTCACGTTCTTGAAGCACTTCCACCATAGTTTCACCTACAGCACCGGTCGCTCCAAATACAGCGATATTAAATTGTTGGCTCATTGGTTACCTCGATTTGAAATCCTAGTTCTGCTAAAGGCGCTAAGTTACATGCGTCGCTACCCTTAACAAGGATGGCGCCATATTCACGCCTATCCCAATAATTTTTGCGCATTTTATCAAAGCCATTTTCGTTGTGAATTTCACGGCGGAAAATCGCGTCATCTTTGCGTACATCATAGATGATCTGAGTCATACTATGCAGCGTCGCCTCGTCCCACTCTCTATCTAATGTAATTTGTGGAATAGGGGCAATAGGCAATGAAGCATCTGGATTCGCGCGTTCAGATAGCTGCAAAAACTCGCAATAGCTATTGAAGATCATCGTAGTCCCACGAGCTTTACCCTCTAAACCATAGCCTGCGATATGAGGGGTCGCGAACGTTAACAGAGGAAGCAGGTCGAAATCAACTACTGGTTCAAACTCAAACACGTCAAGAACGGCAGTAAAGCCATCTTTCTTCAGCAATCGTTGCTTTAGAGCAGCATTATCCACCACAGGGCCTCGTGCTGCATTTATTAAGATTTGGTCAGATCTAAAATTGTTTAAACGCGCTTCATCGATTAAGTGATGAGTCGGAAATTCACCATCTCGTGTGATTGGCGTGTGCATCGTTACGACATCAGATTGCTCCAAAAGTACATCTAGATCGGTAAATTCACGGCTATCGCCTTGTTGCTGCTTAAGAGGGTCGTTAAGCAGAACCTTAATACCAATGCCTTGTAAACATTTTTGAAGGTAGCTTCCTACTTGACCACAGCCAACGATACCAACGGTTTTATCAAAAACAGAAAAGCCTTGTTGCTGAGCAATTACCATCAAACTACTGATCACGTATTCCGCAACACCAACCTTATTACAACCTGGTGCTGCAGTGAAAAAGATACCACGCTGTTGCAACAATGCTTGATCAACATGATCCATGCCTGCTGTCGCTGTACCGACAAATTTCAATTTGCTCGCTTTTTCTAACAATGATTCATTTACTTTTGTAATCGAACGAATCATCAACGCATCAACGTCAATCAGGTCGTCAGCCGTGAGCTCACGTCCTGGTTTTGCTATCACTTCACCTAGCTGCTCGAACAGTTCGACAGCATAAGGCATTGCTTCATCAACAATAATCTTCATTGTTTTGTCCAAAGGGTGTTGTCCTTACCTAGCGGTGAATTGTGCAAGATCTTCACTACAGTGTCGAGTGAACTCTTTTCAAATCCCGTAGATAGAAAAATGCCCAGCCAATAGTGGCTGGGCAATATCCAGAACAAAAGGATTCTAGCCCGCTCTCCAGGGGCTAAAAATTGCGTCTGCGATCAGTATTCACTGATCAGCTCTGGAAATCAAAATAACGAATTATCTAGTCTTAGCCTTGGTACTTTTTTAAGACCAACGTTGCGTTCGTACCACCAAAACCAAAGCTGTTTGACATTACGGTGTTCAGTTCTTGTTCGCGAGTTTCCGTTACAATGTCTAGACCGTGAGCCGCTTCGTCCAGTTCTTCAACGTTAATGCTTGGTGCAATAAAGCCGTGGTGTAGCATTAGCGCTGAGTAGATTGCTTCATGAACACCCGCCGCGCCCAGTGCATGACCTGTCATCGCTTTGGTCGCAGAAATGGCTGGGCTATTGCCACCGAACACTTCTTGAATTGCGCCAAGCTCTTTAACATCACCCACTGGTGTCGATGTACCGTGAGTGTTGACATAATCAATCACGTCCACATCTTGCATTGCCATCTTCATACAACGTACTGCACCTTCGCCAGATGGCGCCACCATGTCGTAGCCATCAGACGTTGCACCGTAACCTACAATCTCACCGTAGATCTTCGCGCCACGAGCTAGAGCGTGCTCAAGTTCCTCGACAACTACCATGCCGCCGCCACCAGAGATAACAAAACCGTCACGGTTTGCATCGTAAGTACGTGAAGCTTTTTCTGGCGTGTCATTGTATTTCGTTGATAGTGCGCCCATTGCGTCAAACATCATCGTTTGCGTCCAATCAAGCTCTTCACCACCACCAGCAAATACGATGTCTTGTTTGCCAAGTTGAATCAGTTCCATCGCGTGGCCAATACAGTGCGCTGACGTTGCGCATGCAGAGCTCATCGTGTAGTTCACACCACGGATTTTAAATGGAGTCGCCAAACATGCAGAAACAGTCGAAGACATGGTACGAGGTACCATGTAAGGACCTACACGCTTCACACCTTTCTCGCGAATAGTGTCTACCGCGAGTGTTTGGTTTAGTGCTGAAGCACCACCAGAACCAGCAACAATACCGGTACGGTCATTTGATACTTGATCTTCTGTTAAGCCAGAATCAGCAATTGCCTGTTCCATAGACAGATAAGCGTACGCCGCAGCATCACCCATAAAGCGCATTTTCTTACGGTCGATGTGCTCAGCTGGGTTGATTTTCAGGTCACCCCACACTTGAGAACGAAGGCCCATCTCTTTGAACTGCTCAGAGGCGTTAATACCAGAACGGCCTGCTTTTAGAGACGCTAAAACTTCTTCTACGTTGTTACCGATGCTCGAAACAATACCCATACCGGTAATTACGACTCGTTTCATGTGACTTTCCTATAAATTCAAATACTGCCAAATGATAACGAAGATACAGGATATAAGTGGTCAGCTTTCCTATAAATTCGTACAATCCGCATCAATAAATGTTACTGATGCCCTAATAACTGTAGTTGTGATAACTTTCTAGTAACGGGTATAACACAAGTTAAGTGTCAATATTATGACTTCCATCACTCACGCTCAACTCGACTGGAATGAGTCGGGAACCCCAGTTTCGGACCAATTTGACGACGTTTACTTCTCTAATGTCAATGGGTTAGAAGAAACACGTTATGTTTTTTTGAAACAAAATCGCCTTCCAGAGCGTTGGCAGGATTTCGACCAGCGACGTTTTGTCATTGCGGAAACCGGGTTTGGAACCGGCCTCAACTTCCTGGCCGTGTGGCAATGGTTTGAACAATTCCGAATGAGTCATCCAGAGGCGACACTTCAAGAACTGCATTTTATTAGCTTTGAGAAATACCCTCTATCGAAAACCGACCTCGAAAAAGCCCATAAAGCTTGGCCAGAGCTCGCACCGTATGCCGAGCAGTTGCAAGCACATTACCCTATGGCGGTCCCTGAGTGTCATCGTATTGTCCTAGCGGATGGCGCGATCACGCTGGATCTTTGGTTTGGCGATATCAAAGACTGCATGCCACTGGTGCCAACGCCTAAAGAAGGTGTCGTGGATTGTTGGTTCTTAGATGGCTTTGCGCCAAGTAAGAATCCAGAGATGTGGAATCAAGAGTTGTTCAACGGCATGGTTAAGCTTGGTAAACAAGAGTGCACTTGTGCGACGTTCACGGCTGCTGGATTTGTCCGCCGAGGTCTAATCGAAGCCGGTTTTGATATGCGAAAAGCCAAAGGTTTTGGTACTAAACGTGACATGATTGTCGGCCAAATCGCACAAAAAGCACCATTCACCAACTATCATTCTCTCTACTATCGCTCGAATAAAAATGTGCCTAAGCACGTTGCGATTATTGGAGGCGGTATTGCCAGTGCTTGCCTAACAAAAGCATTAGCAAACCGAGGCATTGACAGCCAACTGTTTTGTAAAGACAGCGAACCCGCTCAAGGGGCGTCTGGAAACAAGCAAGGCGCAGTCTATCCACTGCTTAATGGTGAACACAAAGGGGTATCGAGAGTGTTTGCCCCAGCGTTCATATATGCTCGCCAGTTTGCACAGCAAGCCGCTGACACCATCCCTTATGATCACGACTGGTGTGGTGTGACACAACTGATGTGGGACGAGAAATCCACGGCTAAACTTGAACGTATGCTGTCAGGAGGCTTTCCGGCATCACTTATCCATAAGTTGGATCAGGAGCAAACCTCAGAGACCATAGGTTTACCTTCACCTCATGCGAGTATTCACTACCCTCTTGGTGGTTGGCTATCCCCAGCGGAGCTTACTCAAGGCCTTATCCAAAGTGCTGTGAATAATGGACAAAGTCGCGTTCACTTTAATTCGCAAGTGGCTGAGCTAAAACAAACTCAAGACGACAAATGGCAGGTCATCTTGGTAGACGGAAGCGTGCATCAGTCTCTATTTGACACCGTTATCATCGCTAACGGCCATAAATTTAACACTATCAAACAAACAGAGAAGCTTCATCTTACAGCAGTAAAAGGGCAAGTTAGTCATATTCAGACAACAGAAAAGCTTAAGTCGCTAAAGTCCGTCTTGTGCTATGACGGCTATATGACACCTCATAACCCAAAGACCCACTCACACTGCATCGGCGCGAGCTATGATAGGCAACATATCGACTGCGAGTTTGACCCACAAGCACAAATGGAAAACGCAGAGAAACTGTATCACTGTGTCCAAAATGTTGGATGGGTTAATGATGTCGATACTTCTGATAATCAGTCGAGACAAGGCATTCGCACAGTGAGTCGTGACCATTTACCTTTTGTGGGTCAATTGTGTGATTTTGACGCATTGAATGCCAGCTACTGTGAGGAAGAGAAAGCGTTAAATCAGCTTCCCAATTATAGCGGCCTCTATTGCATGCTGGGTTTAGGATCTCGAGGGCTCAGTTCTGCGCCACTTCTCGCCGAGCTTTTGATCTCTGAAATTTGCGGAGACCCTCTCCCCCTACCTGTTGATGTATTATCCGATTTGCATCCCGCAAGGACATGGGCAAAACGAATTTTAAAAGCCAAATCTCTCAGCCTTTAAGTACACCAGCATCAGTCGCGCTGCCTAGCGGCTGATGCGTTTTCTTCCCTCATTTTCAAAACTACAAAAACGTTTAAGAAATAAAAAAACGCGATCAATCCTGAATAAATTTGCGCTAAGTAATTCGACTTAACGTGATCTAACTCCCATAATTTCTCTAACACAGGGAGTGTTATTATGGTTTGGATACCCATTCGGTCGTTATTAAGCTTATTGATCGCTTTCAGCCCCATTCTGGCGAATGCGAACCAAAGCCCAACAAACGAAAGCACCACAGCTCGGGTTCTGTTCGTCAACCCCGGCTTTGCGGATGAAAGTTTTTGGGGGGATGTTGATGGGGATGTTGATGGGTATGCAGTGGCCGCAGCACAATCGCTCGAAATTACGTTAGAAATCATTCACGGCAATCGTGACCCTATTTTGACTCAGCAACTGCTTGCCGCGCGAGTGCAAACCTCGCCTAAGCCAGATTACGTCATTTTAGTGAATCAAAAATACCGTGGACTCGCGCTACTTGATAGCTTGTCGGAGTCTGATTGCTTCGTCACCTTCGTGCTCAACGACCTTGAATCATCACAAAAGCAAAGACTGCGAACAGACCCTATTTGGAGCTCACGGCTGCTACCTGGGCTGATCCCCAATAACTTTAATATTGGTTACCTCACCGCAAAAGATTTATATCAGAAAGGACAAGACCAACAAGGTGCCTTTGTTATTATTTCTGGTGACAAAAACACCCCGGCCTCTCACCATCGTGAAGCTGGAGCGATGGCGTTTGTAATACAACATGAAGATACGATGGTAGCCCAACGAGTATACGGCGATTGGAGAGAAGACCTCGCTTATGATCAAACCAAGATACTCCTCAAACGCCACCCTCAGGCTCACTATATTTGGACAGCCAATGATCATATGGCTTTTGGCGCACAAAGAGCGGTTAAAGAAGCAGGGCTGACTGTAGGAAAGGATGTCTTTATTAGCACCATCAACACTTCACCGCGAGTGTTGTCGGAACTGAAATCGGGACAAATAACCTCATTGGGAGGGGGACACTTTACTGCCGTCGGTCTACAACTGGTAAAAATATACCATCACAAACAGGAACATCGCTGGCCGCAACGGACAAAATTCAATTTATTTCAAGTTATTGGCTACCCATCAGCGCTTTTCACCATACTCGAAGAACGTGCCTGAAGCAGCATAGATTTCAAAAATATCGATATTTTTGCTAATCCGATTAACCCCTTTGTTGTTAAGCGCGAGTAAATTGCTCATGCAGCACTTTAATGCGATGTCCATCCGAAAAAAAGTCACTACTATTTTGATCATCGTCACGGGAGCGTTAACCATTCTCAATGTTGGTGTACAAGCCTTCGTCGACTATCAACAAGAGATGCAAGACATCAACAAACGTGCACGTGTTCATGTGCACTCTCTCACCCATCCTATCGCCGAGTCGTTATGGGACCTTGACCTCTCTCAACTGAATCAACTCATGTTAAGTCTTGGTGAGGATGATTATATTCGTAACATTCGTCTTACTGGCGTCAACGGTACCTATTTAGACGCCAACCTGTCCCCCAAACTCAACTCACCTCCCTACATATTAGATATAAAGTACAACGGTCGTTACCTTGGAAATATCTCATATATGGTGGACGAGCAAATCATTCAACAAGAGGTGCTCTCTAAACTCGCTTTGGGGTTGTTCGTCAACGTGATTGAAGCGGGCATCATCTTAATTGTGGTCGTGGTTGTTATTGGCAAGCTTATTACGACTCCGCTATTAGACCTGTGTAATGTGTCTAAAAGTATCAACCCGAGAACGTCACGGAAAATCACGTTACCACAAGGCTTTACCGACCGTAACGATGAACTGGCTTTTGTCGCTCAAGCACTGCAAAATCTGAACAACTCATCTCGAAATGCTATCGCAGCGCAGAAAAGGACCGAACGTCAACTACTACAGCATCAAAATCAACTTAGGCATTGTGTAGAAAAGCAAACCCAGGCGTACAAAATACAGAGTAAACTGCACCGTATTTTGGCAGATATGTCCCTGAACATTCTAACCTGTAATGAAGAGAATGTGACCGATGTGATGTACGGTGCGTTTGAGCCAATTGGTCGAGTGCTGGAAATCGACCGTATCAGCATCGTCTCGATACAAAACAACTCAACATTAGTTCGTTATTCGTGGCGTGCCGACGGCTCCAAAAGCTCGTTAGAGGACAAATTTAACATTGATGCGATGACCTTATTGCAACGACGACTATGGTCGCTAGAACCGATCATCTTCGACGATATTGAGTCGGTAAGAGAAAGCGCTACCGCCGAATATGCGTTACTCAAAACTCATCACGTCGCTTCTATTGTTCTGTTTCCTCTGATTGATGGCCAATCGGTGTTTGGTATTCTCACGGCTTCGATTCTGCATCACCCAAAGCCGTGGAGCCAAACTCAAACCACCATCTTGAGTCGGTTATCCACCACCGTAAGCGAGCCCCATATCCGTTTGAAAAACCAAAACGAAATGACAGCCTTACAAGCTGAGCTGATAGAAACTAATCGCAGATTGCATATTGCGGCAGAGACCGATGAGCTGACGGGATTTCCTAACCGTCGCCCGTTTATGTCCGAACTTGCACACAGTACAGAACGTCTTTTTGTTACTAGCATTACCATTATGATGATAGACGTCGACCATTTTAAACAATACAACGATACCTATGAACATGTTCAGGGTGACTTTGCGCTGCGTTACGTGGCACAAGCATTGAAACAAGTGCTGTCTCCTTGTGGGCACTTGGTAGCAAGAATAGGCGGCGAAGAATTTTGTGCGCTTCTCCTCAACACATCACCACAAGAAAGTATGGTTTTGGCGCAAAAAATGCGACAAGAAGTCGAAAAACTCAATATTACTCATTCAGGCAACGACCCTTATCGCATTTTAACCGTTTCAATAGGCGTCGCGTTTCAGCGTCTCGATGAGCAGCCAAACGCTCCACAACATCTACTCGAACAGACTGACGAAGCACTTTATGCGGCGAAAAAACGAGGACGAAACCACGTTGAAATGGCGAATGGCACAAAATGGTAATTTTTTTAAGTTATTGATTTATTATCGTCACCATAAATTCTTGCATTTTTTTGACAACGCAAGGCTGTGTAAACTGCACACTTTGCCGTTTTTTCGTTCCACATACTGATTTCTGGATGATTATGAAAAGAATATTATTACTACTTAGTCTGGCTTTTGCGTCCATTCAGCCCAGCGTTGCCGACGTAAATACGGTACCAGTAGGGATAAGACCATGTTGCGCCTTCGGAACAGGCTTGAAAGCTGAGCTAGGAAGTGTTCCTGTTCCTTTCTACTCCATTAAGAACGTTCTGAATACCGAAGACGTTGATGCGCATGTATTTAATGATGGGTCTTCCAGTGTGATAGGCAGTCTTATTGGCACATCTGACGAAGTAAACGGGTTAATATTCACTAATAAGGGTGGCTTTATCGATACCGCTCACGTGAGAGACACCGCAGATTTCACTCTCTATCTTTACCATAGCATCAAAAATCGTGACAGCGACGCATTGGAATTGGCGCTGACGCCTGAACTTCGCACGCGCCGAATTGTATTCAATAACTTAGACAAGCTTGACTCAGCCAATAACGAAGAAGCCAAACTCGCAGGACTGCTTGCCTTCCGCCTTGCCCAATGGCATGAAATTGGCCAATGGTACGGATTAGTGTCAGTCGGTGGGTTTAAAGAATACCCATCCGCATTCTCACCTGAAGACCTGTATTCAAACATGCTTGGTGCATTAATTGCGATGGAAATAATCAAGATCAATCCTGATATTAGTCAAGATGCCTTTGTTGTACTGTTTCCGCAGTACTTTAGGAAGTACCTAAAGATGTTGGATGCACAAGATGAAGACACCACAATAGAACAGCTTAAGAAACTCGATGGCATTTGGTGGGATAGCAACAAGCGTTTACCGGAAAAATGGGTGGTTAAAACTCGTGATTACCATTACAGCTTAGATTTAATCCCAAATGGTGTCACAAAAGGTACCCCTCTTTCACTGCAAGCCTTGAGCGACCTCGAACAGTACGGCCAATTGCAGCTTGTTGCTGCTGACAAGATCGATTCGTTTGATATACTGCCCGCCGCACTGAAAGAGAAAGAGATTTGGACTCACCAAGATTTTCAAATGATCGCTAATATTTCAAAATCAGTAGACGACAAAAATGCGAATAACCGCAACGATGCCTTAACTATGAAGCTGAACTAACACTATGAGTGAAATACAAAAAAACACCGGTATAAAACGAATCATCCTTGCTACACGATATTCTTGGCTCGGATTAATAGCCGCGTGGAAAAACGAAGCTGCATTTCGCCAAGAACTGGTTGCGCTTATTGCATCTATTATCATCGCTATCGCTGTCGATGTAACGCTGTTCCAAAAAGTGGCCTTAGTCGGCAGTGTGCTGTTTGTAATGATTGTCGAACTGATGAACTCTGCTGTCGAGGCGGTTGTTGATCGCATCGGGTTAGAGCGCCATGAACTGTCAGGTCGTGCAAAAGATTTAGGCTCTGCTGCAGTACTGCTGGCGATTGGCCTAGCCTCAATGATCTGGGCAGCAATTTTCTGGTCACATTTCATAGGTTAATCCACTTTAAATAACCTGAGATCGGTTTAAGCCATCGCCATCAATCCTGTCTTTTCAGTGTTTGTGATGTTGAGTGATGGCTTTTCTGGTTTCAGACAGTAAGCGATTAGTCCGCCAAGTAAATTCAACATAAAACCATGTAAGCTGCGATGCCTTGAGTGCTCTATTTGAGATATATTCTTTAATTGGTCATTAATCGTTTCAATAATGAACCTTTT